>NZ_CP036319.1:0-1200000 GCF_007752935.1 Crateriforma conspicua | reverse complement strand
AAATCGAAAGCAGCAGCAACATCGAAGTCATTTGCGAAGTCAAATCTCGCGGCACCGGCGGGACACCGATTTTGTGGGTGATCGACGAAGGTGCACGGGTCAAGAAGGGCGACAAGCTGGTCGAACTGGATTCGTCATCGATCGAAGAATTGCTGAACGCCTCCAAGATCTCGGTGATCACCGCCGAAGCCAGTGTCGCGACGGCGGAAGCCGCGGTGGAACAAGCCAAAATCGCCCGGCAAGAATACCTGGAAGGTGTCTTCAAGACCGAAGAACGAGCGATTAAGAGCGAGATGGCGGTCGCCGAACAAGAACTGCGAAAGGCCCAACTGGCTTTGCAGTCCAGCGAGCGACTGGTCGCCAAGGGATTGGTCAAATCGCTGCAACTGGAAGCTGACAAGTTTGCCGTCGCCAATGCCAGGAACCAGCTGGAAGCCGCCGAGGGTCGGCTTCGCGTGCTGCAAAACCTGACTCGCCAAAAAATGCTGGTCCAGTTCGACAGCGATATCGAAGCCGCGGAGGCCACCCTTGGCGCCGCGCGAAGCGATTTGATGGAGAAGGAACGCGAGTACAACGACCTACAAAAGCAACTGGACGGCTGCGTCATGTACGCTCCGGCCGACGGCGTCGTCGTGCACGCCAACAAGTTCAGCAGCCGCGGTGGTAACGCCGAATTCGTCGTCGAAGCGGGGGCCAACGTTCGCGAACGCCAAGCGTTGATCAATCTGCCCGACCCCACACAAATGCAGATCAAATGCACGGTCAATGAATCTCGCATCACCTTGATCCAAGCCGGCATGCCCGTGCGAATCCGCATCGATGCCCTGCCGGGGACCGATTTGCGTGGCGTCGTGACCAAGGTCAACCGGTATGCCGAACCCGGTAGCTGGTTCAGCAGCAGCGTCAAAGAATACGCGACCATCGTCAAAATCATCGATCCGCCGGACAACATCCGAACCGGCATGACCGCCGAAGCCCAGATCTTCGTGGAACAACTGGACGATGCGTTGCAGATTCCGATCCAAGGTCTCTACGAACATGGTGGCGAAATGTATTCGCTGGTGAAGACCGGCGAAATGGATTTCGAAACTCGCCAGGTCGATGTCAACGCGACCAACGACACCATGGCCAGCATCAACAGCGGGCTGGAAGAAAACGAAATCGTCGTGCTGAACCTTCGCGAACACTTGAACCTGATGGATTTGCCGGAGCTGACAGCCGAGGACAACAGCGACCTGAAAGAACTGCGTGACGAAGACGCCGCCCGAAAGGGCGATTTCGATGGTCCTAGCGGCCCGCGCGCCGGCGGGTCCGGTGGTCCAGGTGGCCCTGGTACGGGCGGGCCTGGTGGACCTGGCGGTGGCGGTCCCGGTGCGGGTGGTCCCGGCGGCGGTGGTGCCCCCGACATCAACACGATTGTCACCCGCAGCATGGAACGCAACGACACCGACGGCGACGGTCAGCTGTCGGCTGAGGAAATCCAAGCGGTCGACGGTCGATTCCGCAGCCGTTTGGAATCCGCCGATGCGGACGGTGACGGCGTTGTGACTCGCGCCGAACTGACCAAAGGCCTGCGTGCGACCATGGGCAGCGGAGGAGGCCCGCAGTGAGCTTGAGCGATGCATACGGGACGACGACCGAGCCGGGCCCCGTCAGTGCGTCCGGCAAATCCGCCGACGCCCCACGGCGACTGGCCACGTCGATCCGCGACCTGACCAAGGAATACGTGCTGAAAAGCGAAACCGTCCGTGCGCTACGCGGGGTTTCGTTTGACGTCCCCGAAGGCGATTACGTTGCCATCATGGGACCGTCGGGTAGCGGCAAGTCTACGCTGTTGAATCTGCTCGGTTGCCTGGACAAACCGACCAACGGCAGCCTGCTGTTGGGTGACGACGATATTTCCACAATGACCGACGACCAGCTGGCGGAAATCCGCAGTGAACGGATCGGGTTCGTGTTCCAGTCGTACAACTTGATCCAACAATTGACGGTGGTCGAAAACATCCAGGTGCCGCTGTTTTACCAGGGGCGCATCGGTGCCAAGGAACGTGATCGTTCGATCGAGTTGGCCGAGCGGGTTGGGCTGGCGGATCGGTTGGATCACCGCCCCAACCAGCTTTCCGGGGGTCAGCAACAGCGTGTGGCCATCGCCCGCAGTTTGGTCAACGATCCCTATTTTGTCCTGGCCGATGAATCCACCGGTAACTTGGACTCGATCACGACCGAAGAAATCTTGACGCTGTTCGAAGAGCTGAACAAGGAAGGTCGGACCATCATCATGGTCACGCACGAAGACGATGTGGCCGATCGTGCACGGCGGGTGATTCGCTTGAAAGACGGAATGCTGCATAGCGACACGGACAATTCCGAAGAACATCGGCAACAGGCGCGTGATCGCCAGCGTGCCAATGTCGAACTGTTGAAACAACGCGAACACTAGTCGTCTGGCCAAGAGTCATCCGCCATGCAATGGATCCGAACGCTTCGCCTGGGCATCAAAACGTTGATGCTGCACCCGCTGCGAACCGGCCTGACGATGCTGGGCATCCTGATCGGGGTCTGGGCCGTGATCGTGCTGACCGCGATCAGCCAAGGCGCCAGTGATCAAGTCCAACGCCAGATCGAATCGCTGGGTGCCAACACCATCATCATCCGCAGCGTCAAACCGCCCGCCGAAAAAATGGCGGGTCAGCGTGCCGCCGATTATGGGCTTTTGCGCAGTGACCTGGATCGCGTTCTTTCGATGGTTCCCACCATCACCCAGGCGACACCGATCCGTGAAATTCGTCGCCAATTCATTTATGGCGATCGCACCGTCGACGGACGCTTGGTGGGGTGCACCCCGAACTATTCCGATGTCAATCACTTGGTGATTCGCGAGCGGGGCGGCCGATTTCTGACCGATGCCGATCGCGTCAAGGCCGACACGGTGTGCGTGATCAGCGCCGGTGTCGCCGAGAAGTTGTTCCCGTACGAAGAACCGCTGGGTAAGCGGATCTACATTCCCGAACACACCGATTACTACCGCATCGTCGGCGTGCTGGAACACCGTGAAGCATCCGCGGCCATCGGCGGCAGCCTGGATTCCCAAGACTTTTCCAAAGACATCTACGTCCCCATCGAAACGGTCCGGCGACGGATCGGGGACACGGTCGTTTCGCGGCGTGGCGGTCAGTTCGAAATCGAAATCATGGAGCTGAACCAGATCACACTGCAGGTGGAGCGTCTGGAACAGGTGGAAGCTTCCGCGGCCATGGTCAAATCCATCATCGGTGAAACCCACGACGAAATGGACGACGTGGCGACGGTGGTCCCCAAGGAATTGCTGGAACAGGCCCGCAACCTGCGTTTGATGTTCCTGGGAATCGGGATCTTGATCGCCTGTATTTCGCTGATCGTCGGCGGTATCGGGATCATGAACATCATGCTGGCCAGCGTCACCGAGCGGACCCGCGAAATCGGGATCCGCCGCGCTTTGGGTGCGAAGCAGCGTGACATCGTCCAACAATTCTTGATCGAAACGATCGTCCTGTCCTTTGCCGGTGCGTTCCTGGGTATTTTGCTGGGCTTTGCCGGACCGCTGATGTATCGCGGGTTTATCTACGTCGTCAGTCGCAGTTTCCCCGACCAGTTTGCGGCGTTGCCCGATGCGATTCGCGAAGCGGAACCGACGATCGTTTACGCGACCATCCCGATCGCGGTGGCCATCGCCGTGTTGGTCGGCCTGGTCAGCGGGCTGTACCCGGCGATCCGGGCAGCCAAAATGAACCCGATCGACGCCCTGCGTCACGAGTAAGGGATTTCCGCACGCACGTCCTGATCGTGCGAACCGGTCGGCCGTCCAATGGGTCATCGATGGTGGCGTGGGACCGATCATGCGTTGAAACGACGATGTTGCGGCTTGTTCATCGCCGTCGCACGCGGCATCGTGTCGTCAGTCGTCTTGGCATTGGATGAAGGTTGCCGCAACGGGATTGACGCTGGCCGCGCCGAATCATCATCCTTTCTGGTGATCCGCGCCCCCGTAACGCGCGGACAGATTCGATGACCACCCAACCGGCCCCCAATTCCATGAGCACGGCTTCCGCTTCCAACATTCAAATTCAACTTCCCGACGGCAAACTGCTGACGCAGCCGACCGAAACGACCGCGATGGACGTGGCTTTGGGAATCAGTGAGGGGCTGGCGCGCAGCGTGATTGCCGCGGAAATCGATGGCCGTATCATCGACGCGGACCGGCCTTTGGGTGACTTTGCCGATGACGATTCGCCGGTGCCCCTGAAACTGTTGACCTCACGCGACGCATCGGCACTGGACGTTCTGCGCCACAGTGCCGCACACGTGATGGCGCGGGCCGTGATGCGTTTGTACAAAGGCGTCTCGCTGGCGTTCGGCCCGACGACGTCCGGAGGCTTTTATTACGACTTCGATCTGCCCGAGAAAATCAGCGAGGATGATTTTCCCAAGATCGAAGCCGAAATCAAAAAGATCATCAAGGAAAAGGAACCCTTTGAACGGTTCATCCTGCCGCGCGACGAAGCCCGTTCGCTTTGTGAAAGTCTGGGCCAAGATCTGAAAGTCGAGCACATCGACACCGGATTGGCCGACCAATCGACGGTCAGTTTCTATCGCCAGGGCGAATTCGTCGACTTGTGCCGTGGGCCTCACATTCCCAATGCGGGCAAGATCAAAGCAATCAAGCTGATGAGTGTCGCCGGCGCGTACTGGAAAGGCGACGCGTCGGGACGACAGCTGCAACGTTTGTACGGCACCGCGTTCTTTGACAAAAAGGAACTGAAGCACTACCTGGAACAACTGGAAGAAGCCAAACGCCGCGACCACCGCGTGCTGGGCAAACAGCACGGGTTGTTCGCGATCAATCCCGAGGTCGGCCAAGGGCTTTGTCTGTGGCTGCCCAAGGGGGCTCGCGTGCGTGTCGCGTTGGAAGACTTCCTGCGCAAGGAACTGCTCAGCCGTGGCTACGATCCGGTGTACAGCCCGCACATCGGTCGCGTGGACTTGTACGAAACCAGCGGTCACTTTCCCTATTATCGCGACAGCCAATTTGCACCGCTGTTCGGCAGCGAAGTCGGCGGCATGCTGGACGCGTGGAGCGAACGGCTGGAACGTGGCGAAATCGATGCCGACGGCGAAGACAAATTGATCGCCGCGGCCGAAGTGTTCGGCGTCAAGTTGCCCGATTACAAGCCGTCGATGTCGGCGGACAAGAAACGCGAGGTGTTGCATCGCTGGCAAGTGGAGCATGAACGGTATCTGTTGAAACCGATGAATTGCCCCCACCACTGTCACATTTTCGCCGCACAGCCGCGTTCCTATCGCCAACTGCCGCTGCGGCTGTTCGAATTCGGTACCGTTTACCGGCACGAACAAACGGGCGAACTGAACGGGCTGTTGCGGGTCCGCGGATTGACCCAAGACGACGCGCACATCTTCTGCACGCCGGACCAAGTCGAAGCCGAATTCCGTGCGACGATCGATTTGACCAAGTTCGTGCTGAAGTCCGTTGGCTTGGACAATTACCGCATCCAGTTGTCACTCCGCGATCCCGACAGCAGCAAGTACGTCGGTTCGGAAGAAAACTGGGATCGTGCCGAAGCGGCGCTTCGTGGCGTGTTGGAACAGTCCGAAGTGAACTTCAACGAACAGCCCGGCGAAGCCGCTTTCTACGGACCCAAAGCCGACTTCATGGTCAGCGACTGTATCGGCAGGTCGTGGCAACTGGGCACGGTCCAACTGGATTACAACCTGCCCGAGCGATTCAAGCTGGAATATAACGGCAGCGACAATGCCGCCCACCGACCGGTCATGATCCACCGTGCACCGTTCGGTTCGCTGGAACGATTCACTGGCATGTTGATCGAACACTTTGCCGGCGCGTTCCCGATGTGGTTGTCGCCCGAACAGATCCGCGTCTTGCCGCTAAGCGACAAGTCCGCCGAATACGCGGTCGCGGTCGCCAAACAGTTCGACGACGCGGGGCTGCGTGTGACCGTCGACAACAACGACGGAAAGATCCAGGCGAAGATTCGCAACGCCCAATTGGACCTGGTCAATTACATGGCCGTTGTCGGGCCCAAAGAAGCCGAAGCGGGCAAGGTCGCGCTGCGTGACCGGATCGACGGCGAACTGGGAACGATGCCGGTCGCCGAAGCGATCGCAAGATTGACCCAAGAAGTCAAAGATCGGGTCGTCCGACAAGCGGTTCAATCCGGCGTCCCGGCGGTCGCCGTTGATTCGGGCCAGACCGGTCACGAGTATTGATCGATCGCGTCAGTCTTGATCAAGCGAATCCGATTTGCAGAACCGATTCGGCGTCACAATCCGATGCCGCGTCGGTATCCCGGCTGGGTCAGCAAGTCGATGTGTGTGTCGGGCACACGTCGCGGTCGGTGCATCCGTAACACCCACGATTGCCCGCTTGGCGGACGTGGCGGGGATTGGGACACACACGTTGCGATTCGGCTTGCCCCGGGATTCCCGCGGCACCGGATCGACCGGCCTTATCGCGTCGCCGTGCTGCGACCGTTTTGTGCGGCCAGCTGCAGGTGACCGTAAAGCGTTTGATTGCGGCGAACGATGTAGAATTTCGCACGCGGTCCGGGCTGCATTTCCGGGTGTCGCAAGATGTCGGCCAAGTCTTTCAGCCGTGCGGTTTGCCACTCGTGAATGCCCAACAGGATGTCACCCGAGGCGATGCTTTGTTCGGCAGCCGGGGAACCGGGACGCACCCGAGTGATATACAGGCCGCCGCCGTAACTGGTTCCCAAGCGGCGATTCAGCTGCTGCATCGATGATGCCGCCATCGGCTTGGCTTGGATGCCGATCACGCTCCAGGCCAGTTCTTCGGTCGTCTGGGGCTTGGCGATCGACCGTCCCGACTGGTCCAAAGCAAACATCATGTCTTGGCCTTCACGCTGGACTTCGATTTGAATCGATTCCCCAGGCTCGGATCCCAAGACGGCCAGCACATAATCCAGTTGATCGTCGACCTTGGTTGAACCGACGCGGACCACGCGGTCGCCCGGCTTCAGTCCTTCCCGTGCGGCAGGGCTGCTGGCGGTGACATCGGTGACGGTGACTCCATCGCCATCGCGGGGTCCGCCGTCGGTTCGAATTCCAAGGGCAACACGCTGAGCATTGTGCTGCTTGATCATTTCGGTCACCGTTTCGACGACTTGGTCGATCGGCAAGGTGAACGCGATCTGTGACGCACCCACACGAACGGCGACGTTGACTCCGATGATTTCGCCATCGATGTTCAACAACGGCCCACCGGAATTACCCGGGTTGATGCCGGCACTGATTTGAATCAGATCGACGTAGTCCTGGGTCTCGTTGACCGGAACATCGCGGTGCAGGGCGCTGATGATGCCTTGGGTACATGTGTGGTAGTACCCAAACGCGTTACCGATGGCAATCACAGTTTCACCGACCATCAGGTCTTCGCTGGTGCCACGCGGAATGGTCGGCAACGGTTTGTCGGTGTGGACCTTGATCAACGCCAAGTCATTGCGAACGTGCGAAGCAATCAAGTCGGCGTGCGTGTTGGTGCCGTCTTGTAACGTCACGCGAATGTCGTTGACGTCTTCGACCACGTGATAGTTGGTGATCACGTAACCACGGGGGTCAACGACGACGCCGGTGCCCATGCCGTTGACTTGCCGGAACGAATCCTGGCTGTTGGCCCCGACCATGCCGGCCGCGGTCGTACGAACGGTCTTTTGGCCATGGATATTGACCACCGCCGGTGAAGCGCGACGGATCGCGCGGACCGTGGGCGTCATCCGTGCGTCAGAAATCGATTCTTCTTCGGCAGCATGACAGGACCGCTGTGTTTCCAGGCCGGCCGGGGCGCCCACCGATGACACGATCGACGTGGTCGACGCGAGGATCATGCCAATGGCAATCCGCCGTGCCAGGGACAGCTTTGTGGTCAATCGCATAGATCCCCGCACCTACCGCATGCAGCCTCATTGAATGTCCGCCCGAAGACCAGACCTGCGGCCCGGCTTCGGCCGACCTACGGGGTTTCCCGCCGGCCGGCAAAATCGCGTGATGGAGAATCCGGCTCAGCCGACATCCCCGTCACGGGCCTTTGCATCGGTACATTCCGCTCAGACGCTTGATGCCGCTCAGAGTGCCCCGCAAGGTTTACCAGGCTTAACAACGAAGCCGCGACGACGGGTCCAAAAGGGTGGCTATGAACGGCCACGGGGCGGATATTTCGGGCGAATCAGGGCACTTTGATTCAACCGCGTCGGTCACACAGTCCGCCTGCAAAGAGACGCCCACCGACGGGAAACTGGCCCTCCGGTAACAGGACCGCCAAGCGGGGCGAAAGCACGCCCCGCGGACCCTAAGATTTGATTTCGCCGGCGACGGCCCTTTAGCGAACGACCCTCTAGCGAACGGCGGGGCCGACCACCGCGGGGACGTTGGTCGTCACCCCTGATGCCCCGAGCCGGGCGAAGTACTGCGCATCGGCCGGATCGTCGATCGTCCAGACGTGAAAATCGTCGCAGCCTCCGCGACGAAGCTCTGCGATGAAGGCGTCATCAATGACGTCGCGTTTGCCGTGCATGCCCACACCGTCGGCCGACGTTTCTTGCACGGTTTGCGCGATCTGTGCCGCGGTGGGTCGAACAACACCGTCGTCTCCCTGACGAAAACTGGTCAGCCAATGAACGGGGATCTGGGGCAACAGTTCCTTGCACTTGGCGACCGTGTCTGCCTGGAACGCGATGATCAACAAATCGATCTGGCCGTGATGCAGGCGGTCCAATTCGGCTTTCAGCGGAGCAACGATTTCGGGACCGACCTTCAGCTCGATCACAAAACGCTTGCCTTCCGGCACGCTTTGATAGACCTGTTGGAAAGTCGGGATGACCGTCCCGCGAAACTCGGGTGCTTTCCATTGGCCGTATTCCAGGCCGCGCAGTTGGTCCAGCGTGCAATCCTTGACGACCAACTTCTTGCCGCCGGTCCGCTCGGTGTCCTTGTCGTGGTGACAGACGATTTGTCCGTCGATGGTCAGATAGAAATCGCCTTCGACACCATCAGCCTGTTGTTCGAATGCCAATTCGAATGCGGGCAGCGTATTTTCAGGGGCGTCGGCCGATGCGCCGCGATGGGCGATCACCAACGGTGTTTCAGCAATGGTCGGATGAACAGTCACAAAGGCAAGCGTGATCGGCAGGGCGAATCGCAAACACGCCACGGCGGGGCGGCACAAAATCGTCGTGTCAAAGATCATGGGGTCCAGCGTTTCCAATAGTCCGCCAAGGAAAACCGCAGGTCGTCACGGTGTTTGTCGATCGACCGGTTCAGCTTGTCGGCAAGTTTCTCGTTCAGTTTGTCCAGCCAGAATCGCTTCAAATTCCGTTCGACGACCGTCCCGATTTCCTCGGCCACTTCGCCGCCGACGTGGCTGACCCGATGCAGGTCAAACGAAACCAGTGTCAGCTTCGCGGCCGCCACATGCGGTGCGATCACCAGGGCCGGCGGAAGTTCGGTGTAGTCGGTCGCGAAATCAACGCCCATGGTCGCATCAATACGGACCTGCATGTTGCCATGCGTGGTCAAGCTGTACCATTTGACGCCCAGATTCCAGCGCTGCAATTGTGCCGTGAAATCCAGTGGCGCCGATGCAACCACATCAATCCACCACCGTTTTTCTTCTTGTCTTAACGACCGGACCTCGATCTGAACGGGCAACCGTGATCCCGGGCGGTGGTCGCGGGCCCAAGCGGGCCGGTCGGTCTGTCCAGGTGAAAAGATTTCATAGCGGAACCAGCGGCCGTGTTCCTGATCGTGCCACTTGCGATGGGTCCGCAGCTTCAGCCCGTCCAGTTTCATGTCGACACCGGCCCAGACACGCTTCACGCGTCCCCAATCCTTGTCACCTCGGTACACGGGCGGCAATTGGCCCAGGCCCCAATTGACCAACCACTGAACCGAATCGCGGACTTCGGTGTCCGAAACCACGGCGGGTGAACCGGCGACCGAAGAATCGATCGCTTGTTGGCCCAGCGACAGACGCCGATTCCCGGCGATCCAGGCGGCCGCCAAGGCGACCAAGCGGCGACGATTCAGCCAGGTCGTCAGCGGGTTTCCCCTGACAGCACGGCCGGGCGGATCCGAGACACGCGAGCGGTCGCTAGGCACAGAATTCGGTGATCCTGACACGGCATCGGACTCCTTGTTTCGCTGACAGTCGGCCACGCTTGGGCGTGTATCGCAGAAGCCCGCTGGGGGTGTCGAGCCCGCTGTTGTCGACCTCGCCACGCCGCGGCAAACCGCTCGGCGTCCCGATTGACCCAAAATGGCCGTCCGAACGGCCGTTGACATCCCGCCACTGACAGTTGACAGTTGCGGGAATCCTTCCTGTTTTTCCACCCGGAACCGACCATCGACCCATGCCCGACGGCTCATCGTCCACACCGCAGACCCTTTTGGACAAAATCTGGGACCAGCACGTGGTCCACCAACCGGAAAGCGGTCCCGCAATTCTGTACATCGACCTGCACTTGGTCCACGAAGTCACCAGCCCCCAAGCGTTCGAAGGCTTGCGGATCAACAACCGCAAAATCCGACGCCCCGAACGCACGCTGGCCACCCCGGACCACAACGTTCCGACGACCGACCGCAGCCTGCCGATCGCCGATCCGATCAGCAAGAAGCAGATCGAAACCCTGCGTCAAAACTGCCAAGACTTCGGCGTCACCCTGTTCGACATCGGCGACGTCCGCCAAGGCATCGTCCACGTCATCGGCCCGGAAAACGGCTACACCCAGCCCGGCATGACGATCGTTTGTGGCGACAGCCACACGGCGACCCACGGGGCCTTCGGCGCACTGGCCTTCGGCATCGGCACCAGCGAAGTCGAACACGTGATGGCAACCCAAACGTTGCTGCAATTCAAACCCAAGACGTTCGAATTGCGGGTCGACGGCGAATTGGCCCGCGGCGTGACCGCTAAAGATTTGATCCTGTACCTGATCGGGCAAATCGGCACCGCCGGCGGCACGGGATACGTCTTGGAATACACCGGCGATTGCGTCCGCGCTCTTTCGATGGAAGAACGCATGACGGTGTGCAACATGTCGATCGAAGCGGGTGCCCGCGCCGGCATGATCGCTCCCGACGAAACCACGTTCGAATACCTGCGTGGCAAACCCGAAGTCCCGCAGGACTTCGATGCCGCCGTGCAGCGTTGGCGCCAATTGGTGACCGACCCCGGTGCGTCCTACGATCGGTCCAACGTTTACCAAGGTGCCGACATCCAGCCACAGGTCACCTGGGGAACGAACCCGGGCCAGGTCCGCAGCATCACCGATCCGATTCCCGACCCGGCCGACTTTGACGATCCGGTCGAACAAAAATCAACCGCCCAAGCACTGCAGTACATGGGGCTGACCGCCAAGACGCCGATGACCGACCTGACGCTCGATCGGGTCTTCATCGGGTCGTGCACCAACGCCCGCATCGAAGACCTGCGTGCCGCGGCAGAGGTCGTCAAAGGTCATCGCTGCAGCGATCGCGTCAACGCGATGGTCGTTCCGGGCAGCGGCCAGGTGAAGACTCAGGCCGAAAAAGAAGGCCTGGACAAAATCTTCCGCGAAGCGGGCTTCGATTGGCGGGAAGCGGGTTGCAGCATGTGCCTGGCGATGAACCCCGACAAGCTGTCACCGGGCGAACGATGCGCCAGCACCAGCAACCGGAATTTCGAAGGCCGGCAAGGCAAAGGCGGACGGACCCACTTGGTCAGCCCCGCGATGGCAGCCGCCGCAGCGGTCGAAGGTCATTTCGTCGACATCCGCCAATGGGATTATCGATAGGCCGAAATGCCACAGCGGCCCGATCGCGCATTCGCCCGGGCCGTGATTCGCCCAGCACGGCAACTTCCGCCGCTTCAATCGTTCGCAACCACAACCGTTTCCGATCCGACATGCAAAACTTCACCATCCACACCGGCGTGGTCGCGACCCTGGATCGCGCCAACGTCGACACCGATCAGATCATCCCCAAACAATTCCTGAAGCGTATCGAACGCACGGGATTCGGCCAGTTCTTGTTTTATGACTGGCGTTATCTGGACGACGGCGAAACCCCCAATCCGGAATTCGAACTGAACCGCGTCAACGTCAAAGGCGCGTCGATCTTGGTCGCCGGACCTAACTTCGGCAGCGGCAGCAGTCGCGAACACGCCGTTTGGGCGTTGGACGATTACGGCATCCGTTGCGTCATCGCGCCTTCGTTCGCCGATATCTTCTTCAACAACTGTTTCAAAAACGGTTTGTTGCCGATCGTCTTGCCCCAAGCCGATGTGGACGAACTGTTCCAGCGGACCGAAGCTCATTCGCCGTATCAATTGACGGTGAACCTGGAAGACCAAACGATCACCGACAACAAAGGCTTTGATCGTTCGTTCGAAGTGGACGAAAGTCGCCGGCACAAACTGTTGCACGGCCTGGACGATATCGCTCAAACCTTGCAGCACGAAGAAAAGATCACGGCCTACGAAAACGCGCGGACTTGGTGATCCGGCTATGCTCGGACGATTCGTCGCGGTGGTGTTAGCCGCTCTTCAACTTGTAAGCATCACGGACGCCGCCGAACCAAAAACCCAAGCCAGCGGACAGACCGCCGGCCAAACGTGGTCGATTGCCCAGACATGGGAAATCGACGACGTGCCGGCCTCGTTTCGAGTCGGCTTTTGTTTGCTGACCAACGGCACGAATCAATACGTCGCCTATTACAACGAAGACCATCAAATGGTGGTCGCGTGTCGTCGCCTGGACGAAAACCAGTGGGATCGTGTTGTCTTACCCAGCAAGGTCGGCTGGGACAGTCATAACTACATCACAATGGCGGTTGATAACCGGGGAAACCTGCACGTTTCGGGCAACATGCACGCTGTGCCACTGATTTACTTCCGCACGGATGTTCCCGGTCAGATTCAAACACTGCGGTCAGCGGCAATGACCGGGGAAGACGAAGATCGGTGCACCTATCCGCGTTTTTTGCAGGATGCCAACGGGAACCTGCTTTACACCTATCGTTCCGGTGGCAGCGGCAACGGGCGGCGTTTGTACAACCGATTCGACAGCGAAACCGGCCGCTGGCATCGGTTTCTGGACGTTCCCCTGTTCGACGGATTGGGGCAATGCAACGCCTATCCGATCGGACCGGACCAAGGGCCCGATGGCCACTTTCATGTGTCCTGGGTTTGGCGAGACACACCCGATTGCGCGACCAACCACGACCTTTCCTACGCACGCAGCGTGGACTTGAAACACTGGGAAACCGCCCACGGTCGACCCCTGCGATTGCCCCTTACCCCTGATCAGACGGCTGCGGTCGTTGATCCAGTTCCGTCCGGTGGTGGGATCATTAACAGCGGGATTCGGATGACATTTGACCGGGGAAACCAACCGTTGTTGGCGTATCACAAACGTGATGCCAATGGACACATGCAGGCGTATGTTGCGACGCCTCGCAAGGACCGCTGGCTGTCACATGCGATCACCGATTGGGACGAACCCATTTTGTTTGCCGGTCGTGGATCAATGCCGTTCATCGGCATCAAAGTCTCCACACCAAAGGTGGTCGACGAAAAATCAATCGTTGTCGGGTTCCAGCATCAAGACCACGGCAGTGGCCGAATCGTTTTGGATGCGGAAACTCTGCGTCCAGTCGATCGGAAAGTCACGATTGAACGTGAATTTCCACCAACACTTAGCCGAGTGCGGATCGCCTTTCCCGGCATGCAACATCGCTTGGCAACCGACATTGGCGCATCACCTAATGCCGACGAACGCTATGTACTGCGTTGGGAAACCCTGGGGTCGCATCACGACCGTCGGCCGCCCGACCCGCTGCCGCCGCCAAGCAAGTTGCAACTGGTGCGACTGGTTCGCGCGGCGACGCGGGATTGATCCGAATCAGGAACAGGTCGGGCGGAACCCAACCACCTCTACGTTTGTTCTAAACGGGCAGCTTGCCGAAGCTTTCGATTTCTTCGGCGGTGAATTTCTGTCCCAGTCGCGCGCCCATCTGCGACACGATGCGAGCCGCCGCGTGGGAAGCCAGGTGGCCGGCCTGACGCCAATTCATGCCGCTGGTGATGCCGTACAACATCGCCCCGGCGTACATGTCACCGGCACCGGTGGTATCAACGGCGTCGACGACAACGCCTTCGATCGGAAACGCTTCGCCACCGTGCATGATGATCGAACCCTTCGGTCCCAACGTCAGGGCGACGTTTTCACAGTGCTCATGAATCTTGCCCGCCGCGACGATCGGATCCTCTTCACCGGTCAGACTCTTGGCTTCTTCTTCGTTGCAGAAGAACAAATCGACCGGTCCGGTGATCAAGTCCCAAATCTCGTCACGGATCATGTTCACCAGAAACGGATCACTTGCGGTAAACGCGACTTTGACGCCGTGCTGTTTCGCCAATTCCATGGTCCGGTAAGCGGCCTGCTTGGTGCCATCACCGGGCAACAAATAGCCTTCGACATAGACATACTTGGATTGCCGAATCATGTCATCGGTGACGTCTTGGTCGCTGAGCGTCGCCGAAGCCCCAAGGTTGGTCAGCATCGTTCGCTGTGCATCCTCGGTGATCAGGATCGCACAGGTACCGGTCCGCACGCCTTCGGTCGGTTCGACATCGATACCAATGCCAAGTTTCCGCATATCGTCCAGAAAGAAGTCGCCGATTTCATCCTGGCCGATCTTTCCCAGAAATGCGGCGGACCCGCCAAAGTCGGCCAAGGCCACGACGGTGTTGGCCGCCGACCCGCCGGCGCAACGATTCAGGGGCGTCCCGTCGACCGCTTTCAACACGGCCGCTTGGCGGTCATCGTCGACCAGCGTCATGACCCCCTTATCCAATTCCAGCTCGGACAAAATCGCGTCACCGACACGGGCCTGGATGTCGACCAAGGCGTTGCCCAGGGCGAACACGTCGTACTTCGTCATCAAACAATCAATCGGGTTTTCGGACCGGACGCTCCACCAACCGGCACGGGAAATCGGGCGGCGACGATGGACCGGCGGAGCGGCGGTGAAGATCGTCGGCCTAGAAACGTGACGGCTGGCAGCCTAGTGACATCCGCCGCCGACATGAAGGGATGGACACCACCAGGGCGAGGGCAGATTTCCAAAATTTTGGCCGACATGCTGAATTTTTGTGACCTAGGTTTCGAGTGAACGCAGATCTTCTGCGGTCTTCTCACACGCCTAGTCGAAACAAAAATCACCGGAGCATTCATACCATGAAACGCTGCAAAAAGTCAGGTTTTTCGCTGCTTGAAGTCATCGCCGCCGTCATCATCCTTGCCGTCGTTGCAGCCGCCACGGTGGCAACGGTCGCACCGATGCGGGCCAAGAGCGAAGAAAAGATGGACGTCCAAACCAAGGCTTCGTTGGACGCGATGAGCCAAACCTATTTCCTGGAAAACCAAGCCTTTCCCCGCAGCGTCAACAACTTGGTGACCTCGGGCTATCTGAAGAACGATACCCAGGCGGAACAAGACTACGTGCGAGGGTTGAGCCGCAAATGGAAAGTCGACCGCAACACCGGTGAGTGGACCGAACGCTAAGACCGCCTCTGGCGAATCTTTGCCCCACACATCGACGAAAGAAGTCCGCCCTGGGCATGTCTGGCATCTCCGTGTCCGGACGGTCCCTGTGGCGGACTTTTTCAATTCATGGTCAATCCACAGGCTCTGTCCCGCTTGCCCGGCATGTTGTTTCGAACAATGAACCACACGCACCGCACGACCGATCCGGCGCCCGCTTTGCGGCACCCGCCAAAGCATCGACGTGTCGGCATGTCGTTGATCGAAGTCACCATGATCTTGATCGTCATCAGTGGTGTTGCCTTGATCGGGATGACACAACTGGACGGACAATGGTACGCCCGACGAAACGTTCGCGGCGACGCCGAACAATTGCGTCAGGCACTGCGCACGATTCGCAACACCGCGATCGAACAACAAGCCGATGTTCGGGTGACCATCGATACACGCAACGACCAGTGGCAGATTGACCAAGCCGCTGGACCAATGGGACCGGCCAAACAATGGACGATCGCCCTGCAGTCAACTGCCAGCCTGCGTCCGACCCGAAACAACGTGACCTTTTACCCGACCGGTTCGGCCGATCGCGACGTCCAACTGCGTCTCAGTGACGGCACCGTGACCGACGAAGTCCGCATCACCGCCGTTTCAGGAACGATCCAATGACCCGATGTCGTTGCAATCATCGTCGCGGCGCCACGCTGATCGATGTCGCCGCGGGCAGCATGCTGCTGGCGGTCGTCTTGATCCCGTCGGTCAAAATGCTTCAGCAGAACGAAAGCCTGCACCGGAGATCGTTGCTTCGCGAAACGATGCTTCATGAAGCCGAACAGTTGCTGGAACAATCCAAAATCCGCCTGACCGATCCGTCGGTCTTCGATTCGACATTCCGGCGGAGCCGCCCCGTGGTTCAAAACCTTAGCTTGACCGCAACGGACGGTCCGTCGCTGCGTGCGACATTGACAACCGCCGCTGACGCGACGCTGCCCGCGGGAATGGAAGTGATCACCATCGATGCTCTGGTGTGGCGAGACGTCAACAACAATCGACGTTGCGACATTGATGAACCGGCCGAATCCTTGCGAACGCAAAGGGCCGCGCCATGACGACACGCAAAGTAGTGCATTGCGAGACAACGCCGGGCCTTGCAAAGGCCTGCCCACCGACGGGACCTGTCCGCCCACCTCGTGCCGGCATCAGCATCCTGGAAGTGATCGCTTGCACCATGATCGTGGCCGTCATGATGGTCCCGATCGCCGGCGTGATGCGCTCAAGTTCTCAGGCAATCGCCCGTGCCCAAGGCGACGGCAGCATCGAAAGCCAGGGTCGACGTTCGCTGCGATGGCTGGCAGATCAAATCCGTATGAATCCACACACTCAAGTGGTTTCCGGGGGACGTGCCTTGCGGATCACGACCCTGGCCGGTCGCACCGCCTTGGTTCGCATCAGTCGCAGCCAGTTGGTCATGGACGATGGCATCGCCACCACGGTACTGGCGGAATCGGCCAGTGCTTTTCGTGCAACCGAATTGAAATCGACCGCGACGGGCAATCCGGTCGTGGGGTTGGAATTGCAACTGGACATTCGCGATCCGGCGACTCGGGTTACCAAGTCGGCCGCTATGACGGTCGCCTTTTAGGACCACCAACATGCCTGCGCACCGCCAACAATCGACACTTCGATACCGTCATCGCCAGGGCGGTGCGGTTTTGCTGTGCACCTTGGCCGCGGCTGTTCTGTCGATCAGCGCGATTGCCATCCTACGTGCCGGCACCCACCAACGCGGGCGCATCGACAGCCTGCGTTCGGCGGCCCAGGCTCGCCAAACCGCTGCCGGCCTGATTGCCCGTGCCGAAGCTTTTGTGCAACAAGACACCGCCTTTGCGGGCAACGTGGTCGATCCTACGGCGATGATTCCGGGTTCCTTCGCCGTGGTGACCAATGATGGCATGGGCAATGTGACCATCGCCGCCTATCTGTATCCCGGTGCAACCGCTGCGGCGGCGGCCAAACGCATCACGCTGCCCTGATCTGGTCGGCCAAACGGCGGGTTTGCATTTGACGAGATTTCCCCGTCGCGACGGCTGGTCTGTTATCTTCACAAGTCACCCGCGACGCGATCATCCGTCACGGTCCGGTATCGACACTGCATTCGGCTGACGCCAGTCCCCGTCTTCGTTGCCCCGCCTTCTTCGCCCCACCTCCATCGATCAATACTTGCCATGATCTTGCGCCCCAAGGTTTGCTTGTACACGCTCGTTTTGTTGTCTTTGTCCACCGGATTGCTTTGGCCCAGTGCGACATCGACACAGGCACAAGACGCTTCATCGCCCAACTTTGTGGTCTTCATCGCCGATGATGCCGCCTGGGACGACTTCGGTACCTACGGCAACGAAACGATCCGAACGCCCAACATTGATGCGCTGGCGGAGAACGGCCTGCGGTTCGACCGCGCCTATTTGACGTGTTCGTCGTGCAGCCCCAGTCGCTGTTCCATCCTGACCAGCCGATACCCACATGCGACCGGCGCGGGCGAACTTCACCTTCCTTTGCCGGCCGATCAAGTGATGGTCACCACACCACTTCGGGAAGCCGGCTATCACACCGTCGCCGCCGGAAAGTGGCATCTGGGAAACGATGCCAAATCGCAGTTTGATCGTGTCTTGGATACCAATGGTGGCCCCGGCAACAACGGTCGCTGGGTCGAAGCGGTTACCGATCGTCCGGCGGACCAGCCCTTCTTTGCGTGGTTGGCCAGCAGCGACCCACACCGCGGGTATCAGCCCGGCGCCGTGGATCCGCCACACGATCCGGCCAACGTTCGCGTCCCCGCAATTTTTCCCGACACCCCAGCCGTTCGCGAAGACATCGCGTTGTACTACGACGAGATCAGCCGTTTCGACCAGTACATCGGCAAGGTGGTTCAAACCCTGGACCGGCAAGGCGTGCTGGACAACACCGTGGTGTTTGTCATCAGCGACAACGGCCGTCCGTTCCCGCACTGCAAGACGCGTGTCAACGTCGACGGCGTGCGGACACCGCTCGTGGTCCACTGGCCGGCCGGACTGAAAGCCACAGGATCAACCCAAAGTCTTGTCAGTGTGATCGATCTGGTCGCGACCATGGTGGATTTGGCAGGCGTCGACCGACCGTCGACCTTCCAGGGCGTATCAATCCGCCCAATCCTGAACGACTCCGATGCAACGGTTCGTCGCTTTGCGTTTGCCGAACATAACTGGCACGATTATCGGGCACGAGAACGAGCCGTGATCACGCAGGACCACCTGATGATCCGCAACGACCTGCCCGAGTTGCCCGCGACACCGCCGGCGGACGGGGTTCGCAGCGCCACATACCAGGAAATGCAGCGACTGCGACGCGAAGGTCGCCTGACGGGACCGCCCACCGACGTTTTCGTGATCCCGCGACCACGTCTTGCCCTGTACGACGTCGCCGCCGATCCGCATTGCTTGGATAATCTGTACGATCGCCCGGCCATTGAATCGGTGCAGCAATCATTGCGATCGGCGTTAGACGCCTTTGCCGACCTGACCGCCGACCATTTTGACGGCAACGCCGAAGGTCTGACGCCAGACGGATTTGATCGCGAAACCGGACTTCGGTTACCCGCCAATCAGCGATCATCTGGCAGCAAGCGCAAGAAGCCCGCCGCAAAGTAGCCATTCGCGATTCGCCCACAGGCCGTGACGATGCCGCTTACAAGTAACGTGCCAGCGGTCCGCCACGAGTCGCCCGCGCGTCCACCTTGGCCGTCACCTGGGGATCTTCGATCAGCGGCGGTGCGTGAAAGTCTTTGCTTCGGGCATCGATCACCAATGGCCCCACGCACCCCCAATGCTTGTGAACGATCGCGGCGCCGACCCCGGCGATGTCGACCGCGGGATTGCTGCGGGTGAACGTCAGCCAAAGCCAGTTGTCGATCGTCTTTGCGGCGAAATCCGAATCGTCGACGACGGTGATCAGCGGCCAGTCACGCAGCGATTCGTCGGGCTGTCCGCCTGGGCCGCCAGCCAAACTTTCGCACAGCCGCCGCAGATCGTCGGCCGCCGAGTCCACACCATGTCGCGGACCGCAAATCGCCAGCACGCCCGGTATAACAATCCGAGGATCCGAAAACCCATCAGGTAGTTTCAGGTCCGCGGGAACCTCCGTTCCAAGCGTTCGCACCGGAGCCCCCGTCGCAGCAACGACGACTTTGGAACCTTGATTGAATCCATGACCGCTGTAATCCAGCGTGTCGATCGTGGTCTTGGTTTGGAAGTGCAAGTCACGACGCCAATCAACGCGGCACAACATGTGATTCATGAACGATGCGATGTCGTGAATTTCCAACGTCTGATCGGGATCGTCGGTAATCCATAAGTATTTGGCCAACGACAACTGACCATTGCCCAAAATGGCATTCGCCTGGGTCAGTAATTCCTGAGGCTCGCTTCGTTCCATGTAGGGCATGTAACGTTCGCTGCCGATGGCCAACAACAGCGGATGGACGCCGGCCGCATCGACCGCGTGAACCGCCTTTACCCCCGGAATGACCGTGGGGATGATCGGATCGGTCAATTCGTGAATCAGCTGACCAAACGTGGTGTCTTCCTGAGGCGGACGCCCGACCACGGTGAAAGGCCAGATGGCGTCATTGCGGTGCCAGACGTGCTGGACACGAAGCACTGGGTAATCGTGCCGCAAACTGTAATAGCCCAAGTGGTCTCCAAAGGGGCCTTCGGGTTTGGTGCGACCGGGATCAATCGTTCCCACAATCGCAAAATCAGCATCGGCATAAACTGGTGCGTGATCACCCACGATCATGCGAATCCGGCGACCGGCAAGCGCCCCGGCAAACGTCAGTTCCGTCAATCCTTCGGGCAATGGCATCACCGCCGCCAAAGACATCGCCGGGCTGCCGCCGACGGTGATCACGACCTTTAACGGTTGGCCCAGGTCGAGCGCACGGCGGTGGTGCACCCCGATGCCGCGATGGATCTGATAATGCAATCCGGTTTCACGATCCGTTTCGTAATCGTTGCCGTTCAGCTGGACCCGATACATTCCCAGATTGATCTTCATCAGATGATTCGGTTGATCCGGATCACTGCTTAGGACCTGTGGCAGCGTTACAAAGGCACCACCGTCATCGGGCCAGCATTTGATCGGCGGCAATTTGGACAATGCCGTTTGGTGTCCCATCACCGCGCCACGGCGGACCTTACGAGGCAACATTCGCAAAGCCGTCACGGGAACACCGGCGTAACGTAGCGGCCGTTTGGGCAACGCGGACGGATCCACCTTCATTTCAATCAGCCGGCGAACCGATTCCAGCGTGCTGCGAAACAGATAGCGTGCCTGGTCCAAGGAACCGAACAGATTCGAAACCGCAGGAAACTCAGTCCCCACCAAACGCTGAAACAGGATCGCGGGACCCCCGTTGGCATAGACGCGGCGCTGGATCTCCGCAGCCTCCAAATGGGGATCCACCGGATCGTCGATCTCGATCAACCGACCGCCGGCACGAAGGTCGTCTACAACGTCACGGGTACTTCGATGCTTCACGATCGGGAATCTCTTGCACGTACTGTCGATCGCCCCCGTGTTTGTCTTTCACCCGCGCCGCCAACTGGCGGATTTAATCAGGGGGGGAGCTGGCTGTGATAACCGTTACCGCGGCGCTACACTAACGCGTCGGTGCCCCCGTTGCGATGCCCGGATCCGTTTCACCGTGCAACTTTTCCGACGCCGATTGCCTTTGACGCCCCTGCCGGTCCTATGCCCAACAGCCTTCCGTTGCCCACGCCCAAATTGAACGCCGTTTCTGACCTTGATGGTCGCTGCGATTGCCTGGTCGTCGGTGTCATATCGGGCACCGATGCCATGCGGCAGACGCCTAGCGTTTCGGCGACGCAGCGGCAACTGATCGACGACTGGATCGGGCGAGGTGAAATCAGCGGCAAATGCGGCGAAGTGTTCATGGTCACCACCGGCGATGCCGATGTGCCGCTGATCATGACCATCGGAACGGGTGCCAAGCAACAGCGGTCCGATGGATTCGATCTGGCTGCAACGGCAATTCGCAAACTGACCAAACGTCAGCGTCAACGCGTGGTGATCGACGCCGCAAGCTTGGCCGCCCCCGAAAACGTCGATGCCGTGGTTGCCGGTGCTTTGGCCGGGTGTGAAACGCAGGGCATCTATCAACAGGGTGACACGCCCCAATTCTATGTCCCGACACAGATCGACTTCTTGGGTACCGGTCAACGACAAGTGGCCACGGGAAAGATCATCGGGGACGCCGTCAATCGGTGCCGACGTTTGGTCAATGAACCGGCGGGCATCCTGTATCCCGAAAGCTTCGCCGCTCGGGCACAATCGTTCGGCGGCGAGGTCGGGCTTGAGGTCGAAGTCTGGGACGAACACCGTTTGGAATCCGAAGGCTGTCGTGCGATCTTGGCCGTCGGCCAGGGTTCCGCACGCCGACCGCGACTGGTCATTCTTCGGCACAACGGGGCCGCCGACCCCAATGAGGCGCCGATCGCACTGGTCGGCAAAGGCGTCACGTTTGACAGCGGCGGTCTGTCGCTGAAACCCAGCGAAGGCATGGTCGACATGAAGTGCGACATGGCCGGTGCGGCCACGGTTGCCAGCGTGATGCGCGCAGTGGCCCAACTGAAAATCCCACGGAACGTCATCGGGTTTTGCGGGTTGGCCGAAAACATGGTCAGCGGGTCCAGCTACAAACTGGGCGACGTGATCGAAACGCGGCAAGGCACGACCATTGAAATCTTGAACACCGATGCCGAAGGTCGTGTCGTGTTGGCCGACACGTTGGATGTCGCGGTCGGACACCAACCACAAGCGATGGTCGATCTGGCGACCCTGACCGGTGCCTGTATGGTCGCATTGGGGCGTGAAGTCACCGGCCTGATGAGCAACCGGGATGACCTGTGCGGCGAAGTTCGTGTGGCGGCGGATGCCGAAGGCGAACCCGCCTGGCAATTGCCCATGTTTTCGCTGTACGACGAGAAGATCAAAAGCAAAGTCGCGGACATCAAGAATGTCGGCGAAGGACGCTGGGGCGGTGCTATCACGGCGGCCAAACTGCTGGAACAATTTGTCGGCGATACCCCGTGGGTTCACATGGACATCGCCGGCCCGGCATTCGCCGATTCGCCGCTGCCCCATCGCGATGCCGGAGCAACCGGGGCGATGGTCCGAACGCTGTTGCGCTGGATCCAATCACGCTGAAACCACCACGGTGATTACGATTCCGGGCCGTAGGCATTCGCGATCACTCGCGCGCAGTCACGAACATACGTCTTCGGACTGACTTGATGCACCTGTTTGTTGACGCCGATCAAACGGGGCCAGAATTCGTATTCCATCAACATTCCGATGAACTGCGAACTGGCCACCTTGGGACGCGGGACGTTCAACATTCCCGCGTTCTTTGCATCGGCGAACCACTGCGTCAGCTGCATCGTGATCGCGTTGGTCGTCTTCTCCAATGCACCGCTGGCATGCGGAGCGTTCATTAACCGGGACAGCACCACCCGCGCCAGATCTTGGAACTCGGGTTCCCCGATCGCCGCAAAGATGTTGTCACCGATGGCCCGCAATTGCGATTCGGCCGACTTCTTTGATTCGAACTCGAATTCGGGAATCACATCGGCAAGCTCGGCGATCCGCTCGATGATGACCGCGAACAAATCTTCTTTGCCGGAAAAATGGTTGTACACCGTCCGCTTGGACACCCCGGCGGTGGCAGCGATCTGGTCCATGCTGGTGTTATCAAACCCCCGCCGCTGAAACTCCTTCACCGCAGCTTCCACGACCGATCGCCGCTTTCGATCGGTAAGCTTCTCCGCCATATCCCGCCCCATCTTTCGCCTTGCCATAACTAAACCGAGTAGTATACTTTTCGGCACGACGAAAGTACACCGCTCAGTTTACTTCGTCGACTCCGAGCGGTGGCGTCTGCTGTTCCGCTGACCGCACGCGACAGGTTGTCGCGGCTTCCATTGTTTCGCCATTTTGCGTTGACTGAAACCGTTTCATGCATGGAAATCTTGGGCCCCGGTGGGCAATCGCGACGGTCTTTGTGTTGGCGGCCCTGGGCTGTGAAGAACCGCCATCCCTGCCGACCGAGAAAACGCCCCTGCCGGTCAGCGTCATGACGCTGACGCGGAGCACGCCGGATGTTTCTTTTGCCGCATCCGGCACCGTAAAGTCTTGGAAAACAGAATCCATCGGCTTTGAGATTCCCGGTCGGGTCCAGTGGGTGCTGGAGCCCGGCCAGAACATTTCCGGTCACGTCGAAGACGCCGACGGCAACGTGATCGCCGAAGGCACGCCGCTAGCAAAGATCGATCCGGCCCGATATGAGGTCGCCGTTGCGTCGGCGGAAGCCGATTTAGAAGTCGCCAAACTTCAGGAGGAGATCGCGGAGATCCGTTTGAAGGAAACGTTGCCCGCGGACATCCGATCGGCCGAAGCGGATTCGAAGCTTGCCGACGATGAATTCAAACGGGCATCCCAGCTGCGACGCCAAAGCGCGATCGCCGAAGCCGAATACGACGCAGCCGCCAATCGGGTCGCCCAAGAAAAAGCGAGGCTGTCGTCGCTGAATTCGACACTGAAACAGGCGTCGGCTGAACTGCGATCGGCCAAAGCCAACGTCCAACGTGCCCAGCAAGCATTGGCCGATGCACGTCGTGATTTGAAAAACACCGTTCTATACGGCGGATACCGAGGGCAAATTTCCGAAGTCGACGTTGTCCCAGGCAGCGTTGTCAGTGCGGGATCCCCGGTTCTGAAACTCCAGATGATGGACCCGATCAAAATTGAAATTGAGGTGTCCGCCGAACAGTCACGACGTCTGCGGCGCCGGCAACAGGTGCCCGTGACGTTTACCGACACGTCGGGAAAGCCACAAACCGTTTTTGGTCTGGTGTATGTCATCGATCCCAGTGCGGATCCGGCCACACGTACGTTCACGGTCACGTTGTTGGTCCTGAACTCGCAATACCGCGATCCGCTGCCGAAGGGAATCCAAGGCAAACATGTCGCCCGCACACAAGACGTCTGGCCGCTGGACGTGAATTCGATCATCGGTGTCGAACCGGGGACTCATCTGGTCGAAGAACAGGCGATCGAAACCGTTGATGGGCAACACTTTGTGTACCTGATGACCAATGCGGTCAAAGGCCAGTCGATCCCGGACATTGTCAAACTGCAGCGTCGAGAAGTCGAAATGCTGCCACTGCGGATCCCCTACCTGGGCAACTGGGTGTTTCGCCAAGTGCGTTTTGTGGAAACGCCACCTGGGCCCGACAGTTTGTTGGCCGGCGCACTGGAATTCCCCGACGAAGACAGAGATCAATGGAACGGCTGCAATTTGGTGTTTGACGCCGGTCCCCAGTGGATGCTGCGTCCGGGCGATCTGGTCAGTGTGAACCTGTCGACTCGCAAAGCCGAGGACGGATTTTTCGTTCCGCTGGACTGTATCCACGAAGAATCCGGCACCACGTCGCTGTTCGTTCTACATCGCGAAGGGGACCAGGAGATCGCTCACCGCGTGAAGGTCAACGTGATTTTGCCCGATCACGTCGAAGCGGGGACGATGGTGCAAGTACAAGCGATTGAACCGGAGTCCATCACCGCAGGGGATCAAATCATTGTCGGAGGCGTCCACTATCTGAATGACGGCCAGGTGGTCACGGTTCGTAAAGGAGAATCGTGGTGAATCTGTCTGCGTTATCGGTCAAATACCGTCCAATCGTCTTTTCGCTGATCATCTTGATGATGGTCTGGGGGACGATCACGTTTTTCACGATGCCACGTCGCGAGGACCCCGAGTTCACCATTCGTGTTTGCGTGGTCACGACCAGTTGGGCGGGTGCACCGGCCGAAAAGGTCGAAGAACTGGTCACCGACAAACTGGAAGAGAAGATCGTCAGCTTGGAGGAGGTCGAAACGATTCGATCGACATCCAAAACGGGCCAGTCGATCATCTTCGTTGAATTGAACGACGACATTCACCCGTCAGATATCCAAAACGTTTGGGACAAAGTTCGCGCTCGGGTGGAACAGGCCGAAATGCCGGAGGACTCCGTCGAACCTGTCGTCAACGACGAGTTCGGTGACACGGCGGTTCTGCTACTGGCCGTCCACCAAAAACCGCTTGAAGGTGATGACGACATTCCGCCGGAAAACCGTTATACACCGCGTCAGTTGGAACAATTTGCCGAGCTGATCGAAGACGAATTACGGTTGCTGTCCGGTGTGGCCAAAGTCGAAAAATTCGGCATCCAGAAGGAAGCGGTTTATATCCAAACGGATCTGGGAAATTGGGCCCAGCAATCGTTGACCACATCACGATTGAAGCGGTTGGCGTCGGAGCGGAACATCATCAAGCCCGGCGGGCAACTATCCACCGACGATGGTTTTTTCACCGTCAAACCGGGCGGCGAGTTTGACGCAATAGACGAAATTCGACAAATCGCCAGTGTCGTGCGAAGCGACAAGGATGGCGATGAAGGCAACAGCGTCACGCTGTCCAATCTGGGACTGACCGTTCAACGATCCTATGAGGATCCGCCGGCGTATCTTTGCCGATTCGGCAATCGTGATTATGCGACCACGGCGGTAACGGTAGCGGTCACGATGCAATCGGGGTCAAACATCATCGACATTTGCCAGCGCAGCCTGCAACGCGTCGACGAACTGACGGAGATCGAACAACGATTGCCCCCGGACGTGGTGGCGACCGCCATTTCCAACCAAGCGATCAATGTCGAATCGAAAATCTCCGACGTCATCGTCAACGTGATCGAAGCGATCCTGATCGTGGTGCTGGTCGTCTATCTAGTGGTCGGGGCACGAACCTCACTGGTGATGGCGGCGAACATCCCTGTCGTCGTGATCACATCCGTGGCGATGATTTCGATGATGCATGTCCAGCTGGAACAGATTTCTCTGGCTGCCATCATCATTTCGTTGGGGCTGTTGGTCGACAACGCGGTTCAGGTTTGTGACCAGGCAAGATCCAATCAGATCGCCGGGCTGCCACCATTTCGTGCGGCCGTCGAAGGCGCCAACACGCTGGCGATTCCCATGTTGGTCGGAACGCTAACAACAATGGCGGCGTTCATTCCGATGCTGTACGCATTGAAGGGCGGGGCCCGCGAATATGTGTACAGTTTGCCGGTGACGGTGGCGACGACGCTGGGAATCAGTTGGCTGATGGCCATGACGTTCTGCGTGGTCTTGGCGGGGCTATTCATTCGAGCACCGAAAAATCACGCGCCCGCATCGCCACCCATTCGTTGGTACATGCTGCTGCGGAACCGATTGCCGGAAACACTGCGGCGTCTTTTCCCCCAACCATCGACTGCCGGCGAATCGACGATCCAACGTTTGTATGGCCGTTCGCTGAAGTTTGCGCTGCAATACAAATGGTCGACATTGATTTTCACGCTGATGGCCAGCATGACCGTCTTCATGTTGCCGGTCAGTTCCGAATTTTTCCCGGAGGCGGC
The DNA here is from genome assembly GCF_007752935.1 of Crateriforma conspicua. Lineage (NCBI taxonomy): Bacteria > Pseudomonadati > Planctomycetota > Planctomycetia > Pirellulales > Pirellulaceae > Crateriforma > Crateriforma conspicua. The sequence continues at coordinate 1,172,843 of NZ_CP036319.1, read as the reverse complement.
ACGCGACCAATTTGCGGTCGAAGTCGAGTTGCCCGAAACGGCCACGATTCAGCAAACCGATGCGATCACTCGTGAAGTCGAAGACGTCATTCGACGGCTAAGTCCCGTGTCGCCCGACCAACAGATCGGCGAACGACGGGAACGCTTGAGTGTCATGCGAACGTTGGTCGGCGGTGGGGGATCGCGTTGGAATTTGACATGGGAACCGGAACCTCAGAACCGATGCTATGCCGAGATCCTGGTTCAAACGACAAACTGGCAATACACGGCAGATTTTGTGGAAGAAGTCCGCATTGCCTGTCATCAAGGTCGCCCCGACTTGGGCATCGAACCCATCGTCGGCGCCCGAGTGGTGCCGCGAAAGCTCGCGCTCGGGCCACCGGCGGATCCGTTGACCTTCCGGATTATCGGAAATGGATTCGCCGATCCGGCGATGCTGCGAAGCATCAGCAACCGGGTCAAGGCAATGGTCAGGCAACAACCGGAAACCTGGAACGTTCACGATTCGTGGGGAACCAACGGGTACCAGATTCAGGTGGATGTCGATCGTGACCGAGCCACCTTGGCGGGAGTGACCAATGCCCAGATCGCCGAAACGTTGAACAGCTATTACTCCGGATTGAAACTGACCACGTTTCGCGAAGGCGATCACCAAGTCCCGATCTACTTCCGTTTGCGACCGGAGGGTCGACAGTCGGTCCGCGGCCTACAGGAATCTTTTGTCGAAGGCGACGCCGGAAAGGTGCCGCTGGAATCATTGGCCGACTTTCGGTTCTCCTGGCAACCCGAAAGGATCGAACGGCGGAACATGAACCGGACGATCGAGGTTTCGTCACGTGTGCTGCCCGGGGTGCCGGGTAACGACATCGTGCTGCGTGTGTGGCACAGCGATGCGATGAAAAAGTTGAAGGACGAATTGCCGGCCGGTTATGACATCGAACCTGGTGGTGCCTATGAAGAAAGCATCGAATCGGGCGGCCAGATGTTGCAGTCGTTCGGTTGGTCGTTCGTGCTGATCGTGTTGTGCCTGGTGTTCCAGTACAACGGCTGGGCAAAGCCATCGATGGTTTTATGCACCCTGCCGATGGCGTTGGTCGGGGCTTACCTTGGCTTGGCGTTGACCAACAACACCTTAGGGTTCATGCCGCAATTGGGCATCCTGGCGTTGTGCGGGATCGTGTTGAACACGGCGATCATCTATATCGAGTTTGCCGACATTCTGATTCGAGAACACTTTGCGTCTTCGTCAAAGCCCGATGCCGAACAGAAGATCGACCACGACGTTTTTCATCAGTGTCTGATCGATGCTGGCAAACAACGGATGCTGCCAATTTTCTTGACCACCGCGACGACCGTTGGCGGTTTGTTGCCGTTGGCTATTTCGGGCGGACCGCTTTGGGTGGGCTTGGCCTGGTGCATGATCAGCGGACTGATTTTGACGACATTCCTGACGCTGTACGTCTTGCCCGCTTTGTATGCGGTCCTGGTCGAAACCTTTGGAATCCGCCCGGTCCCGGTGGAGTCCACGGAACTGGACACCGTGGCGACGTCCGCGTTGCCGCAACCGTCGTGATCGATCAGGCCTTGGCCGACTTGACCGGCCAGAATCGTTTCCAACCACTTTCGTTGGCGCCCGCCGCTTCGTCGCCATCGACGGCCTCGGTGCTTTGAGGCGGCTCAACGATCTTGTGCGCCATTTCGCGATACGCTTGTGTGATTGCGGCCTTGGGGGCTTGGGTCACCAAAGGCACGCCGTTGTTGCGGACCTCGATCATCGTGCGATAGTCGTTGGGCAACAGAGCAAAGATTTCACGGCCGAGAGTTTCCTTGGCCTTCTTCAGACTGATCTGGCCGCTGTCCAAGCCGGCGCGGTTGACAACGATTTCGACTTTGTCTTGCAAGCCTTCGGTTTCGTCGAAGCTCATCATCAAACGAACGACGTTTCGCAGACAGGGCAAATCCAATTGGGTGACCAAGATGACACGGCTGGCCGATTCGATCGCCACCATGTCGATCGGGCTGTACGTTTTCGACAGGTCGACAATCAGGTGCGAAAACGAAGCCTTCATCAACCCCATGACCTTCCGCAAGCTTTCCGGATCGATCACTTCGGTGTCGCGCAGTTCAACCGGTCGCGGCAACAGATACAGTCCGCTGGAGTGCTTGGTCAGCGACTTTTTAAGCAACTGGATGTCCAGACGCGAAATGTTCTGGACCACATCGGCCAGGGTGTAGTCGGGAATCGCATCCAAAAAGACGTCGGCATCCCCCAGGGCCAGGTCCAGGTCGACCAAAGCCACGCTGTTCTTGGGGTCTTCGGCCAGTACACAGCCCAGGTTGACTGCGACGCTGGTCGTCCCCACCCCACCGGTCGCACCGGCGACGGCGATGATTTCGCTGCCACGACCGCCACGTTCGGCGGAACCAAATTTCTGCTGGCTGACACGCTGTAGTGCCGATGCCAGTTCTTCTTCGCTCAGTGGCAGCGTCAGAAATTCACGAGCACCGCTTCGGATCGCGGTCAGAATCAGTTGCCCGTCGTTGCTTTCACTGGCGGCCAAGATCACCGTGTCGGGCGATGACCGGGACAGTCGCGAAATCAGGTCGATGGCTTTGTTTTGGTCCGAGTCCAGGTTCACCACGCCGACATCAGGCGACGTTTGGTCGACGATATCGGGAAAGAATTCGTAGCGTGAACAATCGGCTTCCAACCAAACCGTTTCTAGCCCCAACAACATCGCTTTGACGGTTTCACGAGTCGAATCGTTGGGATCGACCAGTGCGAGTCGCAGTACGTTGCTCATGGATGCGGGCTCAATTCAATTGGGTTTCAAATTCAGAATCTCTTTCGGCTTGTTCGACATCTCGAACCATCAGCCGCGACGACTCATTCGCCTGGCGACGAAATCACGACGCCTTCGCCGACGACCGTGGGCATTTCCCCGGGGGCATAGACACCCGGCGGCAGGGTTTCGCCCGAAACGATCGACCCGCCCGATGACGTCATGTCACCTTGCATGGCGGTGGGGTGACCGTTGACCATGATCGATCCTTCACGGCAATCTTCTTTGCATTGGTGGCCCATCAAGTTGGGCGTTTCGATGTAGCCGTCGAAGTACAGTTCGCAATCGGTCGGCGACATCGAATTCAATCCCGGTCCGCCCGGCGGGACTTCGCAGGGATCCATCGCGTCGACGATCTCGGGCGTGACCATGATCAGCAACTCGATTTCGTTCTTGCGTTCACGCACCCGGCGGAACATGGTTCCGATGTAGGGCAGTTCGCCAAAGAACGGTGTCGATCGGACATAAGCATCCACACGGCTTTGCAGCAAACCGGCGATCGCGATCGTTTGACCGGCATCCATTTCCACGGCCACATCGACGTAGCGTTGGGTGAAGGCGGACACGCTTAGACCGTTCACGGTAACGCTGCGTGATTCATCGGGTTCGGAAACTTCCGGTCGAACTTCCAAGCGAACCCGCCCCGGGCCGACGACGAACGGCAGGAAGTCCACGGAGGTTCCGTATTCTTCGTATTCGACTTGGACGGCACCATTACCGGTGGGCACGACGTTGGGAACGCGACCGCCGACGGTGAATCGTGACGGGCGACCGTGAGTGGCGACCACCGTGGGTTCGGCCAACAATTTCAACAGGTTGTTTTGACGCAACGCCCGAATCAAAGCTTCGAAGTTGGCGTTGGCGAAGAAGAACCGGTTGGTCATGTCGCTGACCGCACTGTCGGACGGGTCCAGCCCGGTGCCGATGCTGTTGGCAACGTTGGACAGGGTCGTCGGGCCTTGGTGATAGAAACTGGTACCGTCGGAGATACTCCAGTCGATTCCCAAGTCCCGCAGTTTGGTTCGTGACACTTCCATGATCTTCGTGTGCAGCATGATTTGCTGGACGCCGGAGACTTGGATGTTATTGACCGGGGCGGTGTAGAACTGTTCGACGATGGCCATCGCACGATCGACGTCATCCACGCTGGTGACGAATCCACTGACGACAGCACCGCTGCCGATCGGCATCACCTTGAGCGAAGCCAAAGGCAACTGGGACTCCAAGATGCCTTCGACTTCCCGCGAATCGGCCAGGACGATCACATCGACGGTGTACAGTTTTTCGTCGGTGTCCCAGATGTTCAGCTGGGTGGTGCCGGGCTGTTTCGCAGAGATCTGAATCTGGTTTTGCGAAATCGGTTGGGCACCAACGATTTCTTCGTTGTGGACCTGGAACTTGGGGATGCGTTCTTCCAGTGTCAAGATGCGGCTGCTTTTTACCAGCATCTCGATTCGTTCGACGGCCTGCGTGATATTGGTATTCACGCTGGACGCCGTCGCGGTGACCAGACGGTCGCCTTGTGCCCACGTCGATCCGGGAAGGATCGCAGCGGTGACGAACAGACAACCTGTCAGAATCAGCTGGTTCGCTGGCCGAAGAAACGTTTTCATCGCGTGGTGCATCCTTGCTTGACCTGTCGGATCCTTCCAACATTCCGCCGGCACGAACAGATGTGGAATCCGTGTCGTGCCGCCAGGTGGTCGATGGCGATTAACGGGTAAAGGTTAGATCCGGCCGATCGCAACCGACCGGATCAAAATTTCGCATCAATCAAATTTCACTCAGGCGATCATCGCCCGAGCAAGTCATCGGCGTCGTCGGCCGTTCCGGCTTCCTCGGCGGGAGGCTGAAAGAACGGGCTGGCTTCGCCGTTTAGGTAACTGTATTCGTCGTCTTGCGGGTTCGGCGACGTGGCGGTCGCGGCCGGAGCCGCAGGTGCCTTGCTTTCATCGCCACCGGTTTCGCTCAGGATGTGAGGCATGTCGTCTCGGCCGGTCCAGCCGTACTGCGTGATCTTGCCGCCGGACAACTTCTGCATTTTGAAGTTTTCGGTTGGTTCGACTTTGCGAGTTACAACTGTTCTCGGAGCCGGTTCGACTTCCTCTTCCTTCGTCTCGTTGGCCTTGGCGTGGTCAGCAATCCACTGCAAGAACTGCTGACCCGGATCCTCACGGTCGCCATCGTTTTCGTAATCGGTAAGGTTTCCCAACGTCAGGCGAATCTTGCCCAGTTCCGAGGCCCAGGTCCAAACCTCGGCATCGGTCTTTTTGATCAGCAACGAGATCGTCTTGGCGGCCTTGGTCGCTTCATCGTTGTCTTCACGCTGAGTCTGTCCGTCCAATGCGAACACGCGGACACCGCGTAGGATCGTCTTGGCGGTCGTTTCCGGAACGACATCGCTTTTCTTGAAGTATCCCATCACATCGACACGGTCGCCGGGGCGGACCAGGTTGGCGACCGCGTTTTCCGGGTCGGCTTCCATCGCCACGACGGTGTAGCCGCGAGGGATTTTTTGGGACGATCCGTTGGAATCGTTCATCAACTTGACCGGCATCACGGGTTCACCAGCGTAGAAACGCTGGCGCGCGTACTTGCCTTCCAAGTCGTCCAGGGTGCTGGTCGCGCCTTCGGGAATCCGATCGGCGGGCCATTGTTCTAATTTGATTTTTTCGCCTGTGATTTCCTCGGCAACGTCGATCGCCTTGGTGGTCACGAAGATTTCCACCATCTTGATCTCACTGCCTTGCGAACTTTGGGCTTGCATCCAATGGCTAAGCCCGACAGCAGCGATCGCACCGCAAACGCAGGCAACCAGCAGGACGAGAGTTTTATTACGCATGATTCGTTCGACAGTGGTGTTCAGGGTTGGTCCGGGAAACACGTTGTTTCCGGATAACGGTTCGCATCAAAACGAAGAACCGCACCGAACCGAATGAACGCGATCTGACGCTTCTGTGTATTCGGTGAGGTCCCGGCGACATCTGCACCCCATACGCTAGATGGGATATTGTCGCCCCGCTTGGCAGACTTGCCGCAACCGGCAATGTCAACCAAAGCTTCCCAGCCTGACCGTTTCTTGCGTGAAATTCGCGTCCTCAGGCGGCGGACGCGTCGCATGTTCGTGTTCGGTTCAGCACGACGACGCGGAAACGTAAGTCGTCGTGTGACTCGGTGTTTCACGCCTCCGGTGTTGCCACCGTTGGTGTCAAATCAGCATTCCGGCGAAGGCGAAGTAGATCACCGAACCGATGGCCATCGGGATGCCATAAGGCAACAGGGTCATCGTCGGCTTTCGTTCGCGGGCGATCGCAGCCAACTTGCTTGGGCGGCGAACGGTCTTCCACTCTTCCAGGATTTGCATCGCCATCGCGTAGTGCTTGAAAGCTTTTCCGCTACGCAGAATCATGACCGCGGCGATCAATCCGCCGGCCAGTGCACCAGCGACGAACAGCTTCAGGCTGATCAGCGATCCCAGCCAAGCGCCCGTTCCGGCAGCCAGTTTGACGTCGCCCGCGCCCATGCCGCCGACATTACGCAGCAGCAACAGTGGCATCGCACCGATGATGGTGCCCAAAAAGCTCCAGCCCAATCCGCCAACGCCATCGGCGTAGCACCAGTAGCACCAGCCGCTGATGATGAACGGCAGGTTCAGCCAGTTGGGAACCTTCAAGATCATGCCGTCGATGACGGCGGCGACGATCAGCACAACGCTGACGAACCAGACGATCCAGTGGTCGGCAATACTTTGCAGTAACGTGTCCATGTTATGTTTCCCCGTAACGATGGCGATCCGAACGGTTGTGGATCGATGGTTTGTGTTGTCCCCGTGACAGCTTGATTTTTTTGTTATCGCGGTCCGATCAACCAAGTGAACATCGCGAACAGCAGCGTCACGACGCAGCAAGCCAGTTGCCAGGCATAGGCGGCGGCATCGGCGGGAAGCAGCGGATAGTTCATGGTGGGATCTTTGCGAAAGGCCAAGGAACAAAGGCCAAACGAGTGACCGGGATTCGAAACGACCGGCGCGGACCCAATCGTGGCCCGCACCGGACGTCGTATTCAAACCCGCATGCGAAGGTCCGAGTCGCCAAACAAGTCGACCCGGCCATCCGCAATGCAGAAGCGAAATCAGTTACCGGCGATTGCGGTACCGACAGCGTCGAACTTGGTAGCAGCGTTGGTACCGACGGTACCGACAGCGGCCAAGCAGACCACGACGATCAACGCCAACATGACGGCGTACTCAACGGCGGTCGGTCCATCTTCTTCCTTCAGGAAGTTCACAAAGCTGGTAGCGAAATTCTTCATTTGTCTTTCTCCAGGAGTGAGTGCGGCCCACAGGGGGACCACAAACAACGACGAAAACGGTTGACCCAACGCGGGTCAATCCGGTCGAGTGGGCAGCCTCATCTCCGACTCTCGTCTGACATGCCTTGGCGGCGGTCTCGGCCGGATACACATCCGAACCATGACAACCGTTTCCCTCGGCAACCCGGCTTTCCTGAGGCTACGCCGACAAATCGCTTTGCCGGCTCACCCACGGACCCGTGGTTTTGCGCGATCATCCTCTCGGACGTCTTGCCTTTGTCAGGGAGCAAGGCTGACCAAGCCCCGACGTTCGGCATCGACCGACCGACAAGACTTAGCGATTGGACCAAGGACTGGCCCGCTCACTCTCTAAAGGGACACTACGACACGTTTTCGACGTGGGTAAAAAAGACGGGTCCCGCAAACCCTGCGGGCAACCGAATCGATCCGTTTGTGACTGTTGTGACGGCCAAGACAGGTACAATGGGGCAATCGGGCGTCGGCAAGGGTTCGTCTTGCCCGGCAAATCGCGATGACGACGACGGCTGATGAATCGACTGACTTCCAATTTGTTGCGACCGTCACGTTGGCGGTACCGACCACTTCCCTGGGTCATTCCGGCGACCCTATTGGCGACCATCGATGGATTGTCGCCGCCGTGGCTGCATGTCTGTGTGGTCGCGACCTTTGTCGTGCCGCTGGCGTGGAGCTATCTGCCCCGTCGCCATATGCCGTTATTGATGACGTCGCTGTTGCTGGCGGTCGTCATCCCGGGCTTGGCCCCGATGATCCGCAGCGCCGCGGCATCGGCCGAATTGATCGGTGATGCCGGCGGACCGCACGAAACGACCTGGATGTCGTCGATCGAAGGTTTCGGCATGGAACGGGTTTGGACCATCCTGGCCCTGCTGGCGCTGTGGTGGTTTCACTACCGATTGCAAGACCGACGACGACGACGCTTGGCCCTGCGTCGATCGCTGCAACAGCGGGTGTTCCGGCGCACCCAACAAGTGCGACGCGCCAACCGTGCCCTGCGCAACGAAGTCATTCGTCGCCAGGAAACGCAACACTTGCTGGACCAAAGCGAAAGCACGTTCCAAGCGTTGATGGAACGGATGCAGTTGCAAGTCAGCCGAAAGAATCGCGACGGCGTGGTGACGTACGCCAATGAGATCTACTGTCGCAACCTGGGCCGGGATCTGAACGAAGTGATCGGGTCAACCGATGACGACTTGTTCGCACCGGAGATCGCACAGAAATACCGGTCCGACGATCTTCGCGTGATGGATTCAGGGCAAAACGTCGACCAGATCGAGCAACACCCAACGCTGGACGGCAAGACCGGCTATGCCCAGGTGTTCAAAGCGCCTGAATACGACCGCGACGGCAACTGTGTGGGAATCCAGATCATTTTCTGGGACGTGACGCGCAAGTATTTGGGCGAAATGGCCCTCCGTGCTAGCGAAGCCCGCAAGAGAGCGTTGTTCGATTCGGCCGCCGACGCGGTCGTTCTATTGGACGCCCATGGGATCGTGGTCGAAGCCAATCCGGCCGCCACGATTCTGTTCGGCGACGGAATGGTGGGACAGCGTTTCGAAGACATCGCAATGCCTTTGACCGGATCCATTTTTGGTTCACCGAACTTCAGTGCACGCAATCGTTGGGCCGCAATCCCTCGAGCGGCACGACACGAGTTGACGATCGTCCGCAAGGATGAATCCGAATTCGAAAGTGAAGTCGCCGTTCATACGATTCCCGTCGGCGATGAACAGGGATGCGCGGTCATCGTCCGTGACGTCACCCTGCAAAAACGTGCGATCGAAACGCTTCGCAGTGCCAAAGCGGCCGCCGAAGCCGCCAACCGCACCAAGACCGAATTCATGGCGGGCGTCAGCCATGAATTGCGGACGCCGCTGGGCGGGATCACCGGCCTGATCGATTTGCTATCCAAAACAGAACTGACGCCGCGGGGACATCAATATGTTCAGATGATTCGACAAAGCGCGCAGTCGCTGAGCGACGTGATCGAAGACATTCTGGATTTCGCCGCCATCGAAGCCGGGCGTGTGGAGATCGCCCCGCGTCCGTTCGACCTTCACGACTGCTTGAACAACGCATTCAAATCGTTGGCCGTCCGGGCCGCCGAAAAACCACTTCAATTGATCTTGTCGATTCAGCCGGATACGCCGCGGGATGTGGTCGGTGACCCCAAACGCATCCGCCAAGTCTTGATCAACTTGATCGGCAATGCCATTAAGTTCACCCCGCTGGGCGAAGTCCGCGTGCGACTGTCCCTCGAAAGCGACCCTGACGTCGCGGGATCACGGCCATTCTTCTTGATCGAAGTCGCCGACACCGGAGTGGGCATTCCCACGGAAAAACAACGTGCCGTTTTTTCCGCGTTCGAACGAGGCGAAGTCGGAACGAAACGATCCTTTGGCGGAACCGGGTTGGGGCTGTCGATCAGCGATGGCTTGGTGCGGCGCATGGGCGGACGAATCGATTTGGTCAGCCAACCCAATGTCGGCAGCTGTTTCAGTTGCCGATTGCCATTGCCGATCCAGTCGTCCAGCGATCCCAAAGACAATCACGAAGATGCACCGCATCAGGCACAGAGCAGCCCTCCGCCGCTGGCCTCGGATGCAACCGCCGTGATCCAGACGGGCGTCCCCAACATGGATTCGGCGATCGAAGAAACCGTGGACTTTTTGGGTATCAAACGATTGAACCTGAAAGACACGCCCAGCTTGAAACAAAACGGTCGTATCACTTGGATCGTTCGGTGCAGCGGTCCCACGTCATGGCAACGCTGGGTCGATCGCACTCGGGACGACATCATTTGGATCCAAGTCGTGGGTGTCGACACACCGCGAATGGGAACCCGCCGTGAAATTGCGTTGAATGAACCCGTCACTCCCGATGAACTGATCGAAACCCTGCGGTTTCTTTGGGATCCTGACGATCCGGATGGCACACGTCGACTGTCGCCGCCACGCTTGGAAGAAACGACCACCGACCGATTCGATCTTTCGCCCGCTTGGTCCGAAGATTCGACTGATCCGGTCACATCGGCCGCGCCGACCGAAGGGCATCTGTTGCTGGTCGACGACAGCGAAGTCAATCGATTGGTGATCCGGCAACAGTTGGAACAGGCGGGATATGCCGTGACGACGGCGGTCGATGGCCAGGCGGCAGTCGGTGAAGCGACGGCTGGAAACTTTGATTGCATCTTGATGGACCTGCAGATGCCCAAGATGGATGGAACCGAAGCGACGGCGGAGATCCTGAAATACTTTCAAAAGCGAAAACGTACGCCGCCGCCGATCATTGCACTGACCGCGCATGTCACGGCGGAGCATGAAACGATTTGTCAAAACGCCGGCATGTCCGGCTTCGTCACCAAACCGGTCGACCTGTCCACGTTGGTCGCCACCATCCGCGGACTGACCGATCCCGACAGCGTGCCCGACCAAGAATCAAACGCGGATCAGCAGCAGTCGTCTCAAGTCGAACCGCCCGATACGTCCGCCGAGGACCAAACCACATCTGCGGCGGAACAACCTGACGCGTCGCAAACGAATCACGACGAGGGATCGATCGACATCGACACGATGAAGCAGCGGTTGATGCGGCACAGCGCCGGAAGCGAGGAAATCGCGGTTTCGCTATGCGACGCTTTCTTGGAAGAAGTGCCTGAACTTTTGCGTCGCGTCGACCGCCACCATCGCCAGGGACGCTTTGCCGAACTGACACGTGCCGCTCACACGTTGAAAAGCTGCCTGCGGTATGTTGCCGATGACGAAGATGTTCGCCTGGCGGCGGAATTGGAGCACGCGGCGAAAGAAGAACAGACGACCGATGCCGAACACCTGGATCAATTACGTGAGGTCAGTCAACGTTGGATCGACCGGGTCCAAATGTTGAAGGAAACACTTGGGGCCAACGCGTCTTAAAAGAAAAAGCCAGACCGACGTCGGCCATCAAATCTTGCGAATGAATTCTTCGGCGTAGCTGCGAACTTCACTGCCGTTCAAAACGTGAACCATCCGCAGTTGTTTGACCTGTTCATCGCTGAATGATCCCAGCGGAACGTGCACCAAATGTTTCTTGAATCTGCGTGCCAGTCGTCGGAATCCCGCACCGGGCGGCAACGCGGATAACAAAACGATTTGACCGCTGTTGCTGTGTAAACATGCGGCCGCCAACAAGCGTTCTTCCAACGTCTCGGTGAAATCCAACCTTGGATCCAGCCAGACGTCGGGAATGATGATCGGCGGATACAAGAACAGGGCACCGCCATAGACGGACAATCCGATCCCGGGGCCGACCATTTCGCGCCGAAAATCGGTGGCAAACAGTGCCAACGTTGATTCCGTTTCGTGTTCGGCAAACCAAGTCGTCCGCCATGGATAGTCACGTGGATCGGCCGGACTGTCAAACAACATGACACATGCGTCCAACGTTCCGCGGCTGGGCGGAATGACTTTGACATAGATTTCTTTTTCGTACCAATGCCGCAACGTGTCGCGGATATCGATGCCGTCCTTGACACTGGTGGTGAACTTTTCGGTCCGTGCCAAATCATTGCCCATGATGGCTTTGGCCCGTTCAAACACTCGTGTCCGGAAGTTTTCGATCCGCAAATCTTCCGGCGGATAGCTGCATTGGCTGTACGGGTTCCACTGATAAGCCCAGCGTTGTTTGTCGTTGGTGCGTGGACGTCGTTGCAACTGAAGCGTTCGCCATGTCATGGGCGGTCCCGGCAATCGGTTGACCATCGACACCGTTTCACCATCGGCCAATCGTGCCTGGTCAATGCCCAGCGTCGCAACCGGCAACCCCATCGACGTGGCCGATTCGCCGTCGAACGGATCGACGTAGGGGTAATCGTTGGCATTTTCGGCAACGTGCACCGCGAACTGGTCACCCAAGATCTGCTGTGCCGCGGTGACGATCGTGACCAGGTCCGGTGTCATCCGTCGATGAATCAACGACAAGTTTCGGATGTACTGCAGACACTTGGACAACAACAACGGCGTCACGTTTCGCGCCCGGTTGCCCAGTTCGCTGCGATAGGAAGATCGGGCGGCGATCAACAGTTCTTTGACGCCGTCGATCTGCAAGTCTTCGTCGTCTTCCAGTTCGCTGCGGGCACGTTCGTATAAACCGGTGATGAAGGGCAGTTCACCGAACAAAAATGTCAGCGTCCTGGGATCAACCGCGTAGCGAACCGGCGGTTGAACATCGTCATGTTCGGGCAACACCATTTGGGTCGCCGAACGGTCATCGGCTTCGGCGTCGTCATCCATCAAGTGATAGGCTTCGCGGACCCACGGCCAGTGCAGCACACTGGTGACGAACAAAATCTTTTCGCACCGCTGTTCCAATTGACGCAAGCGATGCGCCATGTGAACGATTCGGTTTCGCGTTTGTTCATCCGGCGGTCGCGTGATAAAGGGCAGCAAAGCCGCGGCGAATCGTTCCGGGGACACGTGTCGGACGGCGTACGGATCAGGCATCACCGATGAATACGGCCAAAACGGATCCGTTTCCAAGTCGACGTAAGCCCGCGCGATGTGTTCGCCCATTGCGGCGCGAATCGCCATGATCACCGGCTGGCACGGGTCGATCGGCACATAGCTGACCGGTTGGACCATATCGAAATCGTCTTCATCATCGTCGTCGTCCTCCCAGGCGGATTCTGACCATGACGACGCTTCGCCCGACGGATCGCCGTAATCCCCATGTGGCTGAATCACGATCGACGGGCTGGGCAAATCCAAGACGGCGGATTCGACTTGGTCGCGAAACGACGGGGGCAACGGCAACGCCACACAGTCGTATTCTTCTTCCAGCAACCAGCGACGAACGGTCAACGCGAATTGACCGCTGCCGTGAATGACGGGCAATACAGCAATTCGATCCCCCATCCGCAACAGATCGGGCACCGACGGCAGCGATGATGATGAATCCGGCGTCGACATTCGGAATCCTGCAACAGACACGTGCATGGTGCGTCTTGGACGACGGCAATGCCGCCCCGACGCGATGTCGTTCAGCTTATCCGACGGGTTCGGTGTCGGCAGCAGCCAATACCCGAGTCACGCTGGTGGGCTGTAGGTATTTTTCAGCGGCGTTCATGACGGCGGCCAAATCCACCCCCCGATACAAATCCAGCAATTGATCGGTGCTGACGTATTCGCCACACGTCAACCAGCGACTGCCGATTCCGAACAAACGGTTTCCGGGGCGTTCGCTGGCCATGATACAAGCCGCAGATGCTTTGCCGATCGCTTGCTTCAGTTCATCGTCGGTCACCGCGAACTGTTCCGGCCGCTGGACAAGTCGCCCCAGCAAATCGTCCATCAATTGTTCGCAAGAATCCAATTCCGAGGGGGGGCAAACCAGATAGCTGAAAATCGCCCCGTCGTCGATGAATTCCTGAGGCCACATCGCGGCGACTTCCGCGCGGCCGGTGTCGATCAATTCCCAAAACAGTCGGCTGCCGCCGTCATCAGCCAGCACCGACAACAACATTCGTGCCGCGTACCGGTCGGCGTCTCGCATCGACGGCCCCGGCATCATCTTGACCAAGTAGGCCTGCGACGCGTCATGAATGGGCAAGCGTGATTCGTCCGACACACCATCGGGAACGGTGTCGGCCGGATCGGCCTTGGGCGTCGGGCATTCCGGACGTTGCGACCACGACGCGGTCAACGTCGCGACGTCATCGACCAGTGAATCAAAATCGACGTTCCCGGAGGCTGCCAAGACAATGTTCTCGGGCCGATACATTCGATGGAAATACGCACGCATGTCGGCCGACGTCATCGCGGCGATCGATTGCGGGGTACCCAACACGCGACGGCCAAGTCCGCGGGGAGTGAAGTGGTTTTCCATCGCGCGTTCAAACGCACCAAAGGGCGGCTGATCTTCGTACTTGGCGATTTCTTCCAAGATGACTTGGCGTTCGGTGTCAAAGTCTTCGTCCCGCAGGGCGGGCGAAAGCATGTCGGTCAACAATTCGACCAAGCGATCTTGAAACTTGGGCAACACCGCGGCGTAGTAAACCGTTTGTTCTTCCGTCGTGTAGGCGTTGCTGTTGCCCCCCAATTCGTCCAGTTCGCGATTGACGTCGGCGGCCGATCGTTTGTCGGTTCCTTTGAACATCATGTGTTCCAGGAAGTGGCTGAGCCCCGCTTCGCGATCGACTTCGTCTCTGGCACCGGCGCGGACAAAGTAGCCCATCGCCGCGCTGTACCCACGTCGGTCGACTTCGGCAACGATCCGCAACCCGTTCGGCAATTCGGCTTGTTTGAATTCTGGCATTCGATTTGTCTTTGGTAACGCTATCGGTCAAGACGCGATCATCAGGGTGATTCGTGATGGCTCGGACGTTTGCACGAGTTCCGAACCATCACCGCCACAACGATCAGGCGTCGTCCGCTTCGACTTGCAGATCGTCGGGCCCGAGAACAACGATGCGAAAACGTCCCGGCGGATGGTCTTGGTAATACTGCCGGATCTGGTCCAGCGTTAGCGATTCGATTTCGGATTCCAATTGCCGCAACGACATCAACCGCCCCAGTTGGTACCAATCGCTGACCAAGGATGACGCCCGCGATGAACTGGATTCCTGTTCCATGATCAGGTTGCTTTGGATTCGGACTTTCCAGCGATCCAGTTCCGCCTGTTGCAAATCATCGGTCAGGTTCCGGATTTCCCGCAGCGTCACGTCCAAGGTTTCTTGTGCACGTGGTGGTGTCGTTCCCGCGTACCCGAAAACGCCCGCGGTCTGTTTCAAAGAGTTGCAGCTGAGCGAAACCGTGTAACACAGCCCACGCTGTTCGCGGACACGGTCGAACAACCGACTGCTCATTCCGTCACCCAGAATCCCGATTCCGGCACGCATCGCAAAGTAGTCGTCGTGACCATAGGGAAGCGAATCGAAAGAAAACCCCAAATGCGTCTGGTTGCTGTCGGCGGCGATGTGTTCGCGGGCTGGATGCCCATCGGGCGTCATCGGCGGCTTGGCGGTTCCGGTCTTCCAATCCCCAAAAAGTTGCTCGGCCCAGTCGATCACCCGGGATGCATCCACTTTGCCGGCAACTGCCAAGATCGACTGACCGGCGTGATAGTGACCGGTGAAGTAATCGCGGACGTCGTCTTGGGCGATTTGACCGAGTCCGTCGATGGTGCCGCCGGCGCTGCGACCCAGCCGTTCTCCGTATTGCAACTGACGCACGCGGCGCATGACTTTCGACGCGGGTTCGTCTTCGATGGCACGCAATTCCTGCATTGCCATCATCCGAGCGTCATCCAACTGGTCGGCGGGCAAGTGCGGTCGCCGGGCGACGTCGGCGTACAGTTCCATTGCTTTGTGCAACGAATCGGCCGGCATCGCTGCGTTGAAACTGGTCAACCGATTCGAAACTCCGCTGGATCGATCGATCCCCAGTGCGTCTTGAATCGCCACCAAGTCACGGCTGCTGTGGGAACCGGCACCGCGCTGGACCATTTCGCAAACGATCGACGCCAAGCCCGGCCGATCGTCCGGTTCCGATTCGGTTCCCGCCGCCATTGACAACGAAAACGCGGCGGTGCGTAACCACGGCATCGGCTGGACCAGCACGGTCATGCCATTGGCCAAGGTGTGGATCACGCATTCATCGACAGTTATCGCATCAGACATATTGAAATAGATTCACAAGAAAAGAACCGACCAACCGACAAGCCATTGCACCGGAGAATCACCAACCGTCCAGTAGAGGATCAGACACCGATGCTGACCACATCGACAGTTTTGACACGACCGATCAGGGTATGACAACTGGCGTCGTCCACGACGATGTCCATCAGTTGCCCGGCTTGGCGACGGTTGCCATCGAAGACGACGATCCGGTCGCAAATGGTCCGTCCCGTCATTTGGATCAATGCCGATGCGTTGTCTTCATCGCCATCGTCGGCCTGTGCGTCGTTGTTCATTTCCCGCAACGCTTTCTTGCTGGGGCCTTCGACCAGGACCTCGACTTCACGACCGACAAACTTCAAGTTGTCTTCCTTCGCGATTTCATCCTGGACGGCCAACAATTCATTGTTGCGACGTACTTTGACGTCCCGCGGAATGTCGTCCTCGAAGCGCTGGGCCGCCTTGGTTCCGCTGCGGACGCTGTACTGGAAGATAAAGCTGTTTTTGAATCGACAGCGACGAATCAGATCGACCGACTTTTGAAAATCTTCCTCGGTTTCGCCACAGAAGCCGACGATAAAGTCGCTGCTGACCGCGGCTTCGGGCAGGAACCGTTCGATACGTTCCATCATTTCCAAGTAATCACCGACGGTGTAACCGCGTTTCATTCGCCGCAGCACTTCGTCGCTGCCGCTTTGCGCGGGAACATGCAGGTACGGCGAACACTTGGGCAAATCGGCGACGGTCCGCAACAAGCGTTCGGTCATGTCCTTGGGATAGTTCGTCACGAACTTTAAACGTTCGATCCCATCAATCTCGTGCAGATCGATCAGCAGGTCGGCCAGATCGGACGTATCGTCGCCGTCGCGATACTTGTAACTGTTGACCGTTTGCCCCAGCAGTGTGATTTCACGGCATCCCTGATCGGCCAAGACCTTTGCTTCCGCCAAGATCTGTTCGGGCGGTCGTCCCTGTTCGGGTCCGCGGGTGTTGGGCACCACACAGTACGTACAGAACTTGTCGCAACCGATTTGAATCCGCAGATAGGCCTGGAAAGGCGTCGGCCGCATGCCGGGATCACGCAACGGGTCGAACGTTTCGTGGCTGCGTGCGACGATCGACTGCTTGCCATCTTTGCGTGCCAGCGAAACCGCCATCTGACGTCCTTGGCCCGATTCGATGCGCTGCAGCATTTCGGGAATCGTGTGCAATTGGCCGGGGCCGACGACCAAGTCGACATGCGGGGCGCGACGGAAGATCGTTTGCTGGTCCTTTTGCGCCATGCACCCCATCACGCCGATCGTCTTGTCGGGCTGGTGGTCTTTGACGTTCTTCAGTTTCCCCAGGGCACTGTAGATTTTTTCTTCGGCGTGTTCCCGCACGCTGCATGTGTTGTACAGAACGCAATCGGCTTCCTTGGCCGAATCCACCACGGTGTAGCCGTGGCGTTTCAGATCGGCGATCACCATTTCGCTGTCCAGCACATTCATCTGGCAGCCCACGGTATGGATGAAAACGCGTTTGGTCATTCTTTGGTTTCGTCGGTGGTTTGGTCGTCGTCGGGCAGGTTGCGTTTGACGAAGTCGCGAAGAATTTCAACCAAGGATGTTTGTCGCCGGTTGGCCGAAGCCGCCAACAGCCCGACGGCGATCGCGACGCCGACCGCCCACAGCACGACGCTGGTGTTGAAGGCCGACGAGGATTCTTGCGCGAACATGGACGCCAGGATACCCACGGACGGTCGATTTTCGGTAGGGCTTTCGGGGAATCCGTTCGGCCGGCCCCCCGGTGCTGGCGAACCCAACGCGGCCGTGTCGACTGCGATACACTGCGAAAAATTGAACCGCCGAGTCGCCCCGCGTGTTCGCCCAAACGTGCCGGCCCGACTTGGCGTCCCACCGCCGCCCGGAGCCCAACCATCGTGCACCACATCTTCGACTGCAACCAGCCACGTCTTCGCCGCAGCATTCTTGGATCCATCGTCGTGACGGGAATGTTGGCAGTCCTGTTCGCACCGGCGGCGTCCGCCCAAGACGCCGGGCGGCGGGCCACCGAAAAATCCGAACAGCCCCAACACGCCATCGGTGACCAGCAACAAGCGTCGTTGAAAACAAGCGACGGCGGCGAAATCCAGTATCTGCTGTCGATCCCCGACGACTTCAAAGGCGACAAGATGCCGATGATGCTGTTCTTGCACGGGCGCGGGGAAAGCAACGGCCCGCTGTCGCTGGTCGCGAAATGGGGTCCGCCGATGAAGGCCGCACGCGGCGATGCGATGCCGTACCTGCTGGTCAGCCCGCAGTGCCCGCGCGAAGATCAATGGCGAAGCCCGACGCAACAACAACGTCTGGTCGAATTGCTGGATCACATCATCCAGCAGCATGACGTCGACACCGACCGGATTTATCTGACCGGACTCAGCATGGGCGGGTATGGATCTTGGACGCTGGCCTGTGGCCATCCCGATCGCTTTGCCGCGGTCGTTCCCGTCTGTGGCGGCGGCGAACCGGAAAAGGCGTCCGCTTTGGTGGATGTTCCCGTCTGGGCGTTTCACGGCGACCAGGACAAAGCCGTGCCGTTTGAAAAAAGTGTTGATATGGTCGACGCGATCCGCCAGGCGGGCGGTGAAAAGATCCGCTTCACCACGATGGAACACATCGGCCACAACTGTTGGTCGGCCACCTATGCGACCCCGGAACTGTACGACTGGATCAGCCGCCATCGGCTAAGCGACCGCCAATAACGTCGCCACTCGGTCATGCCGTTTTCCGGTCGGCCATGCCGTTTTACAGCTTTCGCACATCGACGTATTGGTACTGGCCCCCGTTCTGGCCGGCCAAGTCGATCAGAAAGCTGTCGGTCGGTCGCGACGGTTCGGTGCCGAATTCGATGGCGTGAATCGTGGTCCCGCTTTCGACCGCCCGCTGGCGAATTTCACGCAACTGGGAAGACGACAACCGCGGGATCCGGGCGTCGGTCAGAAAAAAGATCACGTCAGGACGCATCCGCAGGGCCATTTTTAGTGCCACGCCGTGCTCGGTGCCTCCGAATGCACGCATGGACCGAACGTAGTTCTTGGCCGCATCGACCAAGTTGGACTGGCCTTGGATCAATTGGACGGAACCGCCGGATTGAAAGGCGGTGGGTTTGTCGTTGTAAAAAACGATTTGAAACTGCTGCAATTCTGACAGCGTCCCCAGACTTCGCAGCAGTTCCGACTTGGCGGCTTTCAGCGGCCGACCGCCGTGACCATTCATGCTGTCGCTGCGATCCATCACATAGACAAAACGTGACCCGAAACCGCTGACGCCAAACAGGGACGCCTTTTTCTTGGTCAGGTTTTGGGGCCGCCCCTGGCCGTTGTCGCCGGCCAAGTCGTCGCCGTCCACGTTGCTTTCACCGGCCAATCCGGTTCCCGTGACGGGCCGCGCGTCTTCGGTCAACTGTTTCAGCACGCCCGCCATATCGATGGGCGGGGCAAAATCGGCGGGTGGGGCGGCGGAGCTGCTGGACGACGCGTCGGTACTGGCATCGGGCGTCGGTTCGGTTTGCAGTTCCGCGGCATCGGTGTACCGATCGCGATCGGGCATCCGCTGGACCACCGCGATGCCGATTTCCCGATCCGGCGGGCCCCCGGTGCCCTTGCTGCGCCGCACCAAAGCGAATCCGATCGCCACCATCAAAAAAAAGTGCAGGGCCAGCGAAGCGGCCAGTGCCGGGGTCACGCCGTGCTGTGGCTGGGCAACATCGATCCCGGCCGCCGCCGGCGGGGCGGTCGGTGCGGCTTTCGGCTTGGACAGGTTCAACGGCACGAGCGATAGCGGGGTGCGACCAGGGGGAAAGGCACGAGAAGTGGCGGGTGCCCACAC
Source organism: Crateriforma conspicua (assembly GCF_007752935.1). NCBI lineage: Bacteria > Pseudomonadati > Planctomycetota > Planctomycetia > Pirellulales > Pirellulaceae > Crateriforma > Crateriforma conspicua. The sequence goes on along the minus strand of NZ_CP036319.1, from coordinate 1,153,131 downwards.
AATTGTTGTAAACGTTATTGGCCGAACGTGAATCTGGCCCACCACCGCGGCTGAGTTCTTCTCAATTTTAAGGCGACGGGTTAATGTAGCGACGTGTCGGAACTGGCCCGTGAGTCCGCGACGTCTGCCCGCCGAATCATTTCTGACCCGACGCGTTCCGGTTTCCCTGCTTCCATTGCCAACGGAGCCCCAACGACTGTGCGCGTCCCCAACCTCGGAGACACGTTTTGACTAACGAATCGAACACTTATCTGTTCACCAGCGAATCGGTCAGCATGGGCCACCCTGACAAGGTGTCTGACCAAATTTCCGATGCCATCGTCGACGACATTCTGGCGAACGACCCCAATCCGGGCGACGCCCGCGTTGCGGTGGAAACCCTGGTGACCACCGGCCAAGTCGTCGTTGCCGGTGAAGTCCGCACGTCGCATTACGTCGACGTCCAAAAAGTCGTTCGCGACACCATCAAGAAGATCGGCTACATCCACAGTGACGTCGGCTTCAGCTACGACGCCTGCGGGGTCTTCAACGCGATCCACGAACAATCGGCCGACATCGCCCAAGGTGTCGACAAGGCCAGCGACGTCGAAGGCGAACAAGGCGCCGGCGACCAAGGCCTGATGTTTGGTTACGCCTGTAACGAAACCGACGTGCTGATGCCGTTGCCGATCCACCTGAGCCACCGGATCGTCGAACGCTTGGCCCAGTTGCGTGAATCGGGCGAATTGCCCTGGTTGCGACCGGACAGCAAGAGCCAGGTCACCGTGGAATACGGTGCCGACAACAAGCCGATCCGCGTGCACACCGTCGTCGTCAGCACCCAGCACGACGAATCGATCCTGACGCCCGACGGCCATTCGATCACCGAAGAAGCCAAGCAACAGATCATCGAAAAGGCGATCAAGCCGGTTTTGCCGCCCGAATACGTCAAGGGCGACATCACCTATCACATCAACCCGACCGGAAAGTTTGTCATCGGTGGGCCGCACGGCGACACCGGCCTGACCGGCCGTAAAATCATCGTCGACACCTACGGCGGCCGCGGCCGTCACGGCGGCGGTGCGTTCAGCGGCAAGGACCCGTCGAAGGTCGACCGCAGTGCCGCCTACATGGCCCGCTACGTCGCCAAAAACTTGGTCGCCGCCGGCTTGGCCGACGAAGTCGAAGTCCAATTGGCCTATGCGATCGGCGTGGCCGAACCGGTCAGCGTGAACGTCAACACATTCGGCACCGGCAAGATCGACGAATCGTCGCTGGTCCAGTTGGTCCGTGATCACTTCAGCCTGACGCCGCGTGGTCTGATCAAAGAACTGGGGCTGACGCGACCGGTCATGAGCGCCACCGCGGCGCACGGTCACTTCGGTCGCGAGCCCGGCCCCAACGGCGAATTCAGCTGGGAAAAGACGGACAAAGCCGACGCCTTGGCCGAAGCCGCCAAGTCGATGGGTGCCGCCGTCGCATCAGCCTGATCTGACCGCCCCATGATGTCGATCGCGACATGAACGGGGGAAGTAGACCTTGCTTCTTGGCGTGCGGCATGCCGCACGCCAAGGCCGGCAACCCACGGTTGCTTCTAAGGCAATCGCGACTTCTGACAGGGCAACCGCACCGGCACGCTCACGTGCAGGCCCCGCGGCTCATTCACCTTCTTCGATCGCTTGCTGGATCTGGTGAACGACACGCCGACGGGTCATTGACGTCGCCTGATAGCGTTCCACGTCCAAGCCGAATTGCCGAGCGATGGCGATGGCCAACTTGACGTCCGACACCCCGGCGTACTGGTTGGTGATGCGTTGTCGGCCCGGACCGGCTGATGTATCCCCCGGCGGCGCGTCGACGTAAATCGTCTGACCGTCGTGGACAAATCCAGACTCATGGACGTCCAGCAGTGCGTCGATCCACGATTCGGGGACCCGTTTTTCACGGCACATTTGGGGGCTCCACAGGTAATCCCCCTCGCATTCCATCAGCAGCGCCAAAGCCCGAGCCCGCGGGATCGGTGGTAAATCCTTCATCGGTCGCTTGAACCCTGGCCGGGCGAATCCGCCAGCTGGTCGATCTTCGCTGCCAAGATGACGTCGTTTTCGCTCAGGCCGCCGATCGCGTGGGTGGTCAACTCGACCGTCAGGTGCCGATAGCCCGTCAGATGCAAATCGGGGTGATGCTGTTCCCGTTCGGCCAAGGCGGCAATTTCGTTCATCAAGCCCACGGCTTCGACGAAATTGCGGAAATTGAATCTGCGGCGAATCCAACCGCCGTCGTTCGACACCGACCAGCGGGGAATTATCGGCATCAAAGCGTCTAATTCGTCGCCGGTCAGCGTGGGCATACCGCCTTCACACGGCTGACAGTGCTTCTGCAGGACAGATTCCGGGGTCGGTTTGGGGCGATCATCATCGGGCATAGCGTCATCTTTTCAGCCGCCAGCCGTTGGGGCAAGCAATCCGAACACCGTGGCGGGCCAAATTCTTACACAAATCCTTCAACTGGCGTTGACGTCACGTGAATCTTTCGACACGATCCTTGGTCCTTCGGGCGTCCGCCCGACCCGTCGCCATCTTGGCCGACGCGATGTCCAACCGGAACGGCAAAATCTGGTGCGGATACGTGTACGAAAGTGGGTGACGGTGAAGTGGGAGAATCTTGCCGCCGACGGTGGCGTCCCGTCCACGTGATGACCGTAAAACTCGGCATCGCCCCACAGACGGTGACGTCGATCCGACGGGACAGGTGAGCTTCGCCAAACCACCCGACACAACCGATGAGTCGTGACCCTATGGGTAAAAAATCCAAGCGTTATCGCGCTGCGCTCGAAAAGCAGCCGTCCAGCCCGTTGCCGCTGGGCGAAGCGGTCGAAGTGCTGAAGAAGTACGATTCGACCAAGTTCGACCAAACGGTCGAAATCCACATGCGTCTGGGCATCGACCCCAACCAAGCCGACCAGATCATCCGTGGCAGCCTGGTGTTGCCGCACGGGATCGGCAAGACGCAGCGTGTCGTCGTGTTCGCCAAGGGCGACGCGGCCAAAGCCGCCGAAGAAGCCGGTGCCGATGAAGTCGGCCAGGACGATTTGGCGAAAAAAATCAAAGACGGCTGGACCGACTTCGACGTCTGCATCGCCGCCCCCGACATGATGGGCCTGGTCGGCCCGCTCGGTCGCGTCTTGGGTCCGCGTGGCTTGATGCCCAGCCCCCGTGCCGGCACGGTCACCCCGGACGTCGGCAAAGTCGTCTCGGAATACAAAGCCGGTAAGGTCGAATTTCGAAACGACAAAGGCGGCAACGTCCACGCGATGGTGGGCAAGCTGAGCTTCGAAGCTCCGAAGATCGCCGACAACGTTTCGGCGTTTATTGATTTTGTCACCGGTATGAAGCCACAGTCCGTCAAAGGCACCTACGTCAAGGGCATTGCGATCTGCGGCACGATGAGTCCCAGCGTGAAAGTCGCCTTGTAACCGAAAGGCGGCCCCAGAAAAGGTGGCCTGAGAATCCTATGAGCAAATACGTCAAAGATCTCGTCACTCGAGATATCAAGAACCGCTTGGAAGGCGTCGCCGATGCCGTCGTAGTCAGCTACGTCGGGATGGACGTCAACAAGACGAATGAACTTCGCAGCGAACTGGCCGCGAAGGAAATCAACCTGATGGTCGTCAAGAATTCGCTGGCACGACGTGCGACCGAAGGATCTTCGTTGGCTCCGGCCTTCGAAGGTGCCGGCGGTCAAGTCGCCGTGTGCTGGGGAGCGTCTGACTTCGTCTCGTTGGTCAAGGAAGTCGTCCGGCTGGACAAAGACGAAGACAAGTTCGCCGAATTCAGCGCCGACGGCGGTGTGATGGACGGCGAACGCCTGGATGCCGACGGACTGAAAGCCGTCAGCAAGTGGCCCAGCCGTGAAGAACAAATCTCCATGCTGGTCGGTCAAATCCTGGGACCGGGTGCAACCCTCAACGGTGCACTGCTTGGCCCCGGAAAGACGCTGAACAGCCAAATCAAGCAAAAGGGCGAGGGCGACGAGTAGTCCCCGGCCGCGGTGACGCACCGTCGTCGCCTTTTTTCCTTTCCTTCCTGCAACCCACTATCGTTTTTTGAGGTCCGAAGATGTCTGAAGAAGCAACCGCGGTCGCCGAATACAGCGCCGAAACCAAAGAAATGGGCGACAAGATCGCCGAAATGACCCTGAAGCAAGCCAAAGAGCTGAGCGATTACCTGAAGGACGTTCACGGCATCGAGCCGGCCGCCGGTGGCGGCGCGGTCGTCATGGCCGGTGGCGGAGCCGGTGGTGATGGCGGCGGCGCAGCCGAAGCCGAGAAGACCGAGTTCGACGTCGTCCTGACCAGCTTCGGCGACAAGAAGCTGAACGTCGTCAAGGTCGTCAAGAACATCACCGGCGCTTCGCTGATGGAAGCCAAGAAGATGGTCGAAGGCGTTCCCGCCACCTTGAAGGAAGGCGTTTCCAAGGAAGACGCCGAGAAGGTCAAGACCGAAGTCGAAGAAGCCGGCGGTACCGTCGAGCTGAAGTAAGCGTCCCGACGCTGCTTCCCAAAACGCCCACGCGCATTCGCGCCGAATGTCGCCCGGGCGACAAGCCTGGCAGTTACCGGATCATCCGATCCGCAGCCAAAACCAACGAAGGCCCCGACCGTTGTTTCCCAACACCGGTCGGGGTCTTTTTCATTGCGCCATCAGGTGATGAAGGGCCGCCGAATCACTGTCATTCAAGCGGCAAACGACCGCTGCCGTGCCGCACCAGCGCGACCCGAAATAACACAAGCCGCAAAAACCGGCCTGCTGAGCGACCAGCAGGCACCAGGAACACTCGCGGTAACGCACAAAGCCACGCCGCGGGGGAAAGGCAAAAAGCACGCGTGACGGAAACGAATCACCCTGCTTCGATCGCTGCGGCCAACTGCTCGTAGGTCCGCTGCTGATCGACCGAAGCCCCGCGATTGTCCAACGCAATCTGATACAGATGCTGGCCACACGACGTCGGATACTGGCCGGTCACACAAGCACGGCACAACTGATCGCTTCGCATACCGATCGCGCGACTGATCGCTTCGACGGGCAAATATCGCAAGGTGTCCGCCCCCAGATCGTCGGCCAAACGCTGCTGCGCTTCATCGCTGAGATCTTCACCCGCTTCGAAATATTTCGGCGCGATCAGCTGATCGACCGTCGACATATCGATGCCGTAAAAGCACGGTGCGATGATCGGCGGACAGGCGACACGGACGTGAATTTCACGAGCCCCACCGACGTCACGGATACGATCCAACAAGACGTTCATGGTCGTGCTGCGGACGATCGAATCTTCCACCAGGATCACACGTTTGTCCTGCAGGACTTCACGCAGCGGAGTGTATTTGGTGGCCGCCTTGGCTTTGCGATTGCCGCCTTCGATAAACGTGCGACCGGCATAGCGGTTTCGGATCAAACCTTCGCGGGACGGGATCGACAACTCGAAAGCCATCGAATCGGCGGCGGCTTTGCTGGTGTCGGGAACCGGAACAATGATCGTGTCTTCGGGATTCAGATCGACCTTATTGAATTCCCGCTCGGCCATCGCCAGTTCTTTGCCCAAGCTGGTCCGGCTCAGATAGACGCTGCGGTCATCCAGGGTGCTGGCAACGTTGGCGAAATAGATCCATTCAAAGAAACAGTGCGCGGTCTTTTCCGATGGCATGAACGATTCGATTCGCACGCCTTGTTCCGGATCGACCAGGATGGCGTGTCCGGGCGGCAGCGATTTGATCTGGTCGTTTTCAAATCCCAAATTCAATAGAGCGACGCTTTCGCTGGCCGCGGCCACCAATGGACCTTCGTGCACGTAGCACATCGGCTTGATGCCCAGCGGATCGCGGGCGACGATCATTTCGCCTTCGGCGGTCAGGATTGCCAAACTGTACGCACCGTCGAACCCGCCGCAGGCCTCGCGCAGAACACTGACCCAGTCAACCGGACCGGTACTGCGGGATAGGATCCGGCCGAATTCATGCATGATGATTTCGGTGTCGGTGTCCAACCGCAGATGGTGATCGCCGTTGGCCAGCAAACGTTCCTTCAACAGGCCGTAGTTGGACAGTTGACCGTTGAAACAGAACGAGAACCACTTTCGCTTGTGGATGTGGACGCGCTCAAACGGCTGGGCGTACTCGCGATCATCTTGCCCACACGTCGCGTATCGCGTGTGACCGATCGCGGCCCGACCGGCCAGCTGCTTCATCAACGCTTCGGTCTTTTCCCGATGATTCAGCCGAAACACCTCGGTCACCGTCCCCACATCTTTGCGGATCTGCAACAGCGAAGGTCGGTCCGGATCATAGGTGGCCATTCCGGCGGCCAGTTGCCCCCGGTTTTGAATGTCCAGCAACATTCGGGGCAGCACGCGGGAGATTTGTCGCGGGCCGTGCTCGGTGCACATCGGGCTGCGACCACGGCCGGACAGATGGTATATCGCCGCGACACCGCACTCGTGATTCAGTTCGGCCATGAAGATCGGGGGGTTGCCGTAATGGGGGCCAAGAATTCGCCGTTGCCGGTGGTCATTCTCGGACATTCTTCGCCCGGCACCAGACCGGCCCGGTACTCAATCAATCTTAACGGTCGATCGACCCTCCGCAAGAAACGAAAAACGGCGACCTGGCACCACCCGCCGGAATGCCGATCGACCGGCAATCACGCACTGCCACCGCTTCGGCAGCGCCCTAGCCGACAACGCGATCGCGTGGAAAATGGTGGCATCCATGGACAAGCCTAGCCAAGACCCGTCATCGAACGCTGATACGCCCGATTTTGCCGTCCGCGAAATCCCGGGGACCGAACAACTTTTGCGACAAGCGGTCGTCGAAAACGCCGAAGCGGTTGTCGTCAAAGTCGGCACCCGCGTGCTGACCCGTCCCGACGGTACGTTGGACATCCAGCGGGTCCAGCGGCTTTCGTCCCAACTGTGCCGCATCGCCGATTCGGGTCGTCACACGATCATGGTCAGCAGTGGGGCCGTCGGCGCCGGTGTCGCCAAGCTGAAGCTTCCCGGCCGCCCCAAGTCTCTGGGTCCTTTGCAGGCCGTCGCTGCGATTGGCCAGACCGATTTGATCCGTGCTTACGAACAGTCGTTCGCCACCCACGGACGCCATGCGGCACAGGTGCTGTTGACCCGGAACGATCTACGTCGCCGCAGCGGTTACCTGCACGTACGCAATGCGCTGCTTGGCATTCACGATCTTGGGGCGATCGCGATTGTCAATGAAAACGATTCGGTCGCTGTTGCCGAACTGCGAACGACTTTTGGCGACAACGATCGCTTGGCCGCCCACGTCGCGGGCCTGTTGGAATCCGCGCTGCTGATCATCCTGTCGGACATCGAAGGGCTGTATGACGGTCACCCCGATGAACCCGACAGCCATCCGATCGGTTTGATTCGTCGCCTGGACGACGATGTATTGGGCCTGGCATCGGACAACACCAACACCGTCAGCAAAGGCGGCATGCGTTCCAAACTGAAAGCCGCGCAGATCGCCGTTTCCCACGGCCACCCGACCATCATCGGCCCCGGTCGCCAAGACGACGTGTTGGATCAGATCATGGCGGGCAATCCGGTGGGCACACTGTTCATGCCCAAGGAGAAAACGATTCGCGGCCGGCGTCGCTGGATCGGCGTGGCAGCCAGCGTGATCGGCGAAATCAGCATCGATGCAGGAGCCGCCCGCGCCCTGTCCGAACGCGGCAGCAGCCTGTTGGCGATCGGCATCACCGGGGTCAAAGGCAATTTCCCACGCGGCAGCGTCGTGCGAGTCGTGGGCCCCGACGGTCGAACGGTCGGACGTGGGCTTAGCAATTACCGCAGCAGCGAGATCACCAAGATCAAAGGACACAACAGCGACCAGATCGGCGATCTGTTGGGCCACCGTCCCTACGAATGCGTGATCCATCGCGACAACCTGGTCGTCGATGTCGTCGAAGACTGACGCGACGCAATCAAGCGACCGCTCAGCGAACCGCTATCACCAACCGATCGGAATGATCTGACTTCTGCACGACCGCTTGGTCAAACGACGGAGGCCCCGTCAGCGAACGGGCGTCATTGGAAAACCCATAGCGTTCGGTCGGAATGCCCCACAGGTTTCGGTTCAAACGGCTGTCGGCGTTTTCGTCATGGTAAACGGCCACGGCGAAGCGGCGGGGTAGCTTGGCCGCTGGCAACTGAAACGTCGCCCCGCCATCGCGAACCTGCACTTTGTCGCGATAAATCGCGGATGCAGGATCATTAAAACCATCGGGTGAATCGTAAACGGCCAGCATCATGTTGCCGCGATCGGCCGCCGCTCCGCGAGCAATGATGCGGTAGGACGAAGCCCCCGATGACACCTTGGTCGACTTCGCCTTGGACACTGCGGCGGGCATTGGTCTCTGGAGCGACGTTTGGATCACCGGCTGAATCGCCCCGACAAGCCCATCGGAGTCCACATCGGCTTCGTCGCCGGTGGTGCCCAAGTCATCGACCGATTCGGCGCCGGTTTCAGGAATCGGGATCAGTGAATCCTCCGGTGGCTGGATCGCTCGTCCGTCGGGAAAACGGGGGGGGACGAAACGCAATTGGCGACAGGCCAGCACTCCGGATCCAAGAAAGAAGATACCGACAGCGAACATCACCAGGAAATTGCCGTTGTTTTCCTGCCACAGCGAAGCCGCCGGCTCCGCGGCAAATCCCGCCGCTCCACTGTCCCAGCCGCCATTCCAAGGGCTGGTCGTGGAGGACGAATCAGCCGTCTCGACTGAAACTTTCGCATCGTTTGTGTCTTGATGCTGGGTCATACCACCTGTAACCGGTCCTGAGGTGAAAATTCGTGCCTTCATGTTGATAAAGGGTTACGGGATCGGCAACCCTAGCCGGTCATGTTCGGCCACGATCCCCCCAGAAAGAACATCACCACCGACAGGGCGATCCCGCCGCGAATTTCTGCCGGGCTGTCTGACCCCGGCACATCACGGGCAATCCTGTGGACGGGGGACGCTTGGCCTTGCCAAAACGCGGACGAATTGCCACACTTTCCGGTTGCGAGCTGCAGCCCCTGGCGACGCCCGGCGACCGCTGCCGCTTGCACCATTTCCCAACATCGCAGCGCGAACGCTTTTTCATTCCGCTTCATTTTTGCCGACTGGTCGGCCCACCCTTGGGCCCCGCGGCGCGTCCGATCGTCAATCCGATGGGACCATGTGACGGAAGACCGAAGTCAACGAAACGCGGATCGCGTGGTGTGACGGGCATCGTCCCCACACCCTGGCTGTTCCACCCGTGGCATCTCAGGATGCCAAAAAGAGAGTTTCCGAACACATGGCACGCTATACCGGACCCAAAGCCCGCGTGAACCGACGCCTGGGCACCCTGATTTACGAAACCGCCGGCGCCGCTCGTGCGTTGGACCGCCGTGATTCGCCGCCGGGGATGCACGTCCGCGGTCGCCGCCCCAGCAACTACGGTGCGGCATTGATGGAAAAGCAAAAGATCAAGCACTATTACGGCTTGGGCGAACGTCAGCTGCGACGCTATTTCGAAAATGTCAGCCGCAAGGTCGGCAACACGGGCGAACTGTTGTTGTTGATGTGCGAACGTCGGTTGGACAACGTGGTTCGACGCGTCGGATTCACCAAGACTCGCCCGCAAGCACGCCAAGGCATCACCCACGGCCATTTCCGTGTCAACGGTGTCAAAGTCACCAAGCCCGGTTACATGCTTCGCCCCGGTGACATCGTCGAAGTCCGCAACCGTGAAAACTTGAAGAACCTGTATCGTGGCGTCATCGCCAATGCGTCTCCCGACGCGTTGGACTGGGTGACCTTCGATAGCGAAAACCTGACCGCGACCATTTTGGGTCTGCCCGGCGCAAGCGACATCAGCCTGCCGGTGGACGCGAACAGCGTGGTCGAATTCCTGTCTCGCTAGTTTCGGATTCGTTCGCGATTCCCGAATAGGGACAGAAAACAAACGCCAAGGTATCTTCGGGTGGTGGTCCCAGCGGGCCGGATTCGAAGGTACCTTTTTTGTTGGCTGAATTTTGCCGTCCGGCCTTTCTCGGAAATCCCGGTTTCGGCACCTCGGTTCGCCACCGGTGACACACACATCCATGCGAACTCGGTCGGCCGACCGTTTTGATCGCTTCCCTGATTTTTTACTTCGCTGAAACACAAACAAACTCATGCACGCTCCTGTTGTCGTTCTCGGTGGTGGCCCCGGCGGATACGCGGCCGCGTTTTTGGCAGCCGACGAAGGTTTGGACGTCACCATCGTCGAAGCCGAACCACGCCTGGGTGGCACCTGCCTGCTGCGTGGCTGTATCCCCAGTAAAGCTCTGCTGCACGTCGCCAAAGTCATCAAAGAAGTCGATGAATTGCGAGAAGATTGGGGGGTCGTCTATGACGAAAAACCGAAAATCGACATCGACGTCGTGCGTGGACGTAAAGACAAAGTGATCGACACGCTGACGTCCGGCTTGGGTGGTCTGGCCAAGCGACGCAACGTGACGGTCATCCGCGCTCGTGGATCGTTCATCGATTCCAACACGATGAAACTGGAAGGGGACGACGAATCGATCCCCGAAGGCGGCCAACTGACATTTGACCACTGCATCCTGGCCACCGGCAGCGTGCCGGCCATGCCCGGCGCGTTCAACATCGGCAGCGACCGCGTGATGGACAGCACCGGTGCGTTGGAACTGAAAGACGTTCCGGAAACAATGTTGATCGTCGGCGGCGGCTACATCGGTCTGGAAATGGCCACCGTTTACGCCCACCTGGGCAGCAAAGTCACCGTCGTCGAATTGGCCGAACGCCTGTTGGCCGGTGCCGACCAAGACTTAGTCAAACCGCTGGTCAAACAGATCAACTCGATGTGCGAGGGCCGCGTGCTGCTGCACACCAAAGTCGGATCGATGGCCGAAGTCGATGACAAAATCGAAGTCACGTTCGAAGGCCCACAGCATTTCGGCAACGAGCGTTTTGACCGCGTCTTGGTCAGCATCGGTCGTCGACCGGTCACCCAAGGCCTGGGCCTGGAAAACACCAAGGTCGAAGTCAATGAACGCGGTTTTGTCGTCTGCGATCGTTCGCAACGAACGGCCGACCCGTCGATCCTGGCCATCGGCGATGTCGCCGGTGATCCGATGCTGGCTCACAAGGCGACCCATGAAGGCCGTGTCGCCGCGGAAGTCTTGGCCGGCAAGAACGTCGCGTTTGACAAGTTCGCGATCCCCGCGGTGGTCTTCACTGATCCGGAAATTGCCTGGGCGGGTATCACCGTCGAAGAAGCCAAGGCCCAGGGCCGAAAGGTGGATGTGGAAGTTTATCCATGGGCGGCCAGTGGACGCGCTCAGGCCCTGGGGACCACCGACGGTTTGACCAAGTGGATCATTGACCCGGAAACGCACCGCGTGATCGGTTGCGGCATCGTCGGCAGTGGTGCCGGCGAACTGATCGCCGAAGCCGTGCTGGCAATCGAAATGGGTTGCGAAGTCCACGACATCACCGATGCGATTCACCCCCACCCGACACTGTCGGAAACGTTGATGAACGCCGGTGAGATCCACTTCGGAACCGCGACGGAAATCTATAAGCCGAAACGGCGTCCTTCGTCCGCATCGGCTGGCTGATCGGCCAGCCGATCGACACAGTCGTTCCCAGTCACGATCAAGCAGCGACGGTTTGTCTTTCAGATCAATCGCCGGTTCGCCCCTGTGGCGTCTGTGGTCCCTGGTGATCGCCGGCGAAGCCATCTTTGTGCTGCCGTTCGTGCTGCCTCGTCTTTTTCGGCCGGTGATGCTGGCCCAGTGGGGTATCTCCAATACCGATCTGGGCTTGGCGTTTTCCGCTTATGGGATCGTCGCCGCGGTGGCCTATTTTGCCGGCGGTCCGCTGGCCGATCGATTCGGCCCTCGCGTCATGATGACGTTGGCACTGCTATCAACCGCGGCATGCGGGTTGGCGTTGTGGGGACAGCCCAGCGCCACGCGTTTGCTTTGGACGTATGCCGCATTTGGCGTCACCACCATCTTGCTGTTTTGGGCTCCGATGATTCGGGCCACTCATGACCTGGCACGCACACAAACCCAGGGCAGGGCGTTCGGAATCCTGGACGCCGGACGCGGCCTATTTGCAGCACTGCTTGCCAGTCTGTTTAGTTTCGTTTTCGCTAGCCTAGTCGATGACGGTGGCGAAGCAGACGCGTTTCAAGCAATCCTGCTGTTGGCAATCCTGTCGGTCGCCGCCTCCGGTGCAATGATTTGGCTCGGCCTGAAACGGCCAGCAAACGATGCGTCGGACACGGCGAACCTTGGACAGGACGCCGACGCCCCCGGCCAAAGCATCAACGTCCAGGCGATCGGTCGGGTCCTGCGCCGGCGATCCGTCTGGCTGCAAGGCTGGATCGTGCTGTGCGCCTACTGCGGCTACAAGAGCATCGATAACTATGGCATCTACGTGGTCGACGCTTACGGCGCATCTTCGTCGCGCGCCGCGTGGGTCACAACGCTGGCATTTTGGGCCAGACCGATCGCCGCGTTGTCGGCCGGACTGGTGGCGGATCGCGCCGGACGCATGGGATGGCTTGCGGTGCTGTTCGCCGTAGTCGCGGTGGGCAACGGTTGGCTGGCCATCGATCATCGACCGACAAACGGACCGGCCGCGCTCACCCTGTCGGCCACCCCAGTCTTGTTGACCTTGCTGGCCTGCACCGCGGCCGCGATCTATGGTCTGCGCGGCGTTTACTTTGCCGTCTTTGATGATTTAAAGATTCCACCGACCTTGGTCGGCACTGCGGCAGGCCTGGTGTCGCTGGTCGGATTCCTGCCGGACATCTTTTTTGGTCCCGTGACCGGATGGGTCATCGACCGACATCCGGGGATCACAGGCCACCGAATGGTGTTTGCCGGGATTGCCGTCATGTCGGTTATGGGCGTCGCCGCATCGCTTTGGCAACGCCGTGACGTTTCAGACGCCGCGAATCCACTGGACCAAACATCCGCCTAAGCCGTTGCACGACGCGAGTTGCCGAAGCCCCAGAAATCAGTTCGACGATTCGTCCGCGGCGTCGGTTTCTTCCGTTTCGTTTTCAGACGATTCTGGTTCGTCCGATTCAGCGGCTTCCGACTCTGGCGCCTCAGACGCTTCGTCCTGGTTCATCTCTTCGGAACCGGACGAATCGCTTTCTGATCCAGAATCGGTCTCTTCGGATTCGGCTTCTTCCTGCTGCTTGGCCTTCTCGGCGGCTTCCAATTTGGCGGCTTCCTCAGCCAACCGCTTCTCTTCGGCTTCCTTTTCCTTTTGGCGTTCTTCCAACTTGGACGCCTGAGTCTCACGGACTTTTTCATACAAGTCCGGATCCATGTAGCCGTCTTCGTCCATCATTTCGACGAAGGTCTTCAGCGGGAAATCCTCGTCGAATTCCTGGCTGTCAATCGCGATGGCATAGCGACGAATCGAATCACGCAGATCTTCGGCGGTGTCGTCGATGATCAGAATCGGATAGTCGTCGAAGATATCGGCCCAAATTGCGAACGATTCTTCGTACAGTTCGATCGCTTTGTCCAGTTCGGCGTCCGCGTTGGCTTTTTCCGCTTCGTAAACCAACCGCCGTGCACGCACGGTTCGTTCTTCCTGCTCGGCGATGGCCAGTGTTTTCCAGTACTGGTAATTGATCTGCTTCCGATAGCCTTCGGTCTTATTGATTCGGGCTTCCAGATCGTCAATTTCGCCGGCCAAGCGAATGGCCCGCAATCGGACATCCGGATCGGTACGTCGTGCGACATCGGCCCGCGCCGGCTTGGTCTTGAACTCGGCCCCGCGACGGAGATTGAATTCGTCGCCGTTCATCTCGCTCAGCGGTCGATTCAACAACTCACGTTCGGTTTCCGAAAGTTTCGCTATCAGTTCATCGCGAACCGTCTGTGTGGTGTCGCCGACCAATTCGATGAACTGTTCATCTTTTTCGTCGCGTTGACGCTTCAGTTCGTCGATGCGATCGAGCTTGATCGTGAACGGCGCGGTGACCGGAATGCTGCGGTTGCCCAAGACACCCCAGTCCTCCGATGCAAGTTCCCACGCGTTCTGGGCTCGTTCATCCAGCACGCCCTCTTTCTCGATAGCCTCGGCGTGCTTGAACCGCCACTTGGGACCGGTTTCGTAGAAGTTGATCGGCGTTTGGCGACGAATCTTGACGCCGGAATCCACCAGGTCATAGCCACGATTCAACCACAGCCGACCGACCAACCAGTTGTCCGGTTTGCCCATCGGCCCGCGGGCTTCGGGGCTATCCACCGCAATGCCTTCGCCCAGCAGTTCTTCGTGCCAGACTTCGTCGTCGGCGAACAATTCACGGAATTGCTTCCGCTCGTCGCTCATGCCCAGCTTCTGGCCGTAAAACCATCCGGTGTACCAGACCAATCGCGATGCATGACGATTCTGCTTGACGCCGCGGGTCAGATAATCGGTGCCCTCACCAACCATGTTGTAACGCTGGCGGTAATCGTCGAATTCGCTGGAAACGTTGTAGGCCAGGTTCCAGGCTTGGAATTCCCAAACGCGGTCAAAGTGAGGCTGCAGAAGCGCGATGTTGTTCAGCGTCGCTTTCAGGCGGTCCCATTCATGGCGAACACTGAAGTCATGCGCCTTATTCCAAAGCAACGTCGATGCAACGCCACGCATCCCCAGCGAAGCCAGCTTCATCGTTTCACTGGCAGGACTGATTTCACCAAGATCGCTTTCGGCGATGTTGAACCGCTCGCGCATTTCCGCCAGTTGGCCGGCTCGGTCACCTTTGCCGGTCGCCGGCTGTCCCAACAGGAACAGCGGCACCAACATGACGACCAAGACGCCCAGATACAAAATTTTGCGTCCGAATGCCGATTTCAAATTCATGCCGCGATCTCACGCGATTTCAAAAAGAAGTAACTGACAAGAAACGCTAGCAGGCAGTAACCAAAAGTCGCCGCGGCGTGCCGCGCCAGCAATGCATTGAAAATGTCGAAGCCCGATGCCGCGTATTCCGCCGTGCTGACCATTTTGGGCAGGTTGGGCAGCGCCGTTGCGATCGCATCCAGCGAATAGACGATCGCCGCGTCCGCGGCTTTGATCACCTTGTTGGCCAAAACATCGACGTCCAGTTCTGTCGTCACCGAATCCTGTCGCAGCATCCGGACCATCGCTTCGATCGGACCGCCACCGCGGTTGACTCCCGAATCGATGTAATGCCGCGTGTCATAAATCTGTTCGGCCGAAAAGCCCAACAGAACACAAACGGCGGTGGCGATCATGGCGACCGGTCCGCTGAGGAACGTGCTGAACATCACACCGAACGCGATGACCATCGTCATCTGCAACCAGATCGAGATGTAAGCTTTGGCCAAGTTCCATTCGAACGAACTTTCGCCGGGACGCAGATAGACACTGCTCTTGGTCACGCCCAGATACTGGCCGCGGTCGACACAACGAATGACAACCTTGATACGGCCTTCGTCGTCCACGAGGTCGTCGAAAAGGCTCAGTTCCCGGGTTTCATCGCCGTCGCTACCTTCCATCGTCAACGGCATCAGACGCTCGTCGACTTCATACTCGTTGACCTCGAAGACGATCGGATTGGTTTCGATCTCTTTCGTGGGGTGCTTCAGCGACAACGACGCCCGCAGGGTTGATTCGATATCCCCTTTGTGTGTCCGAAAGGCGCGGATGGTCAGGTCCAGTGGGATACCGTCGGGGAAACGTTCCGGTGTGACATCATCAAACGTGAAAACGGCGGCGCACAATGTTCCGCCTTCGATGTAGCCATGCTCCAGCTTCTTGGGGCCTTGTGACATGCCGATCACACGACTGATGCCGCTGCTGCCGTAGCCACCGGGCAACGATTCGTCGCCGACGTTCAGACCGATTTCCTTTTCTTCACCGCGACGGTCAAAGAAGACGACTTCGCCGTAATGGGGAATGCGAGCCCGCAGATCACCGGTCGGCGGCCCGATCACGAACTGGCCATCTTCGTCCCGAGTCACCACGTGACGGTGCCCACGCACCACATCGGTCAAACCACGACCATCGGCGTCCAACGTGAAGCTGTGTTTGTGTGAACGCACAAAGTCAGTTTCGCCTTCGAATTGATCGTCGATCTGACGCACATCGGCGACTTCCAAGTGGGTGTGACGCAAACCACGCTTCACAAAGACGTAACTGACCAGCCCCATCGGAACCAAAATCATCGTGCCCACGCCGATGAAACCCAACATCCGTCCGAGCACGATCTCGGTCGCCCGAACGGGCTTGGTGACGATCGTGTAGATCCGGCGGCTTTCGATATCCGATGGCAAACTGAAGGCGCTGATGAACAACGCCAAAGCCAAGACCAGGTAATTCGTACCGGTCAAAACAAAGCTGATGTACAGCCGGGCGGGATCACTGCTGTTGGGGTCCAAGAACCAGCCGGCCAACAACAGACCGACGACGAACAGCCCGATCACAAACAGGACTTTGCGGCGAATGGCTTCCTTAAACGCCAAACGTGCCAACGCGATGACACGACGCGGCGACGTACCGGGCAAGTCGAACCGCACCAAATCACGAACACCACGCGCGACGGCATAGAAACCTTCGGACGGTCCATAGCGTGCGGCGCTGATGATGTATCCGACCAACAACCCCAAAACGATCGCCAAGACGATCAGAACCGCACCTTGCAACAAGGCACTTTCCAAGAATGCGTCCGGGCGGATCAGCCATTCATAGAAGGACCAAAAATCTTCTGGCTGCAGATTCATGCTTAGCCCTCCGCCTGATCATCAGCGGACGCACCGTCATCACGACGCAAGCCGGCATCGGGCCCTTCGCCCGCGGCCTGGTTTTCACCGGTCGCCGGAGCAGAAACGCGGCGGGCTCCCGGTCGAGCCTCACTTTCGCGAACGATGTTCAAGAACAGGTCTTCCATCGTCGCGGTCGGATTATCGATCGACTTCACCTCGCCACCATGACGCTGGATGACTTCGGCGATTTCTTGCTTGGCCTGATCGGACAAACCGCTGGCGTGGACTTCGGTGACGTCCTGGACTTTCAACAGATCCGTGACACGTCCCAATTCTTTCAATTCGCCCTGGTGCAGGATGGCCACGCGGTCGCAAACGTCTTGGACGTCCGCCAACTGGTGGCTGCACAACAGAACCGTCTTGCCCTGGTCCCGCAGGCTCAGGATCAGATCCTTCATTTCTCGTGTCCCGATCGGGTCCAAACCGGTCGTCGGTTCGTCCAACAGGATCAAATCGGGATCATTGATCAGTGCTTGGGCCAGACCCACGCGTCGGGTCATCCCTTTACTGTATTCCCGCAACTGACGGTGCTTGGCCCCGTGCAGACCGACCATCTGGATCAACTCGGCGACGCGTCGCTTGCGGTCGGCCGCCGACATGTTGAACAGCCGGCCATAGAAATCCAGTGTCTCTTCGGCGGTCAAGAATTTGTACAGGTACGATTCTTCGGGCAGGTACCCGATGCGTTCGTTCTTTTGGGTCTCCGACGCATCCTTGTCGAACACCAACACCCGACCGCTGCTGGGGAACAACAGGCCCAGGATCAACTTGATCGTGGTCGACTTGCCGCTTCCGTTGGGTCCGAGCAGACCGAAGATCTCGCCCCGGCGGACCTCGATATCCAGCGATTTCAAGGCGTTGACTTTGCGACGCCCCCAGAAATCGCGGTACACCTTGCTGAGGTTTCGAGTCTCGATCACCACCCCCGAGTCCGGGGCCCCTGCCGGAGCCGAAGTGGGATCGGTGTGGGAGTCCGGTTGAGATTCGGCGACTGCCGCTGCGTCATTTGCCACGGGAAACGATTCCGACAAGAAGATCACGAAGAAAAATGCAATTAATCGCGGGCCTAGAATAGACTCCGAGCCTGCGTACGCAATCGAGGCTACCGGGGTTCGACGACCAGAAAATTCGGATTCGCCCCGGCCGTCGTAGTGGACATGACGGTTCGGCCATGATCGGCCCGACATTGGGGCTTGCCATCGAGGCCGTTGAACCGGTCAACTTGGACATTCAGTCGTCCGTGCTCGACGCGATGAAACGCGTTTCGGCTCAGGGCTGTGCGTTTCCGCAAATGGCCGGTGCCGGCGTCAAAGCCAACTGACCCAACCCGTCTTCTCCGTATTATTTCTCTCTCGTTGCCGCGACGTGGAAGAATCAGTCCCCCCCGCTGGCCCGCGTGACGCGGCCGGATCGCGTGACGCCGCAAGCCCACACGATGCCGCGTGCTCACCAGACATCGCACCGGAATCGTCGCGCCGACCAGCGGCGATGGGCCCCGCCGCGTCCGTGTTGGCGGCTTCCCCCGAAACGTCATCGAAGCGGCCCGCCGTCGACTTTCTGATGGGGCTGATCAATTTCGAACGTCCTTCGGCGCGGACGCAAGATTTCCAGTTTCGTCTGCAGCGGATGAGAGACCTACTGCGGCGTTTGGACCTGGCCGACTTACTGCACCAAAAAGCGGCACCCGAATCGGCTCCGATCCCGACGATTCACATCGCGGGCACCAAAGGCAAAGGATCCGTGGCAATGATGATTGCCGCCGGTCTTTCCGCCGCCGGGGTACGCACCGGCCTTTACACGTCCCCGCATTTGCACCACTTGGAAGAACGTTTCCGGATTGACGGGAAACCTTGCCGGCCGGACCAGCTGGACGATCTGATCGAACAGTCCATTCCGATTTGCCGACAAATGGCGGATCAAGAGGTCGGCCAACCGACGTTCTTTGAATTGACCACCGCATTGGCCCTGCTGCACTTTCGCCAGCAAGGCTGCCAGGCCCAAGTGATCGAAGTCGGGCTGGGCGGACGCCTGGACAGCACCAACGTGATCCAATCCAGCCTATCGGTCATCACCAGCATCGGCTTGGATCACCAGAGCGTCCTGGGGCATACCAAAGCCGCCATCGCCGCGGAAAAAGCGGGCATCATCAAACCGGGCGTTCCGGTCATCAGCGGTGTCCGACGTCGAACAGACGATCGCCCCGGGATCGACACCGCCCCCGGCCAGACCCCACATCCGGACAATAATGTGACCTGCGACATCCAGGCGGACGATGATCCCGAACCGGTCATCCGCCGGATCGCCGGTGAAGTCGGCACGCGACTGCTGACGCTGGGCGAAGACTTTGACTTTCGCTGTCGGCCCACCAGAGCGTGGGGCAGCGAAGTCGAAGTGTTCGATCTACCGGCCCCCGCCGGAAACAACGGCATTTGTCCGCCGCCGGCCAAGCTGGAATTCCACTTGGGCGTCGAAGGGATGCATCAAGCGGGAAACGCCGCGTTGGCTGCCAAATCGCTGCAAATCCTGGCAGGTGGTCCATTGACACCGGGCGATGAATCAGCCGGAAGGCAGCTACCCAGCCTGGACATTCAACGATGTGTCCGCGCTTGGGATTCGATCAATCTGCCTGGACGAATCGAGCGTTTTGGGTTGCGAGACGGACCGATGTTGATCATCGATACCGCGCACAACGAGGATTCGATCACCGCCTTGGTGACGACGCTTGAACACCGTTTCGGCCCTTCGGCCCATGGCCGGCGCCACATGGTCATCGTCTTCGGAACCAGCCGGGACAAAGATGCGGGATCAATGCTTCGCGTGCTCAGCCGGCTGACCGATCGCTTGGTGCTGACACGATTTCAAGACAATCCGCGGTACCTGCCGCTGGACCAACTGGCCGGCGCGGTCCCCCCACAATCGTTCCGCGACGTCCAATCCAGTGAATCGTCCCAAGACGCGGTTGCTTTGGCCCGTCGTGCCGCGGGCCCCGATGGCGTGGTGGTCGTCTGTGGGTCTTTCTTTCTCGCCGACGAGATCCGGCGTGGGATTCAAATCGAAACCCTGATTTGACGACAAAATAGTCCACAGCTACGGTGAAACCGCCCAAGGGCCAACTCACCAACCTTATTGGCTGGGTACTTTTGGCTTGCCGCCGCTGTTTTCACTTCGGCGCATGTTCCGCTGGATGTGGGGCAATGAGCTCTGGACGATGGGCGGTCCACTTTTCCTCTGATCTACTCCTTGTCTGCTTTACCGGAGAGACGCATGGCGATGCGACTCGGCGTTCGGTGTGTCATTTTTTTGACCGCCGTCATGTCTTGCCTCGACGGCACCTCCGCCCACGGTGGTGATTTCGAAGTCTTCAGTCGCAACGAGATGATCGATGTGATGGTCCGCGTGCGGGCGACTCAGTTTCTGCAGCGTGCCACCTTCGGCCCAACTCAGGACGAGATCGACGCGATGACAATGCGGATGCGCCAGATCGGCGTCACCGCCGCCGCGGAAGAATGGATCGATGATCAATTTGCGATGGAGCCCACATCTCACGTTGCCACCGCTCGAGCGATGATGGCGGCCGACGGCTGGGCGGAGAACGAAGACGGGGTGAACATCACTCGCTATCGCGACCACGCATGGTGGCACATCGCGATCACCGCCCCGGATCAATTGAAGCAACGAATCGCCTGGGCGTTGATTCAAATCTGTGTGATCAGCAACCAGGGGGCGGGATTCAACAACCGCGGTTTGGATAACAACCAGAATGCCGACTGGCTGGGGCTGTCGAATTACTACGACATGCTGTTGGAAAATAGCGACGACACTTACCGCGAAGTGCTGGGGGACGTGACCTACAGCCCCGTCATGGGCACGTACCTGAGTCACCTGCGGAACAAGAAGGGGGACCCATCGAAAGGGGTTTTTCCGGATGAAAACTACGCCCGCGAAATCATGCAGTTGTTTTCAATCGGCCTGTACGAAATGGATTCCGATGGCCAATTGAAAGTCGACGCCGAAGGCAACGATATCCCGACCTACGACAACGAAACCATCAAAGCGTTTGCCCGTTTGTTTACGGGACTGACGTTCGCAGGCAGCCGGACCATCACCAACGGACGCCGCGACCTGCACAACCCGATGATGATGTTCGACGGTTCGCACGACCAGGATCCCAAGACACTGCTAAACGGCGTCACCTTGCCCGCCAATCCCAACGGCGTCGCGGACATCAATGCGGGATTGGACAATCTGTACGCCCATCCGAATGTCGCGCCTTTCATCAGCCGCTTGTTGATCCAGCGATTGGTTCGGTCCAATCCCTCCCGCGCATACTTGGGTCGGGTCGCGGCGGTCTTCAATGACAACGGCCAAGGTGTCAAAGGCGACATGAAGGCGGTCATCAAAGCCATCCTGCTGGACCGCGAGTGTTGGAATTCGATTCGTGTATCGCGCAGCCGTCGTCCCGTCCGAATCATCGTTCGACCGACCGGGACCGAACGCAGTCGGTTGGCCGAACCGGTGGTGATGTACGCGGGCTTCCTGCGTCGATTCAGTTCTCCCGAACCCGATGGTTGGTATCGCTTGCCCGCGTTGGATTACAACTGGGTTCAAGCCCCTTATCGATCGCCCAGCGTTTTCAACTTTTACCTGCCCGATTTCCAACCGGCCGGTCCGATCACCGCCTATCAGGCATCATCGCGAATCCCCAACGGCAGTATCTACGCTCCGGAATTTCAACTGTTCGATGCCGTCGTCGCCAACCGAATGGCCAACCGCATTCGTGGCGACGTTGCCGATGCCAATGCCGATTACACCGCGGTGAACAACGAAAAGGCGGGCCGCCACGATGTCGATTTGCCGATGGATTTTTCGGTGGAGGAAACACTGGGTGAAGATCCGGTGGGCTTGGCCAAACACTTGGACATGACACTGTGCGCGGGAACGATGACCAATGAGTTTCGCGAAGCGTTGGTCGACGCATTGCAACAGGAAACCAATGTCGAACAACGGACACGAGGTGCGATTCTGTCCGTGCTGATGTCTCCCGCCGGGATGATTGTCGAATAAGTCATCCCCGTTCACCCACGCGGCTTATCGCTCCTGCCGTTCTTCTCGTCTTCTTCTTTTCAGTTTGCCCGCCATGAAACGCCAAAGCCGCGAAGCCACCCTGTCCAGTATGAATTCTTTTCAGCTGGATCCACTGTCACGCCGCAATTTCCTGAAATGGTCGGGCGGTTGCGCGTCACTTTCATCGACGGCAATTCTGTCCCAGATCCTGAATTTGCAACTGACGCAATCGGTCGCGGCGGATACCACCGGTGGGTCGGATTACAAAGCATTGGTGTGTGTGTTTTTGCTGGGCGGTGTCGACAGCTACAACATGATCACGCCGCACGTGCAAAGCGAATACGATGCGTACGCCGGTATCCGCACCAACCTGGCGCTGCCGCGCGAAGACCTGCTTTCGATCCCCACGGACTCGTCATCACCCGGCGGACGCACACTGGGCATTCACCCCGGAATGCCGGAAATCCAGACGCTGTACAACGAAGGCAATGCGGCCGTGGTCGCCAACGTCGGCAGCTTGGTGTTCCCCACCGACAAGTCCAACTACTCGACCGTCAAATTGCCGTTGGGTTTGTTTTCACACAGCGACCTGATCAAGCATTGGCAAACGTCCGTTCCCCAATCTCGTTCACAAGTCACCGGATGGGGTGGACGCATGGCGGACATTTTGAACGCCACCACCAATGACAATCCCAACATCGCGATGAACATCGCGTTGGGTTCACTGAACGTGTTTCAAACCGGCGGGCAAATCGTTCCCTACGTGGTCAACACCAGTGGTGCCACACCGTTGTACGGGTATGGGAACAACAACGCACGCGACCGCGTTTACCGGCGTGTCATCGATCACATGTATCCGTCCACCGCCGACAGTGAATTGGGGCAAATCTACAGCGATCTGCTGCAGCAAACTTTGGCAAAAACCAAGCGTGTCAGCATCGACGCCGCCGATGCATTCAATTCGGCCACCGACGTTACCTTGAACACGACCTTTCCCGCCGAAAATCGCCTTGCCGAGAACCTGGAGATGGTGGCCAAAACCATCGCCGGCCGCCAGACGCTGGGACAAGGACGGCAGATCTTTTTCGTGTCCGCCGGTGGCTGGGATCACCACGACGAAGTGATCGACAATCAAGCCGCCATGCTGCCGCAAGTCAGCCAAGCATTGCACGCGTTCTATCGCGCAACCGAAGAATTGGGGGTCGCCGATTGCGTGACCACTTTCACCGCATCCGACTTTGCCCGGACACTGTCCTCCAACGGCAACGGCAGCGATCACGCGTGGGGCGGCAACCATTTCGTGATCGGGGGTGCGGTCCGGGGCGGCAACACCTACGGTGACTATCCCGAATCGCTGGCACTGAACAATGACTTGGATGTCGGTCGCGGGCGTTTGATTCCAACGACATCGGTGGATGAGTACAACGCCGAACTGGCAATGTGGTTCGGCATTCCCAACAACCAAACGCTGCAAGACGTTCTGCCCAACATCCGGAATTTCTACGCCAGCGGCGGATCATCGGCACCGATCGGGTTCTTGGCTTGACGAGCTTGGCTTGGCGGCTGCGGAAAACCACACGTTGACGCCGCAAGTCCCGACTTGGTAGTGGACATCCATACGTTGACATCCCTACCTTCGATCGCGGCGTCCGTTTGTGACCTTTCCAGCCACAACCCACCGACACGTCGCTGACGGTTTGCGCGGGGCGCACCGGGGAAAGCCGTCGCTGGTTTTCGTGGCCGCGACGATCCTGTTTTGGATCGGTGCCTGGGGTTCGAGATTGCAGAGCCAGGAACAGGAACTACCGCGGCCCGTGGTCGTGGACACCCCCGGCCCCGATGTTGAATTGAACCTGGACGGTACCGTCCCGCTTGACGCGTTGATCGGGTACATCGCCGGTCGTCTGAATTTGCGTATCGAATACGACGATGCCATCGCGGCCCGAAAGGTGACGGTGCGATCTCCCGGCACCCTACCGGTCAGTTCACTGCCGATTCTGTTGGGCAATGTGTTGCGGACCGAACAATTGGTCCTGATCGAAGACCCCAGAACCGGATGGAAGCGGATCATTCCCGCCGACCAAATGACGTCGGTTTCTCAAGTTCAACCGGGGATCCGTGGGCCAGCCACTTCGATCGCCGATCCCGTCACGATCAATCCGCCTTTGCAGTCGGCCCCGGCCGATGCATCACCGCGGGTCGTGTCGCCAACCAATCCGGCCACTCCGATCACCCAGGTGTTCGTGCTTGAAAACTTGAGCGCCGAATCGGTCACTCAAGTTCTGCAACCCTTTCTCAGCGGCACATCAGCCAACCTTTCGGCCGTTCCCGGTTCGAACACTCTGATCGTGACCGACTATGCCGCGGCCATCGAAACCTTGACGGATTTGATCACCCTGATCGACAAGCCGGCGGGTTCGGCCGGATTCCTGTTGTACGAAGCCAAACATCAATCATCGGATCGATTGAGCGAACAGGTCATTGGATTGCTGAAGACGTCCGGCGACAACGACATTGATACGCGACAGATCCAAATCATCCCACAGCCGCTGGGCAATCGCATCATCGTCGCGGGCTCCACCGCAGTGGTTCAAAAGGCCGAATCGCTGTTGAAGCGTCTGGACGTCGCCTTGGGAGTGACAACGTCGGTCTATCGAATCCGCAATACCTCGGCGCAGCGAATCGACAAACTGATTGGCGGCTTCATCGAACCGCCCAACGATAGCGAATCGGCCTATCAATCAACGGTGGATGAAGAAGGCAATCTGCTGATCGTTCGTGCCAGCAGTGATGTCCATCGCCAAATTGCCGATTTGATCGAACAGTTGGACCAAGCTGTCGAAAGCGATGGCAGCCCGATTCAATTCTACAAGCTGAAAAACGCAAGCGCGATCGACGTCCTTTACTCACTGCTGGCGTTGCAGGAGGCGGTCGGCGCAGGCCCCTATGCAACCGCTTCCGGCTTTGGGCCGTTTGGCGGAATCGCGCCGACCGCGTTTAACGCGGTGACGCCAATGGGATTGGCCGGACCGAATTTGGTTTCGCCCCTGGCGACTGCGACGGGACAAACCGTCCCAATGACTTCACTGCCGCTGCCGCCGGCCAGTGGATCTCGGTTCGACCAAGACTCCCCCACCACCAACAATCCGTTGGCACAACCGACCCTTGCCGCCGGTCCGCAGGCCAACGGCATGGCACGTGGATTCGCGTCAGGCGTCGAAACCGCTGGTGGCTATCTGGCCGGTGGCGGCGTGGCCACGCTGCCGGGCGGAGCCAGAGTATCGGCCGATGTATCGACCAACAGTCTGATCGTCTTCGCGCCCGCCGGCGTCCAGCCGATGTATGCCAAGCTGATCGAATCGTTGGACCAACGACGTCCCCAGGTTTTGATCGAAGCGAAAGTCATCGCCGTCAGCACGTCGGATGATTACACCTTGGGGGTGGAAGTGTCCGTCGGTGACCGCGAAGGCATCAAGCGTTTGTTCAAGTTCAGTTCTTTTGGCCTAAGTGAAGTCAATCCGGACACAGGAGCCCTGCGCATCATTCCGGGGCTGGGATTCAATGGAACGTTGATCGACCCCGAAGTCGCCGATGTCGTTGTGCGTGCACTCGCTCAGCACGAACGATCACGCGTCTTGGCGGCACCCAAGATCCTGGTCAATGACAACAGCACCGGTACACTGGAAAGCGTGGTCAGCGTTCCCTTTGCCAGTGTCAACGCATCGGACACGGTTGCGACGACCAGCTTGGGAGGCGACCAGACGGCCGGGACGATCATCACCGTCACACCGCACATCAACGAAGACGATCATTTGCAGCTCGAATTCGATGTCGAATTCAGCACCTTTTCCGGACAGGGTGCCGACGGGCTTCCCCCGCCACGCCAGATTGATCGCGTCGGAAGTATCGTCACCATCCCCAGCGGCAAAACCGTGGTGGTGGGGGGCCTGAAACGAACCAGCGAAGCCCACAACTTTGCCGGAATCCCATGGGCTGAAAAGATTCCCGTTATCCGGGAATTGACCAGTCGCACCGACGACGGATATTCGACCACATCCTTCTTTCTGTTCATTCGCCCCATCGTGTTGCGAGATTCGCGGTTTGCGGACCTGAAGTATCTGTCGCAAAATGAACTAAGCGAACAGTGTTTGCCCGGTGACTATCCGTCCAGCCGGCCTGAACTGATCCCATAAACGGCGGACTCTATCCATCGCTTCCGGCCGCAATGACCCAACGATTCATGAACCGGTGCTTCTGTCGGTGTTGCCTTTCGACCAACTGAGCTTCGAAGATTCGCTCGATCGTTTCGACGGCGACCCCGTATTCTTGGATCGCATTCCGATCCAACACGCCCGACGGCACAAGATCATTGGTGTTCGCCCCACAGCGTCGGGTTCGGCAGAAACATCAGCCGGGTTGCTATTGGCGATCGGCGACCAACGATCCTTGCCGCAGTGCGATATCGTGGCTCGGCGTCTGCGAACTGCGGTGCAACCGATTCGTTGTGACGCTGATGTCGTCGCGGCCAAGATCGATCAAGCCTACGCGCAACGCGATCGCGACGCTCGACACTTGCTGCATTCCATCGATACCCAGCGTGTCGGCGAACCGACCATCGGTACCAGCATCCGCCCCGAAGACTTGTTGGACAGCGACCGTCGGCCTCCGGTCATCCAGTTGGTCAACCAATTACTGTTCGATGCCGTCGTCGCGGGTGCTTCGGATCTGCACATCCAGCCTCGGGATGACCGCCTACAAATCCGACAACGCATCGATGGCGTGATGTTTGATGTAGTGGAAGTGCCAAAATCAATTCAGGAAGAAGTGATCAGCCGGATCAAAGTCCTGGGTCGAATGAACATCGCGGAAAAACGACTGCCGCAAGATGGACGCGCAACGGTGACCCTTGGCGATCGCAATGTCGACTTGCGAATCGCGTCACTACCGACCAGCCACAGCGAACGCATCGTCATTCGACTGCTGGACAAAAGCGTGCGTCGTTACACGCTGGATGAACTTGGCATGCCACCGGCCATGCTGCAGCAATGGCAACAACTTATCTCCGTGGATCATGGATTAATCCTGGTGACCGGACCAACGGGAAGCGGCAAAAGCACGACCCTGTATGGTGCGCTTCAAACGCTGAATTCATCGGAAACCAACATTCTGACGCTCGAAGATCCGATCGAGTATCAACTTCCCGGGATCAGCCAAACACAGATTAATGAAAAGAAAGGGATGACGTTCGCCTCGGGGCTGCGAAGTCTGCTGCGTCAGGATCCCGACGTGATCATGGTAGGAGAAATTCGCGACCAGGAAACTGCGACCATGGCTATCCAGGCATCGCTGACCGGCCATTTGGTTTTCAGCACGCTGCACACCAACGATGCAGCCAGCGCAATCACCCGAATGCTGGACCTTGGCGTCCAGCCTTACTTGTTGGCCAGTTCCCTTGTCGGATCTCTGGCACAACGTTTGGTTCGCACATTGTGCCCACATTGTAAAACAACTGCTGGCCGGACGATGCCCGGTGGTGAACCAGAACCGGTCAGCGCAAACGGCTGTTCCCAATGTCGCCAGACCGGATACAGTGGTCGAATCGGCATTTTCGAACTGTTGGTCGTCGATGAAATCATTCGACGACATATCCAAGACCGCAGCGGCGCCCGCACGATCCGCGATTCCGCACAGGCGGCAGGAATGCAACTGCTTAGCGATGACGGACAACACAAAATCGCTCAAGGCTTGACCACGGCCCAGGAAGTTGCCCGCGTGACGGTCGTCAATCAACCGAATGCCGACGGGAATGTGGTGACGTAATGCCCGTGTTCGGTTATCAAGGCACGGGGACCGACGGCAAACGACTGCGTGGCAGCATCCACGCGGAATCGGCGCGGGCCGGACGTGATTCACTGCGACAACAAGGCGTCACCGTCACAGCGATCCGGCCAATTGACGAATCCGCCCAGCGGTCCTGGTTGCAGTACGTCCGGCAACATCGTGCTCGTACCCAGTGGGCGGTGGCCGCCCACGAACTTTCCATGCTGTTGCGTACCGGCATGGGCATCGACGAAGCGGTTGACACCTTGGCCGACCAGTATCGTGGTGGCCTTCGGATCGCTCTTCGCCGGATACACGATGACGTGACGGCCGGCCGTTCCTTGGCCGAATCGATGGCCATGCAACCCCATGTCTTTGACGCCGCATCCGTGCGTCTTGCCGAGGTGGGCGAAAATGCCGGGAACTTGGACGCCGTGCTTGACGAACTTGCGCAGCTGAAGCAACGCATGGCCGAATTCGGTGACAAGGTTGCGACCGCTTTGATGTACCCGATGTTTTTGTTGACCTTCGGGGTCGCGGCGATGATTTTCTTGATGACCTGGGTGCTGCCACCACTTCTTGAAAACTTGCAAGAAACGCTGACGCAGATTCCTTGGCCCACTCGAATCGCTCAATCCATCAGCACGTTTTTGGTGAACAATGGCCTTATGCTGTTGGTCGCATCAGGTGCGTTGTTGGTGATCGGCGTTTGGATACTATCGACCGAACGGGGCAAAACCTGGATAGATCGCCAGGTTTTGAAATTGCCGGTGATCGGTCCGATTCTGATCAAACAAAACGTCGCAAGGATCGCTATGGTGTTGGGAATGCTGCTGCGCAGCGGCATTCCGCTGCGTGAAAGCATGCAACTGGCTGCACGATCCACCCGCAACACATCGCTACGCCGAACACTAGCCAAATGCGTCGACGACTTGTCGGCCGGTGGAGACGTTGCCGCAGCCCTTCAAGATCAAGGCTTGTTTCCTCCTTTGGCCATCCGCGTCTTCGCGGTCGGCCAGGAAAGCGGTGAACTGGACCAGATGCTGATCCGTTTAGCGGACGACTATAATCAACAGGTTCAACGCGCCACGTCTCGTCTGACCACTATGCTGGAACCCACCCTCATTTTGTTCATGGCTGTTCTGGTCGGCTTTCTTTTGGTCGCCACGATGCTACCCATCTTGCAGGCTGGCCAGGTCACCTGAAATCCATACTTCGCCATCGGTCACACGAGCACGCACACACGTCAAAACTGAACTGACTTTCCTTTTCTGAAACCTGAATCGCATCACCTGTCATGTCGTCACTTCACCACCATCGCTTACGCACAAAGACCGGTTTTTCCTTGGTCGAATTGATCGTTGTGATGGTCATCATCGGATTGCTTAGCAGTTTGGTCGCAATCCAAACCCGCAGCTATTTGATTGCCAGCAAGCAGAACGCTGCGAAAGCGGAAATCGCCACCATCGTGAGCGCACTGGAGACGTATTACGCCGACCAGGGACGATATCCGACAAGCGAAGAGGGAATTGAGATTCTGTCGCAGGGAACCGACAGTTTCCCAGACGGTTTCTTGAAATCGGTACCCCAGGATCCATGGGGGCGCGATTACGAATACATCAGCCCGGCCGACGAATCCCCATTTGAAATCCTGTCATTGGGTGGTGACGGACGTGAAGGCGGCGACGGCGCCGACCAAGACATCAGCAGCGAAAACCTTAGCGTGTCTTGAATTGTCTCGAATGAAAATCTTGAAAGGCCGCCGCGGGTTCACCCTGATTGAATTGGTCGTCGTCCTGATCTTGGTAGGCTTGGTCGCCGGGATCGCGATTGGTTCAACTCGCGGGCTGATTCGCAAAGCCACCACCGAGCGATGGATCGAAAGTTTTCTGCTGCTCGAACAGGTTGAACGCCACGAAGCCGCGAAACAGAATCGTTCCGGCGGAATCGCCTTGCGTCCCAAGCGTGACCTGACGTTCATCGCAGCCGACCGACATCTTGCCATTCCGTCGGGCCTGCAGTTGAAGCGTTGGCAAGTTTTGGAAGCAGCGGAAATGCGTCCCAGCGACAACCGCGTGCAGTACTTTGCCAATGGCCAGAGCCGCACGCATCTGATGGAACTTCGGTGCGGTGATGTAACCGAATGGGTGCTGGTGATGGGGTTAAGCGGACAGGTTCGTCACCTGCGATCACAATCCCAATTGGAAGCCGTGCTTTCAACCTTGCGATTTGGCTACACCTCGGATGCGGTGACGACGGAGTGATTTCAAAAGTGACGTTTACGACAACAAGACCTCGCCGCCTTTTGCAAGGCTTCACGCTGATCGAGGTCGTCGTCGGGATCACATTGTTTTCCACCATCGTTGTGTCCGTGCTGTTGGCCATCAGCCGATTCCGTGTTGCCGCCACCGAGGTCCGAGACCGCAATGAAGCAATCAAGATCGCCGACCAACTCATGTCGCAATGGATCGACTTGCCGGCAGGCTTACCCGGTGTGGTCGCCGGCCCGATAGTGGGACACGACACAATGCGATACCAGACACGCCAATTGGATCGTCGCCCAATCTGTGGCGTCTGGTGCGACGTGATGCGTTTGGAGATTGTCCAATTCCGCACCAACGGAACCTACAAACCATTGGCATCGATCGAATACGTTCGCCGAGACAATCGCCGCACCGCACCGAGGCCGTACCAGCCATGAATCAGTCGAACGTTCGACCGCGGCGTCCCACTTTGGCGATGGGCAAGGTGCATCCCGGATTCACCTTGATGGAACTGATCGTGGCTGTGGTGTTATCAGTGATCGCATCGGCGTGCGTTTTGGTTGCCGGCCGCCAGATCATCACCGCTTCCAACGACATCCGCGACGACCTTCGAACATCGATCAATCCGCGGCTGATCGGCGATCAAATGCGGCGTGACTTTATCCACGCTGATCGCATCCAGTGGTGGAATGATGGTGTCCAGCTGTCTGGATTGATCCACCGCGACACGTCTATTGGAACGCCCACCGGCCGCTGGGCCACAGTCCGCTATCAAGTCATCCCCATTTCACAAGGACAAAGCAAGCGTACCAACGATCGCTTCAATCGATGGCTGTTAAGGCATCAATGGCAAACCGATCCGTTGACCGGTCGAATGGTGAACTATCAAGTCGAGCCGATTTCGGACGACATCGGCCGACTGGACGTGACACATGATTTGTGGCAAGACGACCTGCGATCCGATGTTATGCCGCCGGTGATTCGAATTCGCCTGACCGATTCACGGGGAATGGAACAGATCGCATTGGTGATACGACACCACGAGGGTCTTTAGTCCAATGCAGTCACATCCACGTCGCGATCGCCCCGCGGCCTTTGTCCTGTTGATCGTGCTGGTCGCGTTGATCACCAGCAGCGTCATACTGGTACAGACGGCCAATCAGACGGCAATGTTCCAACGCATGACCATTCGTTTGAACGAGGATGTCCAACAGTCCTGGGGGCAACAAAGCTTAGAAAAGGCCATCCTTCCCGCCTCCGCCGGGCTATTTGCCACGAACATCGCACGTGACGACGTCAACGCTGGACCCATGTTTGCTGACAAACCACAGCGTGCCATCGTCGCCGACCGAATCATTCTGGGCGGCCAAAGGTTTGATCTCTTGCTATCCAACGAGGACGCGAAAGCCAACCTGAACGCGGTTTACGATTTTGCCGGCGAACGTGCATGCCAACGCCTGGTCCAAGACATGGTTCAGCCGATGCAATACCGATGGCTGGCCTTGGCCCCCGAACGTCAAAGCCTGGCCGATCGCACTGCGAAGGATTCGCAGCGTGACGAGTCACGCATTAACGGACTTGGCGACAACAGTTCGGCCGTCCCCACCGTGGACATTGCCAACATGCCCCCGGCATTTCGTTCATGGGGGCAAGTCTTTGATCAGTCCCAGATCGTTCAACAGCAGGGCAGTCTACGTGTCTTGGCGGAACTGAGCCGAAACTTGACGATCTTCGGCAGCGGTCGACTGAACGTCTGGTCGGCGGATGAAGCAGCCATCGTTGCCGTCTGCCGCGATGTGGTGCAAGATGGATTGGCAAGACGTCTGGCGGAGCGGATTTCCGACACTTCCCTTCGCCAAGTTGAACTGGTGTTGAATCAAACCATTACAAATCAGCAGCACCGACAGACACTACGCCAACGGCTAGCCGACGCCAGCCAAGCGACTTCACTTTGGATCGAAGCCAGCGGGCCATCATGCCGTCGCCAATCACTGGCCATTCGCCGGATCGATGATGCGGGCATCTACCAAACGCGACGATTCGTCTATCCATAAACTTGTGATGCCGATTGGTTCTGCAACATGTCGACCACCGATGACCGGACAAAACGATGGCTGTGGATGGGAACCGCATTTTGGGTTGCGATTTCAATCATCGCAGTCGCGTGGTCGCGATCGGACGTCGAAGCGATGGCCAGTGGTACCCAACCGCGGCAACTGAATCAGGAAACACGACCGCGGATCCAGACGCCGCCGATCGACTTGGACCAATTCCAGTCGCTATGGGGTCGCCGGTTTCAAGGAAAACAGTACGAAGCGGCGACCGCACCAAAGCCACAGAAACCGACCTCGAAACGTCCTGCGACACCGCCCGCGGCAAAAATCGTACGGCCCGTACCTCGCATCTTGGGGCTGCGTCTGTTGGGCACTGCCGTCGAAAGCGAACACGATATTGCCATTTTCATGTCGGAACAGGAGGGGCTATTGTTCCTGCGCACCGGTGAGGCGATTCCATCCGTAACCCCGGCCATAGTCGTTCGTTCCATCGATTCGCGCAGGGTTCGAATGCAATCCCAAGACCAATGGATTGAAACCCCCGTTGGTTCATCGGTCCGGATCCCACCGAGACGATCACCGCTCGCAACCCCAACGTCGCCACCACAGCCTCTTCGCAACTCCGACGCCGCATCGGAGTTGCCTAACACCGCACCTGCATCACCACCGGTCGGCGATCCGATTCAAGCGGACAATATCGACGACCTGTCATTGGAAGACGAACTGGACTGGCTGAATGGTCAATAGTCGACGGTTGAAAACATCTTGGATGGCAAACAGATGATGCTTGTTCGATTCCTGGACCAGGCCGTTGAAGTGGTCACCCAAGAGGGTTCAACTCGTTGGTGCGCCGCGGAAGGAAACGAATTCGCGACAGCAATCCACGATGCGCCGTGGCCGGATGAATTGCGGAATCAAGACGGCCAAACGATTCGCCAATGGATTGCCCAGCGGACCGAGGGTCGATCTGAATCTGCTGCGGTGACGATCGGATCCATGGACTGTTACTTACTGTCGGCTGACATGCTAGCCACCGACGCAGGTTCATCCTATGAACAGCTGAAGTTTGCTTGTGAAGACGTCTTGCCGATCGACGCCGAACAGATCGAAGTCGCGCAAAGCACAACCGCAACACATCGAACGCTGGTCGCGATCGATACGTCACGGGCGGAACCGTTGGTGGATCTGTTGGAACAAAACGGAATCCCTGTCATGACCGTCACCCCCGATTCGATGCTGGTGTTGCAGCAGATCATCGCGTGTCGCCCCGTTCCCAAGTCGTGTCATCTGATCATGCCGTCGCCGTCATTTTCCGGCGGTCTGACAGGGGAATTGTTTACACTGAAATCAGGACGCCCGGTCCAGTGGCGACTACTGCCGTCCGGCGACCACCCATGGATTGAATCGCTCCCTGACACTCTAGCGGACGATGATTCTGCATTGCCCGTGGTCCAACTCCATGCACCGGAGGGTACAGCATCATTGCCGGCTATTCCCGGTGCGACTCAGTTGCAATTTGATGTATCGGGAGTCTTGAATGATGCGATGCTTCAAATACGGTCGCATCGCCCTTGGTTTGATTTACGCAGGGGAGTCCTGGCCCGACACGATCGGCTGCGCAATGTTCGTTTTCCATTGCGTTGTTTTGCTTTGTCGACACTCATTGCCTTGGCGTTGATCGCCGCCTCGGTTTGGTTCAAGACTTCGCAGCTTCAACAGCAATCGGACGTCGCCTATCAAGCGATGCGACAGGAGTTCAAGCGGACCTTTCCCGGGCAAAGAGTTCCAGAGGCCATTGTCAAGCGAATGCGTAGCGAACAGCGTCGTGCTCTCGGCCAGAGGGCAGACGTGTCGCAGGTGGAAATTCCGACAAGCGCCATGCCAATCCTTTTGCGTCTGTTGGAATCGATGCCCGATGGTGTTTCCTTTGCCATTGAATCGCTCCGCATCCGTGAATCTGAATTCGTCGCCGACTTGCGATTGGACGACTATGCCGATGCCACCGCGATTGCCGACGCTTGGGTGAGCGAGGG
Source organism: Crateriforma conspicua (assembly GCF_007752935.1). NCBI lineage: Bacteria > Pseudomonadati > Planctomycetota > Planctomycetia > Pirellulales > Pirellulaceae > Crateriforma > Crateriforma conspicua. The sequence goes on along the minus strand of NZ_CP036319.1, from coordinate 1,119,068 downwards.
TTTTCGAATCCAGCCACCATCCAGCGCACGGATCACGCGGCAACAAGTCCGGACTCGGTTCGAAGGAAACTTTGCGCCATGAGTCAGACAAAGGAACCCGCGCACAACGTCCAGACGTTTTTTTGGGTCATGGTCTGTGGACTGACATCCATTGCGATCGTCTTGGGCGTTGCCCGGTACCGAAGCACCAAGGCGCAACTGACGCAGTTACGAAGTGATGCAGCCGACGTTTCCAAATGGGCGAGCGACATTCGAGCTGCCGCGCGGCGTCCCAAGGTTGCGGCGTTGCAAGCGGAATCTCCCAGCCATCTGGCCGTGCGAATTGAAGCCGCGCTGGAACAGTCATCCACGGCTCCAACCCAACTGATGTCCGTCGAACCGCAGGCTCCCAGTCGTGTGCCGCGATCGGACTACACGACTCGAACCACGCTGATTGAACTGCGTGGTGTGACGTTGCGGCAGCTGGCCGTCTTCGCGCGGGCTTTGCCCGATCCGGAGCAGGGAATGGCGGTACCCCAGCTGAACCTGACCCCCGCGACCGCAAACCAGAGAAACCAGGAGGTCTGGGACGCCCAGCTGACCTTGACCCAATTGATCTTTTCTCCCATAAGCGACTCGTGATGTTGTCCACCCATTCCGGGTGCTTCCGCGAGACCGATAGACTGGACCGATTCGTCCACCGATGTGCTGGTACACCGCCACCAACGAAGATCGATGGATTGGCGTGAATGACGTCCGTGGCGATCATGGTGACGACGTCCCGGTGGCGGCGAGTCATCGACATCAAGTCGGCACGCTTGAGGCAGCATCTCGTTGGATTCCCCGGTGGTTTCTGTGGGTGATCGTGGCGCTGGCCTGTGGCGGATGTAGTTGGCTGAGACCAGAAAACTCGTTTGATGTCGTGTCGGCCGACGCGTCACCGGTAACCAATGCCAAGGCACATGCAGCGTTCAAATCGGGCGTGAAACACTACCGCCATGGCAAATTGGATTTGGCCGAGCGGGACTTCATCCATGCGGTGGAATTGGACCCGACCCACGGCAGGGCGCACAACAATTTGGGGCTGGTCTACTTTGAAAAACACCGATTGGCCAAGGCTGCGTCCGCTTTTGACACGGCGGTGATGTTGCGTCCGGAAGATCCCACCCCGCTGAACAACCTGGGCATGGCGTTGGAGGCCGGCGGACGCGCAGGGGAAGCCGTCGAGTTCTACGCGGCAGCGGCCCAGTTGTCGCCGGACGAGCCGAAGTACCTGGGCAATCTGGTCCGCAGCAAGGTTCGGATGGGTGACCGCGGTGAACTGGTTCACGCCCAACTGCAACAACTGGCCATGATCGAATACCGCCCCGATTGGCTTCGGTGGGTCCATGATCAACTGGCCTTGGACTTCAATCCGTTGCTGGATCGCGGAAACCCAAACGATTCCGATGGCTGGAAATCGTTGTCGGCTTCGAAAGAGGGCCCGCGCGATGAGCAGGACGATGGATCGGTCGTGTTGACACCTCAAGAGGTCGAATGGTTGCCAGCGGAGGTTCTGTCGGAACCGGTGGTCGTCGAGCCGCCCACAGCACCGCTGTCCGCCCCCGCCGTTCCGTAGCCGCGACCGGCGGCATCAGTCGATGATCCGGATGCTTGCCAAACTCTGCCCACCCGGTCCCAAACGGCGAACCCACCCGCCAGCAGGGCAGACGAAAACTCATGGCAGCCTCAAGGGTTTGGACTAAATTGAAGGGTCGTCTTCAGTTCACCTGTCGACGACGTCCTTTCCCCACAGCTTCTCCTCTTCTTGATTCTCATGCGAATTCAAACCTTGCTGCGCGCTGCCCTAGGCCTGCTTGTTGTATCGCTGATGTTTTGCCACACAGCAGGCGCTGTACCCACCCGTTTTTTGGATGAAGGTGCGTTCAATACTGAAGTATCTGGATCCACCGTCAGTGTCGTTGATTTTGATTCCGTGCTGGCCGACGAAACGATCAGCGATGGTGAAATATTCGACGGCCTTCAGTTCACCTATCAGATGGGGCTCGCAGCCGATGAACTGCGTGTTGTCTACGGCCCCACCAGCCAGTTTGGATACGACCCGGTAACTGCACCTGGCTACCTGGGTAACGATACCGAAGAATTGATCGGCGAAGGAGTCAGCTTCACCATATCGCGTCCAGGCGGTTTTTCGGCATTCAGCCTACAATTCCTTTCACCGGAGATGCTTTTGTTCCCGAACGACGTGCAAGTCCGTGCGAATGGCGAAACTTTTGATTTCACCGATGGTGCATTTTCAAACGAACAGGTGAATCCAACAGGATCGGGAACTGGATTTAAGTATTTTTTCGGAGTGACAGACTCCGATACGGTATTCGACTCGATTGAAATCCTGACGCCCGATGCACCTGGTGCCTCCGGATACTTTGGAATTGATTCCATTCGCTACGTTTCAGCCAGTGCGGTTCCAGAACCCGGGTCGATCGCACTGTTGGGTGGATTGGCAAGCGTCGGTGCATGGCGAGCACGCCGGCGTCGTCGTCGATCCTAAGCTTTAGCGTTCGGGAAGACGTGACGATGATGGACAATCGTCACGGTTGGCTGATCGGGGCTTCGTTGCCTTGGGCTTTGTTGACTTTGGCTTCGTTGATTTGGGCCCCATTGATTGCGTAGAACTGACGTGGGCCCGGGATGGATCGAAATTCGGTGTCGGCGACGGTCAGGTTGACGTCGCGACTGGCATAGATCGCCACGGTCCCACAGCGATCGAAAACGCTGTCGCGGATCGCCAATTCGATGGCATGTTCGGCATCGGGTTGGAACATCATTCCGTGGTCGCAATCGCTGATTTCCATCCGCACCGCTTTGTCCACCGCAGCGGATTGCAATGCTTGAACGCCCACGCCGGAATTGGTGACGGTCAATCCGTCCAACTCCGCACGCCCACCGGTCAGGGTCAGACCCGCCGCAATGCAATTGGTCAATCGACTGTCCAGGATTTTGCAGGACTCGCAAGCTTCAATCCAAATCCCGGTGTCACGCCCCGCATCGACTTTGACATTGCGTAGTTCGATTTGCCCCGCGTCTTTGGCGATTCGAATCCCGGCCAGTTGGCTCTCTCGGATCTGGACATTGTCCATCCCTACGTCGCCCGCCTGAATCAATACCGCGGTCCCGCCGCCTTCGATCTGGCAGTCGCCGGTGACTTTCAGCTGACCGCCGGACATGTCGATTGCCGTGTCGCACCGCGTGAACACGTCCCCGGTGATTTGAACGACCGGTGGCAGCATCGTGACGTCGGCGTCTGGGTCCCCGATCAGCGAATCGCGATCATGCCGGACCATCCACACACCGCGGGAACAGTCTTCAAAAGAATTGCCCGACATCGCCAAGCGTCCTCCGGCGGTGACATTCACCGCAAACTGACGTGCCGCATTGAACTGGCAACCGTCCAGGCGAACCGGGCGATCGGTCGGCTCTTGGACCTGGATACCGATGTCTCCGGCGAACTGAGCCCCACTGATCACAGCGGGACTGGCGACCAACTGGACACCGCTAGCGGTGAAAGCACAATCGCTGATCTGAACCGAGGACGCGTCTTTTGCACTGACGGAAAAACCGGGTGACGACCCGAAGCGACACAACAGCAACGCCAGCGACGCGGCCGGATGAACTTTGACAGCGTTGTAATTGTCATCGTCCCCAAAGCTGGCCTTGCTGATATCGCAGTCCTTCAGGCCGAGGGTCCCCTGCAGCACTTCGATCGTGTTGAAGCGTGATGGTGATGGAATGCCCGACGCGTCTTCGTACAAGTCCCTGGCTGCGATTTCCAATCCGGTCAACGTCACCGTTGCCTGACCATCAACGGTCACCGGCGATGCGCCGTCGCCGATGACGACCGGTCGGCTTTGCGCATCGGGTGCCGCTTCCAATCGAATCGAACGTTGCAAGCGTAGCGATTCGCGATAATAGCCGGCGGCAATCTGAATCGTTTCACCGTCCGCAGCGGCATCAATCGCTTCTTGAATCCGTCGGTGGTTGGCCGGACCGTCGACGGCCACGCGTCGAGGCCCAGCATCCGCATCATGGGGAACCAACAGTGAATCCATCGGTGAATTTGACGCATCCTCCGGCGCAGTCTCGGGATCCCCGATTTCCAATTCCATACGATCACCGGCAAAGCCGCCGGCAACCGCCGTGGACGGTCCGGCATCGGGAACCAGCGTCGATGGATCCGGCGACCGAAGCAGCGCCAAAATCGGCTGATGAAAGATCGCGGCGATAATCAGCGACGCAATCCCCACCGACATTGCGGCGAATCCGGTCAGCTTTCGTTTCCGATCCGGGAGACCGTCCAACGTCCCGCCGACCAAGGTGCGTTGATCGGTCATGACGCCGCGCTGCGACACCAGACTGTCACGCAACGTGGAAAGCCCCGTGCGAGCCGAGGGAGACCCACGATCAAACGGCGTCACGGTGGCACGAACCGAATCCAAGCCCAAGGGCCGTTCAAAATCCTCGGGCTTGGCATGTTGCCGGATCAAATCAAGAAGGCCATTGGACAATTCATCGACCGAAGCAAACCGCTGCGACGGTTCCTTGGCGCAGCACCGCCGAAACAGTGCGTCCATGTCCTCGGTCAATCGATCAGGATCCCGTTGGTGCAGCGGTTTGGGATCGCGCTGGCAAATTTGTTCCGCCAACTGATCACGTGTTCGGCCCGCAAATGGCAGCCCGCCAGACAGCAACTCGTAATAGATCACGCCCAATGCCCAGATGTCGGAACGTGCATCCATAAAATCCACGCGGCCGCGGATCTGTTCGGGCGACATATAGGGCGGCGTCCCGGCCAGTTCGCGGCGTCGCCCCACCTGTTCCTGTTCACTGATCGCCAATCCAAAATCAACGATCCAGGGAACCCCATTCACGTCCAACAAGATGTTGTCGGGTTTCAGATCCCGGTGAAGCATGTCTTGGCGATGCGCCGTCATCAGCCCCAAGCCCAAGTGATACATCAAGATCATCACTTGCCCGGGCGACGGTCGGTCATGCCGCCGCACCCAGTCGCCCAAGGTGCAACCGTCAATGTACTTTTGGACGATGTACACCGCACCGAACTCAGTCCGGTCCACATGCAACACCGGCACGATATGATCGCCTTCGACCTTGGCCACATTCGACGCTTCGACCAACAATCGCTTTTGATAGGCGACGTCTTCCACCAACGAAAGCTTGATGGCGACCTTGCGGTCCAGCGCCTCATCACGCGCTAAATAAACAACGCCGAACGCGCCGCGTCCGAGTTCGCGAACGACATGAAATTTGCCGATGGATTTGGGAAGCGTCCGATGGGCCGCGTTTGAACTGTCAAATCCATCGGCCATCGATGCGGTGAATTCCGCCGGAATATCGATCGTCGGTGCCGTGCCGGAAGATCCGCGATCGGTATCGCCGATAGGAAGATCGGCTTCGGACAATTCGGTCGCCCATAATCCATCCTCGGACGAATCGTTCGACTCTTGGTCCGGTGGCGGTGCGATCGTGGGCAGATCGTCGGGCGATGACGTTTCGTCAGTGGCAGCGTCGGACTGTTTCGAGATCCCCGATTCAGGCAATGAATCGGAATCCAGCATGGAGTCCGACGTCTGAGCGTCGATCGTGTCCAACGACGCCGCGTCCTCGGAATCATGAGCGTCCGGGGAATCGAACTGCCCCGATCCTTTGGAATCCACGGGACGCCCGACAACCGATTCATCGGACGATGCGGATTCCGACCGACGGTCGCTGTTGTCGTCTCGATCGTTGTTGGACACGGCCTGGAGGACTGCCTGAGAGTGCAAAAGGATTCACTCGTTCAAGCATATCAGCTGCCCCCAAAAACTGGGATTCAAAAGTCCATTCTTTTGCGGCAGCCGGCCCCCACCAGATGCTGCCGGCGGCGTGACCGCACGCCGGACAGAGCGGGAGAAACGCCGTGGCTAAAAGGCGCTTTGGATGGTGAAGGGAACCGCGGGGCTGATCGGCGGCGGGACCGGCTGGATCGGCTGTCCCTGATTAAAGTCGTTGTCGTTGCTGTCGAAGATGTTGCTGTCGGCCAGGATGGCCAATCCGGCCAGCCCCAGCAGACCGCTCAGGTCACCAAAGCCGCCGCCACCACCACCGCCGTAGCCGCCGCCATAGCTGCCACCGGGTCCGAATCCGCCGCCCGCGGGCGCCGCACCGCTACCGGCAACAGGCGTTCCGACGCCTTCGGCAGGAAAGACGCCATCGGCACCCAGCAAGTCATCACGTCGCTGGGCTTCGACCACGGAGGGGACCAATTCCGGGGGCACCATGACGACCGGCAGGACCGACGCGGGTTCGGCTGCTGCGTTGGCGGCGACAAATCCGGCGTCTTGCATGGAATCGACCGTGTTGTCGCTGGCGAAGGAATCGGTCGGCAACGCTTCGAAACTGAACGACGTGTATCCGGCCGGCCCGGCAGCAACGATGCCGTACACGCCGGGTGATAAACCGGCCAGCGCGAACTGACCGCGAGCATCGGAAACCACGCTTTGCAGACGCACGCCATTGCGGATCAAGAACACGTTATTTTCAGCCAGCAAACCGCGAGTGTTCGGACGATCCGAAGGAATGATGATCTGTCCCGGCAAACGGCCGTTTTCGGACAGTCGAACTTGGTATCCGTGGTCATCGGATTCGTCATAGTCGTAACGGATCGGGTCGACCGATTTCGGTTCCGTGTACGAAACGTATTGTTCGACCAAGCGATCGTTCACCGCGCGCCCATCAGGAATCACGGGGACGGTGACCGTATTGTCCGCGTTGCTGATCCCGTCCAGATTGCCGACTTGCTTGGCGTAGAACGGGATGGAGGCGATCGCCGTGGCGGTTTTGGCGACGACGGCGTACAGACCGCTAACGGGATTGGACAAAACAAAGTTTCCGTTGCCGTCCGGCGTCAGTTCTTGGGTGGAACCATTGGGGGTGACGACGGTCAACTGTGTCTCGCTTGGCGAACCGATGTCCGCGAGGTATTGGACATCCAGTTGAATCCGGGGCGCACGCGAGGTGAACGCAACCGTGTTGTCCTTAGGCAATCGCATCGGCTCGTCTTGCACGACCACGTTGGCGACCAGCGTCTTTTGACGCAAAGTTTCCTGTGCCGAAACCGTCAGGCCTCCACACATCACGGTCATTCCCAAGGCAACGACAACGGGGCCGAAGCCGAATCGATCCATCAGGCGGGTTCGTTTCGCGTGCGTCATACAAAATTGCTCAATGTCAAAAGCGAACGGATGCGGTGGGTGAACGCATCGACTTACCAAGATGTACTCGTTCGAATTCGATCTTGGCCAAACAAGCCGGTGCGTGGGATCCCCGTGGCGTGATCCGAGGAAGAACATCTGAAAAGGTCACGACGCGTTCAATCGCGGCGGATGCAGACGACCGGAACATGCAGAATGCTGCCGGGCGCCCATGCAACCGACGACCTTCCTGTGATTACCACAGTTCCAATGCGTGGCTGATGTTCTTTCGGTTTCAGATTAGACGACGTGCCCCCCGTCGCAACACCCGACCGACGGTGATTTAACTCAAATCACATCCTACGATCGCTGCAATCACACCAGGAAGCGCCACCAGTCCCCTTAAGCCGCCAACTAAGGCCAGGAACACCCCACAGAATATCAATCATGCCGCCCGGAAGTCGATCAAACGCGAACGTCAGCCGACACCCTTTTTTCCGGCGACAAGGGCGACAGTCTGCGATTTTCTCCGCGCGCCAGAGAGGTCAGTCCGTTTCCGGCAAATGCGCGACAGAAGCGGTGGCCGGTGCCCCCTGGGACGCGTCCGTATCCTGGGACGCGTCCGTATCCTGGGACGCGTCCGTATCCTGGGACGACACTGGCGGAATGGATACCGAATGCTGGCCCCCGTTCGATTGGCCCCCGTTCGATTGGGATCGGCTGCCGCCTGCGGTCGGCGTCGCCAGGGGGGCTTGGTCGGTTGGCGACATGCTTTGCAGTGTTGCGATACGTTCGTCGACCTGACGCAACAACGCCTGGACGATGGCGATCCGCGTATCCAGATCGCCTTTCAATTCCCGCTGCAAATCGAACATGGCGACCTGCCAGCGTTGAGTTTCGACCGGCGCGTCGCACAACGGGACCGCGGTGGCATGGTCGCCACGAATCTTGGCGGTGGCGTGGTCCATTTCACGTTGTTGGCGAACCGAACGTCGACGTGACCGAATCGTGCGGCGGGCCAAAACCCACCCCAGCATCACCATGCCGCCCAGAAACAACAGGCTGGATCGGTCCAATTCGGCCATCGATAGGATCGCGGGAAAGTTCATACCCAAACGTAGCATCGCTTTTGCAACCGGCTTTGGCACGTCAAACTGGATGCGACCAGAATTCGCCGGATTCTTCGCCACAACCGGAATCACCGGCGTATCCACGACTGCACGCTTTCCATCCCCGATTCGTTTCGTGCCCGACGTCTCCGCCACCGCCACATCGACGACCGCCCAAGTCCAGCTTTGGCATGCGCCTTCATCCGCCCAGCAGCCGGGCCGGATCGAAATTCAGTGCCAACGTTGGATGCCGGCCGCCGAGGTCCAGGCGGCTCAGCGATTTCGTCGTCCGACCACACGTCACCAACACATCATCGGGCGTGGGATGAGCCGCCGGTTGCTGGGCGGCGATGGAGTCGATCCACACGCGATTGAATTTCACTGGCTGCCGCACGGCAAACCGGAAGTTCGACGGCCCGACGAAGCCAAGCAAGCGTTCAACGTCGCCCACACCGACGGGTTGGTCCTATGCGGCATTGCCGACACGGACGACATCTTGCTGGGCGTGGATGTCGAACCGCTGGACCGCAAGACCGATGCCAAGCTGGCCGTGCGATATTTCTCCGCGCCGGAAGTCGAATATCTGTCGCGATGTGGTGACCCGATCCGGCGACAACAAACATTCCTGCGAATATGGACGCTAAAGGAATCGTTCATCAAAGCGATCGGCACGGGGCTGCACACGCCGCTGGGCCATTTTGCGTTTGAAAAGATCGACGACGACCAACCGGAATTGCGTGTCTTGCAACCAGGCCTGGATCAGGGACGCTACTGGACGTTCCGTTGCTTCAGCCCACGTCCCGGCTACATCGCGTCGGTCGCCATCGGCGCGTCAGCGGACACGCTCCGGTGCAATTACCTGTTGCAAAGACTGGAAACGCTTTGCATCGACACAGACAATCCCGACTTGGACTAAAGAATGGCCAACGGGTTTCGTTTCGGTTCCAACGTTCCTCGCGTGACGCCGACACGATTGGTCGCTTGCAAGGTTCGCCACACGTTGCCGCCATCGACACGACCGGCCAGCAAGTCCAGATACAGCCGAATCACTCGCCGCGTGTTTTCGGCGTCCTGGTCTAACAGTTCCACCCGATACCAACCGACGCCGCGGCGAATCAGATCCGCCACCGCTTCGGCACCGCTTTGCGGCGAAGCGTTGTACAACGTGTTTCGGCATGCGATGTCGGCTTGCAGGGGATGCAAAGCACCGACGCGGTCACGCAACTGAACGACATGTCGATCACAGGGCCGACCACAATTGGTTTTATTGGTTCCCGGCGACAACACGCTGCAAAACACACAATGCTCCATATGGAACAACGGCATGTGTTGATGCACGACCACTTCCAATCGGTCCGCCGGCACACTGTCGACCAAGTCCTTCAACTGATCACGATTCAGATCATACGACGCGGTCAATCGATCCACCCCCAACTCGCACAACCACTGGGCCGATCGATGGTTGGTGATGTTCAGCGAAAAATCGGCGACGCAAGGGACGCCGACTTTTCCCGCATGTTCGATCGCGGCCAAATTTCGCGCCAAAATCAAATCGGGTTGATACTTGCTGACGGCATTCAGTAGCGCATTTTCCCCCGGCTTGTGCATCCGCACCGTCGCCAAGCCCACGGTCACACCGTGACGCCGGCCCGCGGCGACTGCATCGCGATAGTCTTTCGGTTGGTGAAAATCGGCATAAATCAACGATGCGCCACCTTCGATGGCGGCGTGCAATTGGTCCAGCGTGCGGCACAGAACGGCCAACGCAGGTGCATCGGGTGTGGCATCCAGGGTGGTCAACAAGCTTGTGTCTGGCTGGTGCCATGGCTTCAGCAATTCAACACCCGCATCGGAATGGATCCGCCGCGTCGGCGGTGCTTTCAGGCGTTCACGCAATCGCCCCACCAGATCACGTCGCAGCGATTTCAGCACACTGACCGGCACCATCGGCTGGTCTTGAATTTCAACCTTCACGTTGCCCAGTTGAAACTCGGTGTCGCCAAGCCGCCCCAGTTTTTCGCGAATCATGGCCACATCGGCGGGCCGTTTATTGGCTTTTTCCAGTGGTTTTTCGGAGCGGACGATCTCACAAATCGCGGTCCCGATCCGTGCTTCCAACTGCAGTGGCTGGCCGCTTGCGGCGTGCACCGCAAGATCGACCGACAAACCGGCGTCGTCTTGTTTGCCCGTGTACGTTTGCCGCAGCCGCCGATTCAGTTGCGGATCGTCGTTCTTGAAGACCGGGTCATCCGCTTCAATCGCGCCGAAATCCATATCGCCGTGTCCGAATGCCAGCCAGACGACTTGCCCCGCACGGGCCGACCGAACCGACTGGCCAGCTTGTTCGATCGCATAGACACGGCTGCCCTGGAATTTGCCTTGATCCGACTTGGACTGAACGGATACCCCGTCACCAAGCGCAACGTTGCACCGGAGATTCAGTCGGATACGGTCACCGCGAACTTCGTCGACCACGCCAGCGGCCAAGCCTTGCTTTGCGGAATACAAACCGGGCACCAATCGTTTGTGATCATTGCCTTCCAGCCATCCGGGGGCGAACCCGCGAGAAAAGGACAGTTCCATTTCCTGTCGCGTCTGCTCGGACAACTCGGTCGATTCGCCCTGGACGGCTCGGTCGATCGCACGACGATAATGCCCCGTGATGTTGGCGACGTACTCCGCGGTTTTCAGACGCCCCTCGATCTTCAGCGACATCACGCCGGCGTCGATCATGTCGGGGATCGCGGCGTAACCGGCCAAATCTTGTGGGCTCAACAGATAGCGGACATCGCCAAGGTCACGATCTTCACCGTCGCAAACCAATTCATACGGCAACCGGCAAGCTTGGGCACAGTGTCCGCGATTCGCGCTGCGTCCGCCCAACGATTCGCTGGTCAGACATTGCCCGGAATAGGCGACGCATAGCGCACCGTGAATGAAGGCTTCCAGTGGCAAGTCGGTCGCGTCATGAATCTTGCGGATCTCGGCAATCGACAATTCGCGAGCCAACACGACGCGTTCGATTCCCAGGTCGGCCGCCACGCGAATCGTCTCCGCGCTGGTCAAACTCATCTGCGTCGACGCATGGATTGGCAAATCAGGACATACCGCATGAACCAACCGAGCGACGCCAAAATCTTGGACCAGCACGGCATCAACACCCGCGGCGGCGACCCGCTGGATCACCGGGACCAATTCCGGCATCTCGCTGGGAAACGCCAGCGTATTCATCGTCATGTAGCCACGGACGCCGTGCAAACGCAGGGTTCGCATCAATTCGTCCAAGTCATCCAGACCGAAATTCTTGGCCCGGTACCGAGCGTTGAATCCACAATCCAGCCCGAAATAGACCGCGTCGGCACCATTGCAAATCGCCGCACGAACGCAGTCCCAGTCGCCAGCGGGGGCAAGCAGTTCAGGCCGCGGACGTGACGGGTGTTCGGCACTTTTTTCACTTGGATTCATCCCGCCGATTGTGACCGCGGCGAGCGGATCCCGCTAGGCAAAACATCGCTTCGGATGTGTCCAGTGGATCGCGGTGTGGTGGCCCCGGTCGACCACCGATCCTGCGACAAGTGCGGTCGCGGGCGACGCAGACTGTGGAAAGCGGCGGGCTGGCGGGCGATACTGGCCGCCTCGGAAAAGAATCGACCAAAGATCGAAACTTACGCCCCTTCCTTCCCGCCCCACCTTTTCCACCCCACTCATGAAACATCCAACGACAAAGAATCACGCGATCGTTGCCTCGGCGATCCTGTGTCTCGTCACCTCTGTATTGGGTCCGCCCGCGGTGGCCCAGGATTCGAAGTCCGGCCAGCCGGCCACGCCGACGATGCTGACCCGCTGGGGAAAAAACGTCTCCGCCGAAAACGCCTGGACCGAATATCCTCGGCCACAGTTTCGTCGCGAGGACTCTTGGCAATGCCTGAACGGCCACTGGGATTACGCCGTGACCGGTCGAGACGGTGAATCATTCCCCGACCAAGCGGACGGCAAAATTTTGGTGCCATTTTGTATCGAGTCGACGCTCAGTGGTGTCGGCCGATTGCTACAGCCCAACGAGACGCTGTGGTACAAGCGGACATTCACACACCAGCCGATCGAAGGCAAACGGACGCATTTGCATTTCGAAGCGGTGGACTATCAGACAACGGTCTTCGTCAATGGCCAGGAAGTCGGCCAACATATCGGCAGCAGCGATCCGTTCCGCTTTGACGTCACCGATGCGGTCCACGAGGGCGACAACGAAATCGTGGTTCAGGTGATCGATGAAACCGCCCCACATCAAACCTTGGGCAAACAAACCAAAAATCCCAAAGGCATCTACTACACGCGGGTCTCAGGCATTTGGCAAACCGTGTGGTTGGAACAGGTCCCCGAGCGTCACATCGCCGGCGTGAAGATGAAACCGCGATTGCATGAAGACACCCTGCGTGTCCTGCCAACCTTGGCCGGCCCGAAAATCGACGGCGAACGAATGGTCATCCGCGTCCACGACAACGGCCGAACGATTGCAACGGCCGATTCATCGCTCAGCGTTTCTCTGCCCGGTGCCAAACGCTGGAGTCCCGATTCGCCACATCTATACGACATCACGCTGCAATTGACCGACGCCAGTGGCAACGTGATCGATCAAGTCGAATCGTATGCCGCCATGCGTGAATTCGGCATTCAGCGTGATGAAGACGGACATCTGCGTCTGACGCTCAACGGCGAACCGATCTTTCACTACGGACCGCTGGATCAGGGCTGGTGGCCGGACGGATTGCTGACACCGCCCAGCGATGAAGCGATGCGCTTTGACGTCGACTACTTAAAGCAGGCCGGATTCAACATGATCCGCAAACACATCAAGGTCGAACCGCGACGGTTTTACAGCCACTGTGACAAAGTCGGCATGCTGGTTTGGCAGGACATGCCCAGCACGGGCGGTCGTCCCGAATGGACGCGAATGAAACCCGGCCCCGACGCCACCCGTTGGCCGCCGGAAGAAACCTGGGATGAAGCACGCCGCAACCAATTTCGATCGGAACTGAAATCGATGGTGGAAAAACTGCGCAACAGCCCCAGCGTCGCGATGTGGGTCCCGTTCAACGAACGCTGGGGACAACACGACACGATCGGTGTCGGCCGATTCATGGAAAACTTGGACGTGCGTCGCCCGATCAACATCGCCAGCGGCGGCAACTTCTTCCCCGTCGGTGACGTCGCCGATCACCACAGTTACCCGCATCCGGACTTCCCGCTAGACGATGCCCGCTTTGCCGACTACGTCAAAGTCGTGGGCGAATTTGGCGGGCATGGCTTGGTGATCCAAGGCCACCAGTGGAACCCCAAAATGCGCAACTGGGGATACGGCGGATTGCCCAAGACGCCGCAAGAGTACAAGGAACGTTACCAAACGACGCTTGAACAGCTTGCCGAACTTCGAACGCAAGGCATCGCCGCGGGCGTTTACACCCAAACCACCGACGTCGAAGGCGAAGTCAATGGCCTGATGACGTACGACCGCGAAGTCCAAAAACTGTCGGCCGATGAACTGGCCCAGATGCACCGAGACGCGGGCTTCTAAATCACGATCCCGAAAAGCACGTTCCCAATCGATTTGCTGACCACACCGGGGGCGTGTCGTTCGTATCGCAATCGCACCGGGGGCTTTGGATCTGGCAACGCATTTGATCCAGAGCCTCTGCCTCCTGTTACAGCCGTCTCTTTTCCTTCACCCGCAACGAAATCTCATGATTCGAAATCGCATCGTTTGTTCGATCTTCACCGTGATGGCGTTGACCGTTATCGGCGGCACGGCTGCCGGCGCGGAAAAACCCAACATGATTTTCATTCTGGCCGACGACCTGGGTTACGGTGACCTGGGCTGCTACGGTCAAAAAGTCATCCAGACGCCTCGCTTGGACCAAATGGCTGCCGAGGGCATGCGGTTCACCCAGTTCTATGCGGGCAACACGGTTTGCGCCCCCAGTCGCAGTGTGCTGATGACCGGCCAACACATGGGGCACACATTTGTTCGCGGCAACGCCAACACGGACATGTCGATTCAAGCGCTGCGTGATGAAGACGTCACCGTGGCAGAAGTCTTGAAGACCGCCGGTTACACCAACGGTTTGGTGGGCAAATGGGGACTGGGCGAAGTTGACAACGAAGGTTTTCCGTTACAGCAAGGCTTTGATTCATTCTTCGGATACCTGAACCAAGTCCACGCTCATAACTATTACCCGGAATTCTTGTGGTCGGGCGATCAAAAGCTGAAGCTTCGTAACAAAGTCAAACGCAACGACAAATCATACGGCGGCTTCACCGGCGGCTACGCGACCAAACGCATCGATTACAGCCATGACTTGTTCGTCGAACAGGCCGCCGACTTTATCAATCAGCAACAAGCGACCGACGGTCCGTTCTTTTTGTACTTGGCTTTGACGATCCCGCATGCCAATAACGAGGCGACTCGGATGATGGGCAACGGCGCCGAAGTGCCCGACTTTGGGATCTATGCCGATCGCGATTGGTCCGATCAAGACAAGGGCCAGGCGGCGATGATCACTCGCATGGACGGTGACGTGGGACGGATCCTGGACCAATTACGCAAGCTGAAGATCGCCGAAAATACATTGGTGTTTTTCAGCAGCGACAACGGGCCCCACGACGAAGCCGGACACAACTTGGACCGCTTTGATCCCAATGGCCCGCTGCAAGGGATCAAGCGAGCGTTGTACGAAGGCGGCATCCGAGTCCCCGGAATCGCTTGGTGGCCGGGCACCGTTCCGGCGGGATCCACGACCGACCACATCGCGTACTTCGGCGACTGGATGGCGACCGCGGCAGAATTGGCCGGTGCGACTCCGCCCAGGGATCTGGACAGCATCAGTTTCGCGCCGACCCTGATGGGCCAACCCGACCGGCAAAAGCGGCACGAATTTCTGTACTGGGAGTTCTATGAACAGGGCAGCCGCCAAGCCGTCCGCTTTGACCAGTTCAAAGCCATTCGCCAACCGATGTTCACCGGCGAGGTCGAACTGTACGACGTGGACCAAGACATTTCGGAATCCAACAACATCGCCGCCGAACACCCGGAAATCGTGGCCAAGGCGACGAAGATGATAGACGATTCACATCAACCGAACCCGAACTGGGAAATTCGCGGACGCGCCCCCAAACGCTGATCCGCCCACAGGCGGTTTGGGATGGTGGACGCGACGGCCTTCCCCGGCCAACATCCACCGCCTAGGCGAACTCCTGACGCAGGTCGGCGGGCTGATCCGTTTCGGGTCGGTCCGTCGCCAGCTTCAACAACAGTGTTTCGGCCACCCGGTCCATCGCTGCGTCGTAGCGGCGACTGGTGACCAGCGAACATGCCGATCCATCGGCGAACCGGATCGTGTGCATCACCCAACCGTGGTGCAGCGTCGGTGCGGCCGATTCGGGAATGGGATGCACTGTTGGGGACGTCCACCAGCCAGCCTGTTTCAGTTGCCAGCCCTTTCCATCGGTATCTCGGCAAAGCGTCAGCCGGCTTTTGGCAGGAAACGGCCCGATGTCGTCTTGCGGAAAGACGATCAGCTCGGGCTTTCGGGGTGAACCAAATCCGGTCCAAAGCTTGGCCAAAATAGGATCCAAAACCATGGTTCGATAGAACGTCACCCGGCGGCTGATCCATCGCAGAATCAATGCGGCGACCACCAACACACCCAAGTTGATGACGGTGGCCACCGTGGGGCTGTAAGCGTAAACCGCCATCAAAGCGGCACAAATGGTTTTGTTACAGATTTCGAACACGGCGTCCAAAAACGGAACCGGCGTCAGCCATACCAAGAATTCGAAGAAGAACTTGACGCTGTTGATGATCAAGATGTTGATCACCATGGCGACGGCCAACAAAGTGTCCGCGGTGAAACTGATCACGCCAAACTGGATCATCGCGACTTGAGGTTCCGGATCAGGCGAATCAATCGCGGCGACGACTTTGATCACCAGCAAGATCACGATCACCGCATAGGTTTCCAGTCGATCCAACGCTTGGGCGATCGGCTTGCTGACTTTGGTCAGTCGTGGCAGGCTGGTCAAAACCGTCAGCCCGACGAAGATCCAAAACAGGGTCGGATTCTGTAGCGGACCACTGGCCCCAAGCAACGCGTTGTCGGTGATCCAATCGGGGCCATACAACGCCAATCCGGACAACAATGCGATCCCGAAAAACGGGGACAAGGCGACCGGCGCCAGGGGGCCCAGCCAATCCGCCAAGTGCAGCGATTCCGCCCAAGCGGTCGTCGCGGCGATGTCCGTGGTATCGAATTCACCTTCCAGCGTTTCGGTCAGTTTCTCCGACGACGTTTCATCAGTCTCCGTTTGCGAAAGTTCGACATTGTCGGTCGTCGCCGCATCGACACCGGACGTCTTTGCCGACTGCGCCGCTCCGGTGCAAGCCGCTGACAACCAAAACGAAACCGTGGCCACGATGACCACCATGGAAAATCGCACGGGATTCATAGACAAACTCGATCGAAAAGAAAAAGGGCCGGTCGGACCGGAACGCCGCAGCGCATCGATCAATCATTGATCGGATTGTCCGGCACGTCCGGACGCCCATTGTTGCAGACCACGCAAACGGGCCCGCCCCCGCAGAAAATATTCTTCGCCCAGCGAAGCGAAATGTTGGTCGCGAAGTTGCGAAAACGTCGCTTCCGCGTCTTCGGATACCTGAATCCAACCCGATCGCTGCAAAGACCGCAGGATCGCCTGGGCGATGCGTTGGTGCCCGGCGATCGATGGATGAATATGGTCCACAAACCAATCCGGGTCTTCCACCGAATCGTTGTCTTCATCCAACAGTTTGGCAACATCCACCGAAGCATCGGCCTGGGCCGTGATCGATCGCACACTGGTGACGATGGGACTGGTCGCACGCAGCGGACAGACGTCGTGGTCGCGGGCAACGGTAAAAAGAGTACGCGTGGTTTGATCACGAATCCCGCCATCCCAACGTTGGCGGCCCAAGTAGTAGTTGGCTCCCGCGTGAAGCGGATCGGTTTGAAGAATTTGTTTGCAAACCGATGATTTTTTCGATGCGTCCTTCTCGGACACGACGACTTGCCACTGGCGATCGATCCATCGCTGTTTCGGATCTGACAAACGGGGGTCCGCTGTCGTTTTGAACGGCGGCGTACGAACACGATCCGACGCGGGAACACAGACCAGGATTGGGACGCCCGCATGACGACACCGATCAACCATGGACCGAATCGTTGCGTCAAAGTCGGCTTCGACACTGTGACGCCACGACGGGTCACGACGGTATGCATCCAAACCGCCGACATGATCCAGTCGGGCATTGACCTCCGGTGCAAGCGTCGGTGACTGCGGTTCGGCGTCGCGGCCCAGTCGTTTTTTGACGAAACGCACCGTCGCCGATGCGGTGGCCACGTCATCCACCCAGCGTTGCCAGCGGCTTCGATGACGCGAGACCGCGTACGTGCGGTCTTCCAAGAACTCGTTGTGACCGGTGTACAGCACGATCAAATCCGGCTGGTGCTGTAGGACTTCCTCCAGCAATCGCGACACGCGATAACTGGCATAGGAGACCCCGCCGACGTTCACGACTTCCGGCGGATGATCCGGGTCGGCGGCTTGCATCCACAGCGAAAGCCAGGTGGAAAACGCGGTTTCGTGCGCGTAGGGACGGCCTTGAACGGTGGACCCGCCCAACACAAAGACGCGTCGGGTCCCGGCGACCTTTTCGGTGGCAAAGGATGCGGGCTGAAAGTAGTTTCCACGCTGTGGATCGACGACAAAGCGGTCGCCGGATTCATTGGGAATGAACAACGCCGGTTGCCGCGAGACATCGACCAGTGGGTCGTCCCAAGTGACCGACGGACCATCGACAATTCGCAGCACGATCTCCGCGGCAACCAGTGGTAACAGACCGATCAAAATCGCCAGTGACCGGAACCACCAAACCTTTCGACGGGACATCTTCCGCTTCGTCGACATCGGCGTGGCTTTAGCGATGACTGCCGCGCCGCGCGACGACACGGTGGAAACGCAATTGCACCTCGCGATCGACCACCCGCCGGACACCTTCGACCAGACAGGCCGGTTCGTTTTCGCGTTCCCCGCGTGAAATGACCGAATCCAGTGGGGTTCCCGGCGCGACCGAGAAGGTCCGCTGATTGACTGTTTGGTTGCCCGCGTCCAATTCGGGAATGATGAAGTGACAAGTCGCCCCGAAGGTCAGCATGCGAGCGTTGTAGGCGTCGTGGTAGGGCCGAAAACCGGGAAAGCCAGGCAGTAGTCCATGATGGAGATTCAAAATTCGTCCACCGGCAAACTGCCAACACGTCGCCGCGGGCAGAATCCGCATGTATCGAGCCAGCACGACATAGTCGACGTCGTAGCGGTCCATCACGTGAACCATTTCGCGATCGTCGGCCGACCCCGCCTTGTCACCGATCATTTCGAACGGGATGCCGAATTGGTCGGCCAGCGGAGCCAGTTTTTTGCGATTGCTGATCAGAACCGTCACGTCCGCGTTGATTTCACCGCTGCGTGCTGCTTCCAGAACGGCCCGCGGGGTGTGTTCGACAAAGGTACCGCACAGGGCGATCCGCGGTTTGGCGATGTTTCGATCGGGGCTCCAGACTCGAATCGACAACTTGGTGTGATCACCGATTTGACGCATCGCGTCGATCATCGGCTCGTATTCGGCCGATTCCAGATCGATCCGACACAGCATCGCGAACAACTGTTCTTCGTCATGGTCATACATCTGAATCTCATTGATTCGGGCGCCCCGACCGGTCACATGGTGAATGATCGGGTCAGCCAGGCCGGTGCTGTCCGGGCCCAGAGCGGTGATGACGACTTCCATGGTGGGATGACTTTGATAGTGTGTGGCGTGCTGATAACCGTCGATTCCTGACGAATCGGCAGATTTTAGGTCACGACGGGATTTTTTTCACCGCGGGTTCCTTTTCCCCGCCGGCCCGAATCGCGACACCATGATCGGGTCCGGCCGCAGCCGCGGGGACCGCCGGAGGTCTTTTGCCTTGCCGAAATCAAAGAAATCCAAATCGAACCGGACACCGAAATCGGGGGCCTCGCCGGAATCGAAATCCGTCAAGGCTTCGACGCTGGCACCACGTCCGCCCAAAAAACGGCGGCGTGAAGACTATCCGGCCGACGCCAATTTGTGTGAACACTGCACCGCCAAGTGCTGTCACTACTTTGCGTTGCCGATCGAAGAACCCGCA
Organism: Crateriforma conspicua; assembly: GCF_007752935.1. Taxonomy (NCBI): domain Bacteria; kingdom Pseudomonadati; phylum Planctomycetota; class Planctomycetia; order Pirellulales; family Pirellulaceae; genus Crateriforma; species Crateriforma conspicua. Next base: position 1,099,475 of record NZ_CP036319.1, on the reverse strand, counting down.
TCACGACGCGACTTTGATTTCATGCGGTGGTACCTGCTGCATGATCGCGCGTCGGTATTCGTCGATTCGGATACCTGGTACCTGTTGGTCCACACGACTTGCAAACACCTGCAAGACGACCATCGGTGCGGAATCTACGAAACACGGCCACAGATTTGTCGCGACTACACCACCGCCGAATGCGAATTCGAAGACGACTGGTGCTACGAAAAGTACTTCGAATCGCCCGAGCAAATTGACGAATACGCCGACGCGATGTTCGGGCCACAGTTTCCCGATCCGACGCTGGCCGATCATCATGCCCTGCGAAGCCGCCGCCCGACGGGCCTGCCGATCGCCGTGGCCCATTGAGATACCGATCGATCGATTGCCAGACGACCGCCCTTTCCCCCAAAACAATTGAATCCCACACCCATCAATGATCCAGCCACGCACCCTGAAAGGTTTCCGCGATTACTTGCCCGCGGTGATGATTCCCCGCGAGCGTCTGATGGAAACCGCTCGCGGCGTTTTTCGTTCTTTCGGATTCGCGCCGATCGACACGCCAACGCTGGAATACTTGGAAATCTTGACCGGCAAGGGCAGCGACGAAACCGATCGACAAATCTATCGCTTCCAAGACAACGGCAAACGCGATGTCGGAATGCGTTTTGATCTGACCGTTCCCCTGGCGCGGTTCGCAGCCCAGCACATTGGAACCCTGGGGACGCCGTTCAAGCGTTATCACATCGCGCCGGTGTGGCGTGGCGAAAACCCGCAAGCGGGTCGCTATCGTGAATTCGTCCAGTGTGATTTCGACACCATCGGAACCGAAAGCGTTCTGGCCGATATCGAAGCGGTCGCAGTCATCGATTCTCTGATGCAAGCGGTGGGTTTTGACGCCTTCACGATCAGCATCAACAATCGCCAAATCCTGACCGGACTGTTGAATCATCTGGGGCTTAGCGACCAAAGCGTCGTGATCCTGCGAGCGTTGGACAAACTGGCCAAGATCGGCCGAGACAAAGTTGCCGACGAAATGATGAAGGTCGCGTCGATCGACGCATCCAAGGCTGATGCGGTGCTGCGTTTGGCCGACTGTCAGGCCGACGGTGACAACGAAGCCGTCTTGGACGCCTTGCCCGAGATCACCGGCGGGGATGAAACGGCGGCGGCGGGCATCGAACGTTTGCGTGAAATCTTTCGCGGTGCGGTCGCCTCAGGTGTTTCCCCCCGGCGTATCCACATCGATGTCTCCATCGCTCGCGGCTTGGACTATTACACCGGCGTGATCTTTGAAACGACGCTGAACGATTTGCCGGGAATCGGCAGCGTTTGCAGCGGCGGTCGCTACGACAACCTGGCCGGACTGTTCACCAAACAACACCTTCCCGGTATCGGTGCGTCGCTGGGCTTGGATCGTCTGTTGGCAGCGATGGAGCAGTTGAACCTGTTGCCCGATGCCAAGAAAGCCGCGCCGGTGATGGTGGCTTATTTCGATCGCAACCGTCGTGACGACTACCTGCAATTGGCCAACCAGCTGCGTCGTGCCGGGATCGGAGTGGAAGTCTATCACGAACCGAAAAAGCTGGGCGCGCAACTGAAATACGCCGATGCCCAGGGCTTCATGGCCGCAATCATCGCCGGCGAAAACGAATGGCAGGACGGTCGCGTCCAGTTGAAAGACCTGCGAAACAAGTCCGCGGTCGATGTGGATTATCGGCACGACGCCGCCGAACCATTGGTCGCGGCGATCGGTGCATTGATTCAAGGCACGTCGTCATGTCCCAGTGCTTGATCAGCCTGGGCAGCAATCTGGGCCAACGCAGCGAATTACTGCATCGCGCCGCCGAACGCGTTGCCAAGTCATCGGCGGTGTCGAATTTTCGTGCCAGCCGCCTGTATGAAACGCCGCCGATCGGCGGCCCGGGTGGCCAGGAACCGTTCCTGAACGCCGCAGCGGCATTTGATACCGAATCGTCGGCGCACGAAATTTTGTCGCTGTTGCAAGACGTCGAACAGTGGCTGGGCCGTCAACGACTGCGGCGATGGGACGCCCGATCGATCGATTTGGACGTCGTGCTGTACGGCGATTTGGTGGGCGGTGACAGTCATCTGGTGGTGCCCCATCCACGATACCCCGCGCGAACGTTCGTGCTGCATCCCGCCTGCGACGTGGCGGATCACTATCGCGATCCGCGATTCGGATGGACGATCGGTGAACTTTCACGGCACGTTGCCAAGGCACAGCCGTCGCTATGCCTGGTCGGCGGCGATGCGGACTTGCGAAGATTGATTTGCCGGCGTCTGACCCAAGACCACGGGGTGATCACATTCCAATCGACCGACCGTGTGATGACAGCCGGAACGATCGCCAACGCGCCGCTTCCGCCCAGCCAGATTCGTTTCGCGGAACCTCCGGTGCAAGAGCCTGTATCGACCGACGACGCTGCCATGCCCGCGGGGCCTTGGGTTAGCGATTCGTTGCCTTCGCTGGACATCACCGACCGCACCCACTGGGACGATCCCCGCATGCCACGATTGATCGCCCGAATCCAACACGTCACCGAAGATTCGTCTTGGCCGGCGCCGCACAAAATTTGGCCCAAGGGATGGCGATACCCGGAATACCGCTTGGAAGTCACCGACGTCGAATGGGCCATCGGGGAAGTCGCCTCGGCGTTGGATTCCATGCGTTGCCCGTGTCGGGCGGTGACGGACGACGGATCTTGGTGGCGATAACCGTCGTTGCGTCTGTGACGGATGTGACATCCGGTCGGCTTGTGACACCGCCACTCTCGGCGAATCGGTGAATCTTTTTGGTGACGCTGGGGGTCGCCCCGTTCTGGTTCCGATACCCACCACTGAACGTGGTTCGATGAAGCCACGCGCCGGACAAAATGGAGATTGTCCTTCGAACACTTTGCACGGATGCTTCCGCATGTCACTTGCAGGAGGCATACCCGATGAGAACGTCACTGACGACTCGGGGCCCTGTCCTATCGATCGCCACGGCCGGCATCTTGTTGGCCGGCATGACCGGTTGCAAATCCGGCTGTTTGCTTACGTCGTTCTATTCGCGTCCGGTCGTCGTTTCCGAAGGAACCTGCAACTGCGAAGTGCATCGCGGCGGGGTTCCCAGCGTGACGCCAAACGTCCCGCACGAATCTTTGATGGGTGGACAGGGGCTGTCGCAGCCCATGCCTGAAATTTCCACCGGCGAAATCCCCCCGATGTCGGCCCCACCATTGCAGCCGATCCCCGAAACAGTCGACGGACTCAGCTGGCCCGCACAGCCGCCGGTCGACGTGACACCGATCCCCGAAGAATTGGATCTGCCGCCGGGCGAACCTGTCGAACTATAGCCATCGCCAAGCCCGGCTTTGCCCAAATCATCAACGACCGTGTCTGAGATTATCGGACACGGTCGTTTTTTCGTTGGGTGACAAAACAACGACGGTTGGCCAAAACGGCCGACTCGTTTCTCTCGACCAGTACCGGCACAACGCGGGTGATTCAGGTCGCTAGAATTCCAGCCATGCACCCATCGAACGCGCCCGACGCCAATCCTTACACGCCGACCGCCGAGATCCCGGAACAGGCGATCGGCGGTCCGATTGATTTGCCGCCGGACGTCCGCGGGACTTTCGTTCACCAAGTGCCGATCCTGGGCATCTTGATGGTGGTCCAGGGCGGACTGGACGTCCTGATGTCAGCGGCGGTGGGGATTTATGCCTTCATCCTGCCCGAAGCCATCAGCCAGGCTCGCCCCGGCGGTGGCGGCAATCCGCCGCTTCCACCGGAAGCCACCTGGGTCGCCACCGCTTTGATCGCGATGGTCAGCTTTTTCGTCTTGGCGATCGGCATCGCGAACATCTTCGCGGGCATATGGACCGTTCAATTTCGCCACCGTGGTCGCGCCCTGCTGGCGGTCAGCTTCGGCCTATTGTCGGGGCTGACGTGTTACTGTTTGCCGACCAGTCTGTTGCTGTTCATCTATGCCATGGTTGTCTTGAACAATCGTGGCGTCGTCCTGGCATTCGACTTGCGCCGCCGTGGCCACCATCCCCAGGCGATCCAACAGGCGTTCAGTCGCGGTGCAACACCGACCGGCCGAGTCCCGCCCAACGCACCGGCCACCCCGGGCGACTGACCCTTCTTTTCCTTCCTTTCACAATGCGGAGCCGACGTGATGCCAAGCCCAGAACCGTCCGACCGTGGCGAAGGCGTTCCCGACGACGTCTTCACCGCCAACGTTGCCGGGGATCCGATCGGCAATGTCGGTGCCGCACCGCCACAGGCGTACACCGGCCCGCCGATTCGGCCGTTGGGTCTGACCATCATCATGGTGCTGTGCTTGCTGTTCGGCGTGTTCGGAACTCTGCAGGGCATACTGGGAATCGGCGGCCTGTTCCTGGGTGACCTGTTCGCCGAAATGGCGGCAAGTTCCGGGGACACCGCACAGGCCCGGATGCAAATGGAACTGCAAGAAACCAATCGTCGGTTCATGATCCCCAACGTGTTGCTGCTGTTGGGTGGAATCACGATTGCCTTCAGCTTGGTCGCCGGCGGCGCGGGCATCGCAATGCGTCGGCTTTGGTCGGTCGGATGCCTGCGCAAAGCATTCCTGGCAGCCGCGGTTCTGGAGGTGATTCGCGTGATCCTGGCCGGATTTCAACAAGCGACCAATATGCCGATCATGGAACGGTATTTTCGCGAATCATCCCAACAGATGCCCGGATTCGCCAATCTGACGACCACGTTCATGTGGGCCGGGCTGGTTTTTTGGTTGGTGTGGGCGACCGTCAAAATCGGGTTGATGCTGTGGGGGCGGCATTACCTGGGATCGCCTCAGGTGGCCGGTTATTTCGGCGCACCATCGACCGACGGGCACCAAGAATCTTCTTTTTGACGAATTTCGTTTTTCAGTTTCGCAGTCACAGGGATCCGCTATTTCGCGGGTTTCCGGCGACAACACCGACGTGAAACGCGTGATTTTGGATCAGCAGATCCGTCTTTCAACTTTTCACGTGCTTCTCCTAGACTGCGGCTCAAGTCACCGGCGGGATCAGCCGACAAGACGTCGGTCCGGCTCGCGTTGGCAGGACAACACAACCTCCAGGACGGAGAAACGTTGGGCATGGATGCCGTTTTTCGCTCACGCCGCACCGGCGGATCGGTTTGCCTCGCACTCGGTTGGATGATTTGGCTGTTGATGCCGACATCGTTCGCCACCGCTGCCAAGGCACGCACGATCAACTTCATGGTCGACGCACCGACGCCGCAATTGGCGCAACAAGTCGCCCGTTCGGCCGAAAAGTACCGCCAAGACTTGGCGATGCACTGGCTGGGTCGCGTGTTGCCGGACTGGCCATCGCCGTGCCCGATCAACGTCGTCGCGGGAAACTATCCGGCTCAAGGCGTGACCACCTACAACCCGCAACCGGTTCGTGATTTCCGGATGGAAGTCGTCGGCACCCCTCAGCGGATCCTGGACAGCGTGCTGCCGCACGAGATCACGCACACGGTCTTGGCGACCCATTTCGGGCGACCGCTGCCGCGTTGGGCCGACGAAGGCATCTGTACGACGGTGGAACATCCCGACGAAAAACGCAAGCACGAAATCAAACTGCGCGAGTTCCTGCACACTCGGCGCGGCATCAAGATGAACGAGCTGTTCTTGATGAAGGAATACCCCAGCGACATCCTGCCGATGTACGCCCAAGGCTATTCCGTTTGCCGTTTCTTGATCGCCCAGAAAGACGCCAGAACGTTCATCCGCTTTTTGGATGATTACATGAAACAGCCGTCGTGGACCCAGAACGTCCGCAAACACTACGGGTACGAATCGCTCCGCGAATTACAAGAAAACTGGTTGGCCTGGGTCGCCGACGGCAGCGGTGACGTCGACGCGTATGTGAAGTCCGACGCCGCCACATCGCCGGTCACGCTGGCCGCCGCGACGAACACCACACGCCGCAATGATCCGCCGTCGGTCCGTTTGGCCGGCGCGACCGAACCCGCCCCCAGCGGTGACGGCGGGACGGCCGGACGCGGCTGGTACTTGCGAAATCGCGACAACCCCGCCGCCACGGCATCTGCGTCCTCGGCATCTGCATCCGCCAATCCGGCATCGCCGCAAACCGCCGCGGCCGAACCTGGTCGATCGTCCGGACACGCCAGTACCCCCATCCAAACGCCGCCGTCGGGCACGGCCCTGTCGGCGATCGCACCGCCGCCATCGGTTCGCGGCGACCAGTTCTATTCGACCGCCCACCCGCAAGCCGAACAGCGAATCGCCCGCGGCGATTTCCCGGCGCCCGCTCAGGGCCAGGCTCGAGCACTTCGGGCCGGCGATATGGACCAGGATGCTTGGCGCGGGACCGCGTCGGAAGCCGTTCAGTATGACGCCGCCGCGGCCCGCTACCTTCGCTAGGTCGATGCTTTCCTGGCCAAGACGGTCGTCACCCTGGCGGCCGGGATCCGGCCTTCTCGCGGAAGCAGCGGCGGGTTTCATTGGCGTTTATGGCCGCCGAAGCCTACCGCCGCAGAGGCGAATTTGCTAACTTGCCCGATCACCTCCCACATTCATTCCCCACGACGACCGCCCCGCGAGGGCACGTTTTCATGGCAAAACCGCAACACAAGCTGAAAAAAGCCAATCACGGCCGACGTCCCGCTAGCGCCAAAGCCCGCAAGGCAAAGCGTAAGAAGATCAAGACCTGATCGCGTTCGACTTGACGAAGCCTGGGAAGATAGCGGCGTGGCAAAAGACGAATTCATCATCGATTTGGACCTGTTGGATCCCGACAAACCAATCGCGGATATCGAAGCGATTCGGGCGGTCAATCCACAGCGTCACGAGATGGAACAGCTGACGGCGATCCTGTACGAGGATCTGGACCGTAATGTCAGCGCCGCGCTGAAAGAAATCACCGCGGACGAATTTTGGGTCCGTGGCCACATGCCCGGCATGCCGTTGATGCCCGGTGTGATTATGCTGGAAGCCGCCGCGCAGTTGTCCAGCTATCACGCGTCCAAACACGATCTGTTGGGTTCGGCCATGGTCGGATTCGGCGGCTTGGACGAAGTCCGGTTCCGTGGCGTCGTCACCCCCGGCGACCGGCTGATCATCATGGTCTGCTTGGAAAAGGTTCGCCGCGGCCGCATGATCGTGGCCCGATTCCAAGGCGCCGTCGACGGCAAGTTGGTCGTCGAAGGTGTGCTGCGCGGCATCAGCATTCCGGTCGAACATGTGACCGGCCAAGCATCGACGTCCTGACCGGACACCATCAACGATCCGATTCGCTTACCGGATCCATCCACCGCCCAGCACGCGATCCCCGTCGTAAACCACCGCGGCCTGTCCCGGTGCGATCGCCTCTTGCGGGTCATCGAATTGAACTTCGAACTCGGTCCCCGTTTCGTTGGCCCACTGGACGCTGGCCGGCTTGGCCGTGCTGTTGTAGCGAATCTGAACGCCGACCTTGGGCGGTAATTCCGAACGGTCGACCAGCCAGTTCCCGTCGACCGCACTCAGACGCGGACGCTGCAATTCCGGCTTCTTGCCGATGACCACCTGCTTCGTATCCGGGTCGATGCGGACGACGAAGTAAGGTTCCCCCATTGCCACGCCCAGTTTTTTTCGCTGGCCGATGGTGAAGGCTTCGATCCCCGCGTGCTGACCCACGACGTCACCTTCGGTGGTCACGATATCACCGGCGGTTGCCCCCACCATTTCCGGACGGCGGGCTTTGACGAAATCGCTGTGGTGCCCCTGGGTGACGAAGCAGATTTCTTGGCTGTCTTTCTTGGTGGCGACACCCAGCCCCAAGGATTCGGCCATTTCACGAATCTGTGGCTTGGTGAAATCCCCCACCGGCAACATCATCCGTGACAGCCGGTCGCGTCCGATCCCGAACAACGCGTACGATTGATCCTTGTTCTGGTCGCGTCCACGGTGCAGCCGGCTGGAACCGCCATCGCGAACCATTCGTGCATAGTGGCCGGTGGCCACATAGTCGGCATCGACACCAGCGGCATAGTCGAACAGCCGCCCGAACTTGATCCAGTGGTTGCATTTCACACACGGATTGGGCGTCCGGCCGTTTAAATAATCATCGACGAAGTAGTCGACGATCCGGCGAAAATCTTGCTGCAGATCCAACGCATAAAACGGGATCTTGAACTTTGCCGCAACGCGACGGGCATCGGCCGCGTCGGTGGCGCTGCAACATCCCTGCTTGTGATCGGCACGCCCGTGAGCCATCGGCGCGACGACAGGCAATCCGGCGGCGGGTCCGCCGGAATCATCGACGCGGCACTGCTGGGCGGATTCCTCGCCGTGCCGCATGAAGACGCCGATCACGTCATGGCCGGCATCGGTCAGCAGGTGTGCCGCCACGCTGGAATCGACTCCACCGCTCATTGCCAGAACCACTCGTGCCATTTTGTGTCCGTGTGCTGTATAGTCCTAAACGTGTTGGTTCCATGCGGCCCATCGCATCGCCGGTAACCGTCCGAAAGGGTGGCCGCTTCACTTCGTCCCAAAACAAATCCCCGGGAGTCACTGACGTCATGGACGCCGAACTGGTTCAACGTAGCGAAGCGATCCGCGAGCGTTTGACACAACTGCAGGACTCTCTTTGACCACGCTGGCAAGCGATCCGAAATCAAGGCCATCGAGGCCAAGATGGGCGAGCCCAATTTTTGGGACAACAACGAAGAAGCGCAAGCGACCATCGCCACGTTAAAGGGATTGAAGTCGGTCGTCACCCCCATGGATGAGCTGTCCACGGCTGTCGAAGACATGGATGCCTTGTTCGAAATGGCCGAGGAAGACGAATCGATTGCGGCGGAAGTCGAATCGGAAATCAGTCGGCTGGAAGACGTCCTGGACGATCTGGAATTGAAAGCCCTGCTGAACGGCCCCAACGACCAAGCCGGCGCGATCCTGACCATCAATGCCCGCGACGGCGGCACCGATGCGAACGACTGGGCCGACATGTTGCTGCGGATGTACAGCGCCTGGGCGGTCGGTCAGGAATTCAAAATCGAACTGCTGGACCGCCAGGAGAACGAAGAAGCGGGGATCAACCATGCTTCGGTCGCCATCCGCGGCCCGATGGCCTATGGGTACCTCAAAGGCGAAGAAGGCATGCACCGGCTGGTCCGGATCAGCCCGTTCAACAGCGAAGGGAAACGTCAAACCAGCTTTGCTGCCGTCAGCGTTGCACCGGAAATCGACGATTCGATCGAAGTCGAAATCGAAAAGAAGGACGTCCGCGAAGACACCTATCGGGCCGGTGGTGCCGGTGGCCAGCACGTCAACAAAACCGACAGTGCCGTGCGTCTGACTCACGAACCGTCGGGCATCGTCGTGCAGTGCCAGAACGAGCGCAGCCAACACCAAAACCGGGCAACCGCTTGGAAGATGCTGCGGGCCAAGATGGCGCGTCTGGAAGAAGAACGACGCGAGGCCGAGGTGGCACAGAAATACGAATCGCAAGCCCGAACCGGATTCGGCAGCCAGATTCGCAACTATTTCTTGCACCCCGACCAACGTGTCAAAGACGCCCGAACCGGCCACTACGTTGGCAGTTTCAATAGCGTCATGGACGGCAGCGAACTGCAAGGGTTCTTGGACGCGTTTCTGCGTTTCCGTGCGGGCAAGGAAGTCAAGACCGACTGAGGGACCACGCCGCGGACATCACGCCGGTGTCAGCCGCTTTCACGCAGGCTGACACTGGCCCGCCGTGCGACCACGATATGGTCCAGAACGGTGATCCCGATCAGCTTTCCCGCCTCAGTCAACCGATCGGTCACCGCGTGGTCTTCGCGACTGGGCGTCGGATCACCGCTTGGGTGATTGTGCACCAGCAAGACGGCCGCCGCGGCATCGCGAATGGCCGGCCGGAACACTTCACGCGGGTGAACCAAACTGGCGTCCAACGTTCCCACGGTGATGCGATGCGTCCGCAGCGGCTGGTGCTTGGTATCCAGGGTCACGATGTGGAATTCTTCTTGAACCGCGTCGCCCGCCAAGTGCGCGAATCGCCGCGAGCAAAATGCGATCGCTTCGGTCGTGCTGGTGATGCGATCGATTTCCGGTTCGCGGTTGGCCTCCTCCGCTGCAACCCTTCGTCCCAGCTCGATGCCTGCCATGATCTGGCAATAACTGGGCTTGGTCACCGCCGGGCTGATCTGACGCAGATCCTCGTGTGATGACGTCCGCAAAGCCATCAGATCTTCGGCAAAACGATTGGCCACCTTGCGACCGCCGGTCGTCGCGGATTCGTTTCGCACGCCCACGCGAATCAGGATGGCCAACAATTCCGCGTTAGATAGTGCCGCGACGCCTTCGTTCAGCAATCGTTCACGTGGCCGTTCGTTGACCGGCATCTGTTTGACTTGATCGCCACAGATCTGACGATCGATCCACAGCTGAACCTCTTTGTCCGGATCGCGAACCGTCCAGCGGTACGATTCACCACTGGCCAACTGGTACTGTTCCAGCATTTGGTCGCGGACCATCTCATTCAGCGTGCGGGTGACGAATCCGGGATCCGCATCGGCGACCAGTTCCGCGGCCTCATCCCGTGTGAATCGTTCGTATCGCGCCAGGGGCTGCAACACATTGGTCAATCGTTGGCGACGTGGATCTTCCATCGTTCCGACGGCTCCCATACTCATGGACACAATCAACTTGGGGTATAGTCATCGCGTCATCCATTTTTGCCGATTCCGCGCCGCACGGATTGTCCCCATGGCAACCTTGTTCACTCAGATCGTTCAGCGAGAAATTCCGGCCGACATCGTTTACGAAGACGACCTGACACTTGCATTTCGCGACATTGCCCCCAAAGCCCCGACTCATATTCTGGTGATTCCTAAAAAGGAAATCGTGTCGCTGGCCGAATTGACCCCCGAAGACGAAGCGATCGTGGGTCGATGCGTGATGGTGGCCCACAAAGTCGCCCAGGCCGAAGGGCTGAACGGTGGCTATCGTCTGGTCTGCAACAGCGGCGACGACGGCGGCCAGGAAGTTCCCCATTTGCATTTTCACGTCTTGGGCGGACGCAAACTGACCTGGCCGCCGGGCTGACCTGGCCGCCGGGCTAATCCGTCACGCGGCCGCTGACACGTCATCGCCAAGCGATGCGATGGGAAAAATCGATAGTGATGAACCTGGATCGTTTCACCAGCGACCTTGCCGATCTGGAATCTCGAGGCCGGCGTCGACGTTTGATTCCCCGACGTATCGATGGGCGATTTTTGGTCGATGACGACGGCCGACGTTTACTGAACTTCGGCAGCAACGATTATTTGGGCTTTGCGTTGGCCTCGGCGACCCCATCGCCATCGACACACGCCGCCAACAACATCGCCGGCAGCACCGCCAGCGCCCTGGTGTGCGGGTGGACGCTGCAACATCATCGCTTGGCCGAATCGATTGCGGCATTGGAATCGACCGAATCGGCGGTGCTGTTCCCCAGTGGGTTTGCCGCCTGCAGTGGAACAATCGCCACGCTGGCGGCACCGGGCGATTTGATCCTCAGCGACGCACTGAATCATGCATCCCTGATCGACGGATGCCGTTTGTCCAAAGCCGATGTGGTGGTCTATCCGCACGGCGATGTCGCTTTCGTCCAGCAGCAATTGCAACAAACCGCGCGGGCCGGCCAGCGCGTCTGGATCGTGACTGACAGCATTTTCAGCATGGACGGCGACATCGCACCGCTGGCCGATTTGGTCGAAGTCGCACAGCGATATGACGCCGACCTGATTGTCGATGAAGCACACGGCACCGGCATCTTTGGCCAAGCTGGATCTGGTGTGGTGGAGATGTTGGGTCTGAAGAATGAAATCGCGGTTCGAATCGGAACGCTTAGCAAATCCATCGGTGCACAGGGTGGTTTTGTCGCCGGGCCCCAAGCGGTGATTGATTATCTGATCAACCATTGCCGGCCACTTATTTTCAGCACATCGTTATCCTCCGGTGCGGTCGCCGCCGCCCAACGATCGATTGATCAGATTCAAAGCGACCCGCAACCCCGCGTCCACGTACGCCGACTTTCCCGCCGTCTGCGTGAAGCGATCGGCCAGCAATGTGTTCCCGGCGACCCGGCGGCCGAAGTCCCCATCATTGCCCACATCGTTGGCAATGATTCCGCAGCGACCCAAGCGTCATTCGAACTGCAGCAAGCCGGTTTCTACGTACCCGCGATCCGTCCGCCCACGGTCCCCACCGGTACCGCCCGACTACGTATCTCGCTTTCGGCCATCCACACCGATGAAGACGTCGATCACTTGGCGTCGGCGCTGGCACGCTTGACCAAGGCATGAACAAGGTCCGAAAGAAACTGGACCCGACACGTTGATCAGCGAACCTGGACTCGGGTGCCCATTGGGATCTGCAATTCCCAGTCCGCAAACGTTGCCCAAGGGGTTCCCGCGTGCAGACGGACGCACCGATCCAGATGCTTGCGTGCTTGCCCGGCCAGCGGACGATTCAACGGGACTTGCAACACATCCGTGGGAATCCAGCGAACATGGTTGGCGACCTCCATCGCCCCCGTGGAAATCGATCGCGTCGCCGCTAAGTATTCGTTGGTTCGCACGATCCACGCCAACACACGCCCACGCGTTAAATCGAACGCGGCCTTCCATCGCGGTGATGACTCCGCGTCCCACAGCGGCTGCCAATCTTGAACCGCCTCAAAGTTGCGTTCCAACACCAGCAAGCGGTCCCGTGCGGCGATCAGGGACCGTGTGACTTCGTCCAGCGATTGCACGTACTGGTTGCGTTCTCCCACACGTCGCAAATGATCCTCCGGTGCATCCATCCGGAACGGGTCGACCCGATAATAGGCAGACGGCAGTTGCGCCGGTGGCGGTGCCGGAAAATTTGGATCCAGGCTGATTTGAACTGCCTGAAAAACGTACTGCCGAAGCGACGAAGTTCGGACCTCACGCGAATAGTCTTCGGCCGACTGCAGGCTGGGATGATAGCCGGGGGAATCGATCAAGTCGTACTGACCGATGGCCGGATCCGGATCTTTCCGATCAAACAACGTGTACCCGCCGCCGGTTTCCACCGCCAAACGCGACAAGGCATAGGTGCCGAAACCCGATGGAACCGCTTCGCGAAAGATGCCACCACACCAAGGAAACGCTTTGGCGTGTCGCCGGTCGGTTGGTGGTTCGTTTTGATACCAAAAGCCAGCCAGAAAGGTCTCCGGCATTGGCGTTTCCGGACCTTTGCGAACACGCGCCACGCGACGACCGTCGATCACTTGCCGGGTGATCTCGCGTCCAAAGACGGACGTGGCCCCCAAGACGTGAACGGCCACCCGATAGTGGCGACAATGCTGAATTGTGTTTTCCAGCATCGGCAAATCATCTCCGGATTCATCGGTCAAGATGACGATCATCATTCGATCGGGACCGACCCGGCGATCGCGATACTGCCGTAGCGTGTCTTGAATGGATCCCATCACGTTTTCATACCCCGACGAATCGACCGGCAATCGACGCATGGCCGCTAGGACGTCCGTCATTTCCTTGGTCGGTCTTTGTATCTCTTGGTGGCGACGACCGTATGCAATCACGGCCCCGTACAACTGTCCCTGGTAAACCGATTTGGACCGTGACGAAAGCTTCAGTTCGTTAAAGAACGCCGATGCCTGATTCGCCATCACCGCACGATTCTCCTTCAGACTGGTCGAAGAATCGAACAACCAAGCGACCAACAGATCTCCCTGAGTTAATTGCCCCTTGATTGCCGCCTGGACCGTTTCCATGGCCTGGGCCACTCCATCGGCGGCATGCAGCCCGGCGCCATCGGCCAAGTCCGCCGTCGCCAAAACCGGCGCCGGACTTTCGGCCATCGTGTCGACATCGGTGGATTTCACGGGGACAACCGGGCGATCGGCCGTTTCAATTTTGGGTAACGGCATGGGATCGGGTGTCGAAGCGTCGGACTGGCTGGCCGATATCGTTTCTGACTTTGCAGAAGGTTCCGGGTCGGCCGCAGGAAGCACCTCCAACGCCACATCGTTCCGCTGCGCCGCGTCTTCAAAGCGTCCGGCCAGAAACAGCGGCGAACCACCCGACCACGTGGGCAAAACCCACCAGGCCAGAAACAGCAGCAAAGCCAAATGGCACGCCAGCGAAATCGCCCAAGGACGAACGCGTACGAACATGGTTTGCCAAACCGGTCGGCGGTGTCCTGGACGATTCATCGTCGGGTTCGCGACTCGGTTGCGGGGAAAAGAATCACTGCGAAATCATCCGTGCGGTGGCCACGGCGGTCTGGTTTGAAACTAAGGGGGACGTCGCCTGAACGCAAATCGAATCAATCGCCCGGGCGCTGACCGACCACGGAAAGGCCGACGACTGATTATCTTGAGTCCTTCCGCAATTCGCGGCCGACGTCACCGATGCGCCGCCGACGCCGTTCCCAACGCCACCCGGAGATGACATGACCGGCATTCGACAAACGATCAGCCTGTCTGTTTTGATTTTTCTTTTCGGCATCACGCACCAAGTTTCTTCGGCACAGTCCCCTTTGAACACTCGGCCGACGGTGGGACTGCGAGAAAGCGAGCCCACGTTGACGGCGTTGACCGGGGCGACGGTGCGGCAAAGCCCTGAAGCCGATCCGATCCAGGCGACCGTTTTGATCGACGGCAACCGGATCTTGGATGTGGGACCGAACATCAACGTCCCCCCGGACGCCCGACAGATCGACTGCACCGGCCGATACATTTATCCAGGTTTGATCGACGCCTACAGCGAAACCGATGTTGATTGGTCGTCGGGGCAACAAGCCGGTGGCTACTGGAACCGATACGTGACGCCTCGCCGCAATGCGGACGATGGATCGGTCGTCGGTTCGTCCGCCATGCAAAGTCTGCGACAACAGGGCATTGCCATTCGATTGGTCGCGCCGGCCGGTCGCATTGTCAAAGGCCGCAGCGTCTTGCGACTGATGACGGACGATGAAACCCAGAGACAGATCCTGTCCGATCCACGCTGGGTCCACGTCCAATTGACCGTGCCGCGCCAGCGATTGTCAGGCGAAACCTATCCAAATTCGCCGATGGGTGCCACGTCGCTGGTGCGCCAAACTTTTTATGACGCTGACTGGTACGCAAAAGCATGGGCCGCATACCAAGCCGATCGCACCCTGCCGCGTCCGGAACGTAATTCCGATTTAGAAACGTTGGTTGACCAAATCGACGGATGCACGTTCGTGTTTGATGCCCCCAACGAACGCATGGCCGTACGTGCGGACAAGATCGCTCGCGAATTTTCCCTGAAGACCATCATCCACGGCAGCGGTCGGGAATATCGGGCGATCGACGACATCGTCAAGTCCGGCCGACCGATCCTTGTCCCGGTCGACTTTCCCGACAAGCCCGATGTTGCGATGGCATCGGCGCAGAATGACATGACACTACAGACGCTGTTGCACTGGCATCATGCGCCCAGCAATCCGGCTCGTTTGTCGGTCGCCGGCGTCCCGTTTTGCCTGACGACCGACGGTTTGGACGATGGCGAAGGCTTCTTGAAGGCCGTTCGCCGATCCATCGAACATGGCTTGGATGAATCGGCTGCCTTGGCCGCGGTGACAACGGTGCCGGCACAATTGCTTGGCATCGCCGATGACGCCGGAACCATCGAAGCGGGGAAACTTGCCAATCTGTTTCTCACTGACCAACCGTGGGACCACTCCGATGCCAAAGTCATCCGAACCTTTGTCGCGGGGAAAAGTTTCTGGGGCGATCGCAACGGGCAGACGAACAACGACCCGCTGCCGGGACGCTGGACTGCGTCGGGCACCGTAAACGGCCGAAAAACGCGTTTTGTGCTGACGATCAAACGCGACAAGCGAAACCGCTGGTCCGCTCAGGTGCAAAACCCTGCAATCAGTGAAGCTGAATCTGAGCCGGCAAGTGATGATGAAAAGGCGTCGACACCTAAACCGGTTTCTCTGGACGACGTCCGGCGCAACCAGATTCGTCTGACCGGAACGATCGACCAAGCCGACTTTGCCAAGGTGACCGACACTGCCCTACAGCCCGGCACAGCATTGCTTGAACTCATCACGTTCACCCGCGATCGTGAACCCAAAGTCGATGGCACCCTGGTCACCGCCGATGGCCGGCGTTGGTCGATTCGGTTGCAACCAGCGGCCAATAAAGACGTCTCGGAAACCCAAGACGGTGATACTTCGGCTGACACCGCAAAGGAATCGGCTGAGGACAGCGAGGTTGCCAAGACCGACGACATTCCCCTGCTGCATCCCTTGGGGGCTTACGGCACGACCGGTCTGCCCGATCAGCCGGCCGAAGTTCTGTTGACGAGGGCCACCGTTTGGACCTGCGCGGACGACGATCCAAAAGTCCAAGACGTGTTGATACGCGACGGCAAAATCGCGGCGGTGGGAACCGACTTGAAGACCACAGACAACGGCGCGGTGGTTTCATGCGACGGCAAACACATCACCCCGGGGATCATCGACTGTCATTCGCACATCGCAACCGATGGCGGCGTGAACGAAAGCGGTCAAGCCGTCTCGGCGGAAGTCCGCATTGGTGATTTCATCGACGACAGTGACATCACTATCTTTCGGCACCTTGCCGGTGGCGTCACCACCGCCAACATCTTGCACGGATCCGCCAATCCGATCGGCGGCCAGAACCAAGTGATCAAGATGCGATGGGGCGGACGAATGGATCAACTGCGGTTCAAGGACGCGCCGGCGGGAATCAAGTTTGCCTTGGGAGAAAACGTCAAGCGGAACCCAGGGCGATACCCCAACACACGGATGGGCGTGCAAGAGATCATTCGCGATCAGCTTTTGGCCGCACGGCAGTACGATCACCGTCGACGTTCCATGTCGGATCCTTCCACGCACCAGTTGCCGGTACGTCGTGACTTGCAATTGGACGCGTTATCACAAGTCCAGCGTGGCGAACGTTGGATTCACTGTCACAGTTATCGTCAGGACGAAATCTTGGCAACGCTGTCATTGTTGGAAGAATTCGGCATTCAAATCGGCACGTTGCAGCACATCCTGGAAGGCTACAAAGTCGCCGATGCGATGAAACGACACGGTGCGATGGGTTCATCGTTTTCGGACTGGTGGGCTTATAAGTTCGAAGTCTACGACGCGATCCCTTACAACGGCGTGTTGATGAACGATGCGGACGTGGTGGTTTCCTACAACAGCGACGACGCGGAACTGGGCCGGCACTTGAACACCGAAGCCGCGAAAGCGACCAAGTATGGCGGTGTCGCGGCCACCCAAGCCTTGCGTTTTGTCACCCTGCATCCTGCACGGCAACTGCGCATCGACGACCGGGTCGGTTCGATCGAATCTGGCAAAGACGCCGACTTGGTGATCTGGAGCGGTCCGCCACTGTCGACCACCACACGCTGTGAACAAACGTGGATCGACGGCCGCTGCTATTTCAGCTTGGACAAAGAAGCACAGTGGCACCAGCGTGACCAAACACTACGGCAAACACTGATCCAAAAGGTTCTGGCTGACGGCAAACCGTCCGGCGACGACGCAACTGGCGACAAAACGGTGGCCGAAGAAGATCGCTGGCTGCGTTACGACGCTTTTTGCACCACGCGACAGCAATGAACGGTTCACGCCCCAATCCACTGACCGTATCGGACACCGCCTCCGTCCGCCGCTTCCATCCAAGTCGAATGCCCCCATATCAGATCGAGCCAATCGACATGCACCGCTTTATCACACAACGCTTCGCGATCCCTTCGGCACGTCTGTGGGTGGCTGCGATCGGATGGATCTGTCTGTCGGTCGTGTCGGCCAGCGATCAAGTTCCCGCGCCGCCACAGTCGCGTCCCATCGTCATTCGCGGCGCCACGCTGCATCGGGTCGATCAACCCGTGATGCAAAACGGTGACTTGCTGTTTGACGACGGCCGGATCACCGGGATCGGTTCGGATATCGACATTCCCGACAACGCAAAAATCATTGATGCGGCGGGCAAGCATGTTTATCCCGGCTTGATCGAATCGATGACCGATTTGGGGCTGCGTGAAATCAGCAACCAAAGTGCGACAGTCGACAACACCGAATTCGGCAGCATCAATCCCAACGCAAAATCATGGGTGGCCGTGAACCCGGACAGCGAATTGATCCCCGTCGCCAGGTCCGGCGGGGTGTTGTTGGCCAACGTCGCGCCGCTGGGACGATGGATTCGTGGCCAATCGGCGGTCATGATGCTGGACGGCTGGACCTATCAAGATATGGTGCTGTCGGCACCCTCGGGGTTGTGTCTGAACTGGGACCACATCACCGGACGTGGCGGGGACGCGGACCTGGCACGCCGCGACGAGCGATTGGATGAATTCACAGAACGGTTGGACCAAGCACGACGATACGCGCTGGGACGGCAACGAGATGGCGAAAGGACACACGCGGATTTGCGATTGGAAAGCCTGATCCCGGTTATCGAAGGCCGAGTCCCCGTGATTGCGACAGCCAACCGCCAGTCGGCCATTGAATCCGCGGTCGCCTTTTGTCGCTCACAATCGCTGCGTCTGATCATTCACGGTGGGTTCGACGCCGAACAGTGCGCCGAGTTGTTGAAGGCTAATGACATCGGCGTTCTGATCCCGGGCACCTATCGTTTGCCGATTCGGCGAAGTGACCGTTATGACGCGGCCTACACGTTGCCCGCCAGGCTACAGCGTGCCGGCGTTCGTTTTGCCATCGGGGGCGAAGGATCCGGATCACCCGGCGGTGCTTCGCTGACGCAAAACTTGCCGTACCACGCCGGATGTGCGGTCGCCTATGGACTTTCGCGTCAGGATGCTTTGCGATCGATCACTCTGTCGCCCGCGGAAATCTTGGGCGTCGAAGATCGTGTCGGTTCGCTAACGGTCGGAAAGGACGCGACACTGTTGATCGCCGATGGCGACATTTTGGAAACGGAGACACAGGTCACCGATGCTTTCATCACCGGACGCCCCGTCGACCTGAGCAATCGCCATACGATGCTGCACCAGAAATACCGCCAAAAGTACCGGCAAGCGAATCGCTAGACCGGTGCGATCAAACGCCTTCGCGACGCATCGTCAGTTCCCGACGGATTGAACGGCCCGCGACGAATTGATTGGGCACAAAGCTGTTTTGATCCAGCGGCACATCAACCTGCACAGTGATCTCCGGTGTATCCCGTTGAATTTGGGCCGGGCGAATTTGGATGTTGTAATTGGTGACGCCGATGGTCCCCAAAACTCGTTCCGCTTCGGTACGTGCGTCGGCCGCGGTTCCACCGGGGATGATCGCGATCCGGGCGGCTTCATAGACCGCATTGTCGGCCGTGTGGCGGATCATCGCCACGCGGCAAAATTCGAACGCGGCGAAAAAGAACAGGAACACGATCGGTGCCGTCACCGCGAATTCCACCATGGTCGCACCACGGCGGTCACGTCGCGTGGCTGGTCGGCGGGAAAGCCCTGCTGCCGAGCGATCCCCGGCCGGAAAGATTTGCTTGGACATCATTCGGTAATCATCGTGCTGAGGGTCAATGCGATTTCGCGATAGATCTGTTCCAACTGCAAACCGTTGTCGGCGTGGTAATGATTGCCGCCACCGATCGTGGCGACTTCACGCATCCGCGTCAGGTCGGCGTTGCCGCCAAAGGTGATCGTGTGAATCGTGACGTTGTTGGCGGCCAATTGATTGGCGACGACGCGAGGTTCTGGCCCGCGGTTGTGCCGGCCATCGGTCATCACCACCATCGTGCGTTCTACAAAATCGGGCGATCGTCCGGACAACATGATGGCACGACCGGCGGACATCCCGCGTGAAATGCTGGTGAATCCGCCGACCCGCATCGCCCCCATGGCTACGCTGATCTCCGCCAAATTCTCGGTCAGTTGCACATCTTCGCTGGCACGGTCGTTGTAGGAAGCCAACCCGACACGTTCATCCACCGGCGTGTTGTTCAGCGTGTTGACGAAGACGTTGATCGCGTTGGACAAGTCCGCAAACTTTTGACCGGCCATCGACCCGCTGCGGTCAACCACCAGCACGACGTCGCGTTCGATGTAAGTCGCCGTGGCGTTGGCCACCGGTTCAAACGAACTGACGCCCAAGATGTTTCCGAAAAACAATGGCACGGCCCCCGACGGCGAATCCGCGGTCCGGCGTCCGAGCACACGCACGCTGTTTAGCGGCACTTGGTCCGCGGTGAATGCGTAACGGCCGCCGTTTTGTTCTTGGCTGCGTCCGAACTGGAAATCGCCGGCGGGAATCACCAACGGGTCTCCGTTGACGCTGTTCGCCGCAGCGATTTGCTGGCCACGCTGAACCGCTTGATTGCGGTCCAGGGTGTCCGACAAAGTGGCCGCAGCGGCTTTGGCGGCCGCATCGGTCGCGGTTCGCAATTCAGTACGCGACAGGTGCATCTGAGCGACGTCGACGGAGAAGGCCACCGCCACCATGAAGCCCAAAAGCATCACGGCGATCAAGACCAGCATTGCGCCGCGACGACGACGGGAAGGAGCCGTTCGTTTCATCGTTGGGACAGAACCATTTTTGGAGTTAACAGAGACAGCGGAACGGGCGAGCATCGATCGTGACGCGATCGCAAGGCATCGACACATCACTCTTTGATCATGACGACACGTGACCGAATCGTTCGATTGGCGATGAATTGCCCGGCCAGCGGACTGTTGGGCTGTGTGGGTGCACTGACTTCGACAACGATTTCGTCACCGCGATCCGCGTCGGCAGATTCACCCGATGGAAAGGCCACCGCGTAGCCTTGGACGCCACGTGAATTCAAGATATTTTCGATCCGCTGTCGTGCCGTGGCATTGCTGCCTTCGTTGCGAATCGCGTCACGAACGCCTTCGTAGGCGGAAACGCTGATCGACTGCTTCAAGAAAATGAAGCTGGATGCTTCGATCGACCCGAACACCAGCAACACCAGCACCGGCAGACAGACGGCAAACTCCACCGCAGCAGCCCCTCGTCGAGCGCGGTGTTGCACCGGAGATTTCCGGCAACCGTGCTGGAATCGAGCTGGCATCTTTGGATCGTCGGTGAGTGAACCGGTGGGAAGCGGAAACAACATCGGCAACGCTTGGTGGATAGGAGTGAACCAGAAATCGGAACGGCCGGAGAATCTCGATCAAGACGCAGCTTCGGCATCAACGCCGTTGCCCGAGTCGTCCCGGGCACCGGCTTCCTGAGATGCGATGCGGCGAATCAGTCGGTTGAAGTCGTCCGCCATCTCCGCCCAATAATCGCTGGTACGGAACTTCAACGGTCCCACCGGACGACCTTCGCCGGCATCGCGGAGAGCTTGACGCAACCGGCTGATCGGACCGGCAAACCGGTTAGTCAGCTTCAAGGTGTCCCAGATGAAGGCCGGGATCAGCGTCATCGTCACGATGAAGAAGGGCAGGAATCGGGTCCAGCATTCTTGGAACGCTTCGGACCAGCCGGCCTCAGGTTGCTCGAACAATCGCAACCAAATCATCAAGGCCAAGGTGTTGCAGAAGAACAACGCCACCCAGTGCAGCGCGATTTTTCGCAAAATGCCTCCCTGGACTTCGCTGTCAACGATCGTCTTTTTGCGGCGGGCGGTGGTTACGGTTGCGGACATAGCGTTGGCGTCGCGGTGGGTCGGAGTCGTCGATGGAATCCGCGATGAATCCGAATGCCGCGTGTTTGCAGCGATCGGTCGGGAATCCGGTTTATCGAACGCTAGAACACAAACCGTCCCCGTGCAGCCACATCGACGTCGGGGGGATAGAAATTGGCCCTGGCAAACGTCGGGTCGCGTTCGTTGTTTCCGCCGCGCCGGGATGTTGCCAAAGCTCCACACGCCCGATAATCGTCGTTTTCAATACGACCCGCCCCGACGTGACCCTGCGTTCGCGTCGCGAATGATGTTCCCAACCAAGGATTCCGGCTCAACGTCATGACGGACGCCCCCTCTCATTCCGAATCCCACGACGAGTCGCCCGCCCAGAAACCCTCCGTCGCGGTCGAAACGCATGCCGGCCACGATTTGGAAGGCAGCATGCTGGACCGTGTCCGCCAGTGGACCGATCTGTTGCCGTGGATCCGACTGGTCAACGTCTTGCGGCTGGCCGGTTCGCCCGTCTGGCTATTGATCGTCACGGTGGCATCGCTGATCTGGGGCGGCGGGTTGTGGATCTTTGGCGGGCCATTGAGCCCTTGGTTTTCCATCGGCGACGCATCGTCTTGGGTTGGATCGGCGGCGGAACCGTTGTCCTGGTTTTGCACGGTCACCGGATCAATCAATCCGTTGGTCCTTTGCTTTGCGGGCTTTTCCTGGTTGGCCTGGCTGACGGCGTGGATCTGGACATCGCTTTGTTGGACCACACCGATGCTGGCGTTGGCTCGTCAGGGAGCTCTGCTGACCGCAGGTCGGCCGATCGAATCGATCTCGCGAATCGTGCCCCTGGCGCTGCAGCGTACGCCCCAAGCGTGGCTGGTCATGGTCACACCCGCCGTGTGCACCGGGATTTTGCTGGTTCCCGTTGCGGCCGTCGCCTGGTTGGTTTCGATCGCGGGCGACCCCCTCTGGCTTTCCGCTCCCGCGGCGGTCCTGTGCCTTTTGGTGTTAATTCCGGCGGGGATTTTGGGAATGGGCAGCCTGGTCGCCGTCCCTTCGGCGATGGCGGCGATCATCAACGAGCCTTCGGCGGACCCGCTGGATTCGCTCAGCCGAGGCTACGAAAATCTGTTTCGTCGGCCACTGCACTTGGTCGCCTACCTGTTGATCGGCTTTTTTGTCGTCACCGTCGTGTCCTGGCTGGTGGGGATCGTTGCGACCGGCACCGGACAGATGGCGGCGGGTGTAATCGAACCCTTTGCAATCGTCACCAATGCCGTCTCGTCGTCCGATCCGTCTGGATTGAACGTCGAACCGATCGCCGTCGAACCGTGCCGCTTCGCCGGAGTGATCCTTGCGGGGCTGAAATTATTGCCAGTGGTGATCGCGTTTGCGTTAAGCTGGGGACTGATCGGCGGCATCTATCTGTTGCTGCGTCGTGACTGTGGCGGACAAGAAGTGGAAGACCTCTGGGCGCCAAGTGTTCCCGCCACCTCCCTTCCCGAGTTGCCTTCGGCGGCAAAGAACGAATGAACGATTTGAATCAAGAACGGCTGGTGACGGTCGCCGAACGTTCGACCGAAGTCGCCGCAAACATTTTGGTCAGTGTGTTGGCCGAAAACGGCATTCGAGCGATTGCGACGGGAGGCTTCACGGCCGGCTTTCGGGCCGAAGCCCCCGGCTGGGTCCAAGTCAAGACGTTGGAAGATCAAGCCGATCAGGCTCGCGAATTGATTGCGGAAATCGAAGAAGTCGAAGAATAACTCCGCCAGGTCCTCCACGACGCCCAGCCCACCGGATCACTTCGCCGATCCCCATCCCGCCTTATTCCACCCCACCACCGAACGCCCAGGACAGTCCATGTCGTCAGGCAATCGTTATCACGCCGCCGCGTTGATTCGGCCGGTGCTGATCTTGCTCGCACTTACGATCACGCTCCGGGCGCCGCAGGCCGGCGGTCAAGAAAGCGGACCAGCCACCGATGACACGTGGGACGTTACCGAGGGCGAGAAACTTTTTGCGCTGGACGTCTTTCCCGTGCTACGTGACAAGTGCTTTGGTTGCCACAGCGACGCCGCCGATCCGCTGCAGGGCGGACTGAACCTGCAAACACGCGACGGCATGTTGGCCGGTGGCGACGAATACGGTGACGTCATCGTCGAACCGGGCGAAGCCGAATACAGTGCTTTGGTCGCGATGATCGCCCGCGAAGAAGTCGGGTATGAAATGCCGCCCAAGGAAGCCGACCGTTTGACCGACACGCAGGTCCAAGCGGTCGCGGCGTGGGTCGACGCCGGCGCACCATGGCCGGACGAAGACCGGGTCCAACAGATCTATGAACGTTTCGCCGAAGGCGTCAGCGTGCGAACCAGTGGCGGGCTGGCGGATGACTGGACCCAGCGAAAATACAAGCCGGAAGACCTGTGGGCATTCCAGCCCTTGCACCGGAGCTTTGAACATCAGTCAATCGACGGCTTCATCGACGCAAAGCTGCGTGACCGCGATATCGAACCTGCACCGCCGGCGGACCGGCGTACGCTGATCCGACGCGTGACTTTTGACCTGATCGGATTGCCGCCCAGCCCCCAGGAAGTCGACGCGTTCATCAATGATCCGGCGGATGATGACACGGCGTTGGCCACGTTGGTCGACCGACTGTTGGAAAGCCGACACTACGGGGAACAGTGGGGCCGACACTGGTTGGACGTGACGCGGTATGCCGACAGCAGCGGCTTCGCCAACGACTGGGAACGTCCCAACGCTTGGCGATTTCGCGACTATGTGATCCGATCCTTCAACAGCGACAAGCCTTACGATCAATTCGTGATCGAACAATTGGCAGGGGACGAATGGGCCGACCAATTGAAGCAGTCGGGCGATCTGGACGAACAACAACAAGCCGAATTGCTGGTGGCCGCCGGATACCTACGGATGGGACCTTGGGAACAAACGGCGATGAGTGTTGCGAAGGTGACGCGACAGCAATACTTGGATGACGTGACCGATTCGGTCGGCCAAGTGTTCTTGGCACAACCACTGCAGTGCTGCCGATGCCATGACCATAAGTTCGACCCGATCCCGACCCGCGATTACTACAGCATCCAAGCCACCTTTGCGACGACCCAATTCGCCGAACGCAAAACGGCCTGGATCGACGAAGAAAATCGTGACGGCATGTCGCACGACCGGCGATACCACCAACAACGACGCGAACACAACGCACAAAACTTGGCGGAGATTTCCAAAATCAAGCGTCAGCGTGAAGCGGAATGGTTGGCCGACAAAGGCATCCCCTTT
Organism: Crateriforma conspicua; assembly: GCF_007752935.1. Classification (NCBI taxonomy): domain Bacteria; kingdom Pseudomonadati; phylum Planctomycetota; class Planctomycetia; order Pirellulales; family Pirellulaceae; genus Crateriforma; species Crateriforma conspicua. The sequence continues at coordinate 1,074,555 of NZ_CP036319.1, read as the reverse complement.
CCTTCGATGAACGCGGCAAAGAAAGCGGGCGTGGTCGATGACGATTTGTTGAACCAACCTTTGCTGACGCCTGAAGAACTTGGCAAAGAAAGAATCTGCCGAAAATGGAAAACGCGATTCGACTGGGAAATGGATCGCTATGAACCGTACGCGTTCACCGTCTACAGCGGCACACGGGGACCGGGAAACCAAATGAACTCCCGTTTTAGGGTGCCCGCCAACGCGATGAAGGGCCCCCCACCAAACACTCATATTTTGACCGGGGGCGATCCCTTTGGTGATGGTCCCGCCGTATCGCCCGGTGTCTTGTCGGCATTACCCGGCGTCGTCGACGAAACCGGCACGGTTGTCCGTCAAATGCCATCCTCTGTCAAAGGCCGGCGTCTTGCTTTGGCTCGCTGGATCGTGGATGCCGACAATCCGCTGACGCCGCGTGTCATCGTCAATCGCATTTGGTCATATCATTTCGGGCGTGGCATCGCGGGCAACCCGAACAACTTCGGTGCAACAGGCAAAAAACCGACGCATCCAAAATTGCTGGATTGGCTGGCCGTTCAGTTCCGTGATCAGGGTTGGTCAATCAAATCGTTGCACCGGATGATCATCAACAGCAAAGCGTATCGCCGCAGTGCGTCGCATCCGTCGGTTGCCTTGTTGGCCGAAGCCGACCCGAATGACGAACTGTACGCCAGGTTCCTGCCGCGGCGGTTGGCCGCCGAGGAGATCCGCGATGCGATGCTGCGTGTCAGTGGTGAATGGAATCCGGCCGTCGGTGGAATTCCGATCCGGCCGGACATGAATTTGGAAGCCTCGTTACAGCCGCGGATGATCATGGGGACTTTCGCCCCCAGTTACGTGGCGGACCCGTTGCCCGAGCGTCGAAATCGCCGTTCGATCTATGTGCATCGAACGCGTGGGCAACGGATGCCGATGATGGAGACATTCAACCAACCCGGGTCCGAAACGTCGTGCGAACTGCGTGACCAAAGCAATGTCACACCACAAGCATTCACGTTGATCAACAGCGAAGAAACCAACGACCGCGCATTGGCATTGGCTGATCGTGTTCGCCGAGACGTCGAGTCAGACAATCGCAGGGCGGTGATCCGTCGATTGTTCGACCTGACCCTGCAGCGTCCACCGTCCGATGAAGAAATCGAATGGTCGATCGCCCACTGGGATCGCATGATCCCCTGGCACCAAAAGACAACCGTCGGCCGCGCGGATCGCCCTGAAAAAGTCGTGCGCGAAGCGATCGATGAAAATACGGGGAAACCCTTCCAATTCACCGAGCGATTGTTTGCCCACGATGACTATGTCCCGGACCTGCTTCCGGTGGACGTTGATGCCGATGTCCGCGCATTGGCCGATGTCGCTTTGATGCTTTTGAACACCAACGAGTTCATGTACGTGTACTAGCGGCCGACTGTCGCCTACCCGCCGCTTCGCCCACCCGTTGCCTCCTTCCACCACCGATCGTCCCCATGCTACGCCGCGATTTTTTGTACGGTCTTTCGGCTTCGCTCGGGTCGGCCGCGTTCACCGCGATGTTGGCCGACGCGAACCAGGACACCACTGGGCAATCGCATCAGCGGCAGCCTCATTTCCCGGACGCCAAGGCAAAGCACTGCATCTTTCTTTACATGGAAGGCGGCCCGTCGCACATCGATACGTTCGACCCCAAGCCGACGTTGAACCGGTTGCACCTGAAGAAGTTTCAGCGTCAGGGGGAACAACAATCTGCGATGAGCGGCGGCACACGCTACTACGTCGAAAGCCCGTTCAAGTTCCGCCGCGTCGGACAGGCGGGCATTCCGATGAGCCAACCTTGGCAACATTTGCCCAAGGTCGCCGACGACCTTTGTTTTTATCGCGGATGTCAAGTCGAATCGGTCAACCATCCGACGGCCAACTATCACGTCAACACGGGAAACCGATTTGGCGGTGATCCGTCGATCGGGGCGTGGGTGAACTATGGTCTGGGCAGCCCGAACAAGGATCTTCCAGGCTTCATCGTATTGCCCGAATTGGCGTATCCCCAAGGCGGTTCGGCAAACTGGTCGAACGGTTATCTGCCGACGTCATTGCAGGGCACGCCGCTGCGTCCCAAAGGATCGCCGATCCTGGACATTGCCCCGCCGGACGGTGTCACCCGACAACACCAACGTGAAAACTTGGATTTTCTACAGCAGCTGAATGAACGACACGCATCGTTGCACCCGAGCCATGAAGACCTGAAGGCTCGAATGATGAATTACGAACTGGCGTTTCGCATGCAGATGCAAGTTCCCGAGGTCTTGAATATCGACGACGAATCGGAACAGACGCTGCGCGATTACGGCGTGGGGGTTCAGCCAACGGACAACTTCGCACGCCGATGCTTGTTGGCTCGCAAACTGGTCGAAAAGGGCGTGAGATTTGTGCAAGTTTATGCCAGCACCTGGGATTCCCATGACTACTTGGCCAAGGCACACGGTGCGTTGATTCCCGCGGTCGACCGTCCGATCGCTGCGTTGATCGCCGACTTGAAACAACGTGGATTGCTGGAAGAAACCCTGATCGTTTGGATGGGCGAATTCGGGCGGACGCCGGACAACGGTGTCCGCGGTGGCGGATTGGCCTATGGACGCGACCACAACCCCAACGCGATGACCATCTGGATGGCCGGCGGCGGCGTCAAAGCGGGACACGTCATCGGGGCGACTGATGAAATCGGTGGCGAGGCGGTCGAATGCGTTCACCACATCCGCGATTTTCACGTCACGTTGCTGCGGTTGCTGGGACTGGATGACAACCGACTGACGTACTATCACGCCGGACGCTTCAAACAGCTCAGCCAGTTCGGCGGCCAGGTCATCGATGAACTGATCGCCTGATCGTTTGCTGAAGCGGGTGACGCATTTTGCGCGTGTGTCGTTCATTTTGGACACTTTCCGACATTCCGCCGTTACCCTCGTGACGTGCCGGTGTTCAATCCCGGCACGCGGTCAGCGGACCGCACTTTTCGGAAAATCTTTTCGCACAACGATCGCGGGGATGGCTTGATGAATCGACGTTTTAATCGGGGCTGGCGGTTGATCGCGTTGGGGGGACTTCTGGCGGCGACGCCGATGCTGTCCGTCAGCGCCGATGACTGGAACCGGTTTCGCGGCCCCAACGGATCCGGCGTCAGCGACGATGGCGGTTCACTGCCCGAACAATGGTCGCCCAAAGCCAACGTGGCCTGGAAAACGGCTTTGCCGGGTGCCGGTGTTTCCAGCCCGATCGTGGTCGGCGACCGGGTCTTTGTGACGACTTACAGCGGATACGGTTTGGACCGCCAAGATCCCGGCGACATCAATGATTTGGTTCGTCACTTGGTTTGCGTCGACCTGCAAACCGGCGAGCCCGTGTGGCAAAAAGACGTCCCCGCGGCCCAGCCCGAAGATCCCTACACCGGCATCGGCGTGACCGCCCACGGTTATGCGTCGCACACCCCGGTCAGCGACGGCAAAAACGTCTATGCCTACTTCGGCAAAAGCGGCTTGCATGCGTTCGACTTGGACGGCAATCCGCTTTGGAACGTCCCGCTGGGTAAAGAATCTGATCCCTGGAAATGGGGCTCATCCTCCAGTCCGATCTTGTTCGAAGACACCGTGATCGTGACCGCTTCGGCCGAAAGCCAAGCGATCGTCGCGGTCGACAAAGCCACCGGTAAAGAAGTGTGGCGACAGGAAGCCGAAGCTCTGGACGGCATGTGGGGCACACCACTGTTGGTCCAGATCGATGACCAAAGAACGGATTTGGTAATGAGCGTGCCGAAGGAGGTTTGGGGGTTGGATCCGCGGACCGGAAAGCTGCGTTGGTATGCGGCGACGTCCGATGCCGAACAGGCCCATTCCAGCGCCGTTGCCGACGGCCACCGAGTCTTTGCGTTTACCGGACGCGGCGGCGGCAGTGCATCGGTGCAAGCGGGCGGCAACGGTGATGTGACCGACAGCCAAGTCGACTGGACCGGTCGCGATTCGGCACGCTTCGGTTCGCCCGTCTTTGACGGAAAGAACCTGTACTTGGTCGCCGGTGGTGTGCTGACCGTGATCGATCCGGAAACCGGCGATAAGGTCAGCCAAAACCGATTGGAAGGTGCTTCGCGTGGCGGTGGCATGGGGTCGCAAGACTATGGGTCGCCCATCATCGCCGATGGCAAGCTGATTTATGTCAACGGATCGGGCCAAGCGTTCGTTTATCGCTTGGGCGACGAAGCCGAACTGTTGGGCGTCAACCGCGTCACGGCCGATGCCGAAACCTTTGGCGGAACCCCCGCCGTTGCCCAAGGTCGTTTGCTTCTTCGCAGTAACAAACATCTGTACTGCGTCAGCGATGAAAACGAAACGGTCGACCCGGCGGACAATGCCGTCGAAGTCGCTGCCGCCGATGCCGGCGGACGTGGCCCCGGCGGTCGTGGCCCCGGCGGACCTGGATTCGGCGGGCGTGGCCCCGGGGACGGACGTGGAGGATTTGGCAACCGTGCAGGCGGCGGTCGCGGTGGATTTGGCGGCGGCGGACGCGGCGGTGCGGGCGGTCGCGGCGGTGCGGGCGGTCGCGGTGGATTCGGGGGTGGCCGGGGTGGATTCGGCGGCGGCGGTGAACGTGAAGACACTCGACCGGACCGTCCACAGCGACCGGAATCGGCGTTCTGAACAAGCGTTCTTCTGGCCGGCCCCCAGTTAGATGACCGAAACCCACGCCCGACGTGAACATTGGCCCAGGTGTCTACACAGACGCCGGTCTTTTTGTCGGCGGCCTGGTCGATGATCACGACGCCGAGCCCGGTGATCCCGCTGGGGCCGATCGCGCATCAAAAATCCCGCCGTGCCGGTCACGTCCGTGCAAACACGCGGGATGTCGGCCCAGAAACCATTCGGAGATCCTTCACCGATGTTCCGAGCAAAACACAAGGTCCAGGGGGCCAGCTGATCATCAACGGGTGCCCCCCTTGTGTGGAAATTTTATGACAAATGAAAAACTGGATGTCAACATCCAGTTTTGCGTTTTTCTGCTCTTTGCGGTGCGTTCGCCGGACTGACGCATGATTGACGACAGTCACGGTGCTGCCTAGCCTTGCGATGATCGCCCTCAGTTTTGGGGCTTTCCTATCGAGCAACGCGCCGGCGAAGCACACCGGCCACCGTTTACTAGGCCAGTTGAGCACCGGGCATCGTGGGCAGATGATTTCGCAGACAACCGAGTACGCCCTTCGTGCGGTCGTGTACTTAGCCGACCAAGACGGGGCCAGAACCACCGCAATGATCGCCCAGGCGACGCACGTCCCCGCCGGCTATTTGTCCAAAGTCATGCAGGCGCTCTCGCGAGCGGAACTGGTGCAGTCCCAGCGAGGCCTGCGGGGTGGATTCTCGCTGCGGCGTCGGCCGGAATCTTTAACCGCACTGGAAGTCATCAACGCGATTGACCCGATCCAGCGTTTTCACACTTGCCCGGTGAACCTGCACGGCGAAGCCCTGTGTCCGCTGCACCGGCGGCTGGATGAAGCCGGACGTTTGGTCGAAGAAACCTTTGGTGACACGACCATTGCGGACATGATCCGTGACACCGGTGGCAGCAAACCACTGTGCCAAAGGCCGACCGATGACGCCGGCTCTACCGGTAATGCCGCCGGCCGATCGCTGTCGTCGCGTCCGACAACGGACCCGGACCAACATTCGACACTGGCAACCTGACCGGTTCGACCAACCGAAGCGGCCACATACGGGCGAACTCGATCAGTCCGCCAGGACGTCGTTGGTCAAGTACCAACGGTCGGGGCGTACCAGTTGCGCCGGGTAATTGCGCACATCAATTTCGAGGTTGGTGACCTGCGCAAACGCCTGTTTCTTGCCGGCCCCCGCGACGACAAACCAAACACTTGCACCGGAGTTAATTGCGGGGTACGTCAGCGTGTACCGATAGGCATCCAGCTTGGGTACCCAGTTGGCGACAAACGTCTGGTCGTCCACACCGATCGCATCGGTTTGCGGGAACAAGGACGCGGTGTGGGCATCATCGCCCATTCCCAGCAGAACCAGGTCCCATCGCGGTGGCAGGTCCCCAAAGTGTTCCAAAATTTCATACTGGTACGCTTTTGCCGCGGCCTGCGGATCGGACACCTTCACAGGAACCGGATGCACATTCGACTCCGGTGCATCAATTGGATCTAACCAAGCCGTTTTGACCATCTTGTAATTACTGTCGTCGTGATCATGGGGGACGTTTCGTTCGTCGCCCCAGAACCAATGCACCTGATCCCAGGGCAGCGATTCCTGCGCCAACAGTTCGTACATCCGCTTGGGCGTCGAGCCGCCTGAGAGCGAAATGGAAAACGAATCGCGGTGACGCAAAGTCGAACGGATCAGGTCGGCAACATCGCTTGCCGCTTGACGTTGCAACTGTTCGACGGATTCAAAGGCCAAACGTTCGGGCGATTTCATGATTCGAATGTCTCGTCGGGTCCGGGGAAAGTGTTGTCGGAAACGTCATTCCGATATTGCTGCGCCGCGTTTTTCAAAACTTCTTGCAAGTCGGCATACTTGCGAACAAACGTCGGCAAATAACCACTGGTCAGACCGACCATGTCATTGGTCACCAACACTTGGCCATCGGTGGAGGGGCCGGCGCCGATACCGATGGTCGGCACATCCAAAGCATCGGTGATCGCTTTACCGATGGCATTGGTCACACACTCGATCAGCACCGCGAACGCGCCGGCACTTTGCGCCGCCAGGGCGTCGTCGACCAAGCGTTGTTGGTCGCGGCCGATTCGATAGCCGCCATCGACGTGAATGTTTTGCGGTCGCAACCCGACGTGTGCCATCACCGGGATGCCGGCGGTCACCAACGCTTCGATCCGAGCGGCCTGTTCGGCGCCGCCTTCCAACTTGACCGCGTGACAGCGTGTTTCCTTGAACACCCGCGACGCGGACTGCAGGGTTTGCTCGATCGACAGTTGGCCTTCGGGGAACGGCAGATCGACGACCACCATTGCCCGCCGCGCGGCGCGACCGACCATTTCAGCGTGGTACAGCATCTGGTCCATCGTCACCGGAAGGGTGGTTTCGTGACCGGCAACGACCATTGCCAGTGAATCGCCGACCAGCAAGATATCGATGCCGGCTTCGTCCAAGACCGCCGCAGTGGGAAAATCATAGGCGGTCAGCATCGAAATCCGCTGGCCGCGGGACTTCAGGTTCTGCAGTGTTCGGGTGGTGACGCGTTTGATCTCCGACGCGGTCATGGGGCACCAATTAATCTGGTTGGACGGTGGGGTGGCTGGGTTGGTCGTTTTCCGGCATCAGTCTGGCACTTCCCCACGACTTCGCCCAGACCGTGGTTTGGCCCGTGGTGGCGCGCCAGGCGGCGGACTGTTCCGAATCGGCCCAGCGATTGGGTCGCTATGGCCCGTGGTGAGGCCGGAAACGAAGACGCTATGGCGACCAAGGCCTCAGAAAACAACCTTCAGCGGTATCGATTCAGCCCGCAATAACCGCTAGAAAATGCATACTCACCTTTTGTCCATACCAGTCCTGTGACGACGGATCCTTCCCCCATGCACTCGCCGACCATTGACGATTACGACCTGGGACAGGTCGTCGGCGCGGGAACGGTCGGGACGATCTATTTGGCAACCGAGCGAGACACGGGATACCGCGTTGCCATCAAAAAGCTGCATCCTGGTGTCAGCCGGGACCCGTTGATCCGGGCCCGTTTCGAACGAGAAACAACGATTCTGCAGCGTTTGCGCCACCCGAACATCGTGGCCTGTTACGGCGGCGGGGAAATCGATGGCGGGCTGTACTACATCATGGAATTGGTCGACGGCGGGACGGTCAAAGACCTGCTGGAATCCAACGGGCCGCTGCCTTGGCCGTCGGTCGTGGACGTGACGCGGCAGATCTGTTCCGCCTTGCAGTACGCTCACAACCATGGCGTGATTCATCGTGATTTGAAGCCGGGAAATCTGTTTTTGACGACCGACGCCGTCGTCAAGTTGGGTGATTTCGGGATCGCACGCGACACTCATTCCGCCGACCTGACCAGCAGCGGGCTGACCGTGGGCACCCACGCGTACATGTCGCCCGAGCAGATCACCGGCGATGCGTTGATCAGCGGCAAAACGGATTTGTACGCGTTGGGATGCTGCGTGATGGAAATGCTGACCGGGCGCAAGCCGTTTCTTGGCGAGAACTTTGCCCAATTATTCGAACAGCATTTACGAGCCGCGCCGCCACGGGCCCGCGATCTGGTCGGCGACTGTCCGCCCGAATTGGACGAAGTGATCAACGAACTGCTTGCGAAAGATCCCGAGAATCGGCCGTTCAACGCACGATCCGTCCAAGGCGTGATGCTGGAGATCGGCGAAAAGTACCACCTGGATGCTCCGCTGGATTCCAGTCTCGAATCGGTCGGCAACGGCGAACCGGCCGACGTCGCCGCGTCCAGCGCGACTGAGGGGGGACGCCGAATGCTGGAGAAGCAAATCCGCGGCCGCATGGGGGGCGGGCCACGACCGGACGTCAGCTGGGGCCGGCTGGCCGCGATCGTCGCCGTGGTCGCCGGATTGATCGGTGCACTGATGGTGGCCCAGTCCTAGCATGCGCTCTGGTTGCCGACCGGTCGCCTATTCGCTGAACCGGTCGACTATTCGCTGAACCGGTCGACTATTCGCTGAACCGGTCGACTATTCGCTGACCGGGGGCTGATCGACGCCCCGGGTTGCCGGCCGATCGCACCGCATGGCATTTTGCCGGGGCTACAGTTATTCTGCGCTCCTATCATCCCGGCACCGACGGTGCCACCGGCCCGAGTCACCGATTCCGTTCGCTGCTCGCCGGGTCGGCTCAATTTCCCGACGCGACCCGCAGGAATCACTTCCTTCATGTCCCTTTCCACCTCCCTCCGGCACGGCTTGGCGATTGGCTCGCTCGCTCTTTCCCTCGGCATTGCCGCCATGTCCCAAACTGCCATGTCACAAGAAACGCCCGATGCCAAATCGGATCCGATCGCCTATTTCCTAGGCCTGGACATCGGCGGGTCGATGGCACAACAAGGTTTCGAAGCCAAAGATTTTGACATCGATGTTTTCGCCCAAGGCTTGCTTGATGCCCTGGCAAAGAAAGATCCGCAACTGACCGAAGAACAGCTGCGTGAGGCCCAAGGCAAGCTGCAAGCGATGATGCAAAAACGCGTCCAAGATCGCGCGGCGATGAACAAAGAAAAGGGCGAAGCCTACATGGAAAAGAACGCCAAGTCCGAAGGCGTTCGCAAATTGGACGGCGGCGTCCAAATCAAAACGACCAAGGCGGGCGAAGGCGCATCGCCCAGCGTGTCCGACCGAGTCACCGTTCACTACACGGGCAAACTGATCGACGGCACCGTGTTCGACAGTTCGGTCCAACGTGGCGAACCGATCACGTTTGAACTAGGCCGCGTCATCAAGGGCTGGCAAATCGCGCTGCAAAAAATGAAGGTCGGCGAAAAAGCCATCGTCACCATCCCGTCGGATCTGGCTTACGGCCCTCGCGGTCAGGGTCCGGTCATCGGCCCCAACGAAGTGCTGATCTTCGAAGTCGAATTGATCGAAATCCCGTAGCCGTCCCCGATCGGCTGATCCGTTCGATGCCGCCAAATGGTTAATCCCCGAGGTGTCGAACGGGTTACACTGTGAACCACGCGACGACTCCTGCCAGCGATTATTCTTGGCAGGAGTTTTTCGTGTCCGGTGCCCGGTTCCGTTTCCCCGTTTCCCCGCCCAACGCTGAAGCCTTTGATGAAATCACCCCGCCGAATCTTACTTGCCACCGTCGCCGCTGCGGCGACCACGTTGACATCCGGTCTGGGCTTTGCCGCCAGCCCAACGATCAACCTGGCCGATCCACCGTCATCGCTGAACACGGATCCAATGCCGATCCAAATCGTCGACGCTTATCCAAATCTGCGGATCAGCCGTCCGGTGGTCCTGACGGGCGCCGGCGACGACAGCGGACGTCTGTTCGTCGCCTCGCAAACCGGCGAAATCTACGTCTTCGACCAAAAGGACAGCGAAGTCGAAGAAGCCGATTTGTTCATGGACATCAACGAAGCGGTTTCCTACAAGGACCGTGAAAACGAGGAAGGCTTTCTGGGCTTGGCGTTTCATCCCAAGTTCAAAGACAACGGCAAGTTCTACGTCTACTACACCACCAGTGAGCGTCCCCACGTTTCCATCATCAGCGAGTTTTCGGTTCGCGGCGATGATCCCAACCAGGGTGACCCACGCAGCGAACGCGAACTGATGCGAATCCAACAACCGTTTTGGAATCACAACGGTGGAACCCTGGTGTTCGGTCCCGACGGATACCTGTACGTCGGACTCGGTGACGGCGGCAAAGCGAACGACCCGTTGAAGTCCGGACAAGACGTCAGCAAGTTGCTCGGTTCCATCTTGCGAATCGATGTCGACACACGAACCGGTGGACTGCCCTACGGCATTCCCACCGACAACCCCTTGGTGGGCAAAGACAAAGCGTGGCCGGAGATCTATGCCTGGGGCATTCGCAACATCTGGCGCATGTCATTCGATCCGGCCAATGGTGATTTGTGGGCCGCCGATGTTGGCCAGAACCAGTGGGAAGAGGTCAACCTGATTCGCAAGGGCGGCAACTATGGCTGGAGCCTTCGTGAAGCGTCGCACAAGTTCACTCTGGGCGGTGGCAAAGGATCCGGCCCACGGCCCGATTTGATTGAACCGCTGATCGAATACCCACATACCGAGGACTGGGGTAAATCGGTCACCGGCGGCGCGGTGTACCGCGGCAAACAAACGCCGCAGTTGGACGGTTACTACCTGTACGGCGACTACGTGTCGGGCAAAGTCTGGGCGATGAAGTACGACAAGGGCAGCCAAACGGTGACCGAGAATCGCGAGATCGCTTGGTCCAACCTGCCGGTCTTCACGTTCGGTCAAACCGATGACGGCGAAGTGTTGATGACCACGCAATCCGGTGGCGGTCGCATCTACAAGTTCGTCGCGAATTAACGACCCGTCCGCCCGTCAATCATCGGTGCAAACGGGAAACGAACGCCAATCCACCCCCAGCCGCTGGAACTCCGCAGCGGCCGTCAGGAAGTGGGCGGTGATCCAGTAGATGTTCCAAGCTTCGCTGTAACCGCCCCGCATCCCCGCGATCGTTTCTCCGGCGTCGTGTTGTTGATAGTTGGTCTGGAACAACTGCTCGCCTTGGACCCCTGTGGCCAGGTCCGTCATTTGACCGCAGCTGACCAACATGACCTGTGCCAACTGGTGATAGCGTGAATCGCCGGTCCAGTCGCCCAGTTGCCAAATGACCGGGGTAAAGACAACGCCGAACACATCCAAGTGTTGGTTCTGGACCGACACGTCCGTCCAGCCACGCGTCTTGACGGCTTGGTCGGCCAATCGTCCCGGCGGCAAATCGACGTCCCAGACGTACAAGTAACTCAGACAGACATCCGCCGCGTGAACGGCGGCATCCAGATATTTCTTATCGCCGGTGGATTCGTACAAAGCCGCGAACCCTTGCAATGCGGCCCACGCTCCTTCTTTGTCTTCGCACCGCGCATCCAACGTGCCGCCCCAATAGGGTTCGGCCATCGTCAAATGACGATCGATCGTGTGGTCGGCCAACCGCCGTGCGGAATCCATCCAATCTTCACGCTGCATCAGTTCACTGCCCAAAACCAACGGTGCAATTGCAAACGCTTCGTTGGTCGACACGGGATGCCAATCGGCACGCCCGACCCGGTCACGGATCAGGTCCAACTGTGCGGCCAAAAACGTTTCCCATTTGGACACATCGACGGCGGGTTCGCCATCGCCGGAATGCTGATCACGCACGCTGCGGATCGCCCGCGCGATTCCAGTCAACGCCTGGGCGGTTGAAAGCGGGTTAGTTCGCTGCAGCCAGCGATGCTGTTGATAGTCATAGACGATCGCAAACATCGGATCGGCTTTCTTGCCCACCGTCGGCGATTGGCACAAAAAGTCCAACGACTCTGCGGCGCGACGTTTCCACAGGACGGGGTCATCACACTGCCCCGCCAAGTCCAGCGTCAACAACGCGTGACCGGGGACTTCCGCACGGTCGGCCCATCCCATCATCATCCAACTTTGGGCTTGAGGCGGACGGGTGCGAAAGCCACGACACTGTGCATCCTGATGCCAACGATCAAACGTGTCACGAAGCTTGGCCGACATGACGTCTTCAATCGCGGGCATGGACCGGTCAGCGACGGGATCAAACAAGTCGATCGACGTCCAAAGCGGCTTTTGAAACTCATGACCGACCACGGGCGCATCGGCCAACTGAATCCAGAATTGTTTTTCAATCACCGTGCCCGGCTCAACCGCAACCATGTGTGCATCGTCAAACGGAAACAGCTTGGTCTGGCGAGCCTTTGCCATTCCCGGCTGGCCGTTGGTGGCCACCGGCCCGCTTTGCAGCGTCAATTCGACACCGTCCTCGCGTTGAATCAGCCCCAACGACCACCACAAATCATCCCGTGCCGCGGCGGGCAACTTTGACGGCCGACTGTGCAAAGCCGCAACGCCACGTCCGGAATCGATCGCGGCGGCAAAGGGCATTGGGTACCGGTGTTCTTGATACAGCGCCGAAAACCCTGGTTCGGATTGCCAAGTCGGCACACGCGTGGGATCGATGCGGGTCCCCGATGGATTTCCGTAGTACTGTATCCCGGGCAGAAACGGCTTCAGTGAATCGTCGCCACGCGGGCTGACGCGATACCGGACCGATAACACGACCGGCCCGCTGGGCGCATCACCCAGGTATTGCCAACGACGCTTGGCATGGACCAAGCCATTGTCATCGACGCGATATTGATCGCTGACACGCCACGGACCATCGGGGGTCTGCACCGTACCGGTGAAATGCGTCCATGGTCCCAGTGTTTGCGTGTGGATCGGCGATGCGTGGTGCCAAGCCTGTGGGGCATGTTTGGACCAACCCGTTCCGATTGTCCAAAGCCCATCGGCGGGCGTGGACATCGCCCAGCCATCGCCGTTTTGTGTGATAACGATGCCTTCGTCGGTTGCCGTCAGCAAGACTTCCGCCGAAACCGCCGACATCCAAAGCAAGGTCGTGATACCGAACAGTGCGACTGCAACCGGTTTACTAATCGCAAACTTGCGGCCGCCAAACCGCACATTAAGAATCGACATTCCCATCTAAAATTTCGCCAGGATTTGCAAGGACGATTGACCGACAACAGCGTCGTCAGAATACACCAAGCCCTAACGCAAAAGATGGCCTGTCAATCATTAACGTCCGGAACGCATTCGTTGCATTGCTTCGCGTTGTGCGTCCAGGACGGCGCGTTCCAATTTCGACGCGTTATCACGCGGTGGCGACCCCGGTGGCGGCGCATCGTCGACCAGCGGAACAATCGTGCCCGCGTTATCGGCGGCCTTTGCGGCTCCGTACACATCGACACGTCCGCCACGGAATCGCTGGCCCGCCGGCAAGCTGAACCGCCCGACACCTTTGCCCTGAAAATTCACGTCTTCGATCACGTTCGGGCTCTTGCCGGTTCGGTCAATGGCGACCGACTGCATCGCCCACTGGTGCACGGTGATCTCGTACCAGACCTCCGGTGCAATATCATGTCGCACGGTTCGACTGTAGGGACGGCCCAGTGCATCGTAAGTGTCATAGATCTGCACTTCTTCGCTGCCACCGTCGCGCTCGATCGTCACGCTGACGCTCTGCCCCGGTGCGACGCGGAACTGCTGGGGGTCTTCGGCGCGTCGCAGATCCGTCAGCGTCACCTGAATTTCGCGCGGACCGGTGTTGACCAGTTCTGCTTGGACCGGCTGCAACGGCGGCTTGGCGACCACCTCGGTATCGACCAGTTGTGGTCCCGCCGGTCGCTGCGGAACGACCACCGGTGCCGGAACAACTTGAGGTGCGGGGACGACCTGGGGTGCCAACGGAACGCGGGCCGCCGAAAACGCATTTCCAAAGCCGTTGTAGCTGTACCCGTATCCATAGCCGTAGGTGGAATACGGATAGGTGTATTCGCCGTAACCCGAATAGGGATCATAGCGGAACCCCAGTGGATAACCGCCATAGCCCAGGCCGTATCCATAGTTCGGATAGATATGCACATTGATATCGCGCCCCGGGCGACCATAGCCCGGTCGATCGGGGCGAGGTCGCGGACGATCCGGCTTGGGCGCCGGTTTGGGTGGACGCCGCATCGTCTTCAACGTGGGACGCGGCGGCGCGATAGGCGATGTGTTCTGCGCGTCGACCGGTTCAGGAATCGTTGCCAGCGTGATCCCGATGGCGACGGTGATGCCGAGGATCCCGCCCATCGGGCATCGACTTGTTGAAGCAATTCGAACCATCATTGATGGATTCCCACGTGCAAAAGAAAAGTGTCCGAATGATCTTAAACACAAGACCATCAGACACTTTCAATTCTACGGGGGATCCGCCGGCCGGGCAAAAGTGATTCCGTCGTCGGTGCGATCGCGCGGGCAAGAACCGCCGGGAAACGCCGCCGCGTGGTTTTGCTAAACGCCGCCGCAGGCCGCAGGGCCCGAACCTTTGCACTGACGCCGGCGGCTCAACAGGCCAAAAACACCTGTTCCGACCGCCAACGCCAACAGGCCCGCCGTCGTTGCGCCGCCCATCTGCACCAGACGTCGGCCGACCAGTCGCGATTCCAGCTGCCCGCGTATCAAATCGCGTGCTTCATTGCCAAACGTCAGCAAAACAGCCGCCTCGAAACGTTCATCACCATCACCACGTTGAACCACACCTTCGTACCGCTTGTGGATCAACAAGTCTTCGACCTGTGACGGCTGCAGACGAATCGATTCCGATCCCGGCATGTCAGCAAACGTCTGCTCGGCGTACATCTGAATCGTCGTTTGGACCATCACATCCAGGGACTGACGGGCGATTTCGGCGGATTCTGCGGGCACCGAAACCACCGGCCAAATATCCACGCCGTTCATGTGCGTCGGTGCGTCGGCCAACCACTCGGGACGATCATTTGGATAGCTGATGAATTCCGACGGCGGCACAGACAATTCGCTGACCTCCGGCCGCGCTGCATCTTCGCTGCTCACACCGTCTTCGATGCGTTCATCATCGTCGGCATCGCCACCGCCCGCATGCTGGGCCACGTCAACGCCGGCCTCCGGTGCAATTGAGTGTTCCGTCCCTGAATCCGTCTCGACGACTTCCGCCGCCACGGATTCACCCTCGGCGTCCTGATTTGCCGGCTTCCTATCCGGTGACACCGCCAACGCGGGTGCGACGCAAAAACAAATCGCCAGCACCGCCGCGGTCAGCGTGGATTGCCGCACAAGCGTGGCCCAAAATCCGTTCTTGTCTGGGCAACGATCCGAATCACAAACACAGCAATCGCATCGACGCTGATCAAAGTTTCGTTCGCAATACTTCATCAGACCATTCCCTCCGAAGCGGTAGCGGCTTCATGACGATTCGGCCCGACGCCGCGACGTCCCGCATTCATCACGTCTTTGTCTTTTGCCAACGCGGGATTCACCCACGGGGCCGACATTTGGACGGCGATCGCAATACCACCAGCCAGCATCATTCCGGACGGCTGTGGGATCGGCAAAACCTGGTGGATCAACCATTCACCGACAACGGCAACGGCGACCGACCACAACGACAATCGGCGTTTTCGAAGCGGGTCGACCATCTTCCACCATCGCAGCCCCGCCAACAGCAGTGCGAAGTGGGCCACAAATGCGGCACCGTAGGGAACACCGTTGTCCGCATAAAACGCTTGCGGCAGATCGGTCGAATCGATCTCTCGCGCAAGCCCCGCATCGACCGGCAACAACAGGTATTGGCTGATGGCAAAGGTCGCAAGGCCGATGCCGGCGCCCAAACCAGCCAGTGCAATCCGGCGACGCAGGCTTTCGCCTTCTTCACGTTCCCACAGTTTGCCCAGCAGCAACAGCGGCAGCGTCGCGATCATGCCGATCGCGGCCAACAAGCCGTAGGGTGCCAATTCCGCCGGCCCGACCGGCCCGCGGCGAAGCCCGATCACCCCGGCGGCGACGGCCAGGAACAAACAGGTCAAAATCGCCGCGATGGACGATGTGCACAGTTCCGCGACGCGTGTCACGGTGTGCTTGGCCCGCAATCCGTTACGCATTTGTCGTCGCCACGCATCACGAGTGATCGGATGATGGGGGACGGCATGCGAGTCGGCGATCCTTTGTGCTTGAGCATACGTCGGCTGTTGTCGCACGTGCAGAACAATGTTCCGCACGACGTAGTAGGGCACATAGATGAAGCCCAACACCCACAACATCGGCACCAACCAGTGCGTGTTGAAGACCAAGGTGATGATGCCGATGATTACCAGCGCTGTCTTGGCGCCAGGTGATCGTTCCAGACCATCCCACCAACCACCGAGCTGACGGAACCCGTGACGTACGGCCCGGGCGATCGGCTCTTCCTGCATCGTCGGATTCGGCTCATGGACCGGACCTACGGGTGAAACCGCACGACCGACAAAAATCTCCGGTGCGTCCGCCTGTTTCCCAACCGGCTGACCGTTCTTCGCTCGAGGCGTCCTGGCGGCGTCGCCGGTAACCGTTGCCGTGTAAACAGGGTCCACACCGACCGGCGGCGACGATGACAATTGACCGACCGCCGGCAACGCAGTGGTCAAACCCAGCGGTTGCAGCAATTCGGCGATCGATGACGGACGACGCGCCGGGTCTTTTTGCAACGCGCGGTCAATGACTTCGCGATAAGGCGATGAAACGGACGACAGATCCGGCAACGCGGTCAAATGCTTGACGATGATCTCGTGACAGCTTTCGCCGTCAAACGGAACCCGACCGGTCAACAGTTCGAACAGAATCACGCCCAAGGCGTAGATGTCGATCTCTCGGCCGTATTCACCACGACCGATTTCCGGGGCCATGTAGTGGAATGTTCCGACCGATTCGGTATGCCCGCCGCGATGCGAAGCACTGATGAATTTGCTCAGGCCATAATCACCGACCTTCACAACGCCCATATCGTCGAACAGGTTGCCCGGCTTCAAGTCCCGGTGGACCAGCCCCGCGCTGTGCAGATGATCCACACCGGCGCACATTTCGCGAAACCAACGACGGGCTTCCCCTTCGGGTAATCCGTTGGGGTTTTCGTCCAGGATCTGACGCAGGTTTTTGCCCGCGACGTACTCCATCACCACCCAAGCGCCGTCGTTTTCGTCGCGGCAAATGTCGTACAGCGCGACCAGATTGGCGT
Organism: Crateriforma conspicua; assembly: GCF_007752935.1. Taxonomy (NCBI): domain Bacteria; kingdom Pseudomonadati; phylum Planctomycetota; class Planctomycetia; order Pirellulales; family Pirellulaceae; genus Crateriforma; species Crateriforma conspicua. The sequence goes on along the minus strand of NZ_CP036319.1, from coordinate 1,057,240 downwards.
GCTTCAGATTCAAACACTGCGACACGCCACGCAATTCGACATCCAGGTTTCGCTGGATTCGTTTCAGCGCGACTTCTTTCCCCGCTTCGCTGACGGCGAAATAGACTTCGCCGAAACCACCGACGCCCAATCCACGACGGATGGTGTATCGGGGCAGCGGGGTGGATCCGGGTTCGTACAAAAAACGCATGTTTGCTTGGTTGTCGCCGGCCGGCGGCAACGCGGCGTCACGCGACGCATTGGCCCCGACAGGCGTGGGCGTGGTTTCGGCCAAGCGATTCCGGTCGATAGCCATCGGAGACCGGGCCAACGGATCCGACGATTCCTGATCCGAGGCAGAGGCCTGACCGGCCTTCGATCGGGCTTCCTCGGTGCTTGTTTTGATTGTATCGATCACCGCAGACATGATTGGACACGAGCCAGACGGGTTCGGATTGGAACGACGATTTTTGGGGCAAAGCAGTTTCATGGCATCCTCCTGGGCACCGCGACAGGCGGATGGGGGCGCCCAAAACGGCACGAAAAATATCGTGCGGGCGAAAAACGGTCCTGGTGATCGTCGCTCATGTCGGCACCGTTTATCCCTTCACCAAAGTCAAAGAAATCTCATCAACCTCGACACGTTGACCGGGCACCAATTCCAGCATCGGACGCCCGGGCCCGACCATGACCCAGGTTTGATTCCGCTGTGTCAGCGTCCAGCGTCGCTGAAGCAATTCACAGCGAACATGACAGCCGACGCCGGGACCGATCAGCACCGTGTCGCTGACCAAAATCACGCCGTCGACGTGATCGGCAAATCGATGCGGCGGTCGCAACGTCAACAACGCCGAACCGCTTAATGGGCTGGGCGTCGTTAACCACAACGATGCCGACCCTGGCAACGGAACCGGTTGCTGCGAATCGATCAGCGTTTTGTCGCCCTCGCGGGGCACCCAAAAGTAATCCTGGCCGCTGCGATCCAGACGACCGGCCATGCGAGGCAAATCCGCGCCGACCCGAATGTCGGCGGCCCGGCGACCACTGAGGTCCATGCCGCCGATGGTCCAGCGGGATCCCGGCAACAAAACGAACCCGCCACATCCGTCGATCCAAAGCTGAGCTTGGTCGACCGCGGCGGGCGACGCATCGGATGATGGCGGTTCCGACGAACGGGTCATTTCATCGTTCTCAGTGGGGACGGCGGTGGTCATTGAGTCCGACTTCCAGACATGGCAGGATCGACAAAAAAACTCGAGTCGCGTCACCGGCGCGACGGCGAATCGCCGTTGTCGATCGTTCACTCAGTATGGACGGCGACGGTGGGCGATGGCACATGAGCCGGCAATTTTCACCGACACAAAAAAAGGGCATCCGGCGGCACCAAGTCCGCCAGACGCCCACGGCTGAAGCCGGGTGATCAGTCCAGTTGGATCGAAACCAGCTTTTCTTCTTCGACCGACGGGTCGTCGTTCAGGATCGAGCTGACCAAAGCATCCAAATCCGCTTCGGTCGGTTGGTCCAGATCGATTTCGCCGAAGTATTCGACGTCCACTGCCAACGTTTCTTCTTGAACGTCAATGCGAGTGGCGATTTCGTCCAACAAGTCGCGGGTCTGGGCCAGACGACTGTCGTCCAAGTTCAACTGGCTGTTGGTTTGGGCGACACGCAGGGCAGACATCCGGGCCTGTAGGTTTTCCACTTCGACTTCCAATTGACGGCGGGCATTCAGCATGGCGTCCATTTGTTGCTGAGCCGCTTGCAACGATGCTTCGCGTGCGGAAAGCATTTGGCGCAGCTTGTCCGCGGTCGCTTGGCGGGTTTGGTGTCGCTTGGCACGGTTGGTCAAATCCGCTTTGACTTGAGCGGACGTGTAAGTCCGGCCGCCGTACGCATAGACGACACTGTCTTGTTGCAGGTCATCGTGCAGACGTGCGATGTCGCTCTTGGACTTCGCCAGCCGTGACTCGGTATCGTCCAACTGCTTGGCCAGCCGCGCGGTTTCCACCTTTTCACGGGCGATCCGATGGGCGTTGGCTTCGATTTCCGGCTGCAGATCGTGGATCATTTGCCGGGCTCGCTTCAGTTCCCATTCCAGCGGCATGGCGTCGCTGGCTGCGGTGCTGACGCTGTTGAAGCCACACTTGGCATAGCTCCAGAACGGGACACCGATGGAAAGACTGGACAGCAGGGCCAACGCCCCGCCGGCGATCAACATTTTTTTCAGCATGGCGTTTTTCCCTTGAGTGATGGTTTGCCTTGGGGTCCAAGAAGGCGTTCTTGCCCTCATACAGGCAATCATTCGCGGGCCCCGACGGCTTCTTGGCGGATCGGTGGGGAAAATTTTTCGGTCCTGCGGATTTTTTTGTGTCACCTCCGCGTCCAACCTTCCGCTTGGCTCACTGGACAGCCGCCCTGCGAATCAGCTACTTCCGGGGTCGGCCCGCCGAGACGCCAAGCGACCGATCGGCCGGCTGAATCACCGCACGCCCACAAAGGGCCCTTTTGCAAGGCTGCCACCGTCCAGAACTGCGAAAGTCACAGCGTTGGCAAAGTCCGATCGACCGGCGGACCGATAAAACCAGTGGATCGCTGATTTCCCCGGCGGCTTCCTGACCACCCCAAAGGCGAACTGCCGGGGAGTGGGACCAAAATGGGGACAGCGACCCGCGGCGTGGCGTCGATGCCCGCCTCGTTGGCATTTTGCAACGATCCTGTGGCCGAATTGCCGCAATGGCAGCGACCACTGAAATCACGACTTTTTACGTAAACCACCTTGAATCAAGTACTTACAACGGAATCGACGGCCTCCAGCTGATACGGCACAGCGATTGCGGTGAACCTAGATCCGAAAAACAGGTCTTGGCAGACAACCGCATAGATCCACAATGACCTTGCCGGTCCATTGGTCTGCCCAAGCTGGCCCGATCGACGATCGCAAGGAAGCTAGAACGCATAAGGAGCGAACCTATGACCGCCTCCAATCCCCACGGAAACAACGGCACCACCGCAGCCGCCCAGACGACGGAACATGTTTCCGCCGAAAACCTGGGCCAGTGGGGCGAACTCCGTGCTTCGATGCTGACCGTCGACGCGACCGAGTTGTCGCAATGGATCGACGATGATCTGTCGCAAATGGAAGCGGAACTGATTCGCTTTTCGTCGCCGAAATCGCGCGATGGAAAGACCAGCCGTCGCTAAGCAAATTGACCGAAAAATTCGCGGCGTGGCTCAGGTCACGTCGCCTCGGATGCAGGCAGCCATGTCCACGGCAGTGGATCGGCTGCCTATTTTTTTGGCACCCCGACTCGGACGACGGTGATCGGACACGTCGCCCGACTGAATCGCATGCCGCTTTTCACTCGTCGCCTTCCGCTTATTCCCATCAGGCAGACTCGTCCCGGTCGGGCAAAATGGATGGACCGTATCGGACGGCCGATGGGGACCGCGCCGCAAAGCGGTCAAATCGTTAGACTGGCGGTTTGTCCAGGGATGTCTCGCTTGCCGCGACCGATCGATCGCTTCGTCGGCCCGCTGTCGCCCGCGATCGCCGTTTCCGGTGATCACCGGTTCCCGTGATCTTTCGTTCGGTTCAATAGTCGGAACCAGCCATGGCCAAAGGGCTGTTCACCCAAGGGATGTGCGTGCTTTTGCGGGCACCGATGCCCAAAGTCGAAATTCAACGCCGCCTGTCGATGTTCGAACTGGTCGGACGCCAGGAATCCATCGACGATGATGCGGCGCCGGAAACACTGGTGCTGCAGTTTCGCCCCGAGGTCCAAGGGCATTTGATGGTCACGCCGTCCTCGGCACGTTGGCCCGATGACATGGGCGAACCAGATGAAAATCCCGAAGCCTTCGTCGCCTGGTCACTGGGCCAATATGGACCGCTGACCTATCCAGGTTGCCTGGACCGGGCCGTCCACGACCCCACGTTGACGCCCGGTTTGCGTCGCGATGTCAACGATCACGCCGCCCATATTCGATTGCTGATCAGTTACGTGGTGGGGGCCGATGAAGATTCGGACAACGACGATTTGCCGGAGATGCCTGAGGGGTATGACGCCGAGGCCGAGTTGGCGGCGATGACACGGGCCGTGACGGCACTGTTGGAATCACCGCTGGCGATCGCTTACTTCAACCCGGGCGGTGAAATCATCTTGGACGCCGACACGATGCGTCGCGGACTAAACGAAGCCTGGACCCGCGACGAACCGGCGATCGACATGTGGGTCCAATCACGTTGTTTGGTCGAACACAACGGGACGTCGGCCGAAGGTTGGGAAGTGATCGACACCGTGGGACAGGGGCAATTGGATTTGCCCGATTTGGAAGCCGTCTTTTTCGGCAAGCTGTATGCACGCGACGAGGTCGTCGATTTCCTGCGTGGCATCACCCACGAATTGCTTGATCCGCACGTCGGGATCGATTCCTTCATGGAAGGCCAGATCCGCAAGGGCCCCGGCGGGATCCAGTGGCACTGCATTGCCTGCGGCGATTCGCTGAATTCGCCTCCACGACCGACCCTGCGGTGGTTCGCCGACGACGGCCTAGAAATCCCCGCCCCGGCGTTGGCGGATGCCGACGACGACAGCGACGAAGACGGGCCGTCGCTGCATGATTGGTCGGATGATTTCGAGGAACTGGACCTGGAATCGGACGACGAAGAATGGGACGAACCGTTCTAATCCGGCGACCGACCGTTCCGCGAATGGCCGGCCCAAGATGATCGTCAACACTTAGCCACCTTTGGTCAGCGGCGTGGATCTCGTATCCTTTGGCCGCCATGAACACACTATTTGATCTATCCAATGACGTGGCCGTTGTTGTCGGCGGCACGGGCGAACTGGGCGGCCACATGGCCCAGGCGTTGGCATCGGCGGGTGCAAAAGTCGCCGTTGTCGGTCGCAACGAACAGCGGGGTCAAAACCGCGTCGATGCGATCACCGGTGACGGCGGTACGGCGAAATTCTTCGCGGCCGACGGATTGGTCACCGAATCGCTGGAATCGGCCCGCGACGCGATCACCGCTTGGGCGGGCGTTCCGACGGTTTTGGTCAACGCGGCCGGCGGCAATCACCCCGACGCCACGATCCCGCCGGGCGGCGATTTTTGCAAACTTCCCGGGGAAGCCTGGCAAAAGGTTTTCGATTTGAACCTGGTCGGCGGGGCCCTGCTGCCCAGCCAAGTCTTCGCACCCGCGATGATCCAAGCCGGCGTGGGCAGCATCATCAACATCGCGTCGATGTCGGGCATCATCCCGCTGTCTCGTGTGGTCGCCTACAGCGCGGCCAAGGCGGCGGTGATCAACCTGACGCTATGGCTGGCCCGCGAATGGGCCACGACCGGCGTGCGGGTCAATGCGATCAGCCCGGGATTCTTTCCAGCCGAACAAAACAAAAAACTGTTGTTCAACGACGACGGCACCTACACCGAACGTGGCGGGCAAATCATCGGCCATACGCCGATGGAACGCTTCGGCAAGCCCGAGGAACTGGCCGGTGCGGCAATCTGGTTGGCCAGCCGACAAGCGTCCTCGTTCGTCACCGGACAAAACATCGCCGTCGACGGTGGGTTCGCCTCGGTCACGATCTGATCCGGCCGCGGATTCCCCACGCTACATCCCCAATTCCCCCCATCGTTTCCCCGCGAAGAGAAGACAACTGACATGAGCGCGCTAGACGTATTGCCCGCAGGTTCCGATTTGGACTTTTGTGCTCTTGGTGCTCTGGTGCATCGTTTGGATCCCGGCGTGATCCCGTTCCGGACGGCCAACCATTTTGATGTCCATGTCAGCGGTGGTGAATACAACTGTGCCGCCAACCTTGCCAGTTGTTTCGGGCTGAAGACCGGCGTCGCCACGGCCATGGTCGACAACGGCATCGGCGAACTGATCCAGCGTCAAGTCCGTGCGATGGGCGTTCGTCCGTTCTACAAACACTTCCAACACGACGGCGTGCGTGGCCCCAACATGGCGACCGTGTACAGCGACCGCGGCCAAGGCGTTCGGCCACCGGTCGTGTTCTACAACCGCGCCAATGAGGCGGGTGCGATGTTGAAGCCGGGCGACTTTGATTGGAAATCGATCTTCGCCGGCGGATGCCGCTGGTTCCACAGTGGCGGGATCTTCGCAGCGCTTTCGGAAACGACTAGCGAATTGGTCGTCGAAGCAATGAAGGCCGCGGGCGAAGCGGGCGCGATCCGATCGTTCGATTTGAATTACCGGGCCAAGCTGTGGGACACCATCGGTGGGCTGGAACAGGGCCAGAAGATGATCGCCCAGATCGCACAGAACGTGGACTGCTTGATCGGCAACGAAGAAGACCTGCAGAAAGGTTTGGGCATCCAGGGCCCGGACGTGGAAGAGAAGAAAGCCGCCAAGCTGGACCCCAAAAACTTCTTTGCCATGATCGGCAGAGCAGTTGAAAAATTCCCCAACATCAAGCTGGTCGCCACCACACTGCGTGAAGTCCACAGCACCAATCGACACAGTTGGTCGGCCGTGCTGTGGTACGACGGCAAAGAATACGTCGCACCGACGGCCGAACTGGACGTCATCGACCGCATCGGTGGCGGCGACGGATTTGCATCGGGTTTGATCTACAGCCTGTTGGACGGCCGCGATCCGCAGGAAGCCTTGCGAATCGGATGGGCACACGGCGCCCTGTTGACGACGTTCCCCGGCGACGTGTCACGGGCCACCTTGTCGGAGGTCGAAGCGTTCGCCAAAGGCGGCTCGGCTCGGGTGCAACGCTAAGTAACCAACGGTTGACACGCCTTCGATTACGGCGTCAAGCATTGCCGCAGCGCTGCGGCAATCTTGGCGTTGTCGAAATGCGGATCCTGGGTGGCCTTGGCGTATTCGGCCAAGGCATCGGCCAAACGACGCACCACGACGTCCGAATCCCCGCGTCCGTAGAAGTTCAATAATTCGTCGGGATCGGCTTGGTTGTCAAACAACCATGGCCGGTCATTGACCGACAGAATCAGTTTGTAACGTGGGTCAACGGCCGCAACCCAGCCGGCCTTGACACCTGCGTTTCGCAAGAACGTGACCGGCGGATCGTCGTCACTTGCATTGCCGGAACTCGCAAAAACGCCGCTCAGGTCTCGTCCGGCAAACGTCGCGTCACAAGACACACCGGTCATGCCGACCACGGTCGGCGTCAAGTCGACGGTCCCCATCGGCTGGTCAACGACCACACCGGCCGGCACGGCGGCGGGATACCGAATCAGCATCGGGACCCGAGCCGACCCTTCGTACGGATTGCCTTTGTTCAATCGGTCGTGTTCAAAACACAGGTCACCATGATCGCTGGTCATCAGCACGATCGTGTTGTCCAGTTTTCCGCTCGACTGCAACAGGTCCAACATTCGCCCGATGTTGTCGTCGATGCACTGGACCATGCCAAAGTACTGGGCCATCAGGTCGCCCTGAAACTTGGGATGTTTTTTGGCGCTGCCCAACCAGTTTGGCGTGGGCAAATCATCGCGACCGTAAGTCCGTGGCGGCAAAAATCGCATCGATTCAAACCGCGTGTCATATGGCTTACGGACGGTGTTGGGGCCGTGCGGATCGGGATAACTGACCACGGCCAAGAACGGTTGGTCGCCACTGTCACGGATAAAATCCATGGTCCGGTCGGTCAGAAAATCCGTCGTGAAGGTCTGGTCATCTGCATCGGCGACCGAATAACTGGGGTCCCCCCGTTTGTCCCGCGCGGCGACTTCGGGGCCGTCATCGGTGACCTGCAATTTCTTCCAGTGTCCACGGTTGAACATGAATTCGCTGTACTGGAAACCGCCGTCAATCTTTGGGGCCCACCCCGGTTTCGAATCGCCGCCCAAATGCCACTTTCCGACAAAAGCGGTTCGATATCCGGCATCACCCAACACGGTGGCCAACGTGGGTATGTCTTGCCGCAATTCCAAATCATTGGCCGGCACGCCGGTTGTATGCGGATACAGCCCGGTGATCATCGCGGCGCGACTGGGCGAACACACCGGCGACGTTGCAAAGGCCCGCGTGCAAATGCCACCTTCGTCGGCCAAACGATCCAGGTGAGGCGTCGGCACGATCGCGCCGGGCCCCCACATCTCCGCCTGCTCGGCGGGCATCAGGTCGCGATAGCACCCAAGGGTTCGAAAGTTATGCTCGTCCGTGATGATCACCAGGACGTTGGGAGAAGCCGCGCCGGCCGACTGGCTAAGGACAATTACTGCCCCAACCAAGGCGACCAAACGCGAGTGAAGCAAACGGGTGCATCGGCACAGGACCATGATTGTCTACCGGTGAATCAAGAATGAAACGCGACGACGACCCAGCGGGGCGATGCGCGAAAGCGTCTATGATAGTCATCGCCGATGGCCCCGATGTCGCCATTGCCTCCATTCGGTGGCTGGCAAACCGATCCTGAACGCGGTGAATACACTGGGCGATCCACGCTATCGATTGACGCCCCGCCTTTGACAATGCCCTCGTCCATGCCGTCTTTGATCACGCCGAAAGCCGCCGCCGCGAACGAAACGATGTCTCATGAGTACGTGCTGGGCATCGACGTCGGTGGCACCGATGTCAAAGTGGGCTTGTTTGATTACGAAGGACAAATCGTCGCAAGTGACCGCACGCCGACACCATCGTTGGGGACGCCGATCGCGGTGTTCGAACATGCATTGCGGTTCGGCAACAACGCCTTGGGGGCGGAAAAAACGGCCACATCGAAAGATCACTGCCAAATCACTGCGGTCGGGTTGGCGGTGCCCGGTGTCTTGGACCAGGCGACCTGTCAACTGAAGGAAGTCGTCAATTTACCCGGTTGGCTGAACGTCCCGTTGCTGGATCAGATGCAAGCCCAAACGGGACTTCCCTGTGCCGTACTGAACGACGCGAACGCGGCGGCCTTAGCCGAGCACGCGATGCGAAATCTGGGGCACCAGTCACTAGGGTTGGTCACCCTGGGAACCGGCATCGGATGTGGATTGGTGCTGGGTGGACGACCGCACGGCGGGGACCACGGATGCGCGGGCGAACTAGGCCACATCGCCATCGACTTTGGCGATGCGGCGTGGCCTTGTACCTGCGGCAGCCGCGGGCATCTGGAAACCTATGCCGGTGCCGCTGGCGTGCAGCGACGCCTGAAAGACCGGATCGCCGATGGTGTGGCGGCGAACGAGCCCGCTGACATCACGCCTCGCGAAATCGCCCGACGCGCCGAAGCGGGTGACCCGGATTGCATCGCGACGATCCGGGAAACCGCCGCTTATGTCGGCAGAGCCATCGGCATGCTTTGCCAAAACGTCGACCCGGCCGTCGTCCTGTTGGGCGGTGCGATGACCTTTGGCGGTCCCGATCGCCCGACCGGTCGCAAGTTCTTGGACGACGTCATTGCCGAAGTCCGCGCGACGACGCTGGTGCAAGTCGGCACTCAAGTGACGATCGACTTTGCCAGCCTAAAGAACAATGCCGGAATGATCGGCGCCGCAAAGTTCGCCAGTCTTGCCGCACAAATCGACCACGACGCGCATCATTAAATAGACACAGCTATTTGCACCGGAGCATGGAGACCTGCACCGTGAAGACGGATTTCACCAGAATCGAGCGGCTACCGATCCGGGTTTTTCCACAACCCACCGATGCGGCCAAGGTGGTTGCCGACGAAATTGCCCAGGCCATCCGCGAAGCGGATTCGAGCGAGCGTCATTTCGTCCTGGGATTGGCCACCGGATCGTCGCCGGTCGACACCTACGATGAACTGGTTCGTTTGCACCGCGACGAAGGCCTATCGTTCGAAAAGGTCACCGTTTTCAGTTTGGATGAGTTTTATCCAATTTCACCGGAGCAATTGCAAAGCCACGCACGCTTCTTGCACGAACATTTGATCGACCACATCGATATTCACCCCGACAATGTTCACTTTCCCGATGGCACCATCGATCGCGAAAACGCGGCGGCGTACTGCAGTGATTTCGAAGCCAAGATCACGTCCGCCGGCGGCATCGATTTCCAGTTGCTGGGCGTCAGCCGCATCGGCCACATCGGATGCAACGAACCCGGCAGCGATCCAGGGTCACGCACGCGGTTGATCACGCTGGACCGAGTCACACGCATCGATGCGGCCAGCAATTTTTTTGGTGCCGACAACGTGCCACGTCATGCAATCACCATGGGTGTGGCCACGATTCTGGAGGCCAAACGGATCGTGTTGCTGGCCTTTGGCGAAGGCAAATCGCAAATCATTCGACGCACGGTCCAGGACGATGATCATTGGTCGATCCCGTCCACGTTCCTACAACGACACGCTGCGGCCGATGTGGTGGTCGATCAATCCGCCGCAGCGGCTTTGACGCGTTTCGCGCGCCCCTGGTCGTTGGGGCCGATCGCCTGGGACGATGCGATGACGCACCGCGCCGTGATCGACATGGCACTGCGTTCGGAAAAGGCCATCTTGAAATTGACCGAGGCCGATTACAACGAACACGGATTACAAGATTTGCTGGCCGATCACGGCAGCGCCTATGACATCAACCTGCGAGTCTTTCGCCGCTTGCATGCGACGATCACCGGCTGGCCGGGCGGCAAACCCGACAGCCGAAAGGAAGCCGGCGACCGCCCGGGCCATCGCGACGATCTTTTTCCCAAACGCATCCTGTTGTTTTCCCCCCATCCCGATGACGACGTCATTTCGATGGGCGGCACCCTGATCCGCTTGGTCGACCAAGGCCACGAAGTCCACATCGCTTACCAAACGTCCGGCAACATTGCGGTCTTCGACGACGACGCCTTGCGATTCGCCGAGTTCGCCGCCGACTTTTGTCGTGAATTTGAAATTCGGGCCGAAGGTCTGGACGAACTGGAATCGCACGTCGACGAATTTTTGCGGAACAAGAACCCCGGCCAAGTCGACAGTGAACCCGTTCAACGTATCAAAGCATTGATTCGACGCGGCGAAGCCCGCGAAGGGGCGCGATGTTGTGGCGTTCCCGATGAACAGCTTCACTTTTTGAATTTGCCGTTCTATCAAACCGGTCGGGTCCGCAAAAAACCACTGTCCCAAGACGACATCCGGCTGACCGTCGACCTGATGCGTCGGGTCCGCCCGCATCTGATCTACACCGCAGGCGATCTTTCCGATCCGCATGGCACCCACCGCACGTGTTTGCGTGCAGTGCTGCAATCGTGTCTGCAGTGCCAACAGGACGAATGGTATTCCGATTGCCAAGTCTGGTTGTACCGCGGGGCCTGGCAAGAATGGCCGGTCGAACGCATCGAGATGGCCGTGCCGCTTAGCCCGGATGAAGTCAAACGAAAACGTAATGCGATTTTTAAACACGAATCGCAGAAAGACCGTGCGCTGTTCCCGGGGTCCGACATGCGGGAGTTCTGGGAACGCGCCGAATCACGAAACGCAGACACCGCGGCCAAGTACGACACGTTAGGACTGGCCGAATACGCCGCCATCGAAGGCTTCGTTCGCTGGGACGGACAATCGGGACTGACCGTCTAGCCGCCCAGTTCGGCTTCGCTTTGATAGACGGCCAAGGTCGTTTCAAACGTCTCCGCACGGACCCGAAATTCGGGAACCGAATCGGTGTGTTTGTTGCAATGTTCGACCAACACCCGATACAAGAACCGAAACAAGTGCCGGGGCACCCGCAGCGATTGAAACGCGGTCAACATTCGGTTGTACGACAGGTCATCGGCGAACAAATCCTTGGGTTCTGGTGAAGCGCCCTCGGCGGCGCACGCCATCATGCGGGCACGCGCCAAGTCGTACAACGATTCACCGGTCCAAGCGAACGAGGGCACCACGTTCTGCTTGTCCAATCGGGCACGTTCGTGAAAATCGCGATTTTCGCGTTCCACATCCCGGTACAGTTCTTGGGGCAACATCAGCTTGAATCCGATGCCGGGTTGCTTCAGCAATTTATTGTCCAGCATCGGCCAAACGAATCGCTTCATCAGTTCCTGTTTGCCGCCGGTCAAATGCGGTTCGTCCACGCGGTCCATCAGCACGATGATGCCGTGATAGCCCAAACGTTCGATCAAACCTTGGAACTTGTTCAACAGTTCATAGCGATCATCGGTGCGGTCGTAGCGAGGAATCGGCTGGTTGGCCAATTCACGGCGCGGGAACCGCAGCAGCACGGTTCGCAGCGAACCGACTTCGCGTTTGCCGACCCGCATATGGCGACGAATGCCCATCGCCGCAAAGTGACACTTGATCCATCGCCACAAAAAAGGTGACGAAAACAGCAATGCCAAGGCCGGGGCCAGCCACAAAATTGTCAGGCTGCGACCACCGTCCTCGCCACCGTTTTGCCGCATGAACAGGTATCCGGTCAGCACCACGGCGACAATCGTACCGATCACTGCCAGGGACACGTCCCAAAAAGCCAACCAGTTGGAAAACGACAATTTCTTTCGCAATTGGCTCCATCGCCCCACCGACGTCGACGCGGTGGATTGATCATATGCCATGGCCAACAACAGAAAATCACGTGCCGCGGTGCGGTCCAGTTTCGCCAGATGGCCGGTCGTGATCGCGTCTTCGCTGGATGCGTCTTCACGAGACGATCCGATGGCCAGCACTCGGTCGACCAGGCTGGTCACACCGATGCACAGAATCGCGTCCATGTGGTCCCACAACCGCCATGCATCCAGCACCTTTTCCGGCTTGCGCGCCACCCGCCGACTCATCCGTTCGCTGAAGTGATCCAGGAACGGATTGAAATCGTCATAGCGAATCACGAACACACGCTGTTCGGGATGCTGGGCGTTGTAGCGGGCCAGATGTCGGTCGACTTGCAACCGCATCGCCGTTTTCCCGCTGCCTTTCGGGCCGAACACGATCGCCGTGGATGGTTCGGCCGGGTCCCCATAAACCTTGTCCCAGACCGGATGGTAGGCACTGCTGATGCAGTGTTCCTTGAAAACCTGGTCGGTCTGCGCGTCTTCCTCGGCAAAAGGATTGCGAGAGATACCGTGATGCTCAAGCAAAGATTGAATGTTCATGCAATATCCGGTGCATCCGTTTGCAACGAAAGGTTCAGCGTAGCGACAAGGGCGTTGATCACAGACGAAATCTGAAAGAGCTGGCCCGATCAGGAGGCATCCAGGCTTTTGATCATTTTGACAAAGTCATCACGATTGGCCTGAACGACTTTGGCCGGCCCGATCATCTTGACGAAATACAGGCGTCCTTTGGGGCTTTGCAAAATGGCGCCGGTCATCGCGTAATCCTCGCGTTTGACCATTCGACCACCCGCGAAGGGACCACCGCCCATGCGTTCGCTGAACGAACCGGCGTGGTCGACGATCACGACCTGCCAATCGCCCACTTTCATCGCTTCACGCTTGAACGCACCTTCGGGGCTTTCGCTGAATTGACCTTTCCATCGGGCGATGTTCGGTTCCAATCCACCGCCACTGGCCATGCCATAAACACGGGCGGTCAATTCGTCATCACCCTTGCCATCGGTGGCGACAAATTCGGCTTCGACGATCCGCGATTTCGGCGGTGATTTTTTGAACGCCGCGGGCACCGTCAGTTGGGCTTCGTTGAGAACGTTGATCTTTTCGGTCGTCTTCGTCGCCGCGTCATCGGCCAAAACCGGGGACGACGCCAAGACCGTCAACAAACCGAACGCGGACAAAGTCAGGGGACCGGTGAAGGATCGCATGGCGATGGGCTCCGTTGGAAATTCGTATTGGGGGACAATGCATTCGCGAAAACAAATACACGCGACCGCGAAAAAATTTACCGCAGTCGGACGGTTTACCGTAGTCCCGAAGAAAGCGGATCGACACATCCCTGCCGGCCCGACGCCCTGGTTCACAGCGCCACGGGGTCCCGCTAGCGACGAATCGATCCCCACAATTTCGCCAATTCGACCAAGTGCTCGGTGGCCGCGACCATTTCATCCAAGCACGCAAATTCCGTCACGCTGTGGATATTGTGCTGGCCGCTGGACAGGTTCGGCGTCGGCAGCCCTTTTTCGGTTAACTGGCTTCCATCGGTGCCGCCACGAATGATCGCTTTGGTGCATTTTCGCCCAAGATTCTCAAACGCTTTTTCAGCCAGAGTCACGGATTCGGGCAACTTTTTCAGCCCATCGGCCAGATTGCGATACTGTCGGTAAACGCTGACCTCATATTCGATGCCCGGATGATCGGCGGCCACTTCGGCGGCGATCCGTCGAATCAGCTTGGCATATTCTTCCAAATCACTGGTGTCGAACGAACGCAAAATCAGTTCGACGGTGCCTTCGCCCGTTCGCGCCTTCATGTCATGGGCGTGAATGAAGCCTTCGCGGCCGTCGGTGGTTTCCGGAGTGCAGTGATCTTTGGGCAATCGCGCGACGAATTCCGCGACCGGACGCATCGCGTTGATCATGCGATCCTTCGCGATCGCCGGGTGAATGTTGTGTCCGGTGAATTGGACCGTCGCCCCGTCGGCAGAGAAGGTCTCGACATCCAAAACGTCCGCACCGCCACCGTCGATGGTGTAGGCCACATCGGCCCCAAGCTTGTCCAAGTCGATCTTGTCCGTTCCGTGGCCGATTTCTTCGTCACAGGTGAACAGCAAGCGAATCGGACCGTGCGGCAACGATGGGTTTTCGATCAGCGTTTGTGCCAGTTCCATGATGATCGCCACCCCGGCTTTATCATCACCGCCAAGCAATGTGGTGCCGTCGGTGGTGATCAAAGTCTTCGACACCATGTCGTTCAGATCCGGACAGCCATCGACCGTGATCACGTTTCCGGCGGGAAGCGGAATATCGCCACCGGCATAGGATTCGATCACCTGCGGCTTGACCGACGTGGCCGGTGCCTCGGGTGAAACATCCATGTGGGCGACCAACGCCATCGTCGGACCATCGCCGTAATCACCGACGGCGGGTACGGTCGCCCAGACCAAAGCGTTGTCGTCGATCTGAACATCTTCGGCCGACATGGCACGCAATTCTTCGGCCAGCACCACCGCCAAATCACGCTGTGCCTCGGTGCTGGGGTATGTCTTGCTGTGCGGATCCGCCGGCGTGTCGATTTGGACGTAACGCAGAAAGCGATCCAGCAGGCGTTGGCGATTGATTTGCATGGGGATAAATCGTTCGGTGTCAAATAGCGATTCGGAAACAGCGACGTCGACGCGGTTCAACCGGGGGATTGGTAGAATTTATCCGCACCGGCGTTAAATTGGACGCCAATCCCGTGTGGAAGCAACCCCGCGTCGTCACCCGGCAGCGTGCACTGGTGGCCGAAGCGGCGGGCGGCAAATTTCGACAGTTTTCAATCCAGCGACGACGGCATGACGCAATCGGTCACCTACTTAGTTTTTGATGTCGAAAGCGTGGCCGATGGCGATCTGATTGCCAAAGTCCGATATCCCGGCGAAGGGCTGACGCCGGCCGAAGCGATCGCAAGGTATCAATCGGAAATCTTTGAAAAGTCCGGAACGACGTTCATCCCGCATACCTTTCAAATCCCGATCGCGGTGGTCATCGCCAAACTGGATGCGGAATTCCGGATGCTGGATTTGGTTTCGCTGGATGAACCCCATTTCCGCAGCCATGTGATCACGGCGAACTTTTGGAAAGGGTGGGACATGTACCGCCGGCCCACCTGGATCACATTCAACGGACGATCGTTCGATCTGCCGATCATGGAAATGGCGGCGTTTCGTTACGGCATCTCGCTGGCAAAATGGTTCTCTGGGTCCGGTTACAAAGCCCTTCGCAACCGATTCAACAGCGAAGCCCATTTGGATCTGCAGGACTTGTTGACCAATTTCGGCGCTGCACGATTGAACGGTGGATTGAACTTGGCGGCGCAGTTGCTGGGCAAGCCCGGCAAGATGGGCTTGAACGGTGAAGCGGTCCAACAAAAATATGACGAAGGCGGCAAGATGGAAATCAGCGACTACTGTCGCTGTGACGTCTTAGACACGTACTTTGTCTTCCTCCGATGCATGGTTTTGACCGGCAAGTTGACGCTGGAACAAGAAATCGAATTGGTTCAGCAGGCCAAGGATTTCATCCAACAACGTGCCGATGATTGCCAGGCCTATCAGGACTACCTGGGGCAATGGGGTGAATGGGTGGACCCTTGGGAAGCCGAGGCGGTGGACGAAGCCGACGAGAACGCCGATGCGTCGGATCCATCCGAATCGGGTGACGGCAACGATGACTCCCCCGCCCAGCCAACGACCGATTCGGAACCGACGTCATCGCCCGCGGAAGCCGATTCCACGGCAGATCCGCAGACCGATTCGGCCGCCGACGTGACCCCCAAAACGCCCTAGTTCGGCGCTTCGAAAAGGCCCGTGAAACTCGTCGGGCCTCCCCAGCGATCTGACTTGTGATTCCCAGATCGGCTTTCGTAGACTTCGACCGTTCATCCCGGTGTCAAACACCATAGTTTTGATCGGAAAGTCTCCCCCCTTGGTCGGCACGGATGCCACCGCTGTATGTCTCGCCCGTTTCGGATGCAGGATGCAGATCCGGATCGGGATGCCTGCTGCGCGGGTCCGACGACCGCTTTCCACCGCGTTGATCCTGATCTGCGGCTTGATGCTGGCACTTTCGGACATCGGTCCGGCGTCCCAAACCGCGACCGCCCAATTCCCGGCGTCTGATGCGACGACGACGGATGAATCCGCAACCAAAATTTCGCGACAGCCGCCCCGAGTCGATGGCGATCGAATCGCCAAATGGAATCGCGGTGGGGCCGACATCAGCTGGCTGCGCGACAACTGTCGACTGATGTTCGAAGACCGGATCTATCTGTGCGATCAGGTGCTGTTGGTCGTCGATGGCCCGCCGGGACGCGTTCGAACGCGATTCGTGATTTCCGGTGTTTCCGACGGCAAAGGCGGGCAAACGGGTCCGCTTTCGGGCGTGATCTATTCGGCATTGGAACCCCAGATTCAATCGCCCACACCGGTCCCAGTGCCGCAAAGTCTGCCTGCCTTGGCGTCACACCTTCCCGGCGGTTGGCCCGACGTGCGATTGCCTCATCCGCAATCCACCCCGGGCGATCTTCGTCTGGCAGGACATACGGAATCGCCCGCGGAAGACTCGGGGGCAGACGACGGTGGGGTTCGCCAAGCCCAATACGCGTCGCCGCTTCCGGTTCCCGATTCGCTGCCGGACCAGATTTTTGGCCCCACACTGGTGCCGCCCCCGGCCACAAGTTTTCCAGGTACGCCCGGCGTGGGCACCCCGGTGCCGAACCAGACGACGATGCCCGATGCGCCGCGAATTCAAAACGGCGAAGGACAATTTCGAATTTTCTCGGCCGACGGTCGACACGAAATCGAGTTTGTTTCACGCAATCCCGCCGCTCCGCTTTCGATCCAAAACGTGCCGCGTCCGGCCTTGGGCGAAGAGGTCTGGGTCGCCCGCGGTGGTGCCACCGTTCTGATCCGCGACGTCCAAGCCCAGTTGCCCGGCGGCCAATTCTTGGACCTCGGCACGATCTCGTTGTCCGCCCATCGCATCGTCGCGTGGACGCCCTTGCTGAATGATTTGATGCAAGGCCGCGCCGACATGACGTCCCATGATTTGGAGCTGTATCTGGAAGGCGACATCGTGTTCCGACAGGGTGACCGAATCATCTATGCCGAATCGATGTATTACAACGTGACGCAGGAAACCGGGATGGTGTTGGACGCCGAAGCCATCAGCACGATTCCCGATTACCAGGGCGTGGTGCGATTGAAAGCGGATGTCCTGCAACAGGTCGCCGAAGGCAACTTTCAAGCGTTCGGCGCCGCGGTGACGACCAGCCGTTTGGGCGTGCCGCGATATTGGCTGCAAAGCGATCAGCTTTCATTTCGCCAGCGTCTGCGGACCACCGTCGACCCGATCACCAACCAAACGATCCAGGCGACCGATTCGTACGTTTCCAGCCGCGACAACTTCATCTACTTCGGCGGCGTGCCGGTTTTCTATTGGCCGCGTTTGAGCGCCAGCATCCGCAAACCGCCGTTGTATCTGACCGGGGCCAATTTCAAGAACGATGACATCTTCGGAACACAGGTCATGTTGGAATGGGACCTGTTCCAACTGCTGGGATACGACTCGGCCCCGGACGGCGTCGATGTGCGCATCAAGACGGACTATCTAAGTGACCGTGGCCCCGCGTTTGGTACCCGCACCACATACGACCGCACCAGTTTCTTTGGTATCCCGGGACATGTTCGTGGACAAACCGACGGCTATCTGATTCACGACACAGGCTTGGACACCTTGGGGCAGGACCGACGCGACTTGACGCCGGAAAAAACTTGGCGTGGCAAGTCATGGCTTCAACACCGTCACACGTTCAACAGCGGCTGGGAATTCATCGCTGAGGTCGGTTACATCAGCGACCGCAATTTCTTGGAACAATACTTTGAAAGCGATTGGGACCAGCAAAAGGACTACACCACCGGCGCAAGGCTTCGTCGCTACGGCGGCAACCAATTATTGGACTTGTCCGTCGAAGCAAGGGTCAATGATTTCTTCAAAGAAACGCAGCAACTGCCCGTCCTGGAACACTATGCGATCGGACTTTCGCCGCTGGGCAACGCGTTGACGTGGACGATGAACAACAAAGTCGGCTACGTCGATTTGAATGTCGCCGACACGCCGGTCGATCCGGTCGAAGCCGCATCGATGACGACACTGCCGGGCGAAGTCGATGCGAAAGGTTTGATCGCATCGACGCGACATGAATTGTCCGCGCCTCTGGACTTGGGTCCGCTGAACCTGAGCCCCTTTGTCGGTGGCGACGCGACGTATTTCGGCGAAGACATCAACGGCGATTCGCTGACACGCTTGACCGGACAAGCGGGCATCCGAGCCAGTTTGCCGATGTACCGCATCGATCCGACCATTCAAAGCGCGTTGTTGAATGTTCGCGGCTTGGCCCACAAGATCGAATGGGTGGGCGAATACTTCTATGCCGACAGCGACGCGAACTTTGACGACTTGCCGTACTACGATTCGCTGGATGATAACGCGCAGGAACAATTTCGCCGTCGATTCATCATCGATCAATTTGGCGGGGTGTTGCCGGCACAGTTTGATCCGCGCGATTATGGATTCCGCCAAGGCATTCAACGCTACGTCACCAGCCCCAGTGATGTGGTGGTGGCCGACCAGCAACAGATTCGCTTGGGGGTTCACCAACGATTCCAAACACGACGTGGCTTGCCGGGCCGGGAACGCATCACGGACATCCTGCGGTTGGACATTGACACCATCCTGATGCCCGACGCCGATCGTGATAATTATGGCGAAACGGTTGGCCCGACGACGTACGACGCAAGCTTCCACCTGGGCGATCGCGTTTCTTTGCTAAGCGACGGCTACATCGATTTCTTTGACGATGGATTGCGCAGCATCAGCGGCGGCATACGCATGAGCCGACCGGGCTTGGGCGATGTCTATGCGGGGTTGATCAACATCGATGGACCGGTGACCAGCACGGCCCTGCGGACATCGTTGGATTATCGGTTGAACGAAAAATGGATCGTCCGCGCGGGATCCACCTATGACTTTGCCGACGTCGGTAACGTCGGACAAACGATCGGGCTGACGCGGATCGGTGAATCCTTCTTGACGGGATTCGAAGTCACCGTGGACGCGGGACGAGAAAATGTCGGCTTCAACTTCTTCGTTCTGCCGCGATTCTTCCCGACGGGGCGAGGCCGCGTAGGTGGCCAACTGATTCCGCCGCCAGGCGTGGAGGGCTTGGAATGACCGATCCCCATTCACGATCCACATGGCGCCAGAAGTTTGCCGACGCGAGCCGCGGCATCGGGGTCGCGGTCCGGGGACAGAAAAGCTTTTGGGTCCACTTTCCGGCCGGCGTTCTGGTTTTGGTAACGGCATTTGCCCTGCGTCTGCCCGCCACATCCATGGCAATTCTGTGGCTGACGGTCGGCGTGGTGATCGCGGCAGAAGTCGCCAACAGCGCCTTCGAAGCGTTGGTTCACACGGTTCACCCCAGCTTCGACCCGCGGATCGGCCGCGCCCTGGACATGGCCGCCGGCGCGGTCTTGATTTTGTCGATTGCCGCGGTGGCCGTGGGCATCTGCCTGCTGGGCTGGCCGTTGTGGAAAGTCGTCGTTGGGGTGGCAGCCGCCTGAACAGGCTCCGCTTACACCATCCGCATCGACTTCCAACGTCCCTGCAAGAACCGGCCCACCATCGAAGCGGCCAGCAAGAACACCCACCCGGTGACGACCCACCACCACCAAGTCAGCCGTCCCGTTTCCGGTTCGAAAACGATGCCGATGCTGCAAGCGATGATTGACGCAAACAAGCCGGACAGCAAAACGAACCAGGTGTCACCGGCACCGCGAAGCGATCCGGCCACGATCAATTGCGTCGCATCGACGATGACATAAATGGCGACGAAACCCAACAGGTTTCGCGCCAGCGATATCGCCACCATCGAATCTTCCGATGCGTCACCCCACTGGTACAGCGCCAGCAGTTGATCAGGAAACGCCAGGTACAACACCGCCCAGACCATCGAATAGATCCAACCGATCGATAGGGCCCCGGCCACCGATTTGACCGCTCGTGAAGGACCGCTTTCGGTCAAATGCCGCCCCACCAGAACCGATGCGGCGATCGCGACGCCGACCAACGGGACATAAGCGATCATGTTGAAATTGATCGCCATTGTGGTCGCTCGCAGTGGCAAGTCCCCCTGCTGTCCGATCTGCAAGACGATCGCGGTGAACCCGGCCGCCTCGGTTAACGACATCAATCCCGACGGTAAACCGAAGAACAACAACTTGCGGATCAACGCGGGATCAAACGAGATGCCGGCCAGAATCCGATAGCTTTCCTGAAACTTGGGCCGTGCCAACAAAAACGCGAACAAGCCGCCCTTGAACCAGAACGAGATCAAACTGGCCCAACCGGCACCGATGATGCCCATGGCTTCGATCTGCAGCGGCCCCATGTTCATTCCAAAGATGAACATCCAATCCAAAACCAGATTCACAACGCCCGATGCGATGCTGGCCCACATGATCACGTGCGTCCGCTCGGTACCGGCAAAGAAACCGCTTAAACCGGATTCCAGAACGATCCCTCCGGCACCCCACATCAGCAGCCGAAGGTATGCCGATTCCAATTCGATCAAGCCCGCGGGTTGTCCGGTCAGTGAAAACAACGTCGGTGCGAGCGTCCCGATCAAACCGAACAGCGGCAACGTGGCCAAGGCAAACCAAACGACCTGCCATAGAAAACGACCGATCATTTCACGTTGTCGGCTGCCGACGTACTGGCTGACCACGGCACCGGTCATGCCCGACACGCCGACCGGAACACAGATCAACGTCCAGAACAAATTGCCGGCGGCCATCGATGCGCTCATCGCCGCGCCGTCATACCACAGCAAGAATGTGCGATCGGCAAACAACACCACCGAAAACGTGCCCGTGCTGATCATCAGCGGCATCGCCACGCGAATCACCTCGGCCATGGCCTGGCCCAAGGTATCGGTCGACGGATCACCGGGGTCGGGCGCAGCATCACCGGATCGAACTTCGCCGGAAGGCGAAACGACATCGATCAGCTCCGACGAATCGTGGACCTGCTGCACCTGGTCGGTGAACTCCGTTGGCACCGCTGCATCCTTTTCCATGCTTGTCATGATCGCGAAACGACTTTCCGTACCGCCCCGCGATCCTGGGTTTTGCGCGCCGACACCATCAAAGGTTCCACCGGCATGACGGCCAAAGACTTTAGACCACGCTCCGCCCATCGGTGACACGTGGCACCTGTGGGACAACTAACATGGACCCCACACGAGGGTCCTGGGGCGCGAATTCACTGAATCTTCTTCGCGCAGATCCCTTTCAGATCGTTGTCGGCATGCCAGGGTTCGCGCATGATACCCGCGACCCTGCCGCCACCTTCAATCTGAACATCCAGTGGGCCTCTTTGACAGTCCACGACGACTTGATTCCATCCTGCCAAGAGCCAATTCGATGCGATCCAACGCGTTTCTTTCCCTCGTTTTATGCCTCGGCCTGATGCACGCCATCACGCCGGCATCGGCACACGACGGTCACAGCCACGACGGCCATGATCACGATCACTCGCACGCCGCCGATGCGTCGGCCGCGATCATGACCACACGACCGGCCGCCAAAAGCTTGCCGCCGGTCCAAGCCGATGACGTTTTTCACTTTGTGGTTTACGGCGACCGCACCGGTGGCGTGCCCGAAGGATTGAAAGTCTTGGAACAGGCAGTCGACGACACGAATCTATTGGATCCCGATTTGGTCATGACGGTCGGCGACTTGATCCAAGGATACAACCAAACGCCCGAATGGTTGGACCAAGCGGCCGAGTACCAAGAGATCATGAACCGGCTAAACATGCGGTGGTATCCGGTGGCGGGCAACCACGATGTGTATTGGCGCGGACCTGACGCGCCGCCCCAAGGACATCACGAATCCAATTACGAAAAACACTTTGGGCCACTGTGGTATTCGTTTCAACACAAGAACGCCGGCTTCATCGTCCTGTACAGCGACGAAGGCGATCCGGAAACCAATGAAAAGGCTTTCAATCAAGGACGTCTGCAAAAGATGTCCGACAAGCAATTGGAGTTCTTGGAAAAAGCGTTGAAAGACCACAAAGACGCCGATCACGTTTTCTTGTTCCTGCACCATCCACGTTGGATCGGTGGCGGCTACACCGGCGGCAACTGGGACGTCGTGCACGACATGCTGAAGTCCGCCGGAAACGTGACCGCCGTTTTCGCGGGCCACATCCACCACATGCGATTCGACGGTCCGATCGACGGCATTGCCTATTACACCTTGGCCACCACGGGCGGACACCTGTCGGCGGAAATCCCCGGTGCCGGTTACCTGCACCACTTGAACATGGTCACCGTTCGCCCCGATGACATCAGCGTCGCATCGTTGCCGATCGGTTCGGTGATGGACCCGAAAGAGTTCACGCCGGAGTTTCTGGCGACCGTGGATCAAGCTCGCTCGGTTCGCCCGTCATTGCAGTCCGGCGAATTGCGACTGAACATCGACGGCAGCGCCAGCGGTGAATTGACTTATGCGATCAAGAACACCACCACGCGGCCGCTGCAGGGTTCGTTGGTCTTCGGTTCACCGGACCGTCCGTCGCGTGACTGGACTTCCGATTTGGATCACCAACACTACGAAATCGCGGCCGGACAATCGCGTCAATTCACATTCACTGTGAACCGACCGGCCGGCAGCATGCAAACGCTGACCATGCCCACGGTTCGTACCGAACTGGATCTGATCGGCGAAACCACCCGCATTCGATTGCCCGCCATCGACCAACCGTTGCCTTTGCGTGTCAGCGCCGTGCCCGCTGATTTCTTCACCGCCAGCAAAGACTTGGCTTTGCGTGTGCAGACGCCGCAATCCGCGGTTCGCATCCCCAGCGATGAATTCGAACTGCCCGACGGTCCCTTCACCATCGAAGGCTGGTGCCGGTTGGATGAAGCCGCCGGTTACAACGCCGTGATCGCAAAAACCCAAAGCTCCGAATATGCCATCTTCATGGACGAAGGCGCGCCGGTGTTCGACGTCAACCTGAACGGTCGGTACGTTTCGGCCAAAAGCGATCAAACCATCGCCATCGGCCAATGGACTCATATCGCCGGCGTCTTCGACGGTAAAGAAGTCCGCTTGTACGTCAACGGAAAACAGGTCGATTCACGCCCGGCCCGTGGCAAGCGCCGCGCGAACAAATTGCCGTTGTTCTTGGGAGCCGATCCGGACGCGGGCGGGAATCCGACACGCAACTTTGTCGGCTTGTTGGATGAAGTTCGCTTGTCGACCGGCGCAGTCTATGAAGCGGACTTCACGCCCGAATCACGGTTCTTGCCGCAAGATTCGACGGTCTTGCTGATGCACCTGGATCGACGCGTCGGCCCCTTTGTTCTGGACCACAGCAATTCCGCAGCCATGGGAACGCTTGGCAAAGCGGCGGACTTGGTTTCTCACGATCGCTAAGGCGTTTGTGAAGTCGACGCGTTTTTGCCCGGCCGCAAATCAGTCCTGCGGTCGGGCCGGAAGCGAACGGTCGGCCCGCTACAGGTTCATGCCACAGATGACCGCGGGTTCGACAAAACACAGCCGGACGTTTCCGTATTCACGAAAGTCCCACGCCGCGGCAGGCAAACGCGCGGTGTCAAAAAACTTGTCCGTTTCGGCGACCAACACGCTGCCCAGCGGGGCGTGTTCCAGAAACGCGCGGATCATCTGGTTCAACTTGCCCAGGGTCGTTTCGTCTTCCCACATTCGGTAGGGCGGGCACAAAAAAACAACCCAGGGCGTGTCGGCATCGGGCGGCCCCAACAATTTCAATGCGATACGAAAAGTGTCGCCGATGATCAGATTCAAGCGGTCTTCGATGCCCAACTGAGACGCCGAATCTTTCAACGTCTTCATCGCATGCCGCGATTGTTCGACCATGGTCACGCCATTGGCCCCCCGGCTGATCGCTTCGAAGGCGATCGCGCCCGTCCCGGCAAACAAATCGAAACCGACGGCCCCGCGGACCGCCGGCCCCAAGATGTTGAACAGGTTTTCGCGAACGCTGTCCTTCATCGGTCGTGTGTAGGCGGCGCCGTGATAGCGGACCGTGCGACCACGCATCGAACCGCCAATGATTCGCAGGGTCGTCGCGTGTGTCTTGGCGGCCGACTTGCCGCCACGCGGTGCCTTGGCAGCGGAATCATTCGCATCGCCGTCCTGATGCCCCGTTTGGGCTGCATCAAACTTGCGTGACGATCGGGATTTTCCGCGACGTGGGTGCTTCTTGCTCATTCGGGGCAGTATAACCGCGGTTGTGAAAAGGTCTGCGGGGCGCGCAAACCATCGCGGGGCCCCTGACGTACCACGTCAGATCGTCTCCGGCAGGCGACGCGTCCCATCATCACCGGTTTCACCGCCGGTCCCTTTCGTTCCTTCATCGTCTTCGTCGGTGCCCCGAGTCCGCCCTATGCCCCGTCGCACGCTCCGAATGTTCCTGATCACCCCGTCGCGGATTGCCGGCTGGACGGCCCTGTTGGCTTTGGCCGTTTCTGTCGTCAGCTGGGACGCGGCGACGCTGTCGGCCCAAGACGAAACGACCGAATCCGCACCGACCCAAGACGTATCATCGGAATCGTCAGAGTTCGGATCGCTGGAAATCGAAAGCCAGTTGCCGCCCGACGCCACCGAAGAAGAACAGTTGGCCGAACTGGAACGGCTGTTGGAAACACCGGAAGTCCAGGAAGCAATCGCCGCATTCGACCAATCGCACCAAGAATTGGTCGAAGCGATGGGCGACCTGAACGAAACGTACTTGCGATACCGCAATGAAATCGACCAAACGGAATCCGGCAAAGCCGCCTTCCGTGAACGTCGTGAACGGGTCCGCAAGCTGATCCATCAAACGCACCGATTGGCCAACCCGATTTTGCCGTTTTATCGCGAAGCGGCCACCTATGCGTTGACGATGGTGCAAAGCAACGAAGAACGCAGCATCTACAACGGCGCGACCTACGAAAGCGCCGCCCGATTCTTGGATGCCAAGCGGAATGAAAAATACATCTTCCAAGCCGCCATGCGTTCGGCGGTTTGCACGGGACAGTTCGACGTCGCGCGAAAGATCTTCGACGTCCTGCAAGGCCAAGAACTGCCCCAGATCGACACCAACATTCGCATCAATCTGGACCAGATCGAAGAAGATTTCAATTTGGAAGCGGAACGCCAGCGGCGCGACGCGGACAAAGTGTTCCCCAAAGTCAAACTGCACACGACCAACGGTGACGTCATCGCCGAACTGTACATCGATGACGCCCCAAGCGCCGTATCGCACTTCATTCAATTGGTCGAAGACGGCTATTACGAAGACGCCGAATTCATGCAGGTGATCGACAACTTGTTGGCTTTGTGCAGCCACGCGGCGGAATCACCTCCTCAAAAATTCTTGGTCGACGAACACCAGAAACCCGACGCCCGACGTCCGCTGCGGGGATCCTTGGTCATGGCGGGCATCCCGGCCGAAGCAGGCCGATTTGTTCCCAATTCCGCCAACCGCCGATTCGCGATCATGATGATGCCGATCCCGATGGTCGCCGATTCGCAAACCGTGTTCGGCCGCGTCATCGAAGGCATGGAAGTCGTGTCGACGTTCCAGCGGGTCGATCCCAGCAAGCCGAAGGAAAAGGGCGAATTGGTGCTGCCACCCGATCGGATTTTGGAAGCCACCATCATCGATCGCCCCGAAACGCTGCCGGAACCGGAATACATCGAAAACCCGTCTCGCTAGCGGCGAGGTTCATTTTCCATGATTTCGACGCCGATTGCCGGCCCGACGGTCGAATCGTCGCATCCTTTGTCGACGACGCGGCGGCGGGTTATCCTGGCGTGTGGCAACCAACAACGATGGCCAGCCCGCCCTTACGTCGCGACTGGACACTGAATTGCCCCAATCCGTCCTCCCGCCCAACCATTTTCCCACCTTCCTTCGCAGACGAACCGCTGCCTCGGTTTCGACGCGACACCGCCTTCTTTTTTACGCTCGACCGATCGCCGTTATGAACGACCCGAAAAAATCCCCCTCCGAAACCATTCACGACACCAAACAAGAATCACGACGCCGATTCATCAAAGGCGGCGGGATGATGTTGGCCGGCGGCGCGATCGCCGGCAGCCAAGCTTCCGTGGCTCGTGGCGCCCACGCCTACGGGACCGACACGATGAAGATCGGCTTGGTCGGCTGTGGAGGACGTGGCACCAAGGCCGCGATGCAAGCACTCAGCACCTCCGGCGGCGAAGTCAAATTGGTCGCCCTGGCAGACGTTTTTGATAACAACGCACAAACGACTTATCGCGGCATCAAAGGCAAACACAAAGACCAAGTCGACTGTGCCGATCGCATCTTCGTCGGGCTGGACGCTTTCGACAAAGTGATGCAATCCGACGCCGACGTCGTCATCCTGGCCACCCCACCGGGATTCCGCCCGCAACACTTCGAAGCCGCGATCGATGCGGGCAAACATGTCTTCATGGAAAAGCCGGTTGCCACCGACGCGCCGGGAGTCCGCCGTATCTTGGCAGCGAGTGAAAAGGCCAAGGAAAAAGGTCTGGCGGTCCAGGTGGGCCTGCAACGCCACCACGAATTCCGCTATCGCGAATGCATCGATCGGCTGCAAAACGGTGCCATCGGTGATTTCATCTTGGCCCGCGCCTACTGGAACGGTGCCGGCGTTTGGGTGCGTCCACGCAAACCGGAAATGAGTGAATTGGAATACCAGATGCGCAACTGGTATTACTTCACTTGGTTGGGCGGTGACCACATCGACGAACAACACATTCATAACTTGGATGTGATCAACTGGTTGATGGACGGCCCGCCGGTCGAATGCCAGGGCCAAGGCGGCCGCGAAGTCCGCAACGGGATCGACCACGGCCAGATCTATGACCACCACATGGTCGAATTCACCTACGGCGACACCAACTATGGCAACGGCATGAAAATGCTTAGCCAGTGCCGTCACATCCGTGGTTGCTGGAACAGCGTCAGCGAACATGTCCACGGCACCAAGGGCTACTGCGACATCAGCAAAGCGCGGATCTACAAGCCCAACGGTGACTTGGCCTGGGAAAGCGATGCGACCGAGATCAGCGAAAAGGGCTGGCAACAAGAACACCACGACTTGTTCAGCGCGCTGCGTCGTGGCGAAGTCCCCAACGAAGGCGAATACGGCGCGTACAGCACGATGACCGCGATCATGGGACGCATGGCCACCTACAGCGGCAAGCCGGTCAAATGGGACGACGCGTTGAACAGCGAAATCCAACTGGCCGACACCGATTCGATGACCAGTTTCGACAGCGCCGCTCCGATGCAGCCCGATGAAAACGGTCGCTATGAAGTCGCCGTCCCTGGCCAAACCAAAACGGTCTGACCTGACGGTTCTTCCCCCGACTCAGATCATCGATCCAACACCCCCGCCCCCGCCGTTCGTTTTCGGACGCGCGGGGGTTTTCTTCATCAGGGATCACACGTGTTCGCACCGGAGGGCGATTGATTGCTGCGCCCCAGCGACCGGAATCGGCGATAGGCATCCGCGGGACTCGGCGGCACTCCATCGTCGACCGGGGCTGCCTTTTCACGTTTTCGGCGTCGCAGCGACACAGCCAACGGTGGCATCGAAGTACGACTCTCGTCCCTTCTTCTCTGGGTACCGCCTTCTCGTTTGCGGGCCAAATGATACGCCACTTCTTGGACGCTCTTTTCGAATACCTCCGAGAGAACGTTTCATGGCCGCAAAGCTTTGGTAAGGACTGGCCAGATTGCTGACCCTGCCCCTCGTGATGCCGTTTTCAGCGACCGCCCAGAATGCCAACGCCACTCGCGAATTGTTTCAACGCGAATGAGAGTTCGTCGATAGTGGCCCCACGTTTACGTCATTTGACTCGGTGGCGCCGGTCCCACAGCGTGGGCACCGAGGGCGTGGGCGAATGACATTGATTTCAAAAAGCCGCGCGCCCCGCGACTCTGCGTGCAGCGGATGGTTATGCGTCTGTGCGTGCCAGAACTTCCTTGTGAAGTTGAGAAAGATCAAGGATGATTTTACAGATCGTGTCGGCAAGTTCATCAAGCTCGTCAGACAGAGGAAAATCGCAAACTCCGGAAGGAAACCCATAAGAAGCTGCCAGCGTTCCACGTAACGCGTGATCCGAAGTCGCAGCATTGGGGCCAAATCCCACGCCGTAACGAAAACCGGGCCCCATGCAACCATAGTCGATGCACAACTGAAACGACACGTCGTCAGCCCTCCCGGCGTTCAGCCACACGCCCCCACCAAGGTTCGATGTTTCCACCTCAAACGTTGCTCTTAACCGGGCGTGGATTGCTTTTCGTATTGAACCGGCTTTCGCGATAACGGGAGTCTTCGAGGCGATGATGGCGGGAATGCGTGATTCGTGAACCATCTGTGAAAGGGTATCTGGGTTGCCTGCAAATTGCCGCATGAAGCGATCAGGAAACTCTGAAAACCGCGGTTCCGAGAAGACTTCTCGAAACGCGGCAATTCGTCAGCTGCCGAACCGACAGGGACTGCATGCGGGGGAGCGCTTTCGATTTCCGTTTGTGGATTCTGGCAAGCAATTGCAGCACACGATTCAAAGACACGTTTCCGTTCTGCGTCGCAAAGTGTCTTTAGGTAACTCAGCGTCCGCCAAACCGTGGTGCTGGGAACATGCCGCAACAAGGAGAACCCTTGCGAATGCGCCAACTCAAGACGATGTAGGAAAATGTCTTGCATGTGCTCCACGTATCATTGAGCGTTTCGACGCATAAACGCGGAATTCACGGGGGGACGGGCGAAACACTTGCAAGCAGACGGGCAAACACGACTCGCGTCCTCCCGTGCAATTTATGGTTCGCTGCGGTCTTGCAGTCGAGATTCATCACGACCAGCGACAAACAAACCCATCACCATGATGATGTCAGATTCGATTCGATAGTAAAGAACAGCCGTGAATCGACGCAGTCGGCAGGGTCGGTATCCAGTATGATCCGAAGCGAATGAGAATGGTCGTTCCTGGACGATCGAAACAGCAGCATAAAACTCCGATTCCAGTTCGTCGCCCAGTCCCGCGCGACGTTCATCCAGCCAAGCCATCGAGACAAGCAGATCGTCGCGAACTTCCTTGGCGTATCGAACATCCATCACGATCGAGCATCACGGATTTGTTCGCGTAGTTGCGATTCGGTGAGCAATGAATCGGGGTTTGCCCGGTAGCTCTCTAAGCGTCGGTCGAGTTCAGCACGCTGTTGGTCTGTCAGTGTCGTCCCAGCGTCCTGCGGCATGCGATCCCAGATTGCTTGCACGACCAACAATTGCTCCTCCAGCGGGAGGGCAGAAATGTCAGAAATGGCCTGTTCGACAGTCATAAATCACCTGCGGTGGTAGGACTCGAAGATTCTACCTCGCTACAAGAAAGCAGTCCAGTTTCGCGAAAAACGCGTCGAAACTACAACCGGCGAACGGTAGGGTTCAGCGGGGCCGCGCGAACGACTCACCACTTCAAAAACGTCGACTCGCAGCCTCCGTTGCCCCCCGTGGTTCGGCATTCCTTTGAACGCTCATGATCGAGAATCCACGACAATGCCAAGAGTATCATCGTCCAATTTGAATCGATAACGTTTTCCGTCTTGCAGGTTTGCGACAAACGTCCGCATCGAACCTGGCGATTCACTGGCGTCCAGTTCTACCGAAAGTACCCGTTTTCCAGGTGGAACAAGTGCGTAAGGTATCATAGCAATGAATCGGCCACGAACTCGTTTGACTTCGTGACCATCCACCGCAGCCAATCTGTAGCCCGAACCAACTCCACGTGATGCGGTGACGTCGTTTACTACCGCGTAGCCATCGATGTTCTCTTCGAATAGCCCGCATGTTGCACCGTGTAACACTGAAATCAGCATCAGCATGAAAGTGATCGTCACGGCAAATCGCGGACGCAATGCGCGTCTCCTAACAGTGATAACGTAAAATACATCTTGGCAGCGTCAGATAGCAGAACGTCTGCCGCATCCGGGCACGAATGGAAGACTTTGATTTCAGTTGCCGCGTGAATGAGTGCTTTGGCTCACGGCTTTGTTATCCGACGGCTCTGTCACATCGGTTCACGTGGTGCGTGCTATACAGGACCGCCGTGTCATTCACGACAGAAAATGCCGTGGCCTCAGACCAAATAAACCGAGAACAGTCACAGAACACAAAAATGAACCGCTGACACAGAGCAGCCCAACAATCCAGTGTGTGCCTGCGGCTTCACAAGCGATCGCGATGACCACAAATGCGATTGCCTGAAGGAACGCTAGGACAGCAAGCCAAATTTGCCAGGGTTTGGGATTCGGAATTGCTTCGGCTTCGCTTTGGCTGCCTTTTCGTCTTGCAAGAATCGCGTTCGGCAGAAACATGAGGACAAATCCGAGCAACAAAAATGTCAGGATGCCAATTTCGTGATCGTCCATATCGTTCCTCCGCTGTTGGTGAATTGAGGATTGGGCGAACTTTGTGTCGGATAACGTCCGCCGTCACCGGGCGCCGAGAGTGAAACGAACCATCAAAAGACGCGCTGACGTTGCTCCGGTGCACGGCATTGTTCGCCCCTACGCAGTCTTTCGAGTATGAAGAAGTTCACCAGCCTTGATTGGCCGCACGTCATCAGAACCGACGGTTACGAGCGCAACCGTATGTCCACCCCCATCAACGAACTCGACCTCGTATCCCTTTCCGCCCTTGTAGACATGCACGACGGTCCCCACGTCCCCGCGAGTGAGGTTCTCGTGAGGTGGATCAGCGTCTAGTACAACGAGAGAGTGTTCGGCAATCATGACAGTCACTCGGGGTAGGCGGTAACCAATCGTGGTGGATCATCGTCCTCGACGATCCAGACCGTCTGAACCACGCCAGGACGGTACCCGGGCCGACCGACGGTCCCCACCGCTTTGTATTTTATCCAAAACGGGTGGTTTCGGTATCGAACGTTGTGCAGTTTCGAGCAACAGCGAGTAGGTCAGCAGCGAGGTGGTGCCATTCGGCGCGGTCGTAGCCGAGGGAGTGGAACCAGATCGCCTTGGAGCCACCGTCGGGATGCGCAAGATTGAGCAGGTAGTCACGCACCTTTGCGTCTTCCACTACGGCTCGGTCTGCGTCAGGTATCGGCATAAAGTTTTGTGGGCGAACTCTGGATTCTTCATCGGAGTCGGGGAGAATGCCCGTTGGTATTGGCTTCACCAGATTCGCTCCGGGCCGACTTCCCCTCATGTGCTCTGCATTGTATCTGTCCTCCCCAAGTCGAGGGAGCGGCAAGTCACGGGTTCTGCCAAGACTTGGGGCGTGTCGCGTCTAGAGGGGGCGGACGGCTAGGACACGGAAATCCTTCTACATCGTTTGGCGATTCTCCTGGCCTCCAAAATGACGGGAATTGCACCGGTGTAGCAGAGTCGGCGGATTCAGGGGGGCGAGGCCCGGTTCTTTCCGTCCAACGGGTGCCGTTAATACATTGGATCGCCGGGGATCGTATTCGGCTGTCGTGGGCGATTACTGATAATCCACGTCGTCACCGCCGTTTCTCTTGGGAACGCCATGTCTTTTGAGAGCACTGGATGCTGGTGATTGGGCACGACATCCGCTCGGAATCCGATCGTTCGCTGCCGGACCGATCGTGGGGCCGATTCGATTATGCATTCGAAAGCATGGCGACCACGAGGACGAGTCCCAGCAACGGAACGACCACAACGGCCCCGGCCAGGATCAGATTCCCGAATCCTCGCCAAGCGGATCGGAAACCCTGGACTTCGGCGATCGTGTTGCAAAGCAGGACGAATGCCCAGACGCCCAACACCAGTTCGACCAACGCAAACGCCAAGAACGGGATCAACAGCATCGGTTGTGCCTCGAGCCCCGGTGTCTCCTGAGTGAACAAGTCCGAACCGAACAATACGATCTGGGGTATCCACAAAGGCAACGCGGCGATCGACGGAACCGATGCCCAGGCAATGGCCGTTTTGATGTGTTCGCGACTGGCGACGCCTCCGATCCAACTGCCGGAAAAGCGGACCAAATGCGAACCGATCCACAGGCTGAATAACCCCGCCAAGGGGCCGATCAGAATCGCGATTCCAAGGATCGCGGCCAGGGGAAGATCGTCGCCCGCGTTTCGCGTCGACGCCCGATCCAGCGTTTCGCCGACCCCCGCCAGACAAGCCAAAAGCACGACGTGAAGCTTTGGATTGATCGAAACAATCTGACGAACGGTCCGGCGCGGCGATGTCCAAATGGTACGGAAAGGGCGCAGGTCGTCGTCCGTACCAACAAAGCTCACGTTCTCGCCGGACTCTACGCTCAGTGGACTTGGGGTGGCATAGGGATTGGACGCTGGGTCGTCGCTGCGCATCTTGCAAAATTTCCTGTCTGCGGTGGTTGGGACAAACTGCCGGTTCCACGGGACCTGTGTGCATCAAGACTGTCATGCACAGCGTATCGGATCGTCACCGACAAGTCGCGCCGCCAATTGATGCCACTTGGGATCGATTGGGGGAACACGAACAACACAATGCCGTGAGAGCCACCAACAGCGCCGAAGCCGATCAACGATGCAAACGATTCACCGAGCCGATTTCTGTTTCAGTCGTCTTTCCAAGGCTGGCCGGAATCAGGCTTAGCGGACGATGCGCCAGCAGCGATGGATCCGCCGATTCCGATAGTCTTCGGGAACGGTCTGGCGACTGATTTCGATCACGGACTGAACATCCAAAGCATCCTGATCAAATTTGAAACGCCGGAAGTTGGTGGAAAAATAGATCACGCCTCCCGGGCGAACCAGCGGGATCACAGTTTCCAGCAAGGGCAGGGCGTCACGCTGGACATCCCAAACGTTTTCGGTCCGCTTGCTATTGGAAAA
The DNA here is from genome assembly GCF_007752935.1 of Crateriforma conspicua. NCBI lineage: Bacteria > Pseudomonadati > Planctomycetota > Planctomycetia > Pirellulales > Pirellulaceae > Crateriforma > Crateriforma conspicua. Next base: position 1,023,782 of record NZ_CP036319.1, on the reverse strand, counting down.
CGTCGGCGGATCCACCACGACAAGGTCATAACACTGACCGGCAGAATGATTCGCTAAGAACTCCGCCACGTCGGATGTGATCACCCGATGGTTGTCGGATTCGAAACCGTTCAATCGCAGGTTTTCAGTTGCCCAGTCGGTGTAAGTGTTCGACAAATCAACGCTGGTCGTCGACTTGGCTCCACCCGCCGCCGCGTAGACAGAAAACGAACCGGTGTAAGCAAACAGATTCAGGAACCGGGTGCCATCGGCCTGCTGCCGCACCATGTGCCGGGTGACGCGGTGATCCAAAAACAATCCGGTGTCGACATAGTCCGATAAGTTGACCAGGAATTTTAGCCCGTCTTCTTGGACCACAATGCGTCGTCCCTGCACCGCCTGTTTTTCATGTTGGGTGTTCCCACGTTGGCGACGCCGCGACTTCAAAAACGCGTTCTCCGGTGCAACGTCCAGTGTTTTTGCCGCGGTTTCGACCATCAAATCCAGCCAGTTGGCATGCTGTGCGGGATCACGATCGTGCGGACGTTCATACTCGGTGATGTGCAGACAATCTTCGTACCGATCGACAACCAGCGGAATCTCTGGAACGTCTTTTTCGTACAAGCGATAACAAGTGATCCCGCGTTTGGTGGGCCAGCGCCGCAAATGCCGTGCTCGCTTGGCCAAACGACTGGCGAACAGGTCAGCTTGATGGTGGGCCTTTTCAGGCAATTGCCCGAATGCTGCGCCGCCGGACGCGTGCACCAGGGTTTGTGATTCAGATGCATGAATTTCGGGTGTTTTTCGCGTGGGCTTGTTTGATTCGTTCGTTGTCCCGTCCACGTTACCAGCGGACGTCGTGGATGTCGGATCCGAAGTCGGTGGCAAAGCATCGGCGCTGGCCTGGCGGACTTCGACCACCGGTTTGGGGCCGTGGAATTGGAACAACGTGCAGGCGACGTTGCCGTTGTACAACTTGCGTCGACGGTCGGCCTTTCGCCCCAACAATCGCTCCAGCCCCGGGTACGCGGTCAGTACGAAATGCGACCACGTCGGCAACCGCCGAAAGACATCGGGAAACGCTTCGAACAACGCATCCAATTCTCGGGTCACGCGGGCCGATCGGTCGGCGGATGATCGGTGATCGGACTTCGTCGGTCGCGGCATCTGGCCCCCTCGCGAATCCGGGTATCGTGATTCGGAACCCGCCGACGGGTTTCCCTCCGGCGGATGGGTGATCAGACATCCGAATCGACGGCGACTGGTGAATTCGGAAAACGCTTTGGCTTCGAAATGGATGTCCGCTTCGACGCCTGCCCGAACGGCGTTGTCGCGGGCGGCGCGCAGAACTTTTGGATTGATGTCGGTTGCTAGCAGAGTGGGTGACACTGATGGCGTTTGCAGGGTGACCGCGTCGCGACGCAGGTCGCCCCGCAAGTCGTTGGGAATCGCCGGCCAGTCGTCCAGCGCAAACGAACGCATCAAACCCGGTGCAATGCTTCGTGCGATCCAAGTGGCTTCGATCGGAATCGTCCCGGTGCCACAGAACGGATCGCAAAACGGGCGTCCCGATTCCCAGTGGCTAAGCAACACGGTGGCGGCGGCCAATGTTTCTTTCAGCGGTCCACGCGATGGGTCACGCCGGTATCCACGTCGATGCAAACTGGCCCCGGAGGTGTCGATGGTCAGCGTTGCAATGTCTTTGATCAGGCTGACATTGACTTCGTAAGTGGCCGCGGTTTCGACCAGATCGTTGGCTTGGTGGTCACGACGCAGGGCGTCGACGATGGCGCGTTTGACGGTGCGTTGACAGGCCGGAACGCTGGAAAGTTCCGATCGCACCGATCGACCGGTGACGGGAAAACGTCCGTCGACGGGAATCCATTCGCCCCAATTCAGTCCCCGGGTCTTTTCGAACAGCGTGTCAAAATCGGGCGCCGTGAACCGGGCGACGCACAACAGGACGCGATCGGCACAGCGCAGCCAAAGGTTCGCACGAACGACCGTTTCCCAATCACCCTCGAAGATGACTTGGCCATCACCGTCGACTTCCGCTTCAATGCCAAGCGAGTGCAATTCGCGTCGGACGACCGCTTCGAGTCCGAACGAACATGCGGCAATCAAACGCAGGGGTGGGCGATCCAAGGGCTCTCTCGTCAAAATCTCATTGTGTGTCGGCATCAGACACTACAATCGTAGACTTCCCCGTCCGCTTTCCCCACCCGATGACAAAACAACGATGCCCGTTCCCCGCCTGATGTCATGGCCCCGCGTCGCGTTGGCGGCCTTTCTAGTGTGCCTTTCCATCGCTCCGACCACCATTTCGGCCGCCGATGCGGACGATGCCAAGTTGAAGCTGTTGATCATTGACGGCCAGAACAATCACACCGCGTGGCCCAAAACGACGGCCATGATGCGAGACTTCTACGAAGCGTCGGGACGATTCACGGTGGACGTCAACCGCAGCAAGTTCACCTGGAAAGGTGGCAAGTTGTTGGAAGAGTATCCGCTGGACGACGGAAATGAATATCAGGACCTGCCGGAACCGAAGCCCGACCCAGATTTCAAACCGGATTTTGCCGCGTACGACGTCGTGGTCAGTAATTTCGGATGGAAAGCGGCGCCCTGGCCCGAGGAAACCCAGCAGGCCTTGGAAAAGTTCGTTGCCAACGGCGGCGGTTTGGTCATCGTTCATGCGGCCGACAACAGTTTCGGCAATTGGTTGGAATTCAATCGCATGATCGGCTTGGGCGGCTGGGACGGACGCAATGAAAAGTCCGGCCCGTACGTCTATGTCAACGAACAAGGCGACGTCGTTCGAGACATGACACCCGGTGGCGGCGGATCGCACGGCCCCCAGCATGAATATCAAATCGTGGTCCGCGATGCCGACCACCCGATCACGCGAGGCATGCCGCGGGCGTGGTTGCACGTGCAAGACGAGCTATACCAAAAGCTGCGTGGACCGGCCGAAAACATGCACATCTTGGCGACGGCCTACGCGGATCCCAAATACCGTGGAACGGGGCGTCACGAACCGATGATCATGACGATCCACTACGGCGACGGCCGCGTCTTTCACACGCCAATGGGCCATGACGATAAATCTTTCGCTTGCACGGGCTTCATCACCACGATGCTGCGTGGCACTGAATGGGCCGCGACCGGTGACGTGACCCTGACCGATATCCCCGAGGATTTCCCCGGGCCCTACGAATCTCGCAAACGCTGATTCGCCGGCGGTTCGTCTAGAACCGCGATGAACAACGCCCCTGCCGCGCTACGGCGTGGCGGGCGATTCGGGCGATGGTGAATCGGTTGTCTGCGAAGCTTTCAAGGCAGATTCGAATTCATCCAACTGACGCTTCAGTGGCGGAAAGTGCGGCTGGGCGGACACGGCCCGGCGTTGCCACTGCACCGCAGCATCCAGTTCGCCCACGGCAAAATGGCAACGGGCCAGGGTGTCCATCAGCGTCGCCCGCTGGCCCATCAATTCGATGGATCGCTGGCTGCAACGCAATGCCTTGTCAAAATCACCGGTCGTGTTGCTGACCAACCACGCATAGTCATTCAGTGCCTGGGCCAGCAAATCATCGTTCTTTCGCAACATGAATCGGCCTTGGCCGCCACGATCGGCGTCGGCGATTTTGCGTTCATGACCCAGCGTTTCGCGAGCCAGCAACTGACGCACACTGCGTCGGTATTCGTCGTCACCGTCCAAGTGGTACATCGCGATCAACGCGTCGATACGTTGCCGATAACCTTCTTGAAAAGCAACTTCGAACGCGGCACGTGCGGCTTGTGAATCGCCACGCTCTTTCGCCAACAACCCGCGGTGGTAGGCGGCCAAAGCACGCATATCGACCAATGAAATGTCGCGGACGTCCATCCGTTGTTTCAATTCACCATCGATGGCAAGCCGCTGAATCAGCGGCTCCAAGACGTCGATCACCTGTGCGTGCTGGAACAAATCCGAGTGCATTTCGCCCAGCAGTTTCCGAGCCATCGCGCCTTCGATCGCCTCGATTTCAAAGCGGTCGATCACGAAACGGAACTCCCTCTCGGCCCAGCGAAAAAAACCTCGATCCCGCAAGTCCGTGGCAACCTTAATGTGCCTGGCGGCGCGAGTCTTGACCTCCTGAGCCCCCAGCTCACCCCGCTCCGATTCATCCGTTGGTATCGGATTGGTATCCAGCGCCGCCGCCGCGAATTTTTCGGCCAGCGAATCATTCCCCAGCTTGGTGTGCGCTTCGGCTACGCCATAAAGCAACACTGGATCTTTGTCGAACAGACTGGGATGCATCCGGTGCAATTCGAACACCAATGAATCCAAATCATGTTCGAGCGCCCAGGTACAAGCATCGGTCAGTTCGTTAGGCACCGGAGACACCAGGTCCAAGTTCGCCGTCGCCAATCGCAAAGCATCTTCGACATGCCCCTGCTGGGCGGCGCCGGCGGACAAGACACGCACAAAACGCAGCAACAGATCCGAATCCAATTGATGGTCGGCGTGTCGATCGAGCTGGCGGCGATGTACCGCCAATAAATCCATCCATCGCTGCCGTGCGAATTGATTGTCGGCTAAGTCCGACGCATGAAGCCGCAACCATTGGCTGGCGACTCGGTCGGACTGCCCGATCGTGTCCAAGATGGTCTTGGCACGTTTGCGCTGGGTCGTCTGATTCATTGGCGTCGGCTGTTCCATCAACGCGATGGCGGCAAACAGACTGAGCCGCGGATCGGTTTCAAAGCGGGCCAGGCGGGCCAGGGCTGCGGTCGCCATTTCATCCGGCAGGTCCGCCAAGCGTTCGATACGCGACTGTCGGTCGTTGATCGCCAAACTGCCATAACCGGTCAACGTCTTGCGCACCGCTTCCGGATCCAAGGGGCCCGACCAACGTATGGACCGGCTGGCGATCAGACGTCGAACCGACATGGCGATCTGGTTGTCCGGATGATCGCTGGCTTGTTGAAGCTGATCGAGTGCTTCCAAACCATATCGCTGAAGCGCCGCTTTGGCTCTCTCGCGACTGACGTAATTGGGGTGCCCCAACTTTTCAATCAATTGGGCGATCGTCTGACGGACCGGCGCGTCGCGGTCGGCCATTTGTGCACCGGAGAAGTCGCCGGACCCGTTGCCGCCGGTCTGCGCCAAACACGGCACGGCGTTCATTGATACCCATCCGATCAACAGCGACGCGGAAAAGGCCCGACACCGACAAACACATCGATCCAAACGCGATCGCATGCGGTGGCGGTCAACAGACGGATCGTCACATCGGCGGATCGAGGGATCGCTGGAATGAGCGTACAAAAACGGCTTCATAAAATTGTTCAACGTTGTCGGATTCCGACGGACGATCGTTCGCCAGCCCTGTCAATCTTCGGTTGTCGACAGCGACGGGTCAAACGTGGATAGATCGAACACGGCCAGCCGTTCTTCGTCCTTCAAAACCAAACGGTTCCCCCGGATCGCGGGCGTGCAGTAACTGGGGTCGGTCATCAGCGGCTGATCCGTGAATGCCAGCACGTCCACACCGTCGCGACGAACTGCCAGGCTGGCCAAATGCCCGCGTTCACCGATGGCAAGAATGATGTCGTCGCCGACACGCACCGGTTGGCCACGCCGCAGGATCGATTTGTATTCCCACACCAGTGCGCCATCGGCGGGGGCAATCATCCGCAGCGAAGCGCCGCCCTGACCGGCCGCAGTGAACCCAATGACGTGGTCCTTCCAAGTCACCAAGCGGTTGAATTGGCTGTCCAAAACCCGCCGGTCTTTCCAAACTCGCTCGTGGCCCCGATCGGGCAGTATCCGCACGGCCAGCGCACCGGGGCCCGGACCGGTGACCGCCAAAACGATGTCGTCAATCACGACCGGTGAAACGGCGTTGTAGGACAGCGGCGCGCGTCCAAAGTGCTGGATTTCCCAATCCACCGAACCATCGGTCGGATCCAGCGACAACAAGCCTTCGGCCGTGATCACCAGCAAATGATCGTTGCCATGCACGCGGGTCATGACGGGAATCGTGTACGCGGCGGCATGATCGGTGGCCGTCCAAATGGTTTCACCGGTGGCGCGATTCAACGCAATGATTCCCGCGTCGGTATCCACGCCGCCCAACGACAGAAACACACGATCTTGGGTCACCAACGGACTGGCGCCGGCGGGAAAGATCCCCGGGGTCACCTGGTACTCTTGATACAAATCACGGTGCCAAATCCGACGACCGTCGCGCCAATCGATCGCCGACAACTGGCCTTGGCCGTGATGCACGAACACCGCATCGCCGGCAACGACGGGTGTGCTGTAGGGCCCGTCGCTGTATTCGTAATCACATACCGCGGAGGTCGGTATCTGGTCTTCCCAAATCAGATCACCGGATTCCAAGTCGAAACAGACGGTCCGTTCGCTGTCATCGACACGGTGGTTGGCGATCACCCGGTCGCCGACGATCACCGGCGATCCATACCCGGTCCCCATCGGCTGCTGCCACAACAGCGGCGGGCCTTCCGGCGGCCATGTCAGATCGACGCCTTCATCGGCCAAGCGGTTCCGCGCCGCCGACGCCGCGGCCGGATCAACGGGCGACGCCTGGGTCGGTTCCTGTGCCGCGAAACCTTCAAAAGTACCCTCCGGTTCGCTCGACGAGTGACACCCCGGCAAAAACAACAGGCAGCAACCGACAAGCGATATCCGCCGCATGCATCTGGCAAAACGATCGACCGCGAACCCAGACATACACGCACAGCCGCGAAAGGATTTGAATTTCAAACGGAACGAGCAACGGCGCCGATTCGACCGAAGTCGCGAACGGCCCGGGCACCGATTCTAAACATCGGCCAAGCCGACGAAACCACGCCCGCATGGCGATTTCTCTGGCGACAAACGCCATGGCACCCCACGGCCGATGATCTGCCGCGCCCGCCCTCGCCAATGGTTGGCCGAAGATGCCCACCGCCTTACAGTGAGACAACGGTCGCTGATCGACCACTTCCTGGCTTCTGTTCGCACAAACGACGAATCTGCACTGGTGATTCCTTCCTTTCCCGAGTCTGGGCGTATCGCGGCGATTGATTATGGGACCGTTCGAATCGGCGTCGCCATTTGTGACCCGGATCGCATCCTGGCCAGCCCCTTCGAAGTCGTCACGACATCCGCGCTGGTCAAAGATCCCGACTACTTCGCACGCATGGCAAAGGAAAATCGCGTCACCGCGCTGATCGTCGGGTTGCCGGTGCACTGCGACGGTGGGGAAAGCCAGAAGAGCGCCGAAGCACGCGAATTTGCCAAATCGCTGAGGGACCAAACCGGTCTGCCCGTACGCATGTTCGATGAACGGTTCACGACCGTTGCGGCGCAGCAGCGAATGCGGCCTGGAAAATACACACGCAAACGCACCAAAGAACGTGTCGACGCGATCGCCGCACTGGTGCTGTTGGAATCATTCCTAGAAGCTTGCCGTTATCACAACGGGATCGCCGGACATGATGTGGACGTCGGCCCCGATGATGAAACCGGTCCAACAAAGGAACAATTGAATCTGGAGTGACCGGTGTATCTGGAGTGACCGGGAACGTCAGCCGGGCCCCGGTTCGATGTAGCCCGTCCGTCGCTGTGGCGATTCCGCAATGCGTGCAGACGGCATTTGCGTGAACAGGAATGCGGGTCGGTTCCATCCGCCCAAATCACATTGTGCATTCCTAATCTTTTCAATTCCTAATCTTCGATGGCCCAAGTTATCGGTGGCCAATGATACCAATGCCCCTCGGATGGAACGTCGCTGTTGTCGATCGGCCGGGGATTTGTCGGCGGGGTGTCGGTCATAGCAAGTGCGGAATTGCAACCGCCCACTTTGACGTCCACCCGCCGTGATGGATCACTGTTCGCTGGGCTCGGTCAGCATGTCCATCAGACGTTCGAAACGACGATCCGCCTCCATCCGACGCTCGACTCGCTCATCGACGCTCCATCCCGATCGGATCTCTGCGACACGGCGAAAAACTTCTGCATCTGATAAAGTCGTCTCGTTTTGCGACACTTGAGGCTTCGCGGGCTTCAGGTCGACAACGGGGTTGATTTCGCAAAGGGTGCTTTCGATGGTCAACATGGTTCATCCTCCGATGATTGCCGGTCAAAAAGACTCGGCCAGGTTTCGTGTTTAGGTCAACTTGTCAGACAGTGGTGAGACTGCTGATGTCTGGCCGGCCCACAGCCGACACCCGCCCGTCTTAGGACTGAACCGCGGGATGCCAAATGGTTGATCTCGCGGAACAACCGGGCTTAAAGCACTTGGCGTGCCAAACCACACAAACCGAAAAAGCGTTTTTTTCGTTGCGACACGCGGTGGCCCGGCGTTTCACGCGCGGATAAACCGCCGGTGGCCCCAAAAACACGTGTTTCACGAGCTTATGGGGGTGCCGAAGAGTCGGCTTGGCCGCAACCCGCGAGGTTTCCCCACCCTCAGACGGACCAAGTCAGCCGTTCAAAATCTTGCAAAGTTTGCAATTCACCGCCCGGAAGCGACTTCACGACGGCGGATTTGGGTGCCGTGCCGCCGGAAAGGAAGCAGGCGACCAGCCGTTGCCAGTCGGCCCAATCACATCGACCGCGGATCTCCACGTACTGGATCGCCCCGTAGGCGTCGTAGACCATCCCGAACAGTTCCAGCCCGCTGCCGGGGCCTTTGAAGGCGAAGGAACCGTCGGGCTCGAAGTACAACGTCGGAATCTGCTGCAGCGCCGATTCGGCTTGTTCAAAACTGCAATCCAGTGGCCCGCCGTCGCGGCCGGCCAAATGGATGTGAAACGGATCGGCGTTGGAATCAGCGGGCACGGCTTGGACGAAATGAACGGGGGGCGGTCAGACGCTGGGACAATCCGCGTCCGGACCACTGCCCGGTCGCTGATTGATCGCGTTGATCAGCATCCGCAATCGCCCCAGGTTGCGGCGGTTAAAGTGAAAGATCAGACGGGGCAGCGGGGCCAAATCGGGTTCGCCGACTTCCTCTGGCAACGGCTCGCCTTGCCGGAACGTTCCCTTGACCAGAATGTCGGCGAATTCGGTGTTGATCTGGTCCAAATGCTCGTCGGTCAACGCTTCTTTCAGCCGGAACACCAATTCGTTTTTGACGTACCGCATCGAGTGATAGACGCAGTAAAAGCCCAACACCTCGTCGACCGCTTCCTGAACCGAATTGGTGACTTTGTACAGGCTGACGTCCTCGGGGCTGATCATGCCGCCCCGCAGTAATTGCCGATCAAAGAACTTCTGTAGATCGGCCCAGTAGTCGCCTTTGGGGTGGTCCAACAAAACCAATGGCAACATGGTCTGCTTGCCGGTTTGGACCAGCGTCAGCGTTTCCAAGGCCTCATCCAGCGTTCCAAAACCGCCGGGGGCACACACGATCGCACTGCTTTCCTTCAGGAACATCAGCTTGCGTGTAAAGAAATACTTCAACGTGACCAATTTGGGGTCACCTTCGATGTATTCGTTGGCGCTTTGTTCGAAGGGCAGCATGATGTTCAGCCCCATCGACGCTTCGCGCCCCGCCCCGCGGTGCCCGGCTTCCATGATGCCGCCGCCGGCGCCGGTGACGACCATCCAACCATGGCCCGCCATTCGACGTGCGAATTCCTCGGCACTCTGATAGTCGGGATGGTCCGGCTTGGTCCGTGCGGATCCGAAAATCGTGACTTTGCGTCGCCGACGAAACGGCCGAAAGACCTTGAACGCGTATCGCAATTCACGCAGCGTCCGCGACAACAGCTTCAGATCCCCGCGAGCGGTCTTGTCGTGATCCAGCCGGTCGATCGTGTGCCGCATGACCCGCAGTAGGTCCTGCGAATCGTTGGTGGTAAGCGGGTCAAACGCCGGCTGGGGCCGCTGCAGTTCGTCTTCGCCGATCGCTTCGGCGGGCAAGTCGTTGGGACGCATCAAGATCGCATTCAGCTGAACAGGTAAACATCAGCGGACCGATTCCGCCGCAACAGGGTCGACGAAACCGGCGAATCGATCAAGCCGCCGCAGCTTCCGGATCGCCGGACGCATCATCGGACTCGGGTCGAACCCCCAGCCCACGCCCGATGGCAATCGCTATCGGTGCAGCCAGGAAACTGAGCAACGCCCCCATCTTCACCGAATCTTGGATCGCACCGGGTTCCTTGAACGCGGCGACCGAAACGAACAACGCCACCGTGAATCCGATCCCGGCGACCATGCCCAGGGTGACCACGTGGCGGTAATCCATTCCCGCGGGCTTTTGCAACTTCATGCCCTTTTCGGCCAAAAGCGTCATCAAGGTGATGCCGACCGGCTTGCCGATCAACAAACCGGCCAAGACCAGCCAGGTGCCGGTACCGACACTGCTGAGCACGACGCCCGCATTGACCAGACCGAACAAGCCCAAGATGTATTCCACGGGCACCTTCCAAAAGTGCTCGAACGCGTTCAGCGTGTCGTCCCGGTTCAGTTCTTCGCGTGCGAAAATCCCCAAGTCCGTCTGGGCGTGTGGCAGCATGGGAATGATCGGCACCAGCCCCAATGCGGGGTGGATGTGGGCAAAGTAGAACGAGAACCAGCACATCACACCGGGCCCCAAAAGGTACCACCAGTGCGACTGGACTCGCATTTTCTGCAGAGCCCAAGCCGAAGCGATCGCCGCGAGGGTCAACAAAAACCACATCGGCTCGATCGCCTGGGTCGGATAGAAGATCGCCAGAATGATCAGCCCTGCCGCATCATCGGCGATGGCCAGCAACAACAAAAAGGCGATCGCGGGGTGCGAGCCGCCGAAGATGAACCGGGCCACCAGGTAACTGAATGCGATGTCCGTCGCACAGGGAACCGCCCATCCGTTCTTGAACGCGGCAAACGCGTCGCCACCGGCAAGCGCCGCCCCGGCCAAATAAACGACCACCGGGCCCAGGATCCCGCCCAGGGTCGCCAACAACGGCGTCGCCGCCTTTCGCGGATTGGCCAAAGCCCCGCCGGGCAACAACGATTCCCAGACCTCCTTGCCCGCGATGGCAAAGAACAGGGCCATCAAAACGTCATTGATCAAAAAGTGGATCGTCACCCCGTGGTGTCCGCCACCGCCATCGGCGTGCGAATCGTCACCATGGCCGGCTTCCGCGTGGCCATCATCACCGTGATCGGCCGCCGCGGTATCGCCGTGGGATGCGTCGCCGTGGTCTTCGGCACCGTGTCCGTCGTCACCATGCCCGGCATCACCGTGTCCGTCGTCGCCGGACACCATCGCTGCCAAATCGAAGTGAATGAATTCGTGATAACTGTGGCCGTCGGTATTGGCCCACACCAGGGCCGCGACGGCCCCGATGATCAACAGCAACGAATTTTCGACCAGAAAGCGGATGACTCCGCCTTTGCCCTGCGCATGACCTGACATGTTCTTTCCCACCCGGTTCGCCACGGCCCCTGTCAGGCGTCCGCACAACCCTGTTCGGAACACCCACCGCCAGGGTCGTGACGACGCTGACTTAGTGCATTGAGCCGCAGAATATAGCGAGGAAGCCGGTCTGCGCAGAGGTCAGTCGGCAATCGGGCGGCGGTGTCAGCGGCTGGCCGCAAGCGTGGTCGGCTGGGGAGCCGTGGGCGGCGCGATCAGCGACTTCAAAAACGTCTGCAAGGCTTCACGCTGAGCAAAATCGAGACTTAGATAGCGATCCCGCGACCCATTGGCTTCGCCCCCATGCATGGTGATGGCTTCGGCCAACGTTTCGGCCCGGCCGTCGTGCATGTAGGGTGCCGAATCGGCCACGCCCCACAGCGGCGGCGTCCGCCATTCTTGTGTCACATTGGACGGTCGCAGCGTTCGGCGATACGCCAGCTGTTCTTGCATCGGGGTATGAATATTTCGTTGCTGACAGCTTCCGGGATTGATAATTCGCACACGGGTGAACCTGTCACCGGGCTGAATCACGACCGTGTCGCGGAGAGCATTGGATCTGCGAGGTGTCCTTTGATACACGGGCTCTCGAGTAAGTATTGGCGTTGGCGATGAAGCGAGTGATACCGATCGCCCTCGATAGCCGGACGTCTCTGTCGCCGCTCCGATGGCAACCACTTGCCGAATCAGCTCGGCACGCACCACATCGGGCTCCGCAGCGTCATAGTCATAAAGCCGATCCCCCATGTCGTGCAAAAGTAGGTCGCTGTATAGCTCGGTCGCCTGCCCCATGTCTTTCACGTGACAGGCGTTGCAGCCGATCTTGTTAAACACACGCTCGCCCAAAGCGATCTCGCTGGCATGTTCGGACGACCGTGGCGTGGCCCGCACAGGGCGGGGCAGGGCGGCAATAAAGTCACGCACCTGCAAAACTTGGTCTTCGCGAATATCGATACCGGGATTGCGATAATCGGGCATCCCCAAATCCGTAGGTTGCTCGCGACGTTTGGTTTCCAGACCCATTTCGTTGGCGCAAGCCTGGTCCACAAAGTCGGCCAACCGCGACAAGTTCCCTCGCCAACCGAAACGCCCATAAGTGTTGTCACGCAGGATCGACAGGCGTCCGCTGACCTCCGGATGTCGACGTTGAATCGCCACCTGCCGCTCCAAATCGGCATCCGGGACTTGGTCGATCAGTCCGGCCCCAAACAAAGCCGTCGTGTTGCGTTGGAAAATACGGGCTTCGATTTCCATCCCGGTCTTGGCGGTCACCCCTTTCCACATCCAAGACGCTGTCATGTTCTCGCGGACGTCGGCCGGAGTCGCAGCCCCACCTTCCGCGGCAAACTCGGAGGAAGAATGCGCGACGTATCGCTGACGCAAAGATCGCATCGGCAACGTGCCGCCGAAATGGGGTAACGTTGCGGTGGCCTGCAAGTTCCCCGACGAGTCCACCAAACTCGGATGCAAGGTCCTCACCATGCGCTGAACGTCTGAACGCAGCGCATTGGCCGAAAGCTTGATCGCGTCCAAGCCAATCGAATTCGCATTGAACCTTGAATCACCGCCACCGCCGACACCGCCTTGGTGGTGACAGCCCACACAAGACGTGGCATTGAATAGCGGTCCCAGTCCATCGCTGCCCATCGCAGGATTGGATGATTGCCATTGCTTTTCAAACAGTGAACGACCCGTCGCAACATCCTGGGGCGTGACCGCGCTGACCATCTCCGGTGCAACGACCAGCCCACCGAACAAAATCACCCAGCGCCACGCACTTGCGCGGCCACACAACAATCGCTTGTGCCACATCACGTTCTCCATTGCCCGAACCCCCGAAAAGAAAAGCTTTGTTGAAAAGAGTCGCCCCGTAAACTGCGACGACGCGCAAAACGATGCCTGGCCCAAATCCGGCCGATTCACTTGACGCCAGGCTCGTCAAGGATCATTCGTCTTACCGGCAGCGCGTTGCAGCCGACGAAGCTTGGCAATGTTTCGCGCAGGCGATTCCCCCTGACGAAACAACATTGGTCGATTCGACTTGGGCATGACGATGGTGTCGCTGATCGTGGTCGGCCGAAACAAATCGACGGCGGCCCATCCTTCGTTTCGATGAATCGCCCACCACTGGCTGTGGGAGACTTCGCGAACCGGAAACTGCTGCAAAGTGTTTTCCAAGTCCGCCCAAGTAACCCTTCCCGGCGGCCCCGCAGCGGATACGTCGTGCCGAGCCGATGCACCGGCGATCGCCAGACGCTGCGTCCTCAGCACCACCGGCGTCACCGACCGATGCTTACTCCACCAAGCTTCCAGCTCCGCCGTCATCGGTTCGAACCTGACGACCGGTTGCTGCCAAACCAGTTCGACCAAGGGTTCCCATCGGTCACGAAGCGGAAGACCGACCAGCAGCGGCAGGGCACACTGCACCCAGTCGTCGCGTGTCTCCGCGTGCTGCTCCAACTGGCCCAGCGTTGCACGATAAAAATCGGGATCGTCTCGGCGAATCTCGCTATCCGCAAAACGGCTGAACGCATCCAGCCGATACAGCGAAGTGAAAACATCATGCACCAAATTCAAACGCAGGCCCCAGTCCACCTGGTCGGAAGCATCCAAACCGGCATCACCTGCGATTTGGATCTTCGCTGCCGCATCCAGTTTTTCGGTCCACTTTTCATCGACCTGGGGATCTTCCCATTCGCCCTCCTCTTCGCGGCTAGGCAACACCGTTTCAATGGCATTTGCCGCATTGGTCTCGGGTGGCTGCGACGCCTGCTCGGCTTTCGGCAGGTCTTGATCCAAAGTGCTTTTATCCAAAGCGTCTTCACCCAGCCCGTCTTCCGGCAACGCCCCACTTTCCTCCGGTGCATCCACTTGTTCCAAAGCCGCCGGATCTGGATCGACTTGGTTGACCAGTTTCAACGTCTGCATGACACGGCGCAAACGCGCGGCGTAGTATCGATTGACCCGCTGTAAACTTCGCTGTGCCACGTCGCGTCGCCAGTGTCCCTGACGCACCGCAGCGTTGGTCTGCATCGCGGCCACTTCTTCGGCGTCTTCGATCATGTCCCACAGTGCGTCGCGGGTCGGGATCCCCACACAAAAACTCAACAGGCGGCCTTCGGCATCCGCGACTGCCAAAACCAGACGTTCGGGGCGATTGAAATCCGACTTGCCCGTCAATTCAGGCGGCAATCCGGCCGCCCAATGAACCGCACCAACGCGAGGCCCCAGGTCCGGACGTTCCGACAGAACGCCGGCGACGCGGCGATCAAGCCACTGGCGACACCAAAACGAAGGCTGCGTTTCGACCGGAGTGTCGATGTCGTTGGTCACGGCGATCAGAAACAGCGGTGCCGTATCGCCACTGATCGACGACAGTTGCGACTTGGCGGTCTCCAACGAGCGATGCCAGACAATCGCATCGGTTGCCCCGGCGCTGGGTGGTGAAATAACCAGCGACGTCGCGAACAGGATAAGACCGCAAAATACGCTGCCTGAAGAATGCGGCGGCCAGCGCAGCATCTCATCACCCCCAATGCAATTTGTCCAAGAAAAGAGGTACCGCACAGCATCCAAACGTCTTCACGACGCAAGCCCCGGCTGCACAAGCACAGAAGGTGAACTTAACGCCCCCCGACCGCGGAGGCAACAAAATTTGTCCGCGGATCGAAATCCGACCATTGCTACTCGTTAATTGTTAATATCTTTCGGCTGGGGGTTGTGTCATAATCGGAATCCCCCCTGCGAACGACCGGCCGCACCACCGGCCACCTCCTCTCGCCTGCCGATTCCCCCCGCCATTGCCGCCGATTTGTCGATGCGTGTCCGCTTGAATTCACCGCAATCCGAACAGCCTCCACCTTCGTGGATCGGCCAAAACGCGTCGCGGAGCGGTTCGATTGCACAGCTCTCCGCGGTCCACTGTGTGCTTTGGACCGTCATCACCGTGATCGGCGTTTGCCCAGCTTGGTCAAGCGACGACGCTGGTTTGTCAGACACGCCAACCGTTTCGAAATCGGCCCAGGACTTCACGCTGAAAGTCCTGCCGATGCTGAAGTCCAAGTGTTTCGGCTGCCACGGCGACGACCCGGAACAGTTGCAAGGCGACTTTGACATGCGAGCCCGCGCGGCGCTGCTGGGCGGTGGCGAATCGGGCGAAGCCGCCATCGTGCCGGGTGATCCCGACGAAAGCCCTCTGGTCTGGGCGATCCGTTGGGAAGGCTTGGAAATGCCGCCGAAAGAAAATGACCGACTGACCGAGACTCAGGTCCAAAGCGTGGTGTCATGGATTGCGGCCGGGGCCCCCTGGCCATCGACGCGGGAACAGAACGCCATCCGCGCCGCGGCAGCCAAACAAAGAGTGACCGACGATGGCGTGCTGGTGTCCACCAGCGGCGGAACATCCGACACATGGACGCACCGGCGTTATCAACCCGATGACCTTTGGGCGTACCAACCCTTGATGACGCCGATTGCACCGGTCAGCTCGGGCGACCCAACCGAACCAGCCATTGCACCGGAGCACGTCATTGACATGCTGGTCGACGCCGCGATCGAAGATGCGGGGTTAACGCCGGCCAAAATTGCTTCACCACAATCATTGATTCGACGTGTCACGTTCGACTTGACCGGTCTGCCCCCCAGTCCCGAGTTGGTCGACGCGTTTTGCAAGGACTACGCGACGGATGCCGATGCAGCTTGGGAAGCGTTGATCGATCGCTTGCTGGCCGTACCGCACTTTGGCGAACGTCAGGCGCAACACTGGCTGGACGTTTCACGCTACGCCGACACCGGCGGGATGTCCAACGATTATGAACGTTCCAACATGTGGCGTTACCGCGATTATGTGGTTCGATCGTTCAATGAAGACAAACCTTACGATCAGTTCATCATCGAACAGATCGCTGGTGATGAATTGGCCGACCAATCGGTCGCCGCGCGTTTGTCGGCCGATGCGGCGACGGTCCGCCAAGTACAAATATCGGGCGACTATACGCCCCGGGAAGCCGAATGGATCATCGCCACCGGCTTTCTGCGATTGGGGCCGTGGGACAGCGCGATGATTGAACCCGAACCGGCACGTCAAATGTACTTGGATGACGTCGTCAACTCGGTCGGCCAGACCTTCTTGTCAACCACGATGCGGTGCGTCAAGTGTCACGACCACAAGTTTGATCCGATCCCGACGCGTGACTACTACCGCTTGTACGCGACCTTTGCCACGACGCAGATGGCCGAACGCCGCGTCCCATTCTTGCCACAAGAAAACACCGACCGCCTGCAGACCGGACGGCGACAGGTGCAACGGATGTTGGACTTTGCGGCGGCGGAAAAAGGCAAGCTGATCGCCAAACGCGAAGCTGCGGCACGACGATGGTTCGACCAGCGCGGCTTGGATTACCAAGACGCCGATCAACGACGCGACTTGCCAGACGACCAAAAGCCGCCCCGACACGTCGGTCTGGACCACATCGAACAAGGCCAACTGAAGGTCCGCGAACAAGACGAATGGATCTGGACACGACGACTGGAACGCTACGAACCGATGGCGCAAAGCGTTTTCAATTCCGGCGGTTCATCGGCGCCCAAAGTCAACGCACGCAAACTTCGTATCAAGCGAAACGACGAACAGCCCCAGACCCCAGAGTGCTTCATTTTAGGTGGCGGTGATTTGACCGCACCTGGCGATCAAGTGACCCCCGGCGTGCTAAGTGTTTGTGGCTTATCCACCACCGGCGACGCACACCTTCAAACGCACGAGGCCCTCGGCGACGACGATCCGTTTCGCCTGACCGAATCGATCGAAGGCCGGCGACTGGGTTTGGCCCGCTGGATCGCCCACCCGGATAACCCGCTGACGACACGTTCGATCGTCAACCGGATCTGGCAGTCACATTTTGGCCGAGGCATCGCCGCCAATCCGAACAACTTCGGGGGCAAAGGCGGCCGCCCGACTCATCCGGAACTGCTGGATTATCTGGCCCACCAATTGGTCGACGGCGGTTGGAAACTAAAGCGACTGCATCGAATGATTCTGCTGTCGCAGACCTACCGCCGCGCCGCGGTACCGGTGGATGCAAAGGCGGTCGCCCGCAGCGATCCGGACAACCACTGGCTTTCCTACTTTCCACCGCGGCGGCTGTCTGCGCCGGAAATTCGCGACGCCATGCTGGCGGCCACCGGTGAACTGAATCGTAAGGTCGGCGGATTGCCCGTGATGCCGGAAATCAACATGGAAGTCGCACTGCAGCCAAGGATGATTCAATTTTCCCTGGCACCGGCGTATCAACCATCGGCAACTCCTGACCAACGGAACCGACGAACGATCTATGCGTACCGTGTTCGCGGCCAAGCGGATCCGTTTTTGGAATTGTTCAACCAACCCAACCCGAACGAATCATGCGAGCGGCGTGAATCGTCGGCTGTCACGCCACAAGCCTTCACGCTGATGTACAGCGACATGGTCACCGATCGCAGCGTCGCGATGGCATTGCGACTGCAGCAAAAACACGAGTCACCGAAAGATCAATTGTCGGCTGCGTTTCGAATCATTTTGGGCCGGTCTCCGTCGCCCGAAGAAATCGACCGTCTGGTCCGCTACATCGACGACATGACGGAGTATCACCAACAGGTCCAGCCGACGCCGGTGAATTACCCTCGGCGCATCACCCGATCACTGGTCGAAGAGTTTTCGGGCAAACCGTTTCAATACCAAGAAATCTTGCCCGTCTTTGATCGCTACACGCCTGACGTCAAGCCGACGGACGTGGACGCACCGACGCGATCGTTGGCCGACGCTTGTCTGTTGCTGTTCAACACGAACGAGTTCTTATACCTGCAGTGATCTTGATGCCCCCATCCCTTTGTTCACGACCGTCATCCACACCTGCGTCACGCCGCGGGTTTCTGTACGGGCTGGGCGCAACGTTGGGATCCGTTGCGCTGACCGACTTGTTGGCCGCCGACGCCACACAATCCGCATCGGCTTCACCTTTGGCGGTCAAATCGCCGATGCACCCGCCCAAAGCAAAGAACGTGATCATGTTGTTCATGGAGGGCGGTCCCGGCCAAATGGACACGTTTGATCCCAAACCCGAACTGACGCGTTTGCATAAAACGGAATCGAATCTGACCGGAGGTTTGGAAAAGGGTTTCAAATTCTTTGTCGGCAGCCCGTTCAAGTTTCGTAGCGTGGGTCAGTCGGGCATCGACATGTGCGACCAGTGGGTCCACTTGGCGGATCCCTTTGTCGCCGATGAACTTTGTAATTTTCGCGGATGCCAGGCCGAATCACTGAACCACCCCGAAGCCCTCTTTCACATGAACACCGGCAGCCGGCTGGGAGGTGATCCGGCGATCGGCGCATGGGCAACTTATGGGCTGGGCAGCGAGAATCAAAACTTGCCCGGCTATGTCGTGATGACCGAACTAGCGTTGCCACAAGGCGGCGCGACCAATTGGAGCAACGGGTTTTTGCCGGCACATTTCCAGGGCACGCGACTGCGACCGGAAGGGACGCCGTTGCTGGACTTGCAGGCCCCCGCGCACAAATCGCGTGAGCATCAACGACGTGCCTTGGACGACGTAGCTGAACCAGCAACATCTGGCATCCGCACCGGCGATCCAAAACGATCTGGAATCCCGGATGGAAAGCTATGAATTGGCGTTTCGGATGCAAACGTCGGTCCCCGACGTGATCGACCTTGGTCGCGAAACCGCGGCAACGCACCGTGCATACGGATTGGATCAACCGGAAACCGAAACCTTCGGTCGGCAGTGCTTGATGGCGCGACGCTTGGTCGAAAATGGCGTTCGGTTTGTCCAGATTTTTAGCGGTGGTTGGGACAGTCACGACTATCTACAACGTGGACACAGCGCACGGATCCGCAGCGTCGACAAACCGATGGCCGCTCTGATCGCGGACTTAAAACGCCGCGGCATGCTGGACGACACGCTGGTCATTTGGACCGGTGAATTTGGTCGCACACCGGACAACAATAAACGTGGCGGCGTTTATTCGCTCGGTCGCGGCCACAACAATCATGCCATGACAATGTTGCTGGCCGGCGGCGGCGTCCGAGGCGGCACGACCGTCGGCGCGACCGATGAACTGGGGCGCCACGCCGTCGAGTGCGTGCATCCGATCCGCGACCTGCACGTCACTTTGTTGCACCTACTGGGCTTGGATGACAACAAGCTGACATACTTTCACGCCGGTCGTTACAAACAGCTCAGCCAGTTTGGCGGCCAAGTCATCGACGAACTGATCGCCTGACCCTTCACCACCAACATCTGTTTCCCTCACTCCCACGACGAAGATTTCATGATTCGATACTTGTTAGTGGCCGTTTGCCTTGCCACCGGAATGTCTTTCCAGGCGAATGCCGAAACGGACAAGCCGAACATTCTGTACATCATGTCCGATGATCACGCCTCACAAGGCATCGGCGCCTATCAGGGCCGATTGTCGGTGCTGGACCCGACGCCGACGCTGGACCGTCTGGCCCGCGAAGGCGCGTTGCTGACGAATTGCTTCGTCACCAATTCAATCTGCACACCCAGCCGCGCGGCGATCATCACGGGCCAATACGCCCACGTGAACGGCGTGACCACGCTGAACGGAAAAATCGAAGGCGAACGCCAGTTCCTGGCACATTTGATGAAAGACGCCGGATACGAAACCGCGATGGTGGGCAAATGGCACTTGAAAGCCGAACCGGCAGCGTTCGACTTTTACACCGTGTTGCCCGGCCAAGGTTTCTACTTCAATCCGATCTTCCGCGTCCGCGGCCCCAAGCCATGGCCGGAAAACGAATTTCGCTTCAACAGTTATGACAGCGTCCATTCGTCCGATGCGATCACGAACATCTCACTGAAGTGGCTGAAGACCCGAAACCAAAAAGACAAGCCGTTCTTTTTGATGCACCACTTCAAAGCGCCGCACGATAACTTTGAAAATGCGGAACGTTATGACTGGTTGTACTCCGGTGTGACCATCCCCGAACCGAAAAGCTTGTGGGAACGCGGCAACCATGGCCCCCATGGCCAACCGCAATACGGAACCTCGGTCGGAAAGCGGAACGAACGACGCAACATGGGTGACCACATGTTCGTCGACGATAGTTTGTCCGACGAAGCCTACAAACGCGAAGCCTATCAGCGTTACCTGAAGAAGTTCCTGCGCTGCGTTCGCGGCGTCGATGACAATATTGCACGCTTGTTGGATCACCTGGAATCCACCGGCGAACTGGACAACACGATCATCGTCTACACCGCCGACCAAGGATTCATGCTGGGCGAACACGACTACATCGACAAACGTTGGATGTACGAACAATCGCTCCGCATGCCTTTTATCATTCGCTATCCCGAATCAATCCCCGCGGGCGAACGACTGGATTTCATTGCCAACAACGTGGACTTCGCGCCGACGCTGTTGGATTTTGCCGGCGTCGACAAACCTGACTTCATGCAGGGCCGATCGTTCAAACCCATGTTGAACGGCCAACCGACCCCGGATGACTGGCCCACCGCGACGTATTATCGGTACTGGATGCACATGGCCCACCACGATAACCCGGCACACCTGGGCATCCGCACCAAGGATCGCAAGCTGATCTACTTCTACGGCAAGCCGCTGGACGCGCCCGGCGCCTTGGACAAGCCCACCGATCCCTACTGGGAATACTACGACCTGAGCGAAGATCCGGAGGAGATGAACAATCTGATCGAGGATCCCGCGTACGCCGATGAAATCAAGCAGATGAAGGCGATGCTGGAGGAAAAGATGGCAGAAGTCGGCGACAAGATGCCCTGATCCCAGCAACATCTACACAGCCGGCGTCTATTCCGCCGGCTCGGCACGTCCGGTGTGCTGCCGAATCAATTGCTTCGGAGGCACACCGTAGACGCGTTTAAAGGCCCGGGAAAACTGAAAAGCGTCGGCGAACCCCAAACGCTCGGCTACCTCTTTAACCAGCATGGATTCTTCCAGCAGCAATTCGGCGGCGTAGTTCATTTTTTTGCGTATCAAAAATTGATAAGCACCGCCGCCACCAAAGCGTGAAAAAAGTCGCGACAGATAGATCGGCGTGATCCCACATTCCTGCGCGACCTGGGCCACACTTTCCAGCCGCATGAAGTTGTCTTCGATGTGCCGCCGCACCGTTTGATACGTGTCATAACAGCGGGGCACGTTGGCACCGGGACCGACCGCCAGCCGCTGAATCTTCAACATCAACAACTGCAGAATCGAAGTACAGATCTGTTGGCTCATCGCGCCATCGTCACGGCCGTCGTGATCCAGCATGTCGAACAGGTCGACCAGTTCATGTAGCGCCGTGACCTGCAACGGTTTCCCCGACATCAGCCCCGTTTGATCGACCAACTGCTTGGCACGTCGCCCACAAAAATCGACGTAGTACTTCTTCATTCCCACCGCACCACAATTTTCGATGCGGTGCGATGTCTTGGGACCGTAGGCGAATACCGAACCGGCACGCAGCGGATGGTGAACGTTTTCCAGCGTCAACTGCCCCTCGCCCTCGGCCACCATTTCGATCGCGTAATAGGGAAAGTCTTTTCGGGCGACGATATAATCCGTGCGCATACGTTCGCGGCCGCCACAGACGACCACCAACGATTCGTAAGGCGACGGCTTCAAGTCCAAGTAATACCGCCGTGCCTCGGCGACCTGCTGGGACACAAAGGCCGGTTCGTTGATCGATGCGGGAGACGGGTCGGCCATACCAAACAGGTTAAGAATCGTCATGCCCAGGTCAAGACCGGCCATGGCATTTGCCGACAGGGCGGCTCACACTTTTGGGTCATCCCCGCGTCCCGTGCCCGCCCCACGTCGATCGCCGCACGGCAGATCAGGTCTCCGAATCGGTGGTGCCCCCGTGCCGATCGTCCAGACAGTATTCTGTCAGTCCTGTCGCACCGGCCCACCACTTGGATCGGCACCGACGCATCGCACCCGCGATCCCCGCCCATCTCTATTCCCCACGACCATCCATAAAATCTTCGATGAAAACACTTGCCAAATACTCGTTTGGTGTCGGCGACCGTTTCGCCCATGAAGCCGAAGCCCAACTGGCCGCGTTTGAAAAACTAGCCGCTCAAGACGTCATTGTTTCACCGGTCTGGAACAAATCCAACCGCGAACACACCTTCGTCGGATCCGAACCGCCCAGCGTCATGGCCGCGGCAAAGGCTGCGATCGAAAGCCGCGGATGGTCGCATGACTGGCACGTCGATGCAGACCACATCGGGTTAAAAACGGTGGATCCGTTTCTGCCGTGCAGCGATTTTTTCACCATCGACGTGGCCGACTCGATCGGCAAAGCCCCCTCGGACGCAGACCTGGACGCGTTTGTTGCCAAGCACGGTGAACTCGTCGGCACCTTGGAACTGGACGGACTGTCCGAACCACTGACGATCACCGCCGATGATGTTCGGCGTGTCGGCAAACAATATTTGTCCGCCTGCGCCGAAGCCGCGGAAATCTATCGCTACATCGCTGACAAGAAAGGCGCCGACGAAGTCATCGCCGAGGTCAGCATGGACGAAACCGATGCCCCACAAACTCCGCCGGAACTGTTGATCATCTTGGTTGCCCTGGCCGACCAAAACGTTCCGTTACAAACAATTGCACCGAAGTTCACCGGGCGTTTCAACAAGGGTGTCGATTACGTCGGCGACCTGACGCAGTTCGAAAAGGAATTCAACGACGACTTGGCCGTCATCGCGCATGCGGTCAAGGCTTATGGCTTGCCGGAAAACTTGAAGCTTAGCGTGCATAGCGGCAGCGACAAATTCAGCCTGTATCCGATCATCCGCCAAGCGATGAATCGAACCGGCGCGGGTGTCCACCTGAAGACCGCCGGCACGACTTGGCTGGAAGAAATCATCGGACTGGCCGAAGCCGAAGGCGACGGACTGGCATTGGCCAAGGAGATCTACCAGACGGCCTACGACCATGTCGACGAATTCTGTGCTCCCTATGCCAGTGTCATCGACATCGACCGCAGCCAGTTGCCCGGCGCGGACACCGTCGCCGGTTGGTCGGGCAGCGAAATGGCCAACGTGATTCGTCACGACCAAAGCTGTCCCAGCTTCAACCCCAGCGTTCGGCAGTTGCTGCACGTGTCGTTCAAGGTCGCTGCCAAAGCGGGCCAACGGTACACCGACATGCTGAAAGCCAACAAAGAAATTGTCGGAACGCAGGTGACCAAAAATATCTATGACCGTCACCTGAAGCCCCTTTTCGTCGGCTAACCTAACCGGCGACCTACGTCGCCGGCGTCCGCACTTGATCACCGGCTGCATCACTCCGCCGCGGCTGCGGTAACCGATTCAGGCGGCCTGCCTACAACGGCAAGCCTGCCTTCCCACCGCCGCGGTCGCTGCCGGACCCTCCCATCGCCCCCATTCATTCGCACCCCATCTTCCGCAATGCAAAAACGCAAACTTCTGGGCACGGACCTGGAATTACCCGTCATCGGATTTGGCGCCTCATCGCTGGGGCAAGAATTCCGCAGCATCCAATTGGACGAAGCCCTTCGCAGCGTTCGTGTCGCTTTGGACCTGGGCATCAACTTGATCGACACGTCGGCCTATTACGGTCGCGGGATGAGCGAAGTCTTGTTGGGGGTTGCCCTGCGTGATGTGCCGCGTGACGACTATGTGATGTGCACCAAGCTGGGACGCTACGATCGCGACAAGTTCGACTTTTCCGCCAAACGGGTCGCCGAAAGCGTTGACGTCTCGTTGCACCGGATGGGCTTGGACCACGTCGACATCATGCTTTGTCATGACATCGAGTTTGTCGACCTGGACCAAATCATTGCCGAAACACTGCCCGCCCTGCGTGAAGCACAACAAGCTGGAAAGATCCGTTACGTCGGCATCAGTGGCTATCCGCAAAAGATCTTTCACGAGATCGCTGCCAAAGCCGACTTGGATTGCGTGCTGTCGTACAACCAATACACGCTGCAAAACACTCGGTTTGCCGATGAAACCGTTCCCATGCTGAAAGAAAAAGGCATCGGTGCGATGAACGCTGGGCCTTTCCAGGCACGTCTTCTGACCAATGCCCCATTGCCGCCATGGTGCTTGGAAACACCCGAGGTGCGTGCGGCGGCCAGCAAAGCCGCCATGTGCTGTGAAAAACATGGCGTGGACATCGCGCAATTGGCACTGCAGTTTTCTTGTGCCAATCCCGACATGTCGACCACGATCGCCGGCAGCGCGAATCCCAAGAACATTGAAAAGTGGGCTCAGTGGATCGATCAACCGATCGACGAAGCTCTGTTGGCGGAAGTCCAACAGATCTTCGCAGACGTCAAGAACGTCGGTCATCCGTCCGGCCTTCCCGAAAACAACTGACCCACCAAGACGAATCGATTCTTATGAAAGCACTGCAGTTAAGCGAACCCAAACGTTGGGAAATCGTTGATATCCAGGCTCCCGGCAAACCCGGTCCTGGCGAAGCCGTTGTCAAAATTCACCGCGTGGGCGTGTGCGGAACGGACTTGGGTGGCTACTTGGGCAAGTTCCCGTTCTTTTCCTACCCACGCATCCCCGGCCACGAACTGGGCGTGGAAGTCGTGGCCGTCGGCGAAGGCGTCAAGAACGTCTCGGTCGGCCAGTTCTGTGCGGTTGAACCGTACATCAATTGCCAACAGTGTTACTCTTGTCGCCGCGGGTTCACCAACTGTTGTGAACACCATCAAACATTGGGCGTCATGTGCGACGGCGGCTTGGCCGAACAGATGACGTTGCCTGCGCGCAAACTGCATCCCTCGGGCAACCTCACGATGGACCAAGCCGCGTTGGTGGAAACGTTGGCCATCGGCTGTCACGCGGTGGACCGCAGCAAACTGCAAGGCAAAGAGAACACTTTGATCTTGGGCGCCGGTCCGATCGGCTTGTCGGCTTTGGAGTTCGCAAAGCTGACGGGGGCACGCGTCATCATCGCCGATTTGGTTGAATCACGTCTGGAGTTCGTTCGCCAGCGCATGGGTGTGCAAGACACCATCCAAATCAAGGGCGACGATTCGGATATCGAAGCGATCGGCGACTTGACCGACGGCCAATTCGCCGACGTGGTGATCGATGCCACCGGTCACAACGGGTCGATGGTCCGCAGCATGGAATTCGCCGCCTTTGCCGGTCGGGTCGTTTACGTGGGGATCACGCAACAGAACCTGGACTTTCCCCACGCGGCGTTTTTCCATCGCCGCGAATTGAACTTGATGGCCAGCCGCAACGCGTTGTCGCCGGACTTTCCACGCATCATTCGCCTGATTGATGCCGGCATCATCGACACCCAGCCGTGGATCACGCACCACGCGTCGTTCAACGAGGTCCCGGACGTGTTCGAATCGTGGACGCGACCGGAAACCGGAGTCATCAAAGCGGTTATCGAGGTTTGAAAATGATCAAGTCAGCCATCACCGTCAGCTTGGTCGAAGAAGCCAAGGGCGGACCTTTTGTCTATTGGAACGGACTGGACGATGCCTGCAGTGAAGCGGCACGCCTGGGATTCGATGCTATCGAAATCTTCGCCCCCTCGGCCGATGCGGTCGACGTGGACAAGCTTTTGCCGACACTGCAACAGCATGAGCTGAAGGTTGCCGCGGTGGGCACCGGCGCGGGAATGGTCAAGCACGGCCTAAGCCTGACCGACCCCGACAAAGATCGTCGCGAAAAGGCATGCCAATTCGTCGAATCCATCATTCATTTTGGTGGCCGATTGTCGGCGCCCGCGATCATCGGATCGATGCAGGGACGCTGGGGCGGCGACCTGGATCGTGACGCGGCTTTGGGATTGCTTGCCGAATCAATCAATCGTTTGGCCCCGATTGCTGCGGAACATGGCGTACCGCTGATCTATGAACCGCTGAACCGCTACGAGACCAATTTGTTGACCACCGTTGCCGACGCCTGCGGTTTCTTACGGACACTGGACACGGACAACGTCAAACTGCTGGCCGATTTGTTCCACATGAACATCGAAGAGGCCGACATTGCCCAGGCGATCCGCGATGGCGGCAATGACATCGGACACATTCACTTTGTGGATTCCAACCGACAGGCCGTCGGTTTG
This sequence comes from Crateriforma conspicua, assembly GCF_007752935.1. Taxonomy (NCBI): domain Bacteria; kingdom Pseudomonadati; phylum Planctomycetota; class Planctomycetia; order Pirellulales; family Pirellulaceae; genus Crateriforma; species Crateriforma conspicua. The sequence continues at coordinate 997,283 of NZ_CP036319.1, read as the reverse complement.
GGGCACATGGATTACGCGCCGATCATTCAGGCGCTCCAGGACATCCGATTTGACGGCTATCTTTCGGCCGAAGCATTCCCGCTGCCCGATTCGGATACCGCCGCGGTCAAGACAATCGAAGCTTTCCGCGACTTCTTTCCCCGATAAGGCTTCTCCCACCTAAGGCTTATGACAGATGGCCGATTCCACCGTCCCGGTCGACTCACCCGCCCAATCCCCAGCGACCGCCGAAAGTGAAGCGACGGTCGTACCATCGAAGTTTTTGTTTCCATTCATTTTGGTCACGTCATTGTTTGCCCTGTGGGGCTTCGCCAACGACGTGACCAATCCGCTGGTCAAGGCGTTCAAAGAGATCTTTCTGATCAGCAACGCTCAAAGCTCGTTGGTGCAAACGGCTTTTTATGGCGGTTATGCGACGATGGCGATTCCGGCCGCGTTGGTCATCCGCCGGTTTTCGTTCAAGACGGGGATCTTGCTGGGCCTGGGGCTGTATGCGGTCGGCGCCCTGTTGTTCATTCCTGCCAGCATGAACATGCAATTCGGCTTGTTCCTGGTCGCACTGTATGTGTTGACTTTCGGCTTGGCATTCTTGGAAACCACCGCCAATCCCTACATCCTTTCGATGGGGCCACCGGAAACGGCCACACGGCGTCTGAACCTGGCCCAAGCGTTCAATCCCATCGGTTCATTGACGGGGATGATTGTTGCCAGCCAATTCATCCTGCCCAACTTGCAAGTCGCCGATTTTCGCCAGCAACAAGTCGACGCGAACCCGGCGTATCAGGAAATGCTTCCCAGCGAAGTCGACGGTTTGGTCACCCAGGCCCTGGAATACTACAGCGTTGCAAACCCGACCGAACACCAAGCCATGCAAGCGCACGACTTGGGCGTTGTACGTGTTCCCTATGTGGTGATCGGTGTGGTCGTGATCGCTGTTCTATTGGTTTTTGCCGTTTCGAAAATGCCGGACACCGGGCGGGAACATGAACAGATATCACTGGGCAAACTGACAATGAAGCTGGCCACGTTCCGCTATCTGGGCGGGGTGTTTGCCCAAGCGTTCTACGTCGGCGCACAAATCATGTGTTGGACGTTCATCATTCACTATGGAATGACGCTATTGGGAATGACGGCGGCCGAAGCCCAGCGTCACAACATCGCCGCGATGATCATCTTTTTGACCAGCCGGTTTATCTGCACGTTCATCTTGAAATACCTCCGTCCAGGATTGCTGTTGGGCATCCTGGCGATTGGCGGGATGCTGCTGACCGCGGGAGCCATTTTTGTCCAAGGCTATGCGGGGATCTATTGCCTGGTCGGCGTCAGTGCCTGCATGTCACTGATGTTCCCAACGATCTATGGATTGGCACTGGACGGCCTGAACCCCGAAGACGGCAAACTGGCATCGGCGGGTTTGATCTTTGCCATCGTTGGCGGTGCATTGATGCCGCGTTTCCAAGGCCAAATCATCGACATGGACGCGTTCAACTTTGCCGGAATGGAACTGGAATCCGTCCGTGTTTCCTTTGTTCTGCCGCTGATCTGCTTTATCGTCATTGCCATTTATGGATTTGCAATGTCGATGACCCAGCGTCCCACCAGCACGTCGGCCTAACCCGTTTCCCCCTATCCAATACGACAAGAGAACTTTGTCATGAATAAAACCTTTTTCGGTGCCGCCATTTTGCTCGGCACGCTCGCGTCGCCAGTCTGGGGCCAGGACACGGCCACACATCCCGAATTGGCGCCGCATCCCGCCGTTGCTCCGGCTGTTGAAAAAATCGACCAGGTTGCAAAGGACGGTCCATTCAAGCCCGAGTGGGAATCGCTTTCCACCTACAAAATCCCACAGTGGTACAAAGACGCCAAGTTCGGAATCTTTATTCACTGGGGTGCCTACAGCGTGCCGGCCTACGGCAGTGAATGGTACCCGCGTCAGATGTACATCGACACTAAACGCCGCGGTGACAACTTTTTCGAACATCACCGTGAAACCTATGGCCCGCAAAAGACTTTTGGTTACAAGGATTTCATCCCCGAATTTAAAGCCGAGAAGTTTGACGCCGCCGCATGGGCCAAGCTATTCAAGGATACCGGGGCACGCTATGTGATCCCGGTCGCCGAGCACCACGATGGGTTTCCCATGTACGACTGTGCGTTCACCAAATGGGACGCATCGGAAATGGGACCGCACCGTGACGTGATCGCCGAACTGGCCGATGCCGTCCGTGCCGAAGGCCTGCACTTTGGGGTCAGCAGCCACCGCGCTTTTAACTGGCAGTACTACGTCCGCAGCGAAGACTATGACAACGCAAACCCCGAATTCGCGGGCCTGTACGGACGCCCGATGCCATTCTTGTTCAAGCCCGACGCCGACAAGTATCAAGAAAACTTTGAACCGCACGACGACCAATTCAAAGACGATTGGTTGGCGCGCACCTGCGAACTGGTCGACAAGTACCAACCGGAGGTGATGTGGTTCGACTTTGGAATCGCTCCTCGCGTTATCGAATCTTACGACTCCAATCCCTTTGCCGATCACCTGAAACGTTTTGCCGCGTACTACTACAACAAGACGTCCGGCGACGACGACAGCTTGGGAATCATCAACTACAAGTTCCAAGCGTTTCCCGAATCGGCTGCGGTTTTGGACAAAGAACGCTCCAAAATGGCCGGTATTCGCGAACCGTTTTGGCAAACCGACACTGCGGTCAGCGCTAGTTCGTGGGGCTACACCCAGAACCAGAAATACAAGACGCCGGATCGCTTGGTCGACGACTTGGTGGACATCGTTTCCAAGAATGGTTGCCTGCTGCTGAACGTCGGCCCGCGTCCGGACGGCACTATTCCCGAGGAAGACCAAGCAATCCTGAAAGCGATCGGCGGATGGCTGAAGATCAACGGCGAATCGATCTACGGCACCGAATTCTGGTCCACCTTTGGCGAAGGGCCGACGACGGTTTCCACGGGTCACGTTTCGGAATCCAAGGACAAGCCGTTCACCGCCGAAGACGTTCGCTTCACCAAAAAAGGCGACGTGATCTATGCAACGATCATGGATTGGCCGGAATCCGGTCAAATCAATATCCGCACTTTGGCCGCGGGATCGGAACACTGGCCCGGACAAATCGAATCGATTGAATTGCTGGGATCCGAAAGCCCCTTGGAATACGACCGTACCCAAGAAGGGCTGAAGATCACGTTGCCTGAAAAACGTCCCTGCGATTACGCGTACGTTTTCAAGCTCCGCTAAGCGATGAAACAATCGTTCGATTGAATTCAATCGAAACGCACCCGCTGACTTAGCATCGCGTCCTTGGTTATTGCCAGGGACGCTTTTTTTTGTGCCTAGCCGGCCTTCAGGCGGTGACCGCATCCGCCATTGTCCCCGGTCGTTGCGTCCGCACCGACCTTCGGCGGCATGGCTAAACTGTGTGATTCAACCAGCCGAATCACTCACCATTGCGTCGGGAACGCCATGAATCGATGCCATCCCATTCAAGGCAACCTGTTGATCGAAGCACGACTTCCGTCACTCTTTCGAACCTTCGCTCGTTCCAAATTCGCGTTCTTGGCAGGGTTGCTACTTGTATCAACGCCACCATGCTTGGCTGATGTCGGCACACGCCCCAACGTCGTGGTGATTTTGACAGACGACCAGGGTTGGGGTGACCTGAGCGTTCACGGGAATCGAAATCTAAGCACACCCCACATCGATTCGTTGGCTCGCGACGGCGTGACGTTGGAACAGTTCCTGGTCTGTTCGGTGTGCGCTCCCACACGTGCCGAGTTTTTGACCGGGCGGTATTACCCACGAACCGGTGTCAGCGGCGTAAGCACAGGCCAAGAGCGTCTGAATCCAGACGAATTCACGATCGGCGAACTGTTCCAAGATGCGGGTTACGCCACGGGAATCTTTGGCAAATGGCACAACGGCACACAGCCTCCCTATCATCCCAACGACCAAGGCTTTAACGAGTTTTACGGTTTCACTTCCGGCCACTGGGGACACTATTTCAGTCCACCACTGGAACACAACGGCACGCTGGTGCGTGGCAACGGTTACGTTGCGGACGATTTCACCGACCACGCGATTGAGTTCATCCGCAAGCATCGGGAGCAGAACTTTTTCTGCTATCTACCGTTCAACACGCCGCATTCGCCGATGATGGTCGACGACCGTTTCTACGACAAGTTTGAAGACGCCGCGATCGATCCGCGACATCGCGATCCACAAATGGAAGACCTGTCGATGACGCGGGCCGCACTGGCGATGTGCGAGAACATCGATTGGAACGTCGGACGACTGCTGTCGGAAATCGAAGGCTTGCACCTGAGCGAGCAAACCATCGTCGTGTTCTTTTGCGATAACGGCCCCAATTCGTACCGCTTCAACGGCGGCATGAAAGGCAAAAAGGGGTCCATCGATGAAGGTGGCGTGCGCAGCCCCTGTTTCATTCGTTGGCAGGGCCAGATCGATGGCGGAACACGAATCGAACACCTGACGGCGGCGTTGGACCTGATGCCCACGTTGGCGGACCTTGCCGGAATCGACTGGCAACCGCCGAAACCGATCGATGGCAAGAGCTTGATGCCGCTGATTCGGCGATCTCAAGTCACATGGCCGGAGCGAACAATCTTCTCCATCCGAGGCAACCAAGTCAGTGCCCGCACCGACCGTTTTCGATTGGATGCGAAAGGGCATCTATTCGACTTACAGGAAGATTTGGCTCAGAGCACCGACGTTGCATCACGACACCCCGATTTGACCGCAAGACTGAAGAAGCAAGTCGCGGAATTCGGCAAATCCATGCGACAGTCATTCGACGCCAATACGGATCGTCCCTTCACCGTCGGCTATCGCGCAAAAACGCGACTGCCCGCGCGCGACGGCACACCACACGGATCGATTCGTCGCAGTTCCAAAGCGCCGAACAATTCATTCTTTGTCAATTGGGTCGATGAATCGGATCACATCCATTGGCCCATCGATGTCGGCCAGACGGGGCGGTACGAAGCGATCGTCCACTACACCTGCGCCCCGTCGAACGTCGGGGTGCGTATCGGCGCCGCTGCAAGTGATGCCAGCACGTCCGCCTTGGTGTCTGTCGCTTTCGACCCGCCGCTTTATGCGAAGCCCAAGGAACGCGTCAAAGAGTCGCACTACTTTGTCAAGGATTTCCGCGTCCTTTCGCTGGGGACGTTGAATCTAACCCAAGGTCGCACAACGTTGCGGCTGTTTGCATCGGAGCCGCAGGGACCGGGAATCATTGACGTTCACTCGGTGGAATTGAGTCGCATCGATTGATTCGGCGGTGCGTGCGTACGCTCCTGCGATGCGTGTTCGTTTCCATCTTGAATGACTTATCAGGAATTTCCCGTGGTCGCGTGACAATGTGACGCACGAAAAACACAACTTTGAATCTGCCTATGTCGCAGGATTCTTCGATAGGATTGTTGGTCCCGCCATTTGATTCCCATCGCGCCGGGCCACATCCTTAGGATCCGTCATGATCGCGCCCTTTCGCCCCAGTTCGAATCCCCTCCACCAACGAACACGAGCGTCGTTCGATCACAGCCCGATGCTGTGTTTCTATGAAGTCACACGGGCGTGCGACTTGGTTTGCCAACACTGCCGTGCCTGCGCGCAACCCAAAAGCGATCCTGGCGAATTGACGACGGCGGAATCCAAACTTCTGATCGACCAGTTGGCCCAGTTTCCACAGCCACCGATGTTGATCTTGACCGGTGGCGATCCGCTGAAACGGGCCGACCTGTTTGAATTGATTCGTTATTCCGTCGAAAGTGGCTTGGAAGTTTCGATCACCCCCAGCCCGACACCGCTGGTCACGGCGGAAGCGATCGCACGACTGCGTGATGCCGGGATTTCGCGGATGGCGATCAGCATAGACGGCGCCGACGCGGCGACGCATGACGCCAACCGAGGCGTTTCGGGAAGCTATGAACACAGCATGCGAATGCTTGCCACCGCCGCCGACCTTGGTGTCAGCACGCAAATCAACACCACCCTGACGCCTGCCAATGTCGACCAGATTGAAACCATGGCGGACCAGTTTGCCAAGGTTCGCACGGACATGTGGTCGGTGTTTTTCTTGATCCCGGTGGGACGCGCCGCCGAAAGTGATCGTCTGAACGCCGATCAATGCGAAGCAGCATTCGAACGACTGTATCAACAGTCGCTAAAACAGCCGTATCGCATCAAGACCACCGAAGCGATGCATTACCGCCGTTTCATCATTCAGAAGCATGCCGCGAAGCGTCGCCGCGAAGGCAAATCGGATGACGAAACGGCGCGTCCGTTCATGCCGGCGGGGATCAACGACGGAAAAGGCGTGATGTTCGTCAGCCACATCGGTGTCATTCATCCGACCGGTTTTCTGCCGGTGACATGCGGTGTGTTTCCCCGACAAAGCGTCGTCGACGTTTACCAGAATTCACCGGTCTTTCAAAAACTTCGCGACGCTTCCTACCTGGAAGGCAAATGCGGCTGCTGTGAATTCAACAAGATTTGTGGCGGTTCGCGTGCCCGAGCCTACGGCGTGACGGGCAACATGTTCGCCGAAGATCCCGACTGTTGTTATCTCCCATCGTCGGTTCGCCGATCCGACGACGAATCACAGGATTGAATCCATGACGCAATCCAACGCTCCCAAACGCATCGCCGTCATCGGCGGTGGCATGACTGGCCTGGCCGCGGCCCACGAATTGGTTACCAGCGGCAACAACGTCAAAGTCACCGTGTTTGAATCGGGTGACCGTGCCGGCGGTGTCATCCAAACCGTTCGGAAAGATGAATTCTTGATCGAAGGTGCCGCGGACAACTTCATCACCACGTCACCGGTTGCGGTCAAGCTTTGTCATCAATTGGGACTGGGCGATCAATTGGTCGGAACGACACCGGGACGCGAAGGCGCGATGGTGATGCGTCGCGGAAAGCTGGAACCGATTCCCGCGGGCTTCACCGTGATGGCACCGTCACGAATCTGGCCAATCCTGGCATCCAAGATTCTTAGCCCCTGGGGAAAGCTTCGCAGCGGTGTCGAGTACTTCTTGCCACGTCGTCGGGAAGTCGAAGACGAATCGCTGAAGGCTTTCGTGTGCCGGCGTTTCGGTCGCGAGATGTTCGATCGCTTGGTGCAACCATTGGTCGGCGGGATCTATACCGCGGACCCCGATCGGTTGAGCGTCGCAGCAACGATGCCGCGTTTCATGGAAATGGAAAAACAGTACGGCAGCCTGATTCGTGGCATGCTGCGTGAGCGGAAAGCCAGACCAAAAGCCACCGCCAACTCTCGTGGCGCACGCTACAGCATGTTCATGACGCTGAACGGCGGAATGAGTCGGCTGGTCGACGCCTTGGTGTCCAGTCTGCCCGAGGGCACCTTGCGTTTGAACAGTCCCGTGACAGACATCGTTCGCGACGGCGTGCACTGGTCGCTTCAAGTCGACGATGGCAAGCAACCTTGGGAACAGTTTGATTCAGTCATCGTCGCCGCGCCCGCGGGACCGGCATCACAACTTTTGTCAAAGGTTGATGTCGATGCCGCGGATGAGATCGCGGAGATCCCGTATGCCAGTTGTGCTGTCGTCTCGCTTGCGTACAAGTTGGACCAAGTCGGCGAACCCTTGAACTCGTATGGGTTTGTCGTTCCGATTGCCGAAGATCACTTCATCCTGTCTTGCAGTTTTTCCAGCCTGAAGTATCCAGGCCGGGCGCCGGAGGACAGCGTGTTGATGCGAGTGTTTATCGGCGGGGCATGCCAAAGCGGCCTGTTGCGGATGCCCGATTCGGAACTGATGGAATTGGCACACTGGGAACTGTGCAAGACGCTGCGTATCAGCGGTGATCCGTTGATGCGACACATCAAACGCCAAGTTCACGCGATGCCGCAGTACCACGTCGGGCACAATCAGCGAGTGCAAAAGATTCGCGACCGCCTGGCCGCCTTTCCGACACTGACCGTCGCGGGCAGTGCGTACGGTGGCGTCGGCGTGCCCAGTTGCATCGAAAGCGGCAAAAGAGCGGCGCAACAGATCTTGGCCGCGACCGAAGCCCCAACCGATGTCTGGGAGTTACGCGATCCGCCGGTATCACGAACGGATGAAAGCAGCCACAGCGAACTGCGCGATGAAACCAAGCGTGAACTGATCGAACACTAAATCGTAGGCTTCACTCGGCAGCCGACCGGTTTCCAGGCGTCCCCGTCGAAGCCCGATGGTCAACCGCCGTATCGTCCCCAGAACCCCATGATCTGTTGGACGGTTTCGCCATCGACGAATTCGTGCGTCAAAAGCTGATCGGCAATTTCCGCCAAAGCGGCCCAGCAATCGTCGCGGCGTAGGATTCGATCCAGCTGCTGCAACGACTGAACCAAAATCGCCTGCGCGCGCTGCGGGTCCCCAGTCAGGGCAACGGCCATCGACCGGGCCATCGTCCAGTCGGCCGCCCAGGGTCCGAACTTAGACGGATCAACATCACCACCGGAATAAATCATTTCGGCGGCCGGGCCGGCCAACAAAGCAACGATTTCGCGTTGCCGCTGGAAATCCGCGTTCGGATCGACCGGCCCCCAGTTGATACGACAATCGCCGAACCGTTCGGGCAACCACGAATCCGCTTCGCCGCCCAACTGAACGGACTCGATTTCACCCCCCAAAGCGTGGGCGACGACGGCGTGCCCGGCCTCGTGATAGGCGGACAATTCTTCTTCGCAATCCATGACGCCGCCGCCAAATCCAGCGGCCTCTGATTTTCGGATGGGTGTCCTTGGGTGGTCAAATCAGCGTTTGGAAGCCCAACGGCCGGTGCGAAGGGACTGGACCACAGAGGCCCGGGAAACATTTCGGCTTGCTGAACCACCACCGTGTCAGGCATACTGTGCCGCTTTGATCTGCTGCCGGCAAGGCGGCCAATGATCGATCCATTGATCCGGCCCACGCAATCTTCGCGTTCTGACCGGATCGGCTTCCCCCATCCCATTCCCCCGATTTTTCCGTCCTATGGCGAAGAGCAAAAAGAAAGCGGAGACCATTTTTCTGGTCTGCGAAGAAACCGGCCAGTACAACTATTCGCTGAAGCGTAAGCCCGGTGGCGAAAAGCTGCGTTTGAAGAAGTACAACGCTTCGCTGCGCAAGCACACCTGGCACGTCGAAAAGAAGAAATAGTTCAGCATCCTTTCGCATCGATGGCGGACGCTTGTCATGGTGCGTTTGGAATCTTGGCGGTCGGAGTGATCAAGGATGAAACGAGCTTGGCGTGTGGTCCCGCACGATTCCGCCCGCGTACAACGACTCGCCAGTTCTGCTCGACTGCCCGCCGTGGTGGCCCAATTGATGGTCAGCCGCGGCATCTACGATGGCGACGCGGCCAAGCAATTCTTGGACACGCGGCTTTCCGGGCTGCGCGATCCTGACGGGCTGCCCGGGATCGCCGATGCGACCGAGCGGATCATGCGGTCGGTCAACAACGATGAACCCATCGTCGTTTACGGTGACTATGACGCCGACGGGATGACCGGAACCGCCATCTTGGTCAACTGTCTGAATCTGATCGGGGCCCGCGTCAGCTATCACATCCCCAACCGCCTGGAAGACGGCTATGGGCTAAACGCCGATGCGATTCGGAAACTTGTCGATCGCGGAAAGCGTCTGATCGTCTCCGTCGACTGCGGCGTGACCAGCGTCACGTGTGCCGAATTGTGCAAGGAACTTGGCATCGGCTTGGTGATCACGGATCACCACCAAATGGACGACCAATTGCCCGATGCCGATGCGATTGTCCATCCTCGATTGCCCGGGACCGCCTATCCCTTCGGTGAATTGTGCGGGGCCGGCGTTGCCTTCAAATTGGCATGGTCACTTTGCCAGGCTCACTGCGGTGCCAAGAAAGTCAGTGACAGGATGAAAAACTTTCTGATGGATTCGCTGGGCTTGGCGGCCATCGGAACGATCGCGGATGTTGTGCCGCTGTTGGACGAGAACCGGATCCTGGTCGAACACGGTTTGAAAGTCCTGAAGAATCGTCCGCGTCCGGGCTTGGCGGAAATCATTCGCCGCAACGGATTGGATCGCGGCAGCACGATGACGACCGAAAACGTGTCCTTCACCTTGGCACCTCGGTTGAACGCTGCGGGACGGTTGGGACAGGCACAGTTGGCAGTGGAATTGATGACCGCAACGGATCCCGATCGCATCGCCGCGCTGGCCGAGTATCTGGACCAATTGAATGGCACACGAGAATCGTTACAGCGAAGCGTCTACCTGGCGGCGAACAAGCAGATCGCCGACCAATTTGACGGCGAAAACGATGCGGCATTGGTGCTGAACGGCGTGGGATGGCACCAAGGCGTGATCGGGATTGTCGCCGGTCGCCTGAGTGACAAGTTCGCCAAACCCGTGATCGTCATTTCCATGGATTCCGCCGGCCGCGGGGAAGCGGTCGGCAGCGGGCGTGTGGGTGGCACCAACATCGATTTGCACGAAGCATTGTCCAATTGCAGCGAACGGTTGGTGCGTTTCGGCGGCCACCAAGCGGCGGCGGGCATCACGATCGAAGAACGTCAAATCGATGCCTTTCGCGGCGACTTTTGTGAAGCGGTGGCACGGCAATGGTCCGAACGCGATGTTACACCGGAGATCGTGATCGACGCCGAAGCCCCGCTGACGCAGTTGACGCTGGAAACGATGAAGCACATCGACATGATGGCACCGTTTGGTGCCGGCAACCCGCGTCCGATCTTGATGGCTCGCGACATCCGTTTGGACCAGCCCGCGCGGCGGATGGGCGGCGGCGATCGACACCTGACGGTGACGCTGCGACAGGGTGAACGCACCATCCGCGGTGTCGCGTTCGGCTGTGGTGATTGGTGCGACGACCTGAACGCTTGCGAAGGCCCGATCGAAGTCGCCTTTCGCCCGGTGATCAATGAATTCCGTGGCTATCGAAACGTCGAAGTCCAACTGGTCGACTGGAGACCATCGGAGACCTATGCCCCGGTCTAAGCTGGCAATCGTTTAGGTCGCTGATCAGTCAGGTCGCCGCCACAGCAAACCGGTGATCACCACGCGTTGCCCGGTTATCAAACGCCCAACTGTTCAAAGACGCGGCGGGTGGCATCTTCAAAGCGTTCATCGTCTTGGTCGCTGATATCCAATGGGACGGGCGCCGCTTGAGGCGTGAAGCCCAGCGGCAATGACACCGGTTGGAAGTTTTCGAACGCATCCACACGGTCGAATCCGCGCGCGATCCGTGTCGCACCATCGACGGAAGTCCATTGCGTTAGTCCCGCGGCAACATGCCACTGGCTTTCTGATTCGTTGGAATAGATTTTGGCAACGTCGGTGCCGCCGCTGGCGGATTCTGCCGTGACGTTTTCAAAGTAACGTGCACTGACTTGGTAACCACCGCTGCTGACCATGCTGCGTGTGGGTGAGATCGACAGGACATCGTCACCGACACTGTCGTACAGTTCCGCGGTGTCATGACCACCCGCGGTTGCGTAGGCCGAAACCGATTCAAACCCATACGCCGACTGAAACAGACTCGTGCCCGACGAATCGGTTCCACGCAGACTGGTGAATCCGGGCTGTACCACCAGTGTGTCGTCGCCATCGGAATCGTAGAGGTACGCGGCGTCGTTTCCGCCGGCGGTCGCGTGCACGTACGTGCGAACCACGTCGCGCACATCAAAGCGGAATCCCACACCGGACAGCACGGCGTCGCCGCTGCGCGATTCCAGCAAATCATCACCGCTGGAATCGTACAGGGTCGCACGATCCGATCCGCCGCCTCCATCGAACTGGACATCTTCAAAACCGCGCAAGACAATTTCGACGCCGCCGGCGATCAACCGGCTTTCGACATCGGAATTCGGGTCGGCCGATAACCGCAATCGCTCGCTGCCGACGGATCCCAGAATTTCCAATCGGTCTGAACCGCCTGCGGCATCCATAAGGATCTGGCCGTCTTGATCGGTCAGCAAGTACGTCTGTTCCGATCCGTCGTGGTTTCGGACATTCAATGACATCCCGTCGCGCAAGTCCAATGTGAATTGCTGTGACTGATGATCCGTCGTGACTTCGCTAGCCGATACCGCTGTTTCACCTTCGCCACCATCATCGGGTTGATTTGAACCGCCGGACGGTTGCAGACCATCAAGCGCCGACTGCAAATCGATCGAGTAATAGGTCAACCCTGTTCCCGCGTCTTTATGCTCCGATGCATGATCTCGTAATCGTTGCAGGACATCATCGGCCGTCGGTTCCAGACCGGATGCGATCATGGCTTCGCGGATCAGAACCGTCGCCGCAGCAACTTGGGGCGTCGCCATGCTGGTCCCGCTAAGTGCTGCATAGTCGTTGACGTTACCATCCCAACCGAAAACGTGATCAGGCACGGCGCTGCCTTGGCCTTCGCCCGGTGCCGCCAAGATGCCATTTTCCCGCTGTGCAAAATCACTGATTTGCCCACCGTCATCGATGGACGTCACGGCGATCACGTTGGGGCTGGATGCCGGATAAAGCAGATCCGTGGTCCCCGGCGTGATTTCATCGTTGGCGTAATAGTTTCCGGCGGCGGCGAAGACCAAGATTCCGTCATCGTGCAACAGTTGCAGTTCGTCTTCCAGAATGCCAATGGCGTAGTCGCGATTTGCATCGTTCAGCGCAGCGCCGATCGATAAGTTCACCGTCGTGATCGGGTGTTCGAAATCGTTCTGGGAATCGTGGACCCAACGAAGGGCCGATTCGATCCACTCCAGACTGCCCGCGCCGGAATCGTCGAAGACGCGCAGGGCCACCAAGTCCGCTTCCGGTGCCATCCCAGATGATTCAGAACTTTGCCCGGCCAACAAACCAGCGACATGAGTGCCGTGGTACCCGGCAGGCCCATCGTCATAAGGGTCCGCGTCGTCTTCGGCAAAATCCCATCCACCGACGACTCGATACCCCGGCCCGATCCCCGCGCCTTGGCCCGGCGAGGTAAACGCTTCGTGATCCCAAGCGATGCCGCTGTCGATCACCGCGATGGTCTGGCCGTCACCGGTCAGACCGTACATGTCGCGAAGGTCGGCCGCTTGATTCAAGAGGGAATGATTGGACGCCGGTGACAGCGTGCCTGACGAATCCATCGGCATCAGAACGTCGGATACATCGTCCGGTCCTAGTCCGTCTTGAAGCAGGTCGGCCGTGGCCGCCGCCGCCAGGCTAGCCGAAAACGCCAGTCGGGTTTCACACTGGCGGATCCCATCGGTCGTGGGAAGCAGGGCCAGCGGCAATCGGCGGGAAGGAGTCTGGGATTTTCGCGTCACGGCGATCTGCAGGGGCGTTGGGCGCGGTGGCGGCGAGCCCCACCTATTGCAATAGGCAGACGCGCCGAAGGCGGACTGTTCACGAAAACGTAGGACGCACAGTCGTGCAAAAGTTTCCTAACCGGACCTTCGCCAGATCCGATCGACTCCGCCGGCCGGCATGTCCGATTCAATGATTGAATCCGTCAAAACCGGCCCCCGCCGACTTGCCGTACTGCAGGGTTTCAGTGTCCAAGTCGGCCCGTCCCGCAATCGGGTTCCTTTGCAACTGCTGTTCGTTGGGATTTGTGGAGTAATCAGGCGATGTCGCTGTTGAAGATCTGGAACTATTTCCGCAAAACTGACGAACCGGAATCGGCGTCCTCGGGCGTCAAACCGGCGGAAGCAGCGGTTGTGACTTCCAATGCGGCTCCGACCGCGAAACGCCGTGTCGACGCCCAAGCGATCGGCGATCGAACCGACGTCGCGGTTTCACAGCCGCCGCCGGCCAAGTCGAAAACCAAGGCGGTCACCAAATCCATTCGTGCGGCGCAGAGTCGTCACAGCGTGCTTTGCAAGAAGCTCCGCAAGTGGGTCAAAGCTGAAACGCCCGCCAGCCTGCGAGTCTTGGAAATCGGCGTCGGTGATGGTCAGCGTGCCGAAGCGGTGCTGTCGACGCTGATGCAAACGATTCCCGCCGAATCGATCATCTACTGCGGCGTCGACACGTTTGAAATGGGCGGCAGTGATTTGACGTTGAAAGACTTTCACCGCCAGATTCGCGGGCTGGGAATTCAGCCGCGTCTGTTTCCGATGCCGACGACCTTGGGGCTAACGCGGGTCGCACACTCGTTGGGACAGTGTGACGTGATTCTGGATTCCCAAGAATTTCATGCCAGTGAAGATGCCAAGAAGCTGACCGCAAAGTTGGCTTCGGACGCATCGCTATGGCTTGCCGACGTGGGAAACGATTGGGTAGAAGTTAATGGTGGTGGCGACGCATCGAAACGTGCCGCCTGATCACCGCTGCGGCACGCCTTGGACCAAAGCACTCTTTTCACCACGGGATATCACCAACCATGTGTGGGATCGTTGGATATGTCGGCGCCACGGATGCCGAACCTTTTTTGGTCGACGGTCTGCGTCGGTTGGAATACCGCGGGTATGACAGTTCGGGTGTCGCCATTCACTGCGGTGAATCGATTCACGTGACCCGCGCGGTGGGGCGGATCCAAGCGCTTGCCGATCGCCTGGGACCGACACCGCGATCGGGCGCCGTGGGGCTGGGGCACACCCGCTGGGCCACACACGGTCCGCCGACCGAGACCAACGCGCACCCACACGTCGGTGGCGACGGTGAAGTGGTTTTGGTCCACAACGGTGTGATCGAGAACTTTCAAGAACTGAAAGACCAGCTGACGGCTAAGGGGTATTCCTTCAAATCGGCGACCGACAGCGAAGTCATCGCGCACTTGATCGCCGAAGGCTTGAAGGTCACACCCGACAAACCCGATCAGCCCAACACCAAGTACGTCACCGCGGTTCAATGGGCAATCGCGCAATTGCGGGGAACCTATGGCCTGGCGGTTCTGTTTCGTGATCGTCCCGGATTGATGGTGGCCGCGCGTTTTGGGTCGCCGTTGGTACTGGGTGTGGGGCGAGGGGAATTCTTTGTCGCCAGCGACGCGTCGCCCATCGCCGGCCGCACCGACCGCATCGTTTACTTGGCCGATCACCAAGTCGCGGTCCTGACCAAGGACGGCTTTTCGGTCCTGCATAAGGACCAGGGAAAGATCCGCGTCGACATTCAACCGCTAAGCGTGGAAAGCAACGACGTCGATCTGGCGGGTTTCCCGCACTACATGCTGAAAGAAATCCACGAGCAACCCGAATCGCTGCGCAACGCGATGCGTGGTCGCCTGGATGACGAAAACGCGACGGCGGTCTTCGGCGGTCTGAACATGACGCCGCAACAGATCCGGACCGTTCGTCGAATCATTCTGACCGGCTGTGGTACCAGTTGGCACAGCGCCCTGGTCGGCGAATACATGATCGAAGAACTGGCACGGATTCCCGTGTCGGTTGAATACGCCAGCGAACTGCGGTACCGCAACCCGCCGATCGAAAATGACACGTTGGTGTTCGGGATCACCCAAAGCGGTGAAACCGCCGACACCTTGGCAGCGATCCGCGAAACCAAACGCAAGGGACACCGGACGCTGGCCATCAACAACGTCGTCGGCAGTAGCATCGCCCAAGCGGCCGACGGCGGCATTTACTTGCACGCGGGTCCGGAAATCGGTGTGGCCAGCACCAAAGCCTACACGTCCCAGTGCTGTGTCCTGGCAATGCTGGCGTTGTACTTCGGACGAATGCGTCACCTGAGCTTTGAAAGTGGACAACGCATCATCGAAGAACTACGGATGCTGCCCAACGCGGTCGCCGAAGCGTTGCGATGTGATGCCACCGTCAAAGAAATCGCGGCCAAGTACCACGAGGCGTCAACGTTCCTGTACCTCGGTCGGCAATACAATTTCCCGACCGCGTTGGAAGGTGCGTTGAAGCTGAAGGAAATCAGCTACATCCACGCCGAGGGCTATCCGGCGGCCGAGATGAAACACGGGCCGATCGCCTTGGTCGACGAACACACCCCCAGTGTCTTCATCGTTCCCAAAGGCACGACCTACGACAAAGTCTTGGCCAATATGGAAGAGGTCAAAGCCCGTGGCGGCCCGATCATCGCGATCGCAAGCCAGGACGATCCGCAGGTCCAAAAGATCGCCGATGACGTCATCACGATCCCCGATGCCCCCGGACTGACCCAGCCGATCGTGTCGATCGTCCCCCTCCAGCTGCTGTCCTACCACATTGCGCTTTTGCGGGGTTGTGACGTTGATAAGCCACGCAATCTGGCGAAAAGCGTCACCGTGGAGTGAAAATTTAGCGATAGCGTTGTCTTTACAGACTTGGTAGCCAGAATGGCTTAGCGTAAGGCGGAAACCCGCAAGGGGCGCTCGCCGACCACCCGCATGAGCCTGAACGGGCCACTCCGGGTCTTTTCAGACAAACCGATTTCACTTCCAAGACGCCGTCCTATGAAAGATTTCGAACTCAGCTATCGAGCCCGCAAAGCCCTGATGGTGCACATTGGTGAAGAGGCCGGTGCGGAAATCGCCAACCTGATCAACGAAATGGCGACCGAGATCCAGGAACTGCGTCGCACCAAGGTCAGCGTCACCAAGATCGTCCCCGGTGCGGTCACGGAAACGCGAGAATTCAACGAAGAACCGGTGTGAATGAACATTTGATCGTCATAGACGGCAAAAATGTTTGAAGACGATCGTCGGGACGACTAGAGTGCTGGAGACTGAATTCAGCTTCTCTGACCTCCCCTAAGAAGCCCGATTCCGGGTGGAGACGATCCCGAATGACGCGACATTTCCAGTGGTTTTACGCGGCCGCTGCCCTTCTGGCTTGCTGCCTGACGACGGCACCCGCACAAGGCCAGCTTTCGGTCTTGAACACGATCTACGGCCAGGGTGTCCACGCCTACAACTCGCACCAGTACGACCAGGCGTATCAACTCTTCAGCCAGGCAATCACCCACGGCTATCAAGATCCTCGGGCCTACTATTTCCGCGGTTTTGCGGCCGATGCGATGGGGCGGCAATACGAAGCCGAGGCCGATTGGCAGGCCGGTGCCGAGCTGGAAGCCCGCGGTAAAGTCAACGGCGACATCGGCCGTTCCTTGTCCCGAATCCAAGGCTCCGCGCGATTGAAGCTGGAAGAGATTCGCCGTGAAGCACGCGTTCAGCAATTGATGCTTGGCCAAGCACGGTCCAATCAGCGGATGAACGAGATCCAAGCCGCGTCGCCTGCACCAGCCACGCCGCCCCCCGCACCCCCGGTCGCTGACGCACCTGCCACGCCACCGTCTGATCAAGTCGATCCGTTCGCCGACGATCCGGTGGCCGACGCCACGGTCGAAAGCAAGGATGTGCTGGAAGGCACTTTGGACGAAGATCCCTTCAAAACTGACGGCAATGCGGCCGCAGCGCAGCCGGCCGACGCCCCTGCCGACGACAACCCGTTCGGCGGCAGCGACGATTCCAACCCGTTTGGCGACGCCGGTGGTGACGACAACCCGTTCGGCGACATGGGCGGCGACGACAATCCGTTCGGTGATTCGCCCTTCTAACGCGAACGCTGACAATCGCCCGAAGACATTTCAACCGCCGGCCCCAAAAGGGTCGGCGGTTTCTTTTTGGATCGTCGGCCGACGCGTTGGTTTCACGTCAAGCGGCATCGCCATCATCGGCGGCGTCACCTTGATCATTCGCCCCAGCTTGCTCACTTGCGGCGGCTTCAGGCAACTGGACCACCGGATCGCCAAAGTCCGGGGTGAAACGGACTTGCGGGTCGTGTTCACAGGTCACCTCGGTCCCCAACAGGGCGTCATCAATGACCATCGCCACGTCGCACTGCGTGCAAGTCACACGGACCTTGCCCGGCTCGGCCGCCATCGCAGCCAAATGAGCTTGGGTGACGCCGGCCACTTCGATGTCGTCCGCTTCCAACGTCGTCAGCAGTTCGCGATTCACTTCCGTCATCCCCGCCAAGCGATTGGCCAACCGACGGACGCTGCGTTCAAAACTGTTGCGTGACGTGCGGCCATTGCCGAAGTGTCGGTCACGTTTCAGATAAAGATAGGTGAAACCACGCAGCAGTCGTCGCCGTGCCTCGGTGGTCAATTCGTATTTTGACTTCTTGGCAATCAATTCGAAAATCCGGCACAACGCGGCCGGATCATAATCCTCGAATCGCATCGTCGTCCCGACCCGCGAGCTTAGCCCGGGATTACTGCGAATCATTTTGTTCATTTCATTCGGATACCCGGCCAAGATGACGACCAATCGCTTGCGTTGATCTTCCATGCGTTTCAAAAGCGTCTGCACGGCTTCACGGCCGTACTGATCTTGGCCGCTTTCATCGATCAAGGTGTAGGCTTCGTCGATGAACAGGACGCCGTCCAGAGCCTCATCGATCTTGGCGTTGGTTTTCGGTCCCGTCTGCCCCGCGTATTCCGCAACCAAACCGCTGCGATCGGTTTCCACCAAGTGGCCTTTTTCCAGGACGCCAAGGGCACCATAGATTTCGGCGACGATCCGCGCCACGGTCGTCTTTCCGGTGCCAGGGTTCCCGACGAACGCCATGTGCAGACTCGGTTTGCTGGTGGGCAAACCCGCTTCGGTCCGCAGCTTTTCCATCCGCAAAAAATTGGTCAGCGTTTCGATCTGGTCCTTGATTCCATCCAGGCCGACCAGCCGGTTCAGTTTCTGGCGTGCGTCGTCCAAACGCTGTTCCGGAGTCCGATTGTCGTCGGGATCCATTGCCGGCGTTTTTGCGGTGACCGCCGGTTTCGGTGGCGCCGCGGCCGGACCACCGGTCGGCATCGGTGTCGGCTCGGCGGGCTGGCCCGCACTGGCACCGGCTCCATCACGCAACCGCTGGGCTTCACGACGCAGCCAATCGATCGCTTCCCGGGCGGCGTCGGTGTCTTCGGGATGATTGATCTCCGGTTCAACCGCTGGTTCGGACGGGCTCGCGGATTGCCAAGTTCGACCTTCGCTGATCTCCATCTGCCGCATGATGGATTCGATGCAATCCTGTTCATTCAAATCAATTCCGCCGTCGACCGCGGCAATCAGCTTGGCCATCCGCATGACCAACGATTCCAATTCACCGTAGCGGTCACGGATCGAAGGGATTTGGGCGAACGGCCGTACCAGATCGGCCCACTGAAACTGGACCGCCGTTTGGACCAGCCAATCGACCGCGTCACGCAGCTTGGATCCCATGACGGTCTGTCCCCACAAGTGTTCCAACAACACGCGTCCCATCTGACGCTGCTGCATCGATTGGAAACCGGCATCGGGCACCACGGTGGCAAAGACCTTCATCACCAATCCCTGGTGCAGATCATCCATTTGGTCGGCAATGGTGGTGGCGTCGCCGTCGCCCTGGCCCAGCCATTTGTAGGAACCGCGGATCAGCTTGCCGCTATCGATAAACAGCGTCCGAGTCTCTTGAAGTGCCTCGCGATACAGCCGAATGGACTCGATGATGGCGTCGTTGGGATCAGACATGACAGGCTCGAGAAACGGGACCGCCGATCCGCCCGAAGGCGAAGCACCGATCGATGGAGAAGGGCACCCTTGTGGGGCAGCGCGTTCCGACGCGCCAAGGCGTCGCCACACAATCCTACCGTGGCGACGGAGGCACCGCGCCCCGCCGCATTGGGCGACCGCAAATTCACCACATAAAGCCATGCCAGTCAATAACTTATGACGTCTGCTCGTCGCTCCGGGGCCGTTGTGGCCGGGACCCAAAATCCTTACACTAACCGGTTCGTTCAGCGGCGAATCTGAGCCCCAAATTCGGCCGGCCGGTCCCCCCATAGCCAAGAGCAACGACGTTGGCAGACGACGAATTCGAAGACGGCAACGAAAACCAATCAGACAATCCGTCGGACGCCGAACCGTCCGAGTCGGGTCCGGAAAACACAGGCGCCGATGACGTCGAAGCCGGTTCAGAAAACGGCAACGGCGATCCACCGTCGGGCACCGACATGGTCACGCCGGCCGGGGACGGCGAAGGGGGCCGTGGTGCCCTGCGGATGGTCGATCTGCCGATCGAAGACGAACTACGCGACAGCTATCTGACGTACGCGATGAGCGTGATCGTCAGCCGTGCCTTGCCCGACGTTCGTGACGGCTTGAAACCATCCCAACGTCGGATTTTGGTCGCGATGAACGACCTGAACCTCGGCCCGGGCAGCAAGCGGGTCAAGTGCGCAAAGATCTCTGGCGACACATCGGGTAACTATCACCCGCACGGTGAAAGCGTCATCTATCCGACGCTGGTTCGGATGGCCCAAGAATGGAACATGCGCAGCCTGTTGATCGACAAGCAGGGGAACTTCGGCAGTATCGCGGGGCTGCCCCCGGCGGCGATGCGGTACACCGAAGCTCGCTTGAGTGCCGTCGCGGCCAACATGCTGGACGACCTGAAACTGGACACGGTCGACTACGTCCCCACCTATGACGAAGCACGCAGCGAGCCGACCGTTCTGCCCAGCAAGTTTCCGAACCTGCTGATCAACGGTTCCGGCGGGATCGCCGTCGGGATGGCCACCAGCATCCCACCACACAATCCAACGGAAGTCTGCGACGCGTTGATCCGGTTGATCGACGAACCGGAAACGACGATCGACGAATTGTGCGAAATCATTCCGGGCCCCGACTTCCCCACCGGCGGAATCATTTGCGGACGGGCCGGCATTCGACGCGGTTACAAAACCGGACGCAGCACGATGGTGGTGCGCGCCCTTTGCCGAATCGAGGAGATGAAGGGCAACCGCCATCGCATCATCATCACCGAGATCCCGTACCAACAGTATCGCGACCGGATCGTTGAAAAGATCGCCGCGTTGGTCAACGGTGACAAAGTCAAAGGCATCTCCGCGATCCGTGACGAAAGCGATCTGAAGGAACCGGTTCGCCTGGTCGTCGAACTGAAACGCGACGCCGATCCGGATGTCGTGCTGAATCAGCTGTATCAATTCAGCCCGCTTCAAGACACGTTTTCGCTGATCTTCTTGGCCCTGGTCGACGGCAAGCCGCGCGAACTGACGCTGAAGGAAATGCTGACGGAGTTTCTTCGTCACCGCGTCCACGTGATTCGGCGCCGCACCCAATTCTTGCTGGCCAAGGCGCGCCGCCGTAAACACACCGTCGAAGGTTTGTTGCTGGCACTGGCCAACATCGACGAGATCATTCAAACGATCCGTACCAGTCGGACACAACCAGAAGCCAAGCAGCGGTTGATGGGCATCGAATGTCCCTCATCACTGATGCAGCGGGCGCTGGGCGACGAAGGTTTCAAGCAATTCGTCATTGAACGCGGCGAGGCGGAATCGTACACGCTGACCAGCGTCCAAGCGGATGAGATTCTGCGGATGCGGTTGGGCCAGTTGGTCAACCTGGAACAGGAAAAACTGACCGACGAACATGCCGAGTTGCTGAAGGAAATTGCCGACTATCTGGACATCCTGGGCGATCAGGAACGCGTCTATGGGATCATCAAGGATGACTTGGAAGAGATCAAACGACGCTTTGGTGACGCGCGTCGGACCGAAATCTCCGGTGAAGAACTCGGTAACATCGACCTGGAAGACTTGATCACCGAAGAAACCATGGTGGTTTCGATCAGCCACAACGGGTACATCAAACGGACGCCGACCAGCGTTTACAACACACAGCGTCGTGGCGGCAAAGGCCTGAAAGGCGCCAAGACGGATGAAGCCGATCCGATCGCTTTGCTGTTTGTCGCCAGCACCCACGCGTACCTGCTGTTCCTGACCACGGCCGGAAAGGTCCGCTGGCAAAAGGTCTATGACTTGCCGCAACTGGCCCGCGATTCCAAGGGACGCGCGATCGTCAATCTGCTGAACCTGGAGGAAGGTGAACAGATCGCCGAGTGTCTGGTCGTGCGGGACTTTGACCAGGAAGGCTACTACGTCGCGATGGCGACCCGCAAAGGATTGGTCAAAAAGACGCCGCTGGAACAGTACAGCCGTCCCAAGAAAGGCGGCATCATCGCCATCAAGCTTCGCGACGATGACGAATTGGTCGATGCCGCCGTTGTCGGTCCTGGTGACGAGTTGATGATGGTCACCCAAACCGGCATGGCGATTCGTTTCAAGGAATCGGATTCTCGCCCCATGGGACGCAACACCTCGGGCGTCAAAGGCATCTCCCTGGTCGGCGACGACGAAGTCGTCGGCATGGTGGTCGCCGATCCCGATGCGACGCTGCTGACCGTTTGCGAAAACGGCTATGGCAAACGCACCCCGTTCGGTCCGAATTTGGTGGAGACCGAAGATGACGAGGTGGGCGAAGAAGAATCGACCAGCTCGGGTGCCCGATACCGAACACAAAAGCGAGGCGGTAAGGGGCTGCGAGACATCCGCACCAGCGAACGAAACGGACAAGTCGTGGGCATCGCCGTGGTCAATGATGACGACGAAGTGTTCATGATGACGGCCAAAGGCAAGATCCAGCGGATCAAGGCCGGCGACATCAGCGTGATCGGTCGCAACACCCAAGGCGTTCGCATCATGAACGTCGACGCGGACGATTCTCTGATCGAAGTGGTGCGTGTGCCGGCCGAAGAACGCGATGAAGAGGAAGCCGAAACGGCGCCGACACCTGATGGTGGCGATTCCAGTGACTCGGGCAACGTTCCGGCGTCAGAAGATCAAAACGAACAGTGACCTCCGGTCGCTGATTCGTTTCGGTTCGCGGCACGCCGATCAGCATCGTCATCAAACGGTTCAGACGTCGGAGGACGTCGGTGATTTCGCTGACGTCAAAGCCTGGTGGACCATACGGCGGGAATAGCCGGTCAGCTTGGCATGGCCGGGACACCAGCCTTCCAGGAAACGCACGAAATCGGCCCAGGCCAGCGGATACAGCTGTCGCCACTGCCTTTCCAAAGCGTCTAGATCGAATCGATCACCGTGATGGCGGACCACCGCGGCACGCAGGGCAGCGAAATAGATGGCCAGGTAAGTCGATTCGTTTCGCTGACATTCCGATTCGTCGACGCAGCTGCTTAAGAAGTACGCCACGTCCTTCATTCCGCATCCGCGACCGACGTACTGGAAATCCACCATTGCCGGCGCCGATCGGTCGTCGGCGGGAAAACACATGTTGGCGACCTTGGCGTCACCATGAACCAGCGTCTGGAAGGAGCTTTCATTCAAACGCTGATCAATCGCAGCGGCTTGGCGTTTCAGATCATCCTCGGGCATCGCCCGCCATTCGTCGGGCCGGGTGTCCAAATGCCAATATGTTCCGATCGGCCACAGTCCGTCAAAGTCGCTCGCATCGTCGGCCGGGTGCAAGAATGTGCCATGAAAGCTGGCCAACCACGCCAGCCCGCGCGCCACACCGTCGATGTCCAACCGGCCCAGTCGCAAGGGGAACCCAGCGGCATCCAGATCTTCCAGCACCAATGTCAGACTGTCTTGGTCACTGGTTTGGCCCCAACAACGGGCGACTCGGCAACGGTCATCGCATCGGTCCGCGAATCGGGCATAGAACGCCGACTCCACTTCGTAGGAACGCAACTTTCGTCGATGAGAAACCGGTGTATCCCATCCGCGAGGGTGGCGTCCGGGCTGGTCGCCGACTTGTGGCGGCCGCACCTGTTTGACGATCACCGTGGGGACCGACGCTTTCAACAAGGGAATACGGACGATTTGGCCGTACCCGCTCCAAAGTGACTGAACCGGCGTGGCGGGGCCGATCGATTCGGCGCCGGTGACGTCGCAAATCCAATCTTCCAATGGCTTGAAGGAATCCAAGGTGGCGGTCCCGGCGTCGATTTAAAACGGAGGCCTCAATCACCGATTCGCCACCGCGGGATGGCAAGCGGCCACTGGCAGCCAACAGAAACGGCTGGCCAACAGAAACGGCTGGCCAACAGAAACGGCTGGCCAACAGAAACGGCTGGCCAACAGAAACGGCTGGCCAACAGAAACGGCTGGCCAACAGAAACTGCTGGCCAACAGAAACGGCCATGCGATCGATCGCATGGCCGTCGGCGACATTTGATTGGTGCCAGGCCGTCAGCGTGACGGCGTCAAAGGCACCCGGTCTTGGCAATCAGGCCTGGAAGCTGCTGCCGCAGCCACAGCTCTTGACCGCGTTGGGATTGTCGAAGGTGAACCCCTTCTTTTCCAGACTTTCGTACCAATCGACGGTCGTGCCATCCAGGTACAGAGCACTTTTCTTGTCGACGACCACGGCCACGCCGTGCCATTCGTACTTGGAATCGACTTTGTCGTCGAAGCTGTCGTCAAAGTTCAGGGTGTAGTTGAAGCCGCTGCAGCCGCCACCGGCGACGCCGATGCGCAGCAGCATCGAATCGTCAAAATTGTGTTCTTTTTGGAAGCGTTTGACTTCTTCGGCAGCACGTTCGCTGAGCTTGATTGCCATATCGGGATTTCCCTTTTCGTCAATTCGTCGGGGCTGTGATTCGGTCTTTCCGGCCGGTCTATCGTTCCAACCGACAATGCATGATATTCATCAACGGACGATTTCGACAAGTCTTTTCGCGTCCGATCACGGTCGAGTGATGGGCGCCGAACCATCCAATCCGCCATTGGCCACGCTTTAACTCCCCCCATCCCCCCCTCATTCATGCGAAAAATCGGGACTCTTTCACAGCCCAGGGACGCCCGCCGGTTTTGCGACTATCTGTTGACCCGCCAGATCGACGCGACGTGGGAACAGGAATCCGACGGCTGCGACGTCTGGATCCGAGACGAATCGGACGTGGAAGCGGCCCGAACCGAACTCGGCACTTTCCGCCAAGACCCGGGTGCCCCCCGCTATGACGTGGGTGATCAGGTCAAAAAAATTCGCAGCGAACAGGCCAAACAGCAACAGCGGATGCAGAAGAACATCCGTTCCGTACCCACCGGCGGTCCGGGGATGGGACGCATGCGTCAGGCGAACATCCCGCTGACCATCGGGATCATTGCAATTTCGGTCCTGGCCAGCTTCGGGACCAACTTTGGCAACGTCGATTGGGCGGATCCCCGAAACGCGGACTTTCGAGAGAACCTTTCGCTAGAAACCAAGACTTATTTGGCGATGTCGTTTGTCGACCGCTACGACTATGCAACGTTGCAAAGCGAACGTGGCGAAGTCGTCGACTGGACCGTGTTCGCGACTGCGGACGGTGGCGACAGCCTGGCATCGTTAAAGAAGGGCCAAGTTTGGCGTCTGATCACACCGATGTTTTTGCACGGCAGCGTGATTCACCTGTTGTTCAATATGCTGTGGATCTACACCTTGGGATCATCGCTGGAACGGCTGCACGGGTCACTGTTTTTCGCCGGGCTGGTGCTGGTCAGCCAGATCGCGGGAATGCTGGTGCAGGTGCTGCTGCCCGACTGGTTGCCCCCGTCACTACAAGGGTCTCCCTTCGCCATCGGCGCCTCCGGTGCAGTGTTCGGACTGTTCGGATACATCTGGATTCGCCCGAAGGTCGAAGCCCTGTATCCGATTCGCATGCCGCCCCAGAACGTCATGCTGATGCTGGGATGGTTGGTGATTTGCATGACGCCATTGATCGGCAACGTCGCCAACGGCGCTCACTTGGGCGGATTGCTGGGCGGCGTCGCTGCCGCGTATCTGTGGCCCGGGCGTGTGACCTGACGCGTCCGTGCGGCCGGCCAGAAATCCCATCAGCGTCCCGAAAAACAAGCTTCGTGGAACGAAAGACGCCGATGCCCGGCGCTGACGTAACGCATCAACCGTCAGCCAAGCCGCGTGCGGTGATCAATGCTCGTGACACCGCGGGATGTTCTTGGCCGACGGCCCGTTCGGTCTCGTCACGATACTGATCGGCCATGGAATCCATCACCGTCGATTCACCACCGGGGCACTGCAGGTCGGCAGCGGAAACTTCGCCGGCCAAGCACACTTGAATCGTTGCGGCGACCTTGTCGTTGCTGTAACGCATGGCAAACACGTTCTTTGGTCCGGCCACGACCTCGTAACTCTGATCGCCAAAGCAATCAGCCTGTTGCAGTTGCTTTCGCAGCGCAATCAAATCGCGATACCATCGCCACATCGATTCTGATCCCGCCGACTTTGGACCGATCTTGGATGATTCCATGGCGGCCGGATCGGTGGGCAAGTGCCCGGCCGACCAATCGTGCTGTGGATATTCGCGGCGGCGTCCTTCGACCACGGATTGCCGAAGGTGATCATCGCCAAAATCGACAAAGAACGAAAACGGGTGGGGGCAAGCGAACTCTTCCCCCATGAACAGCATCGGAATGGCGGGCGACAGAATCAGCAACGCAGCAGCGGCACGTTGCGCCGGCATCCCGGCGATCGTGTGCAGCCTTTGGCCCAGCGGATGATTGCCGATGAAATCGTGATTCTGAATCGAATAGACCAAGCCCGACGTGTCCACTCGCGCCCCCGGCTCGGTTCGCTGGCGTGGCGAACGAACCGTGCCTTCGAAGACATAGCCCTGTGACATGACCTGTCGCAGATCGCTTTCGGCGTGATAGGTCCGCTGGGACAGTTGTTCGCCCGGACGCAAGACGGCAAACACGCTGTGCAGAAAGTCGTCGCACCACTGCGCGTCAAAGTTCATGCCGCCCTGTGACCGAGGAACCAACATCTGTGGATCGTAGATGTTGGACTCGGCGATCAGCAAAGGTTTGCGGCACGTTGAATCGCCCCACTTTCGAACCGCCTCGGACAGTTCCGCCACCCAGTGGGTTTCACTGTCGTCGGCGATGCAGTGAATCGCGTCGACACGCAAACCGTCGATGCGATATTCATCCAACCAGTGAATCGCGTTGGCGATTGCAAATCGTCGGACTTCACGATCGGTGGGCGGCTGGTCAAAGTTTGGTGCATCTCCCCAGACCGTGTGATGCTTGGCGGAAATGTATCCGCCCAGCGGATGCAGATAGTTGCCTTCCGGCCCAAAGTGGTTGTAAACGACGTCCAGGATGACAGCCAACCCTTTGCCGTGCGCCGCATCGACGAAATCACGAAACTGATCCGGCGTCCCATAGTCGGCCATGGGGGCAAACCAATCGACGCCGTCATAGCCCCAGTTCCAGCGTCCGCCACACGCCGCCACCGGCATGATTTCGATCGCATTGACGCCCAGATCGACCAGTTCGTCCAGTCGATCAATCGCCGCCTGATAGGTCCCCGCATCGGTGAACGTTCCCAGATGCAGTTCATAGATAATCAAGTCGTCACGACCGATCGAATCGGCGCATCGGTGTGACCATGCGTGCCGGCGGTCAACCACTTGTGACGGACCATGAACACCGTCCGGCTGAAAACGACTGGCCGGATCGGGAACAACGGTGTCACCGGACAACCGATAGCGATAGCGTGTCCCCGCAGGACACTCATTGACCAACCCCAGGTGATATCCAGCATCCGTACGACGCAGCCGATGGGCGGACACGGGTTGATCCGCCTGGTCGACCAGCAAGACTTCGACGTCTTGGTGCGAAGGTGCAAACACCACAAACCGGGTCGTATCCCGATGAATCAGCGTCGCCCCCAAGTGATCGTGCAGACGCTCAATCTCCACCGCAGAAGGACACATTGTTGCACCGGAGTCGCCGGCGGTATCCGGTGTGTCCCGCTGCACCAAGCCGAACCACTGGCACCCTTGCCAGACGCCGGCGGTGCTGTGATCGTCGGCCAAAAACAGCCGCCCCCGCCAACCCGATTCACGATGATGCCGCGACACGCGTGAAGCCAGGGTACGATCGGCATTGCCGACAACCACTGCTGGAATGCCGCTGATCAAGGCAGCCAAATCGTTCCCCGAATCACCGGCGAAGGCGATCTGGTCCGAATCGATCCCGAAGTGTTGGATCCACCAGTGCAGTGCATGGGCTTTGGTCACACCGCGGGGCATCACATCGATCAACCCGTCACCGTTGAACGGGTCAACGCTGTGAACGATGCCAAAGGGCAAATCTTGCTGATCCAGAAATTCACGAATCGCGGCAACCCGCTGCTCCAATTCGTGCTGGTCCGCGTAAAAGCTAAGCTTAAAGCGGGCCTGTTTTTCGGGCTCTTGCAATCGAATGCCGTCGATCGATTGCAACCGTCGCCGCAGATCATCCGCGTCGATGTCACCGGTGATCCGCGACAGTTCGTCGTCATAGGCTTGCAAACGTTCAAACCCATCGGTCACGACATCGCCGGCGGGCGAGCGATCCGCAGTGTCGCCGGTGTGACGGTGATAGATGCTGCTACCGACATCGCACAGAATCCATTCGGGCAAGGGCAGGTCAAACTGTCCGATCGCATCGCCCACCGATTCCAAATGCCGCCCCGTCAAAAACGCCATGCGCAAACGCGCCCGACCGGGCGTCGGACGGGTGGCTTGATGAAATCGCCGTAAAGCTTCGGTGCTGGCTTCGAGTCGGCATTCAGCTTCTTCGACCGACAATCCCCCACGGACCGCCTCCCGCACCTGCAGCGGGATCAGAGTGCCGTCCAGGTCGGTTGCCAAATACGAGTGCTTTGGTTGATTGGGTTCCATGAGATTCAATACTGAGCGAATGACGGATCAGGATTGGATGGGCTTTGACTGTCGAGCGACGCCGCCGGTGCCCGTCCCGGGTCTCGTTTGATAGGGTGTGAACAACGAAAACACTTGGCTTGACCGTTTGACGACGTCAACCGTGGCGGTGATCGGGCGACGCGATTGGAACACGCACGGGCGTGGGCGTCGACCGAACCGTCGTCCAGCCGTCTCCTTTCCGATCCGGATCCATCGCGATCCTGTATGTAGAGTGTGGATGTCGAATGAATCGCTGGATTTGCGTCATTGCAGTGCTGGCCATGGTGATCACCGGATGCGCCAAATCGGAACCCGATGCCACCGTATCGGCTAAGCCATCCGATTCTGATTCGACGCAATCGGCATCGCCGATCGCGGCCGATCCGGCGGTCTCCAGCGATCCGAACACCCAAGCCCCCCAATCGATGCCGGGCACTGTGAACTCACACGAGGCCAGCAGGATTCCGCCCAAGCCCGACGGCGTTGTTCGCATCGCCACTTTTAATGTTTCGCTGTACGGCAAAGCTCCCGGGCAAATCTTGGAACGCCTGGCCGACGGCAAGGACCAGCAGGCCGAACGGATCGCGGCGATCGTTCAAACGGTACGTCCGGATGTTCTGTTGCTGAATGAAATCGATTTTGACGAAGACGCAGCGACGGTAAACGCATTGAACGATTTGTTCTTTGCCGTCGGCAACACCGAACGCGACGGACACCGGTTCGACCACGTTCGTTCATTCCCCAGCAACACGGGCGTCGATTCGGGACTGGACCTGGACGACAACGGGCAACCCGGCCAACCCAATGATGCTTGGGGATACGGTGTGTACGAGGGGCAGTATGCGATGGCGGTGCTTAGCCGATTTCCCATCCAAGACGAACAAATTCGGACGTTCCAGAAACTGCGTTGGGCGTCGATGCCCGATCCTCAAGTTCCGGTCGATCCCGAATCGGGCGAAACGTACTACGACGAAGACGTTTGGAACCAGCTGCGATTGTCCAGCAAGAATCACATTGACGTGCCGGTGCAGATCGGCGAACGCGCTCTGCACGTTTTCGCCAGCCACCCGACGCCGCCGGTTTTCGACGGTCCAGAGGACCACAATGGATGCCGCAACCACGATGAGATTCGCTTCTGGACGGACTACTTGGACGGTTCGTCCGACGCCTGGATGATTGATGATGCGGGAAACCAAGGCGGCTTTGGTTCCGACGCCCCGTTTGTGATCATGGGCGACCTGAATGCCGATCCGGTTCGCGGCGACGGCCGGCGTGACGCCATCATCGGATTGCTGGAACACGATCGCACGACCGATCCGCAGGCCAGCGGCGCGGCGGTCGCCGAAAAGGAACCTTCCGATAGCGTCAGCCCCCACGCGACGGCCGATTTTGGTCGCAACGGATGGATGCGGGTCGACTACGTGGTGCCTGATCAATCGCTGGAACTTCACGACAGCGGTGTGTTTTGGCCGGGGCCGGATTCCCCGCAACGCTATTGGATCACCGCCAGTGATCACCGCTTGGTGTGGATTGACGTCGTATGGCCGTGACGCCCGATCCAAACGCCCCCATCCGCGTGCTGTTGATGATCGGATCGATGGACGGCGGCGGCAGCGAACGACAAATCCTGCATTTGTTGCGTCATCTGGATCGCGCCCGATTTGCACCGCATCTGTACCTGAAACGTGCCGAAGGAATCTTTCTGAAAGCCGTTCCGCCGGATGTTCCGGTCCACGTGGCATCGGATTTTGCCACAGGCAACCAACGCAATTGGCCCGGTCGAATCCACCGCCAGGAATCACGCGAACTGGCGACGCTGCTGCGTGATGAACAGATCGATGTCGTTTACGACCGCACGTACCACATGACGTTGACTGCGTCGTCGGCTTGCCGACGGTGTCGCGTGCCCCGTGTTTCCACGATCGTCAGCCCGCCAAGCCACGCGTTGCCGATGGTCGAAACGAAATTCATTGCCTGGAAACGTCGTTTGCTGGCGGTGGCCTATCGCCGATCCTTCCAGGTGATCGCGGTCAGCCGACAATCCGCCGAATCGGCCGCCCAATTTTATGGATTGTCGCCCAATCGCATCCGAGTCATTCCCAATCCAATCGATTTGGATGCGCTGCGCAATGACGCCGCGGATGCGGAAACACGAATCGGCCAGCAGCACCAACGTTTGCGTCTGGTCTGCGTCGCCAGAATGACGCCGGAAAAAGGGCACGAGGTTTTGCTCGCTTCACTGCGGAAGCTGCAGTCCGGGCCGGTCGCCAACCGCATTGCGGTTCAATTGGACTTGGTCGGCGACGGACCGTTGCGGCCAAAGCTTCAAAAGATTGTCGCATCCAACGGCTGGAACGATCCGACCGCCACGTCCGAACCCGGGCGTCCGACCAATCACTGGGTGCGATTTCTGGGCCGATCGGAACGTCCGGCGGCGCACATGGTGACGGCCGATGCCTTGGTACTGCCATCGCTGTTCGAAGGCATGCCCAATGTCGTGCTGGAAGCATTGGCGTTGAAGGTCCCGGTCATCTGTACGACCGCCGGCGGTACACCAGAAATCCAGCGAGACAAGCCGATCGCTTTCTGGGCAGGGCAGGGCAATGCCGATCAACTGGCTGCGGCGATCGCGGCCATGTCACGCAATCCTGAAAGAGTCAGCCGTCATGTTGAAAACGGTTTCGATGTGATTGAGCAACATCACAATATGCGACGAACCACCGAAAGGATCGAAGACATCCTGTCGGCCGCCGCCGGTCGCGGAATCGACCGCTAAGCCCTGGCAATCGCCTTGGGCCGCGGCGGCGATTCAAGCGAACGGCCGAAACACTTGGTTGAAATTCTTGGTCGGGCCTAGCGGACCAAGATAAAGACGTTGGACATGACGTCCGGCCCGTCATCCGCACCACCCGGCTGTAGCCCGGCAATGGCATCGGGGACCAACGTTGCTTGCAGTGGCAGGAATGCACGGTCGGCCAGGCTGTCCACCAGCCTGGACGATTCTGCCGAATCGATCATGTCGCCAAAGTCGTGACGAACCGACGTCGGTTTGACATCAGCGAACTCCGATGCAACGCCTAGCACTGGGGCATCCGACGCCAAGCTAAGTCCCACGGATTCGACCTGCTCGCGATCCGCCAGCAGATTCATGATGAAGCGGTCCAGTTGCTTCGCCGGGGCTTTCAAATACATCAGCGAACCTGACAGGTTGGCATCGTCCACCGCGTTAGCGACGGCACCCAAAACAGACGGGTCAACCGGTTGTTCGCTTTCGTCGGCCACGCGTGCACGCTGCATCGCATCACGGATCGGTGCCATCCCCAAACGCTTGTCGACCAGCCGGATGTCCAGCACCAAAACGGCCTTGGTCGAACGTGACCGGCCCGTTGCCGATGCGCCGACCAGAGAATCCAACACCGCAGCGTCTTCGGGCGGTGCTACCGTGTCCGCCGCCGCTGGCGTCATCGCCGCGGCATCTTTCGGTTGCGTTCGGCTGGCGACCGTATCCGGTCGTGGCAGCACGGTTTCACGCGACGTCGAATCGATCAAATCATCGGTGTCGGCATCCGCTTGCACCAGCATCGAATCCTGCTGGATCGACGACGGATCCGCTTGAGGCATCTCCGGTGAAACCACAACTTGGTTTTCAGGCTGAGTTTCAACATCGCGGACGCCCGACGGATCGGTCTGCGCCAGACCATTGATCGGATCGACCGGTGATGGGTCGGGCAACAAGACGACGGCCACCGCAACCGATGCAGCCAACGCCAGAGCCGCACCCACGGCAGCGACGCGTTTGACCGGCACCGCGATGGCGGTTCGTACGGGTTGTGTCGACGCTTTCAACAGCGGGTGGCTGTCTTCACAACCTTCCAGACGGGCGCGCTGGATCGCCGCTTCAACGACTCGATCGGCAAATCCATCGGGAAGGACGCTGGATTCGCTGTCGGAAAGTTCGCGCAGACGATCCCCCAGGTCGCGGAGACCTTCCAGATCCGCCCGCGCACCGGCGTCGTGTCGCAGACGGGCTTCGATCCTGGCCTGCTGTTGCGCATCAACGGCACCATCCAAATAGCCGCTGAGCCGTTCTTCGATTTCGGGGTCTAAATCAGACATCATTCACGATTCGTTCAAGGACCACGCCGCGTTATGTTATCCGGATCGTCTATCCGGCGTGACCGACCAGGCCGATGGGTTTCATCCATGAAACTGCAGCCCCAGGCAACGCTGGCGGCTTCGTCGGCACGGTCGTGCGGTCGGTGGTGATTCATGGCATCGGATGACCACCGCGTTGCAAAAGTTCCCGCATCGTGGGCCGGATTCGAAAAACCACGCATTTTTTTCGCGTTTTTTCGAGTATCCCCCCACGCGACGCTCATCTTCCCCGTTTTCATCGGCCCTCGAAGGCCGGCCACGCCATGGATCCACGAAACGCCGCATTGCGGGCCAATCGCCACACTTACGATGCGATGGCGGCGAAGAAAGATCCGCTTTGCCGCCCGGCCAGCGACGCGGAATTGGCCGATCCGCTGTCCACGGTGGACCCGATCGGCTGGCTGGGGGGATCGATTAACGGTTGGCGTGTGTTGTGTTTGGCCGCGGGCGGGGGGCGTCACAGTTCGCTGTACAGCGCCGCCGGCGCGCAGGTGACGGTGGTCGACTACAGCCCCGCGATGCTGGAACTGGATCGGCAAATGGCCGCCCGCCACGGTCATCGGGTGCGGATCATCGAAACCAGCATGGACAACCTGGCGGGGTTGGGTGACGAATCCTTCGACTTGGTCGTTCACCCGGTCAGCACCTGTTACCTGCCGGATGTGTCCGGTGTCTTTCGCGAAGTCGCCCGGGTCACCAAGCCCGGCGGACTGTACATCAGCCAGCACAAGACACCGGTCAGCCTGCAAACGTCTTTGCGTCGCGGTGGCGGTGGCAGCTATGAAATCCTGCATTCATACTATCGACGCGAACCAGTGCCTGCACCGGAGCATTGGTCGGCGGCGGCACGCCGACTGCGTGAACACGGTGCCACGGAATACCTTCACCGCTGGGAAGAACTGATCGGCGGAATTTGCCGATCGGGATTTGTGGTCGAAGATTTGACCGAACCCATGCACGCGGATTCGACCAGCGCCGCCGACTCGTTTGCCGACCGATGCCGGTTTGCGGCGCCCTACGTTCGCATCAAGGCTCGTCGCAGAACAACAACCACGGGTCCAAACCATCGCGCGGCCGATGCTGCGTCATCACCTTCGACGGCCCCTAAGATCTGGACCCCATGACGGTCCCGCTTCGCAGTGCGTCTTGAACACTGACGTGCCCGGCCAGCAAGTGCGTCCTTGTCTGTTCGGCCAGAGTCAGAACGCCTTGCCGACGCGCGATGGTTTTAAAATCGCTGGCCGATCGAGTGACCGAACCGGCGTCGTTCCAAACGTCGTTTCGATCAATTTCATCGGGGATCCGTATCACTTCATACAGATACATCGTTCCTTGATACCCCGACTGGTCACACGCGTCACATCCGGCGGCCTGGTATAGCACGGCATCTTGTGTCAACGACAAACGCTGGGCGGTCGCCCGATCGGGACGCGTCGGTCGGCGACAATGATCACACAGCCGTCGTAGGCTACGTTGGCCGATGATGCCGGACAGCGATGAGGTGAAAGGCGCAGCGGAATCGCCGTAGCTGCACAACCGACGAAAGCCCGACAAAGAATCGCTACTGCGCATCATGCCGATGACAAGCGCGCCGGCCGACGCCGCGTCGGCACACAGACGCGAGGTGGCTGCATTCCAAGGTTCACCGAGCAACAACACATCGGGATCTTGGTTCAAGCAGACCTGCAAGGTTTGCGCCATCCCCAAGCCGGCCGCCTCGCAGGTCAGCACTTGGTTGATGCCGGGCATCGCCACCGTTCCACGACGCTCCGCCGAGCACACGTTGCGGGTGACGTCGTTCAATTCAGCGGCACAGGCCTGCATGGTGGCCCGCTTTCCGCTGCCCCGCGGCCCGCAAATGGCGACCAGCCCATGAGACGATTGCAGGATCGCGCGTACCCGCGCCAACTGGACCGAGTCCATCGACAACGCGTCCAAAGATTCCGCGACTGCCGAAAGTTCGCGCAGCCCCAGAACCATGCTTTCACCAGCGGCGGTCGGAAAAGTCTGTAGGGAAACATGAAAACGTTTTCCGCCACGCAGCAGGGTGAATCCGCCTTCCTGTGGCAGACGACTTTCGCTGCGACGAACACGCGATCGCAACTTCAACGCGTCGCTGATCTGGCGATACAAAGCACCGGAAAACTCGCCGTGCACTGACAAGCGGCCTTCGGCGCGGATTCGAATGCGACAGGTGTCGCCGGCGGGTTCCAAGTGAATATCCGTGGCGGCTTGGCGAATCGCCTCGGCCAGAAGATCGGCGATGGCTTGGTCGGATTTCGATGCAGCGCCGATCGACAGCGCGCGTTTGGCGGCATCGATTTCGTCGGACGTCCGTTCCGTTGTCGGGGCATGACCCGCCGCGCGTTGGATCGTCGCACATTGATCGTGCGAACGGTCATCGCAGGTCCCCGCAGCCTTGCCGTGCCGCAGCAAGCCATCCTGCCGATCGGTCTGATCATGCAACGCGACGATCAGCCGTCCGACGACATCGGCGGTGGCAAACATCGGACGAATCCGGCGATCCAATTGGCGACCGATCGCATCGGCGTGACGCAACCCGTCGGGACAGGCGACGGCCACTTCCAAAGTGAGGCCGTCATCCGCCAACGGTGCCAGCGAATGCTTTTCGCACACCTCCTTGGGAATCGATTCGGCGACCGATCGGTCGACCGGCAATGGTTCATCGGCGGGCGGATCAAAGACGGGGATCAGATACATTTGCGAAAACGCATGGGCGATCGCCGTCTGGTCGATCAATCCATCGGTGCCCAGAACCGGGGCGTTGCCGACACCGTCTTGCACCGGAGAATCGTTGGCATCCTCCGGGGCCTCGCACCAGCGCAGCACGGCATCGGGATCCATGCGTCCCACCTGCATCGCCCACTGACTGGTACCGGCGGAACCCTGAGGGTCAACGGAGATCTCGTTGGAGATGGATTTCATCACGTGGTGACTCTTTGACACAAAACAGCGGTGGCTAATGGGTCCGAGATCCCAGCGGGGCAGGGCGGACGATTCTTTGAAAGCAAGCCTGGGACCATCGACCCAACGCAACAAAACGAACGGACCAGGAGCGAATCGTTGACGTCGCCGAATGCATTGGCGGACGTTCTCGCCGGCCGACAACCGTCCTGGACAAGGCCGACGGCCCGCCGGACGACATCGAACGGGCGTCTTCGTTTGCCGTCCGACGGTGCGGGGAATGGGTGTTCGGTGGGGTTGAGTGCGGTGAAGACGGTGGTGTGGACGATCCACCGTTGGAATCAGCAAATTGGCCGCGCAAAGCCAGGTTCACCACGATGGATTCAGGATCCAGCGTCTGAGCGGGCAACCAAGTCCAGCGTTGTCCCCATCGACATCCCCAAGCGGTGGTGGAGATCAAGGATTTCAATTCGTCGCGGCCATAGACGACCACCAAATCGGCCGCAAAACGCGAAGCGGGACGATGACGACACAAGCGACCGGACGCTTCATCGACCAAGCCTTCGACCACGTCCAAGACCCCGGACGCTTCATCGCCACCGGGCAGCGGGCAACGACGCACCAGCACTGGCACACCACCACAGCAAACGCAAACCCATTGGTCACACAGCCCCAAGAAGACGTGCACCGCGACCATCGACGACGACCGGGACGGTTGATTCCAACCGGCCGATGGCACAATCAAATCCGGCGTGATCGCAACGACCTGTGATTGATCATTCGCGACGTTCAACCTCTGTCCGCCTGGACCGCCATGCAGTGCAGACACGATCGAACGCAATTGACCGCCGGGCGTGGACACGTCCACCCGATGCCCACCGAAGTGATCGCTTAAACGAAACGACTGCAGGACAGTACCGGCGTCCATTTCACGTGACACGCCGTTGCACCGGAGCTGCCTGTCGGCGAAATCCTTTAGCGATTCGACCGGACGAGGCTGATCGGATGAAACTCGCACTTCGCAAAGCGACAGTGGGCATCCCACCACCAAACGATCCGCGGAAAGATCATGCCCCAGGGAACTCAAGAGGTCCGAGAACGCGACATCTGCGGCCGATCGAGTGTAATCCTGTGACGCATGGCGAAACGAAAACCCTCCCCACCAAGTTCGGTGCACTCGGCAAGCATACAAAACGTTGGCGTCCCAGTGGACAGCCGTGCTGGCTTGCGATTCCGGAATGGATTTCAGTTTCGCGACGTCCACATCACCGATCCGAATCGCCGTGGAGGTCGGGTCGCCCGGCCCAACCGCCGGCAAGTAGATCAGGCGAAATATCGTTGCGAGGACGCAATTCTTGGGGAATCAAATCACCGGTCACACTGCTGCGACGTGAATCGAACCCCTGTTCGGTGAAAATCACGGTGTACTTGTTGTCGGTCGCCGTACCGGCGCGGGTCAGCGTCAGGCTCCACGCATCAGTGGTGCTGTCGACTGGTCCGATCGAGAAATGGATCGGGGCGGTGCGGTCCAAGTCCAACTGGCTGAGGTTTCCCGCATAGTGTCCTGCCTGGGCGTGAAAATCGACTTGTGCTTCGCGAACGCTGTTCAGGAAGTCGAAAGCATCGGTGGCCTTTTCACGTTCCATGTTCGCCATCACCCGCGGCACCCAATAAACCGCGACCGCGCCGATGACCAGCACCAGCGAGACTTCGACGACAGAAATGCCACGCCGTGGACGCCCCTCTGGTCGCTGCGGGCATTGATTCAAACGGGTATGGAATAACGACATGATTCTTTTCGCCCCGGTCCGGTGGCTGGGCGGCGGATCGGTTCGCCTGGTTCGCATTTGCCGCCGTGCCCACCGCGGGCGACATCGGCCGAGGTCGATTCGCATCGCCAAACCGCCCGTGGGCTTGCGGGAACGAATGCCGACCTAGGAAACCCTTAGGCCGCCGCCGGGCGTTGAGACGGACAATTCGGCGGACATTGGGGGGGCGAGATGGCGACGATGGGGGCACCGGAACTGAATCGAGCGATTTTGTGGATCGTGACGATTGATCGTCCGAATCAAAACGGACGTGAAATACACTTGCCGGTCGCAGCAGGTTTCGCCATACTCCGCGATCCGCAGTTTGGCGAGCCGGCGGTGAAAGATCGCGCCGGCCGTGTAGTCCGTTCGTCCTGCAGACAAGTTGAAAAGACTGTATGCCCCCACGTCCCATGAGCTCGCGTAGTCGAGCCCGCAAACGTTCACGCGTCCGTTCACGTACCCGCAAAAAGGACCCGATCTTCGTCGATGGCGTCCGCCCACGTCCGATGTACGTGGATTACAAGGACGTGGAATTGCTGAAGAAGATGGTCAATCGCCAAGGCCGAATCGTCGGTCGACGCAAGAGCGGCTGTACCGCCGTCAGCCAGCACGCGGTCACCGCGGCTGTCAAACGAGCCCGCTTCATGGCTCTGATGCCCTACGTCGGTGAATAAACCGGACGTCTTTTCGGTCCAGCGTCGCGTGGAGTTCTGCGAAACCGACGCCGCCGGCATCGTTCATTTCGCCGCATTTTTCCCGTGGATGGAAAGTGCGGAGCACGCCTTGCTGCGGTCGCTGGGGATTTCTGTTTTGCCCCGGCACCGGGATGACACCAAACCGCTGACTTGGCCCCGCGTTTCCGCCCAGTGCGATTATTTATCGGCGGCCCGCTTTGAAGATGAATTGACGGTCGACGTTTCGGTCCGCAACATCGGCCGCAGCAGCGTCACCTATCGATTCACGTTCCGGTGCGGCGATCGAATGTTGGCCCGTGGGCAGGTCGTCTCGGTCTGCTGCGAATTGGCGGCCCACGGCAAATTGACCAAGGCACCGATTCCCGATTCGATCCGCGACGCGCTTTCGTGCTATTTGGACGCCCCGGAATCCTCACGGACTTCGCCGGATCAGCCAAGCGTCTGAGTTGTTCGGACGAAGTTCGGCACCGGCACTTGAAATTGCCAGAAGTCTGACGGATTCTGTCAAACCCAATTGGGCCTCAAGGCGTAGCAAAGCCGTGCTCGTCATCCCATCCGCCGGACCGATCCCTTCATGTTCGACATCTGCGTTCCCCCCGCCCTTCTTGACTGTGGTTTCGTCGATCCCAGCGTTGGCCTGCATGGTTTTTCAGACGCGTTGATGTCCAACGGCCTGTTCGTCGGCCAGGCACTGAAGTGGCTGCCGACGTGGCTGACGCCGATCTGGGTGCTGGGCGTGGGCATCGCAGCGGGTGCAGTGGTTGCAGCGGCCATTTTCGCCGTACTGGCCGTCCTGTCGTTCATCCCGGGCCTGGGCAATATTCCCGATAACCCACGTCGCGGCGTGATCGCATCGCTGATTTTGGGAATCCCCGTCGGCCTGGCGCTGTGCGGTTGGTACATGCCACAGACGGAAGAAAACGCGGGCGTGTTGGTCTTGCCGTTGATGTTGGTGGGCCTGCTGGTCGGATTCAGCGTGATCTACGGGATGTGGCATCGCACGCGTTCGGAGTGGTTTTCGATGCTGGGCGAGGGTGTGATTCCCTACGTGCTGGGAACGCTGGGCGTGTTGGCCTTGATCGGACTCGGATCCACACCGCTGGTGGAATCACCGCAAGAGATCCTGGCATCGGTTCCCGCCGTCAACATCTTTACCGACGGTGTGACCACCCACGAAGTCGAGATCCCCGCGGCATCGCCGGACGCCGAACCTGATGACGCCCCGTTCCATCCGGCCGAAATCGAATACAACACCCGCAGCACGTCCGAACTGACGATCCGCAGCAACCGCACGGTCTTGTTGGCCGACGCCGACGACCCGGCTCGCTTTTCGACTTCGCCGTTCCGGGTCGATGCCGGTGAAGTGCTGGAATACCGATACGAAGACCGCGACACGCCGCCATTGCCGCCGGATTCGTCAAAGCTGCACATCCAGAACCGTGAAATTGACCCCGCCACGGTGGTCTTCACCTTCGTCAACTTGCCACAGATTCCGCAGGCAAGTTCGATCGTGTACACGGCCCTCGCGGTCGTCGTGTTGATCGCCGGATTGATGGTCTTTCGCCAAGCGGCACCTCGGGTTTGGGCCCTGGGTTTGTCGACGGCCAAGAACGAAATGGCCCAGCCGCTGTATTTGATTTTGATCGCACTAGGGGTGGTCGGGATCCTGTTCTTTGGGATCTATCCGTTCAACACCCTGGGCGACGACATCCGTGTGCTGAAGGACAGCGGCGTGACGCTGATCATGGTCTTGGCCATGTTGCAGGCGGTGTGGAGTGCGGGAACGACCGTCAGCGAAGAAATCGAAGGCCGGACCGCCCTGACGGTGCTCAGCAAACCCGTCAGCCGACGTGCATTTGTCCTGGGTAAGTACACCGGAATCATGCTGACCGTGCTGGTGATGTTCTTGATCATGGCAGCGGTCTTGATTTTGGTGCTCAGCTACAAGCCGATTTTTGAGGCACGTGAACTGACAAAATCGGCACCGGTGTGGCAGGAATGCCATGAACAGATCATGTCCGTGCTGCCCGTGCTGACGCTTTATTTCATGGAAACGATGGTGATCGGCGGCATCGCGGTTGCGTTGGCCACCCGGCTGCCCCTGCTGGCCAATTTCATCACCTGCTTCATCGTGTACGTGATCGGTAATTTGACGTCGCCTCTGGTGGCGTCGGCCCAGGACAACAATGAATTGGTGGGATTCGTCGGTAAATTCATTGCCGTCATCGTCCCCAATTTGAACGTCTTTAACGTCCAAGCGGCGGTGGATACCGGAAATACCATCCCACCGATCTACTTGGCCGGAGCATTCAATTATCTTGTGGTTTTCGTGGTCGCGATTTGGATGCTCGCGATGTTGTTATTCGAAGACCGCGATTTGGCATAACCCGCCACGACCTGTTGCATCGGAACGGCCCCCACACCGGCTCCGTTGTGGTGGACGGTGCGGGCATCGGCCCATCGCACAGCGTGTCCGCTGGGCCTGCAACGGGAGTCCACTGCATTGAACCGATTCAGCACATTGGCGGCCGCCCGGTCGGAACCCGACGCCGGCGGATCGCTGGGTACGTTCTTTTGGTCCGCTTTGGCGGGCATTCTGGTACCTGCACAGGTCGTCCTGCTGGGGCTGATTGCCCAACTGCTGGACAACGAGGGCCTTTCGGGTTCCTCGGTACGACTGGGCAGCCACCTGGAGCTTCCCGTTCCCTCGTGGCTGGTCGATCAGGCCCCGCTTCGCCAATTGGCCGAATTGGTCGTGGTTTCGGTGTTCCTGGCTGCCATCTTTTGCTTTGCGATTTGGATGAATCGCCGCACCGCCGATCGTCGTGCCCGCAGCGTGGTCAAATCGTTGCACGCCCGATTGCTGCGTCAAAGCCTGCGACGGGCGGAATTCGAAGGCGCAGCCGCCCAACAGGTGCGTGCCCAATCGCTGATCGACCAGCACCTGCCGAACGTCCAAAAAGGCCTGTCGCTGTGGTACCGATCCATTCCACGCAGCGTGTTGATCCTGGGCACCTGCGTGACGTTGGCCTTGCTGGTCAATCCATGGCTGGCATTGCTGGCCGTGCTAAGCGGGTTGATGGTCTGGCAGCTGTTCCGAATCTTGCGCGAACACGACACCGACCAACTGACCGATTGGGAATTGCCACGGACCCGCAATCGCATGGCGGAACTGGTCGGCCAAGCACCGCTGTTGGCACGACTGCAAGCCGACGGACTGGCCGACACGGCCTTCAGCAGCGAACTGGAAACGCTGTACCGTCGACTGGCGGTGGAGGACGAAAAACGCGCCCGACTTTGGCCCATCCTTTTCCTGGCATCATCGGTGGCGATCGGCGTTCTGATCCTTGGACTGGGCGTTAACCTGTTCGGCGTTCAGCGAGGCCTGAGTCTGCCCGCCGGCTTAGTCCTCGGCCTGGCATTGACCGGCGCATCGGTTTCCTCGCGGCGTCTGTCACGTCTGGCCAGCCAGTTGCGAACCAGCGGTCGTTCAAGCGAATCGGTTTACTTGTATTTGAACCGCAGCGGTGAAATGGCACCCAGCGAACAACGTGTCGGCCTGGGTGGATTGCGGGACTCGGTCGCGATTCACGACGTGTCGCTGAAAAGTTCGGCCGGCGACGCCATCCTGAGCAACCTGACCTTGCAATTGAATCCCGGTTCGTTGGTCGTACTGATGGGGACGGATGACGTTTCCAGCCAAGCGTTGCTGGAATTGCTGATGGGAT
The DNA here is from genome assembly GCF_007752935.1 of Crateriforma conspicua. NCBI lineage: Bacteria > Pseudomonadati > Planctomycetota > Planctomycetia > Pirellulales > Pirellulaceae > Crateriforma > Crateriforma conspicua. The sequence continues at coordinate 955,467 of NZ_CP036319.1, read as the reverse complement.
TCGGCCGCCCCAGCGGTGGGAAGGTCGAAATCGACGGGATCCCCTTGCTGGATGTGCACCCACAAGCTCTCGCACGAAACGTGATGTGGGTCGAACCCAGTGGGCCGATCTGGGAAGACACCGTGCTTGAAAATTTGCGTGGCGGCGATGATTCGATCAACAACAGCGACATCCGAGACACGTTGGAATCGTTGGGGATCTACGAACAACTTCAACGTTTGCCCGAAAGCCTGAACACCATCCTGACCCCCGGTGATCGATCATTGGGTCAAGAGGTGACTTATGCACTGGGAATTGCTCGCGCGGTGTTGCACCGGCCGCCGATCATCCTGGCCAAGGAATCATCGCCGCCCGGCGAACACGTGGCGGACGATCCGTGCTTGAAAGCACTGAAGAACTTGGCCGATCAAGGCAGCCTGGTCGTGGTCCTGCCTCGGCGACTGCAGACGCTTCGCTTGGCCGACCGTGTCATCTTGCTGAATGGTCCGCGATTGGTCGGCGAAGGCACCCACACAGATCTGTTGAACGACAGCGATTTGTATCGCCACCTGAATTACCTGTTGTTCAATCCCTACCGACGCCGACGCAGCACAATCGCAACGGATGCCTAACAATCGCGGCAGTCATCAATAGGGACCGTCGGCATTCGCCCGGCGGCTAGGCTCCGTCGGTTTGCTCGCGAACCCAGGCCAAATAATCCTTTGCCGCCCAGATCACGGGTGTCACCAAAATCTCTGGCGTTTCATACGGATGGATTTCCGATAGCCGGCGAACCAGCGACTCGGTCAATTCGGATCGTGTCTTGATAACCAACCGGTACTCGTTGGCCGATTGTCGCGTCTCTTTCCACACGTAATGACTGCGTATCGGCCCATCCACTTGGATGCACGCGGCCAGACGTGCATCCAACAACTGACCGGCCAACTGTTCGGACTGTTCTGATGTTTCGACGGTGGTGACGACTTGCACCATCGCGGCCACCGAGTTGTTCATGTCAGACACCAGCCAGCTTGCGAACCATCGACGGGTCGCTTAACGACGGTTGCAACGGATCGGCCCCCAGGGTTCCCACCAGGCTATCCAGATAGGCTTCGGAACGTGCTTCCTTCAAGCGATCTTCGACCACCTGCAATCGTTGCTTGGCGACATCCGCAATGCCCGAACGCAGATTCACCGGTTCCGCCAAGTAGGCCTGCAAGCGACTCTCGAACCCCTTCCAGTGATCAATATCACGCGTCTGCTTGGCGACCAATCGACGGCGATACCAATCGCTGGCCAACAGATGATCGCGGTCAAACAACGCTCGCACGTCCGGATGGTCGACCGTTTTGCCCTGATAGTCACCGTTGGCAAGGATCGACAGGATCGCCTGCAGCGGCGGACACGCCAGTTCATAACTGCCGTCTTCGAAATACCGTTTGGCCACTCGCTGTTGTGCTTCGGCGATGTGCACAATCCCATCGGCAAACGATTCCGCGTCCTGCAACTCGGGCTTCAAGATGTCATCGGTGAAGACTTTATCGGGACTGTCAAAGACACGTGCCAGATAAGTGTGCACAAACTTACGTGTGATCCGATACCCAAGGCGACTGGCCGGCACGGATTTGCCGTCGACTTCAAAATCCTTCAACGGCTCCAACATGCCATTCTTGATCATCGCCTTGGGATCGCGTTCTTCGGCCGACATGCGGCACCAGATTTCGGGAATCAACAGTGAAACGTCGTGCCCGAATTCGAAACGCGGACCGATGTGACCGGCCGCCGTGCTGAAACCGCCCAACCCGGTCAAGATCATCGAGACCACTGCGGCGTTCAAATCGATCGACGGCGGCAAAGCGTTGAACGGTCCCTTGGTCAACGCGCCTTCACTGCCCGCCCCCGTCGTGCTGGGGCTCTTTCCGGTCAGCGAACAGACCCAGTCCATCAGCAACTCGGGCAATTCCTGATAGTGCAGCGGCGAATAGACCGCCAACGATCGGATGCCGGCCTTCTTGTCCGGCGGATTGTTCCGACGCCCGGCCAACACCGCCCCGACGGGAATGTAGACCGGTTGGTCTTCCTTCAGGGCGCGGTGCAGTTGCACGCTGCGAAACGCGACATAGGTGTCACGCACGCGGACGGCATCGGGACGATCCTGCAAGTACCGCGGGTTCTTCGTCGGCTTTCCGTTGACCAGACGCGGCCGATCGGTGCTGACGACAAAGCCATGGTCGCGCGACGCGGCCCGTGACAGCATGTCCTTCATCGGCTTGGTGAAGTTCTGGAACTCGATCACATCGTCGACGATCTCATTGGACTCATCCGGCCCCAGCGGTTGGAAATTGCTAATGAAACTTCCAGGTCGCGACAGATCATATTCCGTCTGTTTATCCAAACCGCGGTGGATCGCGTCGTCGGGGCGTTGGAACAAACGGTATTCGCAGTTTTCGACGAACTTATAACTGCCCGCTTCTTGAATCGCCTTGCCCAGGTTGGCGATCGACGTCGCGGGAACCACCACGCTGGCGCTGATGTCGTCTTCACGCTGGACCTTTGCTGCGGCGATGAAGTCTTGCCGCAACTTGAACGTTCGCCAACGGGAATCATCCAGCCCCACACGCAGGTAGGTCCCCACCAACGACCGCGAGCCCAATTTCAATTCATGCCCGGGGGAACCGTTGACGATGTCGACGCTAAAGAAGTCGCGCCAGTTGCCCTGCATCTCGTCACGCATGAAACGCTTGATGATCAACGCCGCGGCGTACACGTGATCGGGAATCGTGTTCAGCCACTGGATGTATTCATCGCTGTAATTCGGTTGTGGCGTCAACAACTGAATCATGCTGCCCAGACTGCGGGACGGATCCAGCACGCTGCGGCTTGGGCGGTCCTTGTAATCCGGTTTGTCATCGGTGTCGTCGCGCCAACGATCGGCATAAGACCGATTGAAGATTTCATCCAGCTTGGCGAAATCCTTATCCCGGTCGGCGATAAAGATCGGCCCGTACAACATGTAATCCCGCAGGCTCTTACTGATTTCGCTCTTGCCACCGCCACTGACCGTACAAGGTTTGTGGCAGGCAATGCCTTCGCCGATCGTCCCGACCAAACGCCAGGACGGTGCATTGGGGTGTTTTTCCAAGCGAATCCGGTAACCCGACGGCGTGATGTATTCGTTGTCCGGTGAAAGTTTAATGCGGACTTCTTTGCCGTCATGTTCCCAGCGAATGCAACGTTCCTTCAGCGTGACGAAAGCGTTTTCGGGGATATAGATCACACCCGGATGCTGGCGATCGATGCCATAGCCGCTGGGTTGCGGTTCAATGAAGCTGGGATACTCACGCACCAAATCGGCAAACGTGCGACCGTTGTACCGGCGGCTGTTGACTTGGAATTCCTCTCCCAAGGAATAAGACGCAAACGCCAATGCGCCGCCGGCGTGTTCCTCTTCGACGTTGCCCATCAAATTGGCGGCAAAGCTGATCTGCGTTTTAACTTCCTTTTTACAGTAGCCGTAATAATTGTCGGCGATCAGCGTCACCATCACGCCGGCTTCATCACGACACGCCAATTTGAACGCGCTGCCGTCGTTGTATTTTTCGTTTTCGTCTTTCCAACACATCGAATCGCGACGTTGGCGTTCGGTCGCGTCGTCGTAGTGAGGCAGTCCTAACTCCTTTTTCGTCAACTCGGACAAATGAGGCGCCAGGATCGCGCATCCGGTGTGCCCGCTCCAGTGTTCCACATCCAATCCGGCATCGTTTTCCGGCACCATGGGGTCACCGGCGTTTCCAAAGATGGATTCGACAAAGTCCAAGTTGCTGACCAGCGATGCCGGTGCGTAGAAACGCATCTCAATTGATTTGGCCACACAGACCCCGAGGACCTCGGGACACACCAACGGCCGCAACAACAAAGACACCCAAGTGTGGCCGGGTTGTTTGGATTGCGACGTGTAGGGCAACAGCATCGAATCTTGGGGTGGCGTCATCGCCGCGCGGAACAGACGCAATGCGGTCTCGCGAGGCACCGCCCGTTTGTCACCGGGAATGGGCAGCCCGCCTTCGACAATATGAAACGTTCCCGCGGTCGTTCGCCGGTCGTGGCGTGGATTGTTCAAAATCCCGTTTTCGCACCGATACGATTTGATCAAGTCGTTTTCGAACTTGTCCCCATCGACGGGCAGGCTTAACTCCCGCGCCATTCCGTGGCGATCCAAGGTCAACGATTGGTTGGGCAGTTCGACGGGACAATCGCCGATCAGGTCACCGAAGTAGCGGTTCAGAAACCCTTCGATGCGGGCATCCACCGGAGCGCGATAACTGGTCAACAGTCGGTTCTTTTGCCGCAGCGATTCCAACATCTGTGCGGAGAATTCGCCCAGGCTGTCTTCGACCGTGTTCTGTTCAGGCGGTTGCAACCCCGCGGCGGCCAAATGAAGGGTGATGTAATTCCGCAGATTGTCGCGGACACCGGGCGAAGTGGCGATTTCACGGTCCCATCCGAGGCTGCGTTGCATGGTGGCCCGTTCCTTCATCATCGACATAGCATTCTTGGTTGGGGTGAAAAGTGGCGTGGGTCAGTGAATCGATCGGCAGGGCGGCAGATACGTTCCCGCCAGACGCCGGCTGAACAAATACAGCGGCTTGTCCCCCTGTATTGTGCCGGATATCCGCGGCGTTGTTTCGCTGTCGCGACAATTCGCCCCGGTCAACGTTGGAGCCGGCTCCGTTAACCAGTTAGGATGTGACAAAATGCTCCACCGACAAGTGGGCTTCCCGCCGATTCCCCCCTCGCACCACCTTGACGCCGTTCATGCCAGCCCCACCGACCTTCCGATCCATTGCCTTCACGTTGACGGGATTTCTTTGTTTGATCCCGCTATCACTGCAATCAAACGCCGGCGGTTTGGGTGTCACCCCGCCGGATCAAATCCGCGTGACCGACGGGTTTGCCGTCGAATTGGTTTATGAAGTTCCCGGGAAAGGCGGCAGCGACGCGGATGGCCAGGGATCTTGGGTCAGTTTGACTGTCGACCCGCAAGGGCGATTGATCGCGTGTGATCAATACGGGGCGCTGTACCGCATCGATGTCAGCGGTGATGCGGCCGACGTGGAAAAGCTGGACATCGAATTCGCAGGTGCACAGGGTCTGCTGTGTGCGTTTGGTTCGCTGTACGCCAACGTCAATTCCCGCGATTTTCCCAGCGGTGTTTGGCGTCTGACCGATACTGACGGCGACGACCAGTACGACAAGAAGGAACACATCTTGCCGCTGAACGGTGGCAGCGAACACGGTCCCCACGCCATGGTGCTGACGCCCGACGGAAAGCGGATTGTGACGTGCGCGGGCAACAACACGAACTTGCCCGATGACTTTGCCATCAGCCGTGTCCCTGAAGTCTGGGACGAAGACCATCTGCTGGGCCGCATGCCGGATGCCCGCGGCCACAACGCCAACCGAATGGCGCCGGGCGGCTTCGTCATCGCGTTCGATCCCGATGGTGGCAATCGTGAATTGATCGCGACCGGATTCCGCAATCACTATGACATCGCGTTCAACACCGACGGTGAACTGTTCACCTATGACGCCGACATGGAATGGGATGTCGGCACGCCGTGGTACCGCCCGACCCGAGTCAATCACGTGATCAGCGGCGCGGAGTTCGGCTGGCGAAACGGAACCGGAAAATGGCCGGCCTACTATCCCGATTCGTTCGGTGCCGCCGTCGACATCGGCCCAGGATCACCGACGGGAATCGCCTTTGGATATGACAGTGGTTTTCCCCAACAGTACCGAAACGCGTTGTATATCGCTGACTGGAGCTATGGCAACATTCACGCGGTGTTCCTGCGTCCCGATGGGGCCACTTACTCTGGTGAATTCGTTACCTTCGCCACCGGCGCGCCGTTGCCGGTGACCGACATCGCCTTTCATCCCGGTGACGGAGCGATGTACTTCACCATCGGCGGTCGCCGCGCCCAAAGCGGTTTGTATCGAATCCGCTACGTGGGCGACGAAGACGACTCGGCCGCACCCAAATCCGATGACACCGCCAAAGACTTGCGCCAGCTTCGTCACCGGATTGAAAAACTGCACACCGGGCAACCGACCGACGTCGCGTTGAATTTGGCCGTACGCAATCTGGGCCACGACGACCGAGCCATCCGTTTTGCATCACGGATCGCCCTGGAACATCACGACGTGGCCCAGTGGATCGACGCAGCACTGAAATCGAAAAACGATCGCGCCGTGATCCAGGCCGCCGTGGCCATCGCCCGCGTCGGAACGCCCGATCATCGTGGCCAGGTTTTGGCGGCTCTTGGCGACATTGACGTCGATGCCTTGGATGACCAGTCGGTCATTGATCTGACGCGAGCCTACGCGTTGACGTTTCTGCGGTTGAATGCCGGAGACCAGGTCGCCACGCCCTCGGACGCCCAGCGTCAACAGATCGTCGACCAGCTGAACGATCGCTTTCCAAGCGGAAAGGACAACCTGGACCGCGAACTGGCACGTTTGCTGGTGTTCGTCAACGCCGACGGCATCGTTCCACGCGTCATCGCGCAGCTGAACGATGCCCCCAGCCAGGAAAGTCAGATTCACTATGCAATGATCCTGCGGCATCGTATCGGCGACGCACCGGCGAAGGTCCAACGCGACTATTTTTCTTGGTTCAACCGCATGCGTGATGCTCGTGGCGGCATGTCGTTCGGCGGATTCGTCAAGAACATCCAAGACGCTGCCGCCGAAGGACTGACCGATGACGACCGCCAGACGCTTGCCTCGGTGTTGAATCCTCCGGTCAAATCCGATGCCGTTGCCGAAGAAGCTCGCCCGCTGGTCAAACAGTGGTCGGTGGACGACTTGGCCGAGCACGTGGCATCGCCCGGTCGCGCGTTTGATTTTCAGCGTGGCAAAGAAATGTTTGTCGCGGCGCAGTGTTACAAGTGCCACCGCATGGGACTGGAAGGCGGCATTCTGGGCCCCGACCTGACCGGCGCCGGTGGCCGATTCAGCGTGACGGATTTGCTGTCTTCGATCATCGAACCGGGCAAAGTCATCAGCGATCAATATGGGGCAACCCAGTTCTTGACCGATGACGGTCGCGTCGTCGTGGGACGCGTCATCAACCTTAGCGGAAACAAGCTAAGTGTGATGACAAACATGCTGGATCCGTCCAGCTTGACGTCGATCGATCGCGACACGATCGAAGAAACGGCCCCAGCACGAAACAGTATGATGCCTAGCGGCTTGGTCGACACCTTGAACGAGGACGAAATCGCCGACTTGGTGGCCTACCTGCGTGCCGGTGGCCGCAGCGATCACGCGTTGTACGCCAAGGTGTCCGGCGCCGACGCGTCGGCCGACTGACGCATCGGCCGTCGCTTGCCGCCGTGTGCTTACCGCCGAGCGGTGGCGGCCCAGGTTTACGGGCTCGATGTTCTCTCGCGTGGTGGGATTTGCTAACTTTGGTTCGCTATCCCACCCGTCACCAACGAGTCACCCATGGGTCTTTACGACCGAGATTACGGCCGGGGCGGCATGCGTTCGCCTTGGGACCGTGTCGAAAACCCCCGCAGCATGACCATCACGTTGATCATCATCAACGTGGCGGTTTTCTTCGCGGACATGATTTTCAGCGACCGCGAAACCGGGTTTTCCCTGGCTTCGTGGCTGGCCGTATCGTCGGAATCGCTGACACAGCCGTGGAAGATTTGGCAGGTTTTGACGTACGGCTTTGTGCACGACGATCAAAACATCCGCCACATCTTGTTCAATATGTTCGGCCTGTTCATCTTCGGCCGCATCGTGGAACAGCGGATCGGGGCGGCTGAATTCCTGCGGTTCTATTTGTGCGCGATCATCGTCGGCGGTTTTGCTGCGGCAATCTCTGGGCTGGCATTTGGCGATGCGCCGACGATCGGGGCCAGCGGCGCGGTGGTGGCGGTGACGATTTTGTTCGCCTGCTATTTTCCGAACACCGAAATCTTGTTGATGTTCGTGTTGCCCGTCAAAGCATGGGTGCTGGCGGTTCTGTACGTCGGTTTTGATCTGTTCGGCGCACTCGGCTTGGCGGGTGACAGCAACACGGCATTCCAAGTCCACTTGTCCGGCGCGGCATTCGGCCTGCTTTACTTTTTCCGCGGGTGGAACCTTGGATTTCTGGCCGACGGGCTGGGTGGCATGAACCAGATGTCAGACAAAATTCGTTCGCGATCACGACGAATGAAGCTTAAACTGCATGACCCTGACCGAAAACTTGCTCAGGAAGCCCGAGAGGCGGATCGGATCTTGGACAAGATTCATCGCAATGGCGAGGACAGTTTGACGGCGGCCGAACGCCGCACACTTGAACGCTACAGCGCAAGGCAGCGAAAGAAACGGCAACAGGCCGAATAAGACCTCCCTCTCTTCGTTTTTGACCTGCCCCAATCCCTAGATTCATCTTCCCCCCGCACCGTCATGTCAAAGCATCCATCGCATCCCGTCGCCAGCCGCCGATCCTTTCTTCAAAACGCCGGTGCCGCCGCCGCATTGACCGCCGGCTTGGCCAGTCCACTCCGCGTCTGGGCCGATCAAGCCGCGAAGTCGGACGGACAACCGCTTCCCTATCTGGACCGCATCGGCCTGCAGCTTTACACGCTGCGCAACCAGATGAAGGATGACCCCAAGGCAACGCTGCAAGCCGTGGCCGACGCGGGTTATCGCCAAGTCGAATTGATGAACATCGACGACGACGCGATCAAATTGGCCGCCATGGCTCGCGATTTGGGCTTGGCCGTCCACAGCGCCTTCATGAACTGGCAAGCCGTCGCCACGCCGGACCAATCCGGCGGCCCCGACGTGGACCGGACGATTGAATTGGCCGAAACCATCGGACTGCGGCACATCGTTTTCGGCTACATCGGCAAGAATGCTCGCGACACACTGGACAAGATTCGTGGCATCGCCGACCGGGCCAACGCCGCCGGCGAAAAGGCACGATCCGCCGGCATGCGACTGTGCTATCACAATCATTCTTTCGAATTCGCAAAGCTGGACGGCAAGACGACCGCGTTTGATGTGTTCGTCAAAAAGTTTGATCCGCAAACCGTTGAGTTTGAATTGGACGTGTTCTGGGCCAAGATCGGCGGACACGATCCGGAAGCACTGATGCGTCAGTTGGCAGCGCGAATCAGCCAAGTCCACCTGAAAGATCTGAAAAAGGGCGTCGGCACAATCCATGACGAAGGCGCCGTCCCCAAAGACGCGTTCCAAGAGGTCGGCGATGGCGTCTTGGACATGCCCGCGATTATGAAATTGGCGGCCAAGATCGGTGTCGACCAATGCCATGTCGAACAGGATCAGTCGCCGGACCCGATCGCCAGCGTCAAGCAAAGCATCGGCTATCTAAACGAACGGTCGGCGTAGCAGCACCGGGCCAGCAGGAAATCGCAAAATCTCCAGCTGACTTTCGACGGTGCCGGATCGCGTGTCGGCCCAGACATGCCGTTGCACCGGTGCCAGACAAACTCGCACGGTTGTGGCCCAGCGCATCGCGGCCGCGGCGGACCGTCATTTCGCCACTTGGCCAGATTGGGCCCCCACTCCAAACGCCGCAGGTGCAGATTAAACTGCCCGGTGACGGCGGCCCGCCCATCGGTTGGCGGATGCCGAACGTCTGCCTCGTCTACCGACCGATCGTCACCGACCGACACGCCCATCATGAAGATTCGCAAAGCCGTGATCACCGCGGCGGCACCCGACCAATCGACCATCCCACTGCAACGCTTGGTCGACCGTGACGGCCAGGACAAAACGGCACTGCAGTCGATTGTCGAAGAAACCTTGTCGGCGGGAATCGAAGAAATCTGCCTGGTCATCGCACCGGGCAGCGAAGACAGCTTTCGCAAAGCGGCCGGCCCGCACATCGGCTGTCTGCAATTCGTCGTCCAAAGCCAACCGCAAGGCTATGCCCACGCGGTCGCCCAAGGACGTGACTTTGCCGACGGCGAGCCGATCTTGCACTTGGTCGGCGATCACCTTTACCTGAGCCAGACGCATCAGACCTGTGCCAGACAACTGATCGACGTTGCCAGCGATTTGGGCAGCAGCGTATCGGCGGTTCAAGCCACCCGCGAAAGTCGGTTGCCATATTTCGGCGTCGTTGCCGGCACGCACGTCCCGCGACACAGCGACTTGTATGAAGTCAGCCGCGTGGTGGAAAAGCCAACGCCGACCCAAGCCGAACAGGAATTGGTCACCGCGGGTCTTCGCAGCGGTCACTACTTGGGGTTCTTTGGAATGCACGTGCTGACCGCCGATGCGATGGATGCAGTCGACGCAGTCGTCGCGGAGCAAAACGCGGAATCATCCGCCAAGAAAGCAACGCTGTCAGATGCGTTGGCTACCCTGCCGACTCGCAGCCGATACTTGGCCTATCGCGTTCAAGGCAATCGATACAACATCGGTGTCAAATACGGCATGTTGGTCGCCCAGTTGGCGTTCGGGCTTTCGGGTACCGATCGGGATCAAATTCTGACCGAAATGGTCGAACTGTTGGCACAACACCCCGGCCGTATCGCCGACATGGCAGGCAAGAGTGACACGTCCGACGGCCAAGCCGCCGGTGCCCCCGATGGATCGGGGAACTGATTCATGACGAAACTGATTGACATCATCACCTCGGATGACGACTTGGTTCGCAATCAATCGTTGGAATCCGTGGTCGCGACGATGGACCGCGACCAATTGATCGCGGCCGCCGACCAGCTGGATCAATTTCGACGCGGCGAACGCAACCTGTACCGTCGTGTTCGGGCGTTGTTCTTTTTGGCTGCGATCCATCGCTATCACTTGCCGCCCCGATTGGACCCGACGCGTCAAAGCGAAATCCCCTTCGATGGCTATCAACACTTGCTGGAACGACGGTTCTTGGAAGCCATCGAAGTCTTTTTGGAAACCCAGGCCGACTCCGGTGCAAGCGATGGGTTGTGCAGCGCGTTGGCAGAAGCCTATCACCGACTGGGTTTCCAAACGCTGGCCGACCAGGTCAAACAGAGTGTCCGCACGGTGCGAGGCAACCAATGGATGTTTCGCTTGGGGCATCCGGCCGATCATCCACTTCGATTCTCATCGGATTTACTAGCCGCCTCCGGCGAATCACTGCCCCCGCTGTTGTGCGAAACGACGGCGGTGCGGATGGATTTTTCACACTCCGCGTGGAGCGACATCTTTTTTCTTGGGATGGATTTCCCCGAAGGCGCTCGCGTTCTGAACGTATCGGTCGATCTGGGCGTTTGCGGCCGCGATGCGGCGCCCCGTCCGCCGATCGAAACGTACCTACGTATCATCGACCAACCCGTGATCCGCTTGGTCAGTGTCGATTTGAAAGCGTCGACCGATGTGACCAGCATCGGCGAAATGTTTGATTTCGCTCGTGACTACCTGGGCCTGCTAAAGGCCGCGGTGATCGCCGCCGGCATCGTTCCGCCGGGACTGGAAGGATGCCAGGAACCTTTGGAAAGCCTGCTGGCGCGGATGATCGGCCCGGGCAAAGGCTTTGAACTGGTCAGCAAGATCAATGACATACCGAAAGGCTCGCGTCTGGCCGTGTCGACCAACCTGCTTGGGTCGTTGATTTCCATTTTGATGCGAGCCACCGGACAAGTCCGTCAGCTGACCGGTGTGTTGACCGAATCGGACCGTCGTTTGGTCGCGGCACGCGCGATCCTGGGCGAATGGATCGGCGGCAGCGGCGGCGGGTGGCAAGATTCCGGGGGCGTCTGGCCGGGCATCAAGCTGATCTGTGGTACGACCGCCACCGAAGGAGACCCGGAATATGGCATCAGTCGCGGGCGTCTGACGCCGGTACACACGGTCCTGGACCGCGACAAGGTCGATGACGTGACGCGACAAAAGCTGCAAGACAGCTTGATCATGGTCCACGGCGGCATGGCCCAGAACGTCGGCCCGATCCTGGAAATGGTCACCGAGCACTATCTATTGCGTGGCGAAAAGGAATGGGCTGGTCGCCAGAAAGCCATGCAGATTTATGACGAAGTGGTCGATGCGCTTCAGCGTGGCGATATCCGCGCGGTGGGCGATGCGACCACGCGAAATTTCGAAGGCCCGTTGCAGTCAATCATCCCCTGGGCCACCAACCGATTCACCGACCGGCTGATTGAATCCTGTCGACAGAAATACGGCGACCAATTCTGGGGCTTTTGGATGCTGGGCGGCATGTCCGGTGGCGGCATGGGTTTCATCTTTGATCCCACCGTCAAACCCGAGGCACAAGCTTGGCTGGGCGAAACCATGATCCGCGTCAAACGCGAAATGGAAACCGCGTTGCCGTTTGCCATGGACCCGGTCGTTTACGATTTCGCCATCAACGACAACGGCACCGCGGCAACTCTGCGGCGCGGCAACGAAGCCATGTTGCCCGGTCGCTATTACGAAATGATGTTGCCGGCGGCCTTGCGTCGACCGGCACGCGAATTGTCCAAGATCACGCTGCACGAACTGCAAAACGTCGGACACGGGATTCGCCGGTCCGGTGATTCTGCATCGGGCAACGAAACCGATCCAATGCGGTTGCTGGAATCCATTTTGCCGGCGGCCACCAAGTCGGAAGGCGATCACAGCCCGCTGCGACAGATTTTGGAACAGACCGGTTTCGATCGCCAACAACACGAACAGATCCGATCTGATCTGCGCAGCGGCCGATTGGGATTGGCCCAAAACCGACTGGGGGCCAACGCGTCGATCGAAGACGTCGATGCGAGCGACTTGATCGACGCGAGGGTCGCCATCGACGCATCGACCGTGGATCTGGGACGCCGCGCGATTGCCGACGGCCGGGTCGGCATCGTCACTTTGGCCGCCGGTGTGGGCAGCCGCTGGACTCAAGGCGCAGGCGTTTGCAAAGCATTGCATCCGTTTCATCGTTTCGCCGGACGCCATCGCAACTTTCTTGAAGTGCATTTGGCCAAGAATCGCGCGGTCACACGTCAGTTTGGTGGATCCATCCCGCATGTGGTCACCACCAGTTGGTTGACCGAGCGGGCCATCCGCGATGCCATCCAGCGTCAAGACAATTACGGTTTCGAAGGTGACCTGTACGTTTCGACTGGACGCAGCGTCGGGTTGCGAATGATTCCGATGCTTCGCGACTTGCGATTCATGTGGGAAGAAACGGCCCAGCAAGTCTTGGACGAACAACAACAAAAGGTTCGTGAAAGTTTGCGCGCGGCATTGTCACAGTGGGCGGTACAACAGGGCGAAGGCAGCGATTACACCGACAACTTGCCCGCCCAGTGCATGCATCCGGTCGGGCACTGGTACGAAGTGCCCAATCTGATTCGCAGCGGAACGCTGGCCGCAATGCTGAAGCGTCAACCGACGCTACAGCACTTGATGTTGCACAACATCGATACACTGGGCGCCAACGTCGACCCCGGGCTGTTGGGGCTGCACCTGCAGTCCGGAAATGATCTGAACTTCGAAGTCATCACACGGCGACTGGAAGATCGCGGCGGCGGCTTGGCCCGTGTCGACGGACGCGTCCGTTTGGTGGAAGGCCTTGCCATGCCCGACGAAGAAATCGAATTCGGGCTGACCTACTACAACAGCATGACCACGTGGATCGACATACATCGATTGTTGAAGTGGTTTGGTCTGTCGGTGGACGACCTGGAAAATGCGTCCAAGGTGGATCGTGCCGTTCGCGACGCCGCATCACGATTGCCCACCTACATCACGCTGAAAGACGTCAAGAAACGCTGGGGGCACGGCCAAGAAGACATTTTCCCGGTCAGCCAGTTTGAAAAATTGTGGGGCGACATGTCGGCACTGCCTGACGTTTCCAGTGGTTTTTTCGTCACGCCGATGCAACGCGGACGACAACTGAAATCGCAGGATCAATTGGACAGCTGGAATCGTGACGGGACCGCCGCATACATCAATTCACTGTGCGACTGGGCCGCGACCGTATCCTGACCCGCCGCTGGAACAGCATCGGCGAAAAAGTTTTCTTCGGCGACCGTGGCGGGTTGTCGCAGCTTTAAACTATTGGTCGGGTTGAACGGTGTCCCGACCGGGGCATGCGTTTTGTCCTTCTCCCCGATTTCGATCGACTCCCTCGTTTGTGAGCCCCTCCATGTCGCTTCGTATGACGCTGTCCGCGGTTGCCTGTGCCGCGTTTTTCTTGAACGCTCCGGCCGGTGCCGAAGGTTTGAAATTGGTCCCCGATGATTCGAAGATCAGTTTTGTCGGCACCAAGCCCGACGGAAAGCACGACGGCGGATTCAAGAAATTCGCAGCCGACGCGACGCTGAATCCCGAAAATCCTCTGGACGCTTCGTTGAAAGTGGTCATCCAAACGGCCAGCCTGTGGTCGGACAATCCGAAACTGACCAACCACCTGAAGAACCCCGACTTTTTTGACGTTCGCAAGTACCCCGAGATCCGATTTGAATCGGACAAGATGGTGGCCGGCGATGAGCCGCGAACCGGAAAGATGATCGGGAAATTGACGATGCTGGGCAAAACGGAAACGGTCGAAGTCCCCGTGGTTTGTGTGGCCAAGTCGGACGGTGCCACACTGACGGCCGAATTCAAAATCGATCGTACCAAATGGGGCATGACCTACGGTCAAGGCAAGATCGACAACGACGTCGCCATCAAAGCGACTTTGAAGTTCGTTCCCTAGGAGTGACTTTCAGCACTGAGTTGCTGGTGGGCTGTATGGCCTTGCCAGCCGTGATCGCATTTGTCGCCGCCTGGACGGCCGGTCGTGTTGCCGGCGTGTCTGGCGTTGACGAAGTCGCCAAATCGCCATGGAATCGAACCGGTGCGGCTGCTCTGGTGGCCGCGGCCGGTTGGTGCTTGGCCATGCTTGGGTCGTTGGCCATCGGTTTTCACTTCTCGGAAAGCGAGCAATCGTTCGTCGCCTGGGTGTTCGACGATGAGGCGTGGCGTAGCGTCATTGCACCATTGTTCGTACTGGCCCTGGCCGCGTGTGGAATGTTCGCCGTTACCGAACCTTGGAACGGCTGGCGAATGTTATTGGTCGGCTTGGGTTCCACATGGCTCGCGTTCATGGTGCTGCCAACCGGCGAAGGTTGGGTCGACACACTGCCGCTTCATCGGACGTGGTTCGCGTTGGTCGTTGTCAGCGTCCTGCTGAACATCGCTTCATTCCAATCGTTGCACCGGAGCGGTGCAGGCAGCTGGCTTTTGCTGGTGGGCTTGGCCGGACTTGGTCCCGCGATGCTTTTGACCGCGTTGAACTATGCGGCCCCGGCGCAGTGGTGCCTGGCGGCAATCTCCGCAACGCTTGCCTGCCAGGTCGTCGTCACATTGCGGGGCACAGCCACTTTGCCGTCGCGGGTGGTTTCAGTCGTGTTTTTCCCATTGGCCGGAATGATCGCCGCATTGACCACAACGTCCCGGTTCTACACTTGGGAAGACTATCCGGCATGGCTGTATGCGGTCGCCTTGTTCACCCCGACCTGCATCGCCGTGACTGACATTCCGATCCGTCGCCGACCGTGGTGGCTGCGTGTCCCCGTTGCGGCGGTGATCGCCGGATTGTTGATCGGTGTGTGCGTTTGGCAATTGCTTTTGACCGTGGATGACACCTCGTGGTAATGCCTGGCATCGGGGTTTCGTTCGGCCTGGTCGTTTCCGACTTGATCATCCGATCGGGCATCGCCTGGTCAGACCGTTTCGCCTAAAACCGTCCGGCCAAGACCGGCGTACAATGTTCCCGCGGTCGATGCTTTTGCGGTCGATTTCGCCGTCCGGCCGCCCCCGGGCTTTCCCCGTCCGACCATCGTGTACTCTCACCGCCCGCCCCTCCCGCCATCCCAACCCTTCCGTCCGATCCAACATGCAACCATTCGACATTCAACAGCGCACACGCTTCGTCTTTGGTGATGGCTCGTTGGATCAACTGGGCGATATCACGGCACAGATTTCGGCGGGGCAGGGTCCTCGCGCCCGCAAAGTGATGGTTGTCTGTGATCCTGGGTTGATTGATGCCGGACATTTCGATCATGCGATGGGATTGCTGCAGTCGTCAGGTCTGGAGACCGCTTCATTCCACGACTTCGGTGAAAACCCCACCTCCGACATGGTCGACGCAGGGGTACGGTGCACGGCAGATTTTCAACCGGATGTCTTGGTCGGACTCGGTGGCGGGAGCAGCATGGACTGTTGCAAGGGAATCAATTTCGTTTACTGCTGTGGTGGATCCATCCACGACTACGCGGGTGTCGGAAAAGCGACCACGGATTTATTGCCCATGATCGCGGTGCCGACGACAGCGGGCACCGGCAGCGAGAGCCAGTCGTTTGCTTTGATCAGCGACGCCAAGACGCACGTCAAAATGCCGTGCGGCGATCCCCGCGCGGCTTGCCGTGTCGCCTTGCTGGACCCAACGTTGACCCTGACCCAACCGGCCAGCGTGACCGCGTTGACGGGGATTGATGCGCTGTCGCACGCGATAGAAACGTACGTCACCAAACGGCGGAACGAGATGTCGATCACGTACAGCCGACGAGCCTTTGGGATGCTGGCGTCGGGATTCCCACGCGTGCTGGACGATCCGAACGACCTGGAGGCACGCAGCCAAATGCAATTGGGGGCCAGCTTGGCTGGCATGGCCATCGAAACGTCGATGTTGGGCGCCGCTCATGCAACGGCGAACCCACTGACCGCACGTCACGGAATCGCCCACGGCCAAGCGGTCGGGCTGATGTTGCCGGCGGTGATCCGCTTGAACGGGCAACAGCATCAACAGTGGTATGCGGAACTGTTGCGCGAATTGGATCTGCCGCCATCGGACCAAAGCCCGTCGGATCGACTGGCCGACTTGGTACAGCAATGGGTCCGGCGTGCGGGGTTGGCGACCAACCTAGCGGACTTGGCAATTCCCAGCGGCCAGATCGACGAATTTGCCGACGACGCACTGCGACAATGGACCGGTACCTTCAACCCGATCGCCTTGGATGCGGACAACGTCCGATCGCTGTATCTGGATGTCGCCGAGTGACCTGGGTGTCGCCCGGTGCCCCCGCTGGTTCCAGCCGATGGCAAGACGATCGTGTTGCGACGCCGGGCCAATCGGTTCCTGCTAAAATGGCGTGACGTTCCCCGATTCCCAGTCTCCGCCGTGCGACGGCCCGATGGATTCCCCCGACGATTCGCTTCAGCAAAAGGTCCCCGACCCACAGCCCGGCAAGGCTGTGATGGAACCGAAGGTCCAGCTGGAACGACGTCAGCATTTGGAACGTGCGATTCGGGAAAACCACGGCAACGTCGACCAATTCCTGGAACTGGGACGGCTGTACCGTGACGAACATCGGCCGCTGGAAGCAAAGCGGGTACTGGCACAAGCCGCCAAGATTTTCCCCGATAACAATGACGTGCAGTGGCAGTTGGAAGAAGCCATTCTGGCTCGATCGCTGCAGCAGTTCCGCGAAGCCAACGACTTGGCCAGCCGAGTCAATTCGGCCGAAGCCGACGAAGAACTGGTTCGCAGTCAGAGGGATTGGATCCGACAACGCATTGAAATTTGCACCGGGCGTTTGAAACGCGATGCGTCGTTGAAGCACTTGTGTGTGATCCTTTCCGAAGCCCACTTTGACGCCGGTGATTTTCAAAACGCCATCGATGCCGTTCAGCCGGCGTTGAACTGTGATGAATATTCGCCTCAAGCATTTCTGATGCGTGCCCGCAGCGAACTTGCACTGGGGGAATCCGAATCAGCGCTGAAATCGTTGCGGCTGTGTGCGCTGCGGCGTGAAATCATCGCCCCACCGAAGATTCGCTTGGCGGCATTGCGTTTGTTGTGCGACACCGCTCGTACGCTGGGACTGACCGCGACGCTGAAGCACTATGAAAAGGCTCTGCAAGACGTTCAGACGGAACTGCGATCGGACGCGACCGGATCGTGATCCCCGCCAACCCTTTGTCATTTCATACGTCTTGCCGCTCTACCGACAACATCCATTGCCACGGATCGGCTGGACCGGCTTGCCAACAAGATCCAAAGCGTTTGGAATGACCGTGGCCCCAGAATGATCGAAAGACGCTTTGACACTTACGCCGAATCGCGTCCCCGGCCTTGATCCCAGACGCCCCGCCGACACACAGGTTTCCACCGTTTTGAACGACCGCACCGAAGACTTCACCACGCGACTGCGTGACACCACGGATGACGCAGCAAGCATCGTTCGCCAAATGCTGGCACATTATCGGGCGCAGGGTCAGCCGGTTGAGTTATTTGAGGCCATGAAGATGGCGACACGGTTAGAATTGGGCCTGCCCGCGGTCGCCACGTCCGATGAAAACCAGCATTCACCGGAGACCGAGCGACGTTTGGAGGACGGGTTGCTGCGGGGGTGCCGCGAAGCCGGCGCGATGTTGATCCAACAAGGTCGCGTGATGGAAGGCTGGATGTACCTTCGGCCGATCGGAGATCGCGAATTGGTGCGTCGACTGATGTCATCGGTCGATGTTGACGACGACAATTACGATGCACTGATCCAGGTGCTGGTGCACGAAGCGATCGACGTCGGTCGTGGCTACGAATTGGTGCTGGAGCATCAAGGCACGTGCAACAGCATCACGATGTACGAACAAACGATCGCGGGAATGCCGTTGGCCGAACGCCAAGCCGCAGCGGAAAAACTGCTGCTGCACTTTTACAACGAGCTTACCGACCTCGTACGACAAGACATCCACGGCCGGATCAAAGACTCGTCGCCCGCCCCCGATGCCGGTCAGCTTGCCTCAAAGTCGCTCGGGAAACTGCTGGAAGAAAATCCGGATCTTTTGGCCGGTGGCGGCTACCACCTGGACACAACCCACTTGGCGTCCACGGTTAAGATCGCCAGTGTGCTGACCGATCCACGACAACTGGAAATGGCCCTGGAGCTTACTAACTATGGTTCCAAGCTGAACAGCCAATTCCAATACCCTGGCGATGAACCTTTTGCCGAATTCTATCCGATGTACCGCGCGTTTTATCGAACGTTGCTCGGACACGACGTGCCGGACAATCTGCGATTGTTCGCACGCAAAGCCGACACGGTTGATCCGTCGGTACACGGAACCGGTGCAATCGAAACGTACGCGGAACTGCTGGCCAGATCGGACCAGCCCGCCAAAGCCCTGTCGGTCATGATCGACAAAATGCCGGCTGAGATTCCGTTGCAAACGTACATCGCACGTTTGATCGAATTGCTCGGCGACGTCCCGGCGGACCAATCGGTCGCGGTGGAAAAGCGGCTCCGCGACCACTGCTTGGACCGCAGTGACCTGCTGGCCTACGCTGCGGTCGCCGGTCGCAGGCGGTCCGAAAATGCTTCCGCAACGGAATGAATCCCGCCGACATCGCCGTGCAATAGCGCATGGTCGATGACATACCATTCCGTCAAATTTCCCTCGTGGGATCGATCTCGATGGCGTGATAGATTGCGGGCTAGGCCTTCCAAGTCGCTTCCTTTCCTGCCGGACACAATGTCGTGCACCAAGAAATCCAAGACGCGTTTAACGATCACCTGAACGCCGAGTTTTATTCGTCGTATCTTTACCTTTCGATGATGAACTACTTTGCCGCCGAAAACTGGGACGGCATGGCGTCCTGGATGCAACTGCAAGCCGACGAAGAACGCATGCATGCGATGAAGTTCGTCGACCACATCAACGAACGTGGCGGCCGAGTCATCTTGCAACAGATCGATACCCCGAAAATCGAATTCGGCAGCGTGCTGGAAGCTTTCGAAGACAGCTACCAACACGAGTGCCTGGTCACCCGAAAGATCAACCAATTGGTGGACTTGGCGGCCAAGCATAGTGACCACGCGGCGATTGCATTCCTGCAGTGGTTCGTCAGCGAGCAGGTCGAAGAAGAATCGACGGTGCTGTCGATCGTTGAAAAGCTTCGTAAAGTCGGCGACAACCCGATGGGCCTGTTGATGATCGATGACCAAGTGGGTCAACGCACCGGTTCGGATTCCGAAGGCGATGCCGGCTGAATTACTGCCGCAAGCGTCGTTTCACTTGTGCACGTTTAATCAACCCATCAAACCGGTGGCCGCGATTTCCAGTCAAACGAAGTCGTGACACCGGACCGATCTTCCGTCCGACCGAATGATCCATGCTGTCGATTTTGTCGCCCTCGAAAACCCTGGACTTTGATTCGCCCGTCTCCCTCACTGGCACGACCAAGATCCCATTCCCCGACGACAGCCAACAACTGGCGTCACAACTGGCCGAAGCAACCCCGAATGCGCTTCGCGACCTGATGGGCATCAGCGATTCGTTGGCCGAATTGAATCACCAACGATTCCAAGACTGGGAGATCCCCACCGCACGAAATGGCGGTCGGCCGGCGGCGTGTGCCTTCCAAGGCGACGTCTATCGCGGGCTGAAAACGGACCAATGGACGCCCAAACAATGGGACTATGCCCAGGATCACCTTCGCATTTTGTCGGGACTGTACGGCGTGCTGCGTCCCAAGGACCTGATGCTTCCGTACCGATTGGAGATGGGCACGTCGCTGAAGACGGAACGCGGAAAAGACCTCTACGCGTTCTGGGGTGACAAGGTCCGGGACCGTTTGATCAAGTCGATGGAGACGACCGGTGCAAAGTTCCTATTGAACTTGGCATCCCAGGAATACCTGAAAGCGATCGGTCCAAAGACGTTTCCGTTCCCGATCATCACCCCCGTCTTCAAGGAAAACAAAGACGGCGAGTACAAGATGATCACGGTCTTTGCCAAAGTCGCACGAGGGACAATGGCATCGTGGGCGATTCGCAAAAAAGCGAAAACGCCAAAGAAACTGCAAACGTTCGACGCCGACGGTTATCGATACGATGCGGCTAGCAGCAAAGAAAGCCAACCGGTGTTTCTACGCGGCTAGGTATCGCGGTCTGCCGCCGGGCCTACTTGATTTCGTGCAATTCGACGATGAAGTTCAACGTCGCGCCGATCGGAATTCCGCTGCCGGGTGGCGGCGAATTGCCATAACCCATTTCCGCCGGGATCTTCAGCTCAATCATCCCGCCTTCGCTGACCAGCTGCAGACCTTCGGTCCAGCCACGAACGACATCGGTCAGACGAAACGACGTCGGATCGGATCGACGGTACGAGCTATCAAACTCGATGCCGTTGTCCAACGTGCCCACGTAATCAACGACGACGCGACTGGTCGGGCCCGGCATGTTCCCGTTGCCCTTACGCAGGATCCGATACTGCAGCCCCGAATCGGTGGACGAAAATTCTTCCGGAGCGTCCGCATCGATCGGGCCCGGGCTGCTGCTGCGGGTCTGTACGTTACAACCGACCAGTGTGATGGCCAGACAAACTGCGAATGAAGCAAAACCGAATCGCCGCATCGCGACGCTGGAATTGCCATTTGAACGTACAGAATCAAGCATAGCGACGATCGATGAAGTGTTAGCGTTCGCGATAGGTGATTCGGCCCTTCGTCAGATCGTAGGGCGACAGTTCAACGCGAACCTTGTCACCGGGGACGATCCGAATGAAGTGCTTCCGCATGCGCCCGGCGACGTGCGCCATGACTTCGTTACCTGTTTCCAATTGCACGCGGAACCGAGTGTTTGCCAAGGCTTGCGTGACAGTACCTTCGACTTCGAAGGCCTCTTCTTTTTTTCCCAAAACTGATATTTCCGTTTACCGATGAAACCTGCTGCCGCTTTTCGGGCACCGAGCCCGAGAAGAGAAAATGGCCGATTTTTCAGAGAAACCGGCCGGTCACCACACCTGGTGGCCCATGACGGCTTGGCAGGATACAGAACCCATGCATGACGGTGCAAGCGACGCGCCAAAGATCCCGGTGCGTCAGATCGTAGCGAAAACTGACGCAAACACCAGTCGGAATGTAGCCAGCGGCGTATTAACGCTTGCTGAACTGGACGCCACGACGGGCACCACGCAGACCGGGCTTCTTCCGTTCCTTCATTCGCGAATCGCGAGTCAGGAAGTTGCCGTCGCGTAGGGTTTCGTGCAACGATTCGTCGTATCCGGTCAAGGCACGAGCCAGGCCCATGCGGACGGCACCGCTTTGGCCGGTCATTCCGCCGCCGCTGACACGCACGAACACATCCAGCTTGTCGCCCAATTCCACGGCATCCAGGGTCGAACGGATCGCGGCAACGTCCTGTTCGTTGGCAAAATACTCTTCGATCGGCTTACGGTTGATCACGATTTTGCCGCTGCCGGAACGGATACGGACACGAGCGACGCTGCTTTTGCGTCGGCCGGTGCCCAGGCAATCGCCGCTGATCTTGTCCTTTTTGATGGAAACCATGGAATGCTGTTTGGTGCGATGATGAACGGGACGCGGATGGATGTGACGTTAATGAAAAGCCGCCTCATCGACTGAGGCCCTGACTTTCAAGTCGACACGTCGGTGTCAGACCTTTTTGCTGGTTCGCTGCAATTCCGAAGGCTGTTGAGCCGTGTGCGGATGCTCTGAGCCGCTGTAGATCTTCAGCTTCTTCAGCATCTTTGCGGCCAACTTGTTCTTGGGCAGCATGCGACGCACGGCGTGCAGAATCAGATCTTCCGGCTTGCGGTCGCGACGATCGCCATAGCTTTCCAGATGCAGCCCGGGATAGCCGGTGTACCACGTGTAGTGCCGATCACTCATCTTGTTGCCCGTCATGGCCACTTTTTCGGCGTTGGTCACGACGACGAAGTCACCACAATCGACGTGCGGTGTGTATTCCGGCTTATGCTTGCCCATCAGCACGACGGCGATGTCGCCGGCCAGCCGGCCCAGGACTTCGTCCGATGCATCGACGTGATACCAGTGTTGTTCGACTTGGCCGGGTTTGGCCATGAAGGTTCGCTGAACCGCCACGAGACTGACTTTAAATCTTAAGGAACTTGCTAGAACGAATCGCGGAATCTATCGGCAAGTCCTTTTGGCGGCAAGTCCTAATATCGCCTTTGTTTCCGACGAATGTCAGGGCCCTCCCACGGTCCCGCCGACCAACATCTGCAGCGTTTCGGGCCGCACCGGATGGGGGGCGACCGGGGCCCAACGAAGCGACGTTTCCAGGTCTTCGGCGGTCGAATCCAGGCCAGCCCTGTCCGTGCGTTCGGCCGCCATCGACAACGGCCCCATCTGAATCGCCAGCGGCAGGGTCTCCACACGACGCAAATTGACGGCCAGATCTTCGGTCCACTGTGCCGGATTCATCGTCCGCAACATCTGGGCGGACGCCAGTGCGGCGATCAGCGGTCGTTGCTGTCCACCAGATAGCCTGGCCAACACGGCCGAAGCCGCGGCACGATCCTTTTCCAACAATGCCGATGCGGCGACCAATCGCACCGCATCGGAGGGATCGGCCAGGGCCGCGCGTGCCGCCTGGGCGTCGATTCCGCCCGGCCGTTCCGATGAAGACAACCAGCGAACGGGCAGCCAGCCGACGACCATCGGCGGCAACGGCCGTCGATCCAATTGCCGGACGATCTCCAACGCGATCTCCGAACGTCCGCTGCGCGATGCGGCCTGGGCGGCAGCCATCGACAACCACTGCTGTAACCAGACCGCCGGCCTCTGTTCGGTTTGCTGCAACAGTGCTCGCAACGCCGCGTCGTCATCGCCACGAACCAAAGCGTCGATGGCCTGACGCTGACCGGGCTGCCACCGAATCGGCATCGCCCACACCACTCGATCCGCGGCGACCACGCTGGCTTCCGGCTGATCGGCGGTCTGGACGTATTCCAATCGCCGGGCATCAAAGCGAATGATCTGAACTCTCAGCCGGCGAATCGGATCGGGAAACCAACGGAATGCCTCATCGAGTCTGGCCCCCGCTCCGTTGTCCTCTGTACCGCCAACCGCCGCGTCCACCGGTCGTGTTGCATCGGCAAAGCGACTGGGCATCGAGGGCTGAATCCAGACCCACGCGTCCGTCCCGACGGGCCGATTCGGCTGTTGTTCGCCGACAGCTTCCGCCGACCCCGAACCCGGCGACAGACCGCTTTGCGATTGGACCGCACTTTGCGATCGGACCGGGCCGGAACAACACAGCAGCACGACGACCAGGATGGCCCTGAACGCCTGCGTGGGCATGGGTATACAGTGTTTCCGCTGGACCGCCGCGACCGCGTGGCCGACATCCAACCGGCGGCTAGACAACGGTGGCACCGGGCGTCCGTTGGAGAATCCACGCGACACCGCCAAGGAATCGTTTGATTGGTGATCTCGCATCGCCGGGGTCCTTTTGACGGGTGTCTTTTGACCGATCCTATCCCGCAAAGCCTGCATCATCCGATTCATCGTTACCGACATCACGCGCCGACGTCACACCCCGGGACCGATCCAGTGCCGCAGACGGGCCGATCCGCCGCGGCGTCGTCTTCGCACCAAATCGTTTTGTCATCCGACGGATCACCGTGCTAGACTGGAACGTCACGAAGCCGATCCCGTCAAGCATCGTTGCCCACTGGAAGCTGTCTCACCGGGGAAAGTGGGACTTTTTCCGAACGATCGCGTCGACGTAATCGTCCTCATGCAGTGGGCAACCCGGGGGAATCTCACCGGCCATCCGGTTGACCGTTCGCCGCCTGCAACTTTTCTGATCTTCCATCATCTTTTGACGCTGCTGCGACGGGGGCGCGGATGTCGAATCTCGAACCTTCGATCGACTCGTCCAAATCGTCGGCCGGACCATCGGTCCCCAACGGCTCCCCCGCCGATGCGTCGCCGCCAACGCCGCCGCTGGTCCCACCGCCGCCGCCGACATCCCATCAAGGCCGACGCAAACAATCCGCCACGACGGGCGAACCACCGTTGCCGCCCCCGCCCACCGGTGTCGGTTCGGCCAAAGGCGTCCGCTGGCGGGGCGAACTCGACGAACTGCCCGATCCGGCCGCGACGAAAGCGAAGCCTCATACGCCGGCGACCCCCGCAGCCAAGGCGTCACCATCGGCATCTGCCGCGCCACCCAAAGGTGACTCTCCGGATGCCGATGCCGATTCGGCCGCCGCTGAACCGTCCGGCGAAGCCGAAGAGCCCAAAGAAGACCTGTCCAAGAAAGCCCCGCCGTGGCTGATCAGCATGATCGTGCACCTGATCTTGCTGGTCATCTTGGGTTTGATCAGCACACCGGTCGGCGAAGGCTTGGGCACCGTGATGATGGTGCTGGGCGATTCCACCGGTGATTCGTTCGATGCATTGGCAGAGTTTTCGATCGATCCGGTCGACGCACTCAGTGACGCCGAATCGGAATTCATCGAAGACGCCCCCATCGATTTTGACACGCCGCTGGAATTCGATTCACTGAAAGTCGACCAACCGAAGGATCCGACCGAGGCAAACATCGGTGTCGGCCCGATGGTCCAGGTCACCAATCCGATGTTCGGTGGACGCCGCGGGGCGACCAAAGCGGAATTGATGAAACGATACGGTGGAACCCCGCAAACCGCCGAAGCGGTGGACTCGGGTTTGGCTTGGCTGAAACGTCAACAAATGGACAACGGCGCCTGGAGCATGCGGGGGCCTTATCGCGACGGCGTGCGAAACGAGAACAAGATCGCGGCGACTTCGATGGCGTTGCTGGCCTTCATGGGCGACGGCAACACGCACCGGGAAGGAACCTATGCGGATGAAGTCCTGAAGGGCTTGAAGTTCTTGACCAAGGAACAGCGTCGTGACGGGTTCTTTTGTCAGAAAGTCGTCAGCGGTGATGACGAACAGGCCTACGCCCAAGCCCAAGCAACCATCGCGGTTTGCGAAGCCTATGCGATGACGGGCGATTCATGGCTGAAGCCCTACGCTCAAGCGTCGCTGGATTACTGCAGCGACGCCCAATCGGCGACCGGCGGTTGGCGTTACCGCTTCCGCGACATCGAAGGCGACCTTTCGGTGACCGGTTGGTACGTGATGGCTTTTCAAAGCGGTCGCGCGGCACCTGATTTGACGATCGACGACAAGGTCTGGTACGGCATCGACCGGTTCATGGACACGGTG
Organism: Crateriforma conspicua; assembly: GCF_007752935.1. Classification (NCBI taxonomy): domain Bacteria; kingdom Pseudomonadati; phylum Planctomycetota; class Planctomycetia; order Pirellulales; family Pirellulaceae; genus Crateriforma; species Crateriforma conspicua. Next base: position 929,483 of record NZ_CP036319.1, on the reverse strand, counting down.
TCCTTGGGCGCCGGATCAGCCTACGGCTACTTGCCCGGCTATGGTGAAACACCATCGATGAACGCCGAGGGGTTGCTGATTCGGCAATACACCGGCTGGCAACGCGAACACCGTTCGATGCAACGCGGTGTCAAAAACTTGTTGGACAACTACATGTTCGACATCGACCAGTCGGACGTTTATTACTGGTACTACGCGACCCAGGTATTGCACCACTACGGCACGTCCGCTTGGTCGCTGTGGAACAACCGCATGCGTGAAGCGTTGCCTCAAGCGCAAACCAAACGCGGGCGAGAAAAAGGCAGTTGGGCACCACAGGGCGACAAGTGGGGCGACCGTGCCGGCGGACGACTGTACACGACCTGCCTCAGCCTGTATTGCCTGGAGGTCTATTACCGTCACATGCCGCTTTACGACATGTGGGAAGAAACGCCTTAGACCATGGCCGGCCCCTCCGATCCATTGGCCAAGTGGTTGCCCACCGGTGACCCGCTGGCACCGCTGAAGACCGCTACGCAGCCTGCGGTCACCACGCCGCCTCCGCCGTCCACGCCCGAGCCGGCGACAAAACAACAACTCCATGCACCGGAGCAAGCCGAGCCACCAACCGCAACGGTGCAGCCCGCCGGCGGCGAAGTGGATTCCGAAGCGATCCCCCTGGCAATTCCGGCCGCAGCCCTCGCGCAGGCCCCGCCTCAAGCCACAGCCCCGTCCGTTGCCACGCGACCATCACCGGACACCGGGGATGATCCTTTCATCACACCCGATCCCGACGCTCATCGCCCCCATCGCCGGGCGTCCAAACGTCGCCCCGGTGGATTGGCTGTCACCCTGGTCGTCGCATCGGTCGTCAGCCTGGTCGGCTGGGCAGGCGTCACCTTGCTTTCGGGTGACGGCGATTCTACGGAAGTTGGCAATGGCGATTCGCTAATGGCATCGATCGACACACCGAACGCCCAAGGCCGACCAGACGTTGCACCGGAGCAGCAGCAAAACGGTGCTTCCCAACAGACGCCGGTGATACCGCCCGGCCGCAGCGATCGGTCTTCACTTGCCGCGGATCTCGGTGAATCCTGGTTCGACCAGGAACCATCTTCGTCCGATACAGTATCGCCGAGTGATTCATCTCCAGACGAGCTATCACCGCCGTCGATCCCCCAGCCATCCACACCGATCGATACTTCATCCACGACATCACCGGATCCCGCGACGATGCCCGGCCCTGAACCAACAGAGCCGCTCGTTAAAACGCCTCCGGTAAGCAACGACCAAATTCGTCGTGGCGATGATGCCTATCAAGACGCCATGAACGCGTTGCGATCGGGCCAGCTGGACCGGGCAATTGTTTTAGCCAAAGCCGCCATTGCCGCCGCGGCCAACTCCCAGCAAGATCGGCGTGCGGAGGCCGTTCGTCAGTTCGCCGAGTTGGCCCAGTACTATCGTGGGGCAGTGGATCGATCACTGAACCGGTTGTCCCCGGGTGATTCGATCGACTTGACCAGCGCCGTCAAAGTTGTTTTGGTGGAATCGTCGCCCGATCGGGTCATCGTTCGGACCGCGGGCCGCAACAAACGCTTCGCCCGCGACCGCATGCCCATCGCCCTGGTCGACCGTTTGGCCGCCGATTCACTCGTCGACGCTGGGGACACGGCGTTGGCCGCCCGCGCGTGTTTTCATTCGGTCAGCCCGTCGGCCGGAACCGATGCGGATCGGCGACAAGCGTTGGGCTGGCTGCAATCAATCCAAACGGAAGTGATCGGCGCCGATCGCGACGCGCTGATTCGTGTTTTGGAACAATGGAATCCATGACCTCATCCCCTTTTCAGCCCGCCCGTTCCGCCGCCGTCGGCCAATGCTGTGAATTGTTGGATTCGCTGATTCGCTATCCGACGATCAGCCACACCAGCAACGTGGACATCCACGGCCACATCGCTGACGTCCTGTCGGAACTGGGGTTTCGTGTTGAAAACAGCACCTATATCGACGCACAAGGTGTCACTAAATCCAACCTCGTGGCGGTCAGGCCGCCAGTCCCCGCATCGACGACCGACGCGGCGGGACCATCCCACGGCTCCTTGCCGCCCGTTGATTCGTCGTTCCCCACCGAATCGGGATTCGCGTATTTCTGTCACACCGATGTGGTCCCCGCCGACGGCTGGGACGGACCCGGCGGTGATCCGTTCACGCCCGTCATCACCGACGGCCAGATGTATGGCCGCGGGACCTGTGACATGAAAGGATCATTGGCCGTCATGATCCAAACGTTGCGTGGGATTGCCGCGGATGAACAGCGGGCGCCGATCTGGGTGGTCTGCACGGCGGACGAAGAAGTGGGTTTCCAGGGTGCCCAGCACTTGGTCCAGCACAGCGGCGCGTACCGCCAACTGGTCGAAGCCCAACCGCTGGCTGTGATCGGCGAACCGACCGGCCTTGCGGTCTATCACGCTCACAAAGGCATCACCGGATTCACACTGACCAGCCAGGGCAGGGCGGGGCACAGCAGCACGCGCGACGGCATCAACGCCAACATCGCCATGGTGCCATTGCTGGACAAGCTGCTGGAAATCTATCACCGCACCGAATCAGACACGCGGTACCAAAACGATCAGTTCGATCCGCCGACGCTGTCTTGGAACTTCGGCGTCAGCGATTCCATGAATGTGGTCAACATCACGCCGCCCCGGTGCAAGGCTTGGTGTTCGCTTCGGCCGATGCCGGGGATTGATGGCGAAGATTTGATCGACGAAGTTCGCACACTGGCCGAAGCACAGGGCGTGCAGTTCACACGGCATCCGGGATGTCCGCCGTTTTGGTGCGAAGCCGATCAGCCCCACATTCGCCAACTGGCATCGATCACCGGCACGCAACCGGCGACGGTTTGCTATGGGACCGACGGCGGTGTGCTGACCGAACTGCGATCACGTGTTGTTCTAGGCCCCGGCGACATCGCCCAAGCACACACCAGTGACGAATCGATTTCGATTCGGCAAATCGCCGATGGCATCGAACGGTTTAACCAGATCGTCCGCCACTGGACGTGTTGACGCTGAATAACATCCACCAAGACTCAAACGGGTCACCAACTGCCCCGGCGGTCCTTTGCGTGAAAAGATCACCGGACCACACGCACAGGCGTGCCGTCGCACCGCAACTGGGCGACTACATGAACATCGAGTTGAAGATCAACCAACGAGCGGTCAACAACGTCAGCACCAAACATCCCCACCAGGATGCCATCTGTGCGACCGATCGTTGATGCAGCACATACAAGATTCCCGCCGACATCATCACCACGGCAGATTTGAAGGCGATCAAGTGCGTCGGGTTGCTTAACAAACCATTGCCCAACGGATTTAATTCACGCATCGAACCGGTGTGCGACGCCAACATCGTCCAAATCAAATCAACCGCTGACAGAAACACGAAAATCAACAGCGATCGCATGACGATCGTACGCTGGCGTGACGAATCGGTTTGCGGATCACCAGTGGATTCCAACACCGGTTTGTGTTGCAACAAGTGCCCGAACCCACAGGCGACACAGATCATCGCAAAAATCGTCAGCGGATAAGTGTATCGATCCAACACGGCCGCCTTTTCCGTATTCGATTCGTTCATCAAGACGATTTGATCCGAGATGTCCAGCGCGTAACGAACCCGGTCTTCCAACGCGGGCGTGATCTCCAAATCGGTGACAAATTGTGCCAATTGCGAACGATCCGTATCGGTCAAGACGATCGAATCCAACATCTCATCCAAGGAAGCACCGAGCGTGCGGGTGTGAATCGCCAACAGCAACTCCGGCGAACCTTCATAGGAATCCAATACGATCGGATGGCGGCCTTTTTCAAGGACGACGACTGCCCGAGCATCGCCTAGCAACGTGGCATTGATCGTTTCGCTTAACTGCTGCAACGTTTGAATGCGGTTGCTGCGCATGCGGGCGAAAAAGCGACGCCGCGGGGGCATTGCGTCAGAATCGCCGGCCGACGACTCTTCCGCCGGCTTTCCCAGATACTGTCGTCCCAGTTCGTGACCATTGACAATCAAGCCGGATTGAAGATCCCAACCCACCGCATAAGGCGGTGCGATGTACTGGCCGTCCAGAAACAAGAGGCCCGAGTTGGCCACCGTCTTGGCGTCCCTGCGATAGGCAACCTCCACCGCATCGGCGGTGGGTGCAACCAGCAGGGCGGCAAAACTGATCAACAGCGTCGGGGTCAGCGGCGACCGAAATGTTTGACTCGTCAACATCTTGCTTGCACCGTCAAAGCGTTCGCGGGCCTGTTTCAAAGAAACTCCCGCAGTGGGTTTGGTTTTCAAATCGGCACTTCAAAAGTGAGCACCCGACTTCAAAATGAACCCTTTCGCTCCGGATGGGTATCGCTTTCGTTGACAAATTTTCAGAGGAATCTTCAATGCGGCACTGGCGCCGCGACTACGGCAGGCATGCCGCCATAGGTTTTTGTGAAAATTTCGGACGATGCGCCGAATTGACGCTTCGGTGAGCCACCCCATGCGTTTGAGTGCGGCCTACTGCTCCGCGGATCGCTGGTAAAGTTCGGCTTGCCGCAACATCAATGCTTCTAATGCACTCCAGTATTCGGCCGAATTCATTTCCGGCTTCCGACGTTTCAGCGTTTCCAAATCGCGCTCGATCACATCCCGTTCGGCACGCTGGGCCTCGTCCAGCCGGGGCAGGTCGGACGCCGCCACCAGAGTGATTCGTTTGGCAAGATTTCCGTCGGCTTCGGCATGCTTCTGGTCCGCCGAAAGCCCATCGAACCACTCGGCAGGTGTTCCCTGGGCATCCCCGTTGTCGTCGATCAACGCGTGTTCGCTGGCGATGCGTCCGGCATCCCGATAGAACTGACGGGTCTTGCCGGCGGCCATCACAAAGGCTTCCAAGACCGAGGTCTCATCGTCATGGTCCAAATCAGCGGCATCGGAAATGATCGCTTGAACAAAGTAACCGCCGAACCTTGTCCAGTCGCGTTCGTCACCGCTTTGGGTCGCCGCCACCACGACTCGATCAGGCCCGGAAAGCCGATTGACGAAAGGTCCGCTGCACGACGCGGCATTGACGATCACCGTGCGTGACGAAGTCGCCGATAGCCACTGGGCCAATTCGGCGGCGGACACATCGGGACCGACCAGATTGAATTTTGCCACGTCGTCGGCAAAGGTGCCGTGGCCCAGCAGGATCAACCACAATGTCGGCCCACCGCTGGATTCGGCGTCACCATCGCCGGTGGCGGTCATCGGTTTGGCACGTTCGGCCAACGCCCGACGCAATCGCTGGCGATCGCTTGTGGGCTCGTCCGATACTTCGGCTGATGCTGCGTCGTCGGGCGAAGCCGCGGGGCTGCCGATCACCTGTATCCGGATGTCAGAATGATCTTGCAAGGCTTCCAGTTCGGCGGCCCACTGACGTAGCGGTTCGGCATATTCGTCAGCCCCGGCCGCGCCGAACACGACCAAGACATCGGCCGCAGGAACTTCATCAGCGGCGTCTCCGCGGCCTGCGGTTCCGGCAACAAAGCTGCCCATCCAGGCAGCGCCGACAGCCCACCACAGACCATGCCCGAACCGTGTCGGAATGTCTCTGACGGATCGTCGTTGAACGAATCGCATTTGCATTGCCTCGATCTAGTGAATTGTGGTCTGCCGGCGATCGGTTGCCCGTCGCGACCGCAGGGACGTCGATCACTGTGCGACGCAGGAAATCGCACCATCGGGGCCACGCCGGTGGACATGTTCGATGATAGCCGACGGGACATCGGGTCGCTTCGATGGCTTTCCTATGCGTCCCGCCCGAATGTCGAATCCGCCCAATCGCCCGCGATTCCAAACGTGTCCGTGCTATGCTGTGGTTCCCGATTCAACCCCGACGCATCTTCAGGAGACCGGCCGGATGAGACCATCCGCATCACTTGACAACAACATTGTCCCCACCGCCTTGCACCGGCACATCCGGTTTTGCCAGGGCGTCGTATCGCTGGTGTGCTGCCTTGTGGTCCTGGGCTTGGGCGGTCCCCAGGCATCGGCCCAGTCGGCGGATCCACCCAATGTCATCGTGATCATGGCCGACGACTTGGGATACGGTGACGTTTCCTGCTATGGCCACGCCGCACTGGAAACGCCGCACATCGATCAATTGGCCGCCGAAGGCCTTCGCTTTACCAGCGGGTATTGCTCCGCATCGACCTGCACGCCGACGCGTTACTCGTTTTTGACCGGCACTTATGCGTTTCGCGAAGACGGCACCGGCATAGCGCCGCCCAACAGCCCCGCGTTGATCCCGGCCGGGACCACCACCATTGCTTCGCTGTTGAAGTCAGCCGGATACCACACCGCGGTCATCGGCAAATGGCACTTGGGACTGGGCACCAAAGACGCCGGGCCTGATTGGAACGGCAAGCTTTCCCCCGGACCGCTGGAGATCGGATTTGACCATTGCTTCTTGCTGCCGACGACCAACGACCGCGTTCCGCAGGTCTATGTTCAAGACCACCACGTGTTGAACCTGGATCCAGCAGATCCGTTGTGGGTGGGCCAGAAAAAGCCATCACCCGATCATCCCACCGGCATTTCCCATCGTGACACGCTGAAGATGGACTGGTCGCACGGCCACAATTCGACCATCCACAACGGCATCAGCCGAATCGGTTTCTACACCGGTGGCCACGCGGCCCGTTTTCGTGACGAAGACCTCTCGGACCGCTGGGTCAGTGAATCCAAGCAATGGATCAAGGACCACCAAAGCGAACCGTTCTTTCTGTTCTTTGCCAGCCACGACCTGCACGTTCCCCGTGCGGTGCACGAACGCTTTCAAGGCTCATCCGGCCTGGGGCCTCGTGGCGATGCCATTGTCGAACTGGACTGGTGCGTCGGCGAACTGATTTCGACATTGAAAGACTTGCAGTTGGACCAGAAAACCATGGTCGTGTTCTGCAGCGACAACGGTCCGGTGTTGGACGACGGATACAAAGACGACGCGATCGAAAAGCTTGGCGACCATGATCCCAACGGTCCCTTCACCGGTGGCAAGTACAACGTTTACGAAGGCGGCACCCGGACGCCGCTGATCACGTGGTGGCCCGGCACGATTCGTCCCGGCGTATCGGAAAAAATTGTTTGCACCGTCGACCTGGCGGCCAGCTGTGCCGCGATGGCCGGCGTGCCGTTGCCCGACGACGGGTGCTTGGACAGCTTTGATGTTTCGGACGCACTGCTGGGTGCCGACGACGCTCAGGGCCGCCAATCGCTGGTCCAGCAGGATAACGGCAAAGGCGACAACTACGGCTATCGTGTCGGCGACTGGAAACTGGTCCGCGCGGACAGCAAAAAGGCCAACAACATGCACCTGCGATTGGTCCGGGATCCGATCCCGCAATTCCAGTTGTTCAACTTGGCCGATGATCCGGGAGAAACCAACAACGTGATCGATCAGCACCCTGATGTCGCCCAGCGGATGAAGGCCGAACTGGCCGAATTGATCGCCGCGGGACGCAGCCGCCCCTAGGGGCCGGACCATCGGGAAATGTTGTGCTCGGCGGCGTGCACCGGCCAGGCTGCTCGCTGCCCTTGCGACCAAACCGACCAAGCGATATCTTCCTGAATCTGCCGCGGCCGCGACATCGATTCGTCGTTTGTTAGCGGCCGCAGTTTTCAATCGCCCGAGATTTTCTTCGGGGCGATTTCAGCGGATGTGGCGGAACTGGCAGACGCGCTAGATTCAGGTTCTAGTGTCCGATAAGGACGTGGAGGTTCAAATCCTCTCATCCGCACTCGGTCTTTACCGAGCCCAACAGGCCTTAAGCACGTTGTTGCTTGAGGCCTTTTTTCGTGTTTCAACTGAATCAGTGCCCTTCCGGTGACATAGTTGAAACGACGGCACTTTTCCTTTCGGCAAACAACGCTACCAGCGTCCGCCGCAGACCAAGCACGAGCTACAAATCGCAAGCTCGCGCCAACGGCCCCCGGGCTCGTGATACCCAGGATGATCCTGCACGGATTGATCCGCAAAACATGTGCAAGCTGGCACACACGCTCGAAGGAATGGGAGTGTGATTGGCGAAGACGCTCCGAATATCACTTCGCTGCGAGGAACTACTGCCAGCACCCATCTGCGCAGCAACTCAGGGGTACGGCCGCAGCGCCGCGCCCGTCCATGGCATGTGTGCTTCACCGACGCATGGTTGACGCCTTGTCACCGTTGTCCGCTAGTGAGCAGTGACTGCCGAGACACTTGCCGGCGGAATGGTGATCTGGATCGTGTTTGCGACGGTCTTCAAGTTTCGGATTACTTGCGGTTGCACCGCTTCCGGATCGTCAAACGTATTGTGAGCATCGATCCGCTGTGCACTAAGCACTCGGCCGTGCGCTTTGGTCAGCTCCAAGCCCTCGAAAGCCAACTCAACCGGGTAGGACTCTGTCGGTGATGCGTTCACCAGCGACACGTTGATCGTTCCGTCCGCTGTCAGTGACGCGGACGCTGAGATGGCGTCCACCTGACTGCTCCACAACTTGTCGGGGTTTGCGTCAGTTTTGAAACTGGCGGAAGGATTGGTTGGTGGTGCATTCGCGGTCGTGCACGTGTAGGCCGGACTGTTCACGTCCAGGGGAATATGCTTTGCGCCTTGATGAATCTTGTACATTTCGAAGACGTGATACGTCGGCGTCAGCAGCATTCGATCGTCGCGAGTCAGGATCATTGCTTGCAGCACGTTGACGACCTGTGCGATGTTTCCCATCGTGATTCGGTCGGCATGTTCGTGGAAGATGTGGAAGAACAGAGCAGCTGAAACGGCGTCCCGGATCGTGTTTTGCTGATAGAGTGCGGATGGTGCATCCGGGGCCTGGTCGTACCAGGTCCCCCATTCGTCGACATAAAGGTCAAGCCGTCGATTAGGATCGACTTCGTCCAGGATCGCGATGTAGTCCTTGATGAGATCCTCGACTTGATATGTCTGCTGCATCACGGAGAACCACTCCGACTCCGGAAAGTTCAATGCGTCTCCTTTCGCGTTCCAGTCGGCCCCGGGCAGAACGTAATAGTGCATGCTGAAGGCGTCGGCTTGCTTGTGGGCGTTGCGGACCAGCGTATCCATGAACGGTACATCACGACCACTTGGTCCGTTCGCGACTTTTGTGATGTGATTGCCGCTGAAGTTTCGAACGTATGTGGCATAACGTCGATAGAGGTCGGAGTAATATTCGGCCGTCATGTTCCCTCCGCAGCCCCAGTTCTCGTTGCCGACCCCGAAGTACTTGACGCGCCACGGTTTCTCGCGCCCATTCATTCGCCGCATTTGTGCGAGCGTGCTGTTCGAGTCGCTTGTCATGTACTCGACCCACTCACGCATTTCTTCGACCGTGCCGGAACCCACGTTTCCGGCCACGTAGGCTTCACAACCGAGTATTTCGCAAAGATCGAGAAACTCATGCGTACCAAACGCATTCGTCTCGTCGCCGCCCCAGTAGATATTCAGCGTCCGGGGCCTGTCGTCGCGAGGCCCGATACCATCACGCCAGTGGTAGTCGTCTGCGAAGCAACCGCCCGGCCAACGAAGAACCGGAACGTTGAGCCGCTTAAGCGCGTCCAGAACATCCTTGCGATAGCCTTGCTCGTTGGGAATCTGCGAATCGGGGCCAACCCACAGTCCACCGTAGACGCAGCCTCCCAGGTGTTCCGCGAATTGCCCATAGATTTCGGGAGCGATGACGGAATCCGCCTTCGTGGCGTCGACAACGATCTTTGTTTGTGCGTGGCTAAGATGAGTGCAACCCCACAGAAGTAGAAGGGCAACTCCAATTCGCATTTGAAAACTGATCTTCATTGAAAGGTACCGTGATCGTGGGTTCGGGGTCGGAGTCCAGGGTTTCCCATTGGTGAAGGGGCATGATCGATTTCAGCCGGCTCGCCCAGATTCTTCTCTAGGATGGGCTGCAAGGCCGTTCGCCAGACCTCATGTCCGGCTTGCCCCAAGTGAATGCCAAAGTCGGCAAGGGCATCGGCTGCTTCGAATTCTATTGGAGTTCTTTTGGATCAATGCCCTGTGGCTTCATGACGTTTTCCGGAGTCAATTTTCAGAAACGCTTCGTAATGATCATAGCGTCTTCCGCGTTTTGGATGACGCGATGGCTGACTCCGACGCCGATCTTGACACGCAGTCCGATCGCTTCCTTCAAAGACCGCCTGGCGCCGCATTATTTTAATTCCAGCGCTGCCGGGCCAAACGGGTAGGTCGTGAATGCGATTTTGTCGAGCAACGCGCCGTCTTCGCGGTAGGCCAGGGTGAGTGTGTGGTCGCCGGGCTTCAGCGTCATGCTGCCCAGCTTGACCCATTCCCAGCCGATTGTTCCCAATCCGTTCGCCGTCTCAAACTTCCCGTCGTCAACTTTGAACCAGAACGAATCATCATCGGCCGACGGGCAATTGACTCGAGCAAATAAATGGTACTTTGAATTTTCGTTCGTCGTGAATGGAACGATCAGTGTTGCGGCTACGCCGGAAGGCGCCGCTTGGGGGCTGTTCTTGCCGGACTTGATGGTCACGTATTTACCACCTGACGCCTTTTCGTCGTTTGCAACCAGCCAGTCGGTTCCGCGTTTCAAGTCTTCCGCCTCGAAAGACAGCGTTTCCACGCTGGTCGAATCGGGCGTTGGGAATGTCGACTTGCCGGTGGCCCATCCGTCGTACCACATCGTGTGTTCAAAGTCGCCGAACGGATGCTTTGCGACGACCGTGTCGACACCTTTCTTTCCCAAAAGAAATCTGTCGACGAACGCTTCGACTTCCGGACGCTGACTGTCAGGAAGTTGACAGTGCTGGTGTCCGGCGACGATCGAGAACCCAAAGCGATCGGCGATGCCAAACTTCTTCCACACTTCGTGAGCAGCGCGGCAGGAAACGTATCCGGATTCATCGGCCAGCCATTCATAGTCGGGATTGCCAAGCACGAGCAATGCACGTGGAGCCACCATTGCCATCAGTTCGTGATGGTCATACGGGAGTTTTTCAACGGAATTCCCGAAGCGGAACATGTCTTCAAGGAACCAGGCACGACTAGTCTTCCCAAGCGTTTCAACGTTCCCCAGCGTTTCGGAAACCCGCCACGCTGCCGCGCCGCCTCCGCCGGATTCCTGTGCGATGGTCAGTGCGATTCTTTCATCAAAGGCTCCGGCAAACAGAGCCATCTTTCCGGCGAAGGAACAGCCGGTGACCGCGAGATGTTTGCGATCAATTGGAAGTACTCCTTCCACAAGTTCCAAGCCATCGATGATCCGGCTGATTCCCCACGGCCACGCGCTGTACGCGCCGATGTGATTCAAATCAGGGTACAGCCGATTGATCGGTTCGTGACCTCGCTTTTGTGTGTGTGACATCACTTGGCTGAAATTAAAACCAATCATCGCAACGTTCCGATCGGCAAAAATGTCGGAAGGAAGACTTCCACTGCCACCGCCGAACCCGATTCCAATGACTGCTGGAAACGGTCCGTCACCTTCGGGCAGACGAACACGCGCCGTCAGGACCAGTGTTTCACCATTCTCCGCGACGTTGACCGTCAGAGTGCTGTCTTTGAAATCCGCTGTGATGTTTTTTGGGCGAGGCGGTCTCTGTCCGATTCCGTAATGTTCAATCTCGGCTTTGATCTCAGACCGACGTCGACTCCAGTCTCGGAAGTCCGTCGAACGACCGCTTCCATCCGACCAGGCGAAAGGATCAGGCAACGGGCGGACGATTGGCAGTTTTTCATAGTCGGGCAAAACGGGCGCGTCGAACTTTGTCCCCGTGTGTTCAACGTCATAAACCAGCGGCACGTCCTGGGCGAACAGTCTTACCGACGCCAATAAAACAAACGCCAGTGTGATATGGATTCTCATACTCGCTTCCTGAGTGCGACTGTCGTTTGTCGGGAAGATTTGCAAAGTGTGTCGTCCATCCTCGCCGTGAGAGGATGAGTCGGTTGTTCAATTCGACGAGGGTTGATTCGCATGAAGCATCTTTGCTTCTTATTTTGTCCCAGCAGCAATCGTGACCGAGGCAAGGGGCAGACCCTTGGTGGTCGCCGTCACGCGAATCTCACCAGGTTCACCATTCTTTGTGCGAACAATGGCAAGGCACAAACCGTTGAAGGCGGGCCGCGTGGCTGACGGGAAGGCGACGAAACACGTGGGATCACCATTGTCGGTGGCGGCAATGTGTCCGGGGCCTTCGACGCGGAATGTCAATTGGTGGTTCGCCTGGGGAACAGTCGTGCCGTGCGCGTCGACAATCCTTGCCGTAATGAAACTAAGGTCCCGACCGTCCGCGTGAACACGTTTGCGATCAGCAGTGATCTTCACTCCTGCGGGCTCGCCTGCGGTCCTGACGACCGTGGATGCCCATGCCTTTTCGTTCTTGTAGGCGACGGCTCTAAGTTCGCCGGGTTCGTAGACGACGTCGTCCCACCGAAGGCGGTATTCGTACCGCTGCTTTTTCTTCCTGCCGAGTGACGAGCCGTTCAGGAAAAGCTCTACTTCATCGCCGGACGTGAAAATGTGAACCGGCGTCTTTTGGCCCTTGCGATCGGGCCACGTCCAGTGTGGCAGAACATGCACCATTGGGTAATCCTGTCGCCAGTGAGACTGATACAGGTAGAACCGATCTTTCTTGAACCCGGCCAGATCGATCACGCCAAAGTACGAGCTCCGAGCCTCGTAGTATGGGGTTGGTTCCCCGAGGTAATCCCAACCGCTCCAGACAAACCCGCCACCAACGTAGGGATGTTTTTCAAGAGACGCAAAGACCTTGTCAGCCGATGACCCAAAGGGTGCCGTGTACAACTCATAGGAACTCACGTACTGTCGTTTCGGATCGCCGCCGACTCCGTCTGCAACCGGTGCGCTGTTTCCTTCCGCGACCGGAAACAGGTAGGTACCTCGCGAACTGACTGCGGCTGCGTTTTCACTGCTAATGATCAGCCTGTCGGGATACTTTTCATGGAAAGCCGGATAGAGGGGCGGCGTGTTGATCCCCTTGAGGTGCGAATACGCGGGCGCGTTGCGAATGCCTTCGCCCTGATAGTTCAGGCTGATCACGTCCATCGGTTCTGAAAACGCCATATCCGGCTTGGCGAAGTTCATCGACGCCGTCATCGGCCGAGTGGGATCTTCTTCCCGGGTGATATCGCGCATCCTGGCGGCCAATTTTGCCCCAGCGGCGCCCGTGTACTGTTCGCCGAGTTCGTTTCCGGTGCTCCACAGAATGACCGACGGATGGTTTCGATCTCGTTGAATCAACGACCGCAAGTCCTGTTCGTGCCAATCGGAAAAAATCAGATGAAAGTCCAGCGGCGTCTTTTTGCGAGCGAACACGTCGTACAATTCGTCGACAACAAGAAAGCCCATGCGATCTGTCAGTTCCAACAGTTCCGGCGCCGGCGGGTTGTGAGCCATGCGGATCGCGTTGCAGCCCATCTCCCGCAGCAATTCCAATTGTCGCTCCGCAGCACGAACATTGAAGGCGGCCCCGAGTGCCCCGAGGTCGTGATGCTGATTCGCTCCCCGAATGGGAATGTGTTCGCCGTTAACGAGCACGCCTTTGTTAGCATCGAATTCAAGGTTGCGAATTCCAAAACGTGTTTCGTACGTATCCACCAGTCGGCCATCGGCCGACAGCGTGGTGACGGCAACGTATCGGTGTGGAGTTTGAGTTGGTGGCGGTCCCCACAGCTTTGGATTTGGCAACGCCACGGAAGATTCAACATTGACCGAGCTTCCCGCAGCAACGTTGGTCCTCGACTTTTCAAACTCCGCGATTGGGGATGCTGCCTTGTTGCCATCGACCGAAAGTTCAAACAACTGCGTTGACACATCCACCTGTTGGGCCTGCCGACCGTCGTTGTCGATGGCAATTTTCAGATCGATCTTCGCAGCGTTTTCGGTGACCTCCGGGGTCCGAACAAAAGTTCCCCAATGACCGACATGGACCGGCTGAGTTGTTGTTAGCCAGACGTTGCGATATAGCCCGCCGCCCGGATACCACCGCGACGAATGGGGTGGGTTGTCCAATCGAATCGCCAATTGATTGTCGTCGCCCGGCTGAAGGTAAGGCGTCAGATCAAGCCGCCAAGACGAGTATCCGAATGGCCAACCGCCGACCAACTGACCGTTCACCCAGACCATCGCGTACGACATCGCACCGTCAACATCCAGAAAGACTGATTTCCCGCGATCACCGTCAGGGATACTGAGTTTTCGGCGGTACCAGGCGACCCCGGGGCTGGGCAGTCGGCCCATTCCGCCGGTAACTGGCACATCCCAGCCTTTCATGAACGGCCCGGCAATCGCCCAGTCGTGCGGCAAATCAACGGACTTCCAACCGCTGTCGTCGAACGAATTCTGGACGAACGGAAAACCACCGCCCGGGTTTCCGTTCGGGCGCTGCGTTCGTTTTGCAGGGCTGGAAACAAATGCGTTTCCCGACGGAAGAATCCACGGCTTCAGCGTTTGATCACTTGCCGCGACTTTTTCTGCTTCGGTTGGTTCCGTGTCAGCCGGCCGGTCGTCCTTTTTGTCGGTGACTTCTGGCCGAACGTCATAGATCAGAGCGTCGGCATCTTCTGCATCGGCGTACTTAAAAAAACGCCACCCATCGTTGATCGAGACACGCGTTCGACCAAAAGACATCGGGCGATCGGCAGATGGCGAGTCCTGAGCGGAAACGAAATTGTCCCAATGGACGCCTGGAAGGCATACAACAAGTGCAATCAGAATCGTAAGTTTTCGTATATTCATGGCGCAAGCTCGGCGGAGTTTACTGGGACTGGTCGCTGACAGCGAAGAATGCGGCCGGCAAAGTCGCTGAGATAGGACTCTCGCCAACGGCTGACGGTCTTTGCCCCACTGTGCGGGCCTTCCGCCAGAGATGGTGCCAGATCGTCCGTCCACCAATTTGGCAGCCTGGTATCAGGACGTGCGGCAACCGAGGGCTCGGGTGCACAGGCCGTAATTGCCCCTCTTAAACCGTCCAGTGATGCCACGGTGCTTTCGAGCTGGAACGAGTATTGTTTCGCGGCTTTTGGACAGAACCGAAACCGCATCGTCCTGTCGTCAGCCAAATGCCCAATCAGACGCTGATTCTCGACTATCAAAGTCGCCTTTGCGTCTGGCGGCGCATCTCCAGCGGGTATCACTAATTCGAGAATCCCGAAGACTTGGAATCGATCAGACTCCTTCGGCAGACGATTCAATTTCAGATTGGGCCGCTTCCATGCCCGAACGTACCTGCCTCCCCAGCCGGGGTGACTTGGGTCTTCGAGACGACCGTTAAGCAACCAGCCGACCGACGGTGTGTCGCCCATCTTGATGTCGGCTTTCTGCCGAACGAAGAAGTTCCCGAGCGCGCCGATGCCCTTGATGTGCTCGGACACAAATTGTTCGTTGCCCCAGACACCCGATTGATCGCCGCCGGTATACCAGCCGCGATACGTTGCATTGGATTCGATCATCCATAGCGTCGGGTGATGATCAACGACGTATTGATAAGCATCTGGAGACCACTTTTTGTTGGGGCCGCCGATCCAGTAAACACGCAACTTTGGCAAAATTTCCGGCGCATCGTTTAACGCTTGGGCGACATCCTCTAGCCCACCCCAGACCAGGAGATAAAGCGGCCGAGGATCATCTCGATGGGCACAATCGATGATCCAGCGAGACCCTTCGGTTGGCCGTCTTACGCCCGCATAGGGAGCACGCTCGATTTCTCCCTGCTTTGTGATCGCACGCAGGATGTCCGGATTGGGGTATTTGTCCGAATAGCTTGAAAGGCATTCGTAATCCTGTTCGTAGCAATCGATCACATCAAGAATGTCCTTCATCCGGCCTTCGCCGTATGGCGACGAAACCAGCCCTTCAAGATCAAGCAAATCGGAATAGACAAGTAGGTGAACCATGGACTGAAAGTCGTCCGGATCCGTGCCACCGATGTCGGTCGATACGATCACGCGACAACGATAGCCGCTGGCACCGCTGTGCTCTGGGATACGCCTGGATCGCGATCGCAATCGTTTTTTCGCACCCTCGCGATGAGGCCATTGGGCATACTTCTGTGCGACCTTCTGGCCCCAGTTTCCGTACCATGAGTATCCGCCGCGCCGCTCGTCTCCAATTTCCTGAATGTCATACTTGATCACTCCATCGCGATCACTGAAGATCGGACGATTCGATTTGATCTCGTAGAAACGGGCCCACAGTGGCCCGGCCTGTTGATCTTTGGTGAGTGCAAGACCCGTTTGGCTTTTGTTGTAGCGGTAGCCTTCGATCTTTACCGAGTCGAACCACTCGACGCCGGCCTGGACCGCCCGCATCATCTCGGGCGTTGGGTCGCTGACGCTCATCAGAAATATCAACACGCCGGCACTTTCACTACCACTGAGCGATGGATGTTCGTAGCTGCGGGCCTGCGCCGGGGCCAGCGTCTTGACATCATGCTGGGCGCACCACACCGTGGGAACACCATCGAAAACCACCTGGCACTTCAAAATACATTCGATGCCAATCCGAACAGCTTCTGCTGCCTTGCGTCGTCGCATCCCATCCACAAATCCATAGGGAGCTTCTCCATCCGCCACATCACGAAGCAAATGCATGACGCGAATCATGGCCCCGTCATTAAATGTGATGTGTGAGTAGTATCCTTTCCTCAGCGGCCAGAACTGAGGCCAGCCGCCGCCCGGGTACTGAGCGGCAAGCAGATAGTCGACACCCTTTAGAAATGAATCTCGGTACCGAATGTCGCCGGTTTCATGCGCCATCCGAGCCAGAAACTGCATCGGCACGGTGGTGGCATCGTTATCAAGACTGTTTGCACGACCGTCGCCGGGCCGTGGAATGTCATCGGGAGAACGCGGTGGCTTCGCCAAATCCGTACTTTTCGGCCAACCGCCTTGCGGCGACTGATATTGGATCACATTGTCGGCGACTTCCCGAGCGACATCGGATTGAAACCACGCGTCATCATTCCTAAGCAAGTTCTTGTCGAAGCGAATTTGTGCGTCGGCACTCTTTCCTGCAACAATCAAAATGAGGATCGCGGACAAACACCATTGCAGGACGTGAAGATGTCGACGGTGAAGCATACGGATGATTCCGATTCTCAATGAAGTTCAGCACTGCCCCGATTATTGTTTCATCCACGATCATTTGGCAAAAACGACTGCGATCGACGGAAAGTCCGACATCATAACACCTCGCGATCGCTGGTTTTTGCGTGGTTCGGTCACGGCATCCGACGCGTTGACGTTCAGAATCATTCGTCGATATGCGTAGAAATAGGGTTCGCCGTCGTTGGGGAACTCTAAAACGGCGTGAATGCTTTATCCATCCGCATCCGCATCCGCATCCGCATCCGCATCCGCATCCGCAGGAAGGGAAAACTTCGCGGTTAGGTCGCCGGAGCCTTCGATTGTAACGGAACCTCTGTAAGTGGCCGGTTATTCGTAGATAAGCCACGAAGGCGTCAGTGAGCCGTCATCGGGATCAACGCGGTGCGGGTGTCATCGCGGTTTTTGGGGCCGCCTTCGCGGTGAATGAATCGCCGGCGAACAAGGGATCGACGGCCAGCACTTTACACGGATAGTTGAAGCCAAAAACCATCAGACGCTGTAACGGTTCATTGAAAAACAAGCGATCGGATTGGCGATGTTCGAATTTCAGAAAGCCTAGGTCGCGACCACTGCGCACATCCCAAAAGTGAAGCGTTCCGCCGGAACAGGCGGAAACCAACGTCTGGTCGTCTTCGATGAAACACAGTCCGTCAACGCTGTCACGATGCCCACGCATCAAGCGACGCTGGGAACCATCGGATGTCCGCAGCAGTTCGATGGTGCCGTCATGATGCCCAACGGCCAGCAGTTCTTGTGAAGCCGAAAGCGCCGCGCTGCAGTAGTTGCCGTACTGGCTGGGACGTTGATCGACCAAACGCATCGTTTCCGAATCGATCCACCACAACAATTCTTGGGATACGACCAAGTACCGATCTTGTCGATCAAGCGTGATCACCCGACTGGCACCAGGCGATGGCCCCGTCACCCGTTCCTGTTCGGTCCAATCGGATGTTCGGTAACGCCGCAGATGGTCGTCGAATAACAACAACAGGTACCGATTGTCATTGGTGAACCGGACGGCATCCGGCTCCTGGGGCTGACCAACGATCGGCAACCGAGCGATCACGCTTTGATCGTCGACGGATTGGACGACGACGCGTCCCTGACAGCCCACCGCCATCCATTGGCCATCGCTGGACACATCGATCGAATTCCGCTGTGTGTCGTCATCGGTCGCCACCTCGGTGACCTCCAAGGTCGACAAGTCATACTTCTGGACACCGCCTTCTTGCAGCCTTGTATAGACTTGCGTCGCCGCCGGGTTCACCGCCGCAATATTGATCATCGGGTCCCCAATGGACCGGAACGGTTGGCGAGACAAATTCAAACGGTGGATACGGATCACGCCGTCTTCGCCACCTTCGGCCAACGTATTGGCGTCAATGAATTTGATGCTGGTGATCCGGCGATCGCTGGCCGTGATCACTTCCGGACGATCCAGCGGACGATTCAGGTCCCACACATAAACCAGGCCGTTGTCACAGCCCGCCGCGACGTGTTGCCCCGCATGGTCCAGCGCGATGCAACGCAGTCGTCCGCGAATGCCGCGATGGTGTTTCCACTGCTTACGGTCGGGCCAGCCATAGACAGCAAAGTCATTGTTGTTCGCCACAACGATCCTTCGGCCATCGCCTGAAAACGCAAATGAGGTACTGTCCAACTCGGTTCGCCACTTCGTCGCCGCATCCATGTCCGACACCGGCCACATCTTGATGCTGTATCCGACCAAATCACCGGTGGTTTCATCGGTTTCGCGAAAGGCCGTTAAAAGTGTTTCACCGTCCGGTGCAAAGGCCATTGATTCGTTACGGGATTCGGCCATTCCGCTGCCGATAACGTTGCCTTCGGCGTCGTGCACTTTCACCTTGTGATAGCGTCCCGCGGTCGAAACAAACTGCCCATCGGCCGAGATCGCAACCGATTCGACGGAATAGCCATGGCCTTCCAGTCGGCGAATCAATTCGCCATCGTCCATGCGATGCACCTGAACCGAGTTGATTCCTAACGGCACATTGCGTCCAGTAACAAACCACTTCGCATCCGGCGAAACAGCGATGGCATCCAGACGCCCGCCGATCGGATGTCGGCGAATCAGTTGCCCATACGAGGGCCCATCGGCCAGACTCCAAATCGCCACGTCCCCGGAATTCCCGACCGATACCAGTTGACGCCCATCACTGGTGACCGCGATCTCGGTCACCCCCTTTGGATCGGCTTCGATCCGCAACGGTGCCGGGCGATGCGTGATGGTCCGCAACAACCGCCATTCAAATCCGCGCGGATCATAGGTCCCCGGTGCCATCCCGACACGATCCGGGTCGTGACGATCCAACAGTTGCTCCACGGCATCGAAATCGCCACGATCGTAGGCGCGATAGGCGGCCGCGACATCGGCGACATACAACTGCCGCCGCAACCGCCGCTGGCTCTGATCCAAATCCAAATTGCTTTTGGCCAGCGCGGCATTGGTGCGTTCGAGCGTCTCGTTGGCCGTCCCCAGTTCGCGGTTGAACCTCGCCAGGCGTTGGCCCATCAGGTACTGAGCCGCAATCACGGCCAGCACGATGGTCGCGGTAAGAGTCGCAACGGCAAGCGCGGCTTTCGGATTGGACACCACCCAGCGAATCGCATGATCGGCAGGGCCGGGCGTCCGCGCGACGGTCGCCGTTCCCGCCGCAAATCGTCGCAAATCAGCGGCCATGTCCGCGGCGGCCTGGTAGCGATCCGACGGCATTCGCTGCATCGCCTTCAAAATGATCGCTTCCAACGGCCGGGGAACGTCGGGCAACACCTTCGACGGTGGCGGAAACCGACCGGCGCTGATCTCCATCAAGATGCGAAACCGATCGCCATGATGGGGACGCCGACCGGTGACCAATTCGTACAACGTCGCCCCCAGTGAATAGACATCACTTCGGTGATCGACCTGACCCTGATCGGCCACTGCCTGCTCGGGACTCATGTAGTGCGGCGTCCCGATCACTTGCCCCGTCTGCGTCACGACCGTGTGCGCTTCCCCCAGCGACGCCAGTCCGAAATCCGTCAACCACAGGTGCCCGGTGGAGTCCAACATTAAGTTGGATGGTTTGACATCGCGGTGTACCATTCCCTGATCATGGGCCGCCTGTAACGCATCGGCCGCCACCGCGATCATTTCCGCGATGTCCTGGAAACGGTCACCGTGTTTCGCTGACGCAGTAAAACATGCCATGGCGTCCGAACGAAAACCATCCATTGCACCCGAGTGAATGGATGCTTCGCCAGTTCCTTGGTCGCGTCCGTCGGACGTGGATGGCATCTCCACAGACATCGTCCCGACCGTCGACAAACCGCCAGACTGGATTTCCGAATCGGGTTCATTCTGCAATCGTGGATCAGCGATTCGCATCGCCGATACCAAATCAGCAAGCGTGCAACCATCGATCAGCTTCAACGCCAGATACGACGCATCATCGTCGGATCCGAAGTCCAGCAGTGGCACAATGTGTGGGTGATCCAGTGATCGGATCGCCGACGCTTCACGCCGAAATCGCTGTACCAACACTTCATCCGCGGCCGCGACGGCGTCCAGCACCTTGACCGCGGCGGGATGCTGATCCGATTGGCGGCGTCCCAGATAAACCCGGGCCATTCCGCCCCGGCCGATCAAACGTTCCAGCCGGTATTCGCCCACCACGTCTGGACGTCCGGACCGGACGTGGATCTCTGTCGATGCATCACCGGTCAGCGACGATGAACGGGATTCGTCCGACACTAACAATGGATCGGACGGCGGTTCCGCGGCGTTATCGTGAGCGGTCAGGTCTTTGGCATCCCCACCAAGACTCGGTTCCGTACCGGTATGGGACCAGTCACCGGCCTCGGTATCGCCCGCACTGTTCGCCGGATTCGCCCTTCGAATGAATCCCAGAAACGCATCACGATGGCGAGGCCAGGGACGGACGAATTCCTCGGGGTCCAAATGATGCCCCGATTCCAGCCGCTGCAGATACGCAGCAATCACCTCGTCCAGCGTCTTGTTTTCCGATCGGGTCATGCCAGCCCTGCAATGTCATGTCCGTTTGCCTGACTAGGAATCCATCGCCGGCTACACCCGATCATCCAGCGACTCGGCACGGACCCCCATCAGATTTAGAAACGATAGCACCCCGCAGAGCCAATCAAAGGCCCCGCCCCATGATGGTCCATCGAAACACCAAAGTCGAACATGCGGGAGCTGATTTTTGCACAATCATTCTCACGCCGCCGAAGGCCCCGCCCCCCCGCGGCGATGGCGTCCGCAAAATCAAGCGTCGCATTGCGGGACCCATTGATCCCACCATGCCCGGAACAACTGCAACTGAGACTCGGCAAACGCGGCTTGCCTGGGCGACAATCCATCGGTGGGCTCAAGATGATTTCGGTATTCCTGAAATCCTTGCAGATACAGCAAGTACTTGTAGTACATCACTAAATCGGGTCCTTCGTCATAGCGTGAAAGGACGGCCAAGGCATCATCCAGTTCTTTGGCATAGCGACGAGCCCGGACGTCACCGGCGGCCGCCTTTCGACACAGATCGACCAACCGCAACACCGCATCGGGCAAACAGTTTCCGATTCCCGTGATTGCACCGTCGGCACCACAACGGACGAACCCATGAAAGACCTGGGTATCCACGCCTGCCATCAACAACAAACCGTCGTCGCCGCTGGTGATTTGTTCGGCGGCATAACTAAGTGAATCGGCACCGCCGAATTCCTTGAATCCCACCAAGTTCGCGAAACGATCACGGAGCTCAAAGAACAAGTCCGCTTTCGTTTCATAGCCGTAGTAGGGGCTGTTGTAGATGACCGAGGGCAAATCGGGTGCTGCAGCGAGTACAGCGGCAAAGTGACTCCGTTGTGCGGCCGCCGATGTCCCGCGCGAAAGCACACGCGGGATGACCATCAGCCCGGCTGCACCAACACGTTGGGCATGACGTGCGTGATCCGCGGCCACCGCGGGACTGATCGCGCCGGTCCCGACCACTACGGGAACTCCGGCATCGACCAGTGCTTTGACACCGTCTTGCCGCTGTGCATCCGATAACAAGGGCCATTCACCCATCGATCCACAGTAAACGACCCCCGACATTCCGGCATCGATCATCCGCTTGCCGTGACCGACCAAAGCATCGAAATTTGGCTTGCCCTGTTCATCACAGGGCGTCATCAGAGCGGGAATGCATCCACGAAAAACCGAGCCATCACTCATCCGATTGCCTGCTGACGATCGTTAACAAAAAGTCTGACGCTTGCTGCGAAAGCCGGAGCCGCGCCGTCGGCACGATGCCTTGTGCAGCAAGCCAAGTCCTGGCCGCCGATCATATCGTTTGGCGATCCCGGGTCCATCCCGCGTGCCAAACCCGCTGAACACAGCGGGACATCAACATTGGATTTCAATGCTGCCGCGCATCGCGACTTCCCGACTTCGAATGATCGTCGGAAGCCCCACCCGATGCAAAGCTGATCTCTGGCGATCCGATCACAGTGAATCGTCCCGTCGTTTGAGAGTTTTGCTGGTTGATGAACTCGCCAGCCACCCGCAGACGTTCGAAAGTCAAACCTTGCACGTCACCACCGACGACATTCGTCTCCCCCGACGGATCCGCTTGCGAAGGCACGTTGCCGGTTTCCGCGATGTTGTGGTAATCGCTCGGGTCCAACCACCGGTCAACGGTGATATCGCGAAATCGCATGTCGCGAACTTTCTGCCTTGGTGATTCGTGCAAGTGCAGTCCCATCATCCGGGCAACGGGACCTTCCATCACGATGTCTTCGAACACAAAGTCTTCGATCACACCGGCTCCGTCGTGACGGGCCATGCTGACCAAGCCCCAGTTTTCATTGGTGCCGGTGTACTCGGTATGAATCACATCGATGTGACTGACACGCACATCGGAAACGGTTTTCCCGAACCACCCCAACTGAAAAACGGCGCCGTTGTTCATTTGCCACACGACACAGTTTCGAACCATCGCATGGTCGTGATACAGCTTGAATGCATCGTCAAAGGCTGACACGAAACAATCCTCGACGATGCCGTTTCGTGGCACGTCGAAACCATCGTTGTTCCATCGCCAACTGCCAAGGATTTTGACGTTCCGAATTGTGCCGCCATGGTCAAACGTATTGCAAACAAAGTGGGGTGCGTTGACCAGAGTGACTCCCTGGATCGTGAAATTGGGTCCCACGTCGACCAATTTGATGGACGTCTTCCACGGGTCATGCATCACCGGTTCGTTTGAACCGTGCTGTGCGCGCCATGGAAAGTCTTCGCCGGACAAGATCCCGGATCCCGTCAGCGTTAAACCATCCACGGATCTTGCATCGATGGCCCCCATCACATAAGCGCCGCCTTGGAGATGAATCCGCTGAACGCTTCGGGGCACCTTCCAATCGCCGATCCGGTGAACGCCGGGCTGAAAGACGACCACTGGCTTGTTTTCAACAGAAGCAAGACTGGCCCCGGGCATCACAACCCCGATATCGCCGTCGTTGGTTTCCGGACCGCCGACGAATTGCTGGCGTTCGTCATCCATCGGGTCGGCAAACAACAACAATGCATCGCGTGGTATATCCCGGCGCTGGCGAAAGTGCTGATCAATGAACTCCACCGAAAATTTCGCACCGGGCTTGTGCACGCGAATCTTGACCCATCCGGCCTGGGCATCTTGCTGAAGAATGTCGAAGTCGACGCCAACCTTTCGACTTGGACGCAACCGAACCTTCTGAAACGTCCCGTTCACCTTCTGCACCCTCACATCCACAGCTTTGCCGCATTGGAAAGTCGCAAAACTGAACGATCGCCGATCGGCACGATCAAAGGCCGCGCCGTCGGTTCGCCCGTCGCCCGCCGGCGGTCGCGTGACATAGACATCCGCCGTTTGTCCTTGGACCTCGACCCGATAGAAAGGTGACCGCTGGGAATCACTTAAACCTGGCGTTCGAAAGACGGCCCATGGTTCGTCTTGAATGACCGATACGTCTTGGTGCGGCTCGGGACGCTGTGCCGCCATCGGTCGACCTGCGGAAACGCACGACACCACGATGGCAACCAGACCGAGCACCACAGGTGATGACCGCGACGCCACGCGGACCTGGCTATCGGTCGTCCCCCTGTAAAAAAGCTTTGGCGAATCGATCTTTGCGCTGGCGACACGTTTGGTCGCCGTCGACCGTCGGTTGAGCTGCGGAACCATCGCGTCCTCCATCAAACTGCCCACGATTGCAAGTGCCATTGGCGTGCTGACGATTCGGTCGACGTTTTCAACCGATCGTTGGTGATTCGCTGGCAATACGACGAAGGTGCCCCAATCTGTACGTCAGAATAGGCACCACAAAATCGGTTGTGACCCAGCGAGCCGACATAGATCGTCGATTTTGACAACCACTGCGATGAATCGGCTCGGTACGATGAACGGTTCCGCCCGATACGATCGCGTCTTGATTCCAACGATTTGAAGGTGAGTCGAGCCATGTCTGATGACCGCGTCGAACTGCTTCGCCAAATGCCCGCGTTTGGAGGATTGAAACCGGAATCGCTGCAACTTTTGCTAAGTGAATCCACCCAATTACACACTGCCGCGGGTGATTATTTTTTCCACGAAGGTGACCGCGGCGACTGTGTCTATATCCTGGAATCGGGATCCGTCACCGTTCAAAGGATCTGGCACGACCAAACGTTTGTTCTGGGCCACCTGGGTCCCGGCGATTGCTTTGGCGAAATGGCGTTGATTGATTTTTGTCCACGTTCGGCCAGCGTTTACGCGGAATCGGATTGCCAAACGATCCAAATTCCGACCCGATCCTTGGGTATCCTGTTGCGCAACGACGTCGAACAGTACGCGATGATCATGATGAACCTGGGACGTGAAGTCAGTCGCCGGTTAAGAGTGGCCGACGACGCGCTTTTCCAATTGCGTCACGCGGGTACCGCTGGCACAGCTTGTTCTTGAGCATGGCGTTTTCCGCGGATTCGGCTCAAAATACCCAGCAAGTCCATCGCACGTGCCAACGATTGGCATGCCTTGTCAGCCGAATCTGGGGCTTTTCCCCCGCCAAAAATTGAACAGCCCCAACAGCCTTGCCAAAGCGTTTCGCACGGTTCGCCCTCGGACGCTGCCAGAATGAATCATGAGCGGCCCAAAAAACTCTGCCTCCTTCGCCAGCGATGTCTCCCAATCCAAGCAATCCGTCTGGGGATCTCGTGCTTCACGCATCAAGAACGTGGCGACATCGGCGCTTTCCAACTTGGTGTTCACCCGACGCCGTCTGTGGACATGGCCCCTGGTCGCCGCCGTGGTTTTGTTCCTGGTCGGCTGGTTCACCCATCGTCACGTCGAACGCCAAGTCGAACACACGCTGGCCCAGCAATTACAAGCCTTGTTGAACGCCGATGTGGCGGCGCTGAAAATCTGGCTGGACGTCCGTGAAGCAGACGCGGAATCTTTGGGCCATGACGAACGGGTATTGGACCTGGTGAGTGGCTTGAAGCAGGTCGCCGATGCTGCTGCGCCACAGCAGCGTACCGCAGCGTTGTTGTCCGCGGCCGAACAACGCACGTTAAGCGATTTGTTGGACGATTGGCTGGAAACCCAAAACGTCCAGGGCTACATGGTGGTCGATCGCACAGGTTTGGTGTTGGCCAGCGACACTGAGGGGGCCGTGGGCAATACGGAGTTGCTACAGAAGTCCTTGCCCCAATTTGACCCCATCTTCGCCGGCGAAACGCACTACCTGCCGCCGATGAAAAGCATCCTGGCCATGCCCGATATCGATGGTGAAATCCGTGCGGGTGTTCCAGTGATGTTCATCAATGCGCCCGTTCAACAAGATGACGGCGAAATCTTGGCCGCGCTGTGCCTGCGGATTCGTCCGGAAGATGAGTTTTCGAAGATCTTGCAAGTCGCACGGTCAGGGCGAACCGGGGAAACCTACGCGTTCAATCGTGACGGTCTGATGGTCACCGCCAGCCGCTTTGATGAAACGTTGAAGGAAATCGGCTTGCTGGAAGACAGCCCTCACGTTCGGTCGTTGCTGAACATCGAATTGCGTGATCCCGGCGTCGACATGACCGTGGGCAATCGCCCCAAGCTTCGACGAAACGAGCAACCGTTAACCGCGCTTGCCCAGTCGGCGACTACCGGGGAATCAGGGCTGAACGTCGGTGGATATCGCGATTACCGTGGCGTCCGTGTCATCGGCGCGTGGACGTGGTTGGACGAATTCGACATCGGCGTGGGAACGGAATTCGATACCTCCGAAGCATTCCAGTCGCTGCAATCACTTCGGATTGCTTTCCTGGGTTTGACGGCGTTACTTGTGCTGGTCACCGCCGGACTGTTCGGGCTGACCTTTTACGCATCCAAACTGGAACGTCAGGGTCGCGAAGCGGCGGTCGAAGCACGACGCCTAGGGCAATATTCACTGGATGAAAAACTGGGTGCCGGTGCGATGGGCGAAGTCTATCGTGCCCACCATCAAATGCTGCACCGTCCGACCGCAGTCAAGCTGCTGAACGTCGATCGTCATGACGAACAGGCCATCGCACGGTTTGAACGCGAAGTTCAAATGACGTGCCGCCTGACGCATCCCAACACGATCGCGATCTTTGATTACGGTCGAACGCCCGAAGGCATTTTCTATTACGCGATGGAATATCTGGACGGGCTGAGCTTGGATGATTTGATCCGTCGGTTCGGCCCACAATCGGCCGGGCGAGTCATCTATCTGCTGCGTCAACTGTGTGGATCTTTGGCCGAAGCCCACGAACAAAAGCTGATCCACCGTGATGTCAAACCAGCCAACATCATGCTGACCCGCTGTGGCGGCATGGCGGATTTCGTCAAGTTGTTGGATTTCGGATTGGTCAAGCCACAAGATTCCGACCGCGAAATGACTCAGGCCGGATCGCTGACCGGCACGCCGCTGTACATGTCACCCGAAGCAATTCAACACCAACCTTTGGATCACCGCAGCGACCTGTATGCCGTCGGTGCGGTCGGATACTACATGCTGACCGGCACGAATGTGTTCCGCGGTCAAAGCATCGTCGAACTGTGCCAACAACACGTCCGTGAGAGCCCCGAATCACCCTCACAACGAATGGGGCGCCCCGTCGACGACGGCTTGGAGCGTGCCCTGATGTGGTGCCTGGAAAAATCGCCGGACGGTCGCCCCAAAAACGCCGACGAATTGGACCAAGCACTGGCCCAGTGCGGCGACGCGTCACGCTGGGACAAGTATGCCGCGAAAGAATGGTGGCACCGCTTCATCGATCAGAGCACCGATGTGGACGCGACGATCGAACAAACCGTCGCAGTCGGCCCCAATTTTTCGCCGCCGACCTCCTAATCAAGGTCTCGGTGACGCATCATAAATGGGCCCCAGCATGATCGCGGCCGAAAATCATTTGGCTTGATCATGTCGAACGCCGGCGGATCGCATCCGACGACATCGGATGATCCGGCCGCATGCCCACCCCATTCCCTCCAGCCGACTCTCCGGTGCAATCACATGTCACCCTTTCGTTCATTCTTGCATCCGTTGGTTTGGTATATCGCGTCACTGCGAATACTTCTGATGATGGCGTTGGTCTTCCTGGGCAGCTGGATGCCGGGTTCCGCCCAAGAACCCAAAGGCTGGTTTGAATTTGGCATGTCGGCCGTCGATGACCAGCTTGACTTCCTGGTCAACGATGATTCGATCGTCCCGGCCGGACAGCCGGGGCGGGTGACGGTCGCCGATGGACACTTCGTCGACGGCAACGGTGAACGCATTCGCTTCATCGGTACCAACCTTTGTTTTGGCGGCGCATTCCCCGACAAGAACGATGCGACGGCAATCGCTAAACGTCTGGGGCAATTGGGCGTGAACGTGGTTCGATTCCATCACATGGACAACGCCAGTGCACCTCGTGGCATTTGGGATCGCGGTCACAAACAACTGGACGACGATCAGTTGGACCGACTGGATTGGCTGATTGCCCAACTGAAACAGAACGGGATCTACAGCAATCTGAACTTGCACGTATCTCGCGATTACCCCGGCATCAATCGGAACACCGAACGGGCCTTTCGGTACGGCAAAGCCCTGGACAACTTTTATGGCCCCTATATCCAACTTCAAAAACAGTATGCCAAGGACCTGTTGACGCATCGCAACCCCTACACGGGAACAACCTATACGAAAGAACCGGCGATCCTGTGCGTGGAGATCAACAACGAAAACAGCCTGACGACCGCCCCCTGGGATTCCCTGGCGGATCAGGGCGAACCGTGGGGCCCGGAACTTCAAAAGCAATGGAATCGATGGTTGGCGGCGAGATACGACGACATCGACCAGGCACGTCGGGCTTGGGGCGAAGTCGACGAACCGCTGGGTGCACCGATGCTTGCCCAACCGGTTGCCGGCCGCGAATTAGACGCTTGGAATTTGCAGGCCCCCGCGCCGGCCGAAGCGACCATTCAAACCAGCCAAGACGCGCCAGAGGGCGAATCTTTCAGCATTCACTGTGAACTCACCCGGCCCGGCAGCGAAGAATGGCATTTCCAGCTGAATCAACGCGGAATCAGCTTGGAAGCCGGGCGTCTGTACACTTTCAGTTTTTGGGCAAAGAGTGATCGACCGCGAACCATCCGTCCCGAAGCCCGGCTGGCGATCGATCCCTGGGATCATCTGGGCCTGGAAACGGCCGTGCAACTGACGCCGCGATGGCAGCGTTTTGATTTGCCGTTTCGTGCGACCGAAAGTCATCAAGACGTTTGTCGTGTCGGTTGGGTGATGGGCAATGACGTCGGATCGGTTTGGGTCTCCGGTGCATCACTTCGTCCCGGCGGAGTCTTGGGAACCGCGAAATCGCAAAGCATCGCCAAGGGCAATGTCCGGCTGACACGACGTGTCGATACCGTGCAACGACAGCAGGACTATCTGCGATTCCTGATGGATACCGAACAGCGTTATCACGTCATGATGCATGACTTCCTGAAGCTCGATCTTGGACTTCAGGCGATGGTGATCAACACCCAAGCCAGTTACGGCAGAACTGCCGGAATCCTGCGTGAATCGCGCTGGTCCGACTTCATCGACATGCACGGGTATTGGCAGCACCCACGATTTCCGGGACGGCCTTGGGACCCGTCCAATTGGACGATCGAAAACACATCCATGATCGGCGAGCCCGACGGCGGCCGGATCGGCCTGATCGCCCGACATCGTGTCGCGGCGATGCCGTTCAGCGTCAGTGAATACAATCATCCGGCGCCGAACGAATCGGCGGTCGAAATGTTTCCGATCCTGTCGTCGGTCGCGGCGATGCAGGATTGGGATGCGATCTATCAGTTTTCATACATGAATTCATCGGAGACGCCGGAAGTCCCACGCATTGATTCGTACTTCGAATTGGCCAATCACCCCGGGCACTTGGTGTGGTTGCCCATCGCAAAGCAGATTTTCCGTCAGGGCGGAGTCCGCCCGTTAGCGACATCCATGACATTGCAGATCCCGACCGATGCGGCGCACGCCGATGAATCGATTAGCGATCACTGGTCCGCCGCGGGGGCGCAAGACGATGGGCTGATGAATCACCGACTGCAAGTCAAAGTGGGCGACACCGACGCGCCCGTGATCCACCGGACAACCGTCACCGACGCCGCAGCAGCGACGAATCAAGTCCGTTGGCAAACGGGTGACAACAACGTCGCCCGCCCGGCGACCTTTGTCGTCAATGCCCCCACGGTGCGTGCTGCTGTCGGACAGTTGGCCGATCGCACGATCCAGCTTGGTGACGTTTCGCTGATCGTTCGGGGCCTGGACAAAAAATATGCGTCGTTCGGACTAGCGTCGCTGGACAACCGGCCGATCGAAACCTCCAAACGCATGTTGCTGGTTCTGGTCGGCCGCGTTGAAAACACCGGCATGCGGTGGAATGAATCTCGCACCAGTGTGGGCACCGACTGGGGCGACGCACCAACGATCGCCGAGGGCATCAGCGCGTCGGTGGTGATTCCTGGAAAGGTCAACGTGACATCGCTTTC
This sequence comes from Crateriforma conspicua, assembly GCF_007752935.1. NCBI lineage: Bacteria > Pseudomonadati > Planctomycetota > Planctomycetia > Pirellulales > Pirellulaceae > Crateriforma > Crateriforma conspicua. The sequence continues at coordinate 899,272 of NZ_CP036319.1, read as the reverse complement.
GGCGTCGGGCGAACCGCAAACCGAAGTACCGGTTCGCTTGGCCGGCGATCGATCGGGGATCAAGCTGGGTCCGAAATACAAGACGCTGTGGTACCTGGTCCAGCGTCCTTAAAACTGGATTCACTGGAACACGGTAAACGTCAAGGGCGTGGGCAAGGCCGGTCGATCGTCGCTAAGATCATGACGTCGGCGGTCGGTCGCGGCCGGGTCTTGCTTTCTTCATCGCTTCACCCCTTTCACGCCCACGATGTCATTGCGTTTTGAAAATAAACGAGTCTTTGTCACGGCCGCATCGGTCGGCATCGGCTACGAAATCTGTCGTCAGTTCATAGACCAAGGCGCCATCGTTGGCCTGAACGCACGGCGCGAAGAAACGACGACCCAAGCTGTCGAAACGCTTCGCACCCAGTACCCCGACGCGACCATCACTGGTTACCCATGCGACGTGGCCGATGTCGAAGCGATCCAGGGCCATGTGCGCGATTTCAGTGACCAACACGGCGGACTGGATGTGATGGTTGCCAATGCGGGCATCACCGTCTTTGCCCCGTTCTTGAAGGTACAGCCCGACGAGTTTGACTACTTGATGAACGTCAATATGCGCGGCACCTATTTCAGCGTGCAGGAAGCCGCCAAGCAGATGATTGCTGCCAAAACCGCCGGACGCATCGTACTGATGTCGTCGGTTTGCGGGATGCAGTCCCATGCGCACACCAGTTCCTATGGCATGACCAAAGCGGCGATCCGCCACCTAGCCATTTCCTTGGCCGATGAACTGGGGCCACACGGCATCACCGTCAACGTCGTCTCGCCCGGCGCCACGTTGAACGAGCGCACGTCCGAAGACCAGGAATACGCCGACGGCTGGGCCAGCGTGTGCCCATCGGGCCGCGTCGGTAACGTGGGTGACGTCGCCTATGCCACTTTGTTTTTGGCGGACCAGCGGGCGGGCCAAATCACCGGCGAAAACATCGTCGTCGACGGCGGATGGTCGACCACCAGCCCGTTGCCGAAATACCTGCATGATGAACTGAAAGGCGGAAAATAGCCGTCGGGTCCAGATCGATCACAAATTTGCGTTGACGGATTCGCATCCGAAGCCTGTCGGATCAACGCTGGGCAAATTTTGATCGGCCGGATTGCCAAGATTCATTCGGTCCCGGCGAAAGCGGTAACGTTTGGGGCCACACTTGTCCGGGTCGGGTCACAACCGGATCCTGATCCGGCCATTCCCCGCCGTCGCCCCGCCCAATCAATCATCATCAGTGCCATGTCGAAAGCCACCGTCCTTTCCGATCCGCGGCGACATGATCTGGATGCTTTGCGAGCCGTTGCGATGCTGCTGGGCATTGTGTTGCACGGCATGATTTCATTCTTGCCGGTGGCCTCGGGCTGGGCGGTGCAAGACAGTCGGCAGGCCGACGGATTCGGCGTCGTTCTGTCGATGATTCATGGCTTTCGCATGCCGCTGTTTTTTCTGATCAGCGGTTTTTTCACAATGATGTTGCTTCGACGACGCGGCATCCCGGCGTTGTTGTGGCATCGATTCCGGCGGATTTTTCTACCTTTGGTTTTGGGTTTAATCACCATCATCCCGTCGGTGTGGATCGTCTCGGCGTTTGTCCAGCAACCCGCCGATGCCAACGCCAGCGCCGACAACCTTTGGGCGGCCGTGATCATGGACCAGCCCGACCGCGTCCAGGCGTTGATCGACGACGGCCATGACGTTAACGCACGGTCCGATGACGGCGCGACACCCTTTCTGTTGGCCGCATTCCTGGGGCGTGACGATGTCGCGGAGGTCTTGATCCGCAATGGTGCCGACCCGACCTTGGCGAACTACAAGGGAGAGACTCCGGCGAATGTGATGCAGGCACCTTGGTCACTGACCAAAATGATCGCCGGCTTTGTCAAAGCACCTGTGAAGCAGGAAGCTGTGCAAGCCGGGCGCGAGAAAATCGCCCAGTGGATTCCCGAAAAGTCTGACGACATAGCAACGCCAGCGGGATCAGCCGACCAAGCAAAGGAGACATGGCAAGCATTGTTGGCCGCCTTGTTTTTCGTACCCGTGTTTCTGCATCTATGGTTTTTGTGGTTCCTGTGTTTTCTAGTCGTCGGATTTGTGATCAGTGTGTGGGTCTATCGACATCTGCCATTGAAGTTGCCGACGACGTGGGCGGCATCAGCGTTTTGGGTGATCGCGCTGGTGGTGCCGGTCACCGCGCTCCTGCAAGCGTCCATGAAAAGCAATGCGGGCCAATTCGGTCCCGACACGTCGATCGGCTTGCTGCCATTGCCGGTCGTGCTTGCCTATTACGCCGTGTTCTTTTTCTTCGGCGCGTTTTATTACCGCGTCAATGACACGCCGGGCCGATTGTCGCGGCACTGGCCGGCGATGTTGCTGGTTTCGTTAGCCATTTTGTTTCCTGTCGGGCTAACCTGGGGCGGATCCGGAAACCAGACGCATCGCATGGTCGGTCTGTTATGCCAAGCCGGATATGCTTGGTTGATGTCGATCGGAATGATGGGACTGTTTCGTCGCTATTGCGACACCCACAGCCCCGCGATGCGATATCTGTCCGATTCATCGTATTGGCTGTACGTCGCCCACATGCCGGTCATCTTGTTGGTCCAGGCGTGGGTCCGCGATTGGGACTTATCGCCCTACATCAAACTGCCGATCATTTGCGTCGTGACTTCCGCGGTCTTGCTGATCAGTTACCAGCACCTGGTTCGGTACACACCCATCGGAACACTGCTAAACGGCAAACGGGTGCGACCGGGACGACACCGGCCTACGCACGATCACACTGATGCGATCTTGATCGACACAGCACCGGAAACGGATGCGGTGGTGGAAGCAAAGATTGCGTCGTCAGGCTCGTCCTAGCGAGATGGGGGTGGAACACGGATGGATCCCCCAAAAGACCTCAAAATTCTGGTGAATCGCTGCTAGACCAAATCAAATGTCGTTTGGATACTGTGCGCGCTTTGGGTCGTCCCATCTTTTGGATGACCGCCGCCGTTATTCCCCAAAGGCTTTGGTGCATTGACGCAATCCATCGGTACCGCATGGTCGATTCAAAACGCAGTGGACGAATATGGGATCGCTCGATGGGGCGACGACTATTTTCACGTATCGCCCGACGGCACGGTATTGATATCGCCCGATCGCAACCCTGAGGCTTCGGTCGATCTGCACGCATTGATCGAATCGCTGGTGGCCGACGGAATGAGGCTGCCGATCCTGGTTCGCTTCGGCGGCATCCTGCGTGATCGCTTGCACCGCTTGGACCAGTGTTTTCGCCAGGCGATCGACGACCACCAGTACCAAAATCGCTATCGCTGCGTCTTTCCGATCAAGGTCAATCAACAAAAAGACGTCGTCGCGGAAATCGTCGAAACCGGCGCCAAACTGGGATTCGGAATCGAGGCCGGCAGCAAAGCGGAACTGTTGGCGGCCATCGCAATGTCACCGCCGGATTCACCGATCGTTTGCAACGGGGTGAAGGACGAAGCGGTTCTCGACCTGGCATTGTCCGCCCAGCGACTGGGCCGCAAAGTCTTTCCGGTGATCGAAAAACGAAGCGAGTTGGACGTCCTGCTGCGTCTGGCGAATGCTGCCGGCGTGCGTCCGCGGATTGGTATCCGGGTCAAACTGGCGACCCGTGGTTCCGGGCGTTGGCAAGCCAGCGGCGGATACCGCAGCAAGTTCGGCTTGACCGTCGCGGAGGTCACCCAGTGTTTGGATCACTTGTTGGAAATGGGAATGGGCGACTGTTTTCAGTTGTTGCATTTCCACGTGGGCAGCCAGATAGGCAACATCCGCCAATTGAAGTCCGCGATCTTGGAAGCCGCCAGGATTTACGCCGATCTGTACCGACGCGGAGCGGCACTCGGTCACCTGGACGTCGGCGGCGGTTTGGGAATCGATTACGACGGATCCAAATCGGATTCACAATCCAGCATGAATTATTCGATGCAGGAATACGCCAACGACATCGTGTACCAAATCCAAACGGTGTGCGATGAATCGGACGTCCCGCATCCGGAACTGTTTTCCGAAAGCGGGCGGTCGGTGGCTGCCCAACACAGCGTGCTTGTCTTTGACACGTTGGGCGTTGCTGCGCAAGGTTCACCGGAACTGCCGGACTGGGCCAGCGCAACGGCCGCACCCGATGGCGAAGGCACATCACCACCCCAGTCGTATGAACAGCCGGTTCATGATTTGTGGTGGGCGTTCAGCCACCTGAATGCGGACAATTTGATGGAATCGTTCCACGACGCGCAGGTTTCGCTGGACCTTTGCATGAACCTGTTTAGCGGCGGTTACTTGCCGCTGGAACAACGCGTCGCGGCCGAAAACGTCTACTTCGCACTTTGCCACAAGGTGCGGGACTTGGCCAGTGAATTGCCCGAGATGCCGGAGGAGTTGAAATCGCTGAACCGGATGCTGTCGGACACCTACTTTGCAAACTTTTCGTTGTTCCAATCGGTTCCCGATGCTTGGGCGATCGAGCATCTGTTTCCCATCATGCCGATCCATCGTTTACAGGAAGAACCGACGCGTCACGCGGTTCTGGGGGATATCACGTGCGACAGCGACGGAAAGATTGATGAATTCGTGTGCGGGGGCAAGCGGTGCCAGACGCTGCGGTTGCACAGTTTGATTCCCGGCAATCCGTATCGCCTGGGCGTTTTTTTGGTGGGAGCATATCAAGAAATCTTGGGAGATCTTCACAATCTGTTCGGCGACACCAACGCGGTCCATGTCGAGTTCCAAGACGGTGGCCCGGTGATCTGTGCCGCGATCGGTGGTGACACCGTGGGACGCGTTTTGGAGTACATGCAGTACGACGTCGCGGACCTGAGCGATCGGCTGAGCGTCGCGATTGATGAAGCCATCGAACAGAACGTGATCGACCGGGAACACGGACAGGAGTTACGAGAAAACTTTCTGCAGACTTTCGAGCAATACACCTACCCGTCGTTGTCGACGCACGTCGAATCGCTTGAATTGGCTTCGACGGTCAACCAAAGTGATGACGGAATCGAAAGCACTCCGATCATTGGTTCGTTGGTGGATGAAACGCAGGATGAAACGCTTGCGGAATTCACCGACCCGCCGTTGCCGGAGTGATCCGTCATGAATTTCGAAGTTGACCTGGCCGGGAACGGCTTCAACAATGGGCGCGATAGGCGACGACGATCGTTTCGCTGCGGCTCGTTGTGCAACGATTTGCTTGGCGAATTTTTGTACAGCACCGGTGCCCGGCCTCGCCCGGTCAGTAGCCTCCAGTCCAGCGGACGCATCGCCCCCCGCTCCGAATCTCCCGTTTCCCCGCACCGAATTCTCGCAACTTGATCGAACGTCTTCTGCATCTGTGCCTGATCCTGATCGTGCTGGCTTGTCCGGCATTGGATCGGTGCTGTTGTGCCGCGACGGTGGATGGTGCTTTGGCATTCGGTATCGGATCCGACGCACCCGCCGGTGCCGCGTTCGCTTGCAACCGTTGCTGTGGTTGTGACGCCGCCCCGGCTGTTGAATTGGTCGACAAGACCGGCGATCCGCAACCGTTGGATTGCCCGGGTGATTGTCACGACTGCATCTGTCATGGGGCTCTGCTGCCCGACGCGGTGGTGGCATCGACACGTCCGACGGACCTGTTCCAATTCATCGTCGGCAACGATGTTTTGGGCCATCCGATCATGCCTTGCAAGCGACGCCTTCGACGTTCGATGGATGATGTGGGCCCGTCGATCGGCGGGAAAGACCGCTTGCTACTTCAGTGCACATTGCGTTTGTAGCGATCGATCAAACCTGTTTTGGTTTTGTCGATTCCTACTCGTGTCTGTCCCTGGCGTCTGGTCCCACGGTGACCAAGGAAGACGTCACGTCAATTCGGACATGCACGCAGCGCCGGAATGTCACGTTCCGGCGATTTCTGACGTACCGCTCACGGAGACAACGTGATGCCGCCCACCGTTTTTGTGTCCGATCCCAAGCCGTCCGATTCGCTGGAACGTCCCGCGACATCGATCCGCGCGATTGTTTGGAAAGCCACCAACTGGATCCCCACGGCATGCGTCTTCGCAGCGCTGGGCGTCTTGGGCTGGTACGGACATTCCACCGGATGGACGTTGCCAAGTTTTTCAACGCTGACGGCAAATGAGAAGCCCGATGCAATGGCCAATTGGTGCGCCAGTCACGGTGTCCCGGAAGACATCTGTATTGTTTGTCGGCCAAACTTGCTGGACGACGCACCGTCATTAGCGTATTGCACAACGCACGGCGTCCACGGTTGCGTTTTCGAAAATCCGACGCTGGCGGAACTATCGCCGCCCGCCGAAGTGACCAATCAAGATCTGCGGCGTGCCGATCGCGCGCTCCAGTCCTTGCCACGATCGACGAACCTGCCGATCAGCAAGACCGCCGGTGTCCGCATCCAATCCGCTTCGATGCAGGCAATGGAAAAAGCCGGCGTGGACGTTGAACCGGTGACCCGCCGCACCGTGGTCGAATCCATCGATGCGTCAGGAGTCATTCGGTACGACGCAACCAAGTTGGCTCAGGTGTCGCCACCGGCCGACGGCACGGTCCGTCGCATCTTTGTCCAAATCGGGCAGTGGGTCGAACAAGGCCAGACGCTGGGGATTATCGACTGTGCGGAAGCCGGACGAATCAAGGCCGAATTGCAAGCGGCGCTATCCCACGAACATTTCTGTCGCGACAACCTTCGTCGCTTGCGTCCGTTGGCCGGCAGCGCCGTTTCAGGCAAGCGAATTCTGGATGGTGAAAATCAACTCCAGCAAGCCCGTGCCGATGTCGACGACGCGGCGGGGCGTTTGGCCAATTTGGGCTTGGCCGTTGATATCGATCATTTTCGAACGCTTGAATTAGAAGCGGCAAAAATGGCCGTCCGCCGTCTGGGACGCCCGGAATCCGATGATGCCTCGTCGCAAGACCTATCCGGGGCCAATCTGATCGCCGTCACCGCTCCGCTGCAAGGCATTGTCACGCACCTTCGCACCAATGTCGGCGAAGTGGTCAATCGTGGCAATGAACTTTTCCGCGTCGTCGACACTCGTCAAGTTTGGCTGGATTTGCGAGTTCCCGCTGAACAGGCCGAATGGGTTCATCTGGGCCAAACCGTTCGCTATCGCCCCGACGGTCAAAACAAGACGCATGAAGGACAATTGACCTGGATCAGTACCGACGTGGATCCCACCACACGCACCGTCGCGGTCCGTGCGGTACTGAAAAACCCGGACCAAAGTTTGCGCAACGAGTCGTTCGGATTGGGCCAAATCATCTTGCGACAGGAGCCCGATTCGATCGTCGTTCCCGAAACCGCATTGCAGTGGGACGGTGACGGCCACGTGGTCTTTGTGCGTGACGCAAGATTCTTTGAAGAGGACCGACCAAAGTTCTTTGTTACCCGGTCCGTTCGCCCGGGTTCGAAGCAGGACGGTTTTGTCGAAATCATCGCCGGCGTTCTGCCTGGCGAAGTGGTGGCCACCAAGGGCAGTGACGTCCTGAGAGCGCAATTGCTGCGAGGCAATTTGGGCGCCGGATGCACGTGCGGCCGCTGAGTCCATCATGATGCTGAAGCTTCTGATTGAATTGTCCCTGCGACATCGTGCGGCGGTGTTGCTAAGCCTGGTCGCATTGTTTGGCACCGGGGCTTACGCGCTGTCCCAATTGGACATTGACGCGTTCCCCGACACGACGCCGGTGATGGTGCAGATCAACACGACCGCGCCGGCCCTGGGACCGGAGGAGATCGAACGCCAGATCACCTACCGGATCGAGCAAGCGCTCAGCGGCATGCCGTCGCTTCAGAATATTCGTTCGGTTTCCAAGTTCGGGTTTTCACAAGTCGTCGTCACATTCGATGACGACACCGATATCTACTTTGCACGCCAAGTCGTCGCCGAACGCTTGGCCACCGTCACGCTACCTTTTGGCGTGTCACCGCCCACGATGGGGCCGGTCGCAACGGGTTTGGGAGAGGTCTTTCATTACGTCCTGACGTATCCAGACGTCGATTTCACAGAACTGTCACCGCAACAGCGACAACGTTTGTTGACCGAGTTGCGAACCGCCCAAGACTGGATCGTCAAACCACAGCTTCGAACCGTCGCCGGCACAGCAGAGATCAACAGTTGGGGCGGTTTTGAGAAACAGTTCCAAGTGCGTGTTGACCCGGCACGGCTGATCGCCCGTCAGCTGACGTTCACCGATGTCATCGTCGCATTGCAACAGAACAATCGAAACGTCGGTGGCGGCAAGATCGATCGACTGGGCGAAATGTTGCTGGTCCAAGGAATCGGCCGAACCACCAACGTCGAACAGATCGGCGACATCGTCGTCAAAGCATCCGAGGGAACGCCGATTCGCATCCGCGATGTTGCAAACGTCGACATCGGTCACGAAATTCGACGTGGCGCGGTATCGGCCGACGGACGTGGCGAAGCGGTGATGGGTTTGGGATTCATGCTGATGGGCGAAAACACCCATCACTACACCCACGAACTGAAGATCAAGATCGAAGAAATCCGTGACAATCTGCCAAGCGGCATGCAATTGGTCACGATGTATGACCGCACCGAATTGGTCGATTCGGTGATTGAAACGGTCCGCCGTAACCTCTTCGAAGGTGGTCTGTTGGTGGTGGCCATCTTGTTTGTCTTTCTGGGCAGCCTGCGTGCCGGTCTGATCGTCGCGATGGCGATTCCTTTGTCGATGCTATTCGCGTTCACCGGCATGTGGCGATTCGGCATCGCGGCCAGCCTGTTAAGCCTGGGCGCCATCGACTTCGGCCTGGTCGTCGACAGTTCGGTGGTGATGATTGAAAACTGCGTCCGTCACCTGGGAATCGCCGGTGAACGACAGCGCAAATCAAGGTTGGAAATCATCCGCGATGCGGCCATGGAAGTCCGAGGCCCGACGTTGTTCGGCGAACTGATCATCATGATCGTGTACCTGCCGATTCTGACGCTGGAAGGCATCGAAGGCAAAATGTTTCGGCCGATGGCGATGACCGTCATTTTTGCTCTGGCCGGATCGATGCTGATGTCAATGACTCTGATGCCAGTGTTGGCCAGTCTATTGCTGCCCAAACGCCCGATCCAGCGCGAACCATGGCTTGTCCGCGTACTGCAACGGCTTTACGAACCAGTGTTGCGGTTCACGATGAACCAGAAGCTGGCGGTGATCGGCTTAGCGGCGGGCGTGCTGGTCGTGGCGTTTGGGATGATCGCCCCGAATCTGGGGACTGAGTTCATGCCCCAGCTTTCCGAAGGCGCCGTTGCAATCAATGTGGTCCGATTGGCGGGAACGGAACTGGAAGATTCCATTCGGTTCAACACCCAAATGGAACGCGCCATCTTGGAATCGTTTCCCGATGAGGTCGCGCACGTCTGGAGCCGCATCGGATCAGCGGAGATCGCCACCGATCCGATGGGATTGGAGCTGACCGATGTCTTCATCACGCTCCGCCCTCGCGACCAATGGGTCAAAGCCGGCACACAAGGTGAATTGACCGCATTGATCGAACAGGTGCTGCGTGATCTGCCGGGACAGCGTCTGGCCTATACCCAGCCGATCAAGTTGCGGCTGGATGAAATGGGCACCGGTTCACGATCTGACATTGCCGTCAAGCTTTACGGTGATGACCTGGAGACGCTGGCGGAAAAGGCCGGAGAGATCGAAGCGCAGTTGCTGCGAATTGATGGGGCCGCCGACGTCGGCGCGACTCAGTTGACCGGCCAGCCGATGCTTCAAGTACGCATCCGCCAGGACGAAATCGCCCGGTACGGGATCGCCGCATCGGAAGTATTGGACCTGGTTCAGGCCATCGGAAACCGGCCGGTCGGTGACGTTTTCGAAGGCCAATTGCGATTCCCGCTGACCGTGACCTTGATCGACGATGCGCGACACGATGTTCCGTCGATTCGATCGATTCCGGTAACCACACCCGACGGCCAACAAATCCCACTGGAACGCTTGGCCGACGTCACGGTAACCACCGGGCCGTCACAGATCGCACGCGAATGGGGGCAACGCCGCGTCACCGTTTCGGTCAATGTGCGTGGGCGTGATGTCGGCAGCTTTGTCCGAGAAGCCCAAGCCGCAATCGCTCGAAACATCGTCATGCCGTCGTCCCGGTACTACGTCGAATTCGGTGGCCAGTTCGAACACATGATTCGCGGGCGACAGCGTCTGATGATCGTCGTACCGATCGCGCTCGCGTTGATCCTGGGCCTGCTTTACATCACGTATGGCAATCTGATTGACACGGTCCGCGTTTTCACCGGCATCCCGTTCGCTTGGACCGGCGGCATCTTCGCCCTGTGGATTCGCGACATGCCGTTTTCGATCAGTGCGGCGATCGGATTCGTCGCACTATCGGGCGTCGCCGTGTTGGACGACATGCTGTTGGTGTCGACCATCGGTGCACTGCGTCGCCAAGGCGTGCCGCTTCAGCAAGCGGTCCATCAAGCGGCAATGACACGTTTGCGTCCGGTGCTGATGACGACTCTGGTCGCCGCGCTGGGCTTTGTGCCCATGGCATTCAGCGAAGGCACAGGTGCCGAAGTCCAGCGTCCGTTGGCCACCGTAGTCATCGGTGGCGTCATCAGTGCGACCGTGATGTCGTTGTTGGTGTTGCGAGTCTTGTATGTGGTCGTTCGCGGGACCACCGATCGAACCACCAACGATGACCTTCCGTTGAGTTCATCGGCACGAACAGGTGCTGACGGTTTCAGCACGAATCCCACGTCCCTTCCTTCAGGCCCAAGTTCTGCATCCGCGGACGCCGGCCATTCCCTGTTGTCTTCTGAGCGAGAATATTGATGCGTTTTGCAAACCAATTCATGACTGCACTTCTTTGCACCGGAGCCTGCCTGTTGACCGGCTGCCAAAGCGAACCCGACGACTCGTTGTCCACACGTCAAACCGATGGCCAAGGCGGTGATGAAGTCGTCGCGATGGCGGATGATCACAGTGGTTGGTGGTGTCGTGAACATGGCGTTCCCGAATCCGAATGCCCGCTATGCGACACATCGTTGCTGGCCGAATTCCAGGCCAAGGGTGACTGGTGCGATGAACACAACCGACCAGATTCGCAGTGTTTCCAATGCCATCCGGAGAACTTTGAGTCCTTCGCCGCACGCTACGAAGCCAAGTTTGGCGAACGTCCGCCGGCCCCGAGCATGTAGCGTTCCAGCGTTTGACCACGCAAATCGCGATCGTGCCCCGAATGACGCGACCACCGCTTCCCGGTGGTCGTTTTGCGTATCAGATTGATGGATCGGCTATCATGTCCCTGGGGTATGTCAGCTGATTTTTTTGGTCTATTCACAAGGGGTCATGGTCATGTCTTTCGCAAACGTTCACCGGCGTGTCGCCGCCACAATGGTGGTCATTTGTTTGTTGTTGACCGGCCAACATCGATTGGTCAGCGCCGACGATACAAAACCCGCGAAAGTAAATCCGGCCGGTGCAAACGCGGCAGATCATTCCGACACGGCACATCGTTTTTCAATCCAGCATGCCAGCCAGACCGCGTTGGCCCCCACGCACATTGCACTGGTGATTCCCTTATCCAGCAGCGCCTCCGATTCTCAGGACGCGATCGAAGGTTTGCGTCGACGCCGGTTGGTCATTGAACGTGCCGCAGCAGAAATGGGTTGTGACCAAGCTCACATCCACTCCGCGTTCTTTTCGGCCGGTCCGGAATCGCAGTCCGTCAGCTCCATTGCTCTTCGGGCTCGCAACGGCGTCACCAGCGAACCGAAAACGATCGCCCGCTGTATCATGCTGATCTTGGACGAACTCGACGACCGAGCACTCGACCAAGAATCAAACTTGGTCGAAGGGCAACAACAACTTCAAAACCTTTTACAAGTCCTTCCACCGGAGGACTTGGTGGAATCATCGTCGTCTTCGCGATCGGTGATCTATTCACCATCATCCAGCCAAATTTCACATCCGATCGCATTGTTTGCCGCCAACGTGACCACCCAGAAACGCTTGGCGATGGTGCAACAAGCGATGAAAGCGGCGGAACAGCGAGCCAGGGAACTGGCCGGATTGAATCAATCCGATCATCGCATCAGCTTGTCCGAATCAATGATCAATTCGTACAGTTCGACACGGCGTGACATGGTCTCCCTGGAGCGATTGATTTCGACCTTCTATCCGGACATGGTATTTTCCATGTACCCAGATCAAATCGTCTTCCACACGCGGATCATGGCGTCCATTTCGCCCCCCAACCAACCGCCGTCTCAATAGGCGATCGTTTTGTCGACTTGACCAAACGCTCGTTCTGCCTCGCAGTTCGCCCGACAGAGATTTTGCTTTGCCTGATTCTGATGTTCCCTTGGAAATCACCGTTATCCAATCACAAACCGCAATCAAGGAAAACCCGGACGTGGTGCTGATCGACGTCCGAGAGCAGGACGAATTTGAACTGGCACGGATTCAGGGCGCCAAACTGATTCCGCTAAGCGAGTTTCCGAGTCGAATCGGTGAACTGGAACCTTTTCGCGATCGTCCCATCATCGTTTATTGCCACCACGGGGTGCGAAGCCTGCACGCGGTGTTTGTATTGCGACATAGTGGTTTTTTGAATTCAAGCAGCATGTCCGGCGGGATCGACTTGTGGAGTCAACAAATCGATGCTGAGGTGCCACGGTACTGACGCCAGGTCGGATGCGTGCCGAAATGCGTCGCCGGATGCTCCGGAGATCGAGCGAAATTCGCGAAAGTCCCGGCTACGATCTCGACGACTTCTTGTAAACTGCAGAACGTAGCGGACGAGCACTGGAACGCGGAAAAAGAGGAAGCCCCGGGAGTTCATCCGCCGACACGCGGGACCCTTTTCCGCGATACTGATTCATCCGATGAATGAGGTCACGACATGTCGCAATCGCCGCTCATCGTTATCGATGACAAGCACGTCCCCCTGTACCGGATCGTTTGGGTCAGCGACGTGCCACACTTTTGCGGCGAAGACGACTGTACCCGTGAAGGCGAATACGAAATCCGTCTGGACGTCGACGATTCGTTGTGGACCAATGCATCCGGTCGCGATCAAGTTATCGCCGCATTGGCCGCTTGGTGCGGCGATCCGGGCAGCGACGAAGGTCCGGACTGGTCATAGACGGCTTTCGCGGCGACCGCCATCCGACCGATTGAGTCGCGGCGGGCTTCGTGCCAGTGCTAGTGATCCCCTGTGTCAGTTTCCCAAGTCGGCCCCACCTTCGTCGGGCAATCGAATCGCCTCATCGGGCACCAGGGCGGGAATGCCGTCGCGGACCGGATAGATCACCGGTCTTCCGGTCGGTCGCAACCCAGCCTCGATTGGTTCGCTGACGGCTTGATCGGCGGTGTTAAAAAGCCGTTTTTCTTCGATCCATTGATTGATCTGCCCCAACAAATCGGGGGGCACCAATTCGAGCTGGCTGCCGTCGACGGGGCACCGCAACATTGCGACGAAATCCGCATCAATCATTTTTTTTACTGCGTTGAGAGTCTGATCTCGGCCGATGCTTCAATCCGAGCGGTGCCGGTTTGATCCGGTTACGGTCAGGTCACAATCGTGAAACACCGCTGTCTTTTCAAACACATCGAACACGGCGAGGACCAGCCATGAAGCATCGGATTCTATCCCGCGTTTCGACGGTCGCCAGCGGTCGTCATTGCCCGGCTCTGCTGCCACGAACCTTGTTGACCGCAGGCATCCTGTGTGGGGTCGCAAGCAACGCCACCGCCCAGCAAGCGTCATCGGGGCTGTACACCGACCCGACCACCGGAATCGGCTATGCCCCGGTCAAGAAGACGATCGAACGACCGGTCCAAGAAACTCGCATGGTTTCACGCCAGCAAACCACCTATGCGCCTCGGACGGTCACCGAGACGCGACCGACCACTCGGACCACTCTGTATCCGGTGACGCGAACCGTCCTGGAACCCTACTACGCCAACCGTTGGAATCCTTTCGCCAAGCCGTCGCTGGCCTATCGATTCAAGCCTCAGGTTCACTGGCAGACGCAAACCGACGTTGTCAATCAAACAACGACCCGGACCGAGTACGTTGCGGAAACCAAGACCGTCCAGGTTCCCGAAACCGTTCACCGAATCGTTCGCGAAGAACGCGTCGATTATGAACCGGTGGGTCAAGTCACCCGTCCAGCCGCGTCGACAACCAGTTCGGACTTGGCCGCACGATTGCGACCGCTGGGTTCGGGCGAGCGGATCGTTCCGTTCGGATCGGCATCCGCCAACTTGGCCCGATCCACCAACGCACCGCGTTTGTCATCAACCACGGTCGCCGGTACCACGCCGGTCGGATCGACTGCTGACAACCGATCGATCAGCCAAGCCGGCCAACCGGCCACCACCTTGGCACCACGCACCAGCGGATACGGCCTGGCGGCTCCGCCGGCCGCCGGTGTCGGCATCGCCACCATGCCAGCGGCGACGTTGATGCGATAGTTTCCAAAAATTCGTCAAGAAACAGTCACCTGAAACGCGCAAAACGATGCACCGGATCAACTCCGATGCATCGTTTTGTCGTTATACAACTGGCGATATGACTTGGACGGCTTAGGCGACCGGCACTTGTTCACCGTGGTGCTGGACCCATGTCTTGTATCCACCGCTCAGATTCTTCACGTCGAAACCACGCTGCATCAAAATGCGACTGGCCATGTAGCCACGCAGCCCGACTTGGCAATACGTGACGACACGTCGATCTCGCGGGATTTCATCCAGCCGGTCCCGCAGTTCTTCCAGCGGAACATTGACCGCGTCGGGCAGATGCCCCTTGGCAAATTCGCCGGGTGTGCGGACATCGATCCGGAATTCTTCGACCGGCATCGCGTCGGCGATCGATTCGACGTGCACGACGGGGTGATCCCCTCGCACAACGCCGGATGCGACAAAGCCGGCCATATTGACCGGATCCTTTGCGTGCCCGTACTGGGGGGCGTAACAGAGTTCAACTTCCTCCAGATCCTCCACCGTCCAACCGGCTTGGATGGCGGTCGCGATCACATCGATCCGTTTATCGACGCCCGCACCGCCGACGGCCTGAGCCCCCAAAACCAGCCCCGAATCGGGATCGAACAACAACTTCAACGTCATCCCCTGGGCGCCCGGATAGTACCCGGCATGGTCAGTCGGATGAACATAGATCTTTTGATACGGAGTGCCCGCACGTTTCAGAAGCTTTTCGCTTTGCCCCGTCATGGCGGCGGTTCGGTCGAACACACCCACGACGGCGGTTCCCTGCGTTCCACGAAACGTCGACGCCCGACCGAAGATGTGATCGGCGGCGATTCGGCCTTGCCGATTGGCGGGGCCGGCCAACGGAATTTGGGTCGGCAAACCGGTCACCACGTCGGTCACTTGGGCGACATCCCCGACGGCATAGACATCGGGATCATTGGTTTGCATTTGCGCGTTGGTAACGATGCCGCCACGGGGGCCACATTCGATACCGGCATCGGCCGCCAACCGACTTTCCGGACGCACGCCGATCGCCAAAACGACGAAACTGGCGTCAATGGATCCGCCGGATTTCAAGTGGACCGTCACGCCGCCGTCGCGGTCCTGGAACCGATCGGCCGAATCGTTCAACTGCAACGTGACACCGTGACCGCGCAAATGATCGTGCAGGCCATTGACCATTTCCTTGTCCCAGGGCGGCAATATCTGGTCGCCGAGTTCGACGACGGTGACGTCCCAACCGCGGCGGACCAAGTTTTCGGCGACTTCGATGCCGATGAACCCCGCCCCCACAACGACCGCTTTTCCGGATTGTCCGATCGCGGCGGCATGCATCGCGTCGGCATCCTTGAGGTCACGTAATTCCATCACGCGTGGGTGATCAATGCCGTCCAAGTCAGGGCGGAAGGGAGCCGCGCCGGTCGAAACGATCAGCTTGTCATAACTTTCTTGATACGTCGTTCCGTCACGCAGATCTTTCACATCCACCGTCTTGTTCGCACGATCGATTTTCGTGACTTCGCTGCGAACCCGAACATCCAATCGGTAGCGTCCGTGCAAACGTTCGATCGGGGCGACCAACAACTTGTCACGCGATTGAATTTCGCCGCCCACGTAGTATGGCAGTCCGCAATTGGCAAACGACGGTGCTTCGCCACGTTCGATGATGACGATTTCGCTGTCTTCGCTAAGGCGTCGTGCCCGTGCGGCGGCCGAGGCGCCGCCGGCGACACCGCCGATGATGACGATCTTCATGGATCCGATTTCTCCTGTATTCAAACCATTGGTGATGGAAAGCGTCGTCGCGGCGGCGGCCCGAACATCACCCACGTTCCGGCCGTCATGCTGTGGGCATCTCACGTCAGCTCGTAAGGTGACGAATGGTCGTTGCCCGAAGATCGCCCACACGCCGGTGGGTCCGACCGCGACACATTTAGCGAATGAATCGTCCTTCGATGCACGCCATCAATTGTTCCAGATGGGGTTCGGCCACTTGGTAATAGACTCGGCGGCCTTCGCGTTGGCTGGTCAAAAAGCCGCATCGCTGCAGCAGCCGCAAATGTTCGCTTGCGACATTGTCGGGAATCTGGCAATCGGCGGCCAATTCGCCGACGGTGAATCTGCCGTGCAGCAACAACTGGACGATGCGCAGACGCACCGGATGGGCCAAAGTCTTCAGGCATTCCGCCGCCTCGGTCAGCATTTCGACGCTGCCCTTGGGCTTGCCGCTGTTCTTCGGTTTGGCGTTTTTTGCCGCGCCGGCTTTTGCTTGTCCCGTCTTCGGCTTGGCTGTACGTGTGGTCATCAGCGTGCTCTCGGTGTCTTGTGTGGATACCTCCAAAGTATCGTCAGCTTACGACATTATGAATGTCCTTTTTGCTCCCGCGATCCGCCAACGGTCTTCCGCTGCGGCGGTCGGACGCACCCGCCGGGCTGATCCCAAACGCGCGCGGCGACCTTGGGTGTGCGATAATGAGCCATGCAGACGAGCTGAAAGGACACAAAAGATCGCCTGTTTGGGTTTTCGAGGGATCGGCATCCCGATTGCCCATTGTTTCGCTGCGGTGTCGCTGTGCCACGACCGACGGCTTAGCGGCAGCGCGTCCCACGGTCGAACGTGTTCCACACCATTGGAAAGGCCCCAGTCATGAAGCGCATCGTGATCGCCACCGACGGATCGGCCAACGCCGAAGAAGCGGCCTGGCTGCTGTCGCATCTGCCCCACCGTGACCGTTTGGAAATCACGATTGCCACCGTGATTCATCCGCCAAGCTACAGCTATCGCGCCCAACCGGTCGAAAGCTGGCTGGAGGACCTGTTGAAGCGTGAACGCGACGCGGCCGAACAATCGGCGGCTCGTATTCGAGACATGTTCGAGGGCGCCAACGTATCGATCGACCATGTCGCACCGCGAGGTTCGGCGGGTCCGGAAATCGTCCGCATCGCCGAGCAAACCAATGCCGACTTGGTGGTCATCGGCGCGCGAGGCCACAGCACGGTCAGCCGAATCATGCTGGGCAGCACCAGCGATTACGTGGCCACTCATGCGCCCTGCAGCGTCCTGGTTGTCCGTCCCACGGGGCTGGCAAAGCAACCACGCCAAGTCCGCATCACGGTGGGTTACGAAGACAGCGGGCCGGCCTGCGCCGCGATCGAAGAACTGCGTGACACCCACTGGGGCAAAGCAGCCGACGTCTCGTTGGTCAGTGTGGTGCCTTACTGGCCGGGAATGTATGGCGAATTGGAACCCGATCCAGAACTTTCCGGCAGAGCGACCGAGCACCTGACCGAACTGGCGTCGGAACTGGCACCCCATGTCGCCAAAGCGTCCTGTCACGTGATCGAAGGCCAACACATCGGCGAAGCTTTGGTGCGTTTTGCCGAAGACGAGCGATCCGACCTGGTAGTCGCCGGGGAAACCCCGCGCGGTCTGTTGGGGCGTTTGCTGATGGGCAGCGTGTCACGCTATGTCTTGCGGCACGCCCCGTGCAGCGTTTGGATCACTCGCAACCGGATGATCGAAGGCTTGAAGTCATCGTCCAGCAATAGCGAATGATTCATCCGGCATCCGCCCGAATCATCGGTCCTCATCATGCCCGATATCGCTAATAGCAACTCGTCTCTGCCCCTGCGCGGTCACCAGCCCTTGCAGCGTGCACTTCGCGACCCGTCGGCTTTTCCAGACCACGCCGACGGGCCGGTGGAGGTTCACGAGACCCATATTTCTTGGGTCTTCCTGGTCGGCAGCCATGCCTACAAAGTCAAGAAACCGATACGCACCGATTTCTTGGACTACACAACGCTGGCCAAGCGAAAGTTTTTCTGCGAGGAAGAACTACGGCTGAACCGTCGCTTCGCCCCGCAACTGTATCTGGATGTCGTACCCATCCGACGCCACGGAACGTCCCTACGGGTGGAAACTCCGCACCGGGCGTCCACCGCGAACCGAGGCGATCCCACCGTCGGTGAAGTCGTTGATTATGCCGTTCGCATGGTCCGTTTTCCCGACAATTCACTTCTGAATGCGCAACTTGCCCGCGGTTTGGTTCACGATGCGACGGTACAAGCACTGGCCAAGGTGATCGCCCAGTTTCACCGGTCCGCCCAACGGGTAACCGCCGAATTTGCCGGCAGCCCGCCGAATCAGGTCTTGTCGACTTTTGAACGAAACTTGGATGCACTGGCGGAAGTCCCGCACGACAGGGCACAACAGAATCTGGACGCTCTGGTATCGTGGATGCACCGCTTCGTTGATTTGCACGGGGATGTCTTTGCGGAACGATTCCGTCAGGGCTTCGTGCGTGAATGTCACGGCGATTTACACTTGGCCAACTTGATTCACTGGCGTGGACAACTGACGCCGTTTGACGGCATCGAATTCTGCAAAGCGTTTCGCTGCATCGATGTGTTGTGTGACGCCGCATTTGTGGCCATGGATTTCGCCGCACGCGGGCGAATGGACTTCTGTCGCGCGTTTGCTAACGATTATCTGGACCGCACCGGCGATCATGAATCGCTGCACCTGTTGCGCTGGTACTTGATTGACCGGGCGTTGGTACGAGCAAAAGTCGCCTGGATCCGCAGTCGCCAACAACGGGTCACCGACAGCGAGAGACACGAGGCGCTGAACGACTGTGTGAATCACATCGACTTGGCCGAACAGTTTTCTCGTCCCACCGACCGTCGGCTTTGGATCACCCACGGTTTCAGCGGCAGCGGCAAGTCGACGCTCAGCCGTAACGTCGTCAAGCGGTGTGGCGCGATTCGAATTCGCAGCGACGTGGAACGAAAACGGCACTTTGGATTGCAAGCCGAAGACCGACCGTCCGACGAAGTCGCCCGTCGCATGTATAGCGCTCAGGGTGATCGCATCACCTACAATGCACTATTCCAATTGGCGGAAACCATCTTGAATCATGGAGATTCGGTGGTCGTCGATGCCACGTTCCTGCGACGAGCGTGCCGAATGCGATTCCTGGAATTGGCTGAACGCACCGGTGCGCACTTCGGCATCCTGGACTGCCAAGTGGACGATGAAAGTTTACGGCAACGTTTGCAACGCCGATCAGCGCATTCATCGTCGGGCGCATCCGATGCGGACCTGTCGGTGTTGGATCATCAACAGCGTCATCACGACCCATTGGACGAATCGGAACTGTACCACGTGGTTCAAGTTCCCGATGACCGACGATCGGGCTGTGCAGAATGCCTTACCGGCTGATTTTTCGACATCGCATCCGCCGTGATCAGCGTCTGAATGCCGAACCCGTCGCTGGAATTATCCTTGGCAAGAAACGCCCGGTGCGTGACCGATAGTCGCGATAGGTTTCAAATCGTTGCATCAGAGCATTTTCTTCGATCGACGACTTGCTCCAGAGGACGCCCAGCAAACACACCCACGACACGAATCGCCAGGGCTGCCAATCAAATGGCAGTTGTGCCAGCGTGAACAACAGCAAACCGGCATACATCGGATGCCGTACCCAACGATAAGGCCCAGCCATCGTTAAAACCGTCTGTTGCCCGGGCGTGGGGTGAATCCGAAGACGCCGAAGTCCAATCGCCAGCCAAGCAGTGATGGCGACGACGATTCCTGGCACCATCAAAATCAACATCCACGCGTCCGGTGGTGACCACCGTGATGACAGAACCAACGCCGCAGCCAAGACCATCTGGGCGGTGACCAACACCCATCCCGCACGAGCCGTCTTGATGACTTCAGACGGATCCAGCGGCGGATTCACTGAACAACGTCATCGGTTGCCGGAACGGCATCGCCTTCATAACGGTGCAACAAGCGATACAGTTTTCGTCGGTGGATGCCCAGCATGCGTGCCGTTTTCGCCTTGTTGCCGTTGCACGCCGACAGCACGTCCAACACATGCGTCTTGGTCAGTTCATCGATCGTCAGCGGCGTTCGACCTTCTTGCATGCCGGCTTGGTCCAGGATTGAACGTGGGGTGGCCGTAACGACTTGGCATTCGGCGTCACCGGTACAGTCGGCGACATCGTGGGTCAGATCATCCAGCGTGATTTCTTGCCCGTTGGCCAGGATCATCGCCCGTTCCAACACGTTGATCAGTTGCCGAATGTTACCCGGCCAGTGATAGGCGTTCATGGCTTGTCGGGCCAAGACGTCGACGTGCCAGTCATCGGGCAACAGATGATCGATCAACACATCGATATCGCCGACGCGATCACGCAGCGGTGGCAATCGCAGCGACAACACGTTGATTCGATAATAAAGATCACGCCGGAATCGTCCCTGTTCGACTTCGTCTTCCAAATCACGATTGGTGGCGGCAATCACGCGGACATTGACGACGCGTTCTTTATGGCAACCGATCCGCCGCATCGAACCGTCTTCCAAGACACGCAACAGCTTGGGTTGCAACGATGGCGGCAATTCGCCGATTTCATCGATGAACAGCGTCCCGCCGTCGGCGATTTCAAACAGGCCAGGCTTATCGGCTGTCGCACCGGTAAACGATCCCTTCAAGTGACCGAACAATTCGCTTTCGACCAACTGTTCGGGAAGGGCGGCGCAGTTGATGGTGACGAACGGCCGTTCGGCGACGTGACTGTGCTTTTGAATCAAGCGGGCGACGACTTCCTTGCCGGTGCCACTTTCACCTTCGATCAGCACCGGTTTATCGGTTGGAGCGACCTTTTCAATCATCCGTTTCACTGAGGCGATCGGGGCCGAATGGCCGACCAAACGCGCCGCCGGTCGTTGTCGTGACATCACGGCTTTCAAGTTCTGGTTTTCGCGTCGCAAAACAGCTCGGTCGTGGGCAACATGGCAGTGGTGTTCCAATTCACCTAACGCACAGGGCTTGGTCAGATAATCACAGGCCCCCATTTGCATCGCCGCCACGGCAGACGAAATCGATCCCTGGCCCGTCAAGATGACGACTTCCAAATCCAGATCGTCTTGCCGGACCCGTTGCAGGAACTCCAACCCGGTCACACCCGGCATATCGATGTCGATCACGACCACGTCGTATCCGTGGCGTTCGCACAACTGCAGCGCTTCGACACCACACGTGGCCTGAGTTACGCGATGTCCCTTGTGCTGCATCCAACGTGCACAGCCTTGGCGAAAGTCATCGTCGTGGTCGACCAGCAGCAGCTTCATTAGTCGGTTGTCCATGGTTCCGATCACACATGGGGATGGTCCAGGCATTCACGGGCGATCCTGGGACCGGTCCCGCGGCCGGTGCCCTGCTGTCACACCGCGAGCGACGGGATACGAACCCGCGTGGAGATCGATCATAGGGCGACCGACGACACAACCGCCTTTCGTACGACGATGCAATTTCGGTCCGCTTTGATGCGCTCCGGTGCGCGACAATGGCACAAATGCATTCTACGAATTTGTGCCCGAAAATCGCGTTTAGAAACGTCGCATTCGACGATCGGGACATTATGACACAGGACGCTTGAAAAAGCGGACAAACTGTCCCACCTTCACCCGTCCCACCTTCACCCGTCGCACCATCGCCTTCGGGAATCGCAGGCAAGATCGGACGAAAGAAGCGATCGGAATGCGATCGGTCCGCCGGGCGATGTGCACCGCCGGACCGCGATGGTCACCTGAGAGGCTAGATGCCCATTTGCGACAGGATGTCGGCGACGCGACCGACACTGTTGGTCAGCGACGGGTGCTCGACCTGAAACTGCTCGGTCGCCTCTCGCAACCTTGACGCCAGGGTCTGGGAACTGACGTCCTCCCGATCCAGGCTTTGGCGGATTTCGGTCACCGCCTGCCGCAATCTTGCCCGCTGGTCCTGATCCAACGTCGCGGCGGACTCCAATTGGTGGTGCAGGTCGTCGAGTGTTTTTTCCAGTTCGGTCCGCATCTTGGGGCTGCCGATGGGGGTGAAGGGAGAGGCGAGCCTGCTGTATCGCGAAATAACACGAATCAACAGTCTCTGAATCCTCAAAATACCATCCACGAACCGCCGCGTCGCGACTTGGTAAGCGTTAGTTGTTAGCAAAGCAGTTCGATTCGGGCCGCGGGTGCGGTACAATGACGCGAACGCGGTTGCATCGCACCGCCCCGCCTTTCTGCCCGCCCCTTTCCGACGGTTCGTCGACACCATGCTGAATCCACGCGCGCGCCTCGCCGCCACTGCCGCAAACCCTGCAGCCGAACGTCCACCGTTCGCACGAAGTCGCAGAAGGCTGGCGGCTTGGACAGGAATACTGATGGCCTCAGTCATCGCTTCGCTGGCGGTCCCAGGGCCTGGGTTCGCCGACGGCCCGGACGGAAAGACCAGCGATGCCGATGATGTCGATTTCGCCCGCGATATCAAACCGATCCTGTCCGATCACTGTTTCGCCTGCCACGGCCCGGACGAACATGATCGCCAAGCCGGCATTCGCTTGGACACCGCCGATGGCATCTTCGATGTGGTCGACACCGACGAACCGGCCGACAGCCTGATGTTGGAAAGGATTCGCGAAAGTGATCCCGATCTGGTGATGCCACCGCCGGATTACCACAAACCATTGTCGGCTAAACAGAAAGACACGATCGAGCGTTGGATCGCCCAGGGCGCTACATTTGAACAGCACTGGTCCTTTCGACCGATCGACGACACAGTCCCCGCGAACGTCCAAAAGATTGCCGACGCCAAAGACCTTTCGATCATCGACGCCTTTGTCGAAGCATCGCTCCGGCGCATCGGTTTGTCATCCAATGACCAAGCCGACCCAGAAAGCCTGTTGCGTCGCGTCAGCTTGGATTTGACCGGTCTGCCGCCCGACGAAACGATCGCCGCGGAGTATTTAGCGGATCCATCCCTCGAAGGCTATCAACGACTGGTCGATCGCCTGATCGATTCGCCCGCGTATGGCGAACACATGGCCCGGTACTGGTTGGACGTCGTTCGATTTGCCGACACTCACGGCCTGCACTTGGACAACTATCGCGAAATGTGGCCTTATCGCGACTGGGTCATTCAAGCGTTCAACGACGACAAACGCTTCGACACCTTCATCACCGAACAATTGGCCGGCGATCTGTTGCCCGATCCCAGCATGGATCAATTGATCGCCAGCGGATTCAACCGCTTGAACGTGACCACGAACGAAGGCGGTTCGATTTATGACGAAGTTTTCGCACGCAACGTGATTGATCGGACCGACGCGTTCGGAACGGTCTTCTTGGGGCTGACCACCGGTTGTGCGGTCTGTCACGACCACAAGTTCGATCCGATTACCAGTAAAGACTTCTACAGCCTGTCGGCGTATTTCAACAGTCTGGACGGGTCGGCGATGGACAAGAACGTCAAGGATCCGGCACCGACCATCCAGGTCCCCAGCGAAGAACAGAAAGCCGAACAGCAACAATTGGCTCGTGACCTGCGCCAAGTTCGACAAGAAATGGACGGCCCCATCGCGTCGGTCGATGCGGACCAACGACGTTGGGAACGGTCGCTGCAATCCGATCCCGTGATTGCAGCCCCAACGATCAATAACGTTCATTCGAAGTCCGGCGTCGCGATGACGGTCGACGACGATGGCACCATTTCGCTGGACGAAGCCGCCGCCGATACCGACGTGGTCACGATCACTGCGACGGTTCCCGCCGACGCGGACTGGCAAACGCTGCATCTGCACTCGATCGCCGACGCAACGACGAATCGCGTGGGTGCGTCGCCCAACGGAAACGTCGTTCTTAGCGAAATCGATTTGCAGATTCGCCGTGGCGACGGGAATTGGGAACCACTGAAAATCCAATCGGCGACCGCGGATGTCGAACAGGCCGACGGTAAGTTTGCGGTCAGCTATGCCATCGACGGCGATATCAACACCGGCAATGCCGGCTGGGCGGTCGGTGGTCATCAAAGCGTCGGCGATCGCAATGCTTGGTTTACATTTTCGCCCATTCGCACCGGCCAGGACAAGACTCCGGTGCAACTGAAGGTTCGCCTGAGCTTTCTGTCGCAATACGAAAAACACCAATTTCAAACGATTCGATTAGCGCTGTCAGATCGTGGCGCGACCATCCCTGAAGACGATCGTGTCGTCGTCGGCCCGACGCATACCGTCGGGCCGTTTCAGCTGCAGCGTGCCGATCAGGGATATCAAGATAATTTCCCGATCGACCGCAAAGCGTTTGATGCCGACCGTGACGTCAACTACGGCGGACGCACGTATCGTTGGCAGCACCGCGGCGACCTGCCGGCGATCGCCATCAACCCGCCGGCCGAATCGACTGCTTCACCCGGTGTTCTGTTCATCCACCAGTCGATTCAATCACCCAAGGCCCAAAAGGTCCGGTTGATGTTGGGCGTTGACGGCGGCTTCCTTGTCTACCTGAACAACAAAGAAGTCGCGTCACGTCGTCAAGATCGCAAACTGGACCCGCTGGGTGACCAGTGGGAACTGAACCTCCGCAAAGGTGAAAACCACTTGCTGTTCCGTTTGGTACAGCATGATCGCCCGCTGCGTTGGAACTACGCCTTCGCCGGCCCCAGCGTCTCGGTCCCGGATCATGTCCACCAAATCGCAGCGACCGACCCGGCACAGCGGTCGGCGGAATTGACCAAAGCGATGCAGCGATACTTCCGCAGCGGTTTCTGTCAGCATCCCGACTGGATCGCCATCACGATGCAAGAACGGGCGATCCAAAAAGCCCAGACGGATTTAAACGAAGCGATCCCGACGACACTGGTTTGGAAAGAAACGAAGCAACCGCGTCAGGCGCACGTATTGAATCGCGGACAGTACGATTCGCCCGGTGAAAAAGTCGATCGCGCAGTGCCCGATTGGTTGCCCATCATCCCCGACGGCGCAAACAACGATCGCCTGGGGTTGGCTCGCTGGTTGACCCGCCCCGATCATCCGCTGACCGCTCGCGTCGCGGTGAACCGTTTTTGGCAACAACTGTTCGGGACCGGACTGGTCAAAACCAGCGAAGACTTTGGCAGCCAGGGTGAACCGCCCAGCCACCCGAAATTGCTGGACCACTTGGCCGCCGATTTCGTCCAATCTGGTTGGCAAGTCAAGCGACTGATGAAGCGATTGGTCATGACAGAAACTTATCGTCGATCCGCCAAAGCACAGCCGGAACACTTGGACGTCGATCCGAACAACCGGTTCTTCGCACGCGGTCCGCGGTTCCGTTTGGATGCGGAAGTCTTACGCGACCAAGCGTTGCACCTGGCCGGAATGTTGAACACGACCATGGGCGGCCCCAGCGTGAAGCCACCGCAACCGTCCGGACTGTGGTACGCGGTGGGCTACACCCGCAGCAACACCGCAAACTTCAAAGCCGACAGCGGACCGGACGTGTACCGGCGAAGCATCTATACGTTTTGGAAGCGGACCAGTCCGCCGCCGCAAATGTCGACGTTTGATGCCCCCAGTCGCGAATCGTGCACCGTTCGCCGGGAACGGACCAACACGCCCTTGCAAGCGTTGCTGATGATGAACGAGCCTCAGTACCTGGAATCTGCCAAGACGCTGGCCACACGCGTGATCGAACACCCCGAATTGTCCGACGATGCCGAACGTGCCGCTTGGCTGATGCGACATGTCTCCTTGCGACAACCGTCCGAATCGCAGGTCGATGAACTGGTGGTCTTGCTGAATGATCTGCGAAACTACTACGCCGAAAATCCGACAACCGCCGCAAAATTGTCCGGCGATTCGTCCGCCCAGCATGCCGCATGGACGGTTGTCTGTAGCACCGTGATGAACCTGGACCAAGTCGTTTGCAAATAGGCGTCGACGGCAAGATTCCCGAACGTCGGCCGCCACACCACGATACCTCCACTTTCCTGCCGGACTGTTACCGCCGGCTTCACTTGGCGATCAATCCTTCATGAACGATCTGATCAACGAACTGTCACGTCGCGCCTTTTTGCGTCGCGGATCCGTCGGGCTGGGTGCCGCGGCACTTGCAACGTTGGAAGCCAACGCGGCGACACCGAACCCGTCGTCTAGCGGCACCAATCCCCATGCATCGAGTGGACGGATCGGTGGGTTGCCCGAATTGCCACACCATGCGCCCAAAGCCAAGCGTGCGATCTATCTGTTCATGTCTGGTGCCCCCAGTCAAATGGACATGTGGGACCACAAACCCAAGATGGCCGAATGGTTCGACAAAGACTTGCCCGAATCCATCCGCCAGGGGCAACGTTTGACCACGATGACCAGTGGCCAAGCCCGGTTTCCGATCGCACCCAGCATCTACAAATTCGCGCCGCAGGGCCAAAACGGCACGATGGTCAGCGAATTGTTGCCGCACATGTCCAAGAAGGTCGATGACATCGCGTTGATCAAATCGATGCACACCGAAGCGATCAATCACGACCCGGCAATTACGTACATTTGCACCGGAGACCAGTTGCCCGGCAAAGCCAGCTTGGGTTCATGGCTTAGTTATGGACTGGGAACCGAGAACGAAAACTTGCCCGCGTTCTTGGTGATGACGGCATCGTGGACCGGTCGTAAAGAAGCCCAAGCCCTTTACAACCGATTGTGGGGCAGCGGTTTTCTGCCCAGCAAGTACCAGGGGGTCGCACTACGCAGCCAAGGTGACCCGGTTCTGTATCTAAGCAACCCCGACGGCATTGATCCGGTGGTTCGTCGACGAATGCTTGATTCGCTGGGCCGCTTGAACCAACACACCGCACAGCAATGGGGCGACCCAGAAACCCGTGCCAGAATCGCGCAATACGAAATGGCCTTCCGAATGCAAACCAGCGTTCCGGAATTGGCCGACCTGAGCGACGAACCCCAACACGTTCTGGACTTGTATGGCCCCGAAGTCACCAAACCAGGCACCTATGCCAATTGCTGTTTGATGGCCCGCCGGATGGCCGAACGTGGCGTCCGGTTCACACAGATTTTCCATCGCGGATGGGACCAACACGGCAATCTGCCCAAGGACTTGCCGAACCAGTGTCGTGACACCGACCAACCGTCGGCGGGTTTGCTGACCGATCTAAAGCAACGTGGCTTGCTGGACGACACGCTGGTCGTCTGGGGCGGCGAATTCGGCAGGACGATCTATTGTCAGGGCAAACTGACCAACGAAACGTACGGTCGTGACCATCACCCCAAATGCTTCACCGTCTGGTTGGCCGGCGCGGGCATCCAGCCCGGTGCGGTTCACGGTGAAACTGACGAATTCAGCTACAACGTCGTCAAAGACCCGGTTCACATCCGTGACTTGAACGCGACGATTTTGAATCAAATGGGCATCGACCACGAACGATTCACGTTCCCCTTCCAAGGGCTGGACCAGCGACTGACCGGCGTGGAACCATCGCGCGTTGTGGACGAAATCTTGACGTGACGGCGATTCAGTTGCGTGGCGGTCGACAATCCAAATCGTTTGATGGGTGAAGCGGCCCGAGCGATTTGCGGCATAGCGGTTGCTAATCCATTCCGCTGCACGCGGACGTCCCGCGTGTTTGCCGTCGTTGGTGATCGCGATGATCGATTGTCGATCGCGCTGTGCGAATACACATCAGCGGGTTAGGGCCGAACGCCAAGTCCCCTTTCCAGGTCCGCCGGTGGTTGCCGCCCCATCAGTCCCGACGGCTGCATCTGCACTTTGCCGCTTCGACGCCATTCCTATTGATGGTCGAAACGGTGGCCTTCCCACGCCCGTTGCACGTCATGACCGTCGTTTCGCACCAAGACCACGCGCCCAAGCTTGCTCCCGAAGTGGGTCGGATGGGTGAAATCACACCCATGGGACGCATTGATGTCGGTGCGGTGCCACCTGAAGATTCGTCGACGGGTGGACGCCCCAACGGCGACGCCGGGGCCGCCCAAGACGATCAGGGTGGCGATGATGAGCAAGCGGTGCAATCCCTGGACGAACTGTTGGACCGAATTGATGATTTGGCTGAGGATCAATCACACGTTTCGATCGGCGACGTGATGGATTCACTGGGCTCCAAATCCTTCGGGCCGCTGTTGTTGGTGCCAGGGCTGTTGTTGATACCGCCGGGACCGGCCGACATCCCAGGCGTCCCGATTCTGCTGGCGATCT
This sequence comes from Crateriforma conspicua, assembly GCF_007752935.1. Classification (NCBI taxonomy): domain Bacteria; kingdom Pseudomonadati; phylum Planctomycetota; class Planctomycetia; order Pirellulales; family Pirellulaceae; genus Crateriforma; species Crateriforma conspicua. The sequence goes on along the minus strand of NZ_CP036319.1, from coordinate 870,731 downwards.
TTATCATCATCATCTCGGCACAACTGTTAATGAACCGAGATCATTTTTGGATCCCAGACTGGTTGGAGAACCGCAATGTCGGGTCCGACGGAGTATCAAAAGCCGTCGGCTGGCTGAGAAAGCCGGCACATTTCATGGATCAATATTCCCAGCCACGGCTGGAGTTCCTGGTCACACGCGGAGGCCAATACGCCACGGCGGCGATTTGCATCTTGATTTCGCTAACCACGCCGATCCTGTCGTTGATTCCGATGAGCAGCAGTTTGGCCGGTGCAGCGTTCGCTGCGTTTGGCTTGGCCTTACTGGCCCGCGACGGCGTGATCGCGTTGGTCGCATTTGCTTTTTCAATCGCCACCGTCGGGGTGATCGGATTCAGCGCGATGGGCTGATTCATCGGGGGGGGGCACAACGGCGAACCTAATACGACCGCATCGGGACGCGTCCCCAACGCGGACCGCCGATGGCTTGGTCTTGATTTTCGGGCGGGTCGTTTGGTACTGGCACCCGCATGAAGGTCCTATCCATCGATGCGTCTCGAAACGTCGATTCCGTCCCCTTCCGGTCCGCGGATCCTGGCACGGTTGCCGGAAAACCACGACACGGAGGATTGGAGCGTTTGCGCGTCATGGCAACGCTGGGCGTGGTCCTGCTTCACGCATGCGTTCCCTATCTGAAGCACCCGATGCCGGGACTGGCCTGGCCCGTTCGCGACACTCCAAGCGAGTGGCTGGACGTCACGTTTTGGGCCATCGAAGTCTTCATCATGCCGGTGTTCCTGGTGATGACCGGCATGTTCGCGTGGCAGACACTGCAGCGACGCGGTGCCGCCGACTTAATGCGGACGCGTTTGTCGCGATTGGGCAAGCCGTTCCTGTTCGGGATGATGGTGATTCTGCCGGCGGAGCTTTATATCTGGGTCGGCGGCTGGGTGTACGAGGGCTGGGTCGATGCGGTCAAACTGAAAAGCCTGAAGATTGATGGTGCACTGGGCAACAGCCTGTGGGGCACCAGTCACCTTTGGTTCTTGCTGTACGTGTTGTCTTACGTCGGCATCGTTGCCGGCATCGCAACGTGGATGCAGCGAAACCCCGCCGAAAAGCGGTATCGATTCATCCAACAACCGTTTGGCTCACGTGTCGCATTGATTCTTTTGGCGGGAATCGGAATCTGCACGCTGTGTTTTCGTCCGGAAGTGGTCTGGGGCTTTCAACATGATTTCTTGCCGGTCCCCAGTAAATGGATTTACAGCGGAACGTTCTTCTTGGGCGGCATGTGGATTGTCAGTCAAGACAAACGCTTGCACCGGATTCAGACGTTGACGCGGCCGCTGGTGATTACCGCCGTGATGTCGCTTGGTGCCGCGGTGGCCGTCGGCCGCTGGCATCTGGCCGGACACCAGCCCGACACGGCGATGTCCCAGGCATCGGGCATCTTGCTGGGGACCACCACCACGCTGGCCGCATGGGCCGTTAGCTTGGCAGCGATCGGCTTCTTTCAGGCACAAGAACGTCCGATATCGAAAAAAACACAGTACGTGGCAGCCGCGTCGTTCTGGATCTACCTGGTCCACCACCCCTTGTTGGGCCTGATGCACATCGACACCAAATTTCTGTTGCCGCAAGTTCCTTCGCTGGTGAAGGGAGTCTTCTGTTTCCTGGCCGCATTGTCGGTTTCCCTGCTGACCTACGAAGCGGTGGTCCGACAGTCCGCACTGGGACGTTGGCTGGGCATGACTTGGTCGCCAAAAACAGAAACATCCGGCACCGACAATGCCGACCCGGTGATCTTGAAACACCTGGAGACCGCGGCCACACCACGACGCCGGGCCGCATAAAGATCAATCGGCCGGCGGCTGTTGCATCGCATACAGCAACAAATTGGCAATGATGCGTGTCGCATCTTCGGTGCCATAGCCGGCACACTGAATCGAGTTCTGGCTTTCCAACGCACAGCTCAGATCCAACGGTGAAAAGAAGACGTTGTCGGCGGGCCCCACCCGCGCCGCTTCGATCATCGGAAATGTCGTTCGGGTCTGCACCGCAAACTGATTCGCATCTCGTTTCGGACGTCGAATCGTCACACGCCGCACATCGAATCCGCCATATCGGTTGGTCAACGCGGGATGATCCGGGGCAATCGCCGCCAGGGGTTCGTCCAAATCCAATTTGTCGATTTCGCGACGAAAGGCTTTCACGAATTCTTCCGCACCGCAAACCGCATTGGCGATCAAGTAACCGCCGCGATCCAAGTAAGTTTGAACCGCCTTTCGCTGTGCCGCTGTCCACTGAAAATCGGTTCTGCCGTGCACCCACAGTGCGGTGACGTCGCTCAGGGATCGATCATCCAACGTGATGGGATCGCCGACCGGGGCGACCGCGACAGGAAGCGTTTGCGACAGCAGTCCGACAGCGTTGGGCAATGCCCGGCGTGCGTCTTCGCCACCGGCCCCCAACGCCAGTTCGGCCAATTGCCACTGGCCCCGTTGCCGCGACGTTTCGGTGGATCCAGTCAGCAAAAAACGTTGCTGTAGTTTGTCTTGCAATTCACGTCCGGTCGCATAAGCGATCACGTTTTCGCCCACCGATACGGCGGCACTGATCTGTGAACGTGACGATTCGGACAACTGAGCTTGCCGAAACAGCAACCCCGACAACTCCCATCGACACGAAAGCGACTTGGGGACGAAAAAGATCGGCGTGCGACAGCAGGCCTGCACACCATAGATCCAGAAATCTTTCCCCAGCATTTCAGGATCCACTTTGCGTTGGGCATACCAGACTGGATGTTCGATCGGCAGCTTTTCAATTTTGGAATCCGGATACCACCGCGTCACCCAATCGGCGAACTGACGACGGAATCCTGCAGCATCACCGCATCCGTCGCCTTGTTCCGCTTCGAACAGGATCGTCCCTCCCTGATCGACGTATTCCCCCAATCGGTCCGCCAAGACATCACCACCGGCGATGGCTTGTCGACCACTGATGACCAGAACGGGGGCCTGCAACAAATCTGTCACGCGGGCATTCTCACCGCGAATCGTTTGCCAGGTCAGGTCTTTTCCCCAGTCCCGTTCGACGTGTCGAACCAACTGTCGTAGCGACTCAGGATGTCGGTTCCAAGCGGTTGCATCGGATGACGAATACTGCAACCGGCCGACGACCACCTGCCGTTTGCCTTTGCTTAAGAACAGCAACGCAAAGGAGGTCGCCACCAATGGTCGGTCTTCGCCATTGGTGCTGCCTCGCCAGAATCCTTGAAACGAATCTTGCAGACGCAGCAATCGATCGGCTCCTTCACGGTACCAATCATGCTGGCCGATAAAACGACGTCCTGACAAACGCCCCACGCGTTCGAGCGCGTACATGTAGTAGTAGTAACTTTGACCGCCCGCTTGCGGATTGCTTTGGGTCGAAAAATATCGTGCCAGCCATCCCAAACCACCTTGGACCGGATCGGCCGCTTCATCGTCGCCACCACAACATTGAATTTTGTCGCCTTGGATGCTGGAATTCGCGCCGGCCATACGGCCTTCGGTGATGATCAGCGAAGCGATTCCCGCACACGTCATGCTGCCCGTCACCGGCATAGCGTCGCGATATCGCCATCCGCCGTCGGGTTGCTGGGTCGCCAACCAGTAAGTTCTTGCTTTCGCGAAAACATCCTCGGGAACGCGAACACCCCGATCCACCGCGGCGGCCAGGGCCAACAATGCAAACTGGGAATTGGACGGATCGCCTCCGAATTCCTTTTGCTGGGTATAGGACCACAGCCCGCGATTGTTTTGCGCTTTCACAAGCCAATCGACGTTGCGCCGGATCCGTGGCAAGTCCTCCGCCGCACCGGCTTCACAGTACGCCAGCGTTTGCAGAGCGACTGGATAGGTCCGATCCGGTCGGTTTCGACGCAAATAGGCCAATGCGGACACCATCGCTGGATCATTCGGTGGAACGTCCGCGTTCAACAGCGCCAATGTACACAGCGCCGTCAGCCCACACGAATAGGACGGATATTCCGGCCAACCACCCGATTCGGTCTGCTGTTGTTTCAAGTATGCAACGCCACGATCGATGCTTCGTTGAACCGACACCGCATCAACGTCTTGACCAAGCGCCGCGTTCGGCACGATCACCACGGCCCACACGACCACGGCCCACCCGACCACGGCCCGCACGAACAGTGTCCGTCGCGACCGCGGTTTCGTATGATGCCGACGGGTGAAATACGACTTGATCGTGCCCGATCGGTTTGGTGTCATCGCCGAATCACAAAACCAAGAAGGGAATGTTGCGTCCATGAGTGATTCTAACGTGCCTGCGAGCCCGCCCCCCGCGCCGCCGGATCCACCACCGGCTGGCAAGGCACGCAACTTAGGCGATGTGCTGAAGGAATTCGCGGAACATCAACAGACGATGCGAAACGAATTGGCCAAAGTCATCATCGGCCAACAAGACACCATCGAACAATTGCTAGCCGCCATCTTTACGCGCGGCCACTGTTTGTTGGAAGGAGTCCCCGGGCTGGCGAAAACACTTTTGGTCAGCACCTTGGCCAACATCTTGGACGTGTCGTTCAAGCGAGTCCAGTTCACCCCCGACTTGATGCCCTCGGACATCACCGGCACGCAGGTCTTGGAGGAAGACGAAGCGGGACGTCGTAGCTTTCGTTTTGTTCAGGGCCCGATTTTCGCCAACATCTTGCTGGCCGACGAAATCAACCGAACCCCACCCAAAACCCAAGCCGCGCTGCTGGAAGCAATGCAGGAGCGGCAGGTCACGGTGGGCCGCGAATCCTATGCGTTGCCGGATCCGTTCTTTGCGATTGCCACCCAAAACCCGGTCGACCAGGAGGGGACGTATCCGTTGCCCGAGGCCCAGTTGGACCGGTTCATGTTCAAAATCCGGATCGACTATCCGACCGCGGCGGAAGAAGAACAGATCCTGACGGCCACCACACGCGGCGAATCACCGACGGTGAACAAAGTTTTGTCATCTCGCGCGATCCAGAACGTCCAGAAATTGGTCAACAGCATCGCCGTGAATCCGTTCACCGTTCGCTACGCATCGAACCTGGTTCGCGCCAGTCGCCCCAGCGATCCGACGGCGCCCGATTACGTCAAATCGCTGGTGGACTGGGGTGCCGGTCCCCGCGCGGGGCAAAATTTGATCGGCGGTGCCAAAGCAATTGCGGCGATGGATGGTCGATTCAGCATTGACGTTGCCGACATTCAAAGGATCGCATTGCCCGTGCTACGGCACCGAATCGCCACCAACTTTCAGGCACAAGCCGAAGGCGTCGATACGGATGAAATTGTGCGCCGCTTGATCAAAGACGTTGCCGTCCCCAAACCGCCACGCATGGCTGACAAAAACGCTTGACCACGTCACCCACGGGGCCCCGGATCACCATCATCGGCCCCCATCGGATTCGCCTTTTAACAACACAAAGCTTTCCAAACCGGTGACTGATTCACTGTCCCCCGAAACGCTTCAGCAAATCCAGCGGTTGGACCTGCGCGCGCGGATGATCGTACGTGGCTTTCTGCAGGGTCTGCACAGCAGCCCTCATCAAGGGTTTTCCGTCCAGTTCAGCGATCACCGACGCTACGATCCCGGCGACGATCCGAAACGTATCGATTGGTTGGCATACGCAAAGACCGACAAGTACTACGTCAAACGGTACGAAGCGGAAACCAATCTGACCGGATACTTGGTGTTGGATCTGTCCAAGTCGATGGGCTTCACGCATCGGCAGAGCATGACGAAGTTCGAGTATGCGACCTGCCTGGCGGCTTCGTTGGCCTACCTGATGACGATGCAACAAGACCCGGTCGGCCTAATGACATTCGCCGAAAAATTGAACGCGGTCTTGCCGGCCCGCAGCCGTCGCGGTCAAGTCGCCGACTGCTTGGCCGCATTGTCACGGTTGACCCCCGACGGTCAAACCGACATCGCCACGTGTGTGACTCAAGTCGCCGCGATGCTGAAACAACACACGTTGATCATGTTGTTTTCGGATCTGCTGGGGTCGCCCGAATCGACAATCGCGTCGCTGGCACAACTGCGGCACGCCGGACACGACGTGATCGTCTTTCATATCCTGGATGAAGCCGAAGTCCATTTCCCCTATCACGGTCAAATCGAGTTTGAAGACCCCGAAACGGGCGAAACGGTCAGCGTCGACGCGGACGCATTTCGTGCCGACTACATCGACCAGATCGAAGATTTTCGGCGTGAACACGAACGGGCCTGTCACCAGCTTCGCATCGACTATGTTCCCCTGGATACAAGCATGCCGTTCGACAAAGCCTTGACGGAATACCTGCAACAACGTCAATCACGGTTCTAAATCCAGCCAGTCATCGGAGCCTTGCGTGACGTTCGTCAACGCCACACTGATCTTGGGTACTCTCGCGGTCGCCGTGCCGATCGCGTTGCACCTGATTGCGCCGAAACAACCACGACGCGAATCGTTTCCCACGGTGAGGTTTCTGACCCAGCGTTTCGAAAGCAACCGTACACGATTGAAGGTCAAACGTTGGTGGCTGTTGGCGCTACGAATTCTGGCGTTGGCCGCTTTGGCAGTCGCGTTGGCGGGCCCCTTGGTCCGCAGCGAACTGTCCACCGCGTGGTTGGCCGCGGGAATCGGCCTGGTCGCCGGCCTTGCGCTGCTAGGCTTGGCCACGGCATCACTGTTTCGAGGGATGTCGAAGCCAACCATCGCGGCCCTGGCCATCTCCGGTACAATCGCCTGTGCGGGATCGATCGGATGGGCCGGGTTTTCGTTGTTGGCATCCGACGCCCCGGTCGCGGCTAGCCGGAACCCGATTGCTTTGGCAATTTTGCTGGATAACGGCCCCTCGTCGCAGTGGACCGCGGGCGGGACCAATCATCTGGATGCCATCCGCGCGGCCGCTAAAAAACTGGTGGGACGGGTGGCGCCCGGAAGCCGTGTTGTGATCGCCGACCGCTCCAGTCGCCCCGTGGTGTTTGCCACCGACACGGCCGCGGCAATCAACCAGATCGAAAATGTCCGCGTGCGTCCGGATGCGGCCCCCATCAGCGGCAAGCTGGATGCGATGCTTCGCTTGTTGGGAAACAGCGATTTGGAAGACCGCCATCTGGTCATTGTCAGTAATTTGTCGCGATCGTCTTGGACGACGCCTCCGCAACAGGCTTTGGTGGATGATCGCGTCGCGGTATCGGTACTGGATGTCGGCAACTTTGACGCTTCGAATCGATCGCTGAAGTTGTTGCACCACGATCCACATCCACCACTGGGTCAGGCAACCGCGGTGCGCGGAACGATTACTGTTCAGGACTCCGCCGGCGAACGCTCTGATACCGCCACGGTGGAATTGGTTCAATTCGCCGACGATCCGACGCGTCCGCTGATCCGTGACGGCGTTCGAATCGATCCCGAAACCCGAGTCGTCGATCGAGCGGTGGTGTCGATTGCCAATGGGCGTTCCAGCGAATTCGTCGTCACGTTGCCACCGCAGCCCGATTTAGGAATCCGGCATGGCATGATTCGGCTGGGGGCATCCGACGCATTGGCGGCCGACGATCAACGCTTCCTCAGCTGGTCCATCCAGCCACGCCGTCCGTTGCTGATCGTGTCACAGGACCCTGATCAAGCCGACTTGATCGCGTGGGCAGCCACTTCACCGCTGGCCCCCGACGATCCCAATTCAGCGTTCCAGGTCGACGTCATTGGCGAAGATGTGTTCCCCACCATCGACCGCTCGCGATTTGATGCCGTCATTTTTTTGGATCCATCGGCGTCGCTGTTGGCCGCAGTCGATTGGGACGCTTTCTTCAGCCGAGGATCCGCCGCGGCAATCATCGCGGGCCCTCGCTTGGCCGGCGGCTTTGATCAACACGATGTCCTGCCAACCTTCAAACGTGTTTGGAAAGTACCGTCGCCAGGCAGTTTCCTAGAAATCGTCCGTCCCGGTCACCAAATTTTTGACGAACTCGCATCGCTGGATCCCCAGCCGCGATGGAGCGATTTTCGAATTCGTCGCTACTGGCAAATTAAATCAAAAAAGAATCAAGAAACGTTGGCCTCGTACGCCGGCACCGACCATCCGGCGATCATCGCCATGCAGCGGGACCAAGGCAGACTTGCCGTCATGACGACACCGCTTGCCGCTGGCACCTTCCAGGCCGACCGGTGGAACGATCTTTTTGGGTCGGATGCTTGGCCAACATTCATCCTGACCCGGCAACTGGTCCGCTGGCTGGCAACGCCGAAAGTGGGGACGCTACAGGCACGCGTCGGATTGCCTTTTCAGTTGTCACTATCCGCATTGAATAAGTCGCCGGCGGGCTCCGGTGCAAACGCTCGTTCCGAAATTTCCGCCGATGAAATTGTCCGCTGGCAACTCTTTTCGCCCAGATCTGATCTCCCGACTCCAATCGAAACCGCATCGGACGCACCTCGCTTGACGGTTGGCCAAATTAGCCAAGTGGGAACCTACTGGCTGCGGTCCCCTCGAGGGACGCTGGGGTTCAGCAGCAACTGGAACGGTGACGACCTGATCGCCGAAAAGGCATCCGTCGACGACCTGACGGCATGGTTGGGTCCGGAGGGCGACGAGACCGGATTCACGCTGACCGACGACCTAAGCGACATCGAACTGATCGGCACGAAGGACGCTGCGTCGATCTCGTTGCGTTCGCCGATTCTGTTGCTGGCGGTCATCGCGTTCATCTTGGAACAGGTTTTAGGAAACCGCTTTTATCGTCCAGCCAAAGGGGCCCAACTCACACCCGGTATCCAACGACTTGCCGGTGATCGAAGGGTATCGGCATGACGCGGTGGCAAATCGATCCCCTGTTTGATTCATCCTGGCTAGCGTTGCTGGTCGCTGTCGTGGTGGCCCTCGTGCTGCTGATGATCACACCGGCAATGAGTGACCGGCGTCGTTTTCGAACACTTCTGGGTCTTCGGTCCCTGGCGACAGGCTGTTTGCTGCTGGTCCTGTTGGGGCCATCATGGGTCCGTGTCGACCAACAACCATCGGAATCATCGCTGGTGATTGCGATGGACACGTCGCAAAGCATGTCGCTTTCCGACGGGGACGCAACAAGTCGCTGGGACATCCAACGTGACGTGGTCCAATCACTGATCAACCAACTGGAAACGGTTTCCGAGCGATTGCAGATCATTCCGTTGACGTATGCATCCACGGCGGAAACGAAAAACAGTGATCCGGCAACACTGATCGACCAGTTGTCTCCCGTGGGCCGCCGGACGGATTTGGCGTCGCCGATCCGCTGGACGCTGCAAAGTGCCAATCGCCAATCGATCGAAGGATTGATTCTGATCGGCGACGGCGCGAACACCGTTGGGCCTGAAGCAGCATCCACCGGCGGCGCGGCGTTGTCGGCGGATCAGGCGGCATCGGTGATGGATTCCATCGGTTTGCCGCTGTGGACAATCCCGATCGGACCGGCCAGCCTGAATGATCAGCGGCGTGACGTCGCGGTGTCGGGACTGCCCGAAAGTTTTCGACTGTTCGCGGGAACCCAATTTGACTTGCGTTTCGAATTGGAAAGCCGTGGATTGGCCGGTACTGAAATCCCGGTTCGCCTGCGCTGGATCGATTCACAGGGTAACGCAACGGATGCGGCGGTCCGACGTATTGTTAGCGAATCGGCCATCAGCCGAACTCCGGTGCAAATCCCTGTCGACACGCCCACCCCGGGCAGCTATCGCCTGGAAGTACAAGCCGACCTCATGCCTGGCGAAACCGTCCGGCCCAACAACACGCAAGTGGCGTTTGTCGACGTGATGCCGGGCGGTGGCCGGATCTATTACTTGGAAGGCCAGCCCAGAGAAGAACAACAGTTTCTGCGTCGTGCGTTGCGTTTCCCCGACCTGGATTTGGATTACCAATGGATTCCCGCGGACAGCCGATCACGCTGGCCAGTTTCGTTGGGCGACGATTTGACGGCCGACAGCCACGACGTGTTCATCATCGGCGATTTGGAAGCATCCGCTGTTGGCAACAAACAATGGCAATCCCTGACCGATGCGGTGGCAGGCGGCGCGGGTCTGGTCATGCTTGGTGGCATGCAAACGTTGTCGGCCGGCGGCTATCAAGACACGCCGCTGGCCGGCGTTTTGCCGGTCGATCTATCGCGAATCGGCAACGCTGATATTCCAGGACCTCTGACACTACGTCCCAGCATCCGCCACCCGATCACCACGATCGACTCTGCCCAACAGACGACTTGGGCACAACTGCCCCCGTTGAACGGGGCCAGCAATCTGGGCACACCACGATCGGCACCGGGGGTGCAAACCTTGCTGGAATCCACCGACGGAAACCCTCTATTGGTCGTCGGCGAATATGGGCGAGGCAGAGTCGCCGTATTGGGAATCGATGAAACGTTTCGTTGGCATCGCTATGGGTTCCAAAATTTTCACCGGCGATTCTGGCGTCAACTGGTTCTGTGGCTGCTGGCTCGTGATGGAGATTCCGGCGAAGACATTCAGCTGAACATGACCGCCCGCCGTTTTTCCGACGATGCACCGGCAGGATTCACGGCCATCATTCCGCCGCCTCTTTCGTCTCGTGACGACTGGACCGTTCAAGCGGTGGCCGATGATGGATCGGTCACCCCCTTAACCTTTGACCGTCAATCTTCGCAGGACGAAGGGCGCTTGCGATTGGAAGGTCAATTGCCCACATCGCTGGCCGCGGGGATCTATCAATTGCGTGTGACCGGCGGTTCGACTTCGGAACCGACCAATGACGCGTCGCTGGGTTTTGAAGTCTTGCAGGACATCGCCGAACTGTCTCGGTCATCCGCTGACCCCGTGCTGATGCGACAACTGGCAGGGCTGACCCGACAAAGCGGCGGGCAATCCTTCGGCGTCGACCAAACCGATGAATTGGTCGACCTGATCCGCCAAAGCCGACAACGCAACGTGGCCACGATTGTCCAGAAGAACCGCCTGGGCGATGGCCCGATCAGCGGATGGATCATGTACCTGCTGTTCGCAGCGGCATTGGGATCGGAATGGATTCTGCGTCGACGATGGGGCATGGTTTGATGGAAACCAAACGGTAGGCCGACGGAACCAACACCAAGGCCAGAAGCGTTGCCCCCGCGACGCCACCAGCGATGCATACAGCCATCGGCGGCCAGAATCGACCGCCATCCAGAATCAGCGGTGCAAATCCCACCATCGTCGTGAATGTCGTCGCCACGACGTGCCGCGAACAATGCATCACTTCGTGCACGATGGCATCGATGTCGCCACCGGCCGCGCGAGCGTTGGCGCTGATGGCGGCCAACACCACGATCGAATCATTGATTGCCACACCAATCAGCCCCATGGTTCCGATGATTGCCATGAACCCAAACGGATAGCGGGCAATTTCCAATGCCCCCAGCCCCAATCCGATCGACAGTGCGGCAACGGACGCAATGATTGCTGCCAATCGGAACGATCCGAACGACATCACCAACGTCGCCGCCATCAACACCGCCAATACGCCAACGGTCGAAAACAAATTCCCCACCGCGTCATCACGCTTGGACGCTTCGCCCCCATATTCGATTCGATATCCCCGCGGCAACGGCGCGTCGCTTTCGGCAATCAGTTGCTCGATCCGTGCCTGCACGACACTGGGCAAAACCCCAGCTTGAACGAACGCGGCGACTTCATTCATTCGCCGACGATTCAACCGTGGAATGGCCGCCGTTTCCGGAATCAGGGTGACGTCGGCCACCGCGTCCAGCGGCATCAGGCGCACGTCGCCGTCGGACGACTGGCCCACCAGATCCATACTGGTAATTCGATTCAACGATCCACGATCCGCATCTTTGACCCGAACGATGATCGGCAATTCTTCGTTGTCCTGCAGAATGCTTCCGCCGACGCGTCCTTCCAAACTGCTGAACAGTTGACGAGCAATTTGATTCGGCTCCAACCCCGCCATCCGTGCCGATTCACCATCCACCCCGATGGACACCTGCGGCAAGACTTCGTTCATGTCCAACCGACAATACGTGACCTCGGGAATGGTCGACAACAGTTGTCGATAATGATCGCCTAGATTACGAAGCGTCTGCAGATCCGGACCAAAGACGCGAACTTCCACCGGAGCATCGAAGGGGGGCCCTTGTTCCAATTGGCGGACCAAAACTCGTGACGACGTGATCCGGCGACTCAGTTCACTCTGCAACTTTCGAATCAGCGGTACCGGATCGCCGGCGTCCGTTGTGGTAACCAACGCCTGGGCGTAATTGCTGGTCCCTTTTCGATTGGAAATGACGTTGTAGTAAAACTGGGGTGCGCTTTCGCCAAAAAACCAGTCGACACGTTTCATCCCATACTGCTGCAAAACCAGGTCGATTTCGGCAGCCGTTCGCTGTGTCTGGGAAAGCGAATTGGTCGCCGGACCTTCCACGGTGATATGAAACTGATTGCGATCCGACGGCGGAAAGAACTGTTCGTTCAAAGTCGGAAAAAATGCAAACCCAAGCACCGGAGTGATGACCGATACCGCGATGCCACGCAACGGACGACGCAACAGCCAATGAAGTAGCGATTGAAAACGTGATGCCAAGCCATCGGTGCGAAGGCCGTTTTCATGGATCTGTCGCAGCCAACCGTGCTTTGGATGCGCCGAACCCTCGTTCGGATCGAGCTTGGGAAGCCACCGAGCGGCAATCGTCGGGATCAGCGTCAACGCTAGAAACAATGACGAGAAGATCGCAAAAATGACACTGATGGCGATGGAGCCGACAAATTCACCGGCCGGCCCCGGCATCAACGCAATGGGCGCGAAAGCCAACGCCGTTGTCACCGTGGAACCCAACAGCGGGATCGCCAGATGACGCACCGAATTCACCATCGTGTCGATGCGACTTTGCCCCGATCGCAATCGTCCACGCACTTCGTCGACAATCACGATGGCGTTGTCGATCAACAATCCCAAGGAAATGATCAGCCCGGTGACGGACATTTGATGAATCGGGATGCCAACCACACGCAAGAAAAACAAGACCATCAAACTGGCCAGCGGCAACGTCAATGTCACCATCACCGCGGAACGCCAACCCATCAATAGGTAAATCACCAAAGAAATGGCTGCCGCACCGATCAGGAGGTTGCTGGCCAGTGATTGCAGACGCTGATCGACATAGTCCGATTGCCGCAGCACCGAATCAATCTTGATCCCATCGGGCATCGTTTCCCGAAACCCCGCCAACGCCTGTTCGGCTTTCGTCGTCCACCGATCGATCCGATAGGTCGATCGAACGGTCGCACCGAGCACCACGGCGGGACGACCGCCCAGCATCGCCAATCGTGATGGCGGATCTGGAACCCCCATCTGAACCGTCGCCAGATCGCCTAGACGGACAAAACCATCGCCACTTTGACGGATCGGAATGTCGCTGATCTGATCAACCCAATCCAACTGGTTGCCGACCTCCAACAACAATTCCATCGATTCACGCCGGACTTGGCCCGCGGACCGCTTCACGTCAAAGGCTGTCACTTGATCCGCGATCGCCCCAGGCGTCAGTGACAATGATGCGGCGCGAGCGGGATCGATCTCGATTTCGATCTCTTCGCCTGGATCGCCGAAGCGAGACACCGTGTCGGTTCCGGGCAAGTTTTGCAGGACATCCTGTAAGTCCGCCGCCAATCGTCGCAACACCCGGTAGTCCGGTGCGTCGTCGCGGTTCCAAGTCAGACCGACGATCAACGCGTGGGCGCGAACTTCCAGTTCATCAAACTGGGGGCGGCCCGCATCAGGCGGAAGATCTTGCAGGCTGTCTTCCAGGCGGCTGCGGACACGCGACCAAATGGTTCCGCTTTCTGTAACCGAATCCAGCAACTCCACTGAAATCGTGCTGATGCCGCCGCGACTGATCGATCGAATTTCTTTGATCTCTTCAATGTCCCGCAAGCGGTTTTCGATTTTCTCGCTAACTTGACTTTCCACACGCTGCGCATCGGCGCCCGGCAATGGTGTGGTGATCAACGCGGCACGCTTCACCAAGACGGGGTCTTCCATTCGTGGAAGAATCGCGAAGCTACTTGCGCCGGCGACCAGGATCAGCGTCAAAATCAACACCGTCAGCCGCGAATCATGATAAAACCCGAACGCGATCGAACCGATCCAAGACGAATCTCGCGAGGCCTCCGATTTCGGTGCGTCCGATCTGTTCGCATCACCGCGGGTGTGTGTTGACCGGGTCATGCGTCGTCTCCCGATGTCGGCACCGACCGCGTGGATCGATCGCATCGTGCGGAACCCTCCCGCCCGCTGTCGTCCGAAACAGTGGTTTCGGAAACACTGGCTTTCGGCGGCTTGGTTGACGAATCATCTGGATCACGCAGCGGCAACTTTCGTTTCGCCATGACGCGTGTCCCCGGCCCCACGCGATGTGTCCCCCGACCGACGATCCAATCACCATGATGAAGCATTCCGGTGACCTCGCACCACGGACCATCGGTCGACAGGACACGCACATCCCGGCGCTCGATCGTACTAGGAACGATCTGGACATCACGTGTTCGGGCCTTCGTCGATCCGGCGACGCGATCAACCGGCGGTCGAGGGTCATCGAATTTTGTGGCGGGGTTTCCCACCGCTGCGAACACGGACCACAAACCACGGGATCCGCGAACGAGCGCCGTTGTTGGGACCCAAAACCGAACGGAAGAAGGATGTCCAGACGCCTGCGACATGGCGATCAACAACGTGACTGCTTGACCGACCAAAACCTCATCGGCCGCGTCAAAACGGACATCGATTCGTTGCGTCCGGGTGTCCACATCCAATGATGGATGGATTCGCAAAACCGTTGCCGAGTGACGTCGACCGTCGATTTCCGTTTGCAACGTCTGCCCAACCGCCAGCGTTGACACGGTTTCCGGGGGCAGTCCAAAGCGGGCTTCCAACGGCGGCGATTCGATCAGTCGGAACACGGGCTGATCGGCTCCAACGATCGTCCCTTCGTCGACCTGACGCAGCGCGATCGAACCGTCAAACGGAGCCAAAATGCGACTGTCTTTCAAATCGACGTCGATTCGCTGCAGCATCGCGTTGGCAATATCGATGTTTGCTTTGGCTTGCTGAACCTGTTCGATGCGTGTTCCTTCGGCCAGTTCTTCGTGGGCCGCCGTCGCGGATTCCAACGCGGCTTGCAAACGCTGAACGGCGAATTTCGCATCATCGAAACTCTGATCGCTACCGGCACCACGGGATCGCAAGACTTGTTCCCGTTGCCAACGAGACTGTGCCGCGGAAACTTCCGCACGCAACCGATCCACCTCCGCAGCGGCCGCGGCGATCGTCTGGCGTCGCGGTCCGGCGACGGCTTCGGCATGCTTGGCGACCGCAACGTCTAGCTGTGCCTGCAAGCTATCCCGCTCGGCTTTCAAATCCGACACGTCCAACATCGCCAATTCGTCGCCCCGGCGAACCGTGTCTCCTTCATGGACGTCGACGCGGTCGATTCGCCCGCTACGCCGAAATGCCAACAAGCTTTCACGACGCGGCTGGACGGTTCCCCGGTACCGCGATACCTGTTCAGGCGGCTTTACCGAACCGACACGGATCACATCGACGTATAACGAAGCAACATCCGCCGTGGGCTCCGCTGCAACGTCTTGCAACACAACGCCGCCCGACAATGACCACGCAGTCAATAACGCGACCAAGCCAACGGTCATGATGACCGACGCGGCAACCAGCAGGCGAATCAATGGTCGAAACACCAGCAATCCAATTTTTTGGATCATGACATGGGCCTAGGTTTCGGTGGAAGTGGCAAGCCCCGTTTGCCGTTTCAGTTCGTCCGCCTTTTGACGCATCAATGGCAAAATGCGTTTGACATACCGGTTGTATCGCGACGAATCGAACAAGGGTTGCCAACCGATTCCGTCAAGCATCGCATTGCAATTACGACGAATTGCCTGATCGGGATCGTGAATCCCGATTTCGCTAAGCGACGGACTGGTCGCCGCCAGGACGTGACCGCCATAGGTCAGCGACCATAACCCCATGACGATCTGCGCCACCTGCTTTCCACGTGGCAATTGCAAATCGCCTTGTTCGATCGCCGTTTCGATAACGGATCCGACCACACCGATGCATTCGTTTTCACATTGCATCAAGACTTCGCGTCGCCCAGCCGACGTCTTTTGCCAAACGCTGTCGTGACGGATCACCTGTTCGACCGAAAAATCGTCGGGCAATTCGTGAACGTAGACTTCACAAGCGATCCCGATCGCGGCGATCTTCTCCCGCGATGCCTTGCCCAACGTGACCCCATACTTGAACAGTTCGACCCGCCGTGCCGAAGCACGCGCCGCCAACGACAAGACGATGTCTTCTTTGTTGGGGAAGTGGTTGTAAACCGTACCGCGGGTGTAACGAATCTTTTTGGCAATCGCGTCCATGCTGACCGCCGACACACCGCCGCGTCGGATCATCGGCAGGGCGGCCGCCAAAATCCGAGATTCACGCTGACGGATTTCGATCTGCTTGGGGGTCAAGATATCCATGCCCCCAGTATTCGTCGACAATTTTTATTGACAAGATGTCAATTTTGACATTTTGTCAATTTCCAACCTCTCGACGGGTTCAGTCGTCGTCGGTCAGGCCGAGTTCGCTGAGCATTTCGTCGTCCAACAGGTTCAGACCCGCGGATTCGATATCGTCGGCAAGTTTTCGACGATGCTGGTCGATCATCTTGGCCAACGCTTTGACGGCCACCGGCATCACGGCACCGGTGCTGTGCCACTGCGACGACCATTCTTTCAGGATTTCGCCCAGCCAAAGGTCGCGGTGCAACCAGTGGCGAACGGCCAGATGGATGCGGGACTCTGGATCGTCGACCAAGTCCAGTTCGGCGGCCGCATCCAGAACCACCACGACGACCGCTTCGGGCCAGGGCAGGGTAAACCACTGTTCGCCGCTGCGTTGACGGATGTGTTCGTCCACCGCGATCAGCGTGACCAGATAGGCGATCCGGAGTACTTCCGGCAATTCCCGATGGGCGTCGGTCAACATCGCTTCGATCCAGAAGCGACCATCGGGCGCGACACCTCCGTCACCACCCCGCATGGGCTGGACCCAGTACCCGCGGACCTTGGCGGGCCACCAATCGTCCGGCGGCTGCCCCTGCCAGATCTTCTTGGAAATTTGATTCAACAGGCCGGGACCATACGATTCCCAAGCTTCGCGAAGCGGCCGGCCACGCAATTCCAATTGTTGGTTCAGCTTGGGAAACCGGCGATCAAACGCCGATCCCGCCGAAGAAAACAGATCGGCAATGGCGCTGGCGGTTTGCTCGGACTGCAATTCCGATCCACCGGCATCCAACAACGCCTGTTCGTAGTCCTTGATCGCCGCTTTGCGTTGAACCGGTGCGTCTTTGCGGACCGCGGCGGTCCGAATCACCGCATCCCAAAAGCGATACACGTCCAAAGATTCGGACACCAAGCGGGCATTGATTTGTGTCACCGGCGCGGCCATCGCTTTTTCCGTGGCCGCGTCCACGCAACCGGAACCTCCGGCAACCACATGCGCCGCGTGCAACATGCTGAGCCGCCCGTGCGTGGACCACCGAACTTGTGTCGGCCTAGGCACCGGATGCTCCCTTCACGTCGCTTCCGGGGGCCGCGGGATCCTGAGATGCTGGAAAACTCTTGGCCGTCGACTGGTCTTCACACAGGTGTTCGCTGATCCACCTTTCCAGTTCTTCGAAGTCCACCGGCGGCAAAACATTTAAATCGGGACGCAGCCGGACCGCATCGCGGACGTAAACGTGGTTGATGTCGGCTTGCGGCAGGTCGGTGTTCCAATGAATCAGCACGCGAATGCACCGCGGCAGCGAACCTTCGACGGAAACTTCGTAACCGCACAATAGTGGCACTTCCAGCCATCCCAACTGTCGCGCCGCCAGCGCGGGAAACTCACTTTCGATATCGCGTGTGACCGTGAAAATGGCGCTGGCGACGTCGGCCGCATCGATGCCGTTGCGTCGGATCATTAGCGCCAACAACTGGCGGGTCGCCGACAGGACCTCGTCACGAGTGTCCTGCTGGACCGTAATCGCCCCTCGGACTCCACGGCAAACAGTCATCTTGGCCAGATTTCAGTCAAAGAAAGGAACACGGATAATTCGTCACGGGGCCCCGAAAATCGCCCGATCCTGTGGACGCTACGATAAAGCACCCGCAGGCTTCTGGGCAGGGCGTCGCGGGGGATTCGCCGGCACGCGATGGGTGACCGAACGTGCCGGCCGCCAGACGCGCGGCGCCGTTCGCCCTGGACCGGCTTCAATTCCGAACCGATAAATGACGATAGTGGCAATCTGATCGCAGGTCATTTTTGCCCGTGTTCTTGCCTGCCCGTGCCTGTCGATCGGCCCCGATCCATGGACCGATTGACCGGTTTTTTCTTTACGATTCGAGCCGCCGATGACCCAAAACCGCACGCCGTACCAAGACAAAATCATCAAGAACTACTACCAGAACCGCGACGCGATCGGGCTGCAAAAGGCTCAGGAAGCGATCACGGAACTGTATCTGAGCGAAGGAAAAAAGCGGGAAACGATTTGGAAGCGGCTGGAAAGCCATCTTGAAAAAATCGGGCTCAAGCCGGAACAAATCAAAAAGCTGCGTGCCGCCGACGATCCGGCCAAGGTTGCCGAAGCGATTCAAAAATTCGCTTGACCCGGATCCCCCCGCACCAGAACCGGCGCCTACGGTTGGCTTGCCATCGCGGCGCGTTCCAAACAGGTCGCCACCAATGACGTCCAACCGGTCTGGTGGCTGGCCCCCAGCCCCTGACCGGTATCGCCGTGGAAGTATTCGTAGAACAACAACGTGTCGTTCCAGAGCGGGTTTTCTCCGCTCGGCACGTTGCCCGCCATTGATGGCCGAACCGCCCCGTCGTCCGGACGCAGAACCAGTCGCGTCAGACGCCGGTTGATCTCGTCGGCCGCCTGGCAAAGGTTCATTTTGGTCCCCGACCCGTCCGGCGCATCGATTTGAATCTGGTCACCGTAAAACTGGTGATACCGCCGCAAGGCTTCGATCAACAAATAGTTGACCGGCAACCAAACGGGGCCTCGCCAGTTGGAATTTCCGCCAAACATCCAACTGTCCGATTCACCGGGCACATAGGCGACCCGATGCGTTTCGCCACGCAGTTCCAACTCGAACGGCCGCTGGGCGTGGCATCGTGACAGCGAACGGATGCCGAAATCCGACAGAAACTCCGTTTCCTTCATCATCACATCAACGACCGCTTGCAGTCGCTCTTTTGACGCGATGGACAACATCATTGACTCGCCACTGCAGCCTTCACTGGCCCAGTGAATGTTCTTTGCCAAGTGATGACGGTATTTCAAAAACCAATCCAGCTTGTCCTTGAACACGGGCAACTGTTCGACCAGCCCCTGATCAATGATCTGCACCGCGATCAGCGGAATCAGTCCGACCAGTGACCGAACTTTCAGCGCAACCTGACGCCCATCCACATGCAGACTGTCGTAGTAAAATTGGTCCTCTTCGTCCCATAGACCGTCGCCGTCAATCGTATTGATCGCGTCGATGATGCGGATGAAGTGATCCAAAAATTTGGATGCCAGTTCGGCATACGAATCATCGTCACGTGCCAATTCCAAGCTGATCGACAACATCGTTCCACAGTAGAACGCCATCCATGCGGTTCCATCAGCTTGTTCCAATTGGGTCCCGTGGGGCAACCCTTTGCTGCGGTCAAAGACGCCGATGTTGTCCAGCCCCAAAAAGCCACCGGCAAACACGTTGTCGCCGTTGTCATCGACTTGGTTCACCCACCAAGTGAAGTTCATCAACAGACGCTGGAACGACGTCGCCAAAAAGGCACGATCGGGACATCCCTGCCGAACGGTTTCCTGATAGACCCGCAAACACGCCCAAGCATGCACCGGCGGGTTCACGTCATCGAAATAGTATTCATAGGCCGGGATCTGGCCGTTGGGGTGCATGTACCATTCTCTCAGCATCACCGTCAGCTGACGCTTGGCGAACTCGGGGTCGATCCGAGCCATCGGAATCATATGAAACGCCAAGTCCCAAGCGGCGAACCAAGGGTATTCCCACTTGTCGGGCATCGACAAAATGTCTCTGGCATACAAATGTCGCCACCGGCTGTTTCGACCAGACAGGCGTTGCGCCGGTGGGACCGCAACATCACGATCGCCTTTCAACCAATCGTTGACGATGTAGTGATAAAACTGCTTGCTCCACAACAATCCTGCGTAGGCCTGGCGACAAACGCTTCGTTCGTCATCCCCCAAGCCGCCGGGCAGAACCGCGTCATAAAATGCGTTCGCTTCATCGACACGACGGTCAAAGGTTTCTGGCACTGAAACGGAATCCGCACCGGCGACGGCCGGATCGTACAACCGCACGGTGAATTGTTTGGACTGTCCGGCGGGAATCGTCATCGCGTACATACCGGCGACCTTCGTGCCATGGTGACGCGGCTGCACTGCGTCGGTTTGGCCATCGATCACATAGCGATGAAAGGCGTCTTTGACATACGGCGTAAAGTTTTCCTCGCCGAACAAAAATTCTTGGTTCGTTTCGTTCTCGGTGAACAACAACGGCACCTGATCGCCATCAGGATGATCACCGAATTCGCATCGAAATGGTTGCAGGAATTCGTGTTGCGTCCGCACCGCGTTGCCATCGACCTTTTCAATACGCGGCTTCAACGAACAGCCTTCGTGACGGCATCCCCAAACCCATGTATTGCGAAACCACAACGTGGGCAGCACCCAAATCGGATGCGCCTCGGGGCCATGATTGGTAATGGTGATGCGAACCATGATGTCGTCCGGGCCGGCCTTGGCGTATTCGGCCTGGACATCAAAAAAGCGGTCGTCATCAAACACCCCGGTATGGTGAAGTTCGTATTCTCCCTCGTCCAAGGTCCGCTGGGCGTTTTGAGTCTGCAACAACTCATAGGGATACGCAGCGTGGGGGTAACGATACGATGCCTTGCAGTAGCTGTGGGTGGGAGTCGAATCCAAATAGTAATAGACCTCCTTCACGTCTTCGCCGTGATTGCCCTGTGGGCCGGTCAGCCCGTACAGACGTTCCTTCAAAATGGAATCGTTGCCATTCCAAAGCGCCAGAGCAAAACACAGTCGGCATTGTCGGTCGGAAAATCCCAGCAGCCCGTCTTCCCCCCAACGGTAGGCGCGGCTGCGTGACTGGTCATGCGTGAAATCGTCCCAGGCATCGCCACCGGCCGAATAGTCTTCGCGAACGGTGCCCCACTGGCGTTCGGATAAGTAGGGCCCCCAGCGTTTCCAATTCTTTTGGCGGGATTCATTCTCACTCAGCCGCTGGTGTTCAACGGTCGTCGATGTCGGCGATTGATTCATGAACGATGAAAACTGTTTGATTTGGCTGGATAGGGGGTCGGACGCAAAGCAGTCGGGAAAGTATTCTAAGGCTGATCGGCGGACCGACGATGACATAGTGAGGTGCACCCCGCACCCCCGAAAGGTGGCCCGCCCGTTGTTTTTTGATTGGAAACCCACCGTGTCAATGACAGCCTCGACGAAATCCAGCCTCTGCATCGCCTTCCTCGCGTTCGCCCTGATCGCCGGTTGGTCCACGCGACCTGCCGCCCAACCGCCCGCGGTCGCCGATGCGACGAAAGCCGACGAAACCACGCCGGCAGAAGCGACATCGAACGAATCGACGGATTCGCCCGAGCTTTCCGAATCGTCCGGCGACGCAGTCAACGATATGCAAAGCAGCGCGATTCGCGAGCAATCCGCTGCTTGGGGCCACTGGGGTGTCGACGCGTCCAAGTACAGCAGTTGGACAAATCACAGCAACCGTTTGATCCCTGTCTACACGTTCGGCATCACCCTGGATTCGCTTCGCCAAGAAGGCAGCGTGTACAGCGATCGCGAACGGCTGGAGAAGCTTTACGGTACGGTCACTCCGGGAACGCACCAACCGTCGGCCGACTATTTCGACCAGACCGACGTCTACCGATTGCAGCAACAAGCAATCGCGGCGGGAAAAAAGAACATCGTGCTGTTCGTCTTTGACGGGATGGATTGGCAAACCACTCGGGCCGCGGCCTTGTACAAGGCTGGCAAGGTCCGATACGAACGCGGACGCGGTACCGGCCTGTCGTTTCAAGACTACCGCGGCGTCGAAACCGACTATGGCTTGGTCGTGACCAGCCCACGCCAATCCGGGGCGACCTTTGACGTCGACGCTCAAACGGTGACCGGACAAAAAGACATCACCGGTGGGTACGACCCACAGCGTGGTGGCCACACTCCGGCGATGGAACAAAGCCGACGCAGTTACCTGGTCGGTCTGGAACGAGATCGCGAACACACCGTGACCGACTCCGCCGCCTCAGCGACCAGTCTGTGTAGCGGCATCAAGACCTATAACGGTGCGATCGGCGTCGATGCTTTCGGCCAGGCCGTCGAATCAATCGCCCATCAGTTGCAGCGGGAAAAAGGGTTCGCCATCGGAATGGTCACCAGTGTGCCGGTCAGCCACGCAACGCCCGCCAGCGCATACGCCAACAATGTGACACGAAAAGATTATCAAGACATCAGCCGCGACCTGCTGGGCTTGCCATCGTCGTTTCATCGCGATGCGCCCAATCAGGGCGTCGACGTGCTGATCGGCGGCGGCTACGGCGAGGGCAAAGGTGCCGACAAGGTCCAGGGCAGTAATTTCATGCCCGGAAATACTTATCTGCACGAAAGTGATCTGCGCCGCAGCGACGTTGCCAACGGCGGGCGTTACGTGGTCGCCAAACGGACAAAGGACCGTGATGGGGCGGATGTGCTAAACGAAGCAGCCGATCAAGCCGTCAAAGGCAACCATCGCTTGGTCGGATTCTTTGGCGGCCGCGGTGGTCATCTGCCGTTCCAAACCGCCGACGGTGATTACAAGCCGACCTTTGATATCCGTGGCACCGAGAAATACAGCCAAGCTGACATCCAGGAAAACCCGACGCTGGCCGAAATGGCGACCGCAGCCCTGAAGGTCCTGCAGCAAGATCCCGACGGATTTTGGCTGATGATCGAAGCGGGCGACGTCGATTGGGCCAACCACGCGAACAACCTGGACAACAGCATCGGCGCGGTGCTCAGCGGTGAAGCCGCCTTTGACGCCGTGGTCGACTGGGTGGAAAAGAATGACGCTTGGCAGGAAACCGCGATTCTGCTGACCGCGGACCACGGGCACTATTTGGTCATCGAAGCCCCCGAAACGATCGCCGCGGCGGGAGCCGACAAAGTCGGCAAATCAGAAAAATGATTCTGGCCGGGGGGCCGGCCGGTCGATATGCTGCAATAACGGTCGCTCACCGGTGGCTGGGGCGATCGCTCGGTTCCCCCATCCACCGGCGTGTGACAAAGTCAACGCTGCGGGAAATGCTCTCGCGGCGGCTTTTCCTGTCTTTGTCGAATGAAATACACGTGAACTCTCCGGACCAGTTGCTGGGTCCTGAATCCACGTCCGTACATCTGATTGATGACGCGGATGCGGGTGACCAGGACGCAAAAATCCGTCGCTGCCAAGACATCATCGATTATCAGTTCTCCGACGAAACGCTGCTGCGTGCGGCGCTGACTCATGCGTCGGGAGCGTCCAACCGCTTGGCCAGCAATGAACGCTTGGAATTTTTGGGGGATGCCGTGCTGGGCCTGATGGTCTGCGAATGGCTCTTCGAAGAATACCCCGAGTACAACGAAGGCGATTTGACGAAGATCAAATCGGCCGTTGTCAGCCGGCGTTCCTGTGGCCGTGTGGCCTGTCGCTTGGGCCTGGATCGATGCCTGATTGTCGGTCGCGGCGTGACACGAAACCGCAGCTACCCCCGGTCGTTGGTCAGCGACGTTTTTGAATCGGTCATTGCCGCGATCTATCTGGACGGCGGGCGGGATGCGATCCGCGATCGCATTCGCGAATGGCTACAGGACGAAGTCGACGCGGCGGTCGAAAGCCAAGGGGCCAGTAACTACAAATCGTCGCTGCAGCAGCACGCCCAACGTGATCTGGCCAACACTCCGGTGTATCAGCTGGTTCGCGAAACTGGCCCAGACCATCGCAAGGCGTTTTTGATCTCTGCGGTCATCGGTGAACAATCCTTCACGCCTGCGTGGGGTAACAACAAGAAAGACGCCGAACAACGCGCCGCGGCGAACGCTTTGGCCGAATTGCGTGAAGAACCACTGCCGTATCCCAGCGGTGCAGCCGGCGAATCGTCTTCCGAAACCTCGGTTTGAATCACCGGCGGCGGCTCAAACCGCCGGGCTGATAAGGCGTGGCCGTGTCGCAAACCAGGCGGCGACCATCAACGGCGACAACAAGGCCAGGAATCCCCAAATCGCTGCCTGAAAACTGCCGGTCTGGTCGCGCGAGATTCCCATCAAAAACGGCCCACAACCGCTGCCGGCCACGGTCAGACACCAAACCGTCCCGCGGATCTTCCCCAAGTGCAGGCGTCCGAAATAACGCACCCACACGACCACGCCGACGGCAATCAACAGCCCCTGACCACCACCGAAACAGACGGCAAACGCATAGTAGCCCGGTACGGAATTCCAACCGATCAAGCAGCCGACCGACAAGTTGAGTGCCACCATGCCAATCCCCAGCAAGCGATGAAGCGGCACAAAATCCGCCAGCACTCCGCCCACCAACTGCATCGCCAGCATCGACAGCCCCAATGCCTTGAATAGATCCGACGGCAACGCGTCCGGCATGCCTCGATCGGCACACAACGTGTACAAGTGAAACAGGACCCCGGTGCCCACCAATGCCCACAACGCATTGCAGGCGGCCAAAATCGGAAAAGCGGTCGTTCGCGATGCTTCCGCAAGGGTCCAGGCATCTTCTGGCGTCGTCACAACCGACTGCTCGGGTGCATCGCCATGATTCGCGTCGACATCCGCCTTGCGGTGACCATCCGCTGCACCCTGACCAGGCGGCCCGCCCGCTGTGCCGGGCCCCCGATCGATTCGGCCGTCAACGTTTTGCCCGATGTCCTCGGGACGATTCACGAAGACCAACAGCAAGACGGGCACCATTACCATCGCGATCAACGCGGCCATGCGGACGTAGGTTTGACGCCACCCATAGGCATCAATGGACTGGGAAATCCAAGACGGTACCCAGGCGAATGCCAACGCGGTCCCGATGCTCATCACCGCAGACACCCGCCCCAAGCGGCTGCGAAACCACATTGCGATACTGTTGCTGCCCAACAACGTCAGCGATCCTTGTCCCAGGAATCGCAACATCAGAAACACCGCCAGTAGGCCCCAAAACCCCGACACCGTCGAAGCGGCCAAACAGGTGCCCGCCAAAGCCACGACCGCCAATAGTGTCACGCCTCGCAGACCGAACCGATCCGCCAATGGGCCCACCCCGGACAATGGAAAGGCGGCGAAGAAAGTTCCCAACATGTATGCCAGCGATAACCGACTGTCGGACATTCCCAAATCGTCGCGAAGCGCGGGCATGAACGCACTGACGGCAAAGGTTTGCCCAGGGCTTGTACAGATTTGCACCAACATCGCCACGGGCAGCATCACGTAGCCATAGAAAAACGGAAATCGCCAGGCCACACGACGCAACAAGTTTCAACCGCCGGTCAATCGATAGGGTACGGGTAAATGGTTTTTGCCAGTGGAACCATTCGATTTGATCCAGCCTAGGGGACGATCCTGCCAGGTAACGACCACCCAACCACGCAGCGCACAATCGATGACGTTTCCCGACAGGTAGCGACGAGCCCGGGCATCATCCACTTGGATCGTTTGCACAGGGGTGACCGATGCGAAAGCCCGCCGTGACAATCCGTGGGCCGGCTTCCATGTTTTTCCGGTGCAATAGGCCAACTCGGGCAACTTTGCAGCGATCAACGGTACCCAATCCGGTGCTTCCAACGGCACACACATGGCAACATCACCGCGAATGATCGTCCGCTGATGAAGTCCCGCCACGTCGTCCGTGATCCAATCCCCGGGGTCGAATTCAAAGCGTCTGGGACGAAGACGATCCCGCCGATTCTTGTGTCGTTTTGCCGATGAAAATCGATCTCGTCCATGGGGCGGTGAAGCTTCGTCCCGCGACGACATCGCGTCCCCATCAGCGTCCAACCGTGCCGCAAAGGCACCCGCACAGTCATGCAAATGCGGCCACAGGCGATAACAACCGTCGGTCACGGAACGATAATCCTGCAATGCCTCCAATTGCACCGGCACCATTGACGTCGTTTCAACAATCCGTTGCACCTGAGCTTCGTTTTCGTCCACCGCGAAGGTGCATGTGCTGTAAATCAGTTTGCCGCCGGGACGCAGGAGACGCACGGCCGCATCCAAAATGCGATTTTGCCTGGCGGCACTGTGTCGAACCTGACGTGCCGAAAACGAGCCTTCGGATTGCTTGCCGCGGGCCACCAATGTTTGGCCGCTGCACGGCGCATCGACCACCACACAGTCGAACTGCCCGGTCAACTGCGACGCCAAATCCTCCGGATCCTTTTGGCTGATCGCCCAACGATCGCTGCCGGTCCGAGTCAGATTGAATTCCAACGCCGCCAGCCGAGACCGGATCGGCTCATTGGCCAACACAAACCCACTTTCGCCGACCGCTTCGACCAACGCCGTTGCTTTTCCACCAGGTGATGCACACAAGTCGCAAACAAGGCTGCCGGCCAGCTCATCTGTGTCCGCACCGCAAGCCGCCAATGCCAACAGCGATCCGGCGTCTTGTAAGAAAAAATCACCGGCCGCATACCGCAACGTGTCGGCAGGCCGGCGTCCCTGCCAAGTACCACCGTGTCGAAACGCACCGTGATACCAGGGCACGGGCGGACCCAAATGACCGGCCCGGAGCCCGTCCGAATCGCATTGCAATTTTGCGTCGTCGATCCAGCGACGGTGCAGCCGCATGACGCTGCCGTGATTGACTTCCAGGGCCGCCAAGAAATCGGCCCATTGTTGATCGGGTAATCCACAGACACCCAGCGAATCTCGTAGTTCACTGCGCCAGTCGCCAGATTCCCGGTCGGTCGGTTCGGTTTGGTTGCCGGTCATGCCCGAATTGTGGCGGGGACCGGACGAACCGAAAATAGGGTCATCAGACCCAACGCTCGCAACAAGTGGCGGGTCAGCGGGGACGGATCAAATGCCGATAGATCCCCAGGCCGGTCGACAACAGGCCGGCCAGAATCAGTGGCGACGTCAGCGTGAACAGGATGAACACCAGATGTGGCAAACGCCCCTGGTCGCCGGTCGCCGGCACCACGTCGGCACCAAAGATGACCCGCAACTCATTTTGCACAGCATCGACACGGGACGCATACAACATCCCGGCCGACATCAATGCAAAGATCAGCATCACCAGCAACATGAACGAAAGACTGATCTGACGTCGGTTGCGTCGTGGTGCGGATGGGGCTGGGTTCATCAGGTCAAATCATCAGGATGTTGGCATCGCGAAACCGAACAGCAAACGTGCCGCCTATTCGTCAAAGATTCCGGCACCGAAGCCGTCTTGGTCGTGCGAGTCGCTTTCAGAATCGGTGTCATCCGTGGATGCGGAGTTCGTCGTGCGAACTTGGGCCGAAGCACGATCACCGGGTCGATCCGACATCTTGGGTCTCGGGGGGCCTCCTTCGCCGGCCGAATCGATCAAGGTGGCTTCCTGTCGCTGGTCATCGGACCGTTTGGGCTTGGCCGCAGGTTCGTTCACATTGGACTTTGCCAACGCGGTGGAACGGCTGCCCGAGTTTCGTCGATCCTCGGAATCCAGATCATCAGCGCTCACGTCTTCGAAACCAAAATCGTCGTCGTACCGCGAACGGTAACCAGGCTGGCTGGCACGTGAGACTTCGGCTTCGAATTCTGCCAACACCGCGTTCTGAATCAGCTCGCGACATTCGCTGTTGATCGGGTGGGCGACGTCGGCATACAGCTTCTGTGGCGAATCGTTGAAATCCGCATCCAGTCGCAGCTTTCCACCACACTGATTACAGAAATTCGCGCGCAGATGATTTTTGTAGCCACAACGTTGGCAGTGCCCGGCCAATTTACGACTGGGCATGGCAACGAAGGGGCCATTTGTTCCGTCGATGATCTTCAAATCACGAACGACAAAACAATCGTCGATCGTGATCGAACAGAATGCTCGCAGACGGTCTTCGCTGGATTCCATCAACTTGATGCGTACTTCAGTGATGTTCACCGAACACCCTCCCTAACTTGCCGTCACGTCGTGGGGCCGAACTTGTCGCTGGCGAATCCTGATGACCGGTCCCAACACTGCGCTGGACACGCCCAAAGGCCCACGATGGTTTCTGATCAAACCAAGGGACGGCGGCCTGCAAAGGAAGCGGGCTGCCGCACGGGGCAGGGCGGTGCGTCGGATCCGGAAATACGGGTTCACGGTTGTCACGTCTGAGTCTGTGCGGGCGGAGGCAACGAACACGCTGTCATCACTCGTGCACCGGGGCATAATTGCTGACGCAGCGTCACAGCCGCCGAGCCGGCCGATTTGGGGGTATCCGCTATCCCGAAACTGGCCGAACCGCTACCCGTTAATTGAACCCCTTTCAGACCGCTTTGCCACATAGATTCGTGAATTTCATCGATCCGAGACGCAATTTTCCGTGCCGGCTCGGTCAACCGATTCTCCATAAATTGCCCGATTTCGCTGATCGCCAAGGTCTGCAGGCTCTTTCGTAGTGGTGCCGAAGATATTGGCGAATCGGGCACGGTGGCCCCCTGATAAACCCGAGCCGTCGACAATGCGATCGCCGGGTAGACGATGACGAAATTCAGCCGGCCGCCGATGGGAACCGGCTGCAAGACTTCACCGCGACCGGTTGCCCAGGCAACCGGCGAAATTGACGCAGCTGAATTTTCGCTGCCGTTTCGAGTGCCCGCGGGCGCAGTGCCGGCCGGATCCGGGACCGGCGGCAGCCGCAAGAAAAAGGGAACGTCACTGCCGATGTCGGCGGCCAAGCCGTGCAGGGAATCAAGGTCGCCCTGGCGTCCGACCAAGGTGGCGATCGCCAACAGCGTCATCGCCGCGTTGCTGCTGGCACCGCCCATGCCCGCACCGGCCGGGATGCGTTTACCAAGCGTGATTTCAAATCCAAGATCCAAACCGAAGTGTTTAACCGCGGCTTCGGCAGCCCGCCAAACCAGATTCCGTTCATCGCAGGGGATGTCCAGCAATGATGCCGCGGACTCCGGTGCAAGTGATGGATCGCCCTGGTCATCGGCCCCCGTCGCAGCTTTCGAAGATGGTTCGACGCCCAGTTGACAGGAAAGCTCGTGACGCGAAGGCAACCAGTCCACTTGCAGTGAAATGCCGGGCTGTTGCCGAACACGGATTTGCAATTCATCCACCAAGTCGATGGCCACCATCACCGTATCGATGTCGTGGTATCCGTCGTCGCGGCGTTTGCACAACTCCAAAAACAGATTCAGCTTTGCCGGGCAAAGCATCCGTATTTGCGATGCGTTCGTTTTGGACATGGTTCCGATCGCGCAGAAGACTCAAGCGGCACGTCGAACCACCGTCTCTTCGGTCGATGACCCGCAAACATCGGCGTCATCATAGGCGATGATGGAAATCCCTGCGCGACTGGCATCGCGGTAGGTTTGATCTTGGTCGACGACGATCGTCCGTTCCGCTTCAATGACAATCGCTTTGCCGCCGGCGGCATGAACGTTGGCGATCGTTTGCGGACCGATCGTGGGAACATCAAACCGCATGTCTTGGTCCGGCTTGGCCACTTTGACCAACGTCCATCCGCCGCGAGAACACAGCTGACCGGTGCGTTGGATACAGGCGTCGGTTCCCTCAATCGCTTCAACGGCGATCACGGTCCCGTCTTTGATGGTGATCGTCTGTCCGATATCCAGCCCGCCCATCTGACGCGCCACCCGCCAACCGGCGCGGGCATCGGATTGCAACGCGGGCCTAGGCGACGGACCGGCCAAATGTCCCTGATTCACGAGCAACTCCGGAGCCAAATCGGTCGCGGCATGAACCGCAATTCCCTGACGTAGATAAAGTTCGGTCACTGCGGTCAGCAGGCTGTCGTCGCGGGCATCGGGGCGACGTCCCAGCAACAATGGCGCGAACACCCTGACACAGGTCCAATCGGGCAAGTGACGCCACACCGATCGGGAATACAACAGATCCGACTTGAACAGTTTGCCGGCCATCGTCACGCCGGTCACGCCACGACGACGAAAGAATCGCAGGTGTCCGCCCATGCGGCCAACGCCGGCCCACTGGACCGCGTCACACACGCCTTCCAATTCGGCCGATGCATGGCCGTTGATCGCAATGCAATGCACCGGATGCCCGTTGCTTTTCAGCGTTTGGGCCACCAACACAGGCAAGCGTCCCCAACCGGCAATCAGCCCGATCGGCTCCGCCGCGTCCGCACCACGAATCGGGGTCATGGATCACGCCGCCTTTCGAACGGGCACGTCGTCGCCGACGATCTGACGCAGCGACGACAACTCCTTGCGCAGCGATTTCAGTTCCCGTCGCATCTCGGGCAACTTTCGTTCGGTCGCCATGATCTGCATCTGTTCGCGCTGGCCGGTCGCCGGTGATCCCAGCAAAACCTCGTGACCCTGGCTGTCTTCCATCACGCCGGCCTGGGCGCCGACGATCGTTTGGTCACCCAGCTTGATGTGATCTTTCAAACCGACTTGACCAGCCAAGACGACGTAATCACCGGTGTGACAGCTGCCGGCAATGCCGACTTGGCTGCAAATCAAATTGTGACGACCGATCCGACAGTTGTGTCCGATCATCACTTGGTTGTCGACTTTGGTGCCTTCGCAAATCCGCGTCGCACCATACGTGCCACGGTCAACGGTGACACAGGCCCCCAGTTCCACGTCACGTTCGATGTGCACGTATCCCAGTTGGGCGGTCGGGACGTGACGTCCGTTTTCTTGGCGATAACCGAATCCATGGGCACCCAAGACGCTGCCGGCGTGAAGCACGACGCGTGGTTCCAAGCGGGTGTAAGAATAAAGCACGACGCCGGCATGCAACACGCAGTCTTCGTCAATCGTGCAGCCTTGGCCCACCACCACACCGGGCATGATCCGGACTCGGGCACCGATGAATGTACCGGCCGCCACGGTTGCCGTTGGGTGAATTTCTGCGGTCGGATCGACCTGCGCGTCGGGATCGATTCCGGCTTGCGGGACGGTCGCAGGCAGTGGCGGACGAAAATGGGCGACGATCCTGCCGAACGCTTCGTGGGGATCCTCCACGACGATCTGAACGCACTCCGCTTCCATGCCGTCGGCCAAGGCAACCGGCGTGACGACCGCGGCGGCACAGCCCGGGTCGAATTCCTCGGCCCGTTTGGCTTCGTCCAACAGAGTGATTTGCCCCGTCTGGCATTCGGCCGGCGGGTTGGCCCCGGTGATCATCCGGGAAGGGTCTCCGATCAACTTGCCACCCACCATGGCGGCCAAGTCCGAGATTGAAATGGTCATCCGAATCCTTTCGGAAAGCTCGACGGTTGCGTGTCGTCCACCGGTTTAGCCGATCCGCCGGTGCCAAGACAAGACGATTGTCGTGAAACGATCCAACCCCAAGCGACATCACATTGATAACAAAACGAGACTGCGAGCACAGGCAAGTGAAATCATTTCGACAACACCCACCACTCCGCGTGGCCAACCGACCAAACAGGCGTAAGTTCCTTTATATACGTGATTTGCGTCAATAAACCGGGCGTCGCAAAGCGTTCTGGCATCCGCGATGCGTTTCACGGCCCTTGAAATCGGTCGCGACGGCCGAACGCACTTTTTCACCGCCCCCCCGGGCTCTCCCACGCACGCAAGGGACGCATTTGACCATGACCCGCATTTGGACCCTGACTCTGTTGGCATTGACGATCGCTCCGGCAACGGTCGCCTTGGCCAATCACGACACGCCACTGTACCGGGCGGCCGACTATTACCGCGACGCGGTTCGCGAATTTGAAACGCACAGCGATCGCGCCCGATACCTGGATTCGTACACCGAACGAGCGATCGATCGTTTGAATTCGGCCGCCAACCTGCTTCGTACCGCCGCCCGCGACCCTCGTAATACGGACCGATTGTTGGACCGATATTACGATGTGGTGGGTCTGCAGGACCGGATCGAAGCGACGTTGTTTTCCAGCGGCTATGCCGATCCGCGTTTGTCCGCTTGCTGGACCGATGTCCGCCGCGCTTTCACGATCCTATCGACACATTTGGAACTGGGCGGTGCCTACGGCGGCGCGGTGACGCGTCTGCCACAGACGCTGGATCCCGGATACGCGTACGGCGGATACCGGTCGTCGTCGGTACCGATCACGCCCAACGTTCCGCAAACGATTCCGGTTCCGCCGCCGATCAGCGTTCCTCCGATCACGTCACCACGCACATTGGCGGTACCGCCGATCTTTTCTGCGACGCCCCGTGGGATCACCGTCGACGACTATCGTGCTTACAGCCCGCTGGACAGCGCGCCGCGCCGAACTCCGTCAGGTTTGCCGCAATCGTGCGACCGATTTGACACGCGTGATTTTGACTACCGGTCCAGCTTGTATCGCAGCAGCGTGCCCGCACCCTATGGAACGCGACACATCCATGCACCGGAGCATTCACGGCGCGTGACGCGATCGCCCGCGGGCGACTTGATCACCATCGGCGCGCAACTGATGCGTTTGATGGACTAGGCATCAACCCTGGGGCAAAGCCGTTGAAGTGGTCCACGAACCGACGCGGACTACTTCGACGCTTCTTCTTCCGCCATCTTTTGCTTCATCAATTCGACCACCATCTGATACTGGTCGACATCGGGAGCAAGTCTTGCGGCCAATTCCAGTCGCTGAAGCGCTTCGTCATAGCGACCTGCCAAGTACAGCGCCAGTCCACATCGATGTTGGACGTCGGCGTTCTCTGGTGCCAGATTGGCGTCGCGGATCAACAACGGCAACTCTTCGTCGCGCAGCTTAGCCGCGTATTGCTGGTATTGTGCGGCGGTCGGTCCAGGTTGCTGGGACGCCATCCGTTCCAACAATGACGCAAGGTTCGTTCGCGGGCCCGTCATCGCCGGTTGGATCCGCAGCGCGTTTTGGTATGCCTTGGCGGCTTCGTCCAGTTTCCCGGTCCGTTCGTTCAGGATGCCCCATGTCATGTGGGCACCACCACGGTCACCACCGATCATCAGTGTCTGTTTGACGTTTTTCAGCGCTAGGTCGACTTGGGTACGCTCGGATGATGTCAGCGTGCCATAGGCATCCGATTGAGCCAGTGTCCGCGTGGCTTCGTCTCGCACCAGCGGTGAAGTGTCTTGGAGCGCGGGCACCAACGACTTCCGCGTCATCGTGGGCGGTGCGACTTGCATGACCGAGGCGGCCGCGGCGCGGACGATGGGTTCGTCGGTGGTGTCGGCCAAAATCTCCTTAGCCGCATCGACGATATCTCGCAGTTCACTGTCACCCACCGGACGAAGGGTCAGTTCGCGGAGTGCCGTGGCCCGTGCAATGGGCGGATAGGGATAGCCACCACGAGTCTTGGCGACCTTGATCAATCGCTTCACACCGTCGGGGTCACCACGACGAAACGCCGCAATGTCTTCGCCCCAGTGTTTGGGCGTTTGCCGGTCTTCGCCGTACCACTTTTCACAGGCGTCTTCGCACCACTGGTCGGTCTTGCGAACCGCGTCGGCCACCGGCTTGATCCCCGCCTGTGCGGCCAACAACCAATTGGCGTATTCCTCCAGCGGGTACATCTTTTCGATCGTCTTCCGATCCTCGTCGCTGACCTGTTTCCGGACGTCTTCCAGCTGATCCATCACGTGACAATCGCTGCAGGCGTTGGGTGTACCGATCGCCAAGGACAGATCCGGGCGTGGCACCCGCATGCTGTGGTCACGTCGCGGGTCGACCGCCATGTAGGTCGCATCGGGCATGTGGCAATTCACGCACATCGCCCCTTCGGTGCCCGGTTCGTGGTGATGGTGCGACGGGACGTCATACTTGCCGGCGGCGTGCTGGTGACAGTTGGTACAGACTTGATTGCCGGGGAACTTGAGCTGCAACGAATGCGGATCATGGCAATCGGTACAACGAATTTTTTCGTGGTACATCTTGCTTTGGATGAAGGATCCGTAGACGTACACTTCGTCTTTGATTTGGCCGTCGGCGTGATACGTGGCTTCGGTCAGCGTTTCCAGCTGGAAATGATCGTGATAGGGATCACCGGGGTGGAAGGTTTCATCCAACAACGCCCGCCGACTGTGGCAGGGCGCGCACGTTTCAATCTGCGGACGCGGATTATCGCCTTTCAGTTTGGCCAGGCCATATCCATGGTTGCGATCCCAAAACAAGGACCGGCTGTTGGCCAATTCCACGTGCAGACTGCCCGGACCGTGACAGGCTTCACAGCTGACGTCGATTTCTGAAAACGTCGTGTGGTACTGGTTGGTCTTCAGATCAAAGTTTTCTTGCAAGTTGGTCGAATGACATTCGGCGCACATGATTTGCCAACGCTGTCCGATGCCGGTCCAGTGCAACGGATCGTCGGGCTCCATCTTTTCAAAGACGTCTGGCGGTGACAGGTAAAACCATTCGCCTTTTTCGGTGTCCCAGGTCAGTCGCAAGACTTGCACTCGCGCGACCTGGTCTTCGGGCATGTCATCGGGCCGATCGAATTCGACCATGTAGTTTTGCAGCGGCGTGTAACCAAAGACGTACTTGACTTCGAAGTCCTCCATTTCTCCGGTTTCGCCTTCGGTGTTCACCATGAATTTGTCGCCGTCGCGATAAAACCGGCTGGTGATTCCGTATTGCGTGAACGTGACGTCACCAAAATCCGCCAGGACGGTCTCATCGGTCGCCACATCCATGGCCAGATCGTGATGAGAATCCTGATACAGCTTGGCTTCTTCCTGGTGACAATCCACGCAGGCCTCTCGCCCCACAAAGGTTGCCTGGTACTCGGCAGGCTTGGCCGACCAATAATCGGCGGCAACCGCGGCGGTCACGACCACCAGCGTGGCGACAACGATCAATAGCGGCCACCGCGCACGACCGCGTCGCATGCGAAAGGAAGGGGATGAAGAATCGTCGGGTCGGAGCGTCAAGGGACTGTCAGTCGTCAAATCGGGGCGGGGAATTGTGTCGCCATCGCGACCATTGCATCGGGCAGATCCTGATCGGCTTGTTCGACACATCGCGTGCCGGACGCACCGGAGATCCCATTGTGGTTCAAGTCAACGAAATCAACGAGGCAAAACCTTCAGCGATGGCACCTCATCAGGCGGCGGACCCAATGCATCGGGCACCGAAAGGCTGGGGGCGTCCAAGGGCAGCTCGTCATGCGTCGGTGGATGACCCATCGGTCGTGGCGGTATCGGGGCGGGCGGGGGCAACGCCGGACGAACATTCGGTCCGGGCTGCTGATGTTCGGTCGGGCGCACCGGATGCCGGCGCGGGTCGGTGGGACGGTGGTCTTGATTGCGGGCTGGGACACGGGAGGGGGAATTCCAATTCGGATCGCCATCGCCCGACCGCGTCAGCGGGTGCCCATGGGCCATCGGCCGTGATCCCAGCACGACGCCCGCTTGTCGCCGCAAATCATCGACCATCCGAATCGTCGCCGGATCGGCATCACCCACGGTTCGATTCCACTTTTCTAATTGACGTGCGGTCCGCAACAACTGTTCGGCCAACTTTGCGGCCACGTCGTTCGCCGGTCGGGGCGGTGCCGACGGGGGCAACGCGTGCGGAACCAGCGAAGGGTCCAACGTTGATCCATGCAATACGCTTTTGCTGCTGCGCAGGTGCTCCAAAATTCCGCCCAGAATCGAGGGGTCGTCCGAACCAGGGGCTCCGTTTCCCTGCAACGCTTCCTTGATCTTGTTCATCACCGCGTCATCGGCATCGGGGGTGCGAAGCGTCGGAGCGGGCGGCAATTCGGCGGGCACTCGGATCTGAGGATCTTGCGGCACATCGTCCACCGGCTGGGGCGCAAACTCTGGCGGAACCGCCAAAGCCATCCCCGCGCAAGACGTAAACAGGCCCAACCACACGACCAGAACGGTCGCGGAACAAGGCGTCACGCATCGCCACAGCACTGCTGGGCAACAGGATTGTTCCATCGCTTGTCTCCCTTCGAAAAAATGCCCTTTTGCCCAAGGAATCACTAACGCCGGCCATCACCATGACAAACGCCGCGCGTCTCCGGCCCACATCGGCACCCGTTTCAGCATGGACAACCGCCATTGTCGCGGACAGGTCACTGATGTGCGACGGGTGCCTGTCGAAACGGATGTCCTGGGGTAGGATTGGACATCACACCGCAGGGAACATCCCGCCCCTTCCCCTTTCGGACAAGCACCACTGGACCACGGAACGTTCGATGTACGATTCGATTTGTCATCCCGACGACTTTTCCTGGAAAGAGTCCGACTTTCCCGGCGTCACGAATAAGGTCCTGAACACCAATCCGAATACGGGGGGGCTGACGGTGCTGACCCGGATGGACGCGGGCGCTGAAATTCCGGCGCACCACCATGACATCGCCGACGAATTGGTCTACGTGCTGGAAGGCGATTTCATCGAAAATGGCCAACACTATCGTCCCGGCACCGTTTTCTTTGCTCAGGCGGGAACGAAACACGGCCCCCACCATTCCCAGCACGGGTGTGTGGTGCTGACCCAGTTTTCCAAGACCCTGGACTTTGTCTTGGACTAACGATTACCAACGGTGTAGCCCGTATTTGGGGCGTGGTTCGCGTTTCGGCATACCCAGTGCCCCCGCATCTTGCTGCGAATCAGGCGGGCGGCGTGGCATCGCCTAACTTGTTTTCCATAAAGACCGCGGCCCCAAACGTCGGGTCCAGTTGATAGCGTTCGAACCCGAACTGTTCATAAGCGGCCACCGCGCCCCGGTTTTCCGACAACACCTCCAGCGTCATCTTGCAACACCCGCGACGAATCGCGATGTCGCGGGCCGCATTCAACAGTCGTCTGGCGATCCCACGGCGTCGATAGTCTTGATGGACGATCACGTCGTGGATGTTCAACAACGGACGCGCCGCGAAGGTGGAAAACCCTTCGAAGCAATTCAACAGCCCGGCCGGGCGATCGTCGACGTACGCCAACACGCTGTCGGCATCATTTCGGCTGGCCAACCGCGATGCTAAGTTCTGGCGAACCTCCGCCGACAAAGGCTCTCCACCGCCGCTGACGTCGCTGGCATAGTGATCCAACATCGCAACCAGGTCGTTGGCATGTTGGGAATTCTGATAGTCGACGGCGACAAGTTCAATCTTGCTCATGACATCCCGGCGGTGGCACGAAGAACGGAGACTGCGTGGCGGACGTTGTGGTCGACCAAACGCGGCCCTGTAAAACACAAAGTTTCCGAAACAACACGGACACCAACCAGCCATCGAACGTTCGATCGACAGAACGTCCGCAGCCATGGGGGGAATGATATCCCGTCGGCGTGCCAGCAGTGCAGCCGACAGCCACCTTGCGTCACGCATGGTCGACATCCCGTCCACGTCCGCTGCCAAACGGGATACAATAAATGGTCTTTCGGTTCGACGTTGAATGAGGCGACGTCAATAGCATGCCCATCATGGTGTCAGGAAACCTGTCATGGCCAAAATCTTAGTAGCCGAGGACAGCCTGACGCACATGGAAGTGTTGCGGTCGATCCTGGAATCCGACCAGCACGATGTTGATTGCGTCGAAGACGGCCAGCAAGCGCTGGACTATCTGAACGACAACAGTTGCGACGCCATCGTGACGGATCTAAACATGCCGGTTCTGGACGGGTGCCAACTGGTTCAACATCTGACCAACAGCGATCCGGAAATTCCCATCGTTGTAGTCACCGCCCGCGGCAGCGAATCACTGGCGGTTGACGCTTTGGCCATCGGTGCGACCGACTTTGTGCCCAAGGATTCGTTGCAACAATTGTTGACAAAGGTCGTTCGACAAGTTTTGGGCTACCGCGTGGCCGAGGCTCAGGCATCAGGTCTGGCGGGACAGCTGCGTAAACCCGAGTTCTATTTCAAGCTGACCAACGACATCGGTTCGATCCCGGTCGTTGCCAACTACTTGGTCACGACGATGGCGGCGGCCAAGTGCGGAAACCCCAACTTGCGTTACCGAACGGCAACGGCAATGGCCAGCGCAATCTTCAACGCGATTCAGTACGGGAACCTGCAGATCCGCGAATCACAGATCCTGGACCCTCAACACGCCGACGCGGCCGACTGTGACTTGGCGGTGCGTGTCAAAGTCAGCATCGCGAATTCCGACACACGGATTTCGGTGGCCCATGAAGGCAAAGGGGCCATCACACGAACGACCCCAGCGCCCGGCACCCCCGAATCTTTTGAAATCGAACAGTGCCGCGGCTTGATGTTGATGACCAGCTTCATGAACGATGTGATGTTCAATCACCGTCGCAGCGAAGTCACGCTGGTCGTTCAGCACTGACCACATCGGTGCTCGTGCTTGGATCAAGTCTGGGGACAGACGATGACCTTCATTTGATCCGGGTCACCCTTGTAAAGCCGATCGAACCACTCGGGCCCCTGTGCCAACGAGATCTTCTGGGTGATCAGCGGACGAACATCGATGATGCCTCGGGCCATCATGTCGATGCACTGGGGATACTCACCGTTGCAGCCACAGGTGCCTTGCAACCGAATTTCACGCGTGACCACCGACTGCAGCGGCAAGTCGATCGTCGGCGTGACGTTTCCGACCAGGGTCACGCAGCCACCTTTGCGAACCGATTCGATCGCGGTCTGTACGGTCGGTGTCATCCCAACGACTTCCATCGCCACATCCGCACCACGTCCGCCGGTCATCTGAATGACCGTTTGTACCGCGTCGACCTGGCTGCTGTTGATCACGTCGGTGGCACCAACGTCTTGGGCGACCTTCAAGCGACGATCATTGATGTCGATGGCAATGACGCGTGATGCACCGGCGGCACGAACGGCCTGGATCGTCAGCAAACCGATCATCCCCGCACCGACCACCACCGCCGTATCGCCCAGGGTAATGGGGGTCACGTTGGCCGCGTGTACCGCCACCGAAACCGCTTCGACCAGGGCGGCATGTTCCAACGGCAGACCGTCGGGCAAGCGATACACGATTCGCCGTGGAACACTGATACGTTCGGCAAACGCACCGTGGCGACGGTAATCGCCACAACTGACGCCCAGCACCATGCGGTTGTCGCACAAGTTCTGGTGACCGGAACGGCAAAATTCACATTGCCCACAGGACACCATCGAATCAAACGTGACGGCATCGCCGGGTTTCAGGTCGGTCACATTTTTGCCGGTCCGAACAACGTTTCCCGCCGCCTCGTGCCCCATCACCAACGGTGGAATCCGGCGGCCACTGCTGCCGTCATAGCCGTGGATGTCGCTGCCACAAATTCCACATGCTTCGACCTGGACCAGAACGTCGTCAGGTCCGACCGCCGGTTCATCGACGTCGGTGACTTCCAAGTTTTTGTATTCGGTCAGCAAAAGAGCTTTCATGACGCTGGCAGGTTTCAATGAGGGCGGGGAATGCGAAAACGGGAGGCGGACGAACGGGCGTTTGGCCACGCCGGCGGATGACCGCGTGGCGGCATTCGCTGAGGACCGCTTGGCGGTATTCGCCGGGCCCCAGCGTGGGCAAAGTCGCACGGCGCAGCAAATGTTAATCGTCCGCGAGCCAAATCGACAGCATGTGATCTGAAACGAGCCCGTAAAACGATTACTTTGGATACGGCACGATCACCTGATCGATGACCGACCTGCGGTCTTGCCACGCTTTTCCGCCCATCGTCCCACCCATCACATGCGGCCCGCCTTGATGCCTTCGATCGAATCTTTCCGGTGCTCCGCCGGTCGCCCCTTCCCCCGACACGGCAACACGCAACGGTTCCACTTTCCGGCCTTGGTCGTCGGGATGTTGATGACCATCGCCGTCACAACCGCCGGCGCCGACGATTTCCCCACGCCGATCAACAACGATCGCGACGGCGACGCTCCGGTGATGTCGGCCGAACAGGCGGCATCCACCATGCAATTGCCCGACGGTTTTTCCGCACGGGTTTTTGCCGCCGAACCCGACGTTCAAAATCCCATCGACATGGCTTGGGACGCGCGAGGTCGACTGTGGGTGGCGGAAAACTACACCTATTCCGATCGCAGCGAACGTTTCAATCGCAGCCTTCGTGATCGAGTCCTGTTCTTTGTCGACCAAGACGGCGACGGTCGTTCCGACCAGCGACACGTCTTTACCGACGACGTGCAGATGTTGACCAGTGTCGAAGTCGGGCTCGGTGGCGTCTGGCTGATGTGCCCGCCGCAGTTGCTGTTCATCCCCGATGCCAACGGTGATGGCGTGGCCGACGGTCCGGCCGAAGTCATCCTGGATGGATTCGAAGTCGCCAAGCAGAACTATCACAACTTTGCCAACGGCCTGCGATTCGGTCCCGACGGTTGGCTTTACGGACGCTGTGGCGGATCATGCCCGGGACGAATCGGCACCCCTGGAACCCCCGACGAACAACGCGTTGCACTGGAGGGCGGCATCTGGCGGTATCATCCGACCACGTCCGCGGTGGAAGTGATCAACGCGGGAACCACCAATCCCTGGGGCCACGACTGGAACGAAGCGGGTGATCTGTTCTTTACCAACACGGTCATCGGCCATCTGTGGCATGGAATCGCGGGCGCTCATTTTCGGCGGCCCTTCACGCTGGATCCGAATCGCCACACGTATCAACTGATCGACTTTCACGCCGACCACTGGCACTTCGACACCGGCGGAACATGGCAGGCGTCGCGCGATGGTGCGGCCAACGATTTCGGCGGCGGGCACGCCCATTGCGGGGCAATGATTTATCGCGGCGGCAAATGGCCGAACATCTATGACGGAAAACTGTTCACTTTGAATTTGCACGGTCGGCGGGCCAACGTGGAACGGTTGGAACGCATCGGCGGGGGCTACGTTGCCCGGCACGAACCGGACTTCATGATCGCCAGCGATCCTTGGTTCCGCGGCATGGAAATGTCGTACGGGCCCGATGGCGACGTCTATGTTCTGGACTGGAGTGATACGGGCGAATGCCACGAACACACCGGCGTTCATCGCACCAGCGGACGCATCTACCAAATCCGCTACGACGGTGACGACTCAAGTGCAACACCCAACGCTTTGGCGGGTTCGCCGCACGACCTACGTGCGAAGTCGGTGGAATCATTGGTCGCCCTACATACCAGCAACAACGCTTGGTTCGTTCGACAAGCACGACTGGTGCTGCAATCACGCCAAGTCGCCGGTACGCTGACCGCGGACGACATTCGCAAAATCCGTGCGACTTGCCGGATCGCCGCTGACAGCAAACTGCAAGCCCGATTGTCCCGCACACTGTGGGCGCTCCGCTCACTGAACGATGCCGATTTGGAGCGTCTGCTGAAGCATTCCGACGAAACGATGCGTGCGATCGGCGTTCGCGCCATCGCTGATTCCTGGCCCATCGACGACGTCATGGGCCCGTGGCATGCATCGCTAAAGGAATCCGACGAAGCCTTCTCCGGTGCATCGACTTGGCTGGACCGGCTGATTGAACTGGCGGAAACGGAAGATTCTGCTTTGGTGCGACTTAGCTTGGCGTCGACGCTTCAGCGGTTGCCCGTCAGCCTGCGGACCAAGCTGGCGTCCCCCTTGACCCGACGAATCCAGGACGAAGGCGACCACAATATCCCGCTGTTGATTTGGTACGGACTGATGCCGGTGGCGGAACAATCGCCCGACCAGTTGGCATCCCTGTGCGTGGATAGCCGACTGTCGACAATTCGACGGAACGTGACGCGTCGTTTGGCCGAAGACGTCGCAACGTCTCCGGAACCCTTGACACAAATCCTGCGTGGCATCGCCGCTTCCGACGATGCCGATGCAGTGGCCGATGTCATCAGCGGTTTGTCCGCTGCGGTTCGCGGTGTCCGTCGGGTGGACCGTCCTCTGGGATGGGATACATTCGCAGCTTCGGCCAAACAGAACGGCTTGTCACGTCAGATCCAAAACCTGGACGTGGTCTTTGGCAACGGACAGGCTTTGGAAGCCATCACCGATCTGGCACTCGATGGATCGGCGGATCCCGCGCAGCGTCTGTCGGCCGTCCAAACGTTGATCGACAGTCGTCCAGATAATCTGTTCGAAGTCTGCCAGAAACTTCTTCGCGATCCACGAACGAATGTGGTCGCGGCCAAAGGTTTGTCGACGTTCGACAACCCCGAGGTCGCCCGCATGATCTTGGCACAGTACAACCGGTTTCGCGCGCCCCGCAGGCCGGAAGTGGTGTCGCTGTTGGTCAGCCGCGTTTCCTTTGCCGACCAATTGATCGACGCTTTGGAAAGCAACAAGATCCCACGTGCGGATGTCACCGCGTCACAGGTCCGCCAAATCCACAGTTTGGCGGATGCTTCCCTATCGAATCGCATTGACCGCGTCTGGGGCAAGGTTCGAGTCAGCCCGATCGAAAAACGACGCCAAATCGAAGCGTTGAAATCGGACTTTGCGACCGGCGTCTTGAAAACCGCCGACGCGCGACGCGGCCGATTCCTGTTCGAAAAAAATTGTGGGACCTGCCACCGTCTGTACGGATCGGGCGGCGACGTCGGCCCCGACTTGACCGGCGCGAACCGATCCAACTGGGATTACATCTTGGAAAATGTGATCGATCCCAGTGCCGTTGTGGACAAGGACTTTCGCATGACCGTGGTTTTGCTAGCCGACGGCCGGGTCGTCAACGGCTTGGTCTTGGACGAAAACGACCGCACCTGGACGATTCAGACCGCAACCGACAAGATCACAGTGGCTGCGGATGAAATCGAAGAAGCCCAAAAGACTGAAAAGTCTGCGATGCCCGATGGTTTGATCGATGCGATGTCCGATCAAGACCGCCACGACCTTTTCGCGTACCTGACAGGTCCGACTCAAGTCCCTTTGCCGGAACAACCATGATCACGATCGTCGACTACCAGATGGGCAATCTGCGGAGCGTCCAGAAAGCAATCGAGCGTGTCGGCGGCCAAGCCGAAATCACATCCGACCCACAGACGATCGCCGGAGCCCAGAAACTGATTCTGCCAGGGGTCGGTGCCTTCGGTGATGCTATGGACGAAATTCATCGTCGCGACTTGGCCGCGCCGATTCGCGATTTCGTCGCCTCGGGCCGGCCATTTTTGGGGATCTG
This sequence comes from Crateriforma conspicua, assembly GCF_007752935.1. Taxonomy (NCBI): domain Bacteria; kingdom Pseudomonadati; phylum Planctomycetota; class Planctomycetia; order Pirellulales; family Pirellulaceae; genus Crateriforma; species Crateriforma conspicua. Next base: position 827,382 of record NZ_CP036319.1, on the reverse strand, counting down.
TTTGGGATTGCAGTTGTTGTTTGACCGCAGCACCGAACACGGCGAACACGAAGGTTTGGGGATCATCAGCGGCGACGTCGTTCGTTTCGAACTGGACGACAGCTACAAGGTTCCTCACATGGGATGGAACCAAGTCCAACGCAAAAATGATGCCCCGATTTTAAAAGACATCCCCGACGGCACACACTTTTACTTTGTCCACAGCTACTACGTACGCCCCGACGATCCCGATGTCGTCGCGTTGACATCCGACTACGGCGGTCCGTTCTGTGCGATGGTGTGGAAAGAAAATGTTTACGCGTGCCAGTTCCACCCGGAAAAGAGCCAAGCGGATGGACTGAAACTGTTGTCCGGTTTCAATGATTTGCCCGTTGCAGGTACGGTCGCCTCATGACCCACCCCGCCGACGCAACCGCTCGCCCGAATGATGCACTGCCGCAGGATGTTCTGCTGGGCATCGGCAACTTCACGGTCCACTTCCATTGGCAAAAAGACCGGTTTTGCCACGACGTTGCTTTCGGCGATCAACCACTGCTGCAATCTGTCGAAGGAACGGGCGAAGATGTCTGGCCTGATTCGGCACCCCTACAACAAGTGTCCGTTGAATCGATCGGTGAACGTTGCGTCGCCTTGGGCGTCGGTGCCAGCGGAACCAGCCATTTCAGCGTCAGTGTCGAACCGGAATCCTGTACCGACGATGCATGCACCATTCGATTTGAGTGGGCGTGCCGCAGCAAGGAAGCCCCAGCGGACCCTCGGTCGACCTATCAATGGCCCGCCGAACATCGATCACTGATCGACATCGCCGCCGAACCATCGACTCGCCAAGACACCGACGGTACATCGGTTTGTCTACGACCGACCTCGGAATCCGGCCCGACGTACGTTTGGGCCTATCGGGTGACCGTCCGCCGTCCGGTGGGTGAATAACCCGCACGATTGCTACGCCAGGAATCGACCTGCGGCCAAGACGCTTGGAAATCATTGAATCGACTTGCCCCGGCGACTAGCTTTGCCGGCAAGGCCCCCGGGGCCCGTTCACCCGCCTTGCGTCTTGGGGATCCAGGTTCGATGTCATTGTTTTCCGCTGCCCAAACAAGCCAATGCCGATCGTTGTTACCCAAAGCGTTTTGCGATCTTGACCTAACCGGCTGCACCGTGCTGGCCATCATGTCGTGCGTTTTCGCCGGCCATGTGATCGGGCAAACGCCACCGGAAAGCAGTGTCAGCGCAAGCCCATCGCCGGAATCGACCACAACGTCAGCGATCATTCGGGTCGATGCCCAAACGTCGCTGATTCAAAACACGACGCTGGCATCACCGATCAGCGGGATCATCCAAAGCATTCATGTCCGCGAAGGCGATTCCATCGAACCTGCAGCATTGATGGTTCAATTTGCCGACGAAGAAATCAATGCGGAATATCAAGCCGCCAAAGCCGCCTACGAAGCCGCCGTCATCGAAAGCCGCAACGATGTCGACGCTCGGTACGCCCAAAGGTCGCTGGACGTTCATCAACAAGAATTGCAAAAGTCACAACAGGCCAACCAGCGTTTCGCCGGAGCGATCAGCGGAACGGAAATCGAACGATTGCAATTGGTCGTCGACCAATCCACGCTGGCGATCGAACAGGCGGATCAACAACGGGAAATCGCCACGGCTAAAGCAAAGGAAAAACTGGCGGCCGTTCGTCTGATCGAAACCCGTTTGACCAAGCACCACTATCAATCCCCCATCGGCGGTCGCGTTGCCGAAGTCATGGTCGAACCCGGTCAGTGGGTGGAACAGGGCAAACCGCTCGTTCGAGTCATCTCGCTAAATCCGATTCGTGTGGAGTGCTTTGTCGACGGTCAGCGTTATGGCGATGAATTGCTAGACGCCAAGGTGGAATTTCGCTTGCGTGCGACCAGCATGGCCGGTGGTGCGACCCCCAGCATGGCCAGTGCAGCGACCCCGATGACCGCATCGTCGGGCCCCGAAACATGGACCGGGAACGTGACCTTTGTTTCGCCGGAACTGCACCCGGTCACCGGTCAAACACGTCTTTGGGCACGAATCGACAACCCCGACCGACGGTTGCGTGCCGGCATGAAAGGAACGATGTCGATTGAAATGGGACCGGTGCCGCGTTGATGCCGGGTGAATCAGGGGTGATCTTCCACCAGGGATTCTTGTGTACCGCATGGCCCATAAGCGACGTTGATCCCTAGATCGGTTAACAGGGTCCCGGTCACCGCGTTCAACTGAATCAATGACAGGGAATACCTGCTTTGGTCTTCGGCCATTTGCTGTTGTGATCGCACCAATTCCTGTTGAGCATCCAGCAAGAATTCGATCTGAATCTTGTCGTTCTCATACAGCGCCAACGATGCGTCGTACCGATCTTGGGAAGCGTCTAGGATTTCTTTTGACACCGTCAACGCATCATAGGCCGCGTCGACTTCGCTGTACGCATCACTGATCTCGGTACGCAAAGCGGTTTGCTGTTGATCCAGAATTGTCAACTGTCGATTCAGCTGCAGTTTCGCGTTAGCCACCGCTGCCTTTGCCTGGCGTCGACCAACGGGAACGCCCATTTCCAGCCCGAACTGCCACTCCTGGTGGTCGAACGAATAGAAATCGTCGAACGCGGAACTGAAACGATCCAGACCGTCACCGAACAGGTCGTCGCCGAACCCGCGAACGCGATATCGTCCGATCAGATCGACTTGTGGCAACAAGAAGTTCTTTGCCGCGATCAAACGATAACGTTCCTGTTGAACGCGAATCGATTGTCGCCGCAGTTCATCGCGATAACTGAGACCTCGCTGCACCAACGCAGGAAAATCGAACACATATTTCACGTCGGCCGGCGGATCAACGGGAAACAGAATCGTGCCTTCGTTGATGGGCATACCCAACATTTGTCGTAACCGACGTTCCGTGACCAGTAGTCCGGATTGTGGCTGGTCCGCATCCAACACGTTGATGATCTGACGTCGCAGTTGATAGTAGCGGGAACGTGCCTGAGCTTCTTTATCGGCTTCGCCACCCTGCAAGTCTGCCTCGCGTCGTGCCAGGGTCGATTGCCAAGTTTCGTAGGCCATCTGCTTGGCCTCCAACAGACTTTCCAGCGACTGATACTCTCGGCGAAGCGTCCAATAGGTGGCATACAGTTCTTGAACGAAATCACGCAACGCGATTCGAAAATCGATATCGCTGATCTGCGTGTTCATCCTTGCGATCAAGATGCCGTTGGAAAAGTTGAATCCAGGACTGGCATTGGGTCCGGCGATTTCATTGAACGTCCGCCCGGCACCACGCAGCAGCGGCTGACGCACCCCGGCTTCGAAATAGGATTCCCAGTAATTGGGAAACCGATTGCCTTGCCGATTGTTGTTGTCGTACAGATGCACCCGCTGGATATCAAAGACCGCACCACTGACCGACCGCTTTTGCCATCCGATTGTCGCTTCGGCGGTGTCCTGCACCAGTTCCTGAACCTCACCGCCCAGCGTCGCGTTGTTGAAAACACGGTCGTTATTGGCCGTGTTCAGACTGGCGGAAAGCTGACTGTCAAATTCCGCCAACGCGGCGGCGGGCCCAAAGAACGGGTCGGTGACTTCGATCGCCCGATCGTACGCCGTGGTCAATGATTCGGGATTGGACAGAACGCGAATCCCCAGCGAACGGATCGCCGGCGCATCGGTCAACGCGATGGTCAGCATTTCGGCTTCGCTTATCGGTCGCCTTGGCGGTAACCCGTCCGCGCCACCACCACCCGTCCATAACTCCGGACCGCCGATCGTTGCGAATCGTTGATCACCGCCGGTCAGCGGATCCCACTGTTGTTTGAATGCGGCATCATCGGCGGTGACATCACTGGCGGACTCGTGGGACGCCAGTCGCCAAGGGCTTCCATGTTTGCCGGCAGCCGCTCCGGCGATTGTGTCGGCACCACGAATGGACGCATCGGTTGGCGATGGAACCGGCTGTACCGATGCAGCAGATGGTTTGACCGGAACGCTGCTTTGAGCGATTTGCCAAGCGGGTCGATGGCCTCGGCATCCGCCCATGATCACCAGGCATGCAACGATCCATCGACTGTGCAAACAGCGATAGCGATCAAAGATTCGTGCACGCGGCAACAACACGGCGGGTTCTTCCTTGAACCAAAACGTCGACAGGGATCCATTGTCCTCATCGGCGCCGTGTTCCAGTGGCAACACCCCAAGCAATTGAAACTGAACAAGACGATTTCACCGGACCGGAATGGCCCGGCAACATCGCTAAGACCCGACCGGATCGATCAGTCGACCGATTCGTCAAGGTCGACCGAATCCGAACTCTTTTGCCAAGCCGTCATCATCAGCTGGACGGCGTCATAGGTCGCATGCGCCGCGATGGGAATCAAAAGATTTCCGCTAAGCAGCAGCAACACGCCCAAGTACAGACCGATCACCGTTGCCACCACGACGTACAGCCGAGTGATCGGATGAACCAACCCGAACGCGATCGATGATCCGATCAGACCGATGCCGATTTCAAGTGGCCCCGAAACACCGCTGGGATTTTCCGATAACCACTGCATCAGCCAGCCGCGGAACAGGAGTTCTTCCCCGACGCCGGCGCACAAGCTGATCAGAATCAATTCCAGCGGCCCCAACTGCAACAACAGACGCAGCATCCCGTCGTCGCTTAGGCGTTCCAATTCGCGAACCGATTCCAACGGCAAGCGACGCAAGACGGCAATTCCCAACAACATTGGAATCGCGGCGGCCATCCCATAACCGATCCCCAAGACCACCGGCGACCAGACATCCCACTGAAAAACGCTGAGGTCGATCTTTGGAACCAGGGCACGCGGGTCCGGCCCCAGCAACCACCCCAAAAAGAGTGCAAGCAGGCCCAGCGCCGATTCAAAAATCACCGCGGTACGGAATACATCGTCCGCCGTTTGTGGTGCTTCGTCTTCTGAATCGTCCATCCGTCTGACCGAAAATCCTATTCACGCTGGAACCAGCGGGTGAGACCGCCGGGAGTTCCCGTTTCGTCGTTTGCCGCCTGAATCCGGCGGTCCATACGATCGTCCGAACGGCCGCCGGCTCATTCAAACACCGTTCGGATAGCCTAGCCCTTTTGCCTAGCCCTGGGGACGGGCCCGGGCGGCGATCTGTGTTGAATTGATCCGGCACGGTCGCATATCCCGGCCAAATAAATTTTGCCGCGACCGCTGGATCGCTTAGAATCATGGGTCCTGCCCGGCATCGCCTTCCTCCACACCCTCCCGCCCACCTAGAACAAGGGAATCGCGTTCGATGCGAAATGCCCCCCGCGGTCGTCGTGGCTTTTTGAAAGCCGCGGGCCTGACCATCGCCCTGCCGACGATGGAATCGCTGCCTCGCAAAGCCCAGGCCGCCACCACCGAACCGACGCCGATGCGAATGGTATGTATCGGAAACATGCTGGGGTTTTATCCCGGCGCGTTTTGGCCCAGCCGAGCAGGCGATCAATACGAGCTGTCGACGACGCTGAAGCCGTTGGAAAGCCAGCGAGAAAATCTGACCGTGATCTCGGGTTTGGACCACGGCGTCAAAGGCGGTCACTTTGCCATCCACGCATTTCTTTCAGGCGTTCGCCACGTCGATGCCGCTTCGCAGCCCGACGGCAACATCACCGTCGATCAACGGGCGGCCGAAACGATCGCCGGCAAAACACGATTCCCGTCGTTGACCATCGGATCGGAAACGGGCATCCACGGCGGATGCCAGATGTCGTGGACACGCAGCGGCACTCGGGTGCCACCGATTCCGGGACCGCATGAGTTGTTTCAGCGACTGTTCGTCGGTGATGCCCAGGCGGATCGACAGAAAGCCATCGACCGTTTCCGCCTGCATGAATCCATTCTGGATGCGGTCAATGATGACGCAAAGTCGCTGGCGAAACGGCTGAACCAACAAGACCGTGACAAGCTGGACGAATACTTCACCAGTGTTCGCGAGGTCGAACATCGTTTGGAATTGGGCGAACAATGGTCGACCATCCCCAAGCCTAAAACGGAACTGCCGGCGCCGGACAACACCAACATGGTGGACGATCTGCCGGTCCTGTATGACTTGATGGCTTTGGCACTACAGACCGATTCGACGCGTGTCGCAACGCTGGAGATTGGCGGCGACTTTGCATCCAGCCGATTCGGATACCGCAAAGGTTATCACGCGCTTTCCCACCACGGTCAGGTCCAGGAAAGCATCGATGCGTTGATCGACATCGAGACCTATCAAGTCCAGCACTTTTCCAATTTCCTGGAAAAGCTTTCGAAGATCGATCAACAGGGTCAATCGCTATTGGATCGAACCATGGTTCTGTTCGGCAGCGGCATGGGCAACGCGAATTCGCATACCAACACCAATTTGCCAGTGATCTTGGCCGGTGGCGGATTCCGGCACGGTCGGCACTTGGCATTTGATTCATCCGCCCATCATCGACCGCCGCTGACAAACCTGTTCTTGACGATGCTGAATCGATTCGGTGTTCCCGCCGACCGCTTTGCAACCAGCACCGGTACGCTGCGTGGCATCGAAGTGGCCAACGGATAGGAACATCGACAATGCATTGGTTTCAAAGATTGGTGGCGGCATCACCCTGCCTTCGCCGACCGCTGGGGTGCGTGATCGCGTTGGCCTGCATCGTGGGCGTAAGGTCGCCGCAGGATTGTCCGGCCGACGACTTGGCGGCTTTTGTGGCGACATACTGTGCCGACTGTCACGGACCAGACACGCAAGAAGCCCAGCGTCGTTTCGACCAGATCAATTACCGGCAGCCGAGTACCGATGATGTGATCCTGATGACTGAGATTGTCGATCAGCTGACGCTGGGCGACATGCCTCCCCAAGACGCGGATCAACCTGCTGAAAAGGTCCGACTGGCGACCACCGAATCCCTTCGCCAATCGATCGCCCGCGTCCAACAGGCGTCCCAAAGTACGAACCGCCAAACCGTCCTGCGGCGACTGAACCGGGACGAATATCGCCGCACGATTGCCGATCTGTTCGACATGGAAATGGCCATGTTTGATCCGACGCTTTCGTTTCCCGCCGATACGGTTGGCGGATCGTTCGACAATGTCGGTGACGAATTGGTCACTTCCGCCTATCTGTTGGAACACTACTTGGACGCCGCCGACCAAGTGGTGGAAAAGGTGTTTCGGCAATCACGTGATGTCCCGGAACAAACCTGGAATTTCCGCGGTCACTTTTTACAACAGCCTGAACTTAACCCGGCCCACAAGGAAGCTTTTGACTATCGCTATCTGTGTCTTTACGACAGTCCGCTGGCCGATCGACCCGAAGGTGCCTACGGACCGTTGTTGGATTTTGAACAAGGCGTTCCGGTCGACGGAACCTACGAAATCCGCGTACTGGCCGAAGCGAAAAACCGTGACACACCGTATCCGGCCGACCAGCTTGGCATTGAACTAGACGAACCGTTCCGTCTGGCAATCGTGCCTGGCGATGTGGCTTTGAAAGAACAGCACACGATGCAACCGATGCAGCCTGTGTTGGCGCAATCCAAAGTTCCCGATGACCAGCCGACTTGGCTGACATTTCGCGTGCCGCTGGATCAAGGATTCGCACCACGTTTTACTTTCCCCAACGGAATGGCCGAAGTCCGACCTCTGTATGTTCGTTTGGTTCGCAAGTACCCGGAACTGTTGCCAAAAAACAAGCGAAAAAGCAGCGGCATCTTTGTCGATCGCAAGACGATCATTCGTGACGGCTTTTTGCCACACATCCGAATCCACCAGGTCCAGATCCGTGGCCCCATCAACGCGGGCACACCAACACGCAGCCAGCAAGCGGTGCTTGGCGAACAACCATTCGCACCGGAGCGGACGCGAGAGATACTGTCGGCATTTGCGTCCAAAGCCTACAGACGTCCGGCCAGCCCGGCGGAGGTCGATCGGCTGATGTCGGTCGTTGCCGTTCGCAAGAAACAGGGACGCAGCGATTTCGAAGCTTTCCAAGACGCGATTCGCGCCATTTTGTGTTCCCCCGCGTTTCTGTACATGGATCCCGACGTGGACGATTCGGCGGACCACTTGTCCGACTATGCGATCGCGACGCGTCTATCGTATTTCCTGTGGGGGACCATGCCCGACGCTTCGTTACGTCGATACGCGGCGCAGGGGCAACTGTCGGACCGGGCCGTTCGTGCCGAACAAGTGGATCGTTTGCTGAATGATTCCCGCAGCGATGTCTTGATTCGTCGTTTCCTGGACGGATGGTTGCGGCTGAGCGACCTGGGCAGCCAACCACCGGATCGCAATTCGTTCAAGGCGTACTACAAGGACAGCCTGGAAGACGACATGCGTCGTGAATCCGAGTTATTCCTTCGGCACTTGATTGACAACGACCTGCCGGTGACAGAATTCCTGACCGCCGACTATTCGTTCATCAATCGCGATCTTGCCCGCTTGTATGGCATCGCCGATGCGATCCCCGGGGATCAGGCTGACCAATTCCGCCAGGTTCATTTTGACGATCCGTTGCGTGGCGGACTGTTGGGACAAGCCGCCGTGTTGACGGCCACTGCCAACGGAATCGAAACGTCCCCAGTGATTCGTGGCGTCTGGATGCTGGAAACCGTTTTGGGCCAATCCGCACCGCCACCGCCGGACGATGTACCGGCGATCGACCCTGATGTTCGCGGTGCGAAATCAATCGTCGATTTGTTGGAAAAACACCGCAGCGACCAAGCCTGCAATCAATGCCACCGAAAGATCGATCCCTTGGGTTTCGCTTTGGAAAGCTTTGATCCGATTGGACGTCGTCGCGATCGATACAGCAATAAGATTACCATTGAAACAGGTGGAAAACTGCCCAGCGGTGAATCGTTCGAAGACCTAGGGGGGCTGAAAACGCTGTTGGCCCAGCGGCGATCCTTCTTTGCACGATCGTTTGTCGAAAGCATGATGACTTTTGCACTGGGTCGGCGTTTGGAACCTCAGGATCGGCCGACGGTGGACGCCATCTGCGATTCGGTCGCGGACGAAGATTATCCGGTCCGTCAATTGATCCACCGCTTGGTCGAATCACCGGCATTTGTCAGTCGCTAGGAAATCAGCGGCAAACGACGTGCGAGGCTGGTGAAGGCGGAACGTCTTCCGATTTTCGGATTAGGAAATACCGCTGACGATCGGTTGGCCGTCGTGATAGAAGATCCCGCCGACGTCGCCGATCAATGACTTGACGCCTGTGCTGCGTGTCGGCTGGACGATCAGCCGTTCCAAGTCTTCCAGGCTCAGCGGGGGTGCAAAGAAGTATCCCTGGGCCATGTTGCAACCCCATCGACGAAGTAATGACATCTGCTGTTCGGATTCGACACCTTCGGCCACGATGCGAGCACCCAATTGGTGCGCTAGTTGAATCACCGCTCGAGTGATCACCGCATGGCTGTTGTCGCTAACAATTTGGGCCGTGAAGGATCGATCGATTTTGACCGTTTCCACGGGATAGGCTTGAAAGCACAGCAGTGATGACTGGCCTTTGCCGAAATCATCGATGTGAATCCCAATTCCCGACTGATTCAACGATTGCATTCCGGCCAACGCGCGAGCACCGCTTCGCTGATCCGCGGTCTCGCGCATCTCCAACTTGAACCGACGACGATCGAATCCGGTTTCATCCAAGATTTGAAGCAAACGCCGCAAAAAGCTCTGATCGTTCAGCTGCCGGCTGGACAAGTTCACGCCCAGATAAATGGTGTCGCGAATCGAATCCGGCAACCGTTGCAACATCCCGCCGAACTGCGTCGTGGATTCACGGATCACCCATTCGCCGACCGCAGAAATCAAGCCGACTTCCTCCATGACCGGAACGAACTCATCGGGACTGACGTTCACACCGCGTTCGTTCTGCCAACGCAGCAGCGTTTCCACGCCTTTGATACGGCCGTTGGCTAGGTCAACAATCGGTTGGTAAAGCAATCGAAAATCGCCGTGATCGACCGCGCGGCGCAGCTGTTCTTCCATCTCCAAACGAGCACAAACGGCAGCGTGCATTGACTTGTCAAACACGGCCACACGTCCACGTCCGCTCGTTTTTGCGCGGTACATCGCGGTGTCGGCATTCCGTAGGGCTTCATGAGCGTCACGGATTTGCGCATCCACAAAAGCGACGCCAACGCTGGTACCGACGTTGACCCATCGGTCACCCAGCTTGAATGGTTCGGCGACGCGTTTGACGATCCGTTGGGCCACCCGCATCGCGTCATCGGTCCCGCCAAGACATTCCAGCACGACGACGAATTCATCGCCGCCCAGCCGCATCGTTTCTTCGCCCTGGTCACAGAAACGCTGCTGGTCTTCAAAACGCGTCAGCAGGTCATAGTCACGAACGCATTCCTTCAAACGCGAGGCGACCTCATTCAATAACAGGTCACCGGCGTCATGCCCCAAACTGTCATTGATGATTTTGAAATTGTCCAAATCCAAAAACAGCACGGCATCCAATCGCTGAACATTGCGACGATGCTTTTGAATGATTTTCTCCAGTTGCTGCAGCAAGAAGCATCGATTGGGCAATCGGGTCAGATTGTCCCGCTGGGCCATTTCACGCAGTTCGTCTTCAACGCTGCGACGCAAACTGACCTCGGTTTGCAGTTCGTTAATCTGATGCGTTCGGATCGCTGAAAGACGGTACTTTTCGCTCAGCGACAAAGCCAACTGTCGTACTTCGTCCGATTCAAACGGCTTCTTCAACAACAACAGACGATCGTTGTATCCCAGTTGCTGTAAGACGTCTTTCCAAGGTCGGTCGCTGTGTGCGGTACAGATGACGATTTGCAAACGTTCGTCCAATTCCCACAAACGGCGAGTGGTTTCGATGCCGTCGGGTCCTTGGGGCATTTTCATGTCGACAAAGGCAACGGAAAACCGCTGTCCATCGGAAACTGCCGCTTGCATCAACGCGACCGCCTGATCGCACCCGGAGGCATGATTGAGTTCATAGGCGGGCATTTCGTTGGGTGATTCGACATCGTGGGCCGACGGCGCGGCAGCCGAATTCAAAAAACGAGCCTCAAAGTCCGCCAAATCCCCATCGGCGGACGACTGTTGTTGAAAAATCCGATCGAACGTGTCGTGGATGTGCGGTTGGTCGTCGACGACCAACAGACGCCGGACTCCCGTCTTGGCATAGTCGATGGTAGCCGGATTCATGCGCCCACCTCCATCAACATCTCGCCTTTGGTGGCGGCCTCGGTATCCAATCCGCTGATCAGTCCAGACGGAACCGACATCACGATCGTGGTGCCGTGCCCCAGTCCGTCGCTGCGTGCTTCGATTCTGCCGTTCAGGCCAGACATCGACAACGAACAGAAATGCAGCCCGAGTCCGGTACCGTCTTCCCGAGTCGTAAAGTGGGCATCGAACAACTTGTCGATGACGTCGGAGTCAATGCCGCAACCGTTGTCGCGAACCCACAAACACACTTCATCTCCGTGTTCGTCGACCCCGATTTCGATGCGTCGGCTGCGATCTTTCACGTCCATGAATGCGGCATGCGAATTGGTCAGAACATTGATCAGAACCTGTAGCAGAATGGACCGATCCGAGCGAACCACGACATCGGGATATCCGACGACGTCGACGGAGATGTCGGCGGCATCAAAGCGACCCTGACAACAAGACACCGCTTCATCGATCAATTCCCCGACGCAAAACGTTTGGTGATCGGTCGTCGTACCGGCATGTCGACTTTGCTGACGCACGACGTCTTCGATGTGTCCCAGGTTGCAGCGAAGCGTTTGCAGAATTTCGGTCAGTTCTTGGCGATCCGATTCCAACGTTTCCGATAGCGACCGTAAGTAGCTCGGCATCTCGCGAATCAAGTCGTCGTTGTCTTTGGATTCTTGAAGTTTGGTTGCCAGACCCTTCAGCGGTGCCAAACGCAATTGCGTCGCTTTGTGCGATGCCGCTTCCAGCAAACTGTTCACATTCGTCAGTACGTTGCCAATGTTGTGAACGACCGTGCCGGCAACTTGGCTCATCCCGGCGGCTCGCGAAGTGGCCGACAATCGTGTTTGCGCCTGTCGCAATCGACGCATCATGCGGTGAAACGACAGCGCCAGGTTTCCGATTTCGTCGCGTGATTTGATTTCAGGCGGTTCCGCCCTCAGACCTTCATCGGCCACGCGTTCGGCGTGGAACCGGATCGCCTGCAGTGGCGTAATGACGATCCGTTGCAGCATCAACAGCAACACCAACAAAGCGGCCACCGAGCCGAAAACGAATTGATTTCGTCCGCTGTAGACCGCTTGCAACGCCCGGCGTGCCAGGTCCGGCGGGATGAAGACCATCAGTTCCAAATCCTCCGGACCGGAATCTGCCAGAACAGGAAAACGCGCGATGACGGTCTGAACCGAACCGCTTTCGGCAAGCGTCGTTGGGGACGACAATGGATCTGTGCTTTGCAGCGGTTTCCCGCTCACGCACTGTCGCAATTGGAAATCGACCTGGGTCCGTCGACCCAGCCGACGAATGCTGGTTGCGTCCAACGCCCGACCGACAATCAAAAAATCTTCAGGACGGTGCCTGGCCGCCCGCAAGGCGACCAGAGCCAGTTGCCCGTCAGCGGATTGAATCGCGTGGAATTGAGACGACGAATTTTCCGATTGCATCTTGGGTAGATGCCGAACCGCCAGCTTCGCGAAACCTTGAATGCTTTCGGTTGACGTATCGGCGTCCTGGTGCAGCGGCACCCAAGTGCCATCGGTCTGAACATACCCGGCAAAGTCGATTCCGTCGTTTTCCGAATCGCCAAATGGACGCGCCCTGTCGTGCATTGCAACGGCTGGATGCGTCGTGTTCAGATAGTCGGCGATACTGGAAAGATGGTTGGATTCCGATTCGATCGCCGCGATCACGCGACGCACGTCGCGATACCCTCCGGCCCGTTCCAACGACAACAGGGCCGGTTTCAGATAGTTCCGGCGCACCATTTCGTCGACCGCGATAAACGCGATGAACATGACCGCCAAGGACAGGACAAGCTTGCTGCGCAGCGAACGCCCGTGTCCCGCCACACCTGCGCACCGATCCGCACGTCCAGGTGTGCCCCTTCGTTCGGAGCCTGGGTCGGGCGTTTCGCCGTAGCGATCAAATATCTCGGCCGCTGGCTGAATCATCAACGGGAACAGCAAACAAACGTCAGGGGAATCGGAACAACAGTTACCGAACCCTAGGTTTGCTGAGACAGACGGTCGATCAGCGCCAGGCTCATTGCCATGGAAAGTCCGCTTCGCCCAAAGAAGTTGACGACTTTACGGCTTGTATGGATTCAATCAGCCGCAACGGCTTTGCTTTCGAAGAAGCGGCGGGCAGCGGGATGAAACGATAACCCCTGCCATTCCGTCGTCTGGCTCAAGTGGATCATCCCGGGGACCAACAACGGTGGCTCGTACAGTACTTCTAACGTTTGCAGGATCAGTGGATCCGGTGCATCGATTTGTGTGGCCAGGAAAGCCATCGTACCAACCGTCCGAACGCCGGAATCGGGCAAATCACATCCCTGATAGTCTGCCGCAGTGATCCGCATCGGTCGCAAGGTTGGGTGTTCCAGCGAAATATCATCCGCACGTGGAACCTCCATCAACCGCCATTGCCCCGATTGCAACCAGCGCCGCACCACTCGGTTGCCACGCCCCATGCAAACAACGGCGATGTCGACATTCAAGTCGGTACGCAATTCGTACCAAGGCGTGAAATCACGTTGCGGGTCATCCAATCCATAGCCCAGCGAATCGAAAACCATCTCCGCGGCAACACGTGACCCACTGGCTTTGGGACCGACCGCGACACGATGACCGGCAAAGTCGTCAAGTGTTTGGATGCCGCTATCGCGACGCACCATCACGTGGACCACTTCGTAAAACAACGGTGCAATGACACACAGTGGGTCCCCGGAAACCGCAGACGCCTGCAAGGGTGCCATGCTGACTTCGCCGCGTACCAGTCGCTGTTGGTTTTCCAGACTTCCGCCCGTGGGGACGACCTGGGTTTGGATCCCCACGGACGAAGCCAGTCTCCGTGCAATTCGATTGGACACATCCGTATAGACGCCGTCGGTCATGCCACCGGCCAACACCACCTGGTCCGGCATCGAATGCCGTAAATGGTGTCGCCACCAGGCAAGCCCAACGACGAACACCGGCATGAACATCATCAGGGTCAACATCGCCGTTTGCAGTCGGCGATGTTGGTCGGTGGTATGAAAACGTCGACGTCCCATGATCGCGGCAACCACCGGAACACCTTCGATCCAGTGCCATGCCTTGGTCAACAACCACCGGGGTCGGGCGGCGATGGGCTGGCCGTCCAAATAGGCCTGCAGATCACTGGCCAACGCTTGGGCCCCCGAGTAACGCTTGCCCGGTTGTTTTTCCAGACACTTCGCGACGATGGTTTCCAAATCCGCCGGGGCGTCCCCCCGAATCGAACGAAGGGCCGGCGCGGGGTCGTGCACCACACGAATCAATGTCTGCATCACGGTGTCGCCGACGATGGGCGGACGCCCGGTGATGCATGCGAACAGGATGGCCCCCAGCGAATAGACATCGCTTTGGGGGTTTGCACGATCGCTGTGACCGCCGGCTTGTTCGGGCGCCATGTAATGGGGCGTTCCGACGGCGGTACCGCTGCCCGTCATCCCACCATCGGCGTCGGCAGTTTTGGCCAAACCAAAGTCGGTCACATGAACGCGGTCGTCGGGATCGATCAGCACATTTGCCGGTTTCAGGTCACGATGCAGCACGCCGTTGTCGTGGGCATGCGCGATGGCGCGTGCCACATCGCGGACATAGCGTGCGGCCAGCTGGAAATCCATCGGCCCCTTGGCCACCTGGCTTTGCAAATTCGTTCCTTCGATGAACTCCATTGAAAAGAAATGGTGACCGGCACGGCGCCCGAATTGGTACACCGCGACAATCCCCGGGTGCCGCAACCGCGCGGCGGCCTGGGCTTCGGTATAGAACCGTCGAACCTCCGATTCGTCGGCCAAAATGCCACTTCGAATCATCTTCACCGCGACATCACGCTGCAAATCCTTTTGCTGCGCCAAATAGACAACCCCCATACCGCCGCGGCCGATCACCTTTTTCAGCAGGTAATCACCCAAGTCAAACGGTAACGTCGGACCGGGATCACCGTGTCCGCGATTCGCCATCGGCAACGTGGCGGCCGGGTCCGCGATCGAATCGTTCTGGTCGGCGACCGACAGGTTGACGGTTTCGGCGATCGGGTTGACGACCTTTGGTTGCGAAGTCTGCCCGCCGAATCGCCCGAAGGAATCGGCCACGTCCATCAGTTCACGCAGTTCGTCAGCGATGTCGGGGAACTGATTTAAGAATTCCTCGCGGCTGCCGATTTCACCCGAATCGCAACTGCGCAGGTACGCCGCAAAGGCTTCGTCCAAACGATCATCGTGCTGGTCGATGTCAGACAAAACGAATCACCACCAGGGACTACTTTGCGATTGAAAATGATCGCGCAGCTTGCGCAAGCCACGCTTTAACAAACCGGCGACGGCGGTTTCAGATTTTCCCATGCGTTCGGTGATCTGCGAAAGCGGCAAGCCTTCCATATACCGCAAACGAATCGCTTCGGCTTGTGTTTCCGGCAAGCTGTGCAACGCGTTTAACAATTCCAAGACCGCTTCGCCCCGGATCGCCACACCGCTGGGACTGGTGGTGCTGCCCGGCATCTGTTGGATCCACGCGGCATCGGACCCTTGCTTCAAATCGCCAACGGTAACTTCGCGTTTCAGCGATCTTTTTTGTGTCGTCACGTGCCGCGTGACCGCCGACGCCACGTTGTGTTTCAACATGCCACGCAACCATGCGGCAAATTCCGCCGGCGTCGTGCCACGAAACTGATGCAGATCCCGTTTGGCTTCCAGGTACGTCCACTGGACCAAGTCCAGCGGGTCGATCCGTCGTCGCAATCGTTCCGACAAATAACGATGAGCCAACATCAACAGGTAACCACGGTACTGATCCAACAATCGACCGAACGCTTCGTTGTCACCTCGCTGGGACGCCACTAACAACTGGGCCGTCGACATCGACGTGGGGTCGGAATCGGCCGGCGGGCCTGGCGGAAGGCTGGTCATAGAGTCGATCATGGGGTCGAAAGCTCGGTCCGCGTCATCCGGTGACGCGTTGATCCAAACGGCACGATCCGACACGCTTTGTGACGCCTCGCAGTTCCCCCTAATCTAATCGATCGTCTCCCGGGCTGAACATCGATCCATTTCCGCCCCACGCATCGACCGGCCATCGACAGGATTGCCGGCAATGGCGTCCAACCTCCTTCCTCGCACTCCTATCAGTGAACCGATGAACAAATCCACGCAGACGATTTCTGGTTTTCCAGCTTCAACGGGTCATGATCAACCCGGAAATGTTGATCCAGTGGCCATTCGTCGATCGCAAACAGTTCTTGGCAGGTCGCGGAGAATCTTTTTGGCCTGGTGTGGCATGACGATGCTGGCCGCTGGGTGTGGCCAAGGGGTCGGCGACGGGACCGCCGACAACAAATCGACCAGTGAATCTGTTGCGAACACTGAATCGGCAACCGACGCCTCGAAGACGGTGGCCGAGCCCGCCGCCCGCGACGAAACGGCGTCCGCCAAGAAAAGCGAACCGGAGATCCGGTACGAGCCATGGCCGGCAATCGAGAAACGAATTCAAACCGGCGGCAAGATCACCGTGGTCGATTTCTGGTCCCTGTCTTGCGAACCTTGTTTGAGAGAACTGCCGGCGCTGGCGGAGTTGGCCAGGGAACGAGACGATGAATTTGACTTCGTTGCCATCGCCGTCGACTTCGATGGACGTCTGACCAAACCACCGGAAACCTATGAGCCCAAAATCCGCGCCGTTCTAACGGCCCTGGATGCAACGTTCGAAAGCTATCTGTGCGAAACAGCAAGCGACACCGTTTTCCAAGCCATTGACATTCCGTCGATTCCCGCCGTGTTCGTCTACGGGGCCGACGGCAAGCTGTTGAAGAAATTCGTCGACACCGGAGACACAGCGGGCTTCACCTATCATGACGACGTCATCCCCTACTTGGATGAACTGACATCTGATTCCTAAACGGTTCGGATGACAGAAACGGAAGACTTTCCCGAGCCATTGATCATTGCGGCATCATCAACACGCAATGATCGACGAGCGTTTCGCGATCACTTTACCTACGAAAAACGGCCCCTGCAGTGAACACTGCCGGGGCCGCTTTGAGATCGATTCATGTTGGGCTGACGTCAACCAAAGTTGGAATCGTCCAACATGCCGGTCGGCGATCAGTCCTTGGAGGGCAGCAGGACCGCGTCGATGACGTGGATCACGCCATTGCTGCACATGATGTCGGTCTTCACGACCTTGACTTTGTCGTTCAGGATCACACCTTCGTCGGTGACTTCGATCTTGACGTTTCCGTTCAAGGTCTTCGCCGAATCCAACTTCACAACCTTGGCGGCCGGGACCTTTGCGGCAACGACGTGATATTTCAGAATTGCGACCAGTTGGTCCTTATTCTCGGGCTTCAGCAAGGTTTCCAAGGTTCCCTTGGGCAGCTTGCCGAACGCGTCGTCGGTCGGTGCGAAGACCGTGAACGGGCCTTCACCGCTCAGGGTTTCGACCAATCCCCCCGCCTTGACGGCGGCGACCAGGGTCTTGAAGCCGTCGGCACCAACGGCGGTTTCGACAATGTTCTTCTGTGCGTGTTCACCGCTCTTGTGATCGTCGGCTTTGGCGACGGCGGGAACGATCATCAGGGCGGCCAGGGTCAGCATGAAACGCTTCATCGTTTCGGTTCCTTTTTTGGATTGTTAACAGACAATAGGAAGTTCAGTGGCCTGAGGGGCGCCCCCCGTGACAGGCGTCGGCATTCGCGAATCGGCAGACTGTAGAGACGCGGCAAGCAAGATCTTGAAAAATTTTGCCGCGGTGATCCCTCGCATCCGCGAAACCCTGTGCGGCTGGCGTGGTTTGAATGAGAGTAACGCGAGCGGGCGTGGGCCAATTTCGTGCATCCCACGCACGCGATCGTCTTCTCTTCATGTCAACTCTCAACACGAGTTCCCAAACGATGAAATTGACGCGTCTGACCGCCTTGGTCCTGTGCGTTGCTGTGATGGCATTGATCGCATCTGATGTTTCGGCCCAAGGCGGACGTGGCGGCCGCGGCGGTGGCGGTTTCGGAGGCCGTGGCGGCGGTCCGGGAGGCCCCGGCGGTTTTGGCGGTCGTGGTGGCGGTCCCGGCGGCGGCGGCGGAATGCTGCAACTGCTGCGAATCGATGAAGTTCGCAGCGAACTGGATCTGATGGACGATCAGGTCCAAACGCTGGAAAAGGTCGGCCGTGACATCGCGGAAGAAATGCGTGGCGACATGCCCAATTTCCGCGACATGAGCGATGAGGAGCGCCAAGAGGCCTTCGCCAAGATGCAAGAAATGCGTGAAAAGGCGGAAAAGAAGACTCGCGAGCAACTGGAAGAAGTCCTGTTTCCCGAGCAGTACGACCGCCTGAAGCAGATCAACATCCAAGCCCAAGGCATCAACGCACTGCGTGACGCTGAAGTTGTCAAAGAACTGGGTTTGAGCGACGAGCAAAAGGAAAAGATCCGCAAGGTCGGCGAAAATTTGCGTGACGGCATCCAGGAAAAGATTGCCGAAGCCCGTGAATCGGGTGATCGCGACAAGATGCGTGAAGCGATGCAGGAAGCCTTTGCCGGCATGCAAGAAAAGCTGGAAACCGAAACCCTTGCCGTGCTGACCAGCGAGCAAAAGAAAAAATTCGAAGAAATGAAGGGCAAGCCTTTTGAAATGCCCGAACGCCGTGGCGGATTCGGCGGTGGCCGCGGCGGATTCGGTGGCCCCGGTGGCGGACCCGGAGGTGGTCGTGGCGGACGCGACGGCGGTGGCCGTGGCGGACGCGATGGCGGTGGCCGACCCGAGTAATTGAGATTCCCCACGGACAGTGTCGTCCCGCGGCTTTACGCCGGACGCGGCAAAAAGCGTCCGGCAAAAAAACAAACCGCACTCGGTTGTCGCTCGTACGCTCCGACGACGCCGATAGGGACAGACACTCATTGGGTGAGTGTCTGTCCTGCTATGGTTTGATCGATGGCCTGGCAATCGTTACCGGTTGCCAGGCCATTTTTCTGCACTCCCCAGGCCGCCGTTCGCGTGCATTGGGCGATCGTTGTGGCCACCCAAGAATTAGCCAGCCCGAAGCTGCAGCAGGCGTTTCATTGCATCCACGGTTCGGCCGGTCGCCCCCTGATGCTGGGCCACGTACTGACGCGCGTTGATGCCCAAGCGATCAGCCGACGGCACGTCATCCAGACACCGCCGAACGAATTGGTTCAATTCTTTTTCGTCCTGAACACGCACGGCCCCTTGGACTTTCAACAATCCGCCTGCGATCGCTGCAAAATTCTTAGTATTCGGTCCGAAAGAAACGGCGCACCCATAGCCGGCCGGTTCCAGCATGTTTTGACCACCACGATCACCAAAGCTGCCACCAACCGTCGCAATCTGGCTGACGCCCCACCACTGGCGTAATTCGCCGATGGTATCCACCAGGATGACGGTATCGGCATCCCAGGCATCGGATACGGCATCGGACGATCGACTGCGTCGCCGCAATGAAAGCCCCGAATCTTCGACTAGCTGGGCGACTTCGTCGAATCGTTGTTGATGACGCGGAACCAAGATCAAACGTAGCTCGGGGTGCTTCGGTGCAAGATCTTGGTACACCGCCAAGGCCATCGCTTCTTCACCGGCCTGCGTACTGCCGACGCACCACACTCGTTGCCAGGGCGCGACGCCGGCCCAATCCGCCAGCGCTAGCACCCTGGGATCGTCACGGTTATCCGGCGCACCATCGAACTTAAGCGAACCGGTGACATCCACTTCCGAACATCCACAATCACGAAAACGCTGGGCCGCGGATTCGTCTTGTGCTCCCAACCAGTCGATACGCTGGAACGTGAGTCTCAAAAACCAGCTGAACTGTTGATAGCGACGAGCGCTGGTCGCACTCAGCCGGCCGTTGACGACCGCAACGGGCACGCCCAGTTTTTCGCTGCACCGGATCAAGTTGGGCCAAAGCTCCAGCTCCGTCAACACCAACATTTGAGGACGCAATCGGCGGATCGTCGACTTCACCGCCCAGGAAAAATCCAGCGGACAAAAGAACACACGGTCCGCTCCGAAACGGTCCACCGCCAAGTCGAATCCGGTATCCGTGGACGTGCTGACCAGCATGCGGAACGGTGGCAACGCGTCCTGAACCGCGGGCACCAGGCTGGACAGCAAATTGACTTCGCCAACGCTAACGGCATGAAACCAAATGCACGGCTTGTCATCGCCGCGCAATCGTTTGGCATCGCCGGGTGATAATCCAAACAGTTTCTGTCGCCCGCCACGTCGGTACCGACCATGAGCAATGACGCGATACAAGATCCACGGCGACGCCAACGCCAGCATCAACAAATAGACGAAATTGGCGAACATGGAACATCATCCGTGATCGAATTCCGGTGGCTACATGTCAGCCACCGGAATCATTGATGTCGTGCGTGCCTGATTATTCGACGGTCTTCCGCATGCAGCACGACTTGTACTTCTTTCCGCTTCCACAGGGGCACGGATCGTTTCGACCGATCCGCGGACCTTGCCGGCGGATCGGTTCGGCTTTCGAATCTTCGCCGCCGCCGGATTCATTGCTTTGCTGGGCCACTTCCTGGGCTTGGCTTTGCGGGGCGGGTGCGGATTCCTTGGCCGTGCGTGCATCGACCCAAGTGCTGCGGATGAAGTCTTCGTTGAACGACTCCATGCGGAAGATCAAGTCGGTGACTCGTTCGCCGATGTTTTCCCACATGGCGTCGAACAAACGCATGCCTTCGCGTTTGTATTCGACCTTGGGATCCATTTGGGCATAGCCTTTCAAGCCGACGCTGCTGCGTAAATGGTCCATCGTCAGCAGGTGATTCTTCCAGGCTTCGTCGACGATGTTCAGCAAGATATGCCGTTCCATCCGACGCATTTCGGGGTGGAATCGATCGTCCAGCGCGCCGCTGACGGTCAATTCCATTTCCTTCCGCGTCATCCGTGCCAAGTCTTCGGACGGTGTGTGGTGGTTCAAATCCTCTTCCAACCACTTGGCCATCGTCGACAGGGTGCCGTTACCGCCGGCGGCGACAGCCGCGGTGGTCGAATCGTCTGCGTTACTAAACAGGTCCTTCAACCGCTGCTGGGCGGCGGACTGTTGGCTTTCGACATCGCCGATCGCGTCTCGGCTGTACTGGACCAACTGCGCTTTCAGATCGTCGCGGTTCAGCTTGACATCGTCGACGGGCAATTCAACTTTGAATCGTCCGCGGACCCAATCGACCAAGCCCTCGCGATCCAGGGATACCTGCGCGCCCTGTTTTTGCGTGAAGCGTGAAATGCCGGTCAGCACCGGGTACTCCGCTTCCTTTTCCGCATAGGCATCTTCGGCCCGCTTCATCAACGCAGCGGCGACTTGGCGACGATCCTCGACTTCCCGAAATTCTTCCGGCGTGACTTCGATGCCGAACTTGTGTCGCATCCAAGCGCACAGGGTTCGCAGCCCGAAATCGGCATCCAGCAACGGTTGGCCTTCGGACAGATCAGTCTTTTCAACCAGTGCATGTGCCTTTTCGATGAACTCGTCGATCATGTCATCGCGATCCATCCGTTTCAGCTGGTGGTCCTGGTAATTGGCTTCCAGCCGCGTGTTGGCCCAGTGGGTCAACGCTTTCCAGTTCCATTCGTCTTCCATGCCCTCAGGCAGGTTTTCTTCGACCGCTTCGTTGACGGTCACTTCCGATGCTCGCTCGGCCTGATCCTTGGCATACGAATCCGCCATATCGAAATCCATGTTGCGGAATTCGCGTGGGTCCAACTGGCACTTCAGTTGGGCACCGGCGAACGCGGCAAATGATTCGACGCCATAGTCGGGATCCAAGAAGGTTTCGACAAACTTGTCGATTTGACCATGAATCAGTTCCAGCACCATTTGGCGGCTGCTGTGTCCGTCCAACAGGTTTTGGCGATACCGGTAAACGCGTTTCCGCTGTTCGTCCATGACTTCGTCATAGTCCAACAGACTCTTTCGAATTTCGAAGTTGCGTTCTTCGACCTTCTTTTGTGCCGCGGCGATACGTCGGGTGACCAGCGATGATTCGATCGCTTCGCCTTCCTTCATTCCCAGACGTTCCATCATGCTCTTGACGAAATCGCCGGCAAAGATCCGCATCAAATCATCTTCCAACGACAGGAAGAAGCGACTGGAACCGGGATCACCCTGTCGACCACAACGTCCACGAAGCTGCAAGTCGATCCGTCGCGATTCGTGACGCTCGGTCCCCAGCACATACAGCCCGCCGATTTCGCGAACCTGCTGGCCTTCGACCGACATGTTTTCACGCTGGTCAATTTCTTTGACCAACGCATTCCATTCGTCGTCGGGGACATCCAAACGCGTTGCGTATTTGTGTTGCAACTGGGCCCAGGCCATCGTCTCGGGATTACCGCCCAAGATAATGTCGGTGCCCCGACCGGCCATGTTGGTCGCGATCGTGACGGCCCCCAGGCGACCGGCCTGCGAAACGATTTCTGCTTCACGACCGTGATTCTTCGCATTCAGAACGTCGTGTTGGATGCCACGGCGTTCCAGCAACTGGCTCAAGCGTTCGCTCTTTTCAATGCTGACCGTCCCGATCAGGACGGGGCGACCGTGCCGTTCGACCTTGGTGACTTTTGAACGCGGAACCGACTCGGCCTGTTTCTCGTTCTTCAGAACGATTTGGATCGTTTCGTCGTTTTCATCTTGGATCTGACCCCAAAGTTCGGTGCCGTCTTTGATGGTCAACACGTCCCACTTGTTGGTGCGTTCGACTTCATCGGCCAAGGCGGCGAACTTGTCTTTTTCGGTCAGATAGATCAAGTCGGGGTGTTCGATCCGCTGCAATCCACGGTTGGTCGGGATCGCCACCACGTCCAGCTTGTAGATCTTCCAAAACTCATCGGCTTCGGTCATGGCCGTCCCGGTCATCCCGGACAGCTTTTTGTACATCTTGAAGATGTTTTGAAGCGAAGCGGTCGCGAAGGTCTGAGTTTCCTGTTTGATCGGCACGCCTTCCTTCGCTTCAACCGCTTGGTGAAGCCCGTCGCTCCACTGTCGACCTTCCATCAAGCGTCCGGTGAATTCATCAACAATGACGATTTGGCGATCTTTGATCACATAATTGACATCACGCTTGTAAAGGAAATGAGCCTTCAGCGCGTTGTCGATCAAGTGCGGCCATTCCATGTTGCCCGCGGTGTAAAAGCTTTCCACGCCGGCCAATTCTTCGGCCTTGCGGACGCCGTCATCGGTCAGCGTCACGTTGTGTTGCTTTTCATCAACCGTGAAATGCGTTTCCTTGGTCAGCTGTCTCGCGACGCGATCCGCTTCGCTGTATCGTCCAAGGTCCAGGTCGGCAGGCCCACTGATGATCAACGGAGTCCGCGCTTCGTCGATCAAAATATTGTCGACTTCGTCGATGATGGCGTAGTTCAGCGGCCCTTGGCACTGCTGGGCTTCGGGTGGGTAACGGTCGTCACCCTTGGCCGCCGGACGCATGTTGTCCCGCAGATAATCGAAGCCGAATTCGTTGTTGGTCCCATAGGTGATGTCGCACATGTAGGCCGCCTGTTTTTCGGCGATCGACATGCCCGATTGAATGGCGTTCACCGTCAGGCCCAGATTCATGTACAGCGGGGCCATCCATTCCATGTCACGGCGGGCCAAGTAATCGTTGACCGTCACGACGTGAACGCCTTTGCCTTCCAAGGCGTTCAAATACGCCGGCAAGGTCGCGACCAAAGTTTTCCCTTCACCGGTAACCATTTCGGCGATGGCGCCGCCGTGAAGGACCATGCCGCCGATCAGCTGAACGTCGTAGTGGCGCATGCCCAAATGGCGACGGCTGCCTTCGCGACATACCGCGAAAGCTTCTTCCAAGATGTCATCCAGCGTTTCACCGTCGCGCAGCCGCTTGCGAAACAAAGCCGTCTGTTCACGCAATTCCTCATCGGACATTGCCTGATACTTGGGCTCCATTTCCGTGATCCGATCGGCACGCTGTTGCAGCTTGGCGACCTGACGGGCGTTGGCCGATCCGAAAACGGAAGTGAACAGGCGATCGAACGATCCGAACAGACCGCCGAAAAGGAGCCCGAGGGCGTCCCAAATTCTTTCCAAAATTGACATGTTTCTTGTGGGGGTGGATCGTTGGACGATCAGCGGCCGCCCGATGGGATACGGCCCAAGTGGGGCGGGACCACACCGCAAAAAGCGGAAAATCTGCCGTGATCGGACGGACCGATACAGGCTGTGCAAGCGTGTTCTTTAGCAGGCAGCCACCAAGTGTGCCAGTTCAACGCACCGGTGGCGTGTCCGAGGCGACCGCATCGTCCCGGACCGGGCCCAATAAAATCGCCGTAACTTGTTTCAAATTCTCAAGTTACGGGCTTAAAGAATTTGGGTCAACTGAAGAACTTTGGCGATCCTGCCGGCAATGCCCCGCGGCGTGACCTAGCTTTCGGCGGAACATCCATCGAAATCCGCGCCTGACATGCCCCAAAGTTCATTCACCACCGACGTCCGCCAGCGATTCGGGTTGCGTATCGAACGTGATCTGTTGCAACTGGCCATCGCCACGCCGACCGAGGGTCCAAGCCACCGGATCGCGATCGAGGCGATCCACTGCCCGCGCCCCGACGGATGGCTGAGTCCCGCGGCACAGGCCGACCTGGTCGATTGCCTGATCCATTGGCGACACAAGCACCAGATGGACCAGGGCACAACCGTGGCGTCACTGGACGGCGATTATTGCGTGACCCGGATTACGACCGGCCATCCCCAGGACGTCGACAGCGAACTGAACACGCTGGGCACACGGATCCCTCGTTATCTACAACTGGGCCCGGGTGAAAAGGTCATCGGGTCCTTTCGCGAACGTTTGGCTGCTTCGGTCGACTACGCCGTGACCGGTGTAGCCAGCCGCGGCGTGATCGAAACGGTCTATGAAGCCTTTCGGGCCGCAGATTTGAATGTCTTGTGGCTGGAACCATCGCTGAACAGCCTGGCACGTCTGGCCGGACACCTGGGCCACTGCAACGCGGCACCGACCCTGATCGCCGACGGAACCGGCCGCCAATGGGATGTGGGCATCGCGTTCGAAGGCCGGTTGCTTTTGGATTACCGTCCGGCGGCGGCCAACAACGAGCAGGGTTTCCACGACGCGGTGATCAATCACCTGGAACGGTTACGCCGATTTTGCCAGCGACACCGGCAATTATCCGACGGAAACCTGGGCGAATTACTGATCTGTGGCAGCCCCGAAAAAGCCAAAGCCGCCGCAGATCTGTTTGACGATTCCAACGACATCGATGCCTCCGTGCTGAACGTGTCCGGTGGCGAGTTCATCCTGGAGCAATCGGAGCACGAAAGCGGCACGACGGCAGTCGTGGCCACGGTCCTGCCGCTGTTGATCGGAATCCAAAACGACGGCGTTCCCGATTTACTGGACCACGTCCGCCGTGCGCCGGATGTTTCGACCACCACACAATTTCTTCGGATCGCTTGGCCGGCTCTCGTTGCGGCGGTGCTGTTGCTGGGATCGTTTGCGATGGTCCACCGTCAACGTGGTCTTTCCGATCGTGCCATCCAACGACGCGACGCCATGCAGGCCGAGGTGTATCGCACCAAAGCACGCATGATGACCTTGGCCCAGCGACGCCAACTGGTGGACCACTTTCGACGCATCGAAAAAGGTGCAGCGGAACCTCGCTGGAACCTGACCCTTCGCCAGATCACACAGAGTTTGCTGGATCGCTGCAAGTTGAACAGCTTTCACGTGGAAGACGGTCACCAGATCCTGCTGGACGGCACCGTCACCGATGAATCACTGGTGTATGAACAAGTCAGCCAGTTTCGCCGGTTGCCCGAGGTCGAACAGGTCGCTTTGAAGGCCACCAACCCGGAGCCCCAAACCCGCGGCATTCGCTTTTTGATCGGGTTACATCTGCACAAAGAATCATTGCCTGTCGTCGACTCGACGTCGGAGGACTGATGTCATGCAAAGACTTAACACCCGTATAGTCGGACTAATCGTGGCAACCGCAAGTTTGGGGGCAATCATCGGCATCGGACTGCCCTGGGTCGATGAGTACTTTGAACTGCGACGCGATATGGCTGAGTTCGACAAGATGGAAGTCGAACTGACGGCAATTCGTCACCGCGGCCTGCGTTTGGCCAAGATGGAAAGGGAACTGAATGAACAACTGAAATCGCTGAACGACCGTTCGGTGATTCCCGATAACCGGTCCGATGTCCGGGAACGATTGGTCGAAATCGTGCGTCAAGGCGGCGGACGAATTCGAAGTTTGGAAGTCCACACCGGAAACAAACGATCCTGGGCGACGGTAAACGACGATCCGACGGCGGAAGTGATGCCTGAATTCGCAAGGATGTCACCCTATGACTTGCATTCACACGACGTCGATTTGCGGGCCGACGGCAGCCTGGAAGCGATTGAAAAAATCCTGACGGCCATTGGCGGCCAACGCTGGTACATGACCACGCGAACGATGAACGTGTTGCCGACGATGAAGCCGGAGGCGCCCGTCGCACTGGAACTTCGTTTCACCGTGTTCGGTCTGCTCGCCCGCCCCGATGAACCCGACGAGGATGTCGCAAGGCGTCCGACACAACAAACACGACAACTACTTCTTCATTAGGCCCTTTGCCATGGATGGCAACGCCGATTCGCATTCTTTCGACGCCAAGGACGCAGGCAACAGCCGACGGTTCGCTGCCGTGCTGCGCGTCGTCGGGCGTGACGGCGTTTCTGATGCCCAGCGCCTTTGCGGGGCCAACAACGTTCAACGGCACACGACCGGTTTCACTGAATCCACCGGGCGCTTTTCCGCCGCCGCGTGGAGCTTTGCGCTTTCGGCCTTTTGTCTTGTCGTTTGTTTCACTCCACTGACAAAGGTCAGCGGCGACGGATTGACACCCCTGGGACTTCGGCCGCTGACCGCGGTTCCGATCGCGCCCGGTGAAACGCCACTGGATTCTCGCGGACGCCCCATGGTTTGGCGTCCGCAAGCCAAAGTCATCCGTTCTGGCGATCCGGTTTCGATCGCATCGGCACAACAAGATTCATCGCCCGCAACAACATTCACCTCCTCGGGCACGTCCGGCCAAGCGAACAACGTCCCATCGCTTGGACCAACGCAGCCACCGGGAACCTCGGCCACGTCAACGACAATGCGTCCGACCAGCGTTGCCGAAGCACTGGACCGGCGGGGGACCGTGACGTTTCGCGAAACTCCGCTGCAAGAAGTTGTCTTTTTGCTAAGCGACCTTTGGCAAATCAATATCGTCGCCGGTGAATCCGTGACGGGAAGCGTCAGCGGGACATTTCATGAAACCCCGTTACGGGAAGTTCTTTCGGCCATCTTGTCGGCTTCCGGCTACGGTTACAAGCAAACGGGCAACAGTCTGATCGTATTGCCGGTGGACCAAGTCGGAACGGACGATCCCGAGTTCGTGTCGCGCACCTTGCAAATCCCGCCGTCGGATGACCCCGCCGCGGTCGTCGATGCGGCGCGGATGCTGTTGTCCGAACGCGGCCAGATGCTGGAAGTCGGACGGCAGCGTGTGTTGGTCAGAGATTATCCGGACCGGATCAGCCAGGTCGAAAACCTTTTCGGGAACTTATCGCCAACGACGCCTCAGCAGGCTGGAACGTCACCTGAACCGACGCCGTCGGCATCATCAACGACGGCGACGGCAGACGTTTTGGGTACCGATTCCAACGATGAAATCCGCATCTTTGCCTTGCAGTACGTCGAAGCCGAACAGATGCAGGAATCACTGGCATCAATCCTGGGCACCGACGTGACCGTCGCGGTGTACGTGGATGAAAACCGCATACTGGTTCGCGGCAATTCACGCAGCGTCGATCTTGCCCGCCGAGCGATCGAACAACTGGACCGACCGCGACCACAAGTCCGCATCACTGCGTTGATCTACGACGTCGGGATGAGCGAACGCGAAGCCCTGGGTATCAACTGGTCGGGCGGTCGCAATCTGGGATCAGCGACCCGATTGAGCGCTTTGTCGGATCTGGTCACCCCGATCGAAGACGCCGCGGCCACCGCGGTTGACACGACCACCGGCGCGGTAGCAACGACCACCGAAACGGTGCTGACGAAGTCCAGTAGTTTCCTTTTCGGAACGTCGGGATCGAAACTAAACGTCGAAGGCCTGATCGTCGCGTTGGATCAAACCGAAGAAGCCAAGTTGCTGGCCAATCCCAGCATCACCGTCGGCGACCGCCGTCAAGCGGAAATCAAAATCGTCGAAAGGTTGCCCGTCCAAACCGCGCAACAAAGCGTCGGTGGTGCGGTGGCGGATATCGAATTCGAGGACGCCGGTATCACATTGACCGTCCAACCGCGTATCGCGGACGACGGAACCATCGAACTGAATGTTGCACCGGAGTTCAGCACGAAAGTCGGCGAATTGAATGGCAATCCGATCATTGACAGCCGAAACGCGTCAACGGTCGTGCGGGTTGCCAACGGCGAGACCTTTGTCCTGGGTGGCCTGCGCAGACGACGCGTTGTGGAATCGCAAGCAGGCGTTCCCTACCTGAAAGACATGAAGTTTTTCGGAAAGTTGTTTCGCAGCCACGACACGGAGATCCAGGAAAGCGAATTGATCGTTTTCATTCGCCCGGAAATGATCACTCCCAACCATGTCGGGTTGCCCCGGGAACAGCATGCTGCCCGGGTGACCGATTGCCTGTTGGACAGTGTCCCCTACGCCACGCAATGCCCGCTGACACCGGACTGTCGCGATCCGAATTGTCCCAACCACTATCCGCGCCCACGCGTCAATGGTGGTTCACGTGAATTGGAAATGATCGGCGGCTACGGTTCGACGATGAACCCGATGATGCACGGCAGCCCCACCATCATCAGCGAAAGGGTCATCTCCGAATCATCCGTACCGGAATCTACGGTCCAGTCCCCGACGACTTGGCATCCTTCGGAATCACCCGACGCCATACCGGGCGAAATGCCAATGGACATGGAAAGTGCGTCCGAACCGATGCTGTTTGAACCCGTGATCGTGAAGGAACCCCGCCGATGAAACGCATGCCAGATGATTTGAAATCGGGGCGCTTGCACTGGGTTTACCTGGTCGGGTCGATCGGCTGTGCGACCACACTGGGCTGTGGCGACGCGGCCACCACCTTGGAAGCGATTCAAAACGCCGTTCCGGTCCCAGGCATCACCGCGACGCCGAGCCAGGATTCCCAAACCGCCGACATTCAAGCGACGCCGGTCGCGTTCGATCCGGTCAGCCCCGATCGGGTCAATCCCTTTGTGTACCCCGGCGGTGAACAAGACGAACGAAGTGGGTTCGCGGTACGCGGGGCTAACGCATCCCAGGTGAAGGTCTTGGGGTTTGCCGACGTCGGGGTCCCACGCGTGTTCTTGCGGATCGAAGACGAAACCAAAATCCTGCGCGAAGGAGACCAAGCCATGAACATTCGGGTGGTAAAAATCAATCCACCCAATGTCGTCCTGGCCATCGACAATCTGACTTGGACGGCGACGATGTTCGACGATCGGTGAAGCGGCTAAGCTTGGGGAGAATCGTGACCTCACTTCGTCACCACATCCCCAAAGCCGAAAACGATGACGCGTCCCCACCATCGCAATCTTGCCGTTACGTTCACCGCGTCCCTGCTACCCCTGGCATTGGTGGTGCTGGTCGGATGCGGTGGCACCGATTTGGCGACCGTCCCCATCGAAGGTGACGATGGATTGCCGGCGGAATCCTCCGAACAGGATGCCGGATCGGACGACACCAACCCGACGGCCAACGACGATACCGCGTCATCCCCGAACGACACCGCCGATCCAGCGGAGTCCGCATCCACATCGATCTCCAGTTCGGTGCCGATGATGACGCAAGAAGCTTTCTTCGCCGCCGCCGAAGAAGGCTTGTCCGATGCGATTCGAAGCGGTATCCGTCAGGGGCTGGACGCGGACGCCGTGGGTCCCGAAGGACGGACCCCGCTGCAGTTGGCTTCGTTCAACGGACACACCGAAGTCGTCAAGTTGCTGTTGGATCAGGACGCGGTCGTCGATCACCGTGATTCCGCCGGACGGACCGCCCTGATGTACGCATCAACCGCCGACAACGTCGACACCGTCAAACTGTTGCTACGTCGCGGTGCGAATCCCAACTTGGCCGACAAGGTGGAAAACTTCACGCCGCTGATGTTCGCCGCAGCCGAAGGTCAACTGTCCGTGGTGGATCTGTTGCTGGACGCCGGTGCCCGAGTCGATTCCAAAGACATCGACGGTGATACCGCTGGCGTGTTCGCGGCGGCCAACGGCCACGCGGAAGTCGCCAAACGCTTGGAGGCGATTGCGGAGACCGAACAGTGAAATTCAGTCGTGAGGAAATCGACCTCGCCCGTCAATGGAAGGGCGACGGTTTGGATTGGACGCCCGCGGTCGGCCATTTCGTCTGGGATGAAACCGGCTTGATCGAAGCCGATTCACCGTTTCATGACCGGGTGTTTTTCATCCTAGACATGAAACATTTCCTGCGTCGCAGCAAGACGATCGAAGCGTTACAGGATGCCTGCGTCTGGTTGCCGACTTGGGAAGACGCCCGCGATTGGTTGATTCAGCATGGCGTCGACGATGCATTGATCGCCCAGCGTTTGCAACAAGAAAACGCGATCGAATCCCGATCCGAACGATTGGTCCTGTACCGGATGATCGCCGAGAACTTGTAGTCATTTCTTCAGCCGCGCCGCCCCTTTGGTCGGCGCGACCGAGATTTTGACGTTCCCTTTGGGCTTTCGGTCGCACTAGGGCAACGGCAAAACGATCGGATCGTTTTCGGCAAACGAGACCTGTCCGGCTTCACCGTCAATTTTGTATTCAACGGTCAATTCCTTGGGGGATCCTGGGGCCGGATCGCCACCCAAAGCCGAGTTGTACTGACTTTGGGGCAGACGAATCAGCGGGGAATCGCCGGCATGCTGTTGCAGTAATTCGGTCACGTCTTTTTGCTTACCCGCCGAACCGTACTTGGCCGAAACGATTTCGACATCCATCGGTTTGCCCCACAGCGGTTGCAAAGCTTTGGCCGTTTTGTCCGTCACGCCGACCAATTTCAGCACCACCGCAGCGGCGGCGATCGCTTCGGGTTTCATCTCGGCGTCTTGTCCAACCTTCACCGCAACATTCAACATGGCCGGTGTTGGATAGCGACGGACGACGTCCAAAATCAAACGCTTTTCTTCCTCGCGATCAGCCACCTTCAACGCGTCATTGGCCATTTGCAATCGGTCACGATTGTTCATCGTGAACTGACGTGCGATCCGCAGATGACCACGAAGAGCGCGGATTCGGTACGCGTGCGAGGGCTGGGACGCCAGTTCCAACAAATAGGGTGCGGCGTCGACGGTCATCCAAGTTCCCAGCAAACGTGTGGCAGCGTCCTGGATCTCGCGATCGCCGGATTGCGCCGCGTCGGCCAATGCCTTCAGCGAACGTTCCCCACCCATCGCGGTCAATAATTCCAAGGTTGTGATACGATCTGCGGTCGAAGCATTGGCGGCCGCTTGATCCAGCTTTTCCGCACACGCATCGCGATCGGGCATACGCACACAAGCCGCACGCAATGCGTCCAACGATGCCGCCGCGTCACCGTTGTCGGCATCAAACGCTCGGGCCATCAACATCCCCAAATCGTCCATCGTGGCGATCTGGCCTATCGCCTGAAGGGCCGCTTCGCGGATCGAAGCATCCTTTGCGTCCAAGGCGTCGATCACCATCGACTTGGCACCGGCGATCCGTCGCGCACCGACCACACTTAACAGCACTTCCTTGGCACGACCGTCGGCATCTTTCAGCCGGCTGATGACCGCGTCTTCCAATTGGTCATCGGGCAACAGAGAAAGCGTTTCCAGTGCGGATGCCACCACCACCACGTTTTCGTCGTCGGCGGCGGACAACAAAGCGGGCAGGGCGGTGACGTCACCGATCCGCTGCAACCCTTCGATGGCAGCCAACCGCACGGCCAGATCGTCCGACTCCGATTGCCGGATCAAAGCGTCTTGTGCATCGGCATCGCCACGTTCGGCCAATCCGGTGATCAGCAATGCGCGTCGGGACGCATCCACTTTTTCAATGGCATTGACCAATGCGCCGGTGGCACCATCGCCCGACAATTCGCGGACAGTCGTCAATGCGATGCCTTGCTTGACGCGATCATCCGACTTCAAGGTTTCGATCAAACGATCCACGCCGTCGGATCCACGTGACAGTATGCTTCCGCGAATCGCTTCGATTCGTCGCTGCGGTGGGACGTCAGCGGCGGCAACCGAATCATAGATCTCCGCCGCATCGTCCGCCTGATCTTGGGCCATGGCGGTTTCGGCGACCAGAATCAAGCCTTCGGCCAGTCCCGATCGGACGGTCATGTCATCGGCCGATGCGAACGCCGACTGCAGGGCTTGCCGTGCATCGTTGCCACCGATGGATCCCAACGCGACCGCGGCGGCGACCGCCACATCGGCGTCCTTATTCTGTAAGGCATCGATCAGCGATGGCACCGCGGAACGTGCACCACGAATGCCCAGTGTGTTGATCACGCCGATCAACGAACGTCCGTCGATGTCGCCCATGGATTCGATCAAAACTTGGTCGACTTCCTCACCCGGAATGGCTTCCAGGGCGATGCGGGCCCACGACACCATTTCAGGGTCACGCAGCAGCGGCGCCAACGCTTCGGCCGCTTTGGGCGAACCATAGACCGCCAATTTTTTACAGGCGATTGCCTTTTGTGGTTTTCCGGCATCTTCGGATACCAGAATGTCGATCAGCGTTTGTTCGTCTTGTCGGAAACCATCGGCGGCGGGGGCCATCGTCGGCCAGGCCGTCAACGCGGCGACCGCGGCCAAGAATCCGAACCGTATTGCAAAGTATCGCATGGTGGGTGGATAGGATTTCAATCAAAGGAGGGTTGTTCGGTGGGAAGTTCGCCGCGTGAGATCAGTGCAACCTGACGCGCGATGATTGCCGGATGGATCCGACATTCCTTGGACAAGCGTGTCGGCTACATTCGCCACGGCGCGCGGGTCGCTTCGCTGCGTAAGCGATTGGCTTCCGCATCGTCTTTGAATTCCGCTTTCACCGGATCGAATTCCAGCTCGCGATCCAGGAACAAAGCGATGTTGGCCGCGTGACAGGCGATATGCGAATAGCAGGCGGCTACCGCATTGGCCTTGGGTTGGCTGCGTGTTTTCACACAGTCCAAGAAATCACGCACATGGAACGTCGCCGGATAGCCGGCGATTTCTTCGACCTTGCGGCCGGCCAACAGTTCATTGCTGCTAAGCACAAATTTGCCGCTGTCCCCCGTTTCGACCCAACCGTCTTCGCCTTCGAATCGCACCGGGCACGACCCCAACGGCAACCAGTCGTTTTCGCGCAACACCAATTCGACGCCGCTGGCATACGTCGACACCATTTCGCCATCGCGCGGCGGCGAATACTTCACCGGCGCCGTGCGATCGGCACCGGCGGCCAATTGGCAAAGATCCACACAGTGGGACCCCCATTCCAAAACACCACCGCCGCCAAGACCACCGACGAATCCGCCCCCTTTTTCAAAGTGGAATGCGGCCATCATTTCATGGTTGTAGGGACGATAGGCGGCGGGGCCCAAATACATGTCCCAATCGACTTCTTCGATCGGCGGTGCATCTTCGGGCGGCATCCATCCGCTGATCTTTGCCGTCATGCCACGCGGGTGCGCGTACACGCGTTTCAGCTTGCCCAACCGCCCGGACGCGGCCAGTTCACACGCGAAAGCAAAATGCGGCAAGTTTCGCCGCTGGGTCCCGGCTTGGAACACACGCCCGGTGCGACGCATCACATCGGCCAATTGAAAACTTTCGGCGATGTTCTTTGTGCAGGGCTTTTCGCAATACATGTCCTTGCCCGCACGCGCCGCCGCACACGCCGCGGTGCCATGCCAGTTCGGGCCGGTCGCGATCAACACCGCATCGATATCATCGCGATCCAACAATTCGCGAAAATCTTGATACGTATCACAGTCGTTGTTGCCGTGATGCAAATCGGCCAACGCTTTGATCGCCTGGCGTTGCTTCTGCTTCACATCACAGACGGCCAAGAACTGCACATCGGACTGTTCGAAGAAACATCCAAGGTCGTAAGTGCCGCGACGCCCGATTCCGATCCCGCCCACCGTGACGCGATCGCTTGGCGGAACCGCAGCCCCCAAGCCCATCGTGGCGCCGGAAACAAAATAGGGTGCGGATACCGCGGCCGCGGCAGTTTTTAAAAAACGACGACGGGATGCGGCCGCTGGATTCCCGTCTGCTTTGGACGGGTTCGGCCGACAACCTTTCGAGGAAGAGGACACCTGATGCGACATCATGCTTCTTTTGGCTGCGTGGAAGGCGGGAAAGACTGACGCTGGCGGGGCGCCCGTTGAGTCCGCCCGATCCACGTTTGTTCATCGCGTGGATTTCCGCCGGCGGGCCAAGGGGCGATTAGGCCCAGTCTAACGAAACGCCCGTCGCGGCGTGTCCATCAATCCCTAATCGGCAGCAAGCAGAAACGTCGCAGCACTCGGTCGACGCCTCGCTACGATTCAGCCTCGCGTGTTTTTGGCCTAGTGAATTTTTTGGCCTAGTGAATTCGGTACGGCTGTTTACTGGTGCGCCGTGCGACCCCGGATTCGATCGCCGCCGTCGACACCGCGTCGCTGACCGCACGCGCGACGCGTCGGTCAAACACGCTGGGGATGATGTAGTCGTCCAAGATGTCTTGCTCCGGAATCACCCCGGCAATGGCTTGTGCCGCCGCCAACTTCATCTGGTTGTTGATTGTCGACGCACGCACCTTCAACACGCCGCGAAACAAACCCGGGAAGCACAGCACGTTGTTGATCTGGTTCGGAAAGTCGCTGCGTCCGGTCGCCATGATCCGAACGTGCGGGGCAGCCAATCGCGGATCAATTTCGGGATCCGGATTGGCCAATGCAAAGACGATGGGTTGATCAGCCATCGCTTGGATGTCTTGGACGGTCAACACGTTGGCGGCCGACACACCGATGAACACGTCCGCACCGGCAATGACTTCACCAAGTTTGCCCGTCACTCGGTTGGGGTTGGTGTTGTCCACCACCCAGCGTTTCACTTTGTCCAATCCGTCGGCCGGAACGACGGCTCCTTCACGATCGCACACGATGACTTCGCCGGCACCAGCCAAGTTCAACATCTTCACGATAGCCGTTCCCGCGGATCCCGCACCGTTGATCACGATCCGCACTTTGGCGATTGATTTGCCGACACGCTTCAATGCGTTTTGCAAACCTGCCAGCACAACGATCGCCGTTCCGTGTTGGTCGTCATGAAAGACGGGGATCTCCAATTCCGCATCCAGCCGTTCT
This sequence comes from Crateriforma conspicua, assembly GCF_007752935.1. Taxonomy (NCBI): domain Bacteria; kingdom Pseudomonadati; phylum Planctomycetota; class Planctomycetia; order Pirellulales; family Pirellulaceae; genus Crateriforma; species Crateriforma conspicua. The sequence goes on along the minus strand of NZ_CP036319.1, from coordinate 791,743 downwards.
TCGATTTCGATGCACCGCGGCGCGGAGATGTCTTCCAGGTTGATCCCGCCAAAGGTCGGTGCCAAATGCCGAACCGCTTCGATGACTTTTTCGGTGTCCTGGGTGTCCAAACAAATTGGAAAGGCATCAACGCCGGCGAACTCCTTGAACAACATCGCCTTGCCTTCCATCACGGGCATCGCCGCGCGTGGACCGATGTTGCCCAATCCCAGCACGGCCGACCCGTCGCTGATCACGGCCACGGTGTTCTGACGAATCGTCAATGAGAAAGATGCGTCCGGGTCGTCGGCGATGGACCGGCACACCCGTGCGACCCCCGGCGTGTACGCCATCGACAAATCGTCTCGTGTTTTGACCGGCTTGGTCGGTGTCACTTCGATTTTTCCACCCAAGTGCATCAGAAAGACACGGTCGGAAACGTTGACCACCGACACGTCATCCAACTGACGCAATTGGTCGACGATCTCGGTTCCGTGTTCGACGTCTTTGGCACTGACGGTATAGTCGCGCGAAACCATGCCGTCGCCGACCTTGACGATATCGACACCGCCGATCGATCCACCCGCCTGGCCGATTGATTCGGTGATCCTTTCCGCCACTCCAGCAATGTTGGGATAGCGCAAACGAATCGTAACGGCGTAGGTCGGAGCTGGTTCGTACATGAGGGTTGTGGCACCCGTGGTTTTGAAAGGCGTCGCGAAGCGTGAAAAGGATCCCAACAGTCCGGCCCCCAGGCAAACCCGGGGAAATGGAAATCCGTCAGACGCATTTTCTACCACGTGCGACATCTTGCCCGAAGCGGAGACAACCGGCGGGCAATGCCAAAAACCCTTTGCAGGACCCAGCGGCACGGCCAGCGGAAGCCGATCCGCCCACACCGGATTGGCTCCGTTCCGGCTCCACTGCACGCCCGCTTTCTTCCCCGCCAAAGCCCGTGATCACGTCGATACGCTTCGCCGGGTCGGTCGCTAGCGAGAAACCTCGGGCGAAAGAGTCGCCGAGGACGCCGACACCCAAACCGTTTCGAACTCGGGACGCGTTTCCCGCAAAATCTCGGCCAATTCGCGACGAATCGACGGGGTCAGATGATCGAAGTCACCCGAGGTATCGTCGCCCCGCAGCACATCAGCGATCCGCTGATAGATCACCCCACGCACTTCGTCGGGTAGCGCGTTCATGGCATCGGAATAGATCAGATAGCTGCACGGATAGCGGAACAAACGCGTCCGCAGATCCAGTTGCCTCAGCGACCGCCCCCGAGAATCAAACGGCCCACGTCGCTGGAACTGGTCGGCAAAGTCGGACGTTCCACTGACCGAATCGGTCAACGCAAACTCATCACACATCAACAGATGACGCACCACTTGGTCGGCACCCGCTCGGATGCGACGCCGGGCACTGTCGCTGATGAAACCATCCGGGCGTTCCAACAACTGATTCATCTCATAAGACTGATGCAGCGCCGAACGTGTCTCGTAATTGGCGGCGGCAATCGCGTTGTGGGTCTGGGTCTGATGCTCCATCACCATCAATGCGACCAGATCGCTGTGAGGCGACAAGTATTGATCGGTGTCAAAGAAGTCCGACAGGTCGTTCACGTTCGCACCGGGGTCGCGATCAAACGAAGTGTCATCTCCCTTGCACAAAGTGTTCCCCATGTGTCGCATCGATCCATGGCGGCCCGTGACGTACCAACCGCCCCAACGATCGCGAAAGTCGCTGGTGTGATCGGTGACGAAGGTGCCGCTGCCGAATTTCGGGCGACCGGCCGCGTCGGCGAACACGCTGCGGACCAAATACCCGGGCACGTCTTGAGTACGGCTGGATGCGTGACAAGTCAGACATCCGCCACGGTCGCGCACAAGCGACGGTCGTTCGGTACGTTCCTGTTTCAGCGTGTAAAAGGTCGCGCCTTGGCGGGCGTCGGTCGCCGCGACCTCCAACACGTCGCCTTTTTGGCAATAACCGATGTAAACGTCATCGTTGAAGTAAATCGCTCTGGGACGCCGTGGTGAAATGCGGTGAATCTGCAAACTGGTCTTAGAAAACACCAGCATCTGCGAACTGACCGGAATTTCCAATTCCCCCAGCACCGCCGGCAGGTAGCCGAACGTTTCGTCGAACGCCAAAGTCGTCTGGCCATCGTCGATTCGCTGCTGGAGCCGCGCCACCGCGTCGTCGACGTCCGCGTTCAGATAATCGATCGGTGGCCGTTCGTAAGCCGCCCGCTGGGCCGACGCGGTCGCCCCCAGCAGAAAAAACGACAACACACACGGTCCCAGCAATCGATGGCCTGGGCGAACCATTGCCAATGCAGCAGATCGGCTCCAACGACGCAGAAACATGGAAAATCTTGGCGGATCAGAGGAATGGACAACATCGACGTCATGAACGACGTATCCCAGCATACTCGATTTCTACACCCCGGGGTGCAGAATCCAGCGGGTCCAGAAGATCCGTGACGTCGCTGCGCGGCGGCGTTCCGGAGGTCGCAAAAAGGCCGCTGGTTCCGAGCCGCACGCGGCGCCGGTATCCTGCGTGCCCCGTTACGAATCGTCCCGTTTTCTATCTGTGGTGCCCATCCAAGATGCCCGACTTTTATCAGCACGACATGATCACGACGGTTCACGACCTGCAGTCGGCGACGCTGACGCAGCTCGAAGACCTGATCCGTCAATCGACGCAGGCCAGCAAAATCGGGCTGGTGCTGCCTGTAACGGCATCGGACATGCGTGCGGCGCCGTTTGATCGAATCGTGCAGGAATTGACCAAAGCGGATTACGTCCACACGATTGCCGTCACCCTGGGGGTCGCCCCGGACCAGGACGATTACACCGAAACGCTTCGCAAAGTCGCACCGCTGGGCGATCGCGCCAAAGTCATTTGGACCGACGGACCGGAAATCCAGGGCCTGTATCAAGAACTGATCGATGCCGGGATTCCCGTTTCAACGCCGGGCAAAGGCCGCAGCGTTTGGACGGCGTTCGGCTTCTTGTTGGCCGACCCGCAGATCGACACCTTCGTTTTGCACGACTGTGACATCGTCGATTACGACCGCATGCTACTGTCGCGGCTTTGCTTGCCGATGGTGCATCCGGCGCTGGACTATGAATTTTGCAAAGCCTTTTACGCTCGCGTCACCGATCGCATGCACGGCCGCGTCGTCCGTTTGCTGGTCGCGCCCCTGTTGCGTGCGATGAAACAGTGTTTCAGCGACAACCATTTCATTCGCTTCCTGGGCAACTTTCGGTACCCGCTTTCAGGCGAATTTTCGCTGACCCGCAACCTGGCACGCAGCAACCGCATCCCCAGCGACTGGGGTCTGGAAGTCGGCACGTTGGCGGAGGTCTATCGCAACACATCGCTCAAACGTGTGTGCCAAGTCGACCTGTGCCGACTGTACGAACACAAGCACCAAGCGATGTCGGTCGAAGACAAGACCAAGGGCTTGATGAAAATGGCCATCGACATCCTGTGCACGATTTACCGCACCCTGGCCAGCCAAGGCGTCCAGCTTAGCCGCAGCAATTTCATCACCCTGCGAGCCTCCTACCTACGGGCCGCCCAGGATTGCATCCGTCAACATTCGGCCAACGCGGTCGTCAACGACTTACAATTCAATCGCCACGACGAAGAGGTCGCGGTGGAATCGTTCGCCGAATGCGTCACCATCGCTGGCGACCTTTTCCGTAACGATCCATCCGGTGCCGAAGCGATCCCCAACTGGACCCGCATCCGAGCCGCATTTCCCAATTTCGTCCGGCAACTGCGCGACGCCACATGAGTGCCAAAGAAGACCTGGAATTCGCCAAAGAACATCGGATCGCACCCGGCAAGCGTCCCAACTTGAAAAAGCTGGACACCAAAGTCCGCGGCCCGTTTGACGATAAGGATGACGCAAAGGCATTCACCGCGGAAACCAATCACAAGATTCGTGATCTGCAGTACCGCATGTTCGTGGAAGAAAAACAGTCTTTGCTGGTCGTCCTGCAGGCGCCCGACGCGGCAGGCAAAGACGGGCTGATCCGGAAAGTTCTGGGCCAGATGAATCCTCAGGGCTGCCGGACATATCCGTTCAAGGTCCCCACCAAGGAAGAACGCGCCCACGATTTCTTGTGGCGTATCCACCGCTGCACCCCCGCGGCGGGAAAAGTCAGCGTGTTCAATCGATCCCACTACGAAGACGTGCTGGTCGTCCGTGTGAATGACTTGGTCCCCAAACGGGTATGGAAGGACCGATACAAGATCATCAACGATTTCGAACACATGTTGGCCGAAGCGGGGACCCGAATCCTGAAGTTCTATCTGCACATCAGCCCGGAAGAACAACTAGAACGATTCAAGAAACGCTTGGACAATCCCGACAAGCACTGGAAACTGAACACCGGTGACTACGCGGCCCGCGATCAGTGGGACCAGTACCGCGAGGCTTACGAGGACGCGATCGAACAATGCAACACAGATCACGCCCCCTGGCACGTCATCCCCGCTGATCACAAGTGGTACCGCGATGCATCGGTCGCGGCCATTGTTTACGACACGTTCCTATCGATGGATCCACAACTGCCTCCGGTCGACGTCGACCTGGATGAAATCCGGTCCTTGTACCAGCGCGAAGCCGCCGAATTGGGCAAAGCATCATCCTCATGACCATTGAACGAAATCCCACACGTGCCGTTCGCATCGGCACGATTACCATCGGTGATCACCACCCGATCGCGGTCCAAAGCATGACCGCGACCAAGACCCAAGACACCGACGCGACCATCGAACAGGCCGAAGCGATCCGCAAACGCGGCGCCGGTGTGGTCCGCATCGCCGTGGACAGCGACAAGGACGCGGCCGCCCTGGCCGTGATCCGCGACGGCACCACCGCCAATTTGGCGGTGGACTTGCAGGAAAACTTTCGCTTGGCCGAAAAGGTCGCGCCGTACGTCGACAAGATCCGATACAACCCCGGCCACCTGTACCATCACCAACGCGACAAACCCTGGCAAGACAAAGTCCGCTTTATCATCGACCAAGCGGCCCAGCACGACTGCGCCGTCCGTATCGGTGTTAACTGCGGCAGCGTTGATCCGGCCAAAAAAGAAAAGTACGACCCGGCGGATTCCATCACGCCGATGCTCCAAAGCGCGTTGGAACACTGCGAATTCGTCGATTCCCTGGGCTTTGATCGCTATGTCGTTTCGCTCAAAGACAGCGATCCGAAGCAGGTGGTGGAAGTCAATCGTCGCTTCGCCCAAGCCCGTCCCGATGTGCCGCTGCACCTGGGCGTGACCGAAGCCGGGATGCCGCCGGAAGGCATCATTAAAACTCGAATCGCTTTCGAACAATTGATCGGTAAAGGCATCGGCGACACCGTCCGCGTTTCCTTGACGTTACCCAACCCGCGTAAGCCCGAAGAGATCGAAGCCGGGCAATCGATCATCGATGACATCTACGCCGGACGCGTCCGCAGTGTCGTGAACTTCAACGAAGGCGGGCTGAACATCATCAGTTGCCCCAGTTGCAGCCGCGTCGAAAACGAAGCCTTCGTGGAATTGGCCGCCGACGTCAAAGTCATGACCGAATACGCCAAGCAACACGACATCACGATCGCCGTGATGGGATGCCGCGTGAACGGTCCCGGTGAAACCGACGACGCGGACCTGGGACTGTGGTGCGGGCCGGCCAAGGTCAACCTGAAACGCGGACCTGAACCGTTGGGTGCCTTCGGTTACGACGAAATCTTGGGTCAATTACGGACGGAATTGGACAAACTGATCCAACAGAAAACCGCTTCGGCCAGCTAGCGAGTCATCCGAACAGCCTCGTGATCGCTGCCGCCTGCCGGTTGTTCATCATTGCCATTTTCCTTCCGCGTTCCATGCCCGAAATCACCCCCGACACGATCGTCTGCGCCCTGTTCGGGCACCCGGTCGGTCATTCGATGTCGCCCGCGATTCACAATGCCGCCTTTGATGCCTTGGGGCTACCCTACGTTTACGTCGCTCACGACGTGACGCCAGGCCAAGTCGGCGAAGCGTTGCGAGGCGTGCGTGCGATGGGTTACCGAGGACTGTCGGTGACCATTCCGCACAAAGTGGAAGCCATGGAAAACGTCGACGTCGTCGACCCCACGGCCCAGGGCATCGGATGCATCAACACGGTGGTCAACAACGACGGCGTGCTGACCGGTTTCAACAGCGACGGACGCGGGGCTTTGAACGCGTTGATTGACGCCGACGCTGATCCGCAAAACAAAAACGTGCTGATCTTGAGTTCCGGCGGTGCGGCACGAGCGATTGCCGTCACCTTGGTCCGTGAAAATCCGCCGCAACGCATTGCCATCGCCGGTAAAACGGAATCTCGGGTGCAAAGCCTTGTCGCCGACGTTCAGTCCCAAGGCGGCACGCCGATCGTCGGATGCGGGTTGAACGCCGAAGCATTGAAACCCGAAGTCGATGCGGCCGACATCATCATCCACTGTTCACCGGTGGGTATGCATCCCAACGAAGACGCCACGCTGATCCCGGCCGAATGGTTGCGTCGCGATCTGGCCGTCTTTGACGCCGTCTATAACCCGCGGCGGACCAAGCTGTTGTCCGATACCCTGACCGCCGGCGGACGTACGATCGAAGGGTTGGAAATGTTCTTGGGTCAGGCCTATGTCCAGTTCGAACTGTGGACCGGCCAACCTGCACCTCGGGACGTGATGCGACGCGTCGTGGAGTCGCGACTGTGAACGTGGTTTTGGTCGGATACCGGGGCACGGGCAAAAGTGCCGTCGCCAACCGCATCGCACGTCGACTGAACTTGCGGAAAATCAGTTTGGACGACGCCATCGTTCGAACAGCCGGCAAGTCGATTCCCGAGATCGTCGAAACCGACGGATGGCCCGCCTTTCGTGACCTGGAAGAATCAGTCGTCCAGCGTTTCACCGACCAAGACGGACTGGTCATCGACTGTGGCGGCGGGGTGATCGAACGAGATGCCAATCACGCCCGCCTTAAGCAAGCCGGACCAGTGATCTGGCTGACCGCCTCCGTTACAACCATCGCCCGGCGAATCGGCAGTGACACCCAGCGGCCGTCTTTGACGGGCGCACGAAGCTTCGTCGATGAAATCGCCGATGTCCTTCAGCGGCGCAACCCGCGATACCAAAGCGTCAGTGATTTCGAAGTATGCACCGACGACGCGACCGTCGCACAAGTGGCCGACGCGGTCGTGACATGGCTGGTCGAAGCGGGACATGTGCCGGCTTCCTAATCAAGCCGCTGCCCGAACAGACCATTGCGGATCCAATGCCCACCTCGGATCCGCAACACAATCGTTGGTCGCCGGCGAATTAACCACGCCGGCGCGACGCACGATCGCTTGGCCCGATGCCACCACGCATCACGCCCTGATCGTCCTCTTGGGGTGTTTCGCCCATGACGATGTTGAACCTTGCCTGTAACTCGTTCAGTTTCGAATCGGCGATCGGATTGAACTTGGCGGTCACCAGCTTGCGTCTTTCGACGTCACGAATCGTCCGGAACACGCCATCCCGTTCGTTTTGCGGATGCCCTTCGATCAGGATCTGGGACGTCATCACCCGGTGACCATTCATGCTGACCGCAAAGTGGATATGGGGCGTACGACCGGGATAAGTCGTCGGCTTGATCGTGCGAAAGTAATAGCGTCCGTTCACGTCCGTCAGGAATCGACCATAGCCTTGAAAATTCGTGTCGCGTCCCTTCGCTCCGTTGCTGCCGGAGTGCAGATAAACGCCGTTGGCATCGACTTGCCAGATTTCCACAAATGCGTTTCGGACCGGTTCGCCGCTGCGCCGCAAAACCTTGCCGGTCAAATGCGTGACTTGGCCGACCGCGGGATCGATCGAATCGTTGATCACCAGCAGGTCGTTGTCGGTGTCCAGCGGCAGCTTGTCTGGATAGAACGGCCCTTCGGTCAGCCGAGGCGTGATTTCCAATTGTTCCGCCATCACGCCCGGCGTCCACAACGCGGGAATTCCGACCGGTAAAACCCGCAACGCAGCCCGCCGGCTGAACAAAATGGAATGTTTCATCCGCGATTGTCTCCCGCCCCGACATCAAAACCGAATCAACCGCACGCCGCGGTCCGTGGTGCCAATGAAACCCCTTGGGTTGTGCCAAGTTTCGGCGGCACCGTGTCTTCATCGTAGAGGGTTTTGGTTTCTGTCACAAAATTTCGCAAACTTTTCCATCGCCGGCGGGGGCGAACGTGGCGTGAAAGATCCCCACGTCAGACGACCACAATGGGGCGGGACCACCCGCTGCATCGGGACACTCGATCGATCGGCTGTTCTGAACCGCTGGTCCAGCGTGGCAAAGGCTTGGCCCCGGTCCCGATCCGCGTTGACCGGCGCTAGTGGCGAAGTATAGTTCTCGGCTCACCGCGCCGTCGCGCCACCGACCCATGCGATCAAAACGGCCCTTGCGAACCGAGGGTTGCACCCGAGATGACCGGCTGACCGCCGGCGGTCGATCCCCACCAGCGACGACAAACACCACGGCAATTCCGTGTACCCCGCATTGTCGGAACATTGGGGCTGTGCCGGGCGACTCTGCGGTCGCTGGCTTCAGCCAAGCCGAACTTCACCCAAGCGTGGAATCTCGTTCGTGATCACAGGGCGGCCTGGCGGGCCGGTCCCCGATCGGCGAACCGATCCGCGTGATTTCGAAATCGAAATTCCTAAGACGAACGAATACATGCTGAACTACTTTCGCTCGCAGGACGGCTCGATCAAAAACGACGTGCTATCCGGCCTGACGGTCGCCCTGGCATTGGTCCCCGAAGCGATCGCGTTCGCGTTTGTGGCCGGCGTTTCACCGCTGATCGGGTTGTATTCGGCTTTTTTTCTGGGGCTGATCACTGCCGTGTTGGGCGGACGTCCCGGCATGATTTCCGGTGCCACCGGCGCGATGGCGGTGGTCGTCGTGTCCCTTGTCGCAGATCACGGGATCGAATACCTGTTCCCGACCGTCATCTTGTGCGGGGTATTTCAGGTCGCGATCGGCCTGGCACGTCTGGGTAAGTTCATCCGCATGGTCCCACACCCGGTCATGCTGGGTTTCGTCAACGGTTTGGCGATCGTGATCGGCTTGGCACAGATCAGCAGTTTCAAAACGCTTTCGCCCGACGGTGAAATGGTCTTTCTGTCGGGTGCTGCCCTCGGTTGGATGCTGGGGTTGGTCGGATTGACGATGGCCATCATTTGGCTGTTGCCCAAGATGACCCGAGCGGTCCCGGCGTCGTTGGCCGCCATTTTGGTCGTCACGGGCATCTCCGTCGCGATCAACCAAACGTCCGGCTCTGGAACGGTCCTGACCGCCGACGATGCATCCAGTCGAACGGTGCTGACCGTCGGCGACTTGCTGGCCAATAACGCTACCGCAGCGGCCATCGCCGAAGGCGTCCCGCCGGGCGAAACGGCCAGCATGCGTGGTGGATTACCGATGCCGTTCTTCTTGGAATACGCGATCGCACCGCTGACCTGGGAAACCTTCAAGATCATCCTTCCGTTTGCCGTCGTGCTTTGCGGCGTGGGGCTGATTGAATCGTTGATGACGCTGTCGCTGATCGACGAAATCACCAACACACGGGGACGCGGCGACCGGGAATGCATCGGCCAGGGAATTGCCAACCTGACGTGCGGCTTCTTCGGCGGCATGGGCGGTTGTGCGATGATCGGTCAATCGTTGATCAACGTGAACTCCGGCGGGCGCGGACGCTTGTCGGGCATCACCGCAGCGGTCTGTCTGCTGGCCTTCGTCTTGTTCCTGTCCCCCTGGATCGAACAAATCCCGATGGCCGCCCTGGTCGGCGTGATGTTCATGGTCGTGATCGGAACTTTCGAATGGGCATCTCTGCGAATGTTCCACCGCATGCCTGCTAGTGACATGTTTGTCATGGTCCTGGTCACGGCATACACCGTTTTCATGCACGACTTGGCCACCGCGGTCATCTTGGGCGTGATCGTATCTGCACTGGTCTTTGCTTGGAAACACGCCACGCACATGGGGGCGGACGTCAAGCTGAACGAACACGGCAGCAAGATCTATCAACTGCACGGCCCACTGTTCTTCGCATCGGTCGCGTCGTTCAAGGAATTGTTCGACGTCGAAAACGATCCCGACGACGTCGTGGTTGATTTCTATTACACGCGTGTTTATGACCAATCCGGTTTGGAGGCGATCAATTCGTTGGCCGAACGCTACGAAACCGCCAACAAACGCTTGCACCTGACGCACCTAAGCCTGGAATGTCGTCAGTTGCTGGATCGTGCCGGCGACTTGGTGGAAATCAATCTTTCCGAAGACCCGCAGTACCACGTCGCCACCGATCGTCTGGTCACACGTCCGAACGGGTCCATGGAAGTTGGCGATTTGGTCGACGCCGCCAAGGATGCCGCACACCCACGTTCGATGGCCTAGTACGGCGCCCCGACACGTTCAAAGGCTGATTTCCATCTCCACGAACTGATCCGGCCGGCTCCGATACTTTTCCGCCATCGTTTGCAACGTTTCCCAACGCGTCGAATGCGTGGGGCGTTCAAACGATGGTGTTTCGGCCGGCAAATTCAGTAGCAAGGATTTGCGCACCATCATGGCCCGGATCTTTCGTGTCCGCACCTGGCCCGCCTGTTCGTGTGTCAGACACATCAAATAGGTCTCGGTGTGGACGTCCATGGACGCATCACGCCGCAGGTGCCCCAGTGCAAATCTTTCGCTGACCTCGTTCAGGACGGCGTTCAAGTAGTACCAGGCATCCGCCTTGGGGATCGGGATCACCGGATCATCCAACGTGGTCTTTGACGCCAGTTCGCCCAAAGCTTTCGACGCCGATGGGTTCAACAAGATTTCGGTACAGTCCATCTCCAGGATCGTCCGAATCTTTAGAACGCCTTTTTCGATCGACGTCAGCGATACGTTCAGCCGGTCCAAAAATTCGCGGCGACGCCAGCGGGTGCGTGCCCGGCGACCGGCCAGGTACGACGCCACATACGCGGCGACGACAATCCACAGCAATTCCGGCCAATTGTCGATCAGGTAATCGTATAACGATTCAATCACATCACGCATCATTCATTCCCCACTTCGGCGACTCGTCGGTAAGTCGTTTCGACCGCCAGGGCCTCGTCGCCTTCGGGGCTGACATTTAACGCCATGATGACCAAACGCTCGGGGGCGTGCAGACGCAACACCGTCTTCCAACCCCACGGCGGCACTCCCGGGCCGACGTCGTACCGACCGAACACCTCGCAACCGTCCTCCAACGCAGGGCCTTGGGAGAACATGATAGCGCCGTTCATGTGAAAACTGTCGATCCACGCCGATTGCCATCGTTTTGTCACCGCGTTGAACACCCATGTCTCTTCGCCCGAGCGCGGGTGACCTTGGATCGTTCCAACGTATTGGTGCTTTAAAAATTGACCGCCCACCACCGCGGCCATCGTTCCGGTGATGTCCGATTCGTCGGCCAATTTTCCAGGCTCAAACCATGTGCGGCAGACGCCTTGCCAACGGCCGCACAGATTCGCGATTAGTTTTTCGGCTTCCACAATCTGGGGCTCCGTTGGATTGATACTGATGGCGCTGGCGACTGGCATCTTATCGTGCATGCGGCCGGCCGACCTGCAGTCTGACCGGGCACGTCCCCCCGAATTTGATGTGCAAGCCTGACCAGTTCTGGCCTCCGATCCACACCATGCATCATCCTGAACGCCGATCCGGCACGCCTGAAATACGTCGACCAGCCACGGGGCTGTCTTCCACGGGGCAGAGCACTCAACGCAACGGCATTCGCTCGCAAACAGTCGCCCACGATCCAGGACGCACCGATTCCAACGCTTGGATTTCAAAGCCTGGCACATTCTCTCAAATGAAAGCTGCCTCACCATGAAATGGCACTCGGAACTTGTCCTGCCCGTGACGGTCACCGTCATTTTTACGATCACGTTTTTGGTGGTGCCGGCGGTTTCGGCCTGCACACGCATCCTTTGGAACCCCAGCGACTCGGTGACGATCGTCGGCCGCACGATGGACTGGGCCGAATCCACCCAACCCAAACTTTGGGTCTTTCCAAGGGGTATCCAGCGTGACGGAGGCATGATGGGACCGGTGCGGCTGATCCATGATCGGCCCGCTCGTTGGAAATCCAAATATGGGTCGGTGGTCGTATCGGGCTACGACCTGGGATCCTTCGACGGCATGAACGAACAGGGATTGGGAATGCACCTGTTGTTCTTGACCGCGACCGATTACGGCGTTCCAGACGACACCAAGGACGGCATTCAAGCCGGGTTATGGGGCCAGTATCTGCTAGATAATGCCGCGTCGGTCGACGAAGCGATCGACTTGATGAAGGGGATCCAGCCGGTGATGGTCGAACACGGCGGATTCAGATCCACGTTACATCTGGCCATCGAAGATTCATCGGGCGATTCGGCCATCGTCGAATACGTCGGCGGAAATGCCAAGATCTACCACGGATCCCAACACCGTGTGATGACCAACGACCCGCCATACGATCAACAGCTCAAAGAACTGTCCAAGTGGGACTTTAGCGATGCGACCCGCAAAACACCGTTGCCGGGCAACGTGAACCCCATCGCCCGGTTCGTGCGTGCAAACTATTTCCTGGAATCGCTTCGCAAACCACGCAGCGAACGCGAAGCAATCGCATCGGTCCTGTCGATCGCCCGCAACGCTTCGGTGCCGTTCAACGCACCTTACAAGACGCCGGGGACGATCTATGACACGGAATATCGCACCGTCGCGGATCTGGCGGCGCGACGCTATTTCTTTGAACTGACCACCAGCCCCAACGTCATCTGGATCGACCTGAACGCATTTGATCTTCGTGAAGGCGGCGAAACGAAAACGCTGGACCCCAACGACATCCACCTTTCTGGCAGCGTTGAATCCAATTTCCAGGTCGTCGACCAACCGCCTTTCTAAATCCGATGGCCGCTGTCGATCCCCAGCGGCCTGTCAATACGAATAATGGCCAGGCAATGCCGAGATCAAACGAGCCGCCCCCTCTCGTTCATCGATACAACTAGCCTTCCAGCGGCGCGTCGTCACCGGTCGCCTCGTCACCATTGCCGGCCTGTTCGTCTCGGATGCTGGCCGGTGAAGTTTCGATTCCCTTCTCCTCCTTTTCGGGAATCTCTTTTTTGCGTTCTTCCTTCAGCGTTTGGTTCGCCGCTTGTAGCGCCGATTTGGTCTGATTCAAACTCTTTTGCAGATTGCCATTCTGGCGAGTGAGCTGGCGGATTTGTTTTTGAGCTTCATCACGTGCTTGGATTGCCTGCGTTTTCGCTTCCGCAGCCACCTTTTTGGATGCAGCTAACTGATCTTCCGCTTGCTGCGAACGCTTCTTTTCCTTTGCAAGCTGCTGCTTCAACTGATCCGTTTGCTTTTGCATCTTCGCGATCATCTGCTTTGCTTCGCTCAACGCTTTGGCGGTTTGCTCGCCCGAGGCCGTCAGCTCATCCACCTGTTGCCGCAGCGCGACCAATTCTTCGGTCAACAAAATGTTCAGCTGACTCGGGTGATCCACGGTTCCCATATCGCTGACGGAAACAACATCGCCGCAAGCGGTCGATGGAATCACAATAATGGCAGGGGCACAGACGGGTTCGACCGCACAGCCACACGGTGACGACAGCAGGTTTGCACCGTACGCGGAAGTCGAACTGGCAACGATCAGCGCGGCAGTTGTGATTGATGATGCGATCAGGGTTTTCATCGTATCGGCGGGATTGTGGGGGAAGGATTGGTGGGTGGGTTTGGCGGGAATACGTGTCTCCGTCATCCCGCTTGGTCTCACTGTAATTCGGCGACCGTGCATTTCAGGATGCGACCGCCCTTCGACCGAAAATTTCCGTCTACCCCTGAATGTAACCGTCGTTTCACTGGCTTCATGCAGACCGGTGGCGGGTGCGACAAAAGGCACGCCGGAGATGACATCGACACTAGACAAAAGTCGACGCCATCTGATCCGCGACACCGATCAGCGTCCGGTAGTCGCATCCCTACAGTGTGCGCGACGGTCCGCGGCACGCCAGCTGCACTGCGTCGCCTGGCCGGAACGCCCTTGGGCGTCCCCAGATTCATTCCGACCGAAGATCGTCCGTCATCGTAGCGTCCAAATTCCACTTGGCCTTTGTATGGAACACGAAACCCAATTGATCGCCCGTTCTGGCTTTGCCATCGAGGACTTTCCGCAAACGCTTCCCGCAGGTCATCGCCTGCAGGAACGTTGTCTGTTGCCGGAATTGATGGATGACCCACGGTTGGATGACCAACTTCATTACCAAGCGCTCGACGGTCTGCGACGCATCAACCGAATCAGCCGATGCAGTAAGCGGTTTTGGCCCACGCTGAAACAATTGGCAAACACGATGGACCGACCGCTGCGTGTTTTGGATGTTGCCACCGGTGGTGGTGACGTGGTGGCTTCGCTTTCCCGAATGGCTCAACGCAGTGGAACGCCAATGCAGATCGACGGTTGCGACATCAGCCGGCGAGCCTTGCGCTATGCTCGCCTGCATGCCGAAACAACGGGCATGAAGGACTGTCGATTCTTCGCGATCGATGTTTTGAAAGAGTCGTTGCCAGGCGAGTACGACGTGATTCTGAACTCATTGTTCCTGCACCACCTGACGCGATGCGAAGCGGTCCGCGTCTTGGCCAACATGGCCGCCGCCTGTCGACGCGCCGTCTTGATCAGTGACCTTCGCCGTACCAGATGGGGATACTTCTTGGCGGCCGCGGGGTCACGTCTGATCACGCGCAGCCCGATCGTGCACCTCGACGGCGCACAATCCGTGCGTGCCGCTTGGTCGGACACCGAAATCAAAGGGATCACCCACGATGCCGGGCTCGGTGATGGTGAATTGACCTTCCATTGGCCGCAACGCTTCTTTCTAAAGTGGTGCAAGCCATGAACCATGTGATGCCCACAGACGTGCCCGATAACCTCCAATCCGCGGGCCAAACCCTTTGGGACTGCATCGTCATCGGTGCGGGCCCCGCCGGCAGCCTTGCGGCACGGCAGTTGGCCAAAGACGGAATGCGGACATTGCTTGTGGACCGCAAATCGTTCCCTCGTGACAAAGTCTGTGGCGCATGCGTGAATCACCGCGCATTGACCGCTCTTAACGCAGCCGGTCTACAGCATGTTGTCAGGACCTGTGGTGGAATCCGCCTCAGTCATTTTGACTTGCGAGCCGGCGGAAAACATGTGCGATTGAATCTGCCCGGCGGCCTGGCCGTGTCGCGACACCGATTGGATGCCGCACTTTTCGATGCAGCCCGCGATGCCGGCGCAGTCACCTTATCGCGGGTCGGCGCGAGCGTCTTGCCTCGCGAAAGCGACGCGGCCCACCGCGACGTCCAGCTGACCGTTGCCAATACGTCCTCAAGCACAAAAGCGGTTGTCCGCGGAAAAACGGTTCTAGCCGCCGACGGCTTGGGACATCCCAGCCTGCGAAAACTGAACGAGTTCACCGACTCGATTTCAGCGAACTCACGCATCGGATTGGGCGGCATCCTGCGAGACGACGCGGCACATCCGGCGTTTGAACACTTCAAGCCCGGTGTCATCTACATGGCGACCGGTGCACAGGGATACGTCGGCATGGTCCGAGTCGAAAACGGCCATTTAAACTTTGCCGCCGCGGTCGATCGTTCCGGCTATCGATCCGCAAGTGCCCCACAAACAATGCTTGCCGATATCATGCAAACCGCCGGGTATGGTCCATTGCCCATCGGTGATCTGCAGTTGACCGGCACCCCAGAATTGACCCGACGAATCAATCGCGTGGCTTCGGATCGTGTGTTCGTCGTCGGCGACGCGGCCGGATACGTCGAACCCTTCACCGGCGAAGGCATGGCCTGGGCATTCGCCGGCGGTTTAAGCGTGGCCCCCGTGATTCGCCAATCGCTTGATGACTCGGCATCGGCCGGACTAGCCGAAACACGCTGGCAACAACACTGGAATCAACAGATTGCATCCAGACAACGGTGGTGTCGACGCTTGACTTGGTTGCTGCGACGTCCGCGTGCGATCGACGTGGCGATGAAAACCGCGTGCGTCTTCCCTCGTCTAACCTCACCGATCATTCAATCGATGAACGCTTCGTTCGCGGGCTGAACCGCGAACCGCTTTCACGTCGAATCGGTCGCCAGCATCGACTCGCAATCTCTTCGGGTGACTCTCGATCCTAATGGACCTGGACCTGGACCTGAAGTGATCCGAAGGCAACGAATCAGGCGATCACCAACCGTTCAATTGGGCGATGCGGCCAAAAATGCTGATACCATATCGTCCTTCACGAGTCTTACCTTGGTCGACATAGCGTTTGACCAGTGGCAACGCGGGTTGCCCCATCCAATCGATCACGTTGTGCAGCATCGTTTCGTTATTCGTTCCTTCGAACAACAATTCGTTCAAACAAGCCAACGCCTGTTTGGAGTCCCCCAACTCGACCAGCGTCCATGCCGACATCATACGGACCTCATGCGATTCATCGGAAAGGCCGTTTCGCAGCACATCCTTCGCCGGCATCGCGTGTTGATCCAGCAAATGAAGCCCGACAGCGGACCACCAGCGAACGACTTCATCACTGTCGGACATACCGCCGACGAACGCTTCCAGGTTTGACGGATCTCTTGCCAGCGCCAGATCGGCCAAATCGAGGTATCGCTCCAACGGATACAGATTCTCGTCCCGCACCATTTCATAAATGGTGATCCCATGGGCCGCCGCACGTCGCTCACGCATTTTTTCCGGCATCAAGCCCGAATCTCGCAACTCCAGTTGTTGTTGTCGAAGCGCCTTCTTCAGTTCGCTGATTTTGACCTGATGCTCCGGTGCATCGATCAGACTGTGAACGTTGTCGAAATCCGTCTGATTGTCGTAGAACTCTTCGGAAACACGCGGACGAAAGAATCGCCCGGTGATTTCATTGGTTTTGCCCTCGCGATGATGTTGTTCCCAAGCCGCCGTCAAAGGTGCTTTCCAAAGATAGGCCAGGTGCTGTCCAGCCGGCGCGTACGGCATGTAGTTTTTGTGATAGGCGTATCTTTCGTCACGAATCATGCGAACATTATCCAGTCGTTCGTCGGCACGTTCACGGAACCCAAGATGATACTTTGGCGCCGGCTCGATCTGATCTCCCAGAAAGACCGTGCCTTGAAACTGCTCGGGAATGTCCGCACCGGCCAAGGCCAACCAAGTTTTCGGCATGTCAACAAAACTGACGATGCGATCCACCGTCGTGCCGGGTTCGGTCGCCGGATACAAGTGCTTCCACTTAGCGGGAATTCGGATGACCAGAGGACAGTGGACACCGCTGGCGTACAAAAATCGCTTACTTCGCGCCATCACTCCGCCGTGATCGGAGTTGTAGACAATGATCGTGTCGTCGTACAAACCGTCCTTCTTCAGCGCCTCGATCGTCGCCCCAACCTTGGCGTCCATTCGTTCGACCGCCTCGGCGTATTTCGCATAGTTCTTTCGAACCACCGGCAGATCAGGATGGTAGGAATACAACTTCATTTTTGCCGGATCCTTGGTCACATTGTCCACGCTCCCGTGGGCACGACTTTCGTGACTGTCTTGGATGTTCACGACGGCAAAAAACGGTTGTCCCGGCTTTCGATATTTCCAGCCGTAAGGTGATTTCCCCTTCTCGCCTTTGAAGTCCCAGCACGCTTTGTCTTCGCGTCCGCCGATGTTGTAATCCGTCTTTCCCGGATTCGATGTGTGGTAACCGGCCTCACGCAACAGATCGGGATAGTATTTGATCTGGTGGTGCGGGATCGGATTGCGACTGCGCATCGGTTGCGTTCCGTTGGAGATCCCGTACATCCCGGTGATCCAACATGATCGGGTCGGTGCACACACGGCCGCGTTGTCGAAACAGTGCGTGTAGCGAAACCCTTCCTCGGCCAGCCCGTCGATCGCCGGCGTTTGTGCATTGGTTCCGCCGTAACAACTGACCCAGGAGACGCCGTTGTCCTCGCTGGTGATCCACAAAATGTTCGGTCGATCAGTCCCGTCGTTCGTTCCGGTTTCGGACTGGCTATCTTCGGCCTGAGCCATCACCGGGAAAACGTGGCCGGTGCCCGCAATGCACAACGCCGCCCAAACAGAGAACAGTAAACACCTTGATTCAGGCATCGGAAAAAACCTTCGTGATGGATCCAGGACTGTCGATCGAGAATCCCGCATCTTCGTTCAGTCGACACCAAGCGTCAACAAACGTCGGGCGATCGCGCCGCGAACGGGACAAAAGGCCCCAAGCCAGCGTTGGAAGACCAAGCGGGATAACTCACCTTCAAAACGCCGAATGACTTCTGTGCTCTACGCGTCGTTGCAAGGTAGGCGGGCGCCAACAAATCCGAGAGGCGGTTCCGAATCGAACGATGGTCAAGAACTGGAGCACAACGATGCGTACACCGACAGTCCAGGAACACGGTTTCATTGGTGACAGGAACGTACGCGATGCCATCGCGATCGCTGCATCCCTAAGATCCAGTGCTTTCTAGACCGAAAACCTATTTCCACAGGCGTCACAGAATTTCGCATCGCCTTCGTTCGATTCACCGCACGACGGACAGGTCTTCGACATTGCCGATCCACACTCATCGCAGAACTTCGCATCGATGTCGTTCGCGTGCCCACATTTTGGACATTGAACACGGGCCGTCGCTCCACCCATCCCCTCGCTCAGTCCCGCACCGATCGCCGACGCAACGGTTTTCACGCCGCCCTTGGTTCCGTCGGCCATGTAATTGAAGGTGTCCTTTCCAACAGGAGCAATCTCACCCGCTTGGTAACGTGCGATCGCTCCCATGAAACCGAACTGAGACATCCCCAGCCCGACCATCATCAGCGGCATTCCAAGGAAGCAGCACCAGAAATAGCGGGGAGGTTCAAAGCTGCCGAATGATGAAAAGAAGCTCACAAGGCCAACAACCATCAAGATGACGCCCACGCCCAGCGTTATCGGCCCGATCAACCGTAAGACTGTTCGGACTTTTGTGTGACCTTGATTGATTCGTTCTTCGTCCGGCATGGCTTTTCCTTGAGGCAAGCATTTGTCTCCGATGAATAGGCAAACGACGCGTCCATCTGGGGCGCAATTTCTCGCCCATTTTTGCCAAAAAATTTAGTGGACCCGAGGATGCATCCATTCTATCCCCCCTCATTGCGGCTTCGCTAGAATTGCCGTGAACGGGCTTTCGGCTGCGAGCACGGATCAACGCCTTGTTGGTGGAATTGGTCCGCCAACAAGAACGCGTGTCGGCGATCCAGGCATTGCGTTGGGTCAGGGGTCGCTACGGCATCAGTCCCAAGGTCATCAAGAACTGCTGGTGGCGTTCGTCCATCACCCTTGACCGCGATCTTTGAAGACAACGCATTCATTCGTCGGGGATTGCTCCCGCACGAAGCCCAACGGCTTCGATACGGTTCGCAGAGGTCACCGCGATTTGCCGTCCTCGGGACCGAATCTGGTGTACGTTTCCAAGGCCATTGAATAGGGTGGTGACGGCATTCCCACGGTCTTGTGTTCGGGCCGCTCACATCCAATTTGTCGGGGACTTCTCTGATGCAACGACTTGGACTGGCGCTATCTGGCGGCGGCTTTCGCGCGGTGCTCTATCACCTCGGCGTCGTGCGTTTTCTCCGTGACGCGGGGCTGCTGTCACAGGTCACTCACATCACTTCGGTCTCCGGTGGCAGCGTCCTAGCCGCTCATCTGGTGCTGAACTGGGACCGGTACTGCGGGAGCGACGAGGAATGGCAACAAGTCGCTGAAGAGATCCTGCATTTGGTACAGCTGGATGTACGCAATCGCATTGTTCGCCGGTTCCCATTGGCGTCGATGACGAACATCGGCAGACGGACTCTGCGAATGTCGACTCGCCGGCAGTACACGCGTGCCGGGCTGTTGGAGCAGCACTACGAAAAGTGCTTGTACGGCGACACCAGCCTTTTCAATCTGCCCGAGCGGCCACAACTTTACATTCTGGCAACCAACCTGAGCGAGGGATCACTTTGCGCGTTCCATCGGGACGGATTGCTACTGCTGCGACGGACTCCGGGGCGATACGACCGCTTTGAAAAAGTACGGATGGGGCTGGCAACGGTCCCCATGGCGGTCGCGGCTTCGTCGGCGTTTCCGGGATTCTTTCCCCCATTGGAACTGAGGAATTGGGAGGTCGGTGCCAAGGAGGGGGAATTCAGCCGTCTTTCATTCACCGATGGAGGCATCTATGACAATATTGGATTGCGGATGTTCCACCACATCCAGCACACGTCGCTGAGCAACGCGGGGGCGCCAGACGCGACGGACGTGCTTGATCCTGATGCGATGGCGGCGGCGTTATCCGCGGGAGCGGAAATGCCCGAGAACACTGCCATGCGACGGTTATGGGAAAAGCTGACGGCGCTGGATCCAGACATCACAGTTGCGAAATCCAAACGGGAGACACAACAGTATCATCGGATTTTGATCGACAACCTGGGTACGATTGCCCGCAACGACGAGCTGTATCGTGACCCGATCTTCCAAGAGATCCAACTGTCCGATCCGCGGGCACGCGCGTTGCTCGATGACACCAACACGTCCTTCGATCGGTTGGAATCAAGCGACCGAGTCTGGTTGAATCGCCAGCTGATCGCTGCGGCGTTGGAGCGATGCACCGGTAAACCATGTTTGCGTTCTGGCGGCGATGGATTCGATGGCATTTTGGTCAGCGATGCGGGCGCTTCGTTCAAAGTTCGCGGCGACGGTAAAGCTGGCGGCCTTTTCAGTACGGCCATGCGATCCTCCGACATCTTGATGGACCGGGTCAACCAGCTGGAACTTGAATCATTCCGCTATACGCCCGGCGTCCTGTTCTTCCCGATCACGCATGTCGTCCAGCAAACGGAGGATTCGCACGCACCGCATCCGGAAATCCAACATCATGCGTCGCTGATCCGCACGGACATGGATGCCTTCTCGGACTTGGAGGTGTCGGCTCTTGTGCAACACGGGTACTGCGTGGCCCGACAAGCCTGTCGCGAACGAGCCTTGTTGCCGCCGGCCGAAATCCCAAGTGGCCCGCCTTGGAATCCAGTCGCTGCCAAGGCAATGCGGAAAGGCACCTCGGCCGGCTCGGCTGCTTTGCTGAGCGATCCCGGTACGGCGTTGCAATTTGCCCGGCGGCTTCAGCAATCATCATCACGCCGAATCCTAAGCACGCTATTGAGCTTTCGCGATTGGCCGACCTATGTGTGGATGCCAATTGTCACACTGTTGATGCTCACGCTGCCTTACCTGCTTTACAAGTCAAATAGGACCGCGACCCAGCGAGGGTACGTGCTGGCGGCAGTGGCTGAGACCAGCCCGCTTTATCGAAAAATACTGGAGCTGATCCAGGCGGGGCCGATTCGCACGGTGGAAGCCGTGGATTTCGAAGAAGTGACGTCGATGGACGATCTCAACTTCGACGGCTTCGAAGTCCTGTCCGACGACAGGATTTTTGATCTGCGCGCTTTGGTGCCCAATTCGTCGGGGCAAGAATCAAAGCCTTACGTGCATAGTCGTCTTCGAGTCCGGCGGACCAAGATCACGGACGAAAACCCACATTTGCGTTTCCAAATACCATCGAACGACGAAACGCTGAATTACTTCTGCAAGACCAAGAGTCTGAGACCGCGGCATCGGCGGATGAAACTGGCGGATGGAAGATACCTTTGGGAACTGGACCTGGACTTCAGCAGCGTTCCCCTGGGAGATGATGCCGAACTGGTTCTTGAAGGTCTGTTGATCAGTGAATCAAGTGAGCAGTACGCGGACGAAGGGCGTTTTCAGTTCAGCCTTCCGGCCGACACGGGGCTGGCACAGATCTGGATGCTGATGCCAGAGAATCGAAACTACGAAAACTTTGAAATCAGCGGGTGGCCAATTGATGCCCCCGAGCTGGCAGAACCCATCGATCCCACCACAAAGGTTGAGCTTCCCATTGGTTCCATCGCGACATTCCAATTGATCAATCCCAGGGATAACTTTCGCTACGAATGCCGCTGGAAATGGAGCGGTACAGAGCAATAGCCAACGGACGCCATAGGAATCTCGCGATCCTGGCATCCGCTTGCGCATGCGACCGGGATGCCACCCCATGGGCGGCGGCGAAGCAAAAGCGGCCACTCCGCTATCGGGTGAACCCCAGCCGCAGAACACCCATTCTGGTCACGAGCGCGCAGAGCCTTACCAAAGCCAACGAGGGACGGAGCGACGGGCCCATCTTTACAGAGCACACTCTGATCAAGTCGCTTGGACCGCAAAAGAATCTGTGTGGGGGCACAGATCGGGCGGCCGGTCCATGCGACAGCAGATGATGTCGATGCCGACCAAAGACATCCCAGGAACACTCGTGGCCATCACTGACCACGGGTGACCGGGAAAGTACCGAAGGTGGGACTCGACCGAAACGAGATCCAAGCGGCAAAGGGCCGAGTTTTCTGGCCGTGACAAAAACCGCTGGAACGCAAAGCGGCACAGAAACGCCGTGAAAAGTATGGCTGCACGATCGTGCAGTCGGAGCACAGCGGACAAATTCTCGGGGATACCATCCTCGCATTGGACGCATGAAGATGCACCAAGCGGCGTGAGACTACAAACCACGCTGAGTTGTGTTTGACCGGTTATCCGCCGATCTGCACAATCCGAGAAACGAGAAACGCAGCGGTGGCAAAGAGCTACCAGTATTTTCCACTGGATGCTCCAGCGGCAACGCCGTGGGGCAAGTAAACAGGTTCTCTCGTTACATGATCGTCGACGGCAACCAGCAACTCACCCTCACCCGGGGCGATCTCGACGGATTCACGGAAATACACTTCCTGATCAGTCACCTGGGCCACCTCAAATTCTGCTCCGGCGATTCGGAGCAGAATTTTAACGCTGGATGAGTAGCGATTTGCAGAGCTGAGCATGAATCGGACCGACGAAGAGCTGATCGAACTAGCTAGAGAATACGCTGCCGAGCACGGACTTGCCATCATGGCTCGACTCGGGTTCGGTGAAGATGCTTGGGTTTTGAAGTCAGACAGGCATACGGCCGTCAAGGTTTTCTATCGCGAGAAAAACTACTGCAACGAGCGGGATTGTTACGAGCGACTCGCCGAATTCGAAGTCACGGAGATTGCCGGATTTACTGTGCCAAAATTCGTTCGCTGCGACGATTCCCGTTGGATCGTCGAAATGGGGATCGTGACACCACCGAGAGTTCTCGATTTTGGGAAGGCGTACCTTAATCGGCCCCCTGATTATCCCGCACAGTCGTTCCACGATTCAATGGAGGAATTCCGTAGCAACTATTCGGCCGATGACTGGGAGAGAGTCTTGGAGGTGGTTGACGAACTCGCATCGATCCAGATCTTCTACACCGACCTAAAGCAGGGGAATATCCAGGTTCGAGCCGAACCCTAGCGAGGCGAGGAGGTGGGCGGAAATCCCGATCGTCAATTCTCCATGCCGGCCGATTGGATTGAACGGTGCATCACCGCCGCCGGTGTCAACAAGACGTTCACGAGAATCGTGAAGCAAGCCGGGCTGATCGAGTGGCCGAGGTTGATGCAGAATTCGCAAGCGTCCCGCGAAACGGAACCGATCGCAATGTTCCCGAACTTGGATGTGGCATCGTGGCTTGGCAATTCGGCACCCATCGCGATGCAGCACTACGCGATGACAATTTAATCATCGTTGGATCATGCGGTGCGAAAGGGTGCCCGAAGAAACACCCTTGCTTCCCACAGTCCGTGGCAAGACCTGGCGATCAAGGAGAATCACTGGAACTGTGAGGAAACAAAAATAGCCCGCAAAACAAGGAGTCTTGCGAGCTAACGATGGCTGATGATTCCCCGGGGAAATCAAAAAGTACCGAAGGTGGGACTCGAACCCACATGAGGTTGCCCTCACCGGATTTTGAATCCGGCGCGTCTGCCAATTCCGCCACTTCGGCTTTGTTGCAAAGCGTGAACCACGGATTGTAAGCGGCGGCGTGGTCTTGGCAAGACGCCCGAGGGGGCGGATTTCGGGGGCCCGCCGGCGATCGCGATCCTCGATCGGGTTTTGACACCTGAGGCGACTTTGCCGCGTCCGGAGATTTTCGCTCAATTTGCCGCAGCGATTCGCCGATGTTTCTTATACGCCGTGGGATCGGCGTGCTGCTCGCCGCGTTGCTTGCAATGTGGCCTTCAAAAAATGACGAATTGGCCATGGAACGGGCCAAGACCACCCCCGTTCCAACTCTACCACGGCCAATGCTGATGAATCCCGATGCTTTCCACGCAGCGCTCGGTTTGACCTTTACCTTCGTCTGGTTGATGGTCGGTCAAATCATCGTCGGCAGCCGCTAGGTCTGTAGCAGTCGCCGATACGCGGCCAGCATCGATTCGACCGGATGCAAAGCCAGCGAGTGCTCGCGACTTCGCAAAATCGACCGATTGGCCTGAATCCGCTTGGCATCCGCGATGCGGCGATTCAAATCATGCCGCACTCCGGCCAATTCATCTGACAAACGCTGATTGACGTCACAGACCTGACGATGCCAATCCAGCTTCTGGCCTCGGGGCGGAATCGATTCCAACAGTTCCGCCTTGCGACGCAGCAACTCGGGCGACAGATCGGCTTGCCCCGCAAATCGTTCGGGCTGGTACACCGTTTGACGTAGCTGGCGTCGAAGTAAGGCGATCGAGTCTTCGTTCGAATCTTCCGGCCGCACAACTTCACGGTCGCCGTTCCCCAAAGCTCGGCCTTGGGCGATCGGCAACCGGATCGTCGCCGACAGCACCATGAATTGCGGCGGCGTCAAACCGAAAAATTCAGCGGCGACCATGTCACCCAGTTGGTCGTATTTGCCGCCGCCGATCCCGTGCAAGAACAGGTCGCTGAGAACCAGTCGTGCGAACATGGTCGTCAACAACGCCCGCGGCCGAAGCTTCACGTCATCGTTGCATTGACCACGCAGATGGTCGGCCGCCTGATCCAGATCCGACATATCAATGTCCAAGGCGACACCGGCGCGATCGCTGATTTCAAGTCGATCGCCTTGACGCCGCACCCAAACAGCCCGCCTGACCGGCAAATCGTTGCCGTAGATCCACAGCGGTGTTTCCTGCCAACCGTCTTCATGGCCCAATGGTGGCACTGGGTGCGATCGGCTGCGAATCCCTTGTGCCGCTCGATAGACGGCCAGCGAGTCGTTGTAGGCTTTGGCGAATGCGGCCGCGCGGTCAAAGATCCGGACGATGAAACGAGCAAAGGCTTCGGTGCGACTGACCACACTGACGGGCAACTCCAGCGTCCGGGCCCCCAAATCGGCTTCCAACGCGTGTCGCGCCTGTGCCATGACACATCCGGCGAAATCACATCGCTGAATCGCACTCTTGGCGTGCCCCCACAGCAGGTTCACTGACGGATTGGCGACCAAAGGCTGCACCTGAGCGGTCAATCGCTGGCTGAATGAATCGAACAATGCACGGTCGGCGATCCGCCATTGTTCGTAGGGCACGCCCGATGCGGCACGATCAAAGGCCACCGACTGCATACTCACGCGACGTGAAAGGTCGTCGTACACGGGGACTCGCACCGACGCATCGCCGGCCACGTCATTGTCGACGACCAAGTTGATCGCCAAGCTGTTTTGACAGGCAGCCAAATGAGACAGCGCGAAGTTCTTGAACCAAACGCCAGGGTGAAACAGCGTCGGCTGGTGACCGGCCATGATGATCCGGCCCGAGTCGCGGCCCTCGGTCCAGTGAACGTCACGGTAGGCGGATGTGTACGCCAAAGCAGCACGCACCACTTCGTCGCGTCCCGATCGTCTCAGGTCGCGCAACGAATCGGGATAGCCCTCGGCCAACGCCCGATTGGCTTGTGCAACGGCGTCCGCTTGCATCAATGGCGGGTCGATCAACCCGGCACCGTTGGCCGACGGTGCACGATAGGCCCGAAACGCTGGCATCACCCGATGCTTTGATTGCACAGACGCTTGCGTTCGTTCAAAGGCTTGCCTTCGCGGCACACCTTGTCGATCGCCTGATTCAATACATCGTTGTAATAGTTCAATCGAGTCTCGGCGTGATCCAACGAACCACCAAAGGATCGGCTGAGATCCAGATAGATCAACGGAACCGGAACTTCAACGACTCGTAAATCTGCTGCCGCGGCTTCCACCCACAACTGCAGCGGCATGGCATAACCGTTGTCGGTGATGTCCATCTGTTGCAACGCTTCGGCGCGATACGCTTTGAACCCACAAAACGCGTCGGTCAAATCAAAACCCAAACGCCGATTCAATTCGCTGGTGATCCGCCGATTGATAAACATCCGCTCCGGTGGCGGCGCGTCATCGCCTTCGTATTGCTTCAGGTAACGGCTGCCTGAAACGATATCGGCGGCGGCGGCAGCTTCGACAAATCGAGGGATCCGCTTCGGCTGGTGCTGGCCATCACAGTCCAAGGTGACCACACCGTCGAACCCCTGCTCAATGGTGTACTGAAAAATGCTTCGCAGCGCGGCCCCGTAGCCCTGATTGGTTTCGTGCGTCACGACATCAACATCGCTGCGGCGGGCCAAAACTTCGGAAGTCCCGTCGTTGGAGCCGTCGTCGACGCACAAAACGTGATCGGCGTAATGGGCAACTTCATCCAGAACTCCGTCGACGTAACCGACTTCGTTGTAGACCGGCAGAGCGGCTAGCCAGCGTTCGCCACGTTGATTTCGAGTCGCAATCTTCAAGAGGCAGTTCCCTGTTTGATCGTTTCGTTGAATGTTGAAATGGATTCGTCGCCGGCGCTCGATCAGCCAAACTCGAGCAGCCGAACTCGATCAGCCCATGTCCAAATTGGCCAGCGTCTTGGTCGCCCTGACACCGCCGCCCACGAGAATCCCCGCTAGTGCAACCGCCGTTCCGGACAGCGCATTCTAGGACTGAAATCAACCCGGTCAAACGCCGTCATCGAGCAGAACCACCGACATCGGACCGCAGTTTCGCCCAAATCACGCGTTCAAAACGATGCAATTGGGCACCGACAGCGCTGCCGATCGTCCGTACGACGCCGCGCCATAGGCAACCTAGGCCGCGCGATTCCGGGCAATCGACCAACGTCGCGGCGCCGATTCGGCTATGAACAGCGTCGACGATCGGCCGAGGCCACCGGAAGGCCTACAGCTGCAATGAGCGAATGGGATCCCGTTCCGCCCGGCTGGCCCACAAATTCAGTGCCGGGTGCGACTGGGCCAACTGGTCGGCCAGCTGCTCCATCGCAAAGCGTTCGCTCCAATAATGCCCCAACAAGACCATGCCGATCCCCATCGCCCGGGCTTCCAAGCAGGTGTGAAAGGTCGCTTCGCCCGTCACCAAGGCGTGACAGCCCCGCCGATCGGCGGCCTCCAGAAAACTGCCGCCACTCCCACAGGCGAACCCCACCACTTGGATCTCCATCGCCGAATCGCCGACGATGCGAACCGATTCGCCGTGCACCAAGGTCGCGGCACGGATGGCCAAGTCTTGCAAGGAAAACATCGTCGCCAGCGTACCGAAACGCCCGCCGCCCTCGCACGTACCGGTCGGCGCATTGGATTCGGCTTGGGCCTGATCCCCCGGCGGAGAATCGTCCATCAGGACGCCAATTTCCTGACACTCCAACGCCAATGCCCAACGCTGGTTGATCCCGTCGACTGATGAATCAAACGCGGTATGGGCGCTGTACACGGCGATTCCATGGGACGCCAGCTGCCAGACCAATTTGCCCGTGCGATGGTCGTCGCTGATCCGATCCACCGGACGAAAAGGAATCGGGTGATGAGCCACGATTAAATCGGCTTGATGCCGGATCGCTTCGGCCACCACATCCTCGTCGATCGTCAGGCACGTCATCACCGACCGGATCCGTGATGAAGAATCCCCGACCAACAACCCGACGTTGTCCCAGTCCTCGGCCAATCGCAGGGGAGCAATCCGGCCCAGGCTGTCCAGCAAATCTTGCATCGCAACATCGGTGTGTTCCGATGCACCCGTGTGATTCGGCTTACTCGGCTTCATCGTCATCCGGTTGGCCCACAAAAGGACAGAACGGGGTGGAGCCCGATCGACTTGGCCCCGAACCGAAAGGAGATCGCCCCCTCAGAACGATGCCTCGCCAGCGTCCTGCCGGCCAAAACGAACGCGGCCAGACACGCACCAGCGAAAATGAATCCAGAAATGGACTGGAAAGACGGTCTCGCTTTAGGCCGTACCCAGTACGAACCGAATCGCCGATAGAAAACCGGCACAGGAATCTGAACACGATCGGCAGAATGACCGACGAACACCGCTAAGCAGCGAATGCAAGTCACTTCGGGGCAATCATACAGATCATGCGTCGTCCGTGCTGCTGCGGCGTGGTTTCGACTTTGCCGACCGGCTCCAGCAATTCGATGACCATCTCCATGACCTTGCGGCCTTCTTCGATGTGTGCCATCTCACGTCCTCGGAAAAGAACGCTGACCTGGACCTTGTCCTTGTGTTTCAAGAACTTTTCGGCCTGGCGGATCTTGGTCCGCACGTCTTCGTCACCGGTTTTGGGACGCAGACGGATTTCTTTGGTCTTCGTATGGGACTGTCCGCTGTTCTTCTTCTTGTTCTTGTCGTACTTGTATTTGCCGTAATCCATGATCCGGCAAACAGGCGGTCGCTCGTTAGGGGCGACCTCGACAAGGTCCAATCCCGCGTCGCGAGCGCGACTTAACGCATCTTCAGTCGGGATGATTCCCAACTGTTCACCGTCTTCGCTGACCACGCGAATCGGGCTGATGCGAATACTGTTGTTGATGCGAACGGTGTCTCGGTTTTCAGGTTGAATATTTTTTCGTGCCAGTGCCAACTGAATAAATCATCTCCGGCCGGTGGGCAGACCGGCTCATCAGGGAAGGTAACCCGCCCGGGCCAGTCCTACCGTCAGACCGGGCCGCATTGGCGAAGTAAGGAAAACGCTTGCGTCGATGCGTGGTGCAATCAACGGACCGCGATTGGCCAAAACGATCGATTTCGTCAAGACCAAATCCGCAGAAAGTATCCCGCCCGATTGCGGACAGCGTCAACAGCGAATCCCGAAAATCGCGATAATCGTTTTGCAAAGGTCAAGGTTTGACGCTCTTGACGGTCAGCAGGCCTCTGGGCAAACTACCCGCTTGATTCGCACCGCAGCGGATTCAGGCGTCCTCATCGACCCGCCGATCCTACCCCGTGCGACCCGATTATCGGGCGATTAGCTCAGTTGGTTAGAGCGCCACGTTGACATCGTGGAGGTCAGAGATTCGAGTTCTCTATCGCCCACTCGCGGGGACGTGAATGACGTCCCCGTTTTCTTTGCCGAATCGTCTCTCTTGACGTTCCCAGCGGTCTGTCGTGTGATCCGCTGTCATGCTGCCGTCGGATGGTGCATCGCCAGAAAACCACTGGCAAATCCTCGGACGCACCCCACTGTCGCCACAGGAACGTTGACCCAAACGGTCCCCCCCGTGGCCTGCATCGAACACGACCACGATGGATAATCCGTATCAGGCCCCCATCGACGCGACGACCGACTTGCCGCCGGCCGCTGTCGCGTCACAACCAAGCTTTCGGCTGCCCCGAGGCAGTTTCGTGGTGTGGCTGATGGTCTACCTGTATCCGCTTTGGCTGATCGGTTCGTTCTACATGACTTGGTGGATCGCGTGGCATCTGTTGGGACATCGCCCACGCCCCAGCTTGGACGACCCGAAATCCATCGGAGGAATTCTGGACTTCTTGTACTACGTTCCCGGCATCTTTCTGGTCTTGATGCCCATCCTGGTGCCGATCGGGTTGGCTTCCTCTTTCCTTTTCCCGATCAACGTCCAGCGGAAGACACGGTGCGTTCTTGGAATAGCACTGCTGGTTCTGTACGTCACCATCGGGGCGTTTGTGTTTCGTACCCTTCGCTCGGATCCAAATCATGTCGTTCGGTGGTGGCTTGATTGATCCAATGACCTCCGATGCAACGACCTGCCTTCGGTCCCCGCTGCTAACCCGGCGAGGCATCTTCAAGTAACTCGGCCACCCGGTCGACCAGACCGGCCTGCTTCGGATGAGCACTGGATCGCAACAGCATCAACGCTGTGCAACCGCCACCGTACATTTCGGCCCCTGCATCGGCATCCGCGCCCGCCTGGAGCAAAACGCGAGTGACTTCCGCCAAGTTCATCGGCACGACTTGGCGATGAGTCTCCACACCATTTGCCCCCACGTAATGCAACAGCGTCGATCGATGACCATACCGCGACCGCTGTGTGGGCAAACCAGCAGAGCGGTTGAACAACGACCGAAGTGTTTCGATGTCACCCGCTAAAACCGCGTCCACGGCGGTTTCGAACATCGGATCGGCTCGATCGTCGTCCAGTGCATCGACCTGTGACCAATCAGAAAATCCGTGTTCACGTGCGACCGTTTCCAGCATGTCCTGCAGTGACAGCTCCGATGCAAAGACTTGTTCAACCGAACACCCCACCAGACGTGGATGCCATGACCGGATGATCGGCGTGACGGCACCATCGGCCGAGCGATGTGCCCGCAATAGCAGGTCGGCTTGCCGCCGCAACAAGTCGACAATCGGTAGGCTTCCGTGGGGTAGGGCCAACAGATCGGCGTACAGACGCCGGACGCTCCGCACGTCTTCGCAGCAGTAGATCTTGGGACTCATCCGATTTCTCCACGTCCAGTTTTTGGATGATCGCGATATCTGGTTGCCTGAGAACGTCTGAAGCACCACGTCTTCTTGCCCTTCATAAAATCCGCCTCTCAGACACCCACACGTCAACCACAAGAGGGGGGCTCCGGTGCCATAAGCACCCGATCGACCGGTTCTAGGCGGCAGAATCGGATTTCTTGACCTTTTGAGTGCGACATTTTGTTGCCCTAACAGCCCCCCGCTTGCACCATACAGCAGACAGCCGAGTGGGTCATTCGGATCGATTTCGGCGATAGCGGGGCAAAACAACAACGTAGCCACATCTTGGAAATACCGCCCATGCTTGGCCGCCGGAATTGGTCTCGGCTTTCTCGCGCGCAGCAGAATCAAAAACAGCGTCGCAAAGAAGCTCTTCAGAAACGCCGCCGAACCAGCCTGATGCAACGCCTGGAGGATCGACGATTGTTGGCTCAGGACGTTGCCGGGACGATCAGTGAAGACACCAGTTGGGCGGGAACGATCCGGGTGACCGGCGATGTCCAAATCCCGGATGGGGTAACCCTGGACATCGATCCTGGCACGGTGATCAAGTTCGAATCGGGGCGCTGGCTGTCGGGAACGGGCACGGTCAATGCGATCGGCACGGCGAACAGACCAATTGTTTTTACGAGTGTCAACGACGACACGGTCGGTGAAGACTTAACGCCCGAGGGCGACGGTGTACCGGCACCGGGTGATTGGGAAGCCTTGTATGTGGGCTCACCCAATTGGAATTCAGCTCACACCGGAGTTCGTTTCGCCGGGGGCCAGGCGACAGCGGCGGTCGTGGCGGACTTTGCAATTCCGACTGATAGCGATTCGACCGCCTCCTTCTCATCAATGCAAATCGAAGCGAGTGCCTCTCGTGGGATCTATGTACAGTCGGGGAACCCAGGTTTTAGCGGAGTGTCGGTTGTTGGCAGTGCCAACGTAGCGATAGGACAAACGTTTGCATCGGAGCCGACGTACGCCAACATCACTGCCAGCGGTAACGCCGGCGGGGATCATGTTTCCGTTCCGAGCGGCACCCTGACATCGGATCGCACCTGGGATTTCGGTGGTTTGACACTGCATACCACTGGTCAGACCACCATCAACAACGGCGCGACACTGACAGTCGCCCCCGGTAGCGTGATCAAGTTTGGTACGAGTGGAAGTCTGTACGCCAACACCGGCCGCCTAGTGGCTCAGGGTACTGCGGAACAACCGATCGTGTTCACCAGCACGCAGGACGATTCGATCGGTGGAGACTCCAACGCCGATGGTGATGCGACTACACCGACGAGAGGCGATTGGAACAGTCTTTATCTGTGGAATGGCAGTTCGATCATTGAGAATGCGGAGGTTCGATTTGGTGGACGCGACACCCGGTACGGAGCACTCAGCGTTCGGGGCGCCAATGGCGGAACCTTCACCGATCCCGTCGAGCTATCCGACGTCCAAATCGTTCATGCAAATACCACCGGTCTTGAACTGACCAGCGGCGATGTGACGTTATCGCGAGTGAACGTTGCAGATTCGGGTGGTGTCGCGATTGGGCAGGCTTTTGTCACCAACGCGTCCTACGACGACGTTGATGCAACAGACAACTTGGGCGGCGACCATGTTTCGCTCGGCTCCGGGACGATTCGTTCCGACCGCACCTGGGATTTCGGCGGCCTGCCCGTACATAGCTTTGGCACGACAACGATCGAGGACAATGCAACCCTCACCGTCGCTCCGGGCAGCGTTGTCAAGTTTGGTCAGTTTGGTCGGATCCAAACCGCTGGTGGTCGCCTGTTGGCTCAAGGCACCGAAGATCAGCCGATCGTCTTCACCAGCACTTCCGACGACAGCGTCGGTGGTGATTCCAACGCCGATGGTGACCTTTCGAGTCCAGCGCCGGGAAGCTGGTACGAGCTTTCACTTTGGAATGCCGGATCGGTTTTGGAACACGCCGAGGTCCGCTACGGCGGTGGCGACACGCGTTACGGAGCCGTCAGCACAAACAGCAGCGGCGGCGGGGATCTCACCGAACCCATCGAGTTGTCTGATCTCAAAATCATCGATTCGGTCGGAACCGGTTTGCAACTGAGCAATGGCGAAGTCGATCTATCCGGCGTGGTGGTCCAAGATTCCGGAGGCGTGGCAATCGCCCAAGCGTTTGCAGCCGACGTCACCTACGACGATGTCATCGCACGCGGCAACCTTGGTGGTGACCATGTTTCGCTTGGCACCGGAACGATCCGATCCGACCGCACCTGGGACTTTTCTGGCTTGCCAGTTCATTCCTTTGGTACGACGACGATTGCCGATGATGCCACGCTGACGATTGCCCCGGGCAGCGTGGTCAAGTTTGGTCAGTTAGGAAGAATACGGACCAGCGGTGGTCGGCTGCTGGCCGAAGGTACGGCTGACCAACCGATCGTTTTCACAAGCACCCACGACGACACCGTCGGTGGTGACTCCAATGCCGACGGAACCGATTCCACTCCATCGCCGGGTGATTGGTACGAGCTATCACTTTGGAACAGTGGCTCCGTTCTGGAGCACGCCGAAGTCCGATACGGCGGAGGAGACAACCGGTACGGCGCGGTCAGCGTTTTTGATTCAAACGCCAGTCGTTTTACCGATGCGGTGGCCCTGTCGAACTTGCGTATTTCCGATTCCGAGCGCACCGCTTTGGAACTTGGTAGCGGTGAATCAAGCCTGTCCGAGGTCGTCATTTTAGATTCCGGAGGCGTGGCAATTACCCAAGCCTTCGCAGTTGACGCCACCTACAACGGTGTCACGGCACGTGGCAACTTGGGCGGTGACCGTGTTTTTCTGGGTACCGGAACCATTCGGTCAGATCGCACCTGGGATTTCGGCGGCCTGCCCGTACATAGCTTTGGCACGACAACGATCGAGGACAATGCAACCCTCACCGTCGCTCCGGGTAGCGTTGTCAAGTTTGGTCAGTTTGGTCGGATTCGAACCGCTGGCGGTCGCCTGTTGGCTCAAGGCACCGAAGATCAGCCGATCGTCTTCACCAGCACCACCGACGACAGCGTCGGTGGTGATTCCAACGCCGATGGAGACCAATCGAGTCCAGCGCCGGGAAGCTGGTACGAGCTTTCACTTTGGAATGCCGGATCGGTTCTGGAACACGCCGAGGTCCGCTACGGCGGCGGTGACAACCGTTATGGAGCCGTCAGCACAAACAGCAGCGGCGGCGGGGATCTCACCGAACCCATCGAGTTGTCTGATCTCAAAATCATCGACTCGGTCGGAACCGGTTTGCAACTGAGCAGTGGCGAAGTCGATCTATCCGGAGTGGTGGTCCAAGATTCCGGAGGCGTGGCAATCGCCCAAGCGTTTGCAGCCGACGTCACCTACGACGATGTCACCGCACGCGGCAACCTTGGTGGTGACCATGTTTCGCTTGGCACCGGAACGATCCGATCCGACCGCACCTGGGACTTTTCTGGCTTGCCAGTTCATTCCTTTGGTACGACGACGATTGCCGATGATGCCACGCTGACGATTGTCCCGGGCAGCGTGGTCAAGTTTGGTCAGTTAGGAAGAATACGGACCAGCGGTGGTCGGCTGCTGGCCGAAGGTACGGCTGACCAACCGATCGTTTTCACAAGCACCCGCGACGACACCGTCGGTGGTGATTCCAATGCCGACGGAACCGATTCCACTCCATCGCCGGGCGACTGGTACGAGCTATCGCTGTGGAATAGTGGCTCCGTATTGGAGCACGCCGAAGTCCGGTACGGCGGTGGAGACACGAGGTATGCCGCGGTCGACATCCGCAACCCGTCAAACGTACCCGATGACACGGTGCAACTTGGCAACGTTATTGTTTCATCCAGCACTGGAGATTCCATCGATGTTGGAGGCGGGCATGCGACCCTCGATGACATCCGCTTGCTTGGCATTGGTCAATACGGCGTCAACGTCTTCGGAAGCTCAGTCGTGTCGGCAACCGACATGGACATTTTTGGTGGGGCAAGGGGCTTTTCGGTCGCAAGTGGATCAACCGCATCGGTCCAGAACAGTAGCTTCGTCGGGCAGAGCGAAGCGGCGGTCGTACATGGTGGGACGGATTTTGCCGCAGCCAATTTCGCACAGAATTATTGGGGGCACCCGGGTGGTCCCCACGACATTTCCGCGGCTGACGGACGTGTGAACGAAAACTCGTTCGGGTCAAGGGTCAGCGACTACGTCAACTACGACGGTTTTCTCTCGATTCCTCCGAGATCTTTAGGAAGTGCGGTCGAAAGCTTTCAGCGCATCATCGGTGACACTGCGGATCGTTTGATCGTCCGGTTTGATCAACCGGTCTTGGCTGATTCGATTTCGCTGGATGACTTTGCACTCAGTGGCCCGTCATCCACGTCGATCGCGTCCGTCATGTTACTGGGTGACCGAGTCGTCGAGCTGACACTTAGCGAATCGATCCCCAACGCCGGTGCGTACACGCTCTCGGTCGGGCCAAACATTCTTGGTCCGGCGGGAACTCCGATGGATCAGGATCAAGACGGGACTTTTGGTGAATCCGTCGAAGATGTATTCGTCGGCGTCTTCACGGTTGATAAGGCCGGTCCGCAGATCGTTTCACAAACACCTGCCACGACGATCTCGTCGGTGCTGCAAAACGTTGTGATCGAATTCAACGAACCGATCGATCCCAGTTCGCTGACCACAGATGACGTCACGCTCATCAGTCCATCGACACGTGCAGCTCGTGACGTTTTCACTCCAGTGCGTGTCGATGGTGGTTTTGCGGTGCGAGCCGCTCGTGCCATCGATCCCTTCAACGACCTTACCGGGGCGCTCGCGGTGCTTGCCGACGAGAACCTGCGTAGCGAAGAAGTTGTTGAGACACGACCTTGGATCAATTATGGACCGTCGGGAGCCAACTTTGGTGATGATTTCACAAACCCGCTTGAGGCTTCCGGCCCGGGCGACTATCTCGCCTTTGAAGCCACAGGAACGATCAGCATCCCCAGTCCAGGACCTTGGACTTTTGCGATCGGCTCTGACGATGGATACCGACTGGAAATCGCTGACTTCAGCGCAGAGTTCACAACCGGGCGAGGCTTTGCAACCGATCTTGCAACCTTCGATTTTTCGGCCGCCGGTGATTATCCGATCCGGTTTGTTTTCTTCGAGCTAACCGGTGGCAATGGATTTGAACTGTCAGCCGCTCAGGGAACCAAAACAGCGTTCGACAGCGACTTTCAACTGGTCGGTGATACCGAATTTAAAGATGACGTTCCAACGCTTGGCATCGAACCGGTTGACGATACCAACACATCCTTCCGGATCATCGTTCCACCGCAACCCTTCGATGGACTGTATGAAATCGAAGTCCAGCCGGTCGCGCGAGACTTGTCTGGCAACGTTCACGATCAAGACGCCAATGGCGTCGGTGGTGAGCAAGGCGATCTATACCTGGGCACCTTCACCGTCGAACGAAAGCCCCTGCGGGTTGTCGGACAGAATCCTACAGGCAATGTCCTCGGCGGCCTGGAGTCCTTCGAAATCACGTTCAACGTGCCCGTCGACCAAGGCAGCTTTTCGACGAACGATGTTCGTATCGAGGGCCCTGCCGGAGTGGTGGGCGCGACGTCGATCGAGCGGATCAGCGAAACGGTTTACCGAGTCAACACCGAGCGAGCCACCGCCGATGGCCGCTATGACATCATCATCGGTCCAGGAATCCTTGACCTGGGCGGCACCGCCATGGACAGCGATGGCGACGCGATCGCTGGTGAGATTGATGACCGGTACGAGTCAGAACTATTCGTTGCCAACGCCGGTCCATTCATAACCGATTTCATGCCAACCGGCATCGTTTCCGCACCTTTGACGACGCTCGAAGTCGCCTTTAGCGAAGCGATCGACGAAGCAACGCTGGACGACCAAAACATCCGACTCGTTGGTCCGGACGGTGCGGTGACGTTGTCATCCTTCAACCGAATCGCCCCACTTCGATACGAACTCGTGTTCCCAGCAATCACGACTGCGGGCGACTACACGATCGAGATCGGTCCGAATCTTTTGGATACCGCTGGCACCGCGATGGACCTGGATTTTGACGGCCAAGTCGGTGAAGACCCAGACGACATCTTCACCAGCACTTTCACGGTTGACTCCGGCGGACCGATCATCGTCGGCTATACCCCCGACTTCGTCTCGAAGCCATACTTTTTCATCGATGTCACGTTCAACGAAGAAATTGACCTGACCACGTTCACACCGGACGATGTTTCTTTGATCACACCAGGCGGCGTCGTCAACGTCAGCCAAGTCGTCGGCATGGACACGAAAAGGGTTCGCGTATCGTTCCCGACTCAATCCACCGTGGGCGACTACACGTTCACGATCGGTCCAAACATCAGCGACCCGACCGGCAACGCGATGGATACCGACGGCGACGGAATCTTCGGCGAAATCGAAGAAGACCGTTTCGTCGCAACGGTTAGCTTCCAAGTCCCCGACTTGGAATTCGTCGACGATCCAATCGTCGCACCGGAGACAGCAGACAACGGCGAATTGATCACAGTGTCCTGGACGGTGGAGAACACCGACAGTGCGGATGCGGTGCATCCGTGGACCGACCGACTGGTCCTTTCATCCGACGAAATCTTTGGCAATGGTGACGATCGTTTTCTTGCCGACGTCATTCGCAACGAGACTTTGGCCACAGGAAGCACGTACACCGCGACGGCACAAGTGACGGTGCCGTTTGGTCTGGAAGGCGATCACTTCCTGATCGTTCGCACGGATTTCCGCGATCAACTGTTCGAGGCGACCAACGCGAACAATTCTGCGGTCAAGCCGATCAACGTGGCGGCGGCACCCCCACCAGCTGATTTGATCGTTGATGCGATCACCGTCGACCCCAGCGGCTTTATCGGCGATTCCTTTGGCCTGAACTATCGCGTCCGCAATGATGGAACGGCAAGAACGGTGGTCGATTCTTGGACTGACCGCGTCTTTCTTTCTTCCGATTCCGCCATCGGCGGTGACATCTTTATTGGCAACGTGACCCACACGGGGGCCCTGGACTCGAATGCGTCGTACACGATGCCGTCATCGCTGGTGGTCCCTGCTTCCGTCACCCCCGGCGACTACTACGTTGTCATCCAAACCGACGCGACGAATCGTGTCGACGAACCGACCGCGGAAGACAACAACTTTTCCATCTCGTCGACCACGATCAGTCTGACACCAACACCGCTGCCCGACCTGGTCGTGACAGCGATCACGCCGGACCCAAATACCACGCCGACATCCGGCGAGTCCTACAGCATCTCGTGGACGACACGGAATGATGGCGATGCGACTGCCGGGTCCGCCTGGACGGACCGCGTCTACTTGTCCACCGACAACGTGCTGTCCGGCGACGACGTTTTGCTGGGGGAAGTGACCGCCAACTCAAGCCTGGATGTTAATGCATCCACCACCCAGACGCTTGACGTCACCCTTCCAGATGAAATCTCCGGCGGATACTTCATCATCGTCCAACCGGACGCCGGCAATCAGGTCAATGAAGGAGACGGCGAATCACCTTCCGATTACGTCAGTGATTCGGTCGACATCGCACTCTTTCCCTACGCCGATCTGACGGTCACACAAGTCTCTGCACCGGAGATCATCATTGGCGACCCGGTGGATCTGACGGTATCGTGGACCGTACAAAATGTCGGAGAGGGACCGGGCCGGGTGGACAACTGGACCGATCGCGTTGTGCTTTCACGAGACGACATCCTTGGCGATGCGGACGACATCATCCTGGGTGATTTCCAACACAACGGATTTGTCCCCGTTGACGCCACCTACGAGCGTACGGAAATCTTCCAACTGCCCAACGCGCTGCGCGGTCGCTTTACCCTGTTTGTCCAGACCGACCTGAACGACGTCGTCTATGAGACGACCGGCGGAGCATCGAACGTCGGATCTCCGGTTCATCCGGTCGATGTCACCACGAAGCCCTATAGCGACCTGCGTGTGGAGGATGTCGCCAGCAACGGCACGCCACAGTCCGGTCAACCGCTGGAAATCAGTTGGACGGTCGCCAACCGCGGTATCGCGACGACTGACCGAACCTCGTGGACCGATTACGTCTATGTGACCGATGACCCGACCGGTGTCAGCGGACTGCGATTGCTTGGCAGCAGCGTTCACGGTGGTGCACTTTCGGTCGACGGTGCTTACACGCGGACGGACACGTTCGTTCTGCCTCGCTCCCTGGACGGACGGCACTACATCGTCGTTCGGACGGGCGGCCCCGATGAGTTTCTTTACAACACCAACGATGCACTGGGCGGCAACCAAGGGATCAGCCAGCCGATCGATGTGGAGTTCATCCCACCGGCCGACGTGAACCTGCGAGTCGCAGAAGTCAGCCTGGGCGGCTTGACGGAAGTGGACGACGGCACGCGAGTCGAAGTCACGTGGACGGTCCGCAACAACGGCCCCGAAGAAACCGAATCCGGCTGGCGGGATCGGTTGTATTTGCAGTCGACCGACGGCAACGAGGTGATCAATTACGGTCGCTTCACCAACGATCAAACACTTGCGGCGGGGCAGACGATTACCAGAACGGAAATCGTCACGCTTCCCCGCACCAGTGGGCTGTTTCGTTTCTTCGTTCAGACCGATGACGCCGGCGAAGTTATCGAATCGGGCGACGGTGAACTGGACAACATCACGTTTTCCGACACTCTGCAGATCAATCTTCGCGCCCGCCCAGACTTGCGAGTGACCGATGTCACCGCGCCGGAGGTGATCACGGCGGGAACCATTCTGGATGTCGCATTTACGGTCTCAAACGTTGGCACCGCGGACACGCCGTCCGCCGGTTCGAGGTGGAAGGACCGCGTTTGGCTTTCGTCGTCGGCCAACAACATCACCAGCGGCATCCTGCTGGGTGAACTGGACAATGGTTCGGCGCTGGCTCACATCGGAAGTGAATCCGGCAACGTCAGCGAATACCGCACCACCGCATCGTTCTTGATTCCCCGAAACGCTCCGGGCAACTGGTTTGTTCTGGTTCAAACGGACCGCGCAAACCAAGTCGATGAGTTTCCCTTCGAAGGCAACAACTTTGGTGCGTCCGCCATCGCGATTGACGCCAACCCGGTGCCTCCACCGGACTTGGTGGTGACATCCATCACGGGTCCCGGCGACACGTTTGATGATTCATCGTTCACCATGCGTTACAGCGTCGAGAACCGCGGCGCCGGTGTGACCGATCCAGGCAGTTGGACCGACCAGATTTGGCTGACGTTGGGCAAGGATGGACCGATACCGGCGCGAGGCGACCGGCTGGTCGGCACCTATCGGCATAACGGCGTTCTGGACGTCGGCGAAGGTTACGAAGCGGAAGCCACGGTC
Source organism: Crateriforma conspicua (assembly GCF_007752935.1). Lineage (NCBI taxonomy): Bacteria > Pseudomonadati > Planctomycetota > Planctomycetia > Pirellulales > Pirellulaceae > Crateriforma > Crateriforma conspicua. The sequence continues at coordinate 751,564 of NZ_CP036319.1, read as the reverse complement.
AACATACCGGTCGGCTTGACCGGTCAGTATTTCTTAACCGTGTATGCCGACGGATACGGCAGCGTTTACGAATCCGCTTTCGAATCGAACATCAATCCCGATGCCCCCAATGACTTCGACGGCAGTAATTATGGCAGCACACCCATCAATGTTCTGCTGACCCCACCGGCGGATCTTCAAGTCACCAACGTCGAAGCCGACGCGACGGGGCAGGGCGATTCCAAATACACCGTCACTTGGGAAGTCACCAACAACGGTACCGCGGCAACCGACCGCGACGCCTGGGCGGACGCGATCTATGTCAGCGACGACAACGTGTGGGATTCCAGCGACCAGCTCGTCTTTGCCGTGCCGCATAACGGCGTGCTGCAGATCGGCCAGTCCTACGAAACAACGGCCGAATTCACATTGCCGCCCACTGCCGAAGGGTCGCACATCCTGGTCCGCACCAACGTTGATCCGAGGATCGCGTTGACGGAAGAACAGAAGTTTCTGGACGAAGTCAAAGGCGTCTTGTCGCGTATTGAAGAAGCCACCGGAAAACCGATCGGCGAAATCAATGTCAGTGATCTGAAACAGTTTTCGCGAAGTGAGCTGACCAGCATCCTTGCCGGCAGTGCGGGAACGCTGACGACGGTCTACGAAGGTCCCTTCACCAACAACAACGTCGGGGCAGCCGAGAGTGTCATCACCGACGTCCCGGCCGACCTGGCGGTCACGGACGTTGTTGCGGATCCGGCAAACGATTCGGGAGAGCAGTTTCTGGTTCGCTGGACGGTGGAGAACATCGGTGACTTTGCGACCGCCGACGACACGACGAACTTTCAACAACATGTGTTCCTGAGCAAGGATCAGGTCTTTGACGCCAGTCGAGCGGTCTACATCGGACAGAAGACGGCGGTACTGAACGAGCCCATCGAGGCCGGCGGCACCTACAACGACAAGATGACCGTCGCGACACCGCCGGGCAGCGAAGGCGAATGGTACGCGCACGTGTTTGTGAACATCAATGTCCGCCGCGGCGTGCCGAGTGTCGCCGGCGGCTGGGGCAACAGTGCGTTTCCCAATTGGCCCGGGTACTTTCAAACGCGAGTCTATGAAGACGGCATGCGAGCCAACAACATGGCTCGGTCCAACGTCATCGACATCACGTATGCGGAAGCCAACCTGGTCATCAGTGATCTTTCGGCCGTCCCCACCGATCCGGATTCGGGATCGGTCTTTGATGTCTCGTTCAAGGTCACCAACGAAGGCACGCGAGCCACCCGAGTCGACTCATGGACGGATCGGCTGTTTCTGTCCACTGACACGGCGACGGATTCCTACGACTTTGTGCTGGGGTCACAGAAACACTTGGGAACACTGGGCATTGGCGAATCCTACGATGTCGAATTGCAAGTTCGCTTGGCCGACAACATCGGGGGCCCGTTCTTTGTCATCGCCCAAACGGACACGGTTTTCTCCGGCCCTCAGTCCTACACACTGCCGTATCCCCAGGCATCAGGCTACGCACGAACGATCGCCATCGTCGATCAAGTCCTTGAGTTTGCGGATGAAGGTGACAACCAAGCGATGGCCTCGCTTGACGTTCAGTTCGTGCCGACGCCTGAATTGACAATCGACCGCGTGACATCCCAGGAAAGAGTCAACGTTGGTGATGAGTTCACGTTCAGCTACACGACCAGCAACGACGGCGGCGTAATCCCCGAATCGCAAGTCCCATTCTTTGATCGGGTCTACCTCTCGCGTGACCGCTTGCTGGACGTCAGCAGCGATCACTACGTCACTCAGATCCGACGTGAAGCGACCATGGCGGCCGGTGAAACGCTGACCTTCGATCGAACGGTCCGTTTGCCGCGTGGTTTGGTGGGCGACTATTACGTCATCGTGGCGACGGACATCCCGACACGTCCGGGCATTCGGCCCAACGGCGAGGTCATCGAGTCCAACGAAGAAGACAACATTCAGGTCTCCGACGTGCCTATGATCATCGAGGTCCCGCCGCCGAGTGACCTGCAAGTCATCGACATCACAGCGCCGACCGCGGCAACGGTGGGTGACATCGCGACAGTTTCGTGGACGGTACAGAACCGTGGTGATGAACCGGCACGCGCCCGGTTCGGCGACGCGGTCTACTTGTCGTCTGATTCCGTCTGGGATTTGGGCGATCCGCGTATCGGCACGGTCGATCCACCCGTCGTACGCACGGTCGCGCCGGGTGAGACCTACACCGCGTCACTCGATTTTGAAATTCCGCTTGCACTGCCCAGCGACTACCGCATCATCGTCCGCACCGACATCTTCGATGATGTCATCGAAGGCGAAAACAACCGCAACAACACGGGGTTTTCTGCCGACACGCTCAGCGTCACCGTGCCATTGTTGCGTGAAGATATCCCACTGGACGACACGCTGGCACAAGGTGTGACACGTCTTTACGAGTTCAACGCAGATCCCGGCGAAACGATCCGCATCGATCTCGATTCCTTAGAAGACAAAGGATCCCACGAGCTTTACGTCGCCTACGAACGTCTGCCGACTCCGTTCGACTTTGATGCCGCCTACGAAGGATACCTTCGTCCCGATCAGTCGCTGATCATCCCCGAAACACTGGGCGGTCGGTACTTCGTGCTCGCACGAGCGGGCTTGAGAACCGAAGACCCCGGCGACGAAGGCTTTGACGTCAACCAACGTGCCGAATACCCCGTTCAGCTCAGCGCCACACGACTGCCGTTCGGGATCACTGGCATCACCCCGGACGCGGGCGGCGACGATCGATACGTAACCGTCACCATCAAAGGGGCGGAGTTCCCCGAGCAAGCCGCTGTCCGTCTGGTTCGTCCGACGATCGCCGAGTTCGCACCGGTCTCGGTTGAGCGTATCGACGCAACACAAATCGTCGCCGTATTCGATCTGCGTGACGCACCGCATGGACTGTATGACGTGCAAGTCCTACATCCCGATGGGCGCGTCGCCATTGATCCGTACAGATTTCAAGTCGAGTCGGCTGATGCCCTATTGTCAAACGCTGGCCTCGCGGGACCGAGTCAGATTGATCTAGGTGCAACCGGTGCCTACGCGTTGGCGGTTCAAAGCCTTTCCAACATCGACACGCCTTATACCGTCTTTGAACTCGCTTTCCCCAACATCAAAAACCGAAAACCGGAACTGATACCGGGGCCAGCATTGACGTTCGATGCGGGGCTTCGCGGTGACGAAGCAACCGTCGCACCGCTGTTCGATTCGGTCAGCACTTTTGATTTCGCCAACATCGAACCTGAGCTGAATTTGGATGGCGTGTTGACCGCGCGCGGGGTCGCAATTGATCTGCCCGCCGGCGGCGTGACCGAGATCGGCAGTGCCGTGACGATTTATCCGGGTCTGCGAGCCAAGCTGGAGGAAGATCCCGACTTCCTGAAGAACCTATCGCCGTTTGATCTCGACGACCTGGCCTTTGACTTCTACGTCGCCGCCGCGGCAACACCAATGACCACGGCGGAATACCTGGATTTCCAACGAGACGAAGCCGAACAACTTCGCCAAGCGATTCTTGCTGATGCCGACGCTGAGCCTAGCCTGATTTCCATCGCGGGAGACCAGGACGCATTCGGCACGTTGTTTCTCGAATCGCTTGTCGAAAGCGGCTTGCTTCGGCCCGAAGACGTCGCGCCGACCGCCGACGCGCGCGCCGAAAACATCAACCTGTTCTTCAGTCTTGTCGGTGGCCTGCTTGGCGGAGAAACCGGCTCGGGGATCATCGATGATCCGACGCAAACGCTGGTGCAAACCGAAGCACGACTCAGCCAACTGATCGAAACACTCAAGCAGTACGCCGGTCACACTCCCGATGTTACCTCCGGTGGGAACATCCCTGACTTTGCCGACTACGACATGGGTGCATCCAACCCAACGTCGTTCGTCACCTTTGAACTGCGTGCCGGACCGCCACCGTTGTTCGAAGTGTTTGAAACGGTCGAAGACATCGTCTTTGATATCGACGATCTAGGCGCCAACCTCGGCGATTCCGTTTCCATCACCGGTCCTACCGGCGTCGGCGAAGAGAACTTTGTCCCCATTGCAACGCCACTGCCGTACAGCGTCGGCGTCACTTACGACGATGCCGCCAACATTCCGGCTCGCGAAGTCCGTCTGGTGATCCCGCTGGACGACACACTTGATGAACGGTCGTTTGTGTTGGGCAATATCCAACTGGGTGACCGCACGATCAGTTTGCCACCTGGACGTCCCAACTTCGTCGGTGAGTTTGCCCTGTTTGAAGAAGAAGGTTACGTCCTGCAGATCACGGCCGGTGTGGACGCCAATACCCGCGTCGCGTCCTACCTGCTTCGTGCCGTTGACCCCCGCGATGGCTTGCCTCCGGTGGATTCATCGGTCGGTCTGCTGCAGCCCGGCGAAACAGTCTCCGCAGAGTTCTTCGTCAACGCGGACAACGTCGCGGCATTCGGTACCGATGGTCAGTTGACCACGGGTGACCTGATCGAAATCACCGCACGCGTCCTGATCGATGGCGGCGAATCCATCGATAGCGTTGTGACATCGGCGACGCTTGATGCAGCCGCACCGACCAGCCAGTGGACGACCACTCCGCTGGGCAACAACCGATACGAGATCACGTGGTCAGCCGAAGACGACGAAGGCGGAAGTGGCGTCGCCGCGTACTCGCTTTTGGTCTCCTTTGACGGAGGCAACCGATATCGCAGTGTCTTGTACCGCACGGGCGAAACTTCGTTCGTTTACCAAGCAAACCCGGGACAGACACCTGTATTTCTGGTGCGTGCGATCGATGCGGCCGGTAACGTCGAGTCGGTCGCCGACGGAATCCGCGTCCCGCGCCTGGTCCCGGAAATCAATTTGGGCGGTTCACCACCGGTCGCGGTCGTTCAGCCGGTGGTGATTCCTGATGCACAACCGGCCGCCGATCGGACGGTCGCCGATCGGTTCTTTGACGAAGCCGCGTTCGGAATCCCGGCCCGGACCAGTGCGTCCAGTCCTAGTGAGTTCGCTCGGGTCATCCGTCCGTACGCCGCGGAGCGATTGGCCGTGATCCCGGGAAACTCCGGTGCAAGCATTGGTGCACTGGCGATGACCGTCGCCCCCGATGGCAGCCTGTTTGTTTCCGGTGGAGCAGGGCGAAACGAGCTTTATCGAATCACAACCGAATCGGATCCGATGCTTTTGGGTCAGCTCGATTCACCGATCTACGAGATGGTGTTCGATTCGGCGGGCCAACTGTGGGCAAGCTCCGGCGGCCAAGGCCTGCTTCAACTTGACCCGACCAGCGGAGCCATCCTCGGTTCGTTCGGCGACGGGGTCTCGCTCGGACTCGCCGCGATTCCAAATGAAAACGCAATCTATGTCGCCACCGTGTCCGGCGTCCAAAGGTTCGACACGGCACAGCGGACCTTCACCGCATTCTCCCGTCAGCGAGTCGATGCCATCGCGGTCGACGCCGACGGTATTTTGTACGGCACGACATGGCCGACAACGACGGCGCAGGGCGGTGCATCGGTCGTTCGATTCGATTTTCGCGGACGGACCGAAACCATCGCGACGCTGGATGACGGCGCCGAATCGCTGGCCATCGGCGCCCCTGATTCTCTCCTGGCCGGTGCCTTGCTGGTGGGCCACGAAGGCAGCGGCCGAATTACCGTCGTCGATCCACTCTCGCTTCGCCAAACGGTGCTCGCATCCAGTGGATCAGGCAGAGTCGAAGGTCTCGAAGTACTGCCCGATGGCCGCTTTGTCGCCACCCAAGGCGAACAGATTGACGTCTTCTTTACCGTCGCCGCACCGCGCGTCATCGAAACCATCATCGCCGATGGCCAGAATCGTGCGCAGTTACTGTTCGATGTCGGCCTGAACGCGCAAAGCACACAAGCCAACGGCAGCGCGACACGACCGGCCAACTATCGGATCACCAACCGCGACACCGGGCAAGACGTGACCTTGGGTGCCGTGCGCTACGATGCCACGTCACGCACCAGCGAACTGTTGTTCGAATCGTTGGCGCCGGCGGAATACGAGTTGTTCGTATCGCCAACGGTCGAATCCGAACAAGGCATTCCGATTGGTGGCGAAGGCTTCACGACAACGTTCCGCGTGTTCGAAGATGTCTCGGTTTCGACGGGTGTGTCTTACTCCAACACTCGAGTCAATCGAGCCGACGGGACATTGCTGTTCGATGTCATCATTGCCAACACATCGGACTTTGATCTTGCCGGCCCCATCAACGTCACCTTCGATCAACTCGGTGACGAAAGCGTTGTCTTCTTCGGCAACAACGGTGCGCCGGCCAGCGAAGACGGATTCCAAGTTTTCGCCGATGGTACAACCTTGGCCGCAGGTACCGCATCGGCCCCGCAAACGATCACCATCGCCAATCCAAACTTGCTGGATTTGAATTTCAACCCACGTGTTTTGGCGACGCTACCGCCAAACCAACTCCCGTCATTCACCAGCACCCCCGTCGTCGCGGCGACCGCAGAAGGCGAATACAGTTACACCGCCGTCGCAGACGATCCCGATGGAAACCGCATCACCTATGTACTCGCCGATGCGCCCGAGGGTGCATTCATCGATCCGAATACCGGTGCAGTCAGCTGGACACCCGGTCGTGGATCCGAGCCTCGTGAGTCGTTCGAAGTCCGTGCCTACGATGCCCGGGGCGCGTTCGAGCGTCAGACCTGGACAGTCGATGTCAGTGGAGCCAACCGTGCCCCCACGCTTGCCCCGATTAGTGATGTATTTGCAGTCGAGGGTGACTTAATCGAGGTCCCGGTGTCGGCCTTCGATCCCGACGGAGACGATCTGTTCTACTTCGCGGACGCTTTGCCACCGGGTGCTGTCTTTGATCACATCGGACAAGCGCTGCGTTGGCGTCCTGGTGGAGATCAGGCCGGTGAATACAAGGACGTCAAGCTGATCGTCAGCGATGGCTTTGTCGAAACGAGTGTGACGTTCGACATCGTGGTCGCCAACAACAACGTTGCCCCAACGATTGCACCAATCGCCGACCGCACGATCAACGAAGGTGATTCAATCGCGTTCACCGTATTCGGTGAAGATGAGGATGGAGACACGCTCACCTATCGGTCGGCTGTACTTCCGCCTGGCGCGTTCCTCGACCCCAACACGGGCATCTTTGAATGGACACCAGGATTCGATCAGCACGGCGTGTTTGAGTTGACCTTTTTGGCAGACGACGGAACCGCCGTCTCACAAGTCTCCACAACATTGACCGTCAACAACATCAATGGTCCCGTTCAGTTCCCCGAGTTGGGTGAATTCGAGATCTTCGAAGGTCAAACGATCACACTACGCATCGCGGCGTTTGATCCCGAGTTCCCCGTCGCTCCCGTGAACCCCACGTCTGTCAGTGAAGACTTCTTCGTCGACTTCGAAGCTTTCTTGCCCGAGCTGACCTACACCCATGACGTACTTCCTGACGGTGCCACGTATGACCTGGACCGTCAGCTATTCACGTGGACGCCCGACTTTGATTCCAGTGGCAATTATCAACTGACGTTCAACGCCAGCGACGACGGTGATGGCACGGGAACACCAACAAGCGATTCGGTGACGCTTTCGCTCAACGTGCTGAATGCCAATGGTGCTCCCGAAGTCACCACCGTTTCGAACCAGACCGTTGACGTTGGCGGCACTCTGACGATTCCGATCATCGCGACCGACCCGGAAGGATTGCCCATCGAGTTGGACGTTCGGCTTGGTCAGGCAACCGTGCTTCCAGACTTTGCCATTTTGACCGACAACGGCAACGGCACCGGTCAGCTTGTCATCACACCACAACCGGGCGACCGCGACGATTACCTGGTGACCGTCACAGCACGCGAGACAACGGGCGAGTTTCCACTTCAAGGGGAATCACAGTTCATCCTGAGCGTGAACAGTGAAAACGAACCGCCAATCCTCTCACCGCTGTTTGACTCGGTTGCCGTAGTAGGCCAACCGATCTCGCTGGACCTATTCGTCACCGATGCCGATCAAAATCCGCTGACCTTTACCGCCAACGGTCTGCCGGCCGGTTCCGTCTTCACGCCATCGTCAATCTATGGCGAAGCAAACTTCCAATGGACGCCCACCACGATCGGTGACGTCACCGTCACCTTCACCGTAACAGACAGTGGCAACGGAGACGCTTCACGAGAATTGACGGATTCTCGCACGATCACGCTGTCGGTCCGCGACACGAACACTCGCCCAGACCTGCAACCCATCGGCAGCCAACCGATCCGCGAAGGCGAAACGCTTGACATCACCGCGGCCGCCACAGACGCCGATGGTGACTCGGTGAGTTTTAGCGCCGGACTCGTCCAGGGATCCGCGATCGGTCCGCTTCCCACCGGTATGCAGTTTGATCGTGCGACCGGACGCCTGACCTGGACTCCGGACTCGAACCAAGCCGGCACTTATCGCGTACGGATCACCGCGACCGATGGTGCGGGATCGCGAAGCGAAGACGTCGAGATCATCGTCGCCAACGCCAACCAGCCTCCGGTGTTCAGCACGCTGCCACAATTGTTCGGACGCGAAGGTGAACAGCTTGTCTTCGCCGTGACCGCTGGTGACCCAGACGGCGAAACACTTGTGTACCGCTTTGACGGTGATCCGCCGGCGGGATTCGAGTTTGATTCGGTTCAGCGAACGGTCATCTGGGACGTCGACTTTGACTCCGCAGGCGATTACAGCCTGCCGTTTACGGTCACGGATCCCAGTGGAGCGACTGATACGGTCGATGTGGAAGTCCGCGTCCTGCCAACCAATCGTGCCCCGTCGATTACGGCACCAACACTTCGAAACGCCGAAATTGGCCAACCGCTTGCGATCGACATCCTGGCCGAAGACCCCGATGGTGACGCGGTAACCTTGGTCGCGTCCGATCTTCCCGCAGGTGCGATTCTTGATTCGGGCAACGTCCTGCGGTGGACTCCGCAAGCGTTCCAGTCGGGAACCTTCACGGTACGCCTGACGGCCGATGACGGAGCGATTCAGACCATACGACCCATCACGCTTGTCGCTTCATTTGAACCCGCCGCACCAGATCTAAGGCTTGTCGTCACACCTTCCTTCCCAGCGATCCCAGGTCAATCTGTTTTGATTGAGCCCATCGCCGACAGCGATGTCGTCGTCTCCGCTGCAACGATCAGCATCGATGGACAGTCGTTCGCACTTGATGGACTGGGTCGAGCGACGTTCGTGACCGACATGCCCGGTCGCTACGAAGTCACCGCAACCGTCAGCGATGAAGAAGGTCGCGTCACCACGATCACTCAGCCGCTGTTCATCCGTGACCCGAATGATCGCACCGCACCGCGAATCGAGATCACTGAATTCGCACCGCCCGTCGTGACAGGCACCCGCGAGTTGATGTTCGACATCTTCGATGACACGCTGGCGGAGTATTCCGTCGAAGTGGTGCCTCGTGGTGGAGGCCAGACAACGACCATCGGTTCGGGCACCACGAGCATTGTTCGGATGGTCAATCTTGATCCCGGTGATTTCGAAAACGGCTTTTACACCGTTCGCGTCAGCGCCAGGGATTTAGGTGGGCTCTCGTCGACCGAAACGTTTGACATCGAGATCAATTCGGCGGACAAAACCGGCGCCGTCCTCGAATCCGCGACCGACATTGAAATCACTCTGTCGGGAATCCCGGTCGCGATCACACGCCATTACAACTCGCTGGTCACATCGGACACCGATTCGGACTTCGGTACGGCCTGGACCTTGCCACTGTTGGATCCACGCATCGCGATCGGTGGGGATGCCGATGACGAGTTCGCGGCGTTTGCCGATGGCACCCGAGTCTACGCAACCTTGCCAACCGGACAGAGAGTCGGGTTCACGTTTGCGCCGACTTTGTTGACCGACTCGGACAGCGGAGTCGTGACCCACGCTCCCACTTGGGTTTCCGACGACGGTGTGGACTGGACGCTTGAAACCCCGTTCAACGCGCCGCTGCGAAAAGCGGGCAACGAGTACTTCGTCGTTGGTACGGGACTGCCTTACTCGCAGGCAATCTTTGACGACGCCGCGTTCTCCTTGATCAGTCCAACCGGCCTGCGACACGAGTATTCACCCTCCCGCCCCGCCGTAGGGTCGGACGCGGTCGCGGCCGGGGAGGGCAAATATTCACTGTCGCGGATCGTTGCTGCTGATAACACGACTTCACTACGCGTCACCGACACCGCCATCATCGCGCCCACCGGCGATCGCCTGACCATCGTCCGCGACACAGCCGGCCGAATTCAGGAACTCGTTGGCCCCGCTGGTGAACAAGTCTTCTACCGATACGACGATGCGGGTCGACTTGCTTCGGTCCTCGACGCCGGAACGAGTGACCGTGGCTTCTTCAGTTACGACGCCGAGGGACTCCTGCGCGACGACGCACCGCATCTGGGTGGCACTCGGCAGTTCCTTTCCGCCGACGTGAACGGCACGGTCTCCGGTGCACCCGAGCGTTACGAATTCACGATCACTGAAGGCGAACTGCGCAGCAGCCCAACGGGCGAGATCACGATCGGCGTCGAAGTCACATCAGATGACTTTGATCCTGATGCTGCCGGCGTCGAAGGACAGCCACTGGGTTACGAGTTCACCGAAGCGGGACGCAGCGTCTCGCAAGTGGCCATCGACTCACCGGGGACTTACGTCCTGACCATTGGTGGCGGCGACGGAACCTTCACCGCCGACCTGTTCTTGGTCGGTGACGTCGACGGCGATCACGACGTCGACGCCGACGACAGTGCGACCGGCGGCGATTTCGACCGCGACGGTGACATCGACAACGTCGACACCGCGGCTCTCACCGCCATGTTCGGCTTCGTCGCAAACCGGGCGCCGACCATCAGACCGCCCGCGACCGAGTTGACTGTCAGGCAGTCACAGACACTCGTCGTTGACACACAACAGTATGCGAACGATGCCGAGGGCACCACACTCAACATCAATGGCGGTGATGGCTCCTCACTTGGTGTTCGCCCAATTGGTGCCGGACTCTTTGCGGTGCAATCTGATTCCGCCAACAGCACCGTCACGCTCACGATCGTTGCAGACGATGGACTTCTGGAGTCTCAACCAAACGACTTAGGCATCTCCACAGTCTCGTCAGCATTTGCGACTTTGGAGATCGGATCGATCGAGTCGACGTTGGATGTTGGCTCGCTTCGGATCGTTACCGTGGTAGGGATACTGGACGACGGAAGCGAAATCACACTTGGTCTCGGTGAAGCGAGTTTTGTTACTCGAGATGCATCCATTGCTACCGTTTCGGACCGCGGAGTGATCACCGGGATTGCAGAAGGCACAACCGTCATCGAAGTATCAGCCGGCGGATTAACAAGAGCCGTTGCGGTAGAGGTGGGTGGACGTGCCGAACGGCTACTGGAGGTCTTCCCCCTGTCCTACGCGATGCAGGTCGGCGTGTCGCGAGATGTATTGGTCCGCGAGCGTTTGGAAGATGATGTCTTGGATATCAGTGGGTCGGACGGCGGCACGCACTACATCCCCGAGGATCCGAGCCTTCTATCGATCGATGAGACCGGCAGATTGACGGCTTTGGGTGAGGGCGTGACGTTCGTCACAGTGATCAACGGAGGACGCGCTGAACGAATCGAGTTGTTGATCAGCGAACCATCATCCGGGACCGTTACACTCGACCATTCCGGTGGTTTAGTGAGCGATGACACTGGGATCGTGCTTGGAGTTCCCGCGGGCGCGATGAGAGAGGACCGTGAATTTGCAATCGAAAGAATTGCAGAGGACGAGCTTCCGTACTCGACACCGAGTGGATTCGAAGTCGCAGCCTCGTTCACCATAACCGGCGATGAAGAACTGACGGATCATCCTCTTTCCGTCGCGATTCCCGCCCCGGCAAACACCGACCCTGGAACCCCCTTCTTCTTGATGCAGGCGGTCGACGTTGTCTTAGGCCCAGACGAGATCGTACGGTCTTGGCGGTACGTCGACTCAATGGAAGTCGGCGACGATGGGATCGCCAGAACGACCAGTCCGCCGAACCTTGGGGTTGCCGCGCGTCGGACGAGTGAATCTGTCATCTTCCGGCCTTCGAAGTTTGCTGCGTACGCCATGGCGACGCCCAACTTGGTCGGATACTTTGCGATGAAATCGGATCTGAAGACACGTGAGTCTCAGTTCAATGACCACAGGGCACAACGCTTCCCGGGTGTAGTCGGAATCGACCAGGCTGTCGGGGCGGGCAACCCAGAGCAACGCTACTACGCCACCGCAAGCCCTTTCGGGGACTTTTTTCTCCCAGTCGTCGCCGACCTGGACTACGACTTCACGGTTCATGCGGCGCAGCCGGACGGTCTCGTTGCGTTAGAGACGAATCAAGTCCGAGTCGCCCCCAATGCAATTGAATCTGGCCTTTATCCGGTCAAGCCCCGTCTTGTCCAAAGTGGCATTCCGCAACCCTCGATCAACAGTGCGGTTCTCGGCATCAACGACGAAACTGGACCAACGCTGACGCTGAAAGGCCGTGACTTCCTGTATCAAAGTCCGTTCGCTGCAGCCGGCGAACTTGGGACCCAAGTATCCGACCTATTCGTCACGTTTGAGATCGGAGGCCGAGACAGCTTTGACGGTGACGGCAACGTGCTTCCAGTCGGAGGATTGGATTTTGTCGTCGACGGATCTTTGCTCAGCGGTGATGAGAACGAGATCATTGTCCCCATTCCTGCCGGTGTCATGGTCGGCGCGTCGAACGTGACGATCACTCGACCGAACCAGGCACCGTTGGACGGAGAGTTTGGTCGGCAGGTATTCGTTAGCAATCCCGTCAAGCCCATTACACAAGGCCGCTATGCGTTCTCGCTATCCGGTGCCGAAGACACGGTCACGGTGATTGATCTTTTCAATGTGAGCGATGCCGGCGGTGTCACGAAGTCAACGCCCGAAACGATTGCGGTGATCCCTCTCGGAAAGGGGACCGCTGGTGAATCGAATCACGACGCCCCGAGGAAGAGCGTTGTTACACCCGACGGAACACGCGTTTATGTCACGCTTGCTCGGACCAGCGCGATCGCCGTCATTGACGCGGTCGCACTGCAAGAAGTCGATACGAAACCTGAGTCGGATCCACGTTTTGCTGAGATCGACACCGAGGGTGTCCAGCCGATCGCTTTGCCCATCGGAGCCCAGCCTTACGACGTGGTGACCGATCCACAGGGGCACTATCTGTTTGTTTCCGACTTCTCAAAGGCTGTCGTCTACGTCATCGACATCAATCCCCAGTCACCCACGCTACACCAGGTTGTCGATTCGGTGAGCATGCCCAGCATTCATGCTCCCGCCGGTTTGCGTGGCATGGCAGTGGATCCGGACGGTCGGTCGTTGTTGATCACCGCCCCGGCGGAGACTCTGTTTCGGGGCGGTCGACCAGGAGTCCCTGGACGTGTGTTGAGGATCGATCTGTCACCACTTCGCTCAGTGAATGATCGAGAGCTTGCGCCGGGAAGTGGGAATGCCACCGAAACATCACCAATCGCGGGACGCTTGTCGCTCAACACTTTGGACGCGCGTGGTGTGACGTTTGTCGGTCCGGGTCCGTACGACATCACCGCAACAGACGAATCGGGCACATTCCTTGTGGTCGACCGAGTTGCGAATTCCGAAGGCTTTGCCATCCTTCGAGAAAGCGAAGAGGGTTTCAGCTACGAACCGATCGACCTCAATGGTTTCGGACAAATCCCTCGATTGACAGAAGGACGAGCGACGCAGGTCTTTGGGGTGCGAAACGTATCGAGTGTCGAGTTTGTCGAGGAGAACCAATTCCAGGAGCAGCTTGGCAGAGAGCATCCATCCTATGCTCTTGTCACGAGTTTCAATCGGTTTAGACAGAATGATCCGTTAAGCGATCCAACACTAGGTGCATTCACCGCGTACAACCCGCTGCTGAGCAATCCGTCGACAGGTGGATTCACGACCATTCAGGAAGACTTGCTGGCGGGCGGGAACATTGGGATCATCCGCAACGCAACGGGAGACTTTGCGACGCTCGCAGGACAGCCGCGTCTTGTCGCTGCGACTCGTACCATTGCGCAAGGCTTTCCAGACAATGTTGCACTCAGTGATCGCACCGGGATTGCGTTGCAAAGCTTCACCGGACGTGATGCGGTCTTCGCCTACGACATCATCGGGGCGATCGGATACATCGAGTCACAGTCTGATGCCGGGGTGCTGCAGTCGTGGGGTCAATTCCCGGACGGTGAGCCCTTTGAGAATGACATTGCCGAGTTGTCGACCATTCTCAGGGGTCCTCTCTCGACCGTTCCCATCGAAGCAATCAACCCGGCAATCGGACTTGCAGCCGACTTCCGCTTCTTTGTGACCGGTACGAATCCTAAAGTCCCAATCATTGGATACGGTCCGCCACCGTCCGATCCTTTTGGCAACTCACCCAATGAGTACGTACCGTTGGGTACGGATAGAATCCCACGGGGGATTAGCGTTCAACCTGAATTGAAAGGTGATTTGATTGGGTTAATCAATACACCGCTCAATCAAACTGCGACGCTCCAGGCATTTCCGTCTAACGCCGCCGACATTGAGACGGGTCGCAACAGCACTGCGGAGTTGCACACCGGTGCATTCCACGAGACCCACTCACTGGTGTCTTATCAATCACAGGGAAAAACTCGAAGCCTCAACCTGCACTACGATTCTCTCAGGGCAGAGCAACGGCTTGTTCATTACGTTGCAGTGGCGAACCCACAGGCCATTCGCTCGAATGACGACAAGCTTGCGGTTTCATTGTCCGCCCGCAATGGTGACGCCGTTTATGCTTCCGGAACGCTCGCCGACGAGGAACATCGTCAGCGTCTCAGCGATGCAGGACTGCCAGCGAACTCGCTGTTTATCTCGCTTGATCGCGAGTTCCAGGACGATTCGCAGTACGGAATCGGGATCCCTTTTGACTTGAGCGAAGCCCCGACGGGACTCTACACACTTGCCGTGGATTACCAGCTGGTCAGCGAACAGGGTGGAAATCTTGTTGGCGAGCGGGCTCAGCAGCAGACCGAACCTCTCGCTGTCGTCAACACCCGACGGGGAATCTTCGGTGCCGGCTGGGGCCTGGAAGGCTACATGGAGCTGTTTGCTGGGGATTCTGGCGTGCTGCTTGTCGACGGAAACGGCACCGAGCAGATCTTCATTGCCCCAGAAACACTCGGTCAGCCGTACACGCCAGTTGGGCTCGATTACTCAACCTTTGTCCAAGCAGCTGATGGCACGTTCAGTCGCCGCATGCTCGATGGAACTATCTATCAGTTCAATCGCGAGAACAAACTGAGCTCTGTCATAGATCGGCACGGCAACGCAACGACCTTCGACCATGACGGTGATCGCCTACTTTCAGTAACCGATCCAGTTGGGTTGGTGACGACGTTCAATTATTCGAACAACAGGGTCACTTCGATCATTGACCCGGCTGGACGTGTCACACGTTTCGAGTATCAAGCTGATCGATTGACTGCGATCGTCGATCCTGATTTGACTCGGCGAACTTTCGAGTACGAAGCTCAGCCTTATGCGGCAGATCCAGATGGCCGACCTTTAGAGAATCTGATTACCGGACAAGTTCACAAGCGGGGAAACGCAAGTGACCCGCTCGCAGACGATTTCGCAGAATCGGTGACGTACAACGATCTCGGTCGTGTCATCGGTGGTGAAAGAATTGATGACCGCGCGTTCTCACTATCTCCGTCGCAGACGACCGCCGTCCTTGACCTTGAAGAGGCGTCAACGCTGGACAGCGCGCCCACGATCGAACTGATCGCGAGTCTCCAACGCAGTCGAACCGAGTCTAGACCTGAAACCCAGCGCTGCGGAATCGACGGAAGTGGCGGGACCAACCAGTCCCTGCAGTACCAAGCCGCTGCTTCCTACACCGATTTCGAAGGGAACGAGATTCGTTATGAGATGACCGGATTCGGGCAACTGACCCGAGTGGAGGACGGTGACGGAGTCGTTCGCCGATTCGACCGTTCGGACGACGGCGGACGCATGGTCGCTGAGATCGACGCCTTGGGAAATGTCGTTTGCTTTGTGCACGATGCGTTTGGCAACCTGGTCGAACGCACCGATTTCCCGGGAGGGCCAGATTCCACGATTGGTGTGACGACGGAGTACGAGTACGACGTCGCAAACAACAATCAGATGATTCGGATGACCGAAGCGATTGTTGGTGGCACCTTCGGACGCGAAACGCTGTTCGAGCTTAACGGGGTCGGGGACGCAATTGCGATCACCACACTTATTCCCGAAACGACAACGGGCAATCCATCAAGAACCACAACAAACTACACGTTCGATGCTGCGGGGCTGTCGACGTCTGTCACGGACGGGAACGACAACGTCACAACCTATTCTTACGACACGTTGGGCCGTCTTGAGGAAATCACGTTTGCCGATGGAGTGCAGACTTACACGTACGACGGGCCAGAAGGGAATGTGTCCAGCACGACCGACCCTGCCGGTGACGTAACACGATTCACCTACGATGAAATGAATCGTGTCCTCACAACGGTGAATGAACTCGCGGAAAACTCCTCGGTTGAACAATCGAGCGAGTACGACGCTGAGGGGAACCCAACACGACAAGTTGATCGCAACGGATCAATCACAGCCTTTGCGTACGACGTTCTCGATCGTCCAACTGCACGCATCGATGACGCGGAAGGGCTGGGCTACGAAACACTCTACGGTTATGAACTGGCCGACCTCAGACCAAACTATGAATTCGAACAAGACCCGCAATACACCTATCGGGTCAAGCAAAACGCACGCGGTTTCTTTACCACGGAGGTCTACGACAGCCAGAACCTTCTGCGATTTGCATATGACGAACTTGGCAGAAAGACCGAGTACGTCTACGACGCCGCACGCAGAGTAACCAAAGAACTTCTTCCCGGCGGGCGTCTTGTCGAACGAACACTTGATGGACGAGGACGAGTTGTTAAAGAAACGGGACCAACGGTCGAAGTAACCCACTTCGAGTATGACAATCTCGACCGCATCACCCGAATGACGGTCGAGAATGATGCGACTGATGATCACATCACTCGATACTTCTACAACGTTTTTGACACCGTCGGGCTCGAAATCGACGCGGAGGACCATCACAAGGAATTCCACCACGACGATGCCGGAAATACCATCAAGATCGTAGAAGCAGCTGAGTCCGACGAAGCATTTACTACGACCTACGGTTTCGACGCAAGAAATCGGATCATCTCAGTCGACCACAACGGTGCTGCATCCGAGTCCATCGCTTACCGTGCCGACGGGACAATCGCGTCGCAGACGGACGCTCGCGGTTTTACGACCGAATTTGAATACGACGGCCTCGACCGAAAAATTCGAATTACCAATGGCGAGAATGAAGTCACTCTCTTGGACTATGACGGCAATGGAAACATCATTGCGAGCACTGACGGCCGTGCGGGAGGAGATTCATCGTCAGGCGATTTCACAGTGCAGATGGAGTACGACGCACTGAACCGCATGACGGCAATGATTGATCCACTCGGTCATGTCACTCGTTATACATTCGACGAAATCGGAAATCGCACCTCAGTGGAGGACGCAAGGGGGGGCGACGAACATACCACGACATATCTGTATGACGCTGTTAATCGCCTAGTTGAGACTAGGCTTCCAACAAACATCGTTCACCGAGTCGAATTTGACGTCATGGACAACATGACTGTCGAACGAACCTTTGGGCAGTCTGAAAATTCAGTCAATTCGAACACAACTCGCTACAACTACGACAAGTCAAGTCGGCTTTTACATGCGTTTGACGGGGAAGGCAACAAAACTTCGTACGAATACGATCAAGTCGGAAACGTCATTCGCATAACGGACGATCGTGGACCAAGCCACAGGACCGAATTCGTTTTCGACAAACTCGATCGAGAGCGTCAGCGAACGCATGCGCCGGGTTCCGATGTCGAAGCTGTTTGGAAAACGGAGTACACGGCCGATGGTCTCGTTTCACTGAACGTTGACCCGACCGGATTGACTGTCGAGTTTGGCTACGACGAACTGAATAACTTGGCCACGCGAACACGCGAAGGCTTGGTCGATCGCTTTGAATATAACGAACTGGGTCTCTTGGAGGCGCACACCGACCCGCGAGGCGAATTCTACACAACCGAATACGAATACGACGGTGTCGGCCGCAGGATTCGCCAGTTCGGGCCATCGGGAACTCCAGATGATCCCAAGCCCTATGAGATCATCACTGAGTATGACGATGCCGGGAACATTACATCCCAATCTGATCCGCGCGATTCGTCACTGACAGTGCGTTATGAATACGACGCGGCCGGAAGAATGGTTTCAAGAACCGACGCGATGGATTACACGAGCCATTTCGGCTACGACGAGATCGGAAATCAAATTGAAATCAGGGGGCCGGAAAGCAAGGACTCGGACGACGCCGAGTTCCTGGTGACACAGTACTTTGACGCCCTCAACCAACTTGTCGGGATCACCGAGCCCGGCGGTCACACGTCATGCTTCGCATATGATGTGCTGGGCAACCTCATTGCCTCCTCCGATGGCCGCTCCGGTGCCTCGCTCTGTGACGGAAGCATTCCAAACGGATTCGTCGATCGAATGGAGTATGACTCCCTCGGACGCATGACTCGCTCCGTCGATGCCGCCGGTAATGAAGAACTCCGCACCTACGGTCCCATTGGAGAACTCGAAACGTTCACCAACGCTCGTGGATTCACGACGAGTTACGAGTACGACGAACTGGGACAAATCAAGTCCATGTCTCGACCTGCCGGCGCTGACGGAAAAACATCGGTGACGCGATTTCGGTACGACGCAATCGGCAACTTGCTAGAGATGACCGATCCGCGTGGCCCGGAGTACGTCACGAAGTACTTCTACGATTCGCTTCACCGAATGGTGGAGATGCAAGAAAACATCGTGGACAGCGCCGGGGAGTCCACCACGCTCTCAACCACGTACGCTCACGATGCCGCCGGCAATGTCATTTCCATGACGGATCCAAGAGGCGAATTCACGCTGACGACTTTCGAACACGATGCGGGAAACCGCATTGTGAAGCAGACATTTAATGCCGGCTCAGAAAGCGAACAAGTCTTCGCAACCATCGAGACCGAATACGACAGTGCAGGGAATCGTACGAAAGTCGTCGATCCTCGTGGGGAATACTACACAACACTGTTCACCTACGATGATCGCAACCAACTCGAATCCATCACGGAGCCAACAGGCAGCGAGAATCGACCTGGGCCCAGTGCGGTGACCAACTATTCGTACAATGCACGCGGACTTGTCACATCGGTCCTGCTGCCCTGGACAAACGACGTCGGCAATCGCGGTGAGATGCGATACAGCTATGACGCCAGAGGCTTGAAGAGCAGCGAAGTTGACACGGAGGGCAATCGCACCGAATACGAGTACGATGCAGCGGGCCATCTGGTAGCAATGCGAATGTCCGGTGACGAATTTTCCGCGGATCGAGAAGAGACATACACACTTGACGAAATCGGTCGAATCATTGGAGTGGTCGACGCGGCCGGTCGAACGACGACGCTGTCTTATGACGAGAATGGCAATCTTGTCAGTCAAACCGGGCCAACTCAATCTGCTGATGGCTCCGCCCACGCTCAGTCGTGGACCTACGATGCCCTTGATCACCTCTTTACACAAACCGACGTCGAAGGTTTCACGACTCAAACCACTCATGATGCCGTTGGCAACCTGATCGAAGTTCTCGATCCACGTGGATTTACGACGACCATGTCGTATGACCTCCGCAATCGACTCGTGCGATCCGAACGCCCTGCCGGCACCAGTGAAAACACGTCAACGCTCGTTGACACTTTCGAATATGACGGAGCAGACAACCTGATTCGCCATGTTGACGCGAGAGGCGACGCCTTTGCGACCACCACCATCTACAACTCGATCAACCAGCCGATCGAGATCTCGCGTGCAGGTGGCGTCGTCGGCGAGATCACACCTCATGTACAGAAATACGACTACGACGCGGTCGGGAATTTAGTCAGCTACACCGACGCACGCGGCGAGGGATTTGAAACCGAGTATGAAGTTGACTACGGCGGACAGATCTTGATTGCCACCTATCCAGGTGGCGAATCGGGAACGCGGTCGGAATTCTATCGATACGACGGCATCGGGAACGTCATTCAGCACATCGGTCCCGGGGGATCCGACTTTGAAACGAATCTGCGGTATGATCGGCTTGGACGTCTGGTCCAACGCATTGACCAAGTCGGTCAAGTGGAGGACTCTTCCTATGATGCATTCGGCAACCTTGTCACGGTGACCGATTCCCTTGGCACCACCCAGACTCGTTTTGACGAATTGAATCGACCGATCCTGACGGTCGACGCACTGGGTCATGAATCTTCAAGTGTGTACGAACTGGGCGGTTCGCTCCGCCGAGACACCGACCCGCGCGGAAACAAAAGCGAAACGTTGCTTGATGGGTTCGGACGCGTCATCAAGCACACCGACGCTTTAGGCGGGGTCAGCGTCGTTCGGTACGACGGCATGGGAAATCCCGATCGGATTGTTGACGAGAACGGAAACATCACGAGCCATGTGTTTGACGCTCGAAACATCTTGGTCGAGTCGACTTCTGCATTCGGCACAGACGTGGCCCAGACTCGTAGGTTCGAATATGACGTGATGGGCAACATGGTCGCCGAAATCGACGGCCGCGGCGACTTCTTTCGAACAGAACACGTCTTTGACAATCTCAATCGTCTCATTGAGACCAGCATGCCTGCTGGCCTTCCCACCGATGCCGGGGGCGATCTTGTGGCAAACGAGGGCACGCCGAATCGCGGCGACCGAATCGTCCGCAAGCTGACGTACACTCCGCTTGGAAGTGTCGCGACCGACGTTTCGACTCGGGGTGAGTTCTATACCACCACTTACACCTACGACGACGCAAATCGTCCGATACAAATCGATCGACAAGTCGGAACCCCCGAAAACCCTCAAATCGCAACGATTCATCAAGAGTTCAACGATGCCGGTCATCTGGTACGCACGATCGATGCGAACGATTTCGTCACTGAGATCTCTTACGACGCAATCGGCCGCGTAACATCGCGAACAATCCAAACCGACGACCCCGCGACCGACGGATTCTTCACCGAGAATTGGTCCTACAACAACATCGCGAATGGATACCAAGTCATCATGACCAATGCGTCTGGCGTGCTAGACACCGTCACCAACTACGACGCGTTGGGAAGAGTCGTTTCGATCGAGTCGCGCGGCGCGGAGCCACAAACGCTCACTTATGACGAAGCGGGCAATCTTCTGACCGAAACATCCGGGCGTGTCGGGTTTCGTTACGAATATGACCCGCTAAATCGTCGAGTTTTCGCGTTTGATCAAGACAACAACGTCACGCAGATGACATACGACCCTGTCGGAAATCTTTTGACGTTGACCGACGGAGACAGAATTCTTGTCGAGACATCAACCTACGACGAGTTGAATCGGCGCAGCACGTCCACCAACGGTATCGGACTAACAACTACCTTTGGGTACGACCAAGCCAACAATCTGACTACGGTCACTGACTCTGCTGGCAATACAACAAGCATGCTCTACGACGCGGGAAATCGCGTCGTTGCCGAGACCACGTCACAGGGAACTCGACTTTATCGCTTTGACGCTGGTGGAAACATCATTGAAACGGTTGATCGAAACGATCGCCGAGTGCAGTACGAGTACAACGGCCGTGACCAGGTCGTCAGTGAAGATTGGATTGGCGATTCAGACACAATCGTTCACTCCGTCACGAATACGTACGATGCGGGCGGTCGATTGCTTTCGACGACAAACCCCCTCGGCACGGTCTCGTTTACCTACGTAGGTGATGTCCTCGGCAAGGTGGCCCGAGAAACCACAACCACGGTAGCCGGCTTGCCGGCGGTAAACGTTGATTACTCGAGAAACAAGATTGGCCAAACGACACGTACGGCCCTGAGAGTAAGTAACGAGCCAATCCTCGTACAGAACGACTTCGATTACGAGGACGCGACCGACCGAATCGAGGCGATTCGGCAGTCCGGATCAGCAGTGACAGAGAAGTCCGTGAAGTTTTCGTACGCACCTGAACTCAACTCCGTCGCGAAGCTCGAAAGATTCAACGGTGGGCCCAACGACACGCCCGTGCTGACGACAGACTATGGGTTCGACACTCGAGGGTTTGTCGACTCAATTGTTCACGGTGCCGTTTCTTCCCCGATCGCATCATACGCGTTGCAGTATTCGGGCGACGGCAACATCACCTCAATTGATTCCACTCGCAACGATGCGGTTTATCAATACGACGATTCAAATCAACTCGTTTCAGCAGACCACACTGCAGCGGCACTGCTCGATGAAGCATATGAGTATGGCGACAATGGTCACCGAGTTGCTTCGTCGCACCACGGAGGAGCCTATCAGACGGACGATCAGAACGAACTCGTCCAGGCTGGCCAACTTCAGTATCAATACGACGCCGAAGGCAATCTTGTCGAGGCAGTTGACTCGGAAACTGGTGAAGTCAACCGATTCGCGTGGGATCATCGCAACCGCCTCGTACAGGTCGAAACGTACGACAATGACGGCATACTGATAAGCGTCGTTCAGTACGGATACGACTCGATGGACCGTCGTGTCAGCCGCAGTGTTGACACCTCTCCCGAGGACGATTCTTCCCCGGCCATCGAGTACTTCAGTTACATCGATGGAAATGTTGCGATCAAGTGGATCGATAGCGATGGGGTCGATGGCGATGGCTTGCCTGCTGTCGACACCACCTATTTGCATGGGTTTGAGATCGACCATGTTCTCGCACAAGACTTTGGGGGCGGAAATTACCAATGGCTACTTGGCGATCATCAAAACACGGTCCGTGACTTGGTGGATGCCGACGGAACGCACCTGACACACTTCTGGATCGATTCATTCGGACGATTACTTGGTCAAACGAATGACGCCTTCACGACTGATTATCTATTCACCGGGCGTGAATACGATCATCAAACCGGGCTGTACTACTATCGAGCTCGCTATTACGACCCGTCGGTCGGCCGATTTGTAAGCGTGGACCCGATTGGTTTCGCATCAGGTGAATCGAATCTTTATCGTTACGTTGAAAACAATCCGGTGAATGCCCGAGACCCGATGGGTCTTTCGGTTTTCGGCAATCCGTTCCGCAGCAGTGTCGCCGCGGCGAGCGAGAAAGCGATGCCGCCGGCCCAAGCTCAAACTGCCCAGTTCGTCGTCGACACCGTCGATGGAATCATCACCTCAACGATCGATAACTACGTCGAGCTAGCGAACACCTTTGTGTTCGACCCGATTGCGATGGCGACCGGGCAAGCGGTTTCGGGGCAAGTTTGGACACAGGCGATCGTCTACAACAATTGGGGCGAAGCGTTCAAGGAATTTGGACCGCGGCTACTCGGTCTCATTCCCGGCTACGGAGCAGCAGCATCCGCGATCGTGGGCGTCGGGCTGCAGGTGCAAAGCGTCTACGACAACAGCAACACAGCCATCAATGCGTATTTCCAAGGTGACGGAAAAGCATTCGGTGGTGCGATCAAGGGCTTGTTCGACGACCGTGACGCTTTCGGTAGTACACGAGGCCTCGAAGGCGTCGTTCGGTCGGTACCGGGATTGAATGGCAACACATCGAACCGGCACGCAGCAACCGCTGACGCCGGCGATGCACGCGCAGTTGCAACGTCGCGCCAACGCGCCGCTCAGGGTCAAGTGACTGATGTCGAACACCGTGTCAGGCAAAAGCACGAAGCGATCGATGACACGCCAAGTAAGGATTCACCAACACACGCTGACAACGACGCCATCACAGCCGCCTCTTCATCGAAGGGTGGATTTGTATCTACCGTCAGATCAGCCATCGAACTCGCAGCAACATACAAATCGACACGGCAAGGGGTCAGCTCGCTCATTGATGGCGGCAAGCGTCTGTGGGACCTCAAAGGAAAGATCGAAAACGGTTATAAGCTCATCCAGTCTGTTCGGCAGAATCCAAGGCTAATCCGTGACTTCATTGACGGAAAACCCCTGATCGCGGAAGCCGCGACCGCCGCCGGCTCGACGAAGCAGCTGAAAAAGAACTCTGTAGAGATCCAGCGTGATCCCGCATCGGCGATGGAAGGTTCAGCTCGCCCAATCGATCCGGCCGTTCTTAATCCGCCCGATGGCAAGTTCACTTCAGAACATGTCCAAATGATGGTGAAACGGCTTTATGAGCTGAAGGGCGTCCCGCATTTCACGGAGAAGAATCAGAAGATCGCCGCTGAGAGAGTGATTGATCGACTCGTCAACGAAGGTATTGGAACCCGAGATCAAGTCCGCGCCATGGTCGATGACGCTGGATCCACTCTAGGTGGTGGGACGGCAGCGTTTATTGAGCGTCAGAACACTGCGAATAATTTCGAAAGATCGCCTCAGTTCTCCCAGTATATCAGTCTTTTGGAGAAAACAGCGGAACGTAAAAAGGGTACGAAACTCGGCGAGAATGCCGAAGGTGTATTGCGAGTCCTGCGCGGCGGCCGAACCAATGGAACTTACGATGCTGCGAACGGAAAGTTCGTCGATGTTGGAAACGACTTCTTCCAGTCGGTGGAAATCAGGTACTTGATGGCCTCGCAGCCGAACTTCACAACATTCATGAAAACACTCGGGCGAGAAGGAGTGTTCGCTGGTCGACCGGATGTACAAAACGCACTAGGTGCAGTCCGTCACATTGTTGGCTCAGATGTGTATGTGCTGGGTGCGAAAGGAAGCTTCAACGACGTTCATCGATTGAACAAGTTGGGTGACACCCTTCGTAACGCGACCGAGGCCGCCGGATTGAGAGGACGCGAGCGAAACCTTCGCAATAACATTTTGAAGTTCATCGATGACAACATCAACTCAGGGCTTTCGGTCAAAACCGATAAAGCAGAATCAAAGGCCTCTGGAAATCCTGGAAGCGCCGACCTCGACATTCGAGTCGGTGCCTTAGAACAGTTGTTAACATCATTCGGCGGGCGCGATGCGATCTTTGCTCGCGATGCATTTGACGCAGCAGCAAAAAAGGATTCAGTCCATCCGAGTGAGTTCGCTGATAAAACGCCACGGGCGCGAATCGGCTTTGATGCAAAGAACAAGTTCCAGCTGGACTACTTCAACGTCCCCGAGCACCAGAAAGCTGAGTTTCATCAATCGGCCGAGTTCCAACGGTTCGCGTCTCAGATGGCCCAAGTTGTTTCGCTTAGCGAACAAATCTACGAGGGTTCCCTTGCGGTAGGTATCGAACTAGACCACATCGCGTGGGCTGGTCGAAACGGAATGCAACAAAGCTCTGATTTCCCGGGCGGTCGACGGACCGATCCAAACTTCAACATTCGCATGGGCGCCTTGCAGGTCGGCATCGACGGAAACGGTTCAACGACCTTCCGACCAGCTGCTGGGATCATGCTTACCGACGCGAAAAGACAAGAAGTTTGGGATGATGCCGTCGCACCGGAACTGAACAGGGCGGGTGTCGTCAACCACCAAGGAATTCGTGTTCGCTTGCTCGCATCCGATAGAACCTTGGTTCACACAGCTTTGATGCCGGCAGAGTTCGTGCAGTCACTACGTGACGAAACGCCACTGGCCGCACCCGCGATCGACGGCGGAACAATCGAGTACGTCATTGACGAGTCGGCAGACCTTGTTGCTGACCCTGTCTACGTCGAAGCCTTACTACAAGCCTCAATTCATTATTGGCAAGCTTCACTGAACTTACCCCAGGACATTCTCTTGACGTTCCAGGTTCAGGATCTTCCGGCACAACAGCTGGCGTTCGCGTCACCCGAAAGCATTGATCCAGACGGGACAATCCGTGGCACGATTGTGATCGATGACGATGCGGCCGGACACCATTGGTTTGTTGATGCGACGCCGCTCACCGATGAAGAGTTTACGGGCTCGGATGTCCACAGACCGAGTGGCTTTGATCTCTTGACCGTCTTCGCCCACGAGATTGGGCACATGATTGGATTCGGTCAGTGGCATCCGGGATTTGCTGAAATCACCAAAGACCTAGACGCAAAAAATCCAACCATCGAGGTACATGGTCAGACTTTCTATCTCGACCCAACCGGAAATGAACTCGATCCGCGTTGGCATTCGAGCAACCTGATGGCAGCGGAGCTCTCAAGGGGTCAACGGAAACTACCCTCGGGCACCGCCGAGATTCCCATCCTTCACGAAGCGTTGAGCCGACAAACGGTCACCCCGGATGCCCTCTCCAGTGCAATCGCTCATGCCAATCAATCCGCCTACTTGAACGGCATTGCGATGTCTGATGCGTCGCCACTGGGCTTCGTGTTGCTGGCCTCGCAGGTCTCGGACGCCCTCGATGCCAATCCGTCGAACGGTATTCAGGACGACGATTTCACGCAGTTCGGATCCGCTCCGTCAAGCTCGCCCTGGCAAACCGTCGGTGACGTGATGATTGCTGATGGCATCGCCACGATCAGCGAAGACGTCGGCATGATCTCGGATCTGTCGCAGACGTTCGTCGTGCCGCAGGGTGTGCAGTCGATCACGTTCACGCTGGGTGGAATGAACCTGGATGTGGGGCAGGGCGCTCATCCGCCGGAAGCTTTCGAAGTCTCGCTGCTGAACGCGACGACGACGGAATCGATCTTGCCGGAGATGATCGGGATGACCGGTGGAGATGCCCTGCTGAATATCCAAGCCAGCGGACAGGCCTTCTTTAGTGACGGGGTCGCCGCATCGGGTGTGCAAGCAAGTGGTGACGCGCTGGCCAACTTGAACGCATCGATCGATGTGACCGTGCCGATTCCTGAATCCGCGTACGGTCAAACCGCAACACTGATGTTCGACCTGATTGGCTTCGGAGAGGACAGCAGCTCGATCGACGTCCAAGACGTTCAGATGAACTTCGATGCGGGTTGGCAGAACCCGATCGATCGATACGACGTCACGCACGACAACGACGTGACCGCCCGAGATGCATTGGTCATCATCAATGAACTGAACGCCGCGCGAGTCCACGACCAAGCCACAGGCGATCTGCCGGCGATCACGGACGATGTGGGGCCGCCACCGTTCTATGACGTTAACGGCGATGGACAATTGACCGCGCTGGACGCGTTGCAGGTGATCAACCGCTTGAACAGGCAAGCTAATTCGGAATTACCCGAGTCATGGCAGAACCCCATCGACGCCTACGATGTTGATGATTCCGGGGACGTGTCCGCTTTCGACGCGCTGCAAATCATCAATGAACTGGCATCGGCCCGAATTCACGATCGTGCCACTGGCAAGCTTCCGGCAATCAATGAGACGGTTCATCCCAAACCGTTTGTCGATGTTGACGGAAATGATGAAGTGTCCGCGTTCGACGCGTTGTTGGTGATCAACCACCTGAATCGACATGGTGACGGGGAAGGTGAATCCGGCGGCCAAGATCCCGCTTGGTCGGAAACGGCTGACCAAGTGTTTTCCGACTTTGACGACGATCTCAGCTGATCCATCAATCGACCAACAGGTGAATCAGCCCGCGACGATGGCTGCTGCGCGGTTGTCGGTCAGGCCGCGCGATCATTGAACGATCACCGGCGACATTCTCCTTTTTCCCGCTGCGCAAATTGCGTAAACGCGGACGGCCGCGTGTTTGGCTCGACACTTGCAACATTACGGAGCCGCCGCCGATTGGCACGCCATTGGCCGCACCACGCAAAGCATCCCAGTGGACGGATCGCACAGGGCGGCCCTCCTTTCACCACCCCACACAGGCGAAGGTCCCATGATTTCCAGCACCGAAGCCAGGCCCCAAGATCGAGCCCTGGTCTACACCTGCCCGATCTGCGAATCGACCATCGGCATCGAACAACATTTGATCGGTGAAACGATCAGCTGCCCCCACTGCGATCGTCCGTTTGAAGTCGTTCCGCCGCGAGCCTATCCCGCCAAACACGGCAGTGACACCGATCCGTCGACCATTCTGAGTGCCGATGACTTGGCCGAAGACGAAGCGATCGAAAAGGTCATCCATCCCGTCGTCTTTCGACGGCACCTTTTGGGAACGATTGTCTGTGTCGCAGCGGCGATCATTGGCGGGCTGGTCCTGGGCCTGGGAGTCGCAGGATCGTCCATCGAAGGTATCACAGGACTGACTTTGATGATTCCTGGTGGCGTGCTTTTGGGGATCGGGCTGGTGTTTCTGGTGAAATGGCTGATTGAAAGCCGGATGCATTCACTGAAACTGACCAACGAACGAATGATTTACCGTTACGGAATCATTCACCGCGGTACCAGTGAAATTCGTCACGAAGACGTTCGCAACTTGAAAGTCGACCAGAACTTATTCGAGCGTTTATTCCGCTTTGGTGATATCGCCGTTTCCAGCGCGGGCCAGGACGACATGGAAGTCATCATTCATGACATCCCAAACCCCGAAGCGGTCGTCGACTACATCCGCAAACGCCAATAACACGGCACAACCAATCGCCGAGGTCCCATTGAATCCCTGTCACCAAGGGTGTGCTTGATGGCACCGCCTGAATCAGTCGCCACACAGACGAAAGCGAAGCAATCGATGCAACAACGACAACTCTTGATCTTTGCCTGTTACGCCATCATGTGCCTGGTCGCGTTGGGTGCGATCCAGGTTTAAAGCCAGCGATCAAAACAAATCGAAAATTCATCGATCTGTCAAATCATCGGACGCCCCCACAACGCGGATCGATGAATTGCCGGGGGACGTTGAAGACCAGCACACGTGTGGCGAATGCCGGATGGGACACTGCCAAACGGATCGACCATGTTCGTGGCAAAACGGTTTTCAATTGGTCGAATAGAAACCGTTTTCCATCGTTCCACGCGATCCGGTCGCATCATATTCCAAGCGATTTTGATCGGGCTGTTGGGTCAGCACCAATTCAAAGGTTTCACCGTCGGCATCGGTGCCCGTTCCCGTAAATCCGTCACTGGTTTTGGTCAACTCCACTGACTCCAGCGACAATTGTTCCTTGATGTACTCGCTCGCTTTGGCTTCGTCCCACGTCCCCGGGTTGTTCGCCGGTTGGCATCCGACGGACGGAAGGCACACAGCGAGAATCAGAGCGACAACAGTCTTTTGAATCAGTGACATGGCGATTGCTTGGTTGAAAAGGGTGGTATCGAAGCTGTTTTGAAACGAAACGATTGACGTCGGCAATCTACACATCCGCTGATGGCTCGTGCAGTGTGCTTTGCCAACAACGACGCCAGCAATGGACGACGCCCAGTGACGCAAACAAGTGAATCGGCATCAACAGGGGAACCGTGAACCGCCCTGCCGTTGACCAAGTGGCGGCGATCCCCAGCGTACAGGCCAGCCACAGAATTCCGGCGACATTCGCATGCTCGGTGCGTCGATAGGCGATCCATCCCATCAATGCAAACGCGGACACATACAGATCACCCAAGTTCCAGGGTCGCCAAGCGCTGAAGACTTTTGCCGCGGCCAGCACCGGCAATTTGTATCCATCGGAAACAATCCAGTCCTTCGCCAAGGCTACGCTGGTGCGTCCCCACTGCGTTTCGGTTTCCAGGCTACCCAGGTCCGTCCCCACGTCATCAAACAATCCGGCGGCACGCGGATCCCACCAAAGTCCCATACCACGAAGCGACCGATCGCTATACCCCGCGACCGCGTCCTTCGCGCCTTGGGTGCCCAGCGGTTGAAAGCCGTCCAACACCGTCAAGTTCCGCACCATCCAAGGCGACAGCACCAACATCGCGATCAACACCATGCCTGCGATCGGAATCCATTCGCCGGACGCGGTGCCCGACCCAACGCTGTTGCGTTTTCGACGCCACAGACCGATTGCGATGACGGGAATCCACAGGACGAACATTGATCGAAGAAGTGCGGACACCCCAAGAACGATGCCAGCGGTGATCCATCCGAGATAGGGCCGGGTTCGGCGACGATCCATCAGGGAAAGCAAGCCCCAGAACAAAACTGCGATCGCAAGCATCGCCAAGCTTTCGGTCAGCAATGTCCTGGCGAACATGCGCGTCCGAACATCCACCAAACAAAACTGGACCACCGCGACGACCGCCGTGGGCCATCCACCGAAGCGATCGGCAAGCAATGCCAAGATGCCACAAGTCAACGCAGCGGCCGCAAGGTTGATGAGACGACCAAACATAAACTGGCGTCCCAACATCCGATTGCCAAGCGCCAGCAGGTACGGATAAAGCGGCGGCCGCATGGCGGTCGGCCAGGGGCCAACCCGTTTGGGATTCTCGGATCCGTGCAAATCCAAGATGGCGTCGGCCGCATCACCGTAGGCGTTCAAAAACGCCGGTGACGCATAGTGCGTTTGATAGATGCCGCTGTTGGCAATTTCCCAGCCCAGACTGTCATAGGCCAGTTGGTCATCGGCGATCGGCGGAGGCCCGGACAACTGGCCGGTCAACAGCGTGTGGCCACCAAAAACCATCAACGCGGTAATGCAGCCGCAGATAAAGACCAAGGCTTGACGTGTCGCTGTCTTGCTCACCGACGGGACCTAGTCCTTCACGACTTGGCTTCCCCACCATGTGGGATCCGGTTGCCAATCGGGATCCAGAAACTGGGCGTGCGACTTTTCCAAGGACTCTTTCTTGATCGTGTGCATTCGTTTCCATTTCGCCGCCGTTCGCTGTGGATCATAGCGGGGATCGGGTTCGGGATAGAGCGCACCGACCGAATCCAACCATGACTTCAACTGGCTGTACATTTGCTGAACCCGCTGCGGATGCTGGTCCGCAATGTCGTTCTGTTCGGCGGGATCATTGGACAGATCGTACAGTTCGTTACGGCCGTCTTCGTAGTAGTGAATCAGCTTATAATCACCGTCGCGGTACAACGAACTGGGTTCACCGCCCTGGTTGTCATAGTGCGGGTAGTGCCAGTACAGCGGGCGGTCGGCGATGGATTGCCCCCGCAACAATGGCACCAAACTGACACCGTCGACGTGTTGTTCCGGACGCATGTCCAATCCACACAAATCCAGTAGCGTCGGATAAAAATCAGCGTGCGTGACCGGAACATCGTTGGTCATCCCGTCGCCGGTGATGGGTGGGTACCGCAAATAGAACGGTTCGCGGATGCCGCCTTCCCATTGCCGGCCTTTGCCGCCCCGCAGTGGCAGGTTGCACGTCGAGTAAGCGTCACCACTGGACACGCCGCCATTGTCTCCGGTGAAAACAACGATCGTGTTTTCATCCAAACCGGCTTCGGCCAACGCATCGACCACCATGCCAACCGCCTGGTCCATGGTTTCGATCATGCCGGCATAAATCGGATGGTCTTGGACGATTCGAACCGGCAGTGTGCGGTCGACTTCGAAGCGATGGTCACGTGGAGGCAACGACTGGGCCTTGGTTTGATACTTTTGCCAGCGACGCTGTTCGGTCTGGACTGGTGCATGAACCGTATAAAACGACAACATGGCAAAGAACGGTTTGTCCCGGTGATCGTTCATGAAATCGACCGTTTCCTTGGCCAAGCGAAGCGTCAACGATTCGCCATCGGGACCGTCTTCCATTTCCGGGTTCTTGTAGGGTGAAAAGAATCCGCCGGGCGGGCTTCCGCGATGATGCCCGCCGACATTGATTTGATACCCGTGATCGGTGGGCAAACTGCCTTCGCCACCCAAGTGCCACTTGCCGGCAAAGAACGTGGTGTAGCCCGCTTCGGCCATGGCTTCCGCAATCGTCACATCTTCCTGTGGCAACGAATGCAGGTACTCCGCGGGCAGCATTTTGTCATCACGTTTCCAGTCCATGCCCGATGCGGCACCGATCCACTGGGTGATGCCATGCCGCGCGGTGAACTTTCCAAGTTGAATGCTCGCGCGTGACGGGCTGCAAACACGACAGGAGGCATAGCCCTGAGTGAAACGCATCGACGAGTTGGCCAATGCATCAAGATTGGGCGTTTCGTAAAACGTGCTGCCTTCGACCCCCAAGTCGTGAAGTCCAAGGTCGTCCACCAAAATGAACAAAACGTTGGGACGCTGATCATCCGCGGCGTCGACCTGATTGGGGGTGAAAGTCAGGCAGGCCGATACCACGATCAAAAACACGTGAAGGCCGCAAAGAGGATCCAATCGATTCGCAAACATAAGATTCACAAGCAGTGAAGCGTGATGGAGAGGGCCGCCAAAGCGATTCGCAAGCGACGTTGATGTTTCGGCGTCAGTGTAACTGCCGCCGAGATGCGATTGGGATGATCAGGTTCGTTTCGGAGGCCGATCGTCCGGTGCGGCAGCGGGCGGTCTGGGCGTTGATGACGCGGGCGCCGAAGACGCCGGCGATGCGG
This sequence comes from Crateriforma conspicua, assembly GCF_007752935.1. Lineage (NCBI taxonomy): Bacteria > Pseudomonadati > Planctomycetota > Planctomycetia > Pirellulales > Pirellulaceae > Crateriforma > Crateriforma conspicua. Next base: position 719,100 of record NZ_CP036319.1, on the reverse strand, counting down.
TGGACTTCCGGGTGGCCGTCCGTTGCGACGTGCCGGGCCGCCGCTTGATGGGGGTTAACGCGTGCACGGTTTGCTGAGCCACTTCGGCGATCAACGAATCGACGCGGTTTCGACAGATGGCATACGCCGCCAGCGACGGGATCGCGACCACCAAACCGCCGACCGTCGTCACCAATGCTTGGTAAATGCCTTCGGCCAAGTCACCCGCGCCGGCCGCTCCGCGAGTGGTCGCCACTTGTTGAAAGGCGAAAATCATCCCCGTCACCGTGCCCAACAATCCGACCATCGGCGCGATGTTTCCGATCACCGACAAGTATTCGATGCGTCGCATCAACCTGGCCGACTGCTGTGCCAAGGTATCTTCCACGGCTTTTTCAACCTCGGACCAGCCGAACTCTCGTTCCGCCAAACCTGCTAACAGGACCACACTGATGACACTGGGTGTGCGGCGACACACCGCATCGGCATCGGCGAGGCGACCGGTCAATAGCGATTGTCGGACGCTGTCGGCGACCGAAGGCGGCAAAATTTCCGCACGTCGCAACGTCATGAACTGATCGAACACAAGATAGGCCGCTGCCACACTGAGGCAGAACAACACCAGGATGATGATCAGACCGATCCATCCGCCACTGAAGACGATTTCGAACAATCCGGCGCCGTCGTCGTCCGGTGCCGCGTCACTGGTGGCCTGGGCCAGCCCCATCAATGATTGCCAAAACAAACCCAAACCTCTGTTCATACTTCGGTATCCTCCGTCGCCGATTGGTCATTCGGGCGATGGTTTGACGCCTGATCGTGTGACCCCAGATCGTGTGACCCCAGATCGTTTGCACGCCGATCGCCGGGCATCGATTTCAAACCGATCGACAACAGGAATTCCGCATCGGCCAACAATGGATCATCCCAACGCAACCGCAGAACGCCATCACTTTGCATTCGTCCGATCACGTGATGGTGTTCGTCGCGAATCTGTGTTTCAACGGCATGAACTTTTCCACGCCGCTGAACCATCGCCACCACCCACATCGCGAAAACGGCCGTGGGCAACAGCGATAGCAGGACACTGGTCAGGATCATCGAAAAATTAGGATGGGGGAACGATTCCAGCACTCCGGATCCTTGCCCCACCACGCCATAGCTGGCTGAAAGGTATTCCCGATACAGCGCGACGATCGGGCCCGCCAACAAGGCCCAAAAGAGCGTCGTCCCGATCAATCCGGCAAGGGTCGATGCCCAGGCGGGCCATGACGCGGCGTCCGTACAACGCTGGACAATGCGTTGTGATTCTTCTTGCAAGGTATCCAGCCCCGCGAGCGAAGCCACGGCCGAATCACTGTGATCGCCATCGCCCGGTTCCGCGTCCTGGCGAAGCTTTGAAAGTTCGGATCGAAAGTGAAGCGTCAACGGCCTCAGGCGATCATCGATGGCGGCGTTGCTGCGTCGCAACAGTCCTTCGCGTATCTCCGACGCCGCGTTTTGACCTTCCATCACGTTGCGGGTGCCCGCCCAGATCGTCCCGATCAATGATGGCAGCGAACCGGACAGCGAAAGCAGCAAACGATCCCAGGCACCGCTGGTTAAATTCAGCACGCCCAAAATTGATCGGTAAGGGAACCAGATCGCCGACGTATTCTCCATCAGCGACAATCGCAAACGGGAACGGACGACCGCGCGTAACGAACCGCCCGACCCCAACAAGCTTTCGGCAACGTGCGAAGGGATCTGCTTCGTCTCGCGATGCAGTGACTGGACGGCATCGGAGAGCCCGGGCAATCGGTCGCGCAGAATGGAATGCAACGCGGATCGAAAACGAGTTTCCAGCACGTTCAGGCGTGTCGTTTGACGGTGACCGGCTTGTCCGTTTTCGACCATTGCCTTTTCAATCGCTGATGCAACCTGCTGTGCCGCCTGGAGTCCGACCTGGTCTTCGCCCTGATCGACGGTATCGAAATCGGCCACGATGACCGGACGCACGATCAGACTGGCGGGAGCGGTCTTTCGCAAACGTGACTGAAAAGCATCGGCGTCGATGGCCACGGAATCGTCACCGTCGCGGACGGCATTGATCACGGGCACAACCATGGTGCCTTCACCAATCTGATTCAAAACTGTGACCGAATGGCTGCGCATTTGATCGCGTCGAACGACCAGGACCAGCACCGTCGCCATCGCCAACGCACGTCGCGCCACGTCGGCGATCCTTTGTCGATCGTCGGTCGCCCCGGGTGAATCAACGATCAGATAAGGCGTGCCGATCGGTTCCATTTGATCGGCGGGGCACATCAAGAATTCCTCGCTCGACGCGTCCAGATCCGCGGGAGGCATTGGCCCGATCCAGCGAAGCTTTTCGGTCGCTTGGTCCAGGTTATTCCCGCTGGCGATCAATTCACGAGTCCCCGAACGCCGAATCATCTGGCGGACCAGCCACGATTTGCCTTGACCGGTGGCCCCCACGACCGCAACCACCGCGGCACCGCCGGCACGATCATTCAAGATCGCGACGCGTGACCGTGCGTGGTCTTCGCAAAGGGCGACGACCTGTTGTCCCAACGGTGTATTGCCCAACACATTGCGGGTTGCCCGTCGAACACGTTGTAAAAACAAGTCACCGGGGGCGGTGTCGGTCGCTGGCCCAGCCAAGGGCGAGGCCAACCATTCAGTATGCTGGGATTCAGACGCCGACACGGGCACCACTTGGAATGAAGGATCGATGGATCAGGCAGAGATGGCCCAAAGTATCAAGGGAACTGTCGCACCAGGTCTTGGCGGAATTCATCGCGAACATGGAACACACGCAACGCCGGGCCTTCACTGTCACGTCGAATGATGTCTGGTTTCATCATCGGCAACCGTTTTTGCCGGACCATCAGAATCATATCATTGTCGGTCGCTTCGCCTGGACCGCCCGCGGTCCGGGGTACGCCAAAGCAATCGCACAGGACGGCGTGAAAGTCCGCGATTTGTTGTCGCGCCGCTTGGTGCCCGACGTCACGAAGACTTTTGTCACCCGCCCACAGTGCCGCGAGTGCCGTCAGTCCAGCGGCGGCAAACAATTCGGAAATCGATGCGGCGGCAATGAAGTTGGCGCCGAAATCGATCGGAATCATCAAGACACCGGCAAAGGCAGCGAACAACGCGACCAACGGGGTCAAACCGGAGGTCAGCTTGCGCCGCATCGGAACCTCCGCCCACATCTTTTCGGCCGCTTGATGCAGTCGCCGTGGATTCAATGTCGTGAAGTCATCTTGTTCAAAACGCAGCAGCGCCGTTTCGATCGCGTCATTCCAATCGGCCTGGTCACCGAGATGCGACAGGGCGGTGTTTCCCCCGTGACGCTCAATGGACTTTTGCAGTTTTTCCGGTGTCAGCAGCCCACCGAACTCGCCACGCCGGAACTTGTCGGCGACATCATCAGCCGCCTTCTGTGCCATGGCGGTGGGAGCCAAATGGCGCAAAACGTCTCGCACGCCGCCAAAGACACGCCGAACCGTCGAGTTCAAACGAACGCCCCAGCGGGCATACCAGGGCGCCGTATCGGCAAAGGCTTCGGTCAACTGACGCACGATGCGCTGGCTTTGATGCAATCGCAAATCGATGACTTCACCGGTCACATCGCGATGTGCAAAGAAATCCAACACCGCTTGCAACAAACACTGTCGGGCATCGTGACAGGCTTTCCGCGATGCATCGGCCGACGCTTCCAAGCAAGTCATGGCGTCGTCGCAAACCAAGTCTTGCAACCGGGACTGCAGAGACGCCTGGAAGCGATCGAACAAGACCCCACGGTCCAATTGCTCGGGCAACGCGACCAGCCAACGATCCGGGTCAATGGCGGCCGGCGGGTTCTGGTCCGGATCGGCATCGACGCGATAGAAGACGGGAAACTCCGCAGCGCCGTCATCGCCCATCGTTGTCAATTCGCCCGTGGCATCTTCCGGAATGAACGGACGACTTTTGGGGACATCAAAATCATAGGCCGCATAGATCGTATCGACCCCGTGCATCTCGGCGACACGAGCAAACGCTTCGTGTACTTGATCGGGTGTTTGAGGCGGACGCACACGGTTGACCGCCAACACACGTGGAACGCCGGGCATCAAATCAGCGGCAACGTTCAACAGTTCGGTCAGATGTGAATCGCGTGACGATTCGGCCGACGTCACGACCAAAAATGCAGAACACAACGTCGCCGCCTTTCCCAACAAATCACGACGTTGTTCGGGCGAACCCAAACCAAGCGATGCATCGGAGACGATGTCGGGGCAATCCAACAGTCCGACGCCCGCCGCATCCAACCCCGGGTCGGTCGCGATCAACGGGATTTGCAACTCCGCTTCGGATCCGCCGGTGTTGTTGTACTGTGCCCACGCGGTTTCCGGATCCTGATCCAGATCCACCGGCGCGGCCCCCAAAGCGTCGCCGATCCGTTGCAACAGCAGTTGCCAAAGCTGGGGGTCTTTTTGCCAGGACTGTGGCAACCACAGCACAAATCGGTGCGTCCCTTGGTGGTTGCCGATTCCACGCAGTGCCCGGCGTTTGCCTTGATCGCTTAGAAACGTCGACACCAGACTGGTCTTTCCGCTGTTCAACATTCCCGCCACGGCGATGGTCGGACGATCCACCAATGCCGAGGCCGAATGCAATTGACGGCCCGCCGCGTGGACCTGCTGGGCCAGCGATGTGTCGATGCTTCGAAGTGCCGACGTGAAGCTTTCACGATGCTGCTGCGGCGCATCGTGTTGGATCGCCGCCCGGCGGTCGTCGTCGTCCAGCAAAGCGGCCAAGGACGGCCAATCCACGGCCGCCGATTTGCCACGCAGTTTCCAACCGAACATCAGCCTGATTCCTTGGTCTGGTCGTCTTCGCCGTGGGTGGATTCGGTCGTGGCAGAGTCGGGGGAAATCGCCGGGTCCGGCTGTCGATCGACGACCAAGCCGTGTTCGGCCGGATTGTAGGAAAACGTCCGCGAATCGTCTGCGGTGGGTGCGGTGTTGTCGCCCCCGCGTGGCGGCTCGGATGCCGATGGTGGTCGTCCCTCATCGTCGTCCCATTGTCCCGACATCAGACTGGCCGCAGGATCGGTAACCGCATCGCTTTGGGAATCCCATACGTCACGCATCGGGCGGATCGGTCGTCCGGGCTGTGCCACCACGGCGGATTCCCCCGAGGGTGTCGACGCCGAATCATACGCGTCGCCAAAACGAGACCACCATTGCCGCGAATCGTCTTCGGTCCACGATCCGACGTCAGCACAACGTCGCAAACGGTCCGCCAGGTCACCCGCCGTTGCCGGCCGTCGTTCGATGTCGTGGCTCAGACAGTCCATCAGCACATCTTGCAAGTCATCGGGCAGGGGACAGCCGATTCGATCGGCCGGACGTTCGGGATCGCCGCCCAATCGCATCGCACAGATCTCTGGTACGGCGGTCGCGTCATAGGGTGTCACACCGGTCAACAACTGATAGCCCACCGCCCCGATCGCATAAAGATCACTGCTGCGATCGGCATGCTTGGAATTGCGAATGACCTCGGGTGCCATGTACATCGGCGTTCCGGTCAGCGCGGTCGGCGAGGTCAGCGTGTGATCGGTCCGCTGTAGGTTTCGGACCAATCCAAAGTCCAGCACTTTCACCATGTCATACAGACCGGCAAAGTTCACCACGACGATGTTGCCCGGCTTGATATCGCGATGAATCAGCCCGTGATGATGAGCCTCCTGGATCGACCCACAAACCTGAACCAGCAAATGAATCACACGTCCCGGTGATTGTCGCCCGTCGGCTTTGATCAACTGGCGAACGGTCATCCCACCGACGTGTTCCATCACATAGAAGAACGTGCCTTCGGCCGTGCGTCCATAATCGTACACGTTCACCGTGTTGGGGTGCCCCAGCTTGGCCGTCATCTGCACCTCGCGTTCAAACCGTTCGACCGCTCGACTGTCGGCCAGCGGGATGATGTCATCGGATTCATCAACACGTTCCAGCACTTTGATCGCCACGTCGCGTCGCAGCAGTTGATGCTGGCCCCGATACACCGTCCCCATTCCACCGCGTCCGATGATTTCGAACAATTCGTACTGGCCCAAACGGCGGATCGCGCCACGCATCGCCGCGGTGCTGGCATACAATCGGCTGAACACCAATGACACCGCGGCCAACGACACCACCGTCAACGCCAAAGCCGCCAGCAGGGTCCACGTCGCCAAACGCAGAAAATCGATCGCTTGGTAAGCTTCTTCGTGATCCATTTCGGTCGTCACACCGAAACCGTATTCGTCCAACCATTGCCAAGCGCCAATGACTTTGACGCCGCGGTAATCGGTGTACCCGTTGACGTCGATTCCCGAGCGTCCGTCGATCGCCTTCGCGGCCATCTTCGTCAGCGGCAACTGGTCCCACTGTTGCACAATGCGCTGGCGGTCTGATGGCGACGCGTGCAGCAGATCAAGTCCTGGATCACGGATGGTGACCCGCAAAACGCTGTTGGCCCCGGAAGCTTCATCGACCAAGCCCAGGGTGTGAAGCTGACGATCGAATCGGCTTTGGCTGATCATCACCCCATCGCTATCAAACGCGTACGTTTCCCCCGTTTCGCCCATTCGGGCGACCGACAAGATTTCGGTGAATCGATGGGCAGGGTCCAACAGCAACCCGAACGCCCCGACCGGCAAGACGCCGTCGCGGATCGTCGACAACGCGATCATCGCCAGGTCACGCCGGGAATGGATCGCCGCGGATGCATCGCCGTCATGGATCGGCAACGGCAACGCGGGCGTCACGGTGCTGTCGTAACGAAAACAGGTATCCAAACCGGGACGCAGACGCGCAAACGACCGTCCGATCAACTCGGGCCGGGATGACAAACGAATCGTGGCGTCCGCATCGACGATCAGCCACCCGGTGCAATCGATGTCTTCATCACGCGTCGTGATCTGTTCGTTCAGGAACTGTGTCACATCCTTTGCAGCCTGCAGAGCATCCGCGGGCGTATCATCGCTTTGCACCGGAGCCGTTGTGGCAGCCAATGCCGCCCCCAGCGGATACTGGGCTTCGCAGTCCTCGATCAGCCCCGCGGTGATCTGCCGCTGGTCCATCAACCACAACTGGAGCGCTGAAACGCCGGCCGACAGCATCGACGAAACATTGTTTTCGGCGATCTTGCGCGTGGACCTTTCGGTCACCGAGTAAACCGCCCATACGGCCGATCCGATCAGCAACGCCAAGACAACGGTCATCCAGGCCGGCCAACGTCGAGGCCAAATCCCCGACCTTGCTCGTGTCTGCGACGTTTCACCCCAAGTGGCGCGGTCCACCGCCGGTCCAGCCGGCTTGTCGCCGCCACCGCTGGACACCCACTGTCGTGAAAGAAATTGTCGCATCGCCCCATTATCACCGAACGATCGGCGGATAACAGGCGACGCGAATCAACACGGCGAAAACAACCCGCGGTGGCTAGGTTTCCGCCAACGCGACGCGGATCAGAAATTGCCAAGCCTCTCGGGCACTTTCGATCTGACGCTGCACACGCGAACGTTCGTGCAGAACCAGCGCATGCTCGTGCACTACGTAGGAATCGTCCTGACCATCCCGCGACACCCCCGGACCGTCCGATCGAACGCACACGGCCAGATAGACCCTGCCATCCAATTCCACCGGCGCGTCAGGGCCCAAATGCCCCGTGACCGCCAACGACACCGTCGCCTCATCTGTCCGACGCATCACCGCCCGCGCCATCTGAGCAGTCACCGGTGCGCTGACCGCGGAATGACGTGACAGCAGATCTGGATCGATATCCAACCACTGCACCTTGGTCTGTTCCCGGTAGGTGACGGCCGAACCGCAGAAATGCTGGGATACGCCGGGGACGGTCGCGATGGACGCGGCCAGCAATCCACAGGTACAGCTTTCGGCCAAAACCAAACGATGGCCGGTCGCCCGAAGACGATCGGCCACCGTTTGACAATCACGAGTCAGTTCGGGGGTCATCTGGATCCGTTCATGCGGCCGCGCCGACACTGCGCGCCTGCGCGGCCGCTGCAGTGCCGACTAGTGGTGATAGTGTCGGTGACGGTGGTAATCGTAATGCCCCGGATACCGGCCATAGTGATGACCGTGCCCGATCACAACCGGAGGCCGGTAATGAACATGCGGCGCCGGACGCACGTGATAGCTGCGGTGATAATACGACGGCGCCCGAACCGGAACACCGATCGAACGCGATCGATAGATCGTCGCGGTCGGGTAGGGCCGGATCGACGGGCCGTAATAGGGACGATACGCACCATAGCGGCTGTATCCGAAACTGCTGTAACCATAACCACCGGTACCGATGCTAAGGCTGAAACCGCCCGCATCCGCTTTGGGTGCGTCGCCCGCCAGCGTGAACGCCAACGCAGCAACGGGAGCCAATGTCCATTTGATCCATTGATTCATAGAAGTCCTCCTAAACCAAAAAGTCGAACGACGAAGTTGTCAGGGGACCTCCGTTGCTTCTGGCGTGCCAAATCGGCCTGAAACGAAGCCAATTGCCTATTGTCACGCAAAAAGCGGGGTTTGAGCAAAATTCCTGGCCGCCTTGCGGCACGATAGATGACCAACAGACATCACTTTGACGACACTCAGTGTTTCACGATAAGACCGTTTCCCGGCACCGGTCCGACACGCATGATCACTGGGTGGGGGAGGCATGCAGAGGCCATGATCCGGGCCAGCAAGGATCGCCCGAAACCACAGTGACGTTGACGCGGCGTGATGCGGTGGGGTACCAGCGAATCGGACAGTCGATCGGTCAATCCGATTGGACTTTTCAACCCGCCCACCCCCCATGGACATGTCCCGATCGATCTTCTTTTCCGTCGGTGAACCAAGCGGTGACCAGCACGCCGCACGACTGGCCGATGCGCTTCGCCAAGCTGATCCGTCGGTGCACTTGCGCGGATTCGGGGGGCCGGCGATGGCGGCCGCGGGCTGTCATCTGGATTTGGATTTGACCCGCCACGCGGTGGTGGGGCTATTGGAAGTCTTGCCCAAACTGCGTGACTTCTTTCGGTTCGCCGACGAAGCCGAACAAGTCTTTCGTGATTCATCCGTCGACGCCGTCGTGCTGGTCGATTTCCCTGGATTCAATTGGCACATCGCCAAGCGTGCCAAGCGTTTTGGGATCCCGGTGTACTATTACTGCCCGCCACAATTGTGGGCCTGGGGCGGATGGCGTGTGGCCAAGATGCGTCGCCTGGTCGACCACGTGCTGGCGGTTCTGCCGATCGAAGAAGACTACTTTCAAACCGCCGGGATACCGACGACGTTGGTCGGACACCCCTTTTTCGACGCCGTCGCCGAAAAGCCACTGGATCCAATGGTCATGGCGGGGCTACGGCGGATTGCCAAGGACGACCGCGGCGCGGTTGCGGTGCTGCCCGGATCGCGCTCGCACGAAGTCCATCGGAACTTTCCCATTCAATTGGCCGCCATCCGCCGTTTGCACCAGATGCACCCGGATGCCCACTTCATGGTCGCCGCCTATCGCAACGACCAGTGTCTGTGGTGCCGCGACCAACTGAGCGATTCGGACCGCGACTTGCCCATCCACTTTTTCGTCGGGGCGACCAGCGAAATCATCCAGTTCAGCCGCTGTGCCATGATGGTCAGCGGATCGGTCAGCCTGGAACTGATGGCCCGCCAGACCCCCGCGGCCGTCACGTACCGGATCGGCCGGTTGCTTCACGAATTCGGCAAGCGTGTGGTGAACATCAACAGCATCACGCTGCCCAATTTGATGAGCGATCGGAACCTTTATCCGGAAATGATCTCGGTCGGCCCGATCGAACCAGCAGTGGACTTTTTGACCGAGTCGATCGACGCGATGCTGAGCGACGAGTTCTATTTCCGACGGCTGAAGGCCGATCTGGCAGAACTTCGCAATCGGGTCGCGTTGCCGGGTGCCACGAAAAGGGCCGCCGAATTCTTGTCGGAACAGATCACCAGCGACGTCCGGTCCGGTGACCAGCCCCACCGGTTCGACGATGCCGCGGGTACGGTCGACAGCGTCACGGAGCGATCACGCCGAATGCCGGCTTTCGGTCGCCGGGCCGCCTAGACAAGGGCTGCTTAGCCAAGGGCAATCCGCCGCTCGCACTTTCGATACCCGCTGGGGAACCGCCTACGAGCCCGCGGAGGGCGGATCCGGTCGCTTTTTTGCGGTTGAACCATTCCGCCCGGACTGGCGTAACGGCCAAGTCGGCTCAAAATAGCGGGACCTCGGCCCACCCCAGGCGTCCGCTTGCCCGCGATTGCGTCATCGCACGGCCGAAGCTTCCCAAACCAACGTTCCCACTTGCTTCGTCGATTCCGCAATGTCCGATACGACCGCTGTCAGCGATTCGTTGTCCAGTTCGCCTTTGATCGGTGCCGAAACCGGGTACGGGGTGGAAGAACAACCCACGCCCATTCGCGCCTCGGGTTTCTTCGCACTGCTGGCCGGGCTGGCCAGCGTGTTTTGTCTGCTGGGCACGCCTCTGTTGGTGCTTCCCGTGATCGCGATCCTGCTGGGCTTGATCGCATTGCGGCCTAGCGACCGCGGCCGACCCATCGGGACCCTCCCGGCCAAGATCGGAATGGTCTTGGCGGTGGGCTTTGGTGTTTGTGGATTCTTAATGCCTTGGCTGGCGACGCAAACGGTGGGGACTGAATCGGCGTATTTCGCCAAAGAGTACTTACGGCTGATGGCCCGCGGCGATCGCGAAATGGTCATGGAAATGCGCAAGGATCACATCAACCGCGTTTCACCCGGCACACCGCTTGTGACCCACTACGAACAGCTGGAAGCCGAAGTGCGGGCGATGGAAGACGCCCAGGGAATGTCGCCGATGGAAAACTACAAGGAAGACGATTGCGTCGCCGCCTTGGAAGACATCGGCGGCGATATCGAATTGTTTCAAGTCGGTTCAGCGAGGATGTACACCCACTTTGGCGAACAATACGTGGAAACGAATTGGAACAATCACACCGATCCGTTCACGAACGACATTATCGTCACGATGGCATTCAAAATCGACGCGGAAACCGGTGATCGCCAATGGTACGTCAAACGCTGTACCTGGGACCAAGAACAACCGGTCGCCGAATCAATCTACTAAGACAGGTCTCCGTCACCACATCCGTAGGTCATGCCCTGCATGAGAGTGCCCCCGCCAAGAATCTCCGGGCATGGCCCCAGGGTTCCCGTCACCCACCACGTGGCCTACGACGAATGAAACACTACATCCCTGGGTTGATGGCAGGGCCCCGTCGCCACCAACATCCGGCGAGAGCCTCGATGGACAATCGGAACGCAACATAGACGGGTGGAAAAAAGATGATGCGGTACCTTTCATAGAACGACACAAGAACATACGGCGCCGCCAAGAGTGCAATCAGAAACACAGCGTGGTCAAAAGGCGGCTTGCGATTTGGGTGAACCACCAAGTGGAAAGCAATTGTTCCATGCACCGCGCCGAACACCATCAGACGAAACACATCAGCATGTCGAAGTTGGCCACAGAACACGAAACTGCCCAAAACCAACGAAGCCAATCGGTACACAACCCGATTCAAATATTCCAGTGGACTACGTAATATCGCTTCAATACAGCGACTTCGGGATTGCCGAATGAATTCGGCTTCACCGACTGAGCAGTAGTCAAGGTGGGCCCTTGAATTCACTGAAATGGGATGCTGATCAAGTGTAATCGCATCCAACACGCCGTCATCATCCAGAACCTGGGACTGGTACAACTCGTACCAACCGTTGGTCTTAACGAATCCTGGCAACCCGACAACCCACCAGTTCCGAGCTGAGCACAGGATTACCAACCCAAGTGAAAGGACGCACGACAAGGCAAACGCCGTTTTCACAAACCTACCATGCGCACGACCAAACCCGACGGCGGAGTGCACTGTGAGCGCAAGACCCACGATAGGCGAAATTAAGATAGCTAGACTCTGGCTCAGATATTTCGCAACAAGCAGTTTCCGTTTGGAAAGACGAAGCAATCGACAAGACGATTCGCCTGCGCTGGAAAAACACAAGGAGATCGCTGGAACGCAAAGGATTTCCGGTTGATAACGCAGCAAGCGTTCAAAGCCAAACGCAGTCAAGAGAATGATGACAACGGGAACCGAGAACCCGACACGATCACCGTTTGCTACGAAAAAGGTCCCCAAAAACATACAAAACGCATTTAGCATCAAAACAAAAAAACGATATCCGCTTCTCCTCGTGATTCATTGCCTTGCAAACCACACCCAACAGGACGGTCGGAATCGGGGCAACCCAACCCGTCGGACCACTTTCGTCGGAAAACGCGTTTGCAAACTGCCCCGTATCAACGAAGTTCGTTCCGACTCAGTACTCGATACTTAATCGCCAGGAATGAAGCGAATCTCCATAGTGTCGATCTGCGATCGCAATCGAAGCTATCACCGCAACTCCGATCGCGACGGCACGAAGCACGGTCGTCGAGTCTCGCCGGGAGTGCATTTCGCGTCTTCACATACTAAGCCTTCGATTGCTCCACCGACGATAAAGGAAACGACAAACCAAAAGCCCCACCGTGATTAGAAATAGGCTGTTGATTACCGGGAGCCCATTCCGTTTCGTCTGTCATGGTTTAATCGGCGCCACTGTGATTCGATCGATTGTGCTTGGATGCGTTTTCGACGCGTCCAGCACACGTGTACCGGAAGGCAGGCCCCATGATTGATAGTCACTCGTGAGTGAGAAGTCGTTATCATTCACGTGTTCCCAATCGAGTTCCAGATCAATCACCGTTTTGACCAAAACATGGACGGGTTCCCTCGTTTCTTCTTTAAAGGCCTCCTTGTATTCGGTCTGAACTTGCTTCGCGTGGATCGGAAGAACGGCCTTCCCGAACTCCCTGTGTTCGGTCTTTAAGACTGCCCAGGGTTCACCGGCGGGAACGAAGTTGCCGTCTTCGGATACTTTTCCGATCGTTCGCACAATACTCAAAATTGGCTCAGCTGTCGTATCATAGGAATATTCCACTTGCTGTCCGGTCGACGAGGGACCAACAATTTGAAACCCATTTTCCGTCTCAATACACTTCGTACTCGGTTGTTTTGACCACTCCCGCCGACGATCCATCGATCGATGGGAAACACCGTGAAGTAAACTCTCTAATGAAAACAAGCCGACCATCCGCGGATGAATCGAAGGGTACATTCGATCAAAATTGACCCTCGGCGGACGAATGTTTCTTGGTGCCGTATACAGAAACGCTCCCATATAAAATGGGTTAAAGAAGTACCTGTCATTCTCCAATTCGACAGCGAGCAAAAAGCTATCTTGGTTTATCTGCCTTCTGGTTGTAGGAGTATCTCGATGAAATCTCGAGCCGACAACCTGATCGCGTTCCATTTTCAACTGCCATATCGGCACCTCGTCGTCGAAGGCAATCTTGGCCAATCCCTGCTGCGGGCTTAGATCCAGACCATAAGTCTCACCGGTCGCGGATTTCCTGACCGTCCACTTCGCGGTCACTTCCGCTTTCGTACACTGAAGTCGTCGTCCGCAGAGCCTTTCGAATGCGTCGGCTGGTTCTAACCCCCACGCCTCTGTCAGCGGACAGAAAAACAAGAGAGCGATCGGAAGCATCCGTTTCCAATCCAGTACCCGACACTGCATATTTAACCGATCCACCCAAAATCTCCCAAAAGACAATTCGATTCAAACACATTTTACAAGCGAATAGATTGGATCAACACCCTGAGGATTTGCCAAACCAATCACATGACAGTATGCGATTGATCAACGTGAGACAAAACGCTCGGACAACACCGTCAACAGGCATCCAAGGAGAGTCCAAAGCCATCGCGATACGCCAATAATGAACCGAAAGCGGCGCATTGCCGGCACGAACCTGACACTCCGTGAACTTCCGATTTACATGTACAAATGCCAAAGAGCCATCGGGGTCCATTACGAACGTCTTTTTTTAACGGATCAAATCCCCAGGGCATCCTTAAATGCCCATGACCATTGTCACTCCTATACATCAACTTCGATCCATTCACCGACGCTGTTCTCCGCCAATAATGCCCTTCAGGCTCATCTTCAACACTCTGCGGAACAGCATGACAAACCAACGACCGCGACTTCAACGCATCATGATGAAGGACTAGAATCTCCGCAAGCTGATCCGCAGTCATGCTTTCATCGAACACCGGTGAAACTCTCTCGAAGCCCCCCACAGGAAAAGCTAGAATTTGAAACACCATCAACAATAACACTTCAACACTTCAGATGTTTTTTCGATTCGTTCGATAAACCCACCACCCGACAATACCGAAAACAACAATCAAATTTAAAACCAAAACATTTCTTATCACCGGCGACTTTTGGGGCATATCAAAAATTGAAGCTGGAACACGATAGAAATCCGCATCCTCGAGGGTGGCTCGCGGACTGGTCCAATCGGAAACCCTTACACCGGCTTCGTCGTACCAAATCTTGAATTCGCTCTTGCCCAACTCAATCGCTTGATAGGAAACGATCTCAATCAGAGTCTGGTACACTGCCGCAGGTGCAATCGATGAAGGAGAAGTTTCGTAGGCAAATGACGCAACGACGCATCGCCTTGGAATCCAAGCGTTAGCTGAGCCAACTTGCAAAAAGTCCGAATTCCGCGTGTGAAACATAACATCACCTGAGGAAGCTCTCGAAACCCATTTCTCTTCGACGGCGTAACCCAAGGACTTTCTGAGATGATATCGAATCTTCCGGCTATCTCCCAGCAACTCTCGCCGCTCTTGCTCAATGCGCATCTGCAATTCGCGACTACTGCCCGTCAAAAGTGCAAAGGGCTCATGCGTTTTGATGTCAAATGTCATCTGACTCTGCCAGGGCTCTGGCTGCTCGATGATGACCTCAATCAACTCCATTGCCCCGTTGCTGAGGTCTTTAACTGAAATGACTTTCCCGCGATTCTCAGCATCGAGAATGACAGATTTAACCGGCTGACCAAGCTCCGCTGGAATGCCCCCATTTCCTGATCCACGGTTATGAGAGTACGGGTTGGTTAAACGATTCCACAGTGGGCTGCTTCCGCGAAGGGAGCGCAGCGAACGAAGCGGAAGTAGCCCACTGTGAAGCAAAATCCGCTGGGGCCATTCCACCGATGCCGCTGTGCGGACGTCGATGGTTGTACGTTTGACGCCATGACTCAATGATCGACTGTGCCTCGGACAAGCTGCTGAACAGCTCGCACGATAAACACTCATCGCGAAGCCTGCTGTGGAAGCTTTCGACGTAGCCGTTCTGCCAGGGACTGCCCGGTTCGATGTAGGAAGTCCCCACCTCAATGAAGTCCAGAAAGGAGCGGACCGCCTTGCTGATGAACTCCGGGCCATTGTCGCTGCGGATGAACGACGGGATGCCGCGGCTGACGAATAAGTCGCTCAACAGCGCCACCAAATCGTCGCCGGTGAACTTTCGACCCACTTCCAGTGCAATGCACTCACGAGTGAACTCGTCGATCAGAGAGAGGATCTTCAACGAGCGACCGTCTTCGGTTCGATCAAAGATGAAGTCGACCGACCAAACGTGATTGGGGTACTCGGCCGATCGACGAATGACGCCGCCTTCGGAGTTGCCCAATCGTCGCTTTTTCGCCTTTTTGACCGGCACCTTGAGACCTTGTTGTTTCCAGAGTCGGTGGATTCGTTTGAAGTTCACACGCCAGCCTTCCTGCCGCAGAAGACGAGTGATGCGTCGATAGCCATAGCGAGGAAACTCGCGGACGAGTTCCAGTATTCGAGCAACCAGACGTGGTTCGTCTTCTTTTGCGTTTGGCCGGTATCGTTGGCTACTTCGCGATTGGCCGAGCGTCCTGCAAGCCCGACGCTCCGAGACGCCGAAGCAACTCTGCAACTTGCAGGCTGCTTCACGGCGACGCGTCGGGCTTAGAAGTTTCCCTCAGCGATCACCTTGAGCATTCGCTTATCGAGTTCTGCTTCGGCCAGCAGTTCTTTGAGCTTCTGGTTCTCGATTTCGAGTTCGCGAAGCCGTCGAGCCTCATCGGACTTCATGCCGCCGTACTGCTTCTTCCATCGCATCCAGGTCGATTCAACAATCCCAAGCTTCTGGTACACCTCCGCCAGGCTCTTGCCGGCGGCCAACATGGCTTCACCCTCGGCGATCGCCTTGACGATCTGTTCGGGCTTACGTCGCTTTCGTGCTTGTTTCATCTCGAGAGTCTCCTTGGCCGTTATTGGCCAGTACACTCTCATAACTCATGGACCAGTTTTTGGGGAGCACGCCACCGCCACGGAGTGTGGCCCCCTAAAACCAATTTCATCGAGATACCAAAATCCCATCGATGCCAAATAGTCCAGGCCTTCCATCCGCTCTTGTCGCGAAGTGGCTATCTCCGGCGTGTAGATGAACACGCTGCTCATAGCAGGATCACTAAGATCTTTCGATCCGTGATAAAACTTTTGTCCATCGTAAGATATTTCATTTACGAGTTCACTCGCATAGTAGGCCCCCGGGGGATGCACCACGGACTCTCGAAAAAGTGGCCCGTTGAATTTCAGCTCAAAACCAAGCGTTTTCTCGAACTCGTCCCGCGATTCAAGAGTTCTAAACAAGATTTTTACGTCTTCAATCGAAGAAATTATTTTTCGACTCTTCTGACCAGTAATGCTGGCTTTCGAAAACAGCGATGAGTTTTGCTCAAGAGCTGTCTTAACGGAGCGGGGCAACACATGTTCGCCCCGCGCATGCTCGTTAGCAAATGCAAACCCACAGTACAAAATGGCGAGCTTGAAGAAACTTGATCGAGTCAGCGACAATGGCAGACGCCACCCCCGAAACAGACCAGTCGCTCGGGTGCCATCGGTCGCAAAACTTTTCAGCAACGTTTTTCTGACTCCACGACGCACCATCTTACAAAGAATATAAACAAACGCCGCGAGGAAATCCCCCACTGTCCCCAGGCTTTTTGTCCGGCCTTTGTCGCTTGGTGGGGCGATTCGAATGATCTCCTCCAAATCCAATGGCTGATCAGCCAATTTCGCAAGTACGTAAAGACTGACCGGGCCACAGCATCTTTCATCTCGCCACCGTTGAGCACTCTGGGGAGGTTGCGATTCCAATGCATACGCATCGCACGCCAACATCGCACACGCGAAAAATGCGAGTTTTCTTTTCATTGAGTCGGTCCGCTCACGTACATTGTCTCCGTCACAAAACCCTTCTCCTGCGAAAGACCAGAAAGACGACCAACAAAAAACTGCTGAGTACCACGAAGAGAACAGGTGCACTGAAAAAACCTCGCGACCCTTCCGCCAGCGGTTGAGAGTCGAGGAACTCGCGAACGCTCTTGCCTTCCAAATCAGCCATATTGACGGCGATCCCTCGGTCCTCATCGATGATGCCCGGGGCGTTCTCGATGGGAAGTCGAAAGTACATGGGATCGGGAGTTAGGCTAATCTTCGAAGCAACCAAGATCGCTTCGACCACCGGTGCGGAACTTGGAGGCTGCGAGAAATATTCCAGTTTCACACGAACTGGCATCCAAATCTTCGGCTCGACTTCTTCGAACGATTCAACAATGAACGAGGTTCGCACCTCACCGGGAAAGGCTTTCCAATAATGCGCCCGTTCGACCAGAGCAAAATTTCGAGCCGGATCGAGGAATATTTCATCTCGACCCTCATCGGCAAGCCTGAGCATGCGTTCGCCACGCCGTGTCACCCAGGTCGCGGCGTATGACCCTTCATGGAGAATGTCAAGAAGTGAAACATACTTTTCAAGAGCCGGGTCCCGCAATTTGACACCAAAGCCGTCCCGAACCGACACCATCCCCAACAGTTCCCGATAAAGATCATCGGAGCCAACGCGGGTGGGATCGTTCAAGGTCGAATCAATGTCGCGAGTGGCGTGAATCCCATCGCCAACCCCTGTTAGACGATACGCCAATTCTCCATCGGACATCAAACTACGACGTCCGTCGGGCTTCGCGAAGGGAACATCCGCGGAGGCACCTGCTCCCAATTGATGATAGTACTTTTTTGATGGCCGATCCCATGCGTGAACGGCAGACCATTTCAAAGCGAGACGCTCCATAGTGCCGTTGCTACCAACGTGAGCCGGTGCAAATCTCTCTGCTTCGCCAACAAATTTCTGCGTCACCACATAGGAGACCTGAAACTGGCGGTTGACCTTTTCAAACTTCTTCTGAGTTGCAACTTCGGCCTGAGTCAGGTCGACCCCCTCACCTCTGACAGTCCCAACTGCGTAGATAAAAAAGGCCAACGCGATGGTGCCAGCCACTTTACGTGTTCGGTCGACCATTCTCGGGCGTTGCTTGTTCAGCATATCAACAAGAACCAGGCAATTGTATTTTCTTGTCACAATCGTTTCTTTCGCAACAGCAAATCAACTCGGCAACGGTTTCCGAATGGCCGTCAACGGCCTCCAAAAAATCTTGAAGCTTCAAGCGAATTGACTGGGGCACGATGTATGGCACCAGCCCTCCAATCCGCGAATCACTCGCGGATCGACCAACATCAATTTGCAGTTCGGATTGACGACGAAAACAGTGAAAAACATCATGTCTGAAGACACGCGTCGACAAAAGCTTTGAAACGGCAACGCCCCGGCGGGCCAGTCAGAACCAACCGCAAACTCCGATGATCCGATAAGTATTGCTACAATACTCATCGCAAGGATCAAACCTATGCACCTCCAGGTTACAGCTATCACTGTTCAACCTGTCGTTCTGCACCGGACCACAACTCCATCCACTTTGGTCGGGAAGGGCGTCACATGTGGTACCGTGACTGGTTTTGGTTTTCGCCCCACAGTTCCACAGCCCCGCACCCGTTACTTGCGTTGCGGATTCTGAATTCGTCACTTCATAGCCCGGCGAGAGGCAGCAAAACGCCAGCAGCCCCAGCGAGACCAGAGCAAGAGTCCGAACCATCATTTTACCCTCGTGTCTTTGTACTTACCCGCAATTTTGTATAGCTGAGGTTCCAGATTGCGGCACCGAAACTCAGGACGCAAATTTAAGGTCCCCGAAGGCTTTTTCCAAAAGAGAAGTGTCGAAACTTCGAAGATTCAAGAATCTTTTCTTTCGCAGAATCGGAAACCGGTCGACTCTGACCCTTTTCGGAAGACCTTGTGCCGACGCCGCATCGGACTTCGTACAGGGCCAGATCGTTCGCCCGTCAATTCCTGGAACCCAAAAATCTCCGTCCCAAAAGTACGATTTGGTTCAAGTGAACCGTTCACCAGAGCATCCCCGCCGATCTCGTGAATCCCCGAGACTTGCGTTTTTGAGAAAGCAGGGTGAACGCCTGGCAGGCCCCGCACGCCAATCGATTCGGTTGACCATCGTGCATCTGACGGAAAGCCCTGCCGTGCATAACCTGGCTGCTGCCCAATACCAGGCTGGATCGATAGGAAACACCAACAGCATCCCGTTATGATCCGCGTTCATTTTTTGATTCGGATAGGTTCATCAATTCGTTGAGAGTCCGCTGCAATTCGTCGACATAACGGACCAGCCCTCGCCGCGTGGCGGGTAACAATTCTGCGTCCGGGTCTTGTGCCAACGGAGAAACCAGACGAGCCAGGGTGTCGCAGTGACCCTTTGCATTGCCGAGTAATTCATCCGCGTGCCCGCGGAGCGCGACGCCGCTGGGGCCTGGCTCCGAAACTTCCTCGCCGCGGGCAGGGTTTTCTACTTCAGATCGATCATCGGGGCGGTTGGTATTTTCATTTGCGGGGCCATCTTTGGCGTCCCTCGCACAGCCATCGTTGGCGGTAGACGGCACGAGCTTAAGCAATAGGTGACCAAGGCTCCTGTCGGGAACAGCGTCAACCGATACGGGAAAATTCCTTTGGTGGCCTTTCTGGCTGGAGGAAAGTGGGGTGTCTTCTGGGACAGGTCAACCATGTCCGCCGTGTCGCAATCCGATATATAGGATCGCTCGAGAATTATATCGACTCCTTCTGGCTCGCGGCAGTCATCTGCGATATGACTTAGCATTCACACCGTCTAGCGTGTCGGCCAAACGCCAATGTCGTGTTCGTCGCTTTTTACGGCCAGCAGAAAAGTCAAATGTGATCCCCACAAATCGATCACGCCGTCGCGTTCCTCCAAGAATTCCATCATCCAGGGATCCATCGACAGATCCGTTTTGCTGCAAATCAACCGTAGCGGACGGTCCACTCGGGATCCATTTATAAAACGTCGAATGACCAGCTCGGGATTGGTACTGAACTCTATCCCCCTCCGCATACCGGCGGCCCGCAGATTCGTCTCGGAATTGAGGCGAGACACAACCACGACGCGTATCGATTCAGGCTGCCGATTGGCGTAGTTAGCGACCCGCTGAAGATCCTGTCCCCAATCGGTCGCGTCACAGAACAGGTGACGATGCCCGGCTTTCGCCCCACCGGACAATGTGTTGAACGCAGGAAGCCAATTTGGCGCCACAGCCAAACAAAAGACCACCGTCCCGACAGCCCCGGTCAACAGAAGACATCGCAGAACCACGCCGCTTCTGGACCACCCAAAACCGATCAATAGAACGCAAAAGGGCAACACGGGAAACGCATAGCGATGCTGCTGCCCAATCCCAGCAGCTAACACGGTGATCAGTCCGTACCATATTAGGAATGCGAGTGAAAAAGCCTCAAACGCTTGAATCTTAGACACACGCCGCAGGGCAACGCTGATCGCCACGGTAAACGCCACCAGGGTACCAATCGGTAGCTTGACGCCCATCGCGTAAAAGTAGAACCACCAGGCTGTTCCACGCCGCCCGGCCAGGTACGACAGCGTCCCAGTCTCGAAGTCAAACCTTTGAACATCCATGCCGATCATCACATCCTCGGGGATGGGCACCGGCAAGTTCGACAAGATTGTGTCACTAAAGGCATTCCCTGAAATACGCTCCAGGCCGACATCGCCTCTCCAACCTGGACTTAGGAACTGAAAGGACCCCAACGTCCGCCCGAGCCCCGAGAACGCATAGCCGGCACAAAATACCGCCCACGCCACGCCCACCATTAAACATATGTGGATTAAAAGCCGTCGAAGCCCGACATCGCAGCAAATTGCGGCGAACACGAGGAAAAGCGGTAGCAAGGCTAGGGCGGTGAACTTGCACAGCAACGCAGTGGCGTACACCACTCCGACCAACAGGGCTTTCGCCGCCGAAGGCCGTTGCAGCCAATAGATGAAAATGAGCATCGATGCGAGCATCATCACGCTTACCGGAATGTCATTGGTAATCAGCGACCCATGCGCGATCACGCTTGGCTGAAAGCCCCAGAACACACCGCAGACCAAACCGCCAACCGGGCCGTGAAAGTGCCGCACCAATGCCATTAACAACATCAGTCCGAAAAGCGAGAACATGCAAACAGACAGCCTACCCCAAATCAAACCACACACGAACCAATCTGGATCCGTTTCGAATGCCTTTCTTCCCAACACGAATTCAGGCCGATCGGCAATATCCTGTAATAAATATTTCGGATATTCGATGTCCAAATGATGCGCCCAAAAAGCACCTATCACACGAATAAGCGGCGGATTAACACAAAACACAGAGGTGTCATAATCCTCCCAAAGTGCCAGCCCTGCGTACAGGTGCCCATATTCGTCCGCCGTCGGAGATAATCGAATCGCGTTAGTCGCCAGCATCACCGCGTGGGATGCGACGATTACCACGACGCCCAGCCACCAAAACGCCGTGCGACTGAAGGCAAGAGTGCCTTGAGAACCTAACACTTCCTTCGCCAGCCCAACCAGTTCACGCCCCACATCAACACCACGATAGCAAAAAGCGAAACGGAAACATTCAACAAACCAGAACTGACGGCAGACACCGGCCTTGCCGCCATTGCCATCTCCATACGCTCGGCCGTCAAGTCTAATAAGTCATAGCCTCCGGCGGTCACATGAGTCAGCTCGCGATCAGAATTAAAGTAACGCGTCCCCCCAAGGACAGGGACTGCAAACCGCCCAGAACTGACCTTTGTTGATAGCTCGAGCATTACCATTCGAAGGTCAGGCCGATCATCAAAATCAATGTCGATTCGTTGGGGAATTGCCCACGCCCCTTCCACGTCAACAAAATCTTGAAATGCAAATTGCATCTGCAGACCGCGTCGAGAATTCACCAGCTCACGCATCACCAAGACGGGAAAAGGTCTAAATTCAAACATCAATCGGTCGGTCACGCCATGGACCTTCTGCTGGACACAAACCCTTGAATCGCTTAGGCGCTCGACCGTCCACGGATCGTCTGAATACACAAACAAGGCCGGATAGAAGTGACGTCCGTTATAGGCGAATCCTTCCTCCTGGACATCCGCCAACGAACCCGAAAGGCGGTTTGGTGTCAAGATCCCGACAGAAGAAAGGAAACGGCGCGTATCCAGATGCAACTGAGGATCGATCCATGGCGTGATCTCGTGGCACTCACGCTGAGTTTCATTAAATTGGACGATGCGACTGGACGACCAGTAAAATGAATTCAAGACGGGATCATATTTGCTATCGGAAAACTCATAGAGCGACTGATCGTACCAATGAGAAATTCGATTAAAGTATCTCCCAGCGTCGAATGCCTCTTCGATGGTAAGTATTCGACGCAAACCGTCATCATCATTGGCAAGCACATCGTACTCAATGTCTAAAGCGATCGGTGCCCGGTAAACTTCCGCAATTTCCTGTATAATCCTCCCTGCTTCTTGCCGCGAGACGGGCTGTCCGTTGCAAACACATGTTGCCCCCTGAAGAACCAATAAAATCAGAACGATTTCAATAAGTCGCATGCACTCAAACGTGGAATTTCGAAAGATCATTTCTCCTTCTCTCCGGAAGCATTGCTTAGATGGGATAATCAACGGTTCGTAATCCAGAACATGAATTTTCCGTAACGAACCCCACGCCTTCACAAGGACGAGCACTTCGGCTCAGATTTTTCCGCAAAGCAACAATGCCGGCACGCAAGGCATCGCATGCCTCTATCGGAACACCAAATACGCCTGTTTCTGCATAGGGGAAGGTTCCTGGTGTTGAGCCTGGCCCACGGCAAAAGGATTAACCGTAAAGTTCATCCCATTGCGCAACGCACTTTGCGGCGTGGACCGCGGGACAAAGATAGCGACGCCTGTCATGGTTGTGTTCGATAAAGGCCACAAGATTCTCTCGGCAATATCTAACTGCCCTTGCGATAACCTCGTCGTCTAATCGATGGAAACTCCGCCCGGCAAGTAGCCACTCCAAGTGATGTCCGGTCACATGAATAGAAGACTCTTCCGCTGTGCCAACTGTGGATGCCAAGAACCAGTCGTTTCCCCAACCGCCGTCCTCGTGCTGGTGCCGAACCAACAAACGCGAAGCGTTCCCAAGAAATGAGGTCAGCAGGTTTCGACTGCGAAATCGCAAAATGCCACACATTTCGTTTGCCCGAAGCATCGACACAGCCAGTTGCAAACGGTGCGTCCCTGAGCAAGCTCCTCGGCCACAACCTTCGGCAAAAATTTTCTGCGTAACACTGTCGAAAGAGAAGATTTCACCACGACGGTTGCACCAACTACGAAGCGGCGGAAGACAGTGAACCAGAGACAACGTGGACCATTCAATTTCTTGGACAAATTCGTACCTTGCACAGACCGATCGGATTCCGTCAGCAATTGAGTTCTCCGATGTCAAGGCGAACCGTGAGTGGCATCCAAGCATGCCAAGCAGTGCTAGGGTCTGATCAGGATGCGACTCAGTATGCTGGTTGTCGTCTTTCGAAGTGCGGAGCAGGCCGTCGGCACCGACGAAGAAAAGCGGCTTTTGTTGTAATGTATATTTCCCGTCGACAAGGTTTCGTAAAAACGTTCCAAGCGTTGGACCGAAATGGCAGATATTTGCTTTCCACAGCAATGCGTAATGCAATGCCTGCGATGCTCGAAGTGGCCGACCGGGCAAACGCAACTGCCGCAGCACTAATGCAGTGATCGCGTCGGATGGACGCAGCCCTGGCCAGTCTTCGAGCGCTAGGGGAGTCGACCTGACATCAGTATGCAAATAGTCCTGGAGATGAGGAGAACACGCCACGCACAGCGAGAGCCCCGAGATGGAAGCCACCCGGACGAAGCTACGTCGATCGCAAACTCGTTCAGACATACCGGATGACCTGCAATCCTCGTCGCCCAACTGCGATCAAAAGAAAGCTGACGCAGCCCACCAATGCAAACAACAAAAATCGGTTTAAGCGCTCCTGCCAAACCGCGCGGCGAGGCACCAAAAAAAACCGCTCGAATCACGCATGAATTCAGCTAACGGAGTTTCCCTGATTCGGCACTCGATACCGTCTCCGATCAAAGCTGAATCCTGGGAGATCCCAAGTACGACAATGAAGTGTCCGTTTCTAGCAGCACTGAGGTGAGCGATGAACGGTTTCGGCAGCCGACGAAGATATCTCCAGTCGCGAGTTTCAATCGAAACCGTCGCCAAGCCCAATTGTTCAGATCCTGATCGCAATTCTTCCAAGCTGCTCCCCTCACTATCGACGGGGATTGCCTCAAATACCTGATCCAAAGAAATCCCACTATTCAAAATCCTTCCGAGAATGTAGACGCTGATTGGTCCGCAGGCTCTCTCATCTCGCCAGAAAACTTCGTCTCCCTCATCGGCATTCCCATCAACCTTGTCGGCTTTGACGGACGCTGCATTGATGCATCCGCAGACGATCAGCAGAGCAACTACCTGCCGCAACCAGTCAGTGATTGCGTATCGCAACCCTATATTCATGGCCTATACCTCACGTGACCGTTGACGCTTCCAGATCAAGACGCCGGAGACAACAAACATGATCCCGACCATTAGGACAATCACGGGCATCCGTACACCCGGACGCACTGAATCTGCAATGGGAGCGGAGTCGAGGAATTCACGAATGGTCCGACCGTTGAGCGGTTCCGCACGAACCGTAGTCATTCGATCCGCATCCAGGAAACCGCGAATCTGATCGACGGGAACTTCAAACAATGAGGGATTGGGCACGAGGCCGATTTTTTTGACTGTGAGATCGGCCTGCACGATTGCGCGACTGGGGCTTTCACGACTCCAGTAGCGTATGCTAGCAGCTCGCGGCAGCCACACCCCATTCACGGACTCGAAATCCGAGCATTCGTAAGATGTCGAAATCCCTTCTCGCCCCGGGCGTTGCCAGTAGAACTCGCGTTCCACGATCGCTCCA
The DNA here is from genome assembly GCF_007752935.1 of Crateriforma conspicua. Taxonomy (NCBI): domain Bacteria; kingdom Pseudomonadati; phylum Planctomycetota; class Planctomycetia; order Pirellulales; family Pirellulaceae; genus Crateriforma; species Crateriforma conspicua. Next base: position 693,820 of record NZ_CP036319.1, on the reverse strand, counting down.
CCCATTTCAGGATCAAGAACGAGACGATCGACCCCGGGGTACTCGAGTAAAAACAAATGCTTATTGCCACGTTGTGTCGTGGAGCTCGCATAAGATTCATCGGCCAAACATCGCACGACATCTGCGTAGCCGGGACGTTCGTCGGCTCGCATCGTGACACCCCATCCCTCACGGTCGGAACGACGCCCTAGCAGTTCCAGATACAGCTCTTCTTCCGGAGATTGCTCCTTCGGGTATCTGCCAGCCTCCCAATTCCGGGTCACCCGAGCAATCTCCGTTTCATGTCGAATCATATAAAAGTTTTTCCCGTCCGAAAGCACACTGGTCGGCAACTCGGGACGATCGCTCAATGATTCGACGGTTGTAGAATGATAGAACTTGGCTCGATTGTTTTCCCATGCATGCACCCCCGACCACCCCGAAATCAAAGACTCTATCCTGAAACCACCGATATGGACCGTTTTGGCAGGACGAGGCTCCTCGAGTAGACGCAACTCGACGTCGTATTCGACTTGAAAACCATCGTCGATTCGCGTGTTGCGTTCCGTCAGTTCGTGTAGCAAGCGACTGCGGTCGCCCTCCTGTGGATACGCTTCGGCTACAGAAAGGAGCAGAAAGAACGGCATACAGACACTGCAACTCCACAACTTCTCATTTACCATGATAGCGATGCCCACTGTATTCCTGGCTCATACTCGCCACACCGAGACCGGAAGAGCGTTCCTTTGAAGGATCGGATCCGCCGAAACATATACGCGCTTGCTAGATTCGCGTTATCGCAACCAACTGGCGACATCTAGAACCAACCACAATCGTCAGTAAAGTCATTGGCGGTACCACAGTTGGCGCCGCAGGGCACCTGTACAATCTCCAGATCGCACCATCCGGTGGTGCAGTAGTTGAAGCCGTAGCAAACCCATCGGCCCTCATCTTTATCATAATCGCAGGCTTGCCGATAGCTAACCAAACTACTTCCACCACACCAGCCGGATCCGTTGATGGAGGCTGCTTTCTCCGGAGCCAAAAACTCTCTCTTCGGCGACGTTAACAGAAATGCCAACATGTCCCCAGAATGACCGCTACTAATGTCGAACGCATCACAAATTCTCTCAACAGGAAACGCCCACTGATCTTCCCAAAAGGTCACGAAACGAGCAGGCTCAACGCCGCGCAACCAGTCTCAGGGACTGCGACAATTGAACTTGCCGCCCCTCCCAAGTTTGTCACGAATACCGGGAACGTACTCCATATCCCTTCAATACGCAAACATCTTTGTTGTGGGAATGTTGGTTGTCGTGTTTGCTGATCCTTCCATCTGTATCAGCAAAGAATGCTCTGAAAGACCAGTTTTCGGCCAGCGATGCGTCGACGCACAAGTCGATCATCTCAATACATGACCGCTCCCGACGTTTATGTCAGGCGTTCATAATCTATCGAAAGACGTCCATGCCGAGTTATCCAAATGAAGGCTTGTCCGACGATCCACCGTTACGGCAACAGAACAAATCCTTTCACATTCACTGTGCGGAGTACGGTCTGAAGCAACACTTGGCAAGTGGATTTCCCCAGATCGAGTATTCCGCATCGACCACAAACACTGCCTGCACACACCACCTTGAGACGCCGGCATTCGTCCTTGAATCGATGAAGAACAGAGTGCGGCCTGTCGTAATCTTGAAAGCCAGCAGCATACTCGATAGCAACCAGCAACAGAGCCAGTGTATCGACCGCGATGTGACGCTTTCGATAAGTGGCTTCTTTCCTGCGTCAATTCCGCGTCGCTCGCTTCCCTTCGCTTTTCATAACCTGGCTGCTGCCCAATGCCAGGCTGGATCGATAGGAAACACCAACAGCATCCCGTTATGATCCGCGTTCATTTTTTGATTCGGATAGGTTCATCAATTCGTTGAGAGTCCGCTGCAATTCGTCGACATAACGGACCAGCCCTCGCCGCGTGGCGGGTAACAATTCTGCGTCCGGGTCTTGTGCCAACGGAGAAACCAGACGAGCCAGGGTGTCGCAGTGCCCCTTTGCATTGCCGAGTAATTCATCCGCGTGCCCGCGGAGCACGACGCCGCTGGGGCCTGGCTCCGAAACTTCCTCGCCGCGGGCAGGGTTTTCTACTTCAGATCGATCATCGGGGCGGTTGGTATTTTCATTTGCGGGGCCATCTTTGGCGCCCCTCGCACAACCATCGTTGGCCGACACGGACGAACCCTCCTCGGACCGGGCCGCCCTTTCGGCTTTTCTGGCCGTTCGTTCCAAACCGCTCGCCGAGATCTCTTCACCGAGCTTCTCCGCGGTCGCCAAATAGGCTTCGAACCATTCATCCGGGATGGAAGCGCGTTTTTGCCAGCGTTTGGAATCGTTATGAGAAATCCCTAGATCCTGCAATTTCAAACGGTCGCCGTGACCACTTGATCGGCGGTCGCCCCCACGAAGTCGCATCGCGGCAAGCATCTTGCCGGCCTTCCGCTCGGCTCGCAGCTTGCTGGCCGCGGCGCGGTTCTGGGCGTCTAGGTTTCTGAACACGGTTCTCGCCATGTCCTGAAGAAACGCGCACTTGTCTCGGATCTCCGCGACTTCCGCCAAATCGTCGCTCTCGGCCAATTGAATGGCCAGTCGGTCGATTTTAGCCAGCTGCCCCGCTTGTGGCTCTAGTTTTTGCATCACCCCTGCACCCCTGCACCCCTGCACCCCTGCACCCCTGCACCCCTGCACCCCTGCACCCCTGCACCCCTGCACCCCTGCACCCCTGCACCCCTGCACCCCTGCACCCCTGCACCCCTGCACCCCTGCACCCCTGCACCCCTGCACCCCTGCCAACGCGACAGACGGTGAATCGGTTGCCTGAATTGGAAGCCGGTGACTGTACACCAACCGGGGGAGGCGGTCAAAAAAACCTTGGTTTGCCGCTGACACGTGTCCGTCGATTCAGCGTCACACGGTTGGCGTATGATGCACTCGGTCCGGGTCGCTAGGATCGGTCACGATGCGGTCAAGGAGGTCTTGCTCAGCAAGGCGGCTGGAAAAGGACCGGGCGTTTGGAAAAAAAGACGGGCGTTTCGGTGAAGACCGACCGGAGTCGGATTTCTTTTAACTTGCTGGGCGAAGAATCCCGCGTACCTTTTTCCCAGATGTCCAGCCAGTTTCCATTCTTCGTCGTCGGTTGCCCGCGATCCGGAACCACTTTCCTGCAGGTGTTGTTGAACCGACACCCGCATGCATGGGTGCCTCCGGAGCTGAAGCTGTTTTTCTTATATCACGGTTGCCCCCGATGGGTCCGACGAAAGACGCTTCGCCGGATTGAATCGGATTGTTCGGTCGCCTTTCCCGCCGACATGCTGCGTGGCGATCGCCGAGTTGATGAGATCTATGCCTACTTGCACCGACTTTATCCAAGTCACGGAATCGATCGGAACCGCGTGTCGACGACCGATGTGGGGCACGCGCCGCAGCAGCAATGTTTGTTGGGCGACAAGACGCCTGAGTACTCGTACCGTCTGGACTGGATCGATGAAGTCTTTCCCGATAGCCGTTGGATATTCGTCGTGCGTGATCCACGGGATGTGGCGTTAAGCCTGACGGGCGTTCCGTGGCTGCGCACCAGCGTGCGAGGTGCGGCATTGCTTTGGGACCGAACACAGCGTCGCTTGTTGGACGCGGCCGAACGTTGGCCACGACGTATTTGCTGGGTGCGTTTCGAACGGTTGGTCACGCGTCCCGAACAGGAACTTGCCGATGCACTGACATTCTTGGGTTTGTCGGCGGACGAATCGATTCTTTCGACGCTTCAGCGGCCTAGCGTCCACGATGCCTCTTGCTTTCCCGAACGCGAACGGGCCTGGAAGCAGACGGCATTGAATCCGCCCGACCTTGCCCGGGTGTCCGCTTGGCGGCGAAATCGTGCCGCCATCGCCGAGCCGGTGGAGCGTGTTTGCGGACAAACCATGGATCGAATCGGATACGATCGTGTAGCGACCAACGGCGGTGGGTGTTCGGTGACCGACCTGATTGCCGCCAATGCTTCACTGGCTCGTTCGTTGATTGGTCTGCCGCCGGCTGTGTGGTGTTCCGAAATGGCTTACCGCTTGAGAGACGGCCGAGGCATCTTCAATCGTTCAGCGCTGCTCAATCGATCAGTATCGCAGGCATGTTCGTCGTAGTTTGGGATCTATTTTGGACGGTGCTTTGGGCGGTGTCGGTCGGGCTGTTGGTGTCCGGCAGTCACCGATTTGCCGCGTTGCAAGTTCCCGACAGACTGACGTCTCGGTTCGCCGCGACGTTGGTGGTGGTCTGGTCGTGCGTGGTCTTGGTGGCATCGTTTTGGGGCTTTTTGGGAATGTTTCACCCTTGGGTGTTTCAGCTTTCGTTGGCTGTGATCGGTGTCGCTTTTCGACGGTGGTTCCCGCCGACGCGCAATGGGCGGCCGACGGGCATGCGAATATTCAGCAAGTCCGGTCGTCACAGGGCCGTGCGGTTGGGATCGGCGTTGATGGTTTCATCAATGATCGCCCACGTGTTGATGTATGGCGTTTCCAGGTATCCGGTCGACTGGGATTCATTGGCCTATCACTTGCCCATCGTAGATCACTGGATCCAGACCGCCGACTTATTCAATCAACGTTGTGCGTTCTGGTATGTTCCGGGCAACAACGAATTGGTCACCTATTTTTGGGTCGCCGGTTACAGCGGGGATTTCTTTGCCGGATTGACCAATCTTTTTGTCGCTTTGTTGCTGCTGTGTGTGGTCAACGAAGCCTTGATCGACGCACGAGTCCCCGCCGTGATGCGATTGGCGGCCTGTGTTTCAGTGTCGGCCACTTCGGTGGTCAGTCGACAGTTGATCAGCCAAGAGAACGACCTGGCCGTCGCCACCTTGCTTGCTTCCGCGGCTTGTTTCGCATGGCGTTGGTTGGCCGACGATCGACAACGGTTACCGTACCTGGCGGCGATGTCCATCGGTTTGTTGTTCGGGATCAAATACTACGCGATCGGATATGCGTTGGTGGTCGTCGGCGTCGTTGCCGTCTTTGCACTGCGGACCGGCGGATGGAAATCGACCGCGACTTGGCTGACGTGTTGCGTGACTGCGATCGTTTTGTTGGCGGGGGTCTGGTACGGTCGCAACTGGCTGCTGGAAGGCACACCACTGTTTCCGAAAGGTTTCAAAGTCTTGGGGATGGCGGATCAATGGGATGCGATGAGGCCGGGAAATCGCTTCAGCACCTTGATGCGTGGTGGCGACGCGGAGATTTTCCGAAAGCTGTCTTGGGCCTGGGCTGAACAGGACGGTCCATCGACATGGCTGGCGACGATGACCGGCGTTTGCGTTTCGATCCCGATCGGACTCTATTACTGGTGGTCAAAGCCGAAGCAAAGCTATCTGGTTTTCCTGGCATGGTTAACGCTGGGATCAACGTGCGTCTATATCATGACGCCCAACGTGATTGAAACGGTTTTTGGCACGCAGAACATGCTGGCGATGCGCTACCACAGCGTCCGCTTCGGTTTCGCGCTGGCGGCGATCGCGACCGTATTATGCTTTGCCACTGTCGCATGGCATCGCGGGCGACTGGGGCAATTCCTGGGCATCGTGGTGGCCGTCTTGGTCGGCATGGACGTCATCCTTCATGCGACGGTGGCCATGGGACTGACGGCGTTGCCAACGATGTTCAGGGTCGAGATGAAGTCGATTGCCCGGGACGCGGGCGAAGCATGGTTCTTTTGGCCGTTGGCAAGCGTCGACATCGCCCTAATTTACTTCATTACTTGTGAATCGAAGGGCTGGCTGTCGCGTCACATACGCACCGCAGGGATCGCCTGTGCCGGGCTTGTTTTAGTGGGCGTTGCGTACGCTTCGCTGACCTGGCACCGTCAATATGAGTCCTTCTATTCGGCCCGAGACACTCGTTCGACTTGGCAAAGCACGATCGACGCCGCCATGGTGGACGAATCGGAACCGCGGATCATGGCATGTTTTTACCGTTATTATTCACTGCTGGGTTCGTACCGGCAGCGGGATGTGGTCCGGCCACTGTACATGCCAACGCTTGATGCAGTCCAACAGGAAATTCACCAGTGGCAGCCGGATATCATTGTGACATTTCACGACGACCGCCACTGGACCAAGACCTATGCACTGGTCCCCGAGTGGATCCAGAATCACCCCGAAGCCTTTCGCCAGCGCGACACCGCAGGACGCTTCCTTGTCGCGGTGCCGAAGCATAAGGAAAAGAGCCATGATGTATCGCCGTAGTGGTTTTACCTTGATCGAATTGTTGGTGGTGATTTCGATTGTGACCGTTCTGATATCGTTGCTGGCACCGGCGACGCAATCGGCACGCGAGGCGGCCAGACGCACACAATGCCTTAGCCAATCCCGACAATTGGGATTGGGGATTCAAATGCACATCGACCGGATGAAATACCTGCCGGGCAACGGTGGCGACGATGGCGAAAGCCGCATCAAGAATACCGACGGTGAAATGGTCCGGGTCGGAACCTTCGATCGACAGATCGATCAACGGTTTTGGTGGGGCGTTGGGATACCGTTTGCGCATCCCACCAAGCAGACCGGCAGTTGGGCCTATGCGATTTTGCCCATGGTGGAGCAAGTGGAATCACATCAAAGCATCCGTGTCGAAAACGCGGGACCGCTGTTTCGTTGTCCCAGCCGGCCGCGAGGCGAACCGCTGCCGCCGGTCAATGATGAAAACGGGGAATACGATGCCGGCGATCGCGCTTGGGCGAAAACCGATTATGCCGGGAATGCGATGATTATGCTGAATTATCCCGAAGCATTGCGCCCGGCGCACATCATTGACGGCTTGAGTCAGACCATCGCTTTCGGTGAAAAGGCGTTTGATCCTTTGGTGCAAACGGAGACCAGTTGGTATTGGGACGAGCCGATTTTTACCGGCGGAAGCCGTGGAACGGTGCGGGACGGCGTGCTGATCCAGCCCGATCAGCCCGAAATTGAATACAAACACAACTGGGGTTCGTCACATCCGGGCGGCGCCGTGTTTGCACGGTTGGACGGCGCAGCAGATCTTGTCTCACGACAAATCGATTGGTTGGTGTTGCGGGGACTGCTAAGTCCGGCCGGTCGCGAAACGGAGCAATCAAGTGAATAGGCGATCAGCAAACATCATCCTCCCGGCGATCAGTGCCTGTATTTGGTTGGGGGCAATCATCATGCCTCACCAAATCGTCAATGCCACGGAACTGACGCATCAATTTGGCCCCGGAAGTTTCGGTGATCCGGCATGGATGCGTCGATACAATCCGGCATTGGAACATTTCCAACTGGATCGCGGTGGTTGGCAAACCAACTATCGCGGCGGCGATGGTGCCCAGCCGATGAACACAGCTGGTTTCAAGAGTCGGTTCAAGGTGGACGGCAATTTTACAGCCGGTCTGAATTACACGTTATTGCAAGCGGACACGCCGCCCAGGGGCGGCGGTGTGGGAATCCTTTTCCGCATTCATTTCGGCGACGACGCGAATATCACCACGATCGGCCACGTGCGTCGGCCCGGCGGTCAAATCATCATGTTCGTCAATAGCAAACACGACGGTGAGTCAACCTATCAACAATTCCCGGCACGATTGGGTGCATCGGAGATGGAAATTCGTCATCTGGGCGACGGACAGTACGCGTTTTTCGGTGGCAGTGGCGGGGCGATGGCCAAGGAACTGTGCAGAGCCACGGGTCCGGTCGGAAAACCCGGACAAATTGATATCTGGGCGACGACCGGTCAGACGACGACACCCTTGAAGGCCACCGTGTCCGCTGTCCACGTTGACGCGGAAGAGTTACCGGTGGGGCAAGTCGCGGCAACGCCACGACGTTTCCCTTGGTATTGGATCGCGTTCTGCGCAGCGATGGTCGGCGGCTTCGGCTGGCTTTACCGAAGCCTTAAAACATCCAGCGAATGACCGCATGCTGGGAACTGTCTATCCATGGGTCGGATCGTGGCATCTGAGCTGAAGACGCTAGCCGCAGGTGAACCGGCGACGCTAGCCGTGGGTGCGACGAAGACAACGCTTGTGATCGGATACCCGACCTTATTAGCCACGATGAAGAAACCGGTTCGACGAGTGAGCGTCAATGACGCCATCGCTGTCGTCAATTCATGACCCCAAACAAGAGAAACGTCCGTAACAGAACGCGAATCTCAAACGTTTACGGTGCTGGATCAATGGTCGCCCGGTTGATCGGCAACGTACATGTCATTTTTGGTCAGACCGAACTTTTCGATCGCTTCGACGAAGCGTCCCATGTCGATCGGTTGATCATCAAAGTTGTTCGTACCGAAACTGAATTTTGCCCCCATCGACTTTGCAAGTCGAATGAACCGGTCACTGGGAAGTCCGCTGCTGGCATTGATCTCCAGCGCCACTTCGTTCTCGATCGCCGCGTCGATGATCGTTCGCATCCTTTCATCGGTCCACAATGCGTCGTACAGGTGTTCCACTGGTGGCGGCAGGTACGTCGGATTGGCCAGGATCGTCACGGGTTCGGACAAAACCTTTAGGTTGTGAAGCATGTAGCGTTCCATCCATGCATCCGGATCCTTGATGTCATAACCTTCAGGCATCCACAGTTTGACCGGTGGGCTGTCCTCGGTCGGCATGGGCATGATCATGGTATCGGCCAAGACGAAATCGAGCCGCTTGAGTAACTGCGGCGAATGACGATCCATCCAATCGCGGTCGTTGACCTGCAGTCCCACAAACACTGGCTTCGATCCGATGGAATCGAGAAAGGATTTGAGTTGCTCGTCAGTTTCGATTGGCCAGCCCGCACCAAGATTGCGTAACACACCCACATTGACGCCGGTGGCACAACGCCGATGAACGGCTTTGTCCACCGTCATGCCACCGCGCAAATGAACGTGATAGTCAATCACGGGAATATTCTGTGACGCCAATCGATCCATTTGTTCGGACGACACGCCATACCCACTAACGCGCGGGTCAGTGGTGGCTTCATCCGATGACTTGTCACTAATCATGCGGATTGCGACACGGCGAAAGGCGATCCGGCTGTCGGGATCGTGGGCCTGCAAAGCCACGGTTCCCCGTGACAGAATTCGTTTCGAACGCGACTCTGCTCGCGGGGCATCGTCTGGTTCGACGTAGTCGACCGTTGGCACATCATTCACCCAAACTCGAATACGTCGGCCCGCCACCTTGATTCTCAATTTGTTCCAGACGCCGTCGCCGGCAAACCGATCGTAGACATTTCGAACACCGTACAGGCTGCCGGTTCGCTTGAGTTCGCGGTAGTTGCCCTTCGCCACATAGGTGTCATTGATTTGGACTTCGTACCCACGCTTCGGCCATCCGGACTGTTGAAATGCGGTATGAAAAAAGACGCCGGAGTTGCACCCCACTTGCGTTCGATATTCTGCAATGAGTTCGAAGTTTTGAAAGTCGTGATTTCCGGCGTTTCCGACATAGAACAAATGGCTCCGCGGTCCATCAGCAACCAGGCAATCGTCTTCGACCCGCCAAGTCTGCGGATTTTCGGCGGCCTTCCATCCTTGTAACGAAACGCCGTCGAACAATTCCTGCCAATCGTCAGCCGACGCCGTGCCCGCGACTAACGCTACGACGCACGCGGTGAGCGCTGCAATCCCTTGCCCATGAAACGGAGGACGTCGAAATACCGAAGAAAGTTGAAGGTTCACGTGATTGTTCCGGTGGAGTCATTCTTGACGCGATCGCCCAAGGGTCGACGGCACAGGCAAAGAATAACCGCCAGCTTCGCCGCTGTTCATTTCAAAGCCCTTGTGCGTCAAGCGGTCGCACACATGTCCTTCGATGCATGGCCTGATAGCCTTAAGACTTCAGCGGCAACGCGGTCAGCGAAAGTCACGTGACTTGGTGGTCAAACCGGTGACCTTTTCGGACAGATCCGTCAGATTGCCGACGATGACATGAATCACGTTTTGGCGGTTTTCCAGTTTGCCGTCGACCATCCATGCATTACTGCCTTTGGCGACGCGAAACTCACGTTTCCATACATCGGCAAACATCACCAAGTTTATCGGTCCCGTTTCGTCTTCGATCGTGACAAAGGTGATCCCTTTGGCGGTCGCCGGTCGCTGGCGCATCAATACCAAACCGGCCACTCGGACGTGACGCCCGTCACGCAATCGGGGCAGGTCACAACTGCGAACACAACGTTGGGCATCCAGTTCACGTCGGACGAACGCGATCGGGTGTCCCTTTAAACTCAGACCCGTCGCCTCATAATCGGCATAGACTTCCTGCAGGTCGCCCATCGGTGTCACCGATTCGGGGACCGCTTCATCGTCATCAGCCGATGCGAACAGCGGTGTGGCATCGGGTCGTTGTTCTTGGGCAAGCGATTGCCAAAGTGCCGCGCGACGATCCCCACAGATGGATTGCAACGCATCGGCATCGGCCAAGCGAGTGATGACCGCTTGCCCGACGCCGGCTTGGCGGGTCAGATCGGCCATCGACCGATACCCGGTTCTTGGACGCCGCTGGATCAAACGTTCGGCATGATCGATCGCCAAGCCGCGAACCGAACGCAGGCCCAATCGCACCGTCTGCCCGGCGTCTTCCAACGTCGCGTCGATCTGGCTGTGATTCACATCGGGCGGTCGCACGGTGACACCATGATTTCGCGCATCAGCGATCAATTGCGCGGGCGCGTAAAATCCCATCGGTTGGCTGTTCAACAGGGCCGCACAAAAAGCGGCGGGGTAATGACACTTCAAGTACGCCGATGCATACACCAACAGTGCAAAACTGGCCGCGTGTGATTCGGGAAATCCGTATTCGCCGAAGCCACGGATTTGGCGAAACACTTGTTCGGCAAAATCACCGGTCAAACCATTGGCGGTCATGCCTTGCAGCAACTTGATTCGAAACTTGTCGATGATTCCCGGACGACGCCACGCCGCCATGGCCCGCCGCAACTGGTCGGCTTCGCCGGGCGTGAATCCCGCCGCAACGACGGCCAACTTCATCGCCTGTTCTTGAAAGATCGGAACCCCCAGGGTCTTTTCCAATACTTTCCGGATCGCATCGTTGGGATAGACCACCGCATCGGGATTTTCACGAGCCTGCAAGAACGGGTGCACCATATTGCCTTGGATCGGCCCCGGACGCACGATCGCCACTTCGATGACCAAGTCGTAATAACACTTGGGTTTCAGCCGCGGCAGCATGCTCATTTGTGCCCGACTTTCGATTTGAAAAACACCGACCGTATCGGCGCGACAAATCATGTCATACGTCGCCGGATCGTCCGGTGGCAGATTGGCCAGATTCCAATCACGACCGTGATGCTGATGAACCAATTCAAACGCCCGCCGAATGGCCGAAAGCATTCCCAGTGAAAGCACATCCACTTTCAAAATGCCCAGTTCATCCAAGTCGTCTTTGTCCCACTGGATGACCGTCCGGCCCGGCATCGCCGCGTTTTCGATCACACACAATTCGCACAGGTTTCCCGCCGTCATCACCATCCCGCCGACGTGTTGCGACAGATGCCGGGGGAATCCGATCAGCGTCATCACCAGATGAATCCAACGCCGCCCGAGTTCCGAATCGGGGTCAATCCCCGACTGGCGACACCGATCGGGTAAATCAGGATTCCGGTCATAACTGCCGGCCAACTTGGCCAACGTGTCGATGGCGTCGGCCGATGCCCCCAAGGCTTTACCGACTTCGCGAATCGCACTTTTGCCGCGATACGTTGTCACCGTGGCGGTCATCCCCGCGCGATCGCGACCATATTTTTCGTACAAGTACTGCAGCACTTCCTCGCGACGTTGATGTTCAAAATCGACGTCGATGTCGGGGGCTTCGTTCCGTTCACGTGAAATGAACCGTTCGAACAGCAGTTCCCCTTGGCCGGGATCAACCGCCGTAATGCCCAGGCAATAGCACACCGAACTGTTGGCCGCCGAACCGCGACCCTGACACAGAATGCCCCGACTGCGGGCGAAACGCACCATGTCCCAAACGGTCAAAAAATAGGCTTCGTATTTCAGTTCTTCGATCAATTGGATTTCGTGCTTCAGCGACGCCAGCACATTGTCGGGCACGCCACCGGGCCATCGTTGCTTGGCGCCTTCCCAAGTCAACCGCTTCAGGTGCTCGATCATCGTCATCCCGGACGGTGCGATTTCCTCGGGATACTCGTAACGCAATTCGCTCAAGCGAAACTGGCAACGCTGTGCGATTTCCAACGTTCGACTGACCGCCCGCGGTTGTTCACGGTAAAGGTGTCGGATTCGGGCCAGCGACTTTAAATGTCGTTGGCTGTTGGCGTATCGATCCGCATGGATTTCGGCGATGGTCTTCCCCAGCCGAATGGCCGTGACACAGTCATGCATCAACATGCGATCGGGCGTGTGATAGGCCACACCACCCGATGCCACCAAGGGAACGTCATAGCGCAATGCCAAATCGGCCAACGTTTGTAACCGCAAGTCATCGTCGACGCCCTGGTGCAGTTCGGCCATCAAGTAGCCGCGGTCACCAAACACGTCGCGAAAGTGGGTCCGGATGAATCGTCCCAGACGGGCCATCGCTTGTGGCGTCATCCCCGATCGGTTACCAGCGCTTTCACCGGAGCCGGCTTCGTCGTCCCACACGGATGACGGATCATCGGGCAACACGCCGGCCAACAAACCATCGTTCAGTTCGACGATGTCCGACCAATGAAGCGTACATTGGCCTTTTTCGCATCGCATTCGTCCGCGTGACAACAGACGGCACAATCGACCATAGGCCGCCCGGTCGGTCGGCCAAACCACCATGGACGGGGCATCGACCGGATGCAATTCCGCGCCGACGATGTACTGAATCCCCAATTCGCTTGCCGGTGCAAAGCCGCGGACGACACCGGCAATCGAATGACGATCGGTGATCGCGATCCCCGCGTACCCCAGTTCCGCAGCCTGTTGGACCAATTCGTCGGGATGGGATGCAGCCCGCAGGAAAGAAAAATTGCTGCGACAGTGCAGTTCGACGTACGACATGGAAACGACGAAATCGGGTCCGTGGGCCGAGTTGATGCGACGCGAAAAACCGCCAACCCCACCGGCAAACCACTTAACAAACGAACAGGTACACCAGCGTGGCAAGTATAGCCAGGTTGACGACCGTGGCGACCGCAAACTTGACCCGATAGCTGCCTTTGATGGTCTTGTGCCGAAACCATCGCGATGCCAGCATCCCCCCGGGCCATCCCCCCAACGCGGCGATGGTCACCAAGGTGGACTCGGGGATTCGTCGTCGGTTGCGAATCGCTGACCACTTGTCCCAGCCATAGGCGGCGATTTCGGCCGAAGAAAAAACAAGCACCCAACCCACCACGACCATCCAGCCGATTTGCCAATCCAACACTGATTCGCTCCGAAGCCCCCATAACCATCCCTCATGTCATCACGCCGCCGCCCGAAACGATCCAAAGACTCATCCAAGCGGGCGCTTCCCGACAGGTTCGCCGAAGGACTGGTCGATCCACAACCGGCCACCGACACCGATTTTCAAGATCCACAACGCTATTTCGATCTCCTGCGACGCTGGTTGGATTTGGAATCCGAAGCGGAACGCCAACGCATGGCGCGACGCCGCCAGATGCAACGCCGCGCCGACGTCGAACGAACCGGCGAAACGCTGTTGGCGATGGACATGTCGGATCACCAAATCGGATTGGCGGGCCGATACCTGTTGGAGTTTGTCAAAGCGACCTCCGCACCGCTGCCCATGAACCGGTTGAAGGTCGGATCGCCGGTGGTTATCAGCGACGACGCCGACGAATCCGATGAAGGCGTCGCCGGCGTTGTCAGTCGCCGCAAGTCCCACACGATCCAAGTGGCCACCGAACGCTGGCCCGAAGGCGATCGTTTTCGCATCGACCTTTCGCCGGATGAAACCACACGCCGTCGTCAGTTGGCCGCGATGGCCAAGAGCCAAACCGCCGAGGGCCGCGCCGCGAAACTGCGTGACGTCATCCTGGGAAACCGACCGCTGCGGTTCGGCCAAGAACCCCAAGTGGAATTTCTGACCGACTTGAACCCGCCGCAACGCGAAGCGGTGCGATTCGCGTTGTCCGCCCAAGACGTGGCCGTCATTCACGGTCCGCCGGGGACCGGCAAAACCACAACCGTTGCCGAAATCATCTATCAAACCGTCCGGCTTGGCGGCCGAGTGCTGGCGTGTGCCCCCAGCAATACCGCCGTCGACAACCTGATGGAAAAATTGGTCGACATGCACGACGCCGTCATCCGCGTGGGGCATCCGGCGAGGGTATTTGAATCGCTGCGGGGGCACACGCTGGATGAACGAGTGGAATCGGATCCGTCGGCCGCCGTCATCGAAGACATGCGCCGAGAAGTCGACCAATTGGTCAACGCCGCATCGAAACGTCCCAGCGGACGTGAAGGTTACAAACGACGCGGGCAACTGTTCGCCGAGGCTGGCCAGCTGCGCGGACAAATCCGTGCACTGGAGCGTTCGATCGTCCGTGGCGTCTTGGACGGCGCGGATGTGATCTGCACCACCACGACCATCGATGATGACCTGTTGGGCAAACGCGATTTTGACTTGGTGGTGATCGACGAAGCCTGTCAGTGCACCGAAACCGGGATCTGGCAAGCCGTGGATCGTGCCGAGCGGTTGGTGATCGCCGGTGATCACTTCCAGCTTCCTCCCACCGTGCTTAGCGACCAAGCCGCCGACGACGGGATGCGGCGATCGACGATGCAGCGTTTGGTCGAACGCGACGGCGAAGCGATCCTTCGACGCTTGAAAGTCCAGTACCGGATGCACCAACAGATCATGCGGTTTTCGTCCGATACGTTCTATGACGGTGATCTTGTGGCCGACGCCTCGGTCAAAGATCGTCTGCTGGCTGACCTGCCGCACGTAGAAAACAACCGCTGGACGGATTCCCCCCTGATGTTGATCGACACCGCCGGCGCGGGGATGGACGAACAATTGGAACCCGACGGTTTAAGCAAACTGAATCCGGGCGAAGCCAACGTGATCGTGTTCCTGGTCCGCCAGTTGATTGAAAGCGGCGTGCGGCCATCGGAAATCGCCATCATTGCCCCCTACGCCGCCCAAGTTCGGTGTCTGCGATCCCGACTGGATGACCATCGCATCGAAGTCGACACCGTCGACGGATTTCAGGGACGCGAAAAAGACGTCGTTCTGTTGACGATGGTCCGCAGCAACGAAACCGGGGAAATCGGTTTTCTGAAAGACACGCGTCGGACCAATGTCGCGATGACCCGCGCTAAACGCCGTCTGGTGGTCGTCGGTGACAGCGGCACGCTTGGCAATGATGCGTTCTATGCCGACATGCTGCAGTACTTCGACGACCAATCGGCCTATCACAGCGTCTGGGAATTCGCGAGCGAAATGGGGCTTTGAAAGACGTCCGCGCCGGGGCCAGCGAATTTACCCCGGCACGGCCCGAGACGGGAAAAAGACAATTCGGCGGTTTTTCTTGTCACGTTTTCCCGTGGCTTCCGCTGGGCACTAAGGGCACATCGAATTCCGCGTTTTGATCCCACGTGAGTCGAACGCATCCGATGTCCGCCTCCAAAAGAACCCCAGATGTCTTGATCCAGATTCGCCGACGGGAGCCGCGCCAGATGATGTCCGAACACACCCAACCGACCGATCCGACCATCGCTTTTGTCGTCATTGCCTTGGCAACCATCGCGGGAATCCTGACCAGTTCGATCCTGTAATCACCGCGACGGTGTCGACGGAATTACGCTCACTGCGATTCGTTCCCCGTGATCCAAACACGGGAACTAGTTCGCCGTGACCCACTGCCACGTGGTCAGTTCATCAATGCCGACCAACGCGCCTTCGCGTCCAAAGCCACTGTCCTTATTGCCGCCAAAAGGCACGTGTGCTTCTTCCTGGACGGTCGGCCCATTGATGTGAACCATCGCACAACCACATTGGTTGGCAAACATCCTGGCATCGCCAAGTGAATCAGTGTGGATGGCGGCACAAAGGGCGAACCGGCGATCATTGATGCGATCGATGGCGTCCTGCAAATCGGTGAAGGGCTGGACACAAATGACCGGCCCAAAGATCTCCTGCTTCATGACGTCCATCGAATCATCGACCTCGGCCAGCACGGTTGGCTGGAACGTACGTCCGGAATGCCCGCCACCACACAGCACTCTGGCGCCGCGATCGACCGCGTCGTCGACCAACCGCTGAACTCTTTCGCACTGCCGATCGCTGATCATCGGTCCGATCACCGTCGCGGGATCACGCAAGTCGCCACCGGGCAAACGCGTCGCCAAGTTGACCAGTCGTTCGCACAAATCGCCATGAACACTTTCGTGGACCAGCGCCCAACTGGTGGACATACAAATCTGGCCTTGGAACAGAAACCCGCCCATCGCAATCATCGGTGCCGCCGACTGCAAATCAACATCACCACAAACGACCGCCGGATTTTTGCCCCCCATTTCCAACGTGACTCGTTTGCCATCGACCGCGGCCCGCGTCGCGACACGGCGACCGATCGTCGTGCTGCCGGTGAAGCCAATCATCCGAACGTCAGGGTGGATGGTGAGTGCATCGCCGACCACATCGCCGTCACCAAAGACGACATTGAACAGCCCACGCGGAACCCCGGCACCCTGATAAATTTTGGCCAACATTGCGGCCATGTGGGGTGCCTGTGGTGACGGCAACATGACCACGGCATTCCCGGTCGCCAGTGGCAACGCGCTGTGCTTGACGGCTTTGATCAGCGGTACGTTGAACGGCGTGATGCCAGCGACCACCCCCAGCGGACGTCGCACGGCAAAGCTCCATCGGCCCGGAACGTCGCTGGGCAATGTCTGTCCCAAGATCCGGCGACAGGCACCGGCGGCCGCGCGCAGCACACCGATCGACGTCGCCACTTCACGCTGTGCTTTACTGATCGGCGAACCGGTATCGACGATCAGCGCGTCGACCACTTCATCGGCTGAGTTTTGCAAACCGTCCGCCGCGGCCAACAACCAGGCCTCGCGGTCACTGGGCTTGGCGTCACGGTTCTGTTCAAAGGCGTCGCGTGCCGATGCGACCGCCGAATCGACATCAGCGACCGACGCCACCGCGAAGCGCCCGGCACACCGCTGATCGATGGGACTGTGGTTTTCCCGCCAAACGCCATCGATGGGATCACGCCAAACACCGTCGATCCAATGTCCGAAGGAATCCGTGCTCTGGTCGTTCATTCTTCCGACTTACGTTCCAGACCCAATTTCGCCCCGGAATCCGGCGCGTTCGACTTGGACCGCAAAAGATACACGCCCACGCCAATCGCAAGTGTGACAAAAGCGGCAATGGTGCCGCCCATGTTCACCCGGGCAGAAACCACCATGGTCATCACGCTGAACAGAACAAAAATCGCCGATGCAATCTTTGGCAACCATTGTGAACCCCATAAATCCAAATCACGCTGCTTCCAAACCATTGCAACCGTCAACGCGGAGCAAAACATCAGCGTGAAAGACAGGTATCCCAGCAGGAATTGAAGGTCCGTCCAAAACACGACGATGATGGATGCCACCGCTTGAATCCAAATCGCCCCCAACGGTACGCGATGCTGAAAGCTGAAGAATCTTGGCAAAAAGCCGTCGTCGGCCATCTTGGCGTACACCCGCGGTCCGGTCATCACCAATGCGGAGATCGACGTGGCCAAGGAAACCACGATCACCCAACGAACCAACGTTTCCAAAGTCGTCCCACCAATCGCGCGCGCCGCGATCGTAGCAACGTCCGGCTGGCCGGCGATGGATTCGCGTGATGGAATCAACACGAATGCTGCGTTCAAGGCGATGTACAAGACCGCAACGACCACGGTCCCAACGACCATCGCCATGGGAACGTTCCGCTGGGGGTCTTTCACTTCACCGGCGATATAGATGGCCGCATTGAAACCCGCATAGCTGAACGAGATGTACAACAGGGACGTCGCGGTTTCGCCCCAAGAAAATGGCGGCGTGTCGGCTGCCTGCAACCCCAGCCAGTTCGATGGTCCCACGGTGGCAGCAAAACAAACCAGGCCCAACAAGACCGCCAGCTTCAATGCCACCACAACATCTTGCACCCGAGCAGACGGGTGCACGCTGATCGAGTGCAAAACGGCGGCCGCCACAATGGCCAAAGCCGCGAAGCTGCCGGCGGGAAGGGCCGACGTTTCCGCATCGACCAGATAGACGTCCAAAGCCAATGCGGCCAAGGCGATTGGACCGGTAAAACCTGCCAGCACCGAAACCCATCCGGCGACGACGCCGGCGACCGGGTGCAGCGTCTTGGACAGAAAAAGATACTCACCGCCGGATTCGGTGAACCGACGCGACAGCGCGGCATAACCAATCGCGCCACACACGGCCGCGAAACCGCCGATGATCCACAACACCACCACGGTCCACGCCGAATCGGCGGTCGCGATGGAAAACCCGCTGGTCGTGTAAACGCCAGCACCGATCATGCTGGCCGCGACGATCGCCACGGCCGACGTCAAATCCAAACATCGACGCCCCTGTGACGTCGGCGGTTTCTGTGTCACTCGTTTGCCGACGGCGTTTTGCCGGAAACCGGTTTACGAACCATCGCCGACAACACGGCCAGACCACCCACAAATAGAGCGGCAACGACGATCGACAGAAAATGTTCGGGGGATGTGGCCTGATGCACCGGCCCTTCGTCCACCAGACCGTGGCCCGGGTGCGCGCTGGCCAGACCGCCGGCACAACAACCGCCCAACACCATCAACATCCGACCGATTGCAGCAAAGCGACTTTTCATAGCAGCACGCCCGTGATTCACATAAAAACAGTTGGGTCGAACGTAACCGGTGGCAAACCGATGGACGATCGACTTTCGAATCGGGAAACGCACAAGGATCCCGGCAAACGAACAGTTTAGCCGAAGCGGGGCAGCCCCGGTCAACGGATCATCGGCGATTCGGCGGCCATGCTGTCGCGGTGATTCGATGGATGTCCGTCGTCACCTTTTCGTCAGTGGATCGCTTCAATATCCGCGGCGGGTGTGCCCGCCGGATCGGCCGCGTCAAGTTGTCGCTGGCGTTCGGTGAAACGCCGTTTCTGGTCTTCGGTCAGCTTGTCGACACAGTGGGGACAATGCACACCACGGACGTATCGCGGGTCCTGCTGGTCATCGGCCGAAACCGGCCAGCCACATCCGAAACACATCACATGTTCGCCCACGGCCAAACCGTGCCCCACGGAAACCCGCTGATCAAACACGAAACAATCACCGTTCCATCGTGATTCGTCCTCGGGCACCGATTCCAAGTACTTCAGGATGCCGCCCCGCAGGTGATACACGTTTTCAAAGCCACACTGTTTCAGATACGCCGTTGATTTTTCGCATCGGATTCCTCCGGTACAAAACATCGCGACTTTCTTGTGGACGGTCGGGTCCAGATTCTTTTCGACGTATTCCGGCAACTGACGAAACGATGTCGTTTGCGGGTTGATTGCGCCGGCAAACGTGCCGATTTCGACCTCATAATCGTTGCGGGTGTCGATCAGCACGACGTCGGGGTCACTGATCAAATCATTCCATTGTTGTGGTTCGACATAGGTCCCGACCGACTGGGCAGGATCGATTTCGTCAACACCCATCGTGACGATCTCCTTTTTCAGACGAACCCGCGTGCGTTTGAACGGCGGCGAATCGCAATAGGAGAACTTCACATCCAAATCGGCCAGACGATCGTCTGCACGCAAGTATTCCAGCAACCCATCGATGCCTTGCCGATCACCGGCGACGGTCCCATTGATGCCTTCGGCGGCCAACAACAAGGTCCCCTTCACACCGCAGCGAAGCATTTGATCCTTGATCGGCGTCTGCAGTGATTCGAAATCCGCCAGGCGAACGAAGCGGTACATCGCGGCAACAACGATCGGATCGGCGGAGCAGGGCGAAGCCGACGGGCGGGGCGAAGCGGACGACTCGGTCGATTGGGGTGCGGTCATGACAACGGGGGATCAAGCTTTGCTTGCGGGAAGATCGCGGCCTTCGGTCACCGAGGTCGCGATCACGTCCAACCCTCATTCTATCGTCGCGGCCTATCCGTCCAACTGCTGCAAAACATGAGCGAACGGCAAATGTTGACACACGCCATAGCCCGCGTGGCGGGTCAACCGAGACCGGATCAACGCGGGTGATGACAAACCGCACAAAAAGCGTGCCTTGTCCCGCGTGTGGGTGAACTGATCGGGATACTGTTTGGTGACATCGCCCAGCAAACGGGCAACCGATGATCCCAGGGGACGCGGTTTGGTGGCGGGGACGGGGCCGGCCGCATCACCGGTGCAGTGACTGCACTGACCACAGCCGTCTTCCAGTGACTGGCCGAAATGCTTAGCCAACCTTGCCGCCATACAGTTGTCGGCCGCGGCCAAGTGATACACCTCGTCGATACGACGCACTTCGCCTTCTTCACGGCGGGCCAAACGATCAAACAAATCATCGGCCACCGTCTTTCGATCATCGAATCGTTTGATCCAACGATAACCGTGCACCAGTTCCGTCGCCTGTAATTCCATCCATCCCTGTTCGGCCATGTGGTCCAGCGCTTTGACGATCCGCTGGCGATCGCCGCCCAGACGCTGGGTCGCCAACACCATGTTCAGCGTGAACCAAGTGCGTCCTTTGGTCAGCGACGACAAAATCCCGGCCACGAATTGTCGTCGTTCACCATCGAAATGTTTCAAGATTGCCTGCGATGTGACCAGCGGCTTGATCTTGTAGGAATCAAACCGCGGTGACGTCGCCTGCAAATGGCCCTCCAGTTCCAAGTACGTCAGCAACGTTCGAATCACCAACACACGAATGTCTGATTCGCTGGACAACCGGTAATGCGATACGTGAAACGTGTCCGCTTGGCCGGCGACCAGATCGATGAACCGGCCCACGGCATGCCGTGACGGGGTGTCACCATAGACAAAGTTTTCCAGCACCACGCGATCTTCGGGGACCAACAGCATTTCGCAAGTCGCCGGTTTGCCGTCGCGCCCGGCACGACCGATTTCCTGGGCGTACGACTCCATCGACTTCGGCGGGTTGTAGTGATACACGTACCGCAGGTTGGATTTGTCGATGCCCATCCCAAAGGCGATCGTTGCGACCACGATGGCATCATCCTCTTGGACAAACGTCTGCTGGATCGATTGGCGTTCATCCTTATCCAGTCCCGCGTGGTAGGCCGTCGCGGGGATGCCGTCGTCGGTCAAACGTTCGGCGACTTCCTCCGCTGTTTTCTGCAGCGTCACATAGACCAGCGTGCTGCCGCGGGGACGGCTGCGAATTCGTTCGGCCAGTGCGTTGTATTGCTGTTCGGCCGAATGCAGCGAACTGCGGAGCCGCAAGTTGGGCCGATGAAATGGGGTTTGAATGCAATCATCCGGCGCGATGTCGAACGCGTCGCGAATGTCGGCCAAGACTTCCGGCGTCGCGGTGGCGGTCAACGCCAACACACGCTCGGCTGCCAAGCGTCGGGTCAACCCGGCCAGTTTCAAATAGTCAGGCCGAAAATTGTGGCCCCATTGGCTGATGCAATGCGCCTCGTCGATCGCGAACAACGAAATCGGTAACCCGTCGATCGACGCCAAGAACCGTTCATTGAAAAAGCGTTCGGGCGAAACGAACAAAATTTTGATCGATCCGTCACGGACACCCTGGCTGGCGGCGCGGAATTCTGCCGGCGTCAAACCCGAATCGCTGCGTGCCGCCGCGACACCACGCGCGGCCAGCGAATCGCATTGGTCTTTCATCAACGCGATCAATGGCGACACCACCACGGTGACGCCGGGCAACATTTGGCTGGGCAATTGATAGCACAGACTTTTTCCGCCGCCCGTCGGAAAGACAGCGGCCACATTTTTGCCTGCCAACAAACGATCGATGACCGCGTATTGGCCGTCGCGAAAGTGCGGCAAACCAAAGGTGTCACGCAAGACTTCGCGAGGATCGCCACCGATCGGTCGTGGTGACGCCGGAGGATCGACGGATCCGGACGCACTTTTCGTCGAACGTTTGGTTGAACGTGCAGAAGACGCCATCAATCACCTCACGACTTCCCTGGTTGGTGTTTGCACATCGGTCTTGCCCATCGGTCGGCCGGCGGGAGCCACAGAATCGACACCGCACCACGGGCCCGACAACTGTACACCTGGCCACACCCGCGTCAAGTGAACAAGACGAAAAGTCGACGGCGGTCGGGGCGCAGAATCAGTCCATGCGGACGCCGATGGACAGCAAAATGTTGGCGTACCGCTGTTGGTCGCCACTTTGGATCGTCAGCACGTGATCGGGAGTTTCGACGGCTTTGTAGAAATCCCACTTTTCGATCGGCTCGATCTGTAAATCCAATCCGGCGTCCCGGATCGACTTTCGATAGTCTTCCCAGACCGGCGGATCGCCGTCCAACGCATAGGGGCCTTCGGTTTCGGTCTGCATCGTCTGGATCCGCTCCACCGGGACGGCCGACAAGACCGCCTGTAGGATCTGATCGCAGGTGACCAACCCCGGCATCAGATTCAAACTGACCAATTCGGCGTTGGGGCCACGTTTGTTCAGGGCAGGGTAGTTGCCGTCGGCGATCAAGATGGTGCTGTGGTGCCCGGCGGCGGCCAGGACGGCGTTGATCTGGGGATGGATCAGGCGGGATCGCAACATGGGAAGCCATCAAGGGTGCTGGAGGATCAAAACTGCGGTGCCGCAAACTTTGGCGGAAACCTAGACTGGGTGGACGCGTAACATACCCTTGGCACCGATGGGCCGCCGCAGGGGACCGTGACGAAAACCAGGGCCCCGGCCATCGGGTGCCAACGCCTCCGATGCCGCCATTGCCTTCTCCACCAACCCGACGAACTGATTGTGCTGGAACGACGCCTGCGACTGGGAACCTTTTTCGGGATCGATCTGTTCGTCCACTGGACGTTCGGATTGTTGATCGCGTACATGGTCGCCACGTCCTGGTCCGAAGGCCCCTTGGGCGTTGTCTACAGCGTCGCCCGTCTGTTCGGCGTCTTCTTGTGCGTGACGCTGCATGAATACGGTCACGCATTGACCGCCCGAATCTTTCATGTGCCCACGGTGGACATCACGCTGTTGCCGATCGGTGGCGTGGCCCGTTTGAAGCAGATGCCGCGTGTGCCTTGGCAAGAATTATTGGTCGCGGTGGCCGGCCCGGCGGTGAACGTGGTCATTGCCGGTTTGCTGATCCTGGGGATCTATGCCTTTACCGGCGGCGATCTGGGAATCCGCTTGGGATGGGACACCCAATCACAGATCGAACTGAGTGATCTGTTGATCGAGCCATCGATTTGGGGATTCGTTCTGACCATGTTGCTGGTCAACATCATGCTGATCGTGTTCAACATGATTCCTGCGTTTCCGATGGACGGCGGCCGTGTTTTGCGAAGCGGTCTGGCGATGTTGATGTCTTACCGCCGCGCGACGTTTATCGCGTCGCGGATCGGATTGTTGTGTGCCGCGCTGATGGCGTTCTATGCGTTGCAGGTGGGCGCTTTCATGCCGGTGTTCATCGCCGCCTTCATCGCCTTTGCTGGAATGAACGAAGCACGACAAGTCGACGTGATGGAATCCGTGCGTGGTCTGTGCGTGGACGATGTGATGGTCCGCGGTGTGGCTGGCATTCCGATGGACACGCCACTGGGTCGCGTTGCGTTCGATTGGAAAAACAACACGGCGGCGACCCAACCGGTCGTTTCACGAATCGGTACCGTGGTCGGTGTGGTGCGTTTGAAAGACGTCGGGGAAGCGATCGAACAACGCGTCGACCCGATGACGCCGATCGGCGGCTTGGCGGACCATTCAATCACACCCGCGACGCTGGACGAAGACTTGGAAACGATTCTGTTGTCCGGTGACCGCAACCAACGTGCGATCCCCGTGGTCGATGACGGGGGCATTTTGATCGGCATGCTGGATCTGGACACGCTGCTGCTGCGTGGAACGTTGAAATCCATCGTTCCCGCGGCGGCCGTGACGTCGCCGATTTCTGCGGCCGACCCCACCGGCGTTGAAAGCCTGGGACCCTACGATCCGCCGCCAAACCATCCCCCCCAGTTCGACGCACTGTCGTGACGACCGGCGGCCCGCTCCCATCCCCGGGACGGCCGAGCGTTTCTTGCAAACGATCATGCGGGTCCAGCGGATAATCCGGACAACGTGAGGCGCAAAGCGATCACGAGTGTCACGGCGCCGCGTTTCTGACCTATCTTGTCATGGACGGCCCCCGCTGCGCGGTGGCACCACCGCGGCCAATTCTGGCTTTCATGAAGGATTTTGCGCCAAGGATCCGCTAGGACCATGCCCACGATCCCAGACCGCCCCCTTCATCCCCGCCGTTTTTCGAATTTCCATGTCCGAATCGATCATCCAATTCCTGGAACGACTATTCGTCGGACCGGTCTGGCCGGCATCGGTCATGGTCGGCGTGATGCTGATCTATGCCATTGTCGTTGCGTTCGGCCTGCTGGACTTTGATTTCGGGCTGGGTGCCGACATCGATCCGGATGCAATGGAAATGGACGCCGGCGACATCGATCTCGGTGACGCCGATGCTTCGATGGAAACGGAGATTCCCGCCGGTGATGCCGCCTGGCAATCCGCCGCCGATGGCGGCACGGTCAGCGGCTTGGGTGCGATGACGGTCCGTTGGCTGAACCTGGGCAAAATCCCTTTGGTGATTTGGTGTTCGGTGTTCACGTCATTGTTTTGGGCCGTCAGTTACGCGATGTGGTACGGCTATGACCAAGACCATTTCGCACCGGCGCTGATCCCGACATTGTTGCTGACGACTCGCAACGTGGTCCTGGCAACACTGGCGACCAAGGTTCTGACCGATCGACTTGGTTTTCTGTCGCGACGCGGTCCGACGTACGAAGCCGCTCGATTGATCGGCAAAACGTGTCGCGTGTCCACCAGTGAAGTTTCGCCGACCTTTGGCCAAGGCGAATTCACAACCGACGCGGCGCCGTTGCTGTTGAACATCCGCACCACCGAAGGCACGGTCCCACGTGACGGCATCGTGCGGATCATTGATTTTGATTCCGACCGACGCATCTACACCGTCACGACCGCCGATGCGAACGCGGCCCAAGATTAAGGTGCCCTTGCCGATGACTTTCCCATTGCCCATTGTCGATTTAACACCCTTGTTGGACTCCACCATGCTTGCGCAATTGATCACCAACAGCGCTGCCGCCGATGCCGCGATCATCTTGATCGGCTTTCTGGCAATCAGCATCTTCATCGCCGCGGCGATCTTTAAAAAGTGTTACATCAAGGTCGGTCCCGATACCGCCCTGGTCCGCAGTGGTTCGGGCGGCCTGAAAGTGGCCACCGGCGACGGCATGTTCGTGGTCCCGCTGCTGCACCAACACGAATTCATGGACCTGACCCTGAAGTCGTTCGAGATCCATCGCCAGGGCAGCGAAGGCCTGATCTGTAAAGACAACATCCGTGCCGACATCAAAGTCGCGTTCTTCGTCCGCGTCGACAAAACGCCGGAAGAAATGAAGGAGGTCGCCCAGTCGATCGGTGCGAAACGCTGTGCCCAAATCGACACGCTGCGTGAATTGTTCGATGCGAAATTCAGCGAAGCCCTGAAGACCGTTGGCAAGCAGTTCGACTTCGTCGACTTGTACGACCAACGCGACAAGTTCAAAGAAGAAATCTTGAAAGTCATCGGGACTGACTTGAACGGTTACCGGCTGGATGATGCCGCAATCGACTACTTGGAACAAACGCCGATCGAACTGCTTTCGCCCAATAACATTCTGGACGCTGAAGGCATCAAGAAAATCACTGAGTTGACCGCCGATGAAAAGGTCAAGGAAAACCAGTTCACCCGCGACAAAGAAAAGACGCTGAAGAAACAAGACGTCGAAGCGGAAGAAACCATCCTGGAACTGGAACGGCAACGCGTCGAAGCAGTCGAAAAACAACAACGCGAAATCGCCGAGATCACCGCTCGCGAAAACGCCGCAGCCGCCAAAGTCCAAGAAGAACAACGTTTGGAAGCCGAACGTGCCCGCATCGCGACCGAAGAAGAAATCGGCATCGCGACCGAAAACAAAGAACGGCAGGTCTTGGTCGCAAAACGGAACAAAGAAAAAACCGATGCGGTGGAACTGGAACGTGTCACCCGTGACCGTGACTTGGAAGCCACCGAACGGATGCGTTTGGTCGGCGTCGCTGATGTCGAGAAAGAAAAAGCGATCGAAGTCGAAAAGCGAAACATCCAAGAAGTGATCCGCGAACGCGTCGCCGTCGAACGTGCGGTCGTCGAAGAACAGGAACGCATCAAGGACACCGAAGAACACGCCGCCGCCGATCGTCTGAAACGCGTCGAAGTGACCGCTGCGGAAATGGCCGCCGAACAAGAACTGATTCGCCAAACCAAACTGGCCCAGGCCGAACGTGACGCCAGTGAACTGTTGGCTGAAAAGATCCGCATCGAAGCGGAAGCCAAACGAGACGCCGCGTCCAAGGACGCTGAAGGTGCGAAGATGCTGGCCGAAGGCGAAACAGCAACCGCCGCAGCCGTCGGATTGGCCGAAGCCAAGGTCCAAGAAGCCAAGGCCGTTGCCATCGAAAAGGAAGGCTTGGCAGAAGCCAAGGTCATGAGCGAAACCTATCACGCCGAAGCCACGGGCATCACCGAAAAGGCCGAAGCGATGAAACTGCTGGACGGCGTCGGCAAGGACCACGAAGAATTCAAGTTGAACTTGGAAAAGACCAAGCAAGTCGAAATCGCTGCGATCGATGCACAACGCGGCATCGCCGAAAGCCAAGCCGGTGTGGTCGCCGACGCGCTGAAGGCGGCACGCATCGACATCGTCGGTGGCGACGGCGAGTTCTTCGACCAAATCACATCCGCGGTCAAGGGCGGCAAAGCCATCGACCGGTTCGTCTACAACAGCAAGGTTGCGACCGATATCAAAGACACGTTCTTTGACGGCAACGCCGACTACTTCCGCGAACAGCTGTCCGAATTGATCAGCCAATTCAATCTGGACACCGACGGCGTCAAAGACCTGTCGATCGCCGCTCTGATCGCCAAAATGATGGGCATGGCGTCGACCGATGACGTCCGCAGCCAGTTGACCAGTCTGCTGTCGATGGCGGGGACCGCCAACATCGCGGATCAAAAAGCCGGCCGAATGCTGTCGAAATCTTGATTCTCTGCGGTTCCCCATGGACACCACCCACGCGCCACACCCACCGTTGCAGCCGGCCTTGCCGCTGCGACGTGACGGCCGTCTCGGTGACCAATCGCCAACCATCCAGCCATCGATGAACGCCTAGTGCCATGACCGACACCCAGCTGGCCGCCGGGACGTACGAAGTCCTGCGTCAACGCATCCGCGATGCCGCCAAGGACCTGCGCGACCGACTGCGTCGCTTGAACGATTCACGCAGCGAAGTCTTTGGCAACATCGAAACGAAATTGGTGACGACCGAACGCGTCACCACCACACACAATTGTGTCCCGCGCGATCTGATCAGCGTCGGCGACCGCTTTCTGTTCGGATACAACGTCCAGTTCGGTTTAAAACTGGAAACCGAAATCGGCGACGTGTTTTCCGCCTATCGATTCGATGACCACCAATTCCACACCGAATCGCTGGACTTGATCGGCGACGACCGATTCCACAGCGATTTCGCCGAACTGTATCGATTCTATAAAGGCACGACCTTCGCCCGCTTTTTTCGCGACGGGCCATTGTTGCACATGGTCTTTCGCGTCGGCAAAACGCCGCGTGATATCAAATCGTTCAAATGGCGGATCGAAGATGACCGTTTGGTCTATGTCGACAACCGCAGCGAACACGAAGTCCGTGACCCCGCGCAGCACGAATTCCGCTGGACGCGAACCACCCGCGACCAACACGTCTACGGAAAACATCCGCACATCAGTCTGGATGACCGGGTCTTCGTCGAAACGGTCGGCGGCGATCTGACGATCAAGATCGAAGACAACACCGAAAGCGGCGAAGGCATCCTGGCCGAACCGGTCGAAAATCCGGATCAAACCCTGGACGACGCGGAGGTCTATTACGCGGTCGTCGGAAACTTGATTCTGATCCGGATCAAACCGTACCAAGAAAACACGTTCCGCCATTTTGTGTTCAATGGAAAGTTGGGCCAGGCGATGCGTCTGGACGAAATCGAACACGCTTGTGTGATGTTGCCCAGCGACCAGGGGCTGATTTTCCCCGGCGGTTATTATCTGCAGACGGGTCAGTTCAAACGCTTCGATCACGGCCTGATCGACATGCGTTACCAGCGGACCGTGGCATCGCCCAACGGCGAAGACTTTCTGTACTTGTTTTACAACCCGGAAAGCGGCACCTACATCCAGCTTCGCTACAACCTGATCAACCAAACCGTGGACACGCCGTTGGTCTGTCATGGCCAGACGTTTTTCCAGCGTGGCGAAATGGTTTGCTTCACCGGAAACGACCAGCCACAAAAACACCACGCGATCCAGGTCTGGCAGACCCCGTTTACCGGACCCGATTTTATCGCCGAACACCAAAGCGATTCGCTTCTGTTCAAAATCGGCAACCAAGAAATCGTTCGGGGCATGTCCGAATGCAACGAAGTGTTGCAACTGATCGACAAAGACGACAGCTATGAAGGTCTGTACGTCGACATTGCCAAGAAAACTGGCGACATCCTGGATTCATACTTTTGGATCGACAAAGCGGAAACACAGGAACTGAACCAGCCGCTGAATCAGATCCGCCAAGCGGCCAATACGGCCATCGAAGAATTTGAAAAGGTCGTCCGCGCAAAGAACGAAACGGAATCTGCGACCAAACGCGTCGCCAAAGAGATTGATGAATTGTTGAAGGCGGTTGATCGCAGCCGTTTCGAATCAATCGATGACTTCGTCGACGTCCTGTCAAAACTGCGACGTCAACGGGCCGCTGCATTGGCGTTGAAAGACCTCCGGTACGTCGATAAAACTCGGGTGCAATCCCTGGAAACGTCTGTCGTTGAAAAATCCGAAAGGATCAGCCGGCGGTGTGTCGATTTTCTTCTGGGCAACGACGCACTTGCCCCGTACACGCAACGCGTTGCAGAAATCGATGCGACGATCCGGCAAACGGAAACCGTTGCGGCCGCAAAAGAGATCCAGGAACGCATCGACCAAACGGCCGAACATCTGGAAATGCTGACCGAAACCGTCAGCAACCTTAAAATCGATGACACCACCAAACGCACCACCATCGTCGATAACATCGGCGACGTGCTGGCGTCGGTCAATCGCGTCCGCAGCGCGCTAAAGGCCCGAATCCAGGACCTTCAATCGGTCGAGGGTCGTGCGGAGTTTGCGTCACAGATGAAGTTGCTGGCCCAAAGCACGGCCGGATACCTGGACATCTGCGACACGCCCGCCAAGTGTGACCAGTACCTGACCAAGGTCATGTTGCAACTGGAGGAACTGGAAGGCCGCTTTGCGGAATTCGACGACTTCATTCCGCAATTGGCAACTCGGCGGGAAGAGATCTACGCGGCGTTTGAAAGCCGCAAGGTCGCGCTGGTCGAAAAGCAAAACCGGCGGGCACAATCGCTGGCGACCGCAGCGGACCGGATCCTGCAGAGCATCAAGTCGCGCATCGATACGATTGAAACTCCTGAGGAAATCGCCGCCTACTTTGCCGGCGATCTGATGGTTCAAAAGGTCCGCGACATCGTCGATTCGCTGGACGACTTGAATGATGCCGTCCGCGCCGAAGACCTGCGTGGACGTCTGAAATCGGCTCGCGAAGACGCCGTTCGGCAATTGAAGGATCGTCGCGAGTTGTACGAGGACGGCGGCGAAGTCATCCGTCTGGGCGACAAGCGTTTTGCCGTCAACACACAACCGCTGGACCTGACCACCGTCTTGCGTGATGGTCAAATGTGCCTTCACCTGACCGGCACCCAGTACTTTGATCCTCTGCACGATGCGGCGTTGGAAGATGCCCGCGATCTTTGGGATCAAGCATTGATCAGCGAAAACCGCGATGTCTATCGTGGCGAATACCTGGCATACGACCTGTTTCGTTCAATCAGCAGCGGCAGGCTTCCAACCGAACTTGACGCGGACGATCCCGAGGCATTGCCGCAATGGACCACATGGGTTCAAAAACAGATGGCGGGTCGTTTTGAAGAAGGCTATGCCAAAGGCGTGCACGATCATGATGCGGCGATCGTGCTGACCACGCTGCTTGCGATGGACCGGCAACTAGGGTTGTTGCGTCATTCGCCAACGGTCCGCGCGGCGTCACTGCTGTGGCTGAAGAAGCTAGCCGACACCGCCACGCAAAAATCGTTTTCTGATTGGGTCGGCGGCTACGGCCGACTTGCCAAAGCCTATCCCAACGCCACACCGGCGCGTCAATTTCACCAGCAATTGTGCGACGCAATCACCGCACAATTCGATGAATTTTCGTCTCTGTTTGATTCGACTTTGACTCCGCAGCGGATGGCTGACTACCTGTTCGACCAACTGACGACATCCGTCCGCAAGTCGACGATCAGCCGTGACGCGGCAGAACTGTACACACAGTTCCAAACCGCGGGAAAAATGCCGGCCACTGGAAAACCATCCAGTGTTTCGGCGACGCAAGCCTTTGTTCTTGCCCGCAACTGGGCAGACGCACATATCGATTCGCTTTCCGATTCCGATCGTCAAAAGGCCATCGCGCACCGCAATGAACTGGCCTTGTTGATCCAGTGGGGTGGTGCAGATTCGTTCAAGACCGCCACCGCCACGACGGCCCAAATGCTTTCCGGAATCGTTGGCAGCCATTCACGGATCAGCGGTGGCAAGTTGTCGTTGGACTATCACGAGTTCACCGACCGAATGAGCCATTACGTCCGTTCGGTCGTTCCGAGTTTTCAGCGGCTACACGAATCAAAAAACCGGATCGTCGAACAGTCGCGTGACTCCATGCGTTTGGATGAATTCAAACCAAGGGTCTTGACCAGTTTTGTCCGTAACCGGTTGCTGGACGAAGTCTATCTGCCGCTGATCGGTGACAACTTGGCCAAACAAATCGGTGCCGCGGGTGACGGCAAACGCACCGATCGTATGGGACTGTTGCTACTGATTTCGCCACCGGGGTACGGCAAGACGACGTTGATGGAATACATCGCCAATCGGTTGGGGATCGTCTTCATGAAGATCAACGGCCCGGCGATCGGCCACGGTGTCACTTCGCTGGATCCCGCCGAAGCCCCCAACGCCGCCGCCAGGGAAGAAGTCCAGCGATTGAATTTAGCTCTGGAAATGGGTGACAACGTGATGCTGTACCTGGACGATATACAGCACACCAACCCGGAACTACTGCAGAAGTTCATCTCCTTGTGCGATGCGACGCGGAAGATCGAAGGTGTCCGCGACGGCAAAACACGTACCTACGATTTGCGTGGTCGTCGTGTCGCGGTTGTCATGGCGGGCAACCCCTACACCGAATCGGGCGAACGGTTCCAGATCCCCGACATGCTGTCCAATCGTGCGGACGTGTACAACTTGGGCGAAATCATCGGAGAATCTTCCGATGCATTTGAAATGTCGTATTTGGAAAACTGCTTGACCAGCAATCCAACCCTCGCACCGCTATCGACCGCGCCACCATCGGACGCCCGCGCCATCATCGCCGCGGCCCAGCGTGATTCGATGGAAGGGATCGAACTGGAAACCAAGATCAGCCCCGACCAGTTGAACGACATGTACGAAGTCATTCGCAAACTGTTGCGTGTGCGTGACGTCGTCTTGAAAGTCAACCGAACCTACATCCAAAGTGCCGCCCAAGCGGATGCCTATCGAACTGAACCACCGTTCAAACTGCAAGGCAGCTACCGAAACATGAACCGGATCGCCGAAAAGGTCGCGCCGGTGATGAACGACCGCGAATTGCAGTCACTGATCGTCAGCAGCTATGAACAAGACGCCCAGACGCTGACCACGGATAACGAAGCGAACATGCTGAAGTTCCGTGAACTGCTGGGCGTCCTGACACCAGAACAGAAAGAACGTTGGGACGGCATCAAATACGCCTTCGTCGAAAGCGTCCGTATGTCGGGCCTGGACGACAGCGACACGACCGGGCAATTGCTGCGGCAACTTGCGTCGATGCGCGACGGTCTAGAATCGATCCGTGCGGTCATCAGCCGGGCGATCGCGGTCGGTGATGAAGACCAACAACGCCGCATGGACCAACGTGTCGAATCGATCCGAGACGGACTGGTCACTTCGGGAGCTCAGCTTTCCGAATCCCTGAACACCACCGCCGAACGTCTGGAACAAATTGCCCGACAACAAGCGACGTCACCACCGGACCAAAAAGTGCTGGTTCAACACAAAGTTCCCCGCGTTCTAGCGGAGTTGGTCAAAGGGCAGTTCCACTTGATGCAGGAATGGCTCCGTCCGATCCTACAAAACCAGATCGAAAGTGGCAGCGACTTGCAACAATTGCAGCAGCAACTCGATCGAATGGTAAAAACCTACCAAGACGTCGAAAAGGCCTTTCAAGATGGGAAGACCGACGAGGGTCCTTAACCTCGATGTTCCGCGGGTGATTGCTGCTTGACGCCGGACGCTTGGCCCAGGGTGTAAACGGTCAATCCCGTCAAATCTTGCCTCGGTCGGCCGAAGGCCAGACTGCTGATCATTCCGACCACAACACAAGACGTGATGCCCGTTGCGGTATACAAGAAACCGTTGACCTGTGTGAATCTCCACAGACAAAACATCACGGTGGCACCGACAAGGGCACCAATCATCGCACCCGTTGCATTGGCACGTCGGGTCAATGCGCCAAGAACAAACAAACCGCCCAGCACGCCCATGAACAGACCGATGACACGCAAAAACGTGTCAAATAACGATTTGATTTCAGGGTTCACAAACACCAATCCCAATAGCGTACCGACAACGCCAATCAGAAAAGTGCACCACCGGGCAGCGGTCAAATAACCGGTTTCGGAACGGCAAACGTTCAACGGTCGCATGAAGTCGGTCACAACCGCGGTCGCCGCGGAATTCATGCTGGTCGAAACGGTCGACTGAGCGGCAGCAAAAACACCGGCCACGATCAATCCGGCAAAACCTATCGGCATCTCCCGAGCGATGAACAGTGGAAAGACCTGGTCGGTGGTGATCGTCGGATCAAGCTTGCCGGGATGCGAATGATAATACGCAAACAATGCCGTTCCGATCCCGAAGAACAAGATCGTCGCCGGAATGGTTAGCACCGCATTGGCCCAAATCGAACGCGCTGCCAACCGCGTATCCGCGGTCGTCTTGTAACGCTGCACCCCGGCCTGATCGGCGGTGGAGGACGAAATGTTCTGGGCAAAGGCCCCCACGACGATTTCATCAAACCGACGTGCCCACCTTCGTATCGAGTCGAAAGACTGCACATCGTCCTGATGTCCCAACAGGTTCGATCGGGGTGCATGGCGAAATCCGTCGGCGTGTCAGACGCGCCAATCTGGGACAGGCCACACAAACTTGCTTTCCCACCGTGGTGCGAAGACAATGCGGGCTGATTTCCCGCACGTTTGCGGCGCAGTGGCGTCTTCCGACGCACGTCGCTCCGCGATTTCAATGAAAGCCCGCCGATGTCCCAACCTGATGAAAAAAACGTTCTTTCACGCCGTCAAGCCATCGCCGGAACCGTGGGCGGTGCGGCTGCAGGCCTTGCCGCAACCACCAGTGTCACATCCGCCGATGACAAGCCCGCCACGGCAACCGAGAATGTCGATGCCAAGCAGGGCCGGCTGAATCAATCGGTGTGCAAGTGGTGTTACAAGATGTTTTCGCTGGAGGAGATGGCTGCCACAGCCGCCAACCTTGGATTGGTCGGCATCGACCTGTTGGGCCCCAACGACTTTCCCACGCTGAAAAAGCACGGATTGATCTGCACGATGGTCAGTTCACACTCCCTGGGCAAAGGCCTGTGTGACACCAAGTATCACGATGAAGCACTGGAAAAGATGAATGCGGCGATCGAAGCGACCGCAAAGGAAGGCTGGCGGAACGTGATCTGTTTCAGCGGCAACGCGAGAGGCATCGATCGCGAAACGGGGATGAAGAACTGTGTGGATGCCCTCAAGAAAATCACCCCAGTGGCGGAAAAACACAACGTCATCCTGAACATGGAATTGCTGAACAGCAAAGTCAATCACCCCGATTACATGTGCGACAACAGCACCTGGGGCGTCGAACTGGTCAAACGCGTCGGCAGTGACAATTTTAAGTTGCTGTATGACATCTATCACATGCAAATCATGGAAGGCGACATCATCCGCACCATCCGCGAAAATCATGATGCGTTTGGTCACTATCACACCGGTGGCAATCCGGGACGGCACGAGTTGGATGAAACGCAAGAACTGTATTACCCGCCGATCGCCCAAGCGATCGCTGAAACCGGATTCGACGGCTATTTTGCCCATGAATTCATTCCCGCCGGCGATCCGCTTGCGGGACTGACCGACGCCGTCCGACAGTGCGTGGTCTAGCAACCGGCTATTTTCTGAACGCATTCCCCGTTTTCACATCACGTTAGGTTTTGATCCATGGATCGTCGTCAGTTTCTGCGCGGATCTGCGACCGCGGCAACCACCGCGGCCATTGCTCGGTCGGCCCACGCGGCCGGAAATGATTCGCCACGCAAAGTCGGGCTGATCGGATCGGGCTGGTACGGCAAGTGCGACACGCTGCAGTTGCTGAACATTGCACCGGTGGAGATCGTTTCGGTCTGTGACGTCGATTCGGCGATGCGTGAAGAGGCGGCGGACCTGTTCGCCAAACGCCAACCGTCGGGCAATCGCCCCCAAACCTATGGCGATTACCGCAAACAGCTGGCCGAACACCAACACGACATCGTGATCATCGGCACGCCCGATCACTGGCATGCATTGCCCATGATCGCGGCGGTCGAATCCGGTGCCGACGTTTACGTTCAAAAGCCTACGGGCGTCGACGTTTTGGAAAGCAAGGCGATGCTGGACGCCGCACGAAAGCACGACCGTGTCGTTCAGGTGGGGACGCAGCGACGGAGCACGCCGCACCTGATCGAAGCCAAGCAAAAGGTGGTCGACGCAGGACTGTTGGGCGACGTGGCCTATGCCGAAGTCTGCTGTTATTACCACATGCGAGCCAAAGGCAATCCGCCGGATCAACAGCCACCGGCGAACT
This sequence comes from Crateriforma conspicua, assembly GCF_007752935.1. Lineage (NCBI taxonomy): Bacteria > Pseudomonadati > Planctomycetota > Planctomycetia > Pirellulales > Pirellulaceae > Crateriforma > Crateriforma conspicua. The sequence continues at coordinate 658,530 of NZ_CP036319.1, read as the reverse complement.
TGGATTACGACATGTGGACCGGTCCGGCTCCGATGCGTCCGTACAACGAGTGGGTGCACCCGAGGCGTTGGCGCGCATTCATGGAATACGGCAACGGCATTGTCGGCGACATGTGTGTGCACATGTTGGATTTGGTCCGCTGGCAATTGGATTTGGGTTGGCCCAAACGCATCAGCAGCACCGGTGGAATCTTGGTGGATACCGAATCCAAGGCCAACATCACGGACACGCAAACCGCCACCTTCGACTTTGATGGGCTGGATGTTGTGTGGACGCACCGGAGTTGGGGATCGCCACCCGATCCGGAATATCCCTGGGCCGCCATCATTTATGGCACCAAGGGCACGCTGAAACTTAGCGTGCACAAATACGACTTCATCCCACGTCAGGGCGGCGAACGCTTGCACGGCGAACCGCTGATCCAAACCGACAAGTACCCGACCGACTTGACGGACAAAGATAAGTGGCGTCTGGAATTACATGTCGCTTCGGCCATTCGCGGACACATGCAGAACTTCCTGGACTGCATCGACGATCGCAGTCGACCGGTGGCCGATATTGAACAAGGTCACATCAGCAGCGCGTCATGCATCATGGCAAACGTGGCAATGGAACTGGGACGCACGCTTGAATTCGACCCTGCGACGCATACCGTCGTCGGCGACGACGAAGCGACCGCGCGGCTGGCTCGTGCTTACCGCGAACCTTGGCAGCACCCGCATCAAGCGTGATGGCTTGGTGCACAGAACATCGGGGCTTGGTTCACCGGACCGTCGATCCGCTGGCCATCGCGACGAAGAATTCGTCGCGATGGAAACGATTTGAAAACCGGTGAATCTCGATCAAGCGCCGGCCGGGTCTTTGCCGTCGATCCAGGGGCCTTCCAGCTTTTGGTAATCCGGATCAAAGATCTTGGATCCCGTATCGCCGGCTTCCCAGCCCGGAATATGCTCGGGCTTGCCACGCTGATGAGACCGATCTTCCCAACGTTTGGCCCATGAACCGTCGGCTTCGGAAACCGCCATTTCATCGCCGTCAAAGCGGTACACCTTACCTTGGCGATAGCTGCGTGCCCCTAAGTTGACGATCACGATCGCGGCGGCACCCAGGTCCGGCGTGTTGTTACAAAGTTGGGGATCGTCCGCGACCATCGCGTCGATCCAATTTTGGAAGTGGGCGTGATTCTTGTTTTCCGGCATCCGCTGATCGGGGCGAATAATCTGCGGTTCATAGGGAACTTCTTTTGGACTGATGTGCGTCACCTGGGGTCGTTCGGGGACGAACGTGAACTGGTCAAAGTCTTCTTGGTTGCCAAACACAAACGATCCATGGTGCCCACGAATGACTTGCTTGATCGGCGTTTCCGATGACGCCATGGTCGCAGTGACCAAGCCTTGCACGCCCTCGTTAAATTCCGCCACGACCGTTGACACGTCGGGAACGTCGCGGCCGTCATACTCCAGATAGATTCCGCCCGAACCGGTCACACGAGCCGGATATCGCAGCCCGGTCGCCTTCAACATCGTCGTCGTTCGGTGGACGAACAGATCGGTGAACATGCCGCTGCCGAACGGCCAGAAGCGACGCCACTGGCGATAAACCGCGCGGTCAAATGGCACTTCTTCGGACAAGCCATCGTCTACGCCCAGGAACCGTCGCCAGTCGATATTGCTGGGATTCATTTCCTTGGTCAATTCATAGTACCGCCACTGACCGAGATCCGAGTTTCGGAAGTATTCGGTCTGGTACATCAGAACCTTGCCAAGCTGGCCGGCACGGATCAATCGATTGGCGTGATCCCAAACCGGCAAGCTGGTCGACTGGACACCGACTTGCATGACGACACCGGTCTTGCGCCAAACTTTGACCAGGTCGATGGCTTCTTCGACCTTTTTCACCATCGGCTTTTCACAGTACACATTCATGCCCGCCTGCATGGCTTCGATCGCCTGCTTGGCGTGCCAGTGATCCGGCGTACCGATGCAGACGGCGTCCAAATTTTCCTTGGCATACATGTCGCGAAAATCGACGTGCTGGGCCGGTTGGTTACCCAAGTTGGACTGAATGTATTTCGCAGCCTTTTCACGGTTGACGCTATACACGTCGCAAACGGCAACCAATTCGATCGGCGCGCCTTCCTTTGCCAACTTCGTCAAGCTTTTGACATGGGCTCCGAAACCACGGCCTCCCACACCCACGAAACCGATCCGCATCTTTGAATTTGCATTGGCCATCGCACGTTTGGGAAACGCCAGTGCGGCGGTTCCCGCGGCTAACAAGCCGGCGGATGTCTTGGTGAATTGACGGCGATTGGTGCGCAGGTGGGACGAATCGTTTTTCATGGCGGTTTAGAACCAAAGAAAGGGGGCGGGAAAGAATCCATCCAGTGGGATTGGGCGGGTCAACGGGGCGAATCGGCAGGCGAAGGTTCGCCATCGGACAGCCACACGGTGATGCCGCCTATTGTAAAACAAACCGTGCCGCTTGTTTCGTTTTCTGTGCCACCACGTTGCCGGAGCCCACCGTGAACCGAGTCACCCGTCATCGGAACCAACGATTGATTTTGCCATGTGCCGCGGCGGTGGGTCTTTGGTGGCTTTGCCTGGGCGGGACAGGGCAACCGTTGTGTGCCGAAATGCCACAGCGGAAACCCAACATCCTATGGATCGTGGGCGAAAACTTCGGCTTGGATTTCCAGTGCTACGGTGCCAAGAACGTTCGCACCCCGAATGTCGACGCGATGGCCGACCGTGGTGTCCGCTATGTCAATGCGTTTTCCACGTCACCGGTCTGTGCCCCCAGTCGCAGTGCGTTCATGACCGGGATGTACCAAACAACCACGGACACCCATCACATGCGGTCGCATCGCGACGACGGCTTTCGATTGCCCGAAGGTGTCCGGCCGATCACCCATCGATTAAGTGACGTGGGTTACTACACCGCGAACATCACCAACATCGGTGACGCCGTGGTCGGCACCGGCAAACTGGATTTAAATTTCACTGCGGAAGGCCCCCTGTATCACACTGAAAACTGGGACACGTTGAAGTCGCATCAACCGTTCTTCGCGACGATCAATTTGCCCGAAGCCGAGTACGACATCTACGATCGCCGATCGGCCGAGAAGGATCGTGTCGTCTGGGTCGGTGAACAGTGGCATCCGAAAGTCGCGACCGAGCAGAATGTCAGCCCGCCTCCCTATTACCCTGATCACCCCGTCGTCCGCCAAGAATGGGCACGCTACCTGAACAGCGTCTCCGGTGCAGACGTTCGTATCGGAAAGATTCTGAATCGCTTGCGGACCGATGGCATGGAAGATGACACGGTCGTGATTTTCTTTGGCGACAACGGTCGGTTGGAAGCCAGGGGCATCCACTGGGTCTGGGACTCGGGTATCCGTGTCCCGCTGGTCATCCAGTGGGCCGCGAACCACGAGCCCCCGATCGGCTTTGCACCCGGACAACAACGCGACGAAGTGGTCAGCTTGATCGACCTGACGGCGACCACCCTGTCCATCGCCGGCATCAACCCACCCATCGTCATGCAGGGCCGTCCACTGTTTGGCTCGGTCGACCCACCGGAACGTCGCTATGCGTTCAGCGCGCGAGACCGCATCGATGAAACCGAGATTACGCAACGCAGTGTTCATGATGGACGGTATCACTACATTCGCAACCTGACCCCCGGTGCGGGGTTCGCAACACTGAATCGCTACAAAGAAAAGTGTTTCTTGGTCAAACCGTTGATGCGTGACCTGCATCGACAGGGTTTGTTAATCGGCCCCGCAGCAGAACTGATGAAACCGATGCCGGCCGAGTCGTTGTATGACACGCAAGCCGATCCCCATGAGATCAACAACCTGGCCGAATCAGACACCCCCGAGCATCGCGAAACGCTGATTCGAATGCGGACCGCCCTGCGGACATGGATGACCGAAACAGGGGACCGGGGATGGATCGCCGAACCACGCGACGTCGTCGCACCGTTCGAAAATGAAATGCACGACTGGTTCGGCACGCCCGCGTGGGCCCAATAGCGTGCCCACGGTGATTCGGCCGAATCCGATGGCGGCGATTCAACATGCGAAGCTTTCCAGCTGTCCAATGGAAGAAGTCTGGAACGCCATTGCCGGTCGGCTGGACCATTGGAAACTGCCATCGGGCGAAGCCATTGGCGGACATCGCGCCCCGACTTCGCTTTCACGTCGGTGGTCGTTGTCGGAATTCATGACAACCTGACCCAGGGAAGCTCCTGACGTGGTGGCGGAGGTCATGGATCGGCGTCTAACGCAGCGACCGAACACATCGTTTCGGCCGATCGCTGAATTTCTGTTCCATTTCTGCCCGATACTTTTGTCTTGCTGCGGCGTTAACCCCTTGGTGCACCATGACACTCATCACGCGCCCGGACACTCTGCAAAGGTTTTTCACCGATGTTTCGTTCCTGGAGTTCCGTCACCAAGTTGATTGCCACCTTGATCGCTTTAGGGCTGATCGCGGGTGCGACCATTGCGCGTGCACAGAATTCCGCCCCTGGAACCGTCCCAAAGCAGCAAACGACGCGGAATCAGGACGCTGCCGAATCAGCCATCGATGAGATTGCACACCACCTGACGTCCGCAACCCCGACGGCTGGTGGTGATGCGTAGCAAGGGATTGGTTTGATCGATTTGGTCAGACAATTTCGGCCGCTTGGTTCCGGCAAACCCGACAAATCGTGATCGTCGGGACGTCGCGGACAACGGGGCGGCGGCGTGTCGGGAGGATCGATACGACACGGCGGTGGCAGCCATGGCCATCACGATGGTGGTCACAGCGGCGGCAATTCGTAAATCGCGTAGGTGCCATTGGTTTCCGGATCGCGAGGATACACCTGGACCAATGGCAAGTGTTGCCCGCAGACCCGTCGGTCGACCAACATGTAACGCACGCCGTATTTCCGGCGATACTCTCGTAGCTTGGCATACTGGATCGTGACTCGCATGGTGCCAAGCCGCTGAGGAAAGACATCGCGGAACCGATCTTCCCACTGGATCAATGATTCCGCATCCTGTGGGACGTCCTTGAAATTCACCACCTCGGCACGCTGGGCGTACCACTTGAACGTCTGCTGATGCCGCGGAGTCAAAAACACTTCGTCCGTGTCGGTGCTGTAGCGAATGAAGTCACAAACCTTCAGCCAATCCGCAAAGACTTTGCGTTGCACATGAATCGGGGCGTGCGGGTCATAGCCCAACAATCGATTGCTGGCCGATGGTGGGACGCCCAGTGCAACTCGCCGATACGTCGTTTCTGTTGCCAACACGATCGCAATTGTGATCAGTATCAATGCGGTCAACGTTGCGGGACGGCGTAGACCGATCATCGCACCGCCGGCCCCCTCGCTTGCCCGCAGCGATGACACCAACACACCGGTGGTCGCCACACCCAGCTGAAGCGGCACCATCACATCCGTCATGCGAAACCAATAGTATCGCAACAGGCTTGCTTTGAAATCCGATCCCAACCACGGCATCACATCCACCAACCAACCGGCCAATGCGATCAACACGGTTCCCGACGTGAATATCGACAGACGCCGGATCACACCGTTGGCATGCGATTGGTTCCCCTTGGAGAATCGCAGAAGCCGATCGTAGATCCATGTCATTACTGCGGTGATTGCGATCAGCCCCAAGTGCCGCGTGAACCAGTGGGCGGGAAAACTGCTGGACAGCAAATGGTGGGGCAGACGAACGTAGACGTAGATCTTCGCCGCTTGAACGGACAATTCCTGTGGTTGGTCAATGGTCAGCCAAAGCGCCGGAACCAAGCCCGCCAGGGCTATCAATCCGCCAGCGAACAGCCCGGGCTGGAAAATGCGTGGCACGGGAAGCGGCATCGATGCCAGCGGGCGATGCCAAATCGGTCGCTGCGTCAGACCCCATACCAGCATCGCCGACAACACGCTCCATCCGCCGACCAATACGTGGAACGCCGACGATGCGCCCATGAATATCCAACAGCGATTCCACTGTTGCCGCATCATCGCGGTGATCCCAAACAACAGCAAACCATAAGCAGGGATCTTTGCTTCGGTGCCACCGAACACCCATTCGCCGGCCAAGTTCGCGCGTTCGATTCCGACGGCCCAAAGAACCAAGACGGTCCATGCAAACCAAGGTCGGCCGAACACCGCGCGGCACAGCCGTTGAAGCCCCGCAGCCAACAGTGCCCAGCCGATCCACCGCGCGATCCAAGCCGTCGCTTCCAGGCTGAAGAACTTAGTCAGCCAACCGAACACCCAATAATAAGTGGCGTGTGCCTTTCCCGATGCAGCGAACAGGTCGCCCGAGCACCAATCCGGATTCCAAAAATTCTTTGCTTTGACCAGGTAATGGGCTTCGTTGACCATCGGGGGCAGGTCGCCGCTGAATCCAAAGATCAGCAGGGTCAACAACAACCATTCGGAACCATCGACCGCCCAGCGGAACGGGGAATCGTCGACAGACCGGGTGGGAACGTTCTTTAGCTTCGCAGCCATCTTCACGGGCCGGCTACCTTTGGATTGGCCGGCTATTTTTGAATGTCATACTCGGCAATTTTTCGATAAGCCGTCGCACGACTGATTCCCAACATTTTGGCGGCCTTGGGAACGCTGCCATCGCTTTTTTCCAAAGCCTGTCGGATCAGTCGTCGTTCCCATTCATCGATACGCAGCGTGTCCAAGCGGCTGATGCCCGCGTCGCGCAGCCCTAAATCGTCGGCTTGGATCATTGGATCGTCCGCCATCACGACCGCACTATCGATGACGTTTCGCAATTGCCGGACGTTCCCCGGCCAGGGGTATTCGTGCATCCGGTCGCGTGCATCTTCGGACAAGCGCAATTTCAACCGACCATGCTGGCGACAGAAATGTGCCAAGAAGTGATCGATCAACAGATCCAAATCACTATCACGTTCACGCAGCGGCGGGACGAACAGTTCAAAAACGCTGAGTCGATAAAACAGGTCTTCGCGGAAATGGCCTTCGCGGACAAATTCGGCCAAGTCGCGATTGGTCGCCGCGATCACCCGCACGTCCACCAACACCTGTTCGGTCGCACCGACGGGTAGGAAAGGATGGCCTTCCAAGATTCGCAACAGCTTCGCTTGACCTTCCAAAGTCAGTTCGCCGATTTCGTCCAAAAACAGCGTTCCGGTGTGGGCTTGTTCGAACCAGCCGACGTGATCGGTATCGGCGCCGGTGAAGGAACCCTTCTTGTGACCGAACAACTGGCTTTCAATCAGATCCTGTGGAATCGCGGCACAGTTGACCGTCAACATCGGTCGATCGGCACGCGGGCTGGCGCGATGGACCGCCCGCGCGACCAGTTCTTTTCCGCTGCCCGATTCGCCACGGATCAGGACCGATCCACTGGCGCGACCGACCCGGGTGATTCGCTCCTTCAACCGGGTCATCGCGTCACATTGACCGATCAACTCGGGGCCTTCGGCGTTTCGTTCGGCCAAGTGAGCACGTTCGACCGCCAACGAGTGTGTCTTTTGATATTGGATCAAACCGATCGCCAACAACCGCGATGCCGCCACGACGAAATCATAGTGCTGGTGATCGAACGCCGAATCATCGCGGAACATCGCCAGCATTCCGATCGCGTTGTCGTCGATGGACAACGGACAAACAATCAGATCGGACCATGGCTTGCCGTCGGCCGCCTTGATTTCGCCACGCACCTTCGGATCGTATTCGCGATCGATCCACATCGGTTCGCTGCTGCGTTGAATGCGTCGGATCAGCCGTCGGCTAAGTTGCAGACGCTTGTGCGAATCCTTGGGATAGCTGGATTGGGGAACCAGCCGTCCTTCGTGCGTTTCGTGATAAAGGGTGACACCCGATGCGACGGTGCGATCGCGCAACAGTTCCAGCACCGTTTCGATGGTGTCGACGCCGCTGGAGCCCGACATCAGATTCAGACTTATCTGGTACAAATCCAGCAAGTATTCCGTCTGTGCCAGCTTGTTGATCGGATCGACCTCTCGATCCTGCAAGCGTTCCTTTAAATCATCGGGATCGGCGATCCAGGTTTGTTTGATCGATGATTCTTCGACGTCTTCGGTGTCGCCTTCGACCAATTGCAGATCCGTTTCGCCGATCGTGATGATCGACTTGTCCAGCAGTCGCGCGGTGTCCGCTTTCTGGCCGTTGACCAAGGTGCCGTTGCGGCTGCTGGTGTCGCGAAGATGCCAATTCCCGTCTTCGAAAAAGACGACGGCATGGAACCGCGAACTCATCGGATCGGTCAGCAAGATCTCACAACTTGTGCCACGCCCGATATGCGCAGGTCGGGACGGATCGAGGGTGTAATTTCGATCTTTGTCGGGACCCGATCTTGCATGCAGGATGGCGAACATGACTCATTCATGCTGATGTAAGCTTGCTGTGGCGGTCATCATAGGTGGCCGAATCGATCCTGGCGACGGCAAAGCGGGCCGGTTGGGGGGTGCATCACCATTGGGCCTCGTGCTCGCGGGATCCAAACGAACTTCCTCCATGGTCCATCTAGACGGACCATCGCGTCGTCTTGTTCGTCAAGACGACGCCCAACACTATGCATCAACCATGCCACGGCGGGTCCGTTTTTTCGACAAAGGCTTGGATTCCCTGGGCGGCGGTTTCGTGGCTGCAACCGGCGGCACCGGCCGCGGCGGCAGCTGAAATCTGGCTGATCAGTTCTTCACCGATCGATTCATTGATCACACGTTTGGTGGCTTGGATCGCGGCGGCAGGCCCCTGAGTGCAACGTCGCGCCCAGTCGCAAGCGGCCACCCAGATTTGGTCGGAACCCACGGCCTGGCAGGCGATTCCGCGGGTGACGGCGACTTTGGCATTCATAGGCTCGCCCGATAACGCCATTTGCGAAGCTAGTGCGCCGCCGTGGCGAAACGCCAAAAGGGATGCCGTGACGCCCCCGACCAAACCGTGCCGGATCGCCGGCGCCGACAGCGTCGCGCTGTGGCTAAGGACCATCAGATCGCTGGCCAACGCCAGCGTTAGACCAGCACCGGCGGCCAGACCGTCGACCGCGGCGACGACCGGTTTTGGAAAACGCAAAAGGACCTCAATCGACTCGGCCCATTGACGCCAATACTGGTGCGACTGGGCCAGAGATTCCGATTCAGGAAGCTCGTTAATTTCGTTCAGAACCGCCAGGTCCAATCCGCTACAGAAATCGGATCCGGCGCCGGTCAGCACGACCGCCTTGACGCGTTTTTCTTGATGAACATCCGAAAACGCTTGGTTCAGATCTTCCAATAACCCGGGACTGAGCGCGTTTCGAACTTGGGGTCGGTCCAAAACGATCGTTGCGATTTCTTCGTGAACTTTGACATCAACGTGTTGCAACGTTGCGGTCCCCCTGGGATGACGAATGGCTTCGTGACGACAAGACTGGTGGCGACGATATCGCCCCGTTGTCGTGACGATTGTAGATGGCTAACCAGCCGATCAGTGCGTCATCAAAGAATTCATCAGCGCTTCGCTGGGTTGGCGAATGGTCAACACGCGCGGCTGGGTGTCGGGTTGGTCGGGATCGCGAATGATCACAATCACTTCACGACGATCTTGGCCGGCCGGATTGGCCAGGGCCGAAGGCTGAACCACGCCCGCGTCAAAGCCTCCCGCCGGTGCATCCAGTGCGGCCAAGCGGACCGGTGGTTCGGTGGCAGGTAATTCAGCGGCCGGTGTGGGCGCGGAAAATTGATTCGTTTGGGCGACAACCGTGCCGGCATCGCCTTGGGCCAGATGCGCCAGATTCACGCGTTCCAACTGCCAGTGGATCGATCCCGGTCCGGTGTAGATGCCGACATCGCTTTTGTAGTCCGCAGCGTTGCAGACGCCGATCAGACATCCGTTCTGGTCGAACAATCCACCACCGCTGCGACCATCGATCGGTGCGCCGTCGATTTCCAGATTGCTGACGCCCAAATGTTGGTTGTACTTATTGACACCGGTGACGCGGGTATCACGCCGCGAGGGATCGGCACCGCGGTCGCATCCGAAACTGAAAGCGGCTTGTCCGGTGGTGACCTTTTGGCTGTGCTTGATGACCTTGACCGGTTGGATGTTGATCCCCGGCTGGATCGCCACCACGGCGATGTCACGGTCTTCGGCGTCATAATCGACCAACTGGCCGGGCACGGTTTTGGTTTCGCCACCGACGAACAAATCGACTTCGATCCGGCCTTCGCCGTCGGTGTCGCGGAACAGGTGACCGCAGGTCATGACCAGCGATTCCTGACCATGCGAATCGATGATCGTTCCGGTGCCGACGCCGAAGCCATGGCCGTCATAAACACGTAAGCGAACCGTTGCGGCGCGAGCACGTTCCACCGCATCGGCCATCGTGACGTTCGGCATGGTTTCGGCCATCGTGTTGCCGGCCGGTGCGACGGATGGCACGTTTTGTGGTCGAACGTCGGAGCGTCCAAAGGCGGCCAAGCGTGGCGGGTTTGTTGCACCCGGACCGGCCGCAGCCAGACGTGTTCGAGGAGTGTCCACGAATTCGGCCGCCCGTGGCGGCGCGGCGGATTGCTGTGAACCGGTCGGGATGTGGGGTCCGCCCGGATTGGTTTGCAAAGCTTGACGAAGTTCGTCGATGCTGTGGCTGCCGACCAAGCGTGTGACTTCTTTGCCGTCGGCGATGACCAGATAAGTTGGCGTTTGGCGAACGCCGTAACGGCGAACCAAATGCGGTTCGCTGGACACGTCGACGCGGCGGATTGCAACGCCCGATCGTTCCAGTTGTGCCAGCACGGGCTTCATCGTTTCACAGTGCTGGCACTGTTTGGACGTGAATTCCACCAAGATGGCGTTGGCCGATACCGACAGCATCGACAACCAAGAAATAGCGACGGACGCTAGCGCGAACTTGATACCAGTCAAGGTCGTCCCTCCCTGGACGCATTGGACGGCGTGTCGTCCGCACGGCTTTCGGCGAAACGACGCGATTCGAGGTCGGCGTACCCGGATCCGCACATGAGTGGTCATCCTGACCGGTGGGATCGGCACCGAGGCGATCCTGCCTGATGTCCGTCGATCGCCACAAGGGCAATGAGCGTGACTTGAATTTTTTTCCAGTTTCACGGGCTGTTTTTCGATCTTTTCCCCGATCGACCGGCTCGCGAACGTCACCGTCATCCCCCGCCTTGAAAGGCATTGCAGGCAACGGCACCCGCGAGCAGTGTGAGGGCTTCGTGCCATCGACGACGGCCGGATGAACGCCGCACAAGACACGTCGTCGCTTTGTCTCTGGATCGTTACAATCCGCCGGTTCCGTGCCCGAATCTTCCCATTCATTTCCACCACAACGCCCAAACTTGTCATGACACGACGTCTGTTGGTCACCAGCGCGTTGCCCTATGCCAACGGTCCGATCCACATCGGGCACTTGGTCGAATACATCCAGACCGACATCTGGGTCCGCTTTCAAAAGCTGATGGGCAACCGCGCGATTTACATGTGCGCCGACGACACCCATGGCACGGCGATCATGATCCGGGCGAAGGCCGAAGGACGCAGCGAAGAAGCGTTGATTGCCAGCATGAGCGAGGCTCATCAACGTGATTTCGCCGGCTTTGACATCCGTTTCGACCATTACGGCAGCACCCACAGCGAAGAAAACCGCCAGCTTTGTCACCAATTCTGGGAATCCCTTCGCAAGGCCGGACTGATCGCCGAACGCAGCATTGAACAACTGTACGATCCCGAGGCGGAAACGTTTCTGGCCGATCGCTTTGTTCGAGGCACTTGTCCGGTTTGTGGGCTGGAGGGTCAGGCGGGGGACAACTGCAACAACGGCCACACCTATTCGCCCACCGAATTGATCGATCCCAAAAGCACTCTAAGCGGTGCGACGCCGGTGCTGAAGGAAGCGACACACCTGTTCGTGGAATTGGAAAAGCTGCACGACTTTTTGAACGACTGGGTTGATTCGGCCGATGCCTTGCAAAGCGAAACGGCGAACTACCTGAAGGGCTACTTCCTGTCGGCGGAACTGAAGGACTGGGACATCAGTCGCCCGGCACCCTATTTCGGGTTCGAGATCCCCGACGCGCCGGGCAATTATTGGTACGTCTGGTTCGACGCCCCGATCGGTTACATCGCGTCGACCGCCCAGTGGTGTGCGGCCAACAACGAAACCCTGGCCGATTGGTGGCAAAGCGACGACTGTGAAGTGCACCACTTCATCGGCAAGGACATCACTTACTTTCACACACTGTTTTGGCCGGGGATGCTGAAAACGGCGGGATTCAGTCTGCCGACCAAAGTGCATATCCACGGCTTTTTGAATGTGGACGGCAAGAAGATGTCCAAACGCGACGGGACGTTGGTCGCGGCGGAAACCTATTTGAAGCACTTGGAACCCAGTTACCTGCGATATTTCTATGCGACGAAACTGACATCGCGGGTCGAGGATTTGGACTTGGGGTTGGATGAGTTTGCGGAAAAGGTCAACAGCGACTTGGTCGGAAAAGTCGTCAATCTGGCCAGCCGTGTTGGCAAGTTCGCCGCCAAACTGGGGCTTAGCAAAACGTATCCCGAGGATGGTGGGTTGTTCCAAGCCGCCGCGGCGAAGGGCAAGGACATTGCCGATGCCTATGAACAATGCGAATACGCCAAGGCCATGCGTTTGATCATGGAATTGGCGGACGCCGCCAATCCCTTCGTCGAGCATGCCAAGCCGTGGGAGATGAAAAAGGATCCAGAGCGGGAAGATGAGCTTCGTGACATTTGCACGGTCGCCCTGAACCTGTTCCGCCAATTGGCCATCTATTTGTCCCCCGTGTTGCCAAAGCTGGCACAGCAGTGTGGTGAATTGCTGAATGATCCGATCACGTCGTGGGAACAGTCGCAAACGCCGTTGGTCGGTTCCCCGGTCAACAAATTTCAACGCATGATGAATCGCGTCCAAGTAGAGGATTTGCAAAAGATGATCGACGAAGGAAAACAAGAATCGGCAGCTGATGAGAAACCCGTCAACCCGTTTGGCGATTCCGATCAGCCGCTGAAGGACGAACCGATCGCCGATGAGATCACCATCGACGACTTCGCCAAAGTGGACTTGCGGGTCGCGCGTGTCTTGTCGGCCGAACAGGTTCCCGAGGCGAACAAGTTGCTGAAGTTGACTCTGGGGCTTGGCGGTGACGAAACGCGTCAAGTCTTCGCCGGCATCAAAGCCGCCTACGAACCGGAAAAGCTGGTCGGTCGTTTGGTGGTCATGGTCGCCAACTTGAAACCGCGCAAGATGCGATTCGGGCTGAGCGAAGGCATGGTGACCGCAGCCGGCCCCGGCGGCGCGGACGTCTTCGTCCTGGGAGTCGACGATGGCGCTCTGCCAGGGCAACGTGTTCACTGATCGGCGACATGGCCCATGAAGATTCGCCCGGCCTGTGTCGATGACGCCAGCGAAATCGCTGAGATCTATAACCACTATGTATCGGCCGGCGGATCAACGTTTGACACGATCCGCTGGACCGAAAGTATGGTTCAGCGTTGGATCCCGCCAAAGCCACCGGGCGGTTGGTATGTCGCGGTCGACGATGACGCGACGGTGATCGGCTGGACCACATTGCGACCGATCAGCCAGCGCGAGGGGTTTCGGCACACGTGCGAATCGGCCATCTATCTGTTGCCGGCCGCCCAAGGACGTGGTATCGCCGATCCGCTACAAAACGCGATCTTTGATCATTGTCGACGCCATGGCGTCCATCACGTGATGGCACGGATCATCGCGGACAACCAGCGAAGCGTGGCGTTTCACCAACGTCACGGCTTTGAAACGGTGGGCGTCCAAAAGGAAGTCGGCTATCTGAATAAGCGTTGGGTCGATTTGGTCGTGATGCAATTGCTGGTCGACATCCAGATCGATGATTGATGCGGACCAAGGCACGCGTTCGCGCGTGTGATGGGGTGGTGTCCGCCGCGATTTTGCCAAACACCGTCGGGTGGGTACGGCGCAAAGCCCACTGCGAATCATTGTGCCCGCACCGCCCGACGGCTCACTTACCCCGCCGTGTTTGGGGTAAGATCGCGGCTGGCAATCGAAGTGCCGTCACTGGGCGATGGCATGTCGCGGGTCTGACACGCCGAAAGGAATGCACGTTCGATGGATGAATCAATAGTCGATACGGATCAATCGCCGGCGGCCCCCGCCAGTGCATCTTTGCGTGATCTGTTGCAACTGGTGCTGTTGCCCGGCCTGGGGCCACGGACTTTGGCGCGTTTGTTGGAACGTTTTGGCACCGCCACCAAAGTCCTCACGGCGGACGGGGAAGCTTTGGCGTGCGTCCCCAATGTTGGACGCAAGCTGGTCCATACGATTCGCACGGCCGGCGATCACGTTTGTGCGGATCAAGTGCTGCGGTGGTGCGATGACCAGGGCGTCCGTCTGGTCCGCGACACCGATGCCGATTACCCGATGGGGTTGAAGGACTTGGACGATGCCCCGCCGCTGTTGTTCCTGCGAGGCGATTGGGTGGACCAGGACCAGCTTTCGGTTGCGATGGTGGGTACGCGTCATGCGACCACGTATGGATTGAAACAAGCCGAGCGTTTGGCATTCGGATTGGCCAAAGCGGGCATCACCGTGGTCAGCGGGTTGGCGCGTGGCATCGACACCGCGGCCCACCGTGGCTGTTTGGATGGAGGCGGCCGAACGTTGGCCGTTCTGGGCGGCGGCCTGGGCGAAATCTATCCCGCCGAAAACAAACCCTTGGCCGACCGGTGCAGCCAAAGCGGCGCGGTCATCAGCGAACAACCGCCCTATGCCAAACCGCGCAGCGGTCATTTCCCACAGCGGAATCGGCTAATCGCCGCCATGTCATTGGCCACGTTGGTGATCGAAGCCCCGGATCGCAGCGGATCCTTGATCACCGCACGCCAGGCATACGAACTGAATCGCGACGTCTTGGCCCTTCCCGGTCCGGTAACCAGTCGCACCTCGCGTGGATGCAATCAATTGATCCGTGATGGGGCAGTGCTGGTGCAAACCGTTGACGACGTGTTGGAAGCGATCGGCCCCATGTCCAACCCCGTGACCACCGACGAACAGACAACGATCCGCAGTGGCGCTGAACTGCAGCTCAATGACATCGAACGGTCCGTGCTACAGGCGATCGCACCGGAGAGCACCTCCATCGATACGGTCATCGCGCAAAGCGGTTTACCGGCGCACCGAGTCATCAGTACGATCAGCGTTTTGGAAATGCGTCGTCTGATCCGTCGGCTTAGCAGTCAATACGTCGCGCGTATCTAGCGGACCACGCCCCACTCACAAGACTTTGATGCCGGACCAGGAAGCCCACCGGCGACCGCGCCCCGTCCAGTCTTCATGCTCCGCCCGTTCGACAGGTCACACATCGGTGACACGCCGCAAGCGTCTGGCTTGACGCGCCGCGGGCGTGGTCGTCGGGTGTCCGCCATCGACACGCTGGACCGACTGTGAGGCATTCGGATCATCGAAGGCCGCCGGCGTCCATGCTTCTTGGGCAACCGGTGACTCCGAAGCGGTTGCAATCGGACTGGCTTCGCCCAAGGCAGTGGGCGCGCCGCTGGCGGATCCATCCAAATCACCTAAATATTCTTCACGGACCTTCGGATGCCGCTTGACCTCATCGGGCGAACCGTCGATCAACACTTGGCCCTTGTAGATCACATAGCATCGATCCACGACGCTTAAGATTTCCCGCGCCGCGTGGTCGGTGATCAAGACGCTGATCCCCGAATCTCGCAACTGACGAATCACCCCCTGGATCGACTGAACGGTGACGGGGTCGATTCCGGCAAACGGCTCGTCCAACATCACGATGGTCGGATCCGAAACCAAACAACGGGCAATCTCCAAACGTCGACGTTCGCCACCGGACAGCCCCGCCGCTTTGCTTTTGCGGATGTGGGTGATGTTGAATTCCTGCAGCAATTCATCGGTGCGTTGGCGACGTGTGGCTCGATCCGCGCCCAACAATTCCAACAAGGACGAGATGTTTTGCTCGACCGTCAGCTTTTTGAAAACGCTGGGTTCCTGGGGCAGATAACCCATTCGCCCGTCACGCGCGCGGCGGAACATCGGCCAATCGGTCACGTCCTGACCGCCCAGATACACGTTGCCACGATCCGGTTCGACCATGCCGCAGATCATCCGAAAACTGGTCGATTTGCCGGCACCGTTGGGTCCCAGCAGACCGACGATTTCGGCTTGGCCGACTTGCAGATTCACGCCGTCGACCACACGCCGTCGGCCGTAGGTCTTCTGCAGATCGACCGCCTGCAAGACCATCGATTCACGATCCATCGCTTGATCGACTGATTGAAAAACGTTCATCAATGCGGATTCCTTCCCGCGCCGCGGCGATGCGGCTAGCGGATCAATTTCATGCGTTTGAAATTTGGCGTGAACGGAATGGGGCGGTTCCACGGGTGAGGCCAAAAGACCAACAGCGCTTTGCCGACCAGCAAGTCGCGAGGCACGTAGTGGGCTTCGGAATACAAGTACGCGTCTTCGTCCACGCTGCGAGGCTGTCCGAATTCTTTGGTGCCTGCCCAGCACCGTGCGTCCAGACTTTCCGGGCTGTTGTCACCCATGGGAAAGAACTGGTCTTTCTCCATCACGAATTCGGCACTCCGCCGTGCATTCCAAATGGACAGGTTTTCCCAGCTTTCAGGATCAGCCAACCGGGCCTGCAACTGCGGTCCCCAGCCCGACATGTCCATCGCGCCGCCGACTTCGCTGACCAAACGCAAGTCGTAATCATGGACGCCGCCACGGCTGTCGGTCGTTGCCACATAGTATTTGTCGCGATCAATGCGAACTTGGTGAACCGTTGCCGCCCCATCGACACCGATCGCCGCGGGCGCGGCGTCCAGCGGATTTCCGGGGCCATCGAATCGCGGACGTCGTTGATCAAACGGAACAATCGACAGTCCCGCATAGCTGGTCGGCGAATCGAAAGAAACTAAATCGCCGTCGACCCACAACAACAATTGGTCATCAAAATTGCTAAAGCGAATTTGGTGCCGGCCGCCGGCACGAACGCTCGTCGAAGCGGACGGCGTCGCAACGTCGTCATCAAAAGCGAACGATTGTCCATCGCGGACGATCGACAGCTTTGCCGTCCCATCGGACAAATCGATGTCGCACCGAAACTGGACACCGCTTTCGACCAATTCCAAGGTGGCCGTCTTCGCATCAGCATCGGTTTCGATGTCAGCCTGGATCATCAGATCACCGACCCAGTGCATGCCGTCGGTGCCGGTCTGATAGGTGCCGAATTGGTAGCGACTGAACTGGTCCAAATCGCCGCCAGATTGAAAGTCATCACGAAATTCGCCGCCGCCGTAACCGCCACCCAACATGCGTGACAGTCCGTTTCCGCGGAACGTCGCAGGCTTGGTGTTATAGATCGCTCCCGCTTCGACAATGGCAAACGAATTGTATTGATAGAAATCTGTGATCGCGCGACTGCTGTAGGGATCGACCGATGCCAGGCTAAGCCCCTGATCGGCTTGGTCCCACTGCGATTGCGATGGCCAGCGATGGTAGTAACGCAGCCACTGGGTCCCCGACGCGGGCGCCGTATCCAGACGCGCCGTCATGCCATCGCCGTCCCGCGAAACCTGCCAGGAATCTTGCGGTGGCTGCGTCGCACCGGGACGCCAGGGTTGAAACCGGCTGGGGTAATCCGCTTGGATCAATTCCGGCGACTGATGATCACTGTCGTAAACCAGGTGCCGCATCGACAACAGCGTCCGATCCGGTTTGCGAAGAATTTGGTCCGCGTCCTGTGATCCGGTCGGACGCGCGTAGACGTCGCCATGGCGCAGCGTCACAGTCTCCTCCGGTAATCCCACCAGCCGTTTGATGTAGTTTTGTTTCGGATTGCCCGGAAACTTGAACACGATGACGTCCCAGCGCTCCGGATCACTTAGCGCGTAGGAAAACTTGCTGACCAGAATCCGATCGCCGCTGAAGGTCGCGTCATTGGCCTCGTTTCGCAGATCCAGCGAATTGGCATGACGACAATTCGGACACACGCCACCAACGACCACGTTTTCCGTGACCGGTCCCCGCTGTTCCCAACTGGCACCGATCCGAAACCTCTGGCCACACCGGTCGCAATCGATTTCCTTGTGCGCCCCCATCAGGGTCGGGGCCATCGATCCGGTGGGAATCACGAAAGCTTCGGCCAAAAACGCGCGAAACAGCAACGCTAGAATGAACGCGACGACGAAAGCTTCGACAGTTTCACGCTGGGCCCCCGTGCGGATTTCCTGCGCCCGCGCGGCCGCGGGGCTCAGCTTCACCTCGTCGCCCCCGGCGTCGTTGCCATCGGGCTGATTTCCGCCGTTTTGGTCATCGCGTTGTCCGGACGGGCGGTTCTTGTTTCGACGATTCATAGACCAGCCACGACGATCAAATACGAAATTGCGGAAATTGAAGGTTGATAACGCGACCGATACCACGGACAAATTTGCAGTCGGCCTGCTGCGTAACGAGCACACGGGTGGAGCATAACCGGCGTCAATCCTAGCCATTTTGCCCATCCGCCGGAACTTCGATTCAAAGGCGAAAATCTTGGCAAGGATTCCAACCACGGTTTTCCCGGTCGCAGCCCCCCTATTTCCTCGACCCGACCTGGCCCCCACGGGACCGGGCCGAGTCGGACCTTGGACCGGTGAACAGTAATGAAAAACGCTCGCAAAGCATTCACGCTGATCGAATTGCTGGTTGTGATCGCCATCATTGGTGTGCTTGTCGCCTTGCTGTCACCCGCCATCCAGTCGGCCCGCGAGGCGGCGCGACTGGTCCAGTGCCAAAACCATCTGAAACAGATCGTCCTGGCCGGGCATAACTACCAGTCACAATTTCGCTATCTGCCGGGCTATGCAGGAGAACGCCCCCCGTACTTCGTCGATTATCAGGACCGACACCGGTACAACCCGGATTTGGATGGTGCCAACTGGATCAGCCAATCGTTGCCTTCGTTGGAACAGAATCACTTGTTCGAATTGACGGGCGATCTAAACACGCGTCCCATCGACCGTCCGGATGCCCAAATCATTGATTCGGTCCAGATCGCAGTCGAAACGCTGCACTGTCCCAGTCGGCGATCGGCGACCGCCTATCCGTTGGACCCCCGATATCAACAACGTTTCGGTCCCGCCGCGGCGAGAAACGATTACGCCATGTGTGGGGGCGCCGCAGACGCCGACGGGGAATCCGAGAAGCTAATCGACAACATTCGGGTCGGTGTTTGGACTTTGGGCAAGCGGACGCGTTTCCGAGACGTCTTGGACGGCCTAAGCCAGACGTACTACGCGGGCGAAAAGGCGATGGATCTGTTGGAGTATCACAGCGGAATCGATTTCGGTGATCGATCCCCGATGGTCGGCTGGAACCAGATGCGGACCTCGGCACACTCGTACGTTCGGTACGCCGCCCGCCAACCCGTCCGTGACAAACCCGACAACTGTCTTTCCTGTCATGATTTCGGCAGCGCGCATCCCGCCGGTTGGAATGCGGCCTTTGCCGATGGGTCGGTCCGTTTGATCAGTTATTCACGGGACCTGGAGATCCACCGGGCCATGGCTTCGATCGCCGCGGGCGAGATTCAGTCCAACGACTGAGATCCATTGTCGACGATTCGACGGTGCAGAATCGTCGTGCCCCCGGGGCACGACTAGGCGGATGTCTTGCGAAGCCACTTGTCACACCGCTGCGGCGAAATTTTGGTCGCGGTGCCAAGCGGTTGTGCGAACAGACTGACCCGCAGTTCTTCGATCATCCAGCGAAATTCATTGTCGACGTGCAAGTCGGCCTGCTGGTGTTCCGGCGGCAGGGTTTGCAACCATCGATCCCACAAGTCACTGACGATCTTTCGCCCTTCGTCGTCGCGGGCGGCCGCACCACTTCGGTTCTTGTCGATTCGATAAGCGATCGCACGAAAATATCGTGGATAGTGCTGCAGATGTGCCCAAGGAATGATGGCCATGAATCGCTCCGGTGCAAGCCAGCGTAACTGATCGCGAACGTCGTCCAGCATCGCTTGCTGGTTGGTTGGTGCTGATTCCAATTCACGCCGGATTTCGAAATAGGCTTCCGACAGCGTGGCAAGCCAGGGCGCGACTTGTTGGGTGGCGCGACCGATGCGTTCGCCACGATCACGACGTCTGGCTTCAAATTCGGCTTGGCTGCGGATTTCGGGCTGGCTTTCAACAAAAGCGACTCGGGCGATCAGGTCTGTTAATTGCGATTCCATCTGGTCGGCGGAAATCAGCGAACCCAATCGCAGCTTGGCGTCTTCCAGTGCGGGCAACCACCGCACCTGGCTGCGGATTTCCTTTCTTTCGGCCAAGGCATACAGACGCACCAACCCACCGGCGTGTTGCCGCATCGCGGTTTGCCGATCGGGGTAAACGCCGGTGGCGGCATGATCACCACGATCCACGACGGCCGGATACTGCGCCACATGCACGCCACCGCGCCGCCGAATGACTTCGACGGGCAACTGTTCAATGTCAAAGACGGTCATCGATTTCCGCGACCAATCCGATTCCTGTTCGGATTCCACGGCCGCTTGTGGCGACGCGGCGCGAGGCGAAATTTGACGTTGCAGCCGATCGGCGCTGCGGTCGGAGGCGATCGGTTTGCCATCGTCATCGACGACTTCGACCAAAAAATCCAGATAGCCGTCCAGCTTTTCGGCCTGGAAATCAGTGGGCTGGACCGGCATTTCGGCGTGCTGTGAAAACGCTTGGCAAACCGCCGTCATGAATGGCGTTTGGCCATACACCGGCATCAATTCGTCGGCGACCTGTTTGGCGATATCGGCGGCGGGCACCAAGTTTCGTCGAATGCGTTTGGGAAGAGATTTGATCATCGCGATCAACTTGGGTTGCAACAAGCCGGGGACGAGCCATCCCAAACGGTCGTCGCTGATCTGGGGCAGGGCGTCTTGATGAACCCGCACCGCGACGCCGTCCCGCTGATCACCGGGCAAGAATCGATAGGTCAACGGCAACGTGGTGGCACCCACTTGCAATTGATCGGGAAAGTCTTGCTGAGTGATCAATTCGCTTTCGCTTTGGACCAGGTCGCTGACCCGCATGTACGGCGTCGGACACTGCTGCACCGTTTCGTGATCCGGATCAGCGGGTGGTTCCTGCTGCAGCCAACGCGAAACGTCTTCGGAATTCTTCAGCTGCGACGCCCACTGCGGCGGCACCATCAAACGGTCATGCTTCTCCAAACGCCCGCGGTCGCAGACGTCGTCCGGCAAAACCCTGGCATAAAAGGATTGCACCGCGAACGGATCGACGACCAAATCACGGCGTCGGGTTTTGGCAGCCAACACCTCGATCGCATCACACAAACGTCGGTTGTGACGGACAAAGGATGCATTGGTGGTCAGTTCACCATCGACCAAGCCGTTGCGGATCAACAAATCTCGAGCGGTGGATCGGTCGATCGGTGGCAGCGGAACTCGGCGGCGAACGACAATCGGCAATCCGAACAGCGTCGACTGCTGATAACAGAACGCCCCGTTTGATTTCTGGCTCCAATGCGGATCGCTGTAGGAATGTTTCAACAAGTGTGCGCCGACTTGTTCGATCCAACCGGGCTGGATCCGTGCGACCATGCGAGCGTATTGCCGTGATGTTTCCACCAATTCGGCGGCCATGATCCATTTCGGTTTGGCGTCAAAGACATGGCTTCCCGGCCACAAGAACAACTTCAAGTTGCCCGCGCCGGTGTATTCGTTCTTGTCCCCGACTTTGGCCACCCCCGACAGCAAACCGGACAGCAAAGTTTGATGCACACCGACGGATCGGTCTTCGTCGATCACCCGGTCGGGATGGTCATCCCAGCGAATCTTGCCGACCGACGATCGGTTGCTCTGGCGTTTCTGTAACGTCAACGCCATTTCGCGTAATTGGCGATACACGTCGGCCCATTCCCGCATCCGAGACGGCGACAGAAAGTTCTTTCGCAGCGTGCGTTGCAACTGGTTGCGACTGAGATCGTCGCGCCATTGACCGAACTGTTTCCAAAGCCGCAGGTCGGCCAAGAAATCACTTTGGGGATCCGCAAACTGGGCGTGGCACTCGTCGGCGGCTTGCCGTTTCTCCGGGGGCCGTTCGCGTGGATCTTGGATTTCCATCGCCGCGACAATGGGCAACACCTCCGGCAACACGCTGGATTGGGTCGCGGCCAGCAAGATACGTCCGACGCGAGGGTCCACCGGCATGCGTCCCAGTTCCCAGCCGATGTCGGTCAATTCTTGGGATGAATCGATCGCATTGAGTTCTTGCAGCGTGCGGATGCCCTGTCGAATCGCATCGGGACGGGGCGGGTCCAACAGCGGAAAGTCTTCCAGATTGCCCAGTCGCAGCGTTTTGGTTTTCAGAACGACCGACGCCAGATTGGTTCGTCGAATTTCCGGGGTCGTGAACGCATCACGGTTGTCATAGTCGTCTTCGCTGTACAGCCGAATGCAGATCCCCGGACCGATCCGGCCACAACGACCGGCCCGTTGATCGGCGCTGGCACGGCTGATCGGTTCGATCGGCAATCGCTGGACCTTGGTCCGCTGGCTGTAGCGGCTGATCCGAGCGGTCCCCGAATCGATGACAAAGTGGATGCCCGGCACAGTCAACGACGACTCGGCGACATTGGTCGCGAAGATCACACGACGCTTTGCACCGGAGGGGTGAAAGATCTGTTGTTGCTGTGCGGCGGGCAGTCGGGCATACAGCGGCAATAGGTCATACCGCTGGGCCAGTCCCAAACGACGATAGTGTCCGGCGACTTGGTGCGACACTTCGCGGATGTCTCGTTCGGTCGGCAAAAACACCAGCGTGTCACCGCCACCGGAGCGAGATAGCATTTCCAGCGCTGCGATGACATGTTGCCCCAGATCTTGGTTGGCGTCGTCCTCATTCACCTGTTCCCAAGGCAGGTAGCGAATTTCGACGGGATAGCCGCGACCTTGGACGTTCAGAATCGGCGCCGGACCATCGGCGTCGGCGAAGTGTTGGGCGAATCGATCCGCGTCGATGGTTGCCGAGGTAATGATCAGTTTCAAATCATCGCGTCGGTCGATCAGCCGACGCAGGTACCCCAACAAAAAATCGATGTTCAGCGACCGCTCGTGTGCCTCGTCGATGATGATCGCTTCGTATTGACGTAACTGTCGGTCGGATTGCGTTTCCGCCAACAAGATCCCATCGGTCATCAGCTTGATGATGGTTTCGTCGGAGGTTTTGTCGCCGAACCGGATCTGATAGCCCACTTGCTTGCCAATCTGGGCCCCCAATTCTTCGCTCAGACGGTCGGCGATGCTGCGTGCCGCCAGCCGTCGTGGTTGGGTATGGCCGATGCGTCCTCGTTGTCCGAGCCCGGCTTCGACACAAAACTTGGGCAACTGGGTCGATTTCCCGCTGCCCGTTTCTCCACAGACCACGATGACCTGTCGTGACTGCAATAGTTCGATGATCTGCCCGCGATACTGCGCGATGGGCAATTCATCGGGCGTTTCCAGACGGATCGATCCCAGATCGCGACGGACCTCGGGCGCATCGTCATTCGGTTCCGCGGTCTTTGCGGCGCCCAGCTTGGGGCTTTCGGGTTTGAACGTCACAGAAAGAAAACGGCGGGTGGGGCGTTGAATCGATCAGAACGGAAACACGCGGGGGATCACCACCATCGCAACGGCAAAGACGATCAGGGTCAACGGCAAACCGAACCGCACGTAGTCGCCGAACCGATACCCGCCCACGCCATAAACCATCGCATTGGTTTGATAACCGAATGGGGTCAGGAAGCTGGCCGAAGCGGCGATCATCACGGCAATCACAAAGGGTGTTTCGTCGACGTTCAGGTTCGCGGCCGTTTGCGTGGCGATATAAAACATCAGCGTGGCTGCGGCGACATTGGTCACAAATTCGGTGCAGATCATCGTGGCCAAGTAGACCGCAGCCAAGCAATAGTAAGGGTGCCGGCCGGCTAACGACAGCAAGCCGTCGGCGATCGCCTTGGCCGCCCCGCTTTTTTCCAGGGCTGATCCGATACCGATGGCCGCGCCGATTACAATCAGGATGGCCCAATCCACGCTGCGGCGGGCCTCGTCAGATCGACAGCATCGCGTGGCAACGGTGGCCACCGCGGCCACCAAAGCCGCCACCGAAATCGGGACCGCGGTGAATGCGGCGGCAAACACCATCAACAAGACGATCGTGATCGCGGTCCAAGCACGTTCCGGTCGCCGGACGGCCCCCTGTTCGACCTGGCTGACCAAATAAAAATCGCGTGAAGTCTGTTGGCGATGCAGAAACGACGGCGAAGCTTCCAGCAACAGCACGTCGCCGACTTCCAAGCGGATATCCCCCAGTTTGCCTTCCACCCGTTTCCCGCCCCGTGCGACGGCGACCACGGCAGCGTTGTAACGCGATCGAAAACGACTTTCGCGAATCGATTTGCCCAGCGAACTGCAACGCGGACTGACGACCGCTTCGACCAAGGTCCGCCGCCAAGCGGGAACCTGTAGCTTGCGGGCCTGGTCATCGGGCGTGATCAAACCGCGGATTTTTTTCAGGTCGACAACGCTTTCCAACGCACCGACCAGAATCAAAACATCGTCGGCCCACAACCGTTCGCCGGGCCGTGCGGCGACGATCCGGCTTTCGCCCTGTTCATCGACACGCTGAATTTCCGCGACATACAAACCGGGCAGCCGACGCAATCCAGCCTGTTCAATCGTTTTGCCGACCAAGTTGCCGCCGCGTTCAACCTGCATTTCGACGGTGTATTGCTGCGGGTCATCGGCCAGGCTGACGCCGGGTTTGCGGTCGGGCAACAGCCGGCTGCCAAAGATCAAGTACACCAGGCCCACCAGCGTGGCGGGAACACCGATCCAAGCGGGCGAAAAGAATCCCAACTGTTGTCCGGTTTGGCCGACGTACAAATCGCGGATCACCATGTTGGTGCTGGTGCCGATCAGCGTGCACATCCCGCCCAGAATCGCGGCGTAGGACATCGGCATCAAAAATCGGCTGCTGCTGTCGCCAATCTTCTTCGAAAGGTCATTGACCACTGGCAGCATGCCGGCAACCACCGGCGTGTTGTTCAGAAATCCGCTAACCACAGCGACGGGAACCAGCAAACGCATCCGAGCGTCGACGGGTTTTCTTGCGCCGTTCAAAAACCAACCAGTCGCCAATTCGGCACCGCCGGTCAGTTCCAATCCCGCCACGACCACAAACAGCAACGCGATCGTGACCAGACTTTCACTGCCGAATCCCTGGAACGCTTCGGCCGGGGTGGGCAGGGCCGCCCCGGGAACCAAACTGCCCGCGACGACCAGAACCGCCAACGCAGCCAACGCCAACAACTCGGCGGCGGCGACGCGGAGCGCCAAACCGGCCATCAAGCCGATCACGACGGCGACGGTCAACAGGGATTCCCAATTCTGCATCGCTGAAGCCTAATTTCGCCGCCCTGACGACTCAACTACACTGCGGTTCCTTCCCCTGCATCCCTCGCCCCGGTATCCCCAACGGTGTCAGTCAATGGCGGATTCTTCCCCTCAGCCTTCGGGCCCGGATTCTTCCGGAACAACATCCAAAGGCCCGTGGATCATCACAGCCCTGGTGGTTTTGCTGTTGATCATCCATCAAGACAACTGGTTTTGGGACGACGACACGTTGGTTTTTGGGTTCATGCCGATCGGATTGCTTTACCACGCCTGTATTTCGATCGCGGCATCGGCGACTTGGTTTTTGACAACCAAGATCGCTTGGCCGCTGGATGATGCGGCTGAACTGACCGGCAAAGCTGATCAAGACGGAGGAACCCACTGATGCACCAGGGATTGCCTCAGCTGATCATCATCATCTGCTACCTGAGTCTGCTGTTGTTGCTGGGCGTGTTCTCCAGCCGCCTGTTCAAAGGCACGCGTGAAGATTACCAGGTTGCCAGCCATTCGATCGGCCCTTTCTTGCTGTTGATGAGTCTGTTCGGGACCACGATGACCGCGTTCGCGTTGGTCGGCAGCAGCGGCGAAGCTTTCAAGGAGGGCATCGGCGTTTATGGGATGCTGGCCAGCAGCAGCGGCATCGTTCATTCACTGTGCTTTTTCCTGATCGGGGTGAAAGTTTGGAAACTGGCCCGTCGGCACAACTACACAACCCAGATTGAATACTTTCGCGATCGCTTGGACAGCGATTTCGTCGGCCTGTTGCTGTTCCCGATCTTGGTCGGACTGATCATTCCCTATTTGCTGGTCGGTGTGATCAGCGCCGGTTCGGTGGTCCAATCGCTGACCGCGGGACTTTCGCCCGAATGGTTCCCCGCGACCGATGCGTCGGGCGAAATCAACCGAGCCCTGCATGGCGGGATTCCGCCGTGGCTGGGGTCGCTGGTGATCTGCATGGTCGTGCTGGTTTACGTGTTCTTTGGTGGCATGCGTGGCACCACCTGGGCCAACACCTTTCAAACCCTGGTTTTCATGGTCTTGGGCGTCGTGACGTTTTACGTCATCGCCAACCGACTCGGCGGCCAGGACAGCTTCTTGGCCAACCTGCAAGCCCTGGGCGAATCGGTTCCGCTGAATAAAGTCACGCGGATCGAGATGAGCCAGACGAAGTTTTTCACGTACCTATTGATTCCGCTGTCGGTGGGCATGTTCCCGCACTTGTTTCAACACTGGATGACGGCCAAGAGTGCCAATTCGTTCAAGGTGCCGGTCGTCTGTCACCCGCTGTTCATCATGATCGTTTGGGTGCCCTGCGTCTTGGTCGGAATCTGGGCGACCGGCAATTTGATCCCGGCCAAACCGCCGCTGCCCAGCAACCCGAATGCGATCCTGGCATTCCTGGTGAAAACCCAGACCGGCCAGATGCTTGGCGGTTTGCTGGCGGCGGGAATCCTGGCCGCAATCATGTCCAGTTTGGACAGCCAGTTTTTGTGCATCGGTACGATCTTTAGCAACGACGTGTACTGTCACTACAAGGGCGACGTCAGCGACAAGGAACAAGTGTTCCTGACACGCGTATTCATCATCGCCATTGTTGCGGTGACGTATTTGTTAAGCCTGGGTAATCCGACCAGCGTGTTCGCCCTCGGCGTCTGGTGTTTCAGTGGTTTCAGCGCCCTGTTCCCGATCGTCTTTGCGGCCCTGTACTGGCGTGGTCTGAGCGCCGCGGGAGCCATCAGCGGCATCTTTGCAGCGATCATCAGCTGGTGCATTCTGTTCTGGAACGGCCTGCAAACACCGGGCGGTCTGCGTGAATTTCACCTGGAATTGCCGCTGGGCGACCAGCGGTACGAAATCATGCCGGTCGTCGTGATGGTTGCCAGTTCGCTGGTCACCATGATCGTCGTTTCGTTGGTCACGCCCAAACCATCGGATGAACACCTGAAACGCTTCTTCTGAGCGGCGACTTTTCCTGATTGGCCCCCAAACCGTCACGAAACGAGGCGTCTCCGCCGATTCCCCCGACCGGCTGACCATCCGACCTAACCGACACTTGTTGTTCCCGAAGTTGATTGTCCGCTACCGTGATAGGACTTATCGACTTCTCTTCGGCGACAGGGTTTCGGGTTGGCGTGATGCAAAAGCACTTTCGATGGAGCTCATCCTCGCTGGGGTGGGTCCTGGCGATTCTCGGTGGACTGTTCGCGACGGACATTCCGGCGACGGACTGGCTGCAGTGGCGCGGCCCGACCAGCGATAACCACGCGCAACAGGACTGGACCTTGCCACTGCGGTGGAACGTCCAAACGGGCCAGAACATCCAATGGAAGACCGCGATCGACGGACGTGGACACAGCACACCGATTGTTGTCGGCGATTGGATCTATCTGACCACGCATGACCCATCAGCTGATGTCCAGGCCCTGGTTCGGCTGGATCGCAACACGGGCAGAATCCTGAATAAGTGGGCGATCCACCGAAACGTTGGCCCGATCCAAATGCATTCGAACAATTCCGGCGCGTCCCCCAGCCCCGCGTCCGATGGCCAGCACGTCTATGTCAGTTTTCACAACCGCAATGCGATCCACGTCACGGCGGTGACGCTGCAAGGCCGGCAAGTTTGGCAACGCCGGGTCTGCGATTTCGCACCCCAAGCGTTTGAATTCGGCTACGGCGCCAGCCCAATCATCGAAGGCGAACTGTTGATCGTTGCTGCGGAATTCGATGGCGACGACAGCGGCATCTATGCCTTGGACTTGGACACGGGCAAACCGGTCTGGAAAATCGAACGCCCGATCAACCTGAACTTTGCTTCCGCCATCGTCGCACCGATCGCCGGCGAACGTTTGCTGGTCATTGCAGGTGCCGAAACGATGGATGCGTACGATCCGGTCACCGGGCAACGCCGATGGAGTGTCCCGACGACAACCGAAGCGATCTGCGGAACGATCGTTTGGGACGATCGCCGTTTGTTGATCAGTGGCGGCAATCCGACACCGGGGACTTGGTGCATCAATGCCGCCGGCGAACATCGCGAACTGTGGTCCAACCGAGTAATGTGTTACGAACAATCGCTGCTGGCCAACAACGGCTATGTCTATGCCGTCGCTGACAGCGGCGTGGCGTACTGCTGGCGGACCCACGACGGCCGCGAGATGTGGAAAGAACGCCTGTTCGGCGGGGGCATCAGCGCATCGCCATTGCTGGTGGGCGACGAACTGCTGGTGGCCAGCGAACGAGGCGAGGTGTACGTGTTGGCGGCGAATCCAGACCGATTCGAAATGCGTGCCCAGAACCAGACCGGTGAATCGATCTTTGCCAGCCCGGTCGCGGTGGACGACACGCTGTACATCCGCAGCGGGATCCAGGAAGACGGCAAACGCCAAGAATATCTGATCGCGATCAGCGAGAAACCTTAGGGATGGGAAAGGGCCAAGAAAGCCATTCCCAGCGGGCGACCAGAACGCCGGAAAATCAACGGCGTCATAGAGACTGACAACCGGGCGGGACCAACACAGCGTGGACCGGCCCGGCGATCATGAATCGTCGATCAAGCGGAGATTTCTTCGACCTTGATCCGCGTGTGAACTTGGCGGTGGCCGGTACGACGACGGCTGTTCTTACGACGACGGAACTTTTGGACGTAGATCTTCTTGTCCTTGTGCGTTCCCAGGACCGAAGCGGTCACTTTGGCACCGTCGACCGTCGGCGCGCCCAGCTTCAACCCGTCGTCACCGCCGACGGCCAGCACCTTGTCAAAGGTCAGCGTTTCGCCTTCGGCAATTTCACGATAATCGACGTCCAATTCCATGCCGGGTTCGACGCGATATTGACGGCCGCCGTCGGTAAAGATGGCGTACATGTTCGTTGACTCCACAATTTTGCTGAATTTCGAGTCGCGTAAGATAGCGACCGGTCGCGTCGACCGATAGGGCTTTGTGGTCGTTTTTTGGCCGATCGGGCGGATCGCCCCACGCTCCGAGTCGTCATTTCCGACCGGGACGCAAATGTCGCCGCAAAAACCCGTCGGTCAGCCGGTTCAGGTGCCAACTTTGGTGGGGATCATGCACACTATGGGCGGCCCCGGGATAGATCATCAAATCAAACTGTTTGCCCGCCTTTTGTAGGGCGTGAGCCATCCGCATGGTGTTCGACGGATGCACGTTGTCGTCGACCTCGCCGTGAATCAGCAGCACGCGGCCGGTCAACTGGTCGGCTTTGTCCAACAAACCGTGCTGGGTATAGCCGTCGTCGTTTTCATCCGGCAGCCCCATGTACCGTTCGGTGTAAAACGAATCGTATTCACGCCAATCGGTCACCGATCCGCCGGCGATTCCCGCGGCGAAATCCGAACTGTGGATCATGCTGTACAGGGTCAGAAACCCTCCAAAACTCCAGCCGCGAATCGCCAAACGGTCGGAATCCACCCACGCCTGTTGCTTCAACCAATCGACCGCCGCCTGGACGTCGGCGAATTCGACTTGGCCCAATCGGCCGCGGACCGCCCAGGTGTCGGCGATCCCGCGTCCGCCGCTGGCCCGGTTGTCGACCATCAGCACGCTGATGCCGTCGCGAGCGAGCAATTCGTGGTACAGCGAACGATTGCCCGCCCATCGGTCGCGAACGATCGGTGCCCGAGGTCCGCCATAGACCTCGATGACGACCGGTCCCGGCTGAGCATCCGTCGCGGCAGGCGACCGTTTCAGCTGAGCCGGCAACTTGACACCGTCTTCGGTTTCAATCTGGAAAGTTTTGGGACGAATCCAATCGCCGGGCAAATCCAGTTGGCTTTCGTGCAAGGCAACCCTGGTGACCGGGCCGGCAGTGTCAGCGAGCGACCACAGCGATAAAGACGCCGGACGCTGGGCCGTGCTGTGGCTGACGACCACTCGCTTTCCCTGGGCATCCGCTTGGAAGTCGTACCATCCGTTGCCGTCGGTCAAGCGATGCAGCGTCGGCCCCTGATCGTCGGAACTCTGGCCTGTGTTGGGGTCTTCCGCATTGCCCCGCGAAGTCAATTCGGTGTGATAGATATCCTGGTGCCAAGTCGCGCCGTCTTGACCGGCGGTCAACCACAACGAACGTCCGCTCGGATCCACTTTGAATTCGTTGACGTTCATTGCCTGAGGCGTCAGCGGCGTCACTGTCTTGCCGCCCAAGGCCAGTCGAAACAGACGCGCCCTGCCGGTGGGCAGGTTGCTTTTCCAGATAATTCCGCCATCGGCCATGAACCCAGGCTTCTCCGGCGGTTCAACCCACGCGGGGCTTTCTTCGCGCAGCCAGCGTTTCTGGTTCTGGGTCCCACCAAACAGGTACCGGTGATCGACATACCGCAGTTCGCGCCACGTCTGCAGCCGATTGCTAATGCTGTAGACGAAACACTGGGAATACGGGTGCCACCACATCCCGGTGATGATCTGTGGATCCTGCTCGGTCGATTTGGCCAGCAAACGTGGCGGCGGCCAAACCCCGCGATCCATTTCCCGCAAATCCCACAAATACAGCTCCGCATGGGGAATCGGATCACCCGCTTTGCTGTACCGCCGGACCAAACCCGATCCGCGCTGGGTCCGCGAATCGCCCAGCGTGTAGGGCTGGATCGAATCAATGTGGATCCGCAACATTGCCAGCCAATTTCCGTCGGGACTGAACCGAAACCCTTTGTAGTTCCCGCGACCGAAGATCTCTTCTTGGTAAGTCCAATCCAATCGGCCATCCAAAATGGTCTCCGACGCGTCGTCGGTCATCCGGTGGGATCGCCCGCTGGACACATCCACGACGAACAAATCGCCGTCCTGGGTAAAAGCGACACGGCGATGACTTTGGTCCAGTGTTGCATCGTTCCAAGACGTTGCATCGCGAGTCAGCAACCGCGTTTCGCCTTGAGGATCCACGACGGCCAGTGATCCACCGACTCGCACCAAAACGGTCTGGCCGACATAGGACGTCGACCGCACGGCTTGGTCGACCGCCGAGTCGATCTGTTTGTCGGTGGCGGCATCGATCTGGGCGATTCGCTCACGCAGTCGTTGGGGATATTCCCACGGTGATTCGGTCCCATCGTCCGAACAAATCTTCCATTCGTCTTTGCGGCGAACGATCAGACGGCTGTCGCTATCGGTTCCGGGCCCCGCTTTGACCCAACGATAAACGGGCATTTTGCCGTCGTAGTCGTGCTTATCGTCGGGGTGAAACAGACTGCGCAGCGACAATTCCGGTGGCTGTTGCTTGCGTTCCACCGCGGTCTGGTCGTCTTGGCCCATCGACGTGTTGGCAGCACCGATGGCCAGCACCATGACGATTGCCATTCCGGCCGGCCAAACGCAGCGACCGAGCGATCCCGAAATCGTTCGACGCGACGTCGTTTCGGGACGACAGTTACAATACGTCCGGCGTTTTGTACGTCCCCGTCTTGCCACCCGTTCACCCAACATCACCAACCGACACCATGGATCGTTCATCTCGGATCGTTGCCTCACTGACTCGTTTGACTGTCTGTCTTGCATGCGGATGGATCACGCTGGGGATCACGTCGCGACCCGCTGGGGCAGAATCGTCTCGCCCAAACATCGTTTGGATTATGTCCGAGGATAACTCCAAACACTACTTGCGGCACTTCGACGATGACGGTGCACCGGCCCCCCACATCGAATCGATGGCCCAGCATGGCATCACATTCGACCGAGCGTTTTCCAACGCTCCGGTTTGCAGCGTTGCCAGAACAACGCTGATCACGTGCTGTTACGGTCCTCGTATCGGAACGCAGTACCATCGCCGCAGCAAGTTGGCCCAGTTGCCGACGGACGTCGAAATGTTTCCAGCTTATTTGCGTGCGGCGGGTTATTTCACGACCAATAACGCAAAAGAAGATTACAACGCCCAGCGACGCGACGAACCGTGGGACCAATCGGGACGCAACGCCAGTTGGAAAAACCGTCCCAACGCCCAGACGCCCTTTTTTCACGTCCAAACATTCACCGATTCGCATGAAAGTCGCTTGCACTTCAGCAAGTCCGACATGCAAAAGCCGAATCAGACGGCATCCGACGCGGTTCGCCTGCAACCATACTTTCCCGACACGGATCTGTTTCGCTACACCCGCGCCCGCTACCACGACCGGATGATGATCATCGATGACCTTGTCGGTGGCGTACTGGAGGAATTGAAGACGGCGGGAGAACTGGAAAACACCTTTGTCTTCTACTTCGGTGATCACGGCGGCGTCCTGCCACGTTCCAAAGGCTATGCGTATGAATCGGGTCTGCATGTGCCGCTGGTGGTTCGCGTCGGTGAAAACGTCCAATCGTTGGCCGGACGTGCCATAGGCACCCGCACCGACGGCTTTGTCGAATTCGTCGATTTCGGCGCAACGGTTTTGGCATTGGCGGGCGTCAACGTTCCCGATTCGATCGACGGCAAACCTTTCTTGGGCCCCGGTGTTGATGCAGCCGCCGTCGACCGTCGCGACGAAGCCTTCGGTTACGCCGACCGCTTTGACGAAAAATACGAGATGGTGCGGACGCTGCGTATCGGCGACTGGAAATACATGCGTTGCTTCGAAGGCTATTTGCCCGACGGATTACAAAACAACTATCGCTACAAGCAGTTGGCGTTCACCCAGTGGCGTCAATTGCATCAGGCCGGAAAACTGAACGATGTCCAGTCGCAATTTTTCGCCGCCAAACCTGCGGAGTTGTTGTTCGACCTGAGCCAAGATCCGCACGAGATCCAAAACCTGGCTGCGTCGCCAGAGCACCAAACCAAGCTGGCGGAAATGCGATCGCGATTGATGCAGCGTTTGACATCGATGCCCGATCTAAGCCTGATGCCCGAAGCGGTTTTGTATGAACAGGCGATGGACGCGCCGGTTCCGTTCGGCCAAGAACACCGGTCGGAAATCGCTTCGTTGTTGGACACCGCCAACTTGGCCCTGCAACCCTTTGACAAAGCACAGCCGTTGCTGGAGCAGCGCATGGCCGGTGACAACCCATGGCAGGCTTACTGGGCGTTGACGGCGGCATCCCAGTTTGGCAAGACGGCAGCATCGCTGGCCGACGCCGCCCGACCGTTGCTGAATTCCGATCAGCCGCTGGTGCAAACAAGAGCCGCGGAATTTTTGGCCATTGTCGACGACGGATTCAATCCCTGGCCGACACTGCGCGACGCTTTGGCCTCGGCGGATAACGATCCGGAAGCATCATCGATTCTGAACACGGCCGTCTACGTTCGCGACTTTTTGAATCGCCAAGACGGATCCGACGCGAAGCTCCGGGTGGGCTACAAAGTCGGCAAATCCGACCAAGCCCAGCGACGCTTGGACTATCTGAACGATCAGCTGTAAGCGACCGTCGATATCGTCAACATCTGAATTGGATCGGCCGCCACGACAGGTGCGCGGCCGATCCTTTGCTTGAGGCTATTTTTGCCGCACCGCGATCAACTGCTTTGGATGATGTCGTTGGCAAAGACAAATATCATCAATGCCAGGATCGCCAACACCCCGGCCAAGGTCAGCTTCATTTCCAACTGTTCGTCGACGCGTTTGCCGCGAATCAGTTCGGCCGTCAAAAACATCATGTGGCCGCCATCAAGCGCGGGGATCGGCAAGAAGTTCAGGATGGCCAAGTTCATGCTAAGCATCGTCAGGAACAACAGCTGTTTGGAAATGCCTTGTTCCGCTTGGGCACCAGCCATCTGAACAATGCGGATGGGACCGCCGACGTATTTGGCTTTGACCTTGCCTTGCACCAGCAAGCCCAGAAATCCAAACACGTCTTTCAAGCGTCGGCCGCCTTCACGCATCCCTAACTGAAACGCGCTGGCGATACCATCGGCACGTTGAACACCGGCGGTGGGCTGAAACACCAACCCGCGTTCATGCCAAAACAGATCGGTGGGGCCGACGACCAATTCCGTTTCAATGACTCGGCTGTCCTGAGCGGTTTTGGCGAACGCTTGGAAACGCGTGCCTTCGGGTAACCACTGGACCAGGGTGACGAAACTATTCAGCGAACTGGGGCTACCGAATTCCCAGCCTTCGGTCAGTCGCAACAACGCTTCATCGGACAACTGTTGCTGAACCGATTCCGGAACCTTGCCACCGGCCCACTGCACGCGGACCTCCTTCAATTCGTCGCCCGGTTTCAGTTGTTCATCGGCATCCGTTTGATCGGCGGACGCGACGAACGGGCGTGGCCGAAAGGCAATGCCCAGCGAACCGCTGGCAATGTCGCTGGCGGCCGGCGAAATGGGTGCCAAGCCGGCCGCATCGGAGTCGGCCTGCAATTCGAATTCCAAGGTTTCTTCGGCGGCACCCTGGCCGCGAACCACCGTCAGCGTGATCGGCGTTTGGATGACCGAATCCAAGGACGATCGCAACACCAAGTCATAGGCGTCGACGTTTTCGTTCCCGTCGACTGCGGTGATCACGTCGCCCACTTTTATGCCCGCCTTTTCCGCCGGACTGTCTTTGCGGACCGCGGTGATCGGCCCGGGACGGAACGAAACGCCAACTCCACGCATCGGCTGCGGCGCCAAAACCACATCGCGGGGTGAATCGTCACCGACCGGTTGCAACGTCAACTTCACGTCCTGGTCGGCATGCCGCAGCAACAATTGATCGATCAAGGTCGCCGGAGCAACGCTTTCCGAATCAACCGCTTGGCCATCGATCGCGACGACCGTCGCGCCGGCCAAGTCATCATCGATCACATCGGCGGCGACTGAACCGGGATAAACGGATTGGCCGGGCATCAACTGAGCCGACGATGCGTTGCTGATCCCGATCATCCGCATGTCGGGGTCGTCGGGGTAGGGCTGTGGCACCAACTTGTATTCGTTGACGTCATCGCCATAGCGGATCTGAACGCCGACGGCTTGATCGGGGTCGTCGAACGACTGTTCCATGATCTCCAACTTCATTTCGTTGAAATGCAGTTGGTCTTCGGATCGCAAATCCGCCACCGCGATCACTTCACCGCCGGGGCGAACCCCCGCGGTCCAGGCCGCGCCGCCGGGCGTCACGCCACCGACCACCGCGGGCGTGTAGGGAACCCCAAAGCCGTAGGCCATCGCGGCAAACAAGATGCCCGTGATGACGTTCACGATCACGCCGGCACTGATGATGATCATCCGCTGCCAAACCGGCTTGGCCGGATAACTGCGGGGATCAAACTGTGGTTCGGTCGCTTCGTCATCGCCGTCGACTTTGATTCGTTCGGCTTCCTTTTCCGCGTTCCGTGGATCGTCATCCTGGCCCAGCATTTTGACATAGCCACCCAGCGGCAAAATTCCGATGCCGTACTCCGTTTCACCGTACTGGAACTTGCCCAGCGTTCGGGGCAACTTGATCGGCCCCAATTGAATCGGGACGTCGAAACCGACATAGAACTTTTCGCACTTCACACCAAAGAACTTGGCCGCCAGAAAGTGGCCAAGCTCGTGCACGAAAATCACCAGCCCGATCCCGATCGCGACTTTGACCCACAACCAAACCTGAGACAACAGACCGGCCAAAAACCCGGGATCTTGGCCAGCAGCCAGCATCAACGACCAAGCATCGCAAAGTTCGGTCACGCTTATTCCTGTGAATGAAAACATCAAAGTCTCCGTGCCGCGGCATCGCCGACGGCGGGATCCGTTTCGGTCCGTCTTGCCCCTAAATCACTGGGACGCGGCGACGGGCCGGAAACGGGCATCAATTTGGATCGTGGGGGATGGGAACGGAAATCACGATAGCGGCGGGGCGACGGATCGCATCATTCCCCGGCGGGGGAACGGTCCAATCGCACGGTCCTTTCGTCAACCGCCGGTCGAATTCCTGGGATTGGTTTCGTGGTGTTCGATTTAGGTGTCAAAGCATCGGGTGTCATCGCATCGTCACTACGGTGCCGCGGGCCCCGCGGTTTCGGCCGGACCCGCGGGGCCTGCGGCACCACGTCGACGAAACGAATCACAGATCCGGCATCCGTCCCTTGTTAGCAACGGAAATATTAGCAACGCATATCACCCATGGTCGATTCGGCACACACCAGCCACCGGCCCGGCAACCGTTGGATCCGATTCACAGACCATCGGCAAACCGCAACGTTTCCCGACGGGCCCATTGGTCGATTTGAACCAGATCGGCCAGCGTCGGTGACGCGTCAAACTGGTGATGCTGAAGGACTTGGTGACAACTCTTGACGATGTCAGTAAAGCGAATTTGGCCGTCCAAGAACAGACCGACCGCCACCTCATTGGCCGCATTGACCACCGCCCCGGCGGTCCCCCCGACCCTGGCGACTTCGAAGCCCAAGTCCAGAGCGGGAAAACGTTCTCGGTCGGCCGGCAACATGTCCAGCTGACAGGGTTGTTGCCGGTTCCAACGTTTGGCCACGCCCGGCAGCCGACGCGGATAGGTCAGAGCGTACTGAATCGGCAACCGCATATCGGGCGGGCTCCACTGGCTGATCACGCTGTGATCGCGAAATTCCACCAGCGAATGCACGATCGACTGGGGGTGCACCACGACTTCGATCGTCTCGGCGGGCACATCGAACAGCCACCGGGCTTCGATGATTTCCAACGCCTTGTTCATCATCGTGGCCGAATCGATGGTGATTTTGGCCCCCATGTCCCACGTCGGATGATTCAGTGCCGACTGGACGCTGGCCTGACGCATCTGTTCGGTCGACCAGTCGCGGAACGGGCCACCGCTGGCGGTCAGGATCAGCTTTTCAACGTCGTCGGGGCGATCCCCCAGACACTGGAATAATGCGGAATGTTCGCTGTCGACCGGCAGCAATTCGGCTCCGCTTTTCTGAGCCGCTTGACGAACGATCGGCCCGGCGACGACCAGCGTTTCCTTGTTGGCCAACGCAACACGCTTGCCTTCCTGGACCGCCGCCAAAGTGCTTTCCAGCCCCGCACGTCCGACGATGGCCGCGACCAAGACGTCGATTTCGGGGTCCGTGGCGACACGCACCAATGCGTCGGGTCCGGCCAGAATTTCACCGCTGAATCGTGCAAGCGGCGATTCACCATTGCCACTGACGCGGGCGTGCGTCTGGGCACACGATGCGACCAGGCGGCGAGGCACCGGATCGGCCGACAAGGCGACTTCGGCCAAGGTGTCCAGGTTTCGATGCCCCGATGCCGCCCAGACTTGCCAACGGTATTCCGGGTCGACTTTGCGCAAGTGGGCCACCACCTCCATGGTGGATCGGCCGATGCTGCCGGTGGCCCCCAAGATGCAGACCCGGCGGGCGGGCGGATCGGAGGCTTCGCATTGCGTCGCGTCGATCATCGTGGCGGAATCAGGTTCTGAAAAAGCCATCGATCCTTACGGGGGAAAGTCTGGGCAAGTTGAAAATGCAGTGCGATCGCGGTCGTTTCCGATCGACCGGACGTCCACCGCCGGGCAAACTTTGGCCGAGATCGGTGAACGAACGCTTTGCGGCGCGGAAGTTGCCGACACCATCATGAACGATCGCCAAGACCGCTACGACCGTCCACCAAAAATCCGTGACGGCGGAATCGCTTGCCGATCGGGCCGTCCAGGCAAACAATGCCGGGTCAAAATGAAGACCGACCGGCGCCCCCGGCGTCCCCACCGATTCTGAACCTCTTGATCGCATCGCCCCAGAGTAGCACGCCATGGCCGACGACAAACGCCGCGGAAAGAACGATCGCAAGAACCAATCCAACGTCTGGCTGGTTCTACTGACGGTCACCGGGGCCATCCTGCTGAGCGCGATGCTGTTCGGCAATTCGCAGCATCAGATGAGCTATCGCGATCTGATGGAACTGCTCAGCAAGCAAGTCGCCCCGCCGGTCGATGCCGGCCAGGAATCGCAGGATGGACCGATTTCGATCCAAGCCAAACGCCCCAGCGGCGACCTGGTCGAATACAGCCAACTGCGTGAAATCAACGTGGCCGACGAAGAAATCACCGGCACGGTGCTGTACCGGTCACTGGGCGCCGACGGCAGTGATACCCAAAGCCAAGCCAAACGTGTCGACTTCGTCACCAACCGGACGCTGGACAGCGATGAAGAACAGGCGCGACTGATCTCCTTGCTGAACGACAGCGGCGTCGTTTGGACGACCGAACGCCCCAGCCGTTTCCTGGAAAACCAGTGGCCTCAACTGTTGATCCTGGGCGTGCTGATCGTGATGGGCATCATGATGCTGCGACGCGTCAGCGGGGTGGGGTCACCGATGCAGTTTTCACGTAGCAAGGGCAAGCTGTACGGCGAAGAAGAATTGCCGATTTCGTTCGAGGACGTCGCGGGGATCGACGAAGCCGTCGAAGAAGTCCGCGAAGTCGTCGACTTTCTGAAGAACAGCGAAAAATACCAGGCCTTGGGCGGACGCATTCCCAAAGGCGTGCTGTTGGTCGGGCCCCCCGGAACCGGCAAAACCCTGCTGGCTCGGGCGATCGCGGGCGAAGCCGGGGCACCGTTCTTCAGCCTGTCCGGCAGCGATTTTGTGGAAATGTACGTCGGCGTCGGCGCCGCCCGCGTCCGCGACATGTTCAGCCAAGCCACCAGCCGCGCGCCGTGCATCATTTTCATCGACGAACTGGACGCCCTGGGTAAAAGCCGCAGCGGAAATATCGTCGGCGGGCACGATGAACGCGAACAGACGCTGAACGCGCTGCTGGTCGAAATGGATGGTTTCGATTCCAACAGCGGCGTGATCGTCGTCGCGGCGACCAACCGGCCGGAAACCTTGGACCCGGCACTGCTGCGTCCCGGTCGTTTCGACCGCCACGTCTTGGTCGATCGCCCCGACGTCGCCGGTCGTGAAGAAATCTTGAAAGTCCATGTCAAATCGGTCCGCCTGGACGACAGCGTTGAACTGAAAGAAATCGCGTCGATCACCCCGGGCTTCGTCGGTGCCGACTTGGCCAACCTGGTCAACGAAGCCGCGTTGCTGGCGGCCCGAGCCGGAAAGACGGCCGTGGGACTGGAACAGTTCAACGAGGCTGTTGAACGGGTCACCGCCGGACTGGAAAAGAAGAAGCGGGTGATGAACGAGGACGAAAAGATCCGCGTCGCCTATCACGAAGCCGGCCACGCGCTGGTCGCCGCCGCGTTGCCCAACACCGATCCGGTTCACAAGGTCAGCATCATCCCCCGCGGCCTGGCCGCCCTGGGATACACGATGCAACGTCCCGAATCGGAACGCTATCTGATGACCAAGAGCGAATTGGAAAGTCAGATGCGGGTGCTGTTGGCCGGCACGCTGACCGAGGAAATGATCTTTCAAGACATCAGCACCGGCGCCCAAAACGACCTGGAACGCTGTACCGAAATCGCCCGCAGCATGGTCATGGATTACGGCATGAGCCGGTTGGGACGCATCAACCTGCGTCGCAGTACCCGGTCGCCGTTCCTGGCCGGTGGCGGTAACGACGGCTATCAGTCCAGCCACAGCGATGAAATGTCCAAGATGATCGACAAGGAAGTCTCGCGAATCATCGAGGACGCGCTTTCACACACCCGTGATATCCTGGAACAACGCCGCGAAGTCCTGGAAGCGGTCACCCAACGGTTGCTAGAAGTCGAATCGATCGACAACGAAGAACTGATCCGGTTGATCAAAGAAAACGCCACCGGACCATGGTTGGTGCCCGGCACTGTTTCCGAAAAGCCACGAGCCAAGCTGGCCCCGGCCAACCCCGGCGTCGACATCGCCCCGACCGGCGATAACCAGATCTAGTCCGACCGGTCACACCCCAAGCCCGCCAGCATGGCGGGCGAAGAAAAATTCCTGCAAGCCCGCCGACGCGCATTCCATTTGATGGCGCACCGAATCATCATGTTTTCCATCGGCTGCGGTTAGCCGAAGAGTCCGATCGTT
The DNA here is from genome assembly GCF_007752935.1 of Crateriforma conspicua. NCBI lineage: Bacteria > Pseudomonadati > Planctomycetota > Planctomycetia > Pirellulales > Pirellulaceae > Crateriforma > Crateriforma conspicua. The sequence goes on along the minus strand of NZ_CP036319.1, from coordinate 618,178 downwards.
AACCCTTAACGTTCTTTTGATGAAGGGCTACAAAATCGCTGGGCGGTGTTCGGCCCAAGTACGTGCTTCGGGAGGGAGTGCGAGGAAAGAACAGGAACGCAGCCGTTAATTGCATCCTCTCTAGACTCCTGCGCACCCCGTCCCGAAGCACGGACTTCTGTACATCGGTGTACCCAGGCAAGCCTAGTTCACCAAACTGCCTAGGCTACCCGTTGCATCACCAATTCGAGCGTCTTTCTTAATGACGCGCCGCTTTGTCGCAAGCCCTGGACTTCTTTCGGCCAAAGATCGATCTCCATCCGATCGACCACACCCTGACGTCCCAGGACCGTCGGCACCGAAAGAGCGACATCACGTATACCGTAACAACCATTTTGAATGCTGCTCACCGGCATGACGCGGTTTTGATTCAAAATGACCGCATCGATGCAGTCACGGATGGCAATCCCCACTGCGAATCCCGCGCCACCTTTTCTTTTGATCACTTCCGCGCCGCTGCCCCGGGTGCGTGTGAACAACTTGTTCGCCAACGCGGGGTTCCACCCCGGGTACTTGTCCAGCGGCAATCCGGCGATCGTCGCACTACTCCAGATCGGCACCATGGATTCGCCGTGTTCACCCAAAATCAGCGCCCGGGTCTGGGTCGGCGGTGCGTTCAATTCTTCTGCGATCAGACTGCAGAATCGAATCGTGTCCAGTTGCGTACCCAGCCCGATGACTTGTGATTCGGGCAGGTCCAGCATCTGAGCGGCGACGTAGGTCAGGATGTCGACCGGATTGCTGACGACCAACACGATGGCCGATGACTTGGGGCCGGCCGCCTTCACATCACGAACGATCTGGACGAACAGATCGGTGTTGCGATTGATCAGGTCCAAACGCGATTCATCGGGCTTTCGGCGCAAGCCCGCGGTGATGCAGATGATGTCGCTGTCGGGAATGTGCTCATAGCCTCCGCCGGCGATCCGTTGATCCGCCACGCTGGGGCCGCCGTGTTGCAGGTCCAACGCCTGACCAACCGCCAATTCTTGGTTGACGTCCAGCAAAGCGATTTCGCTGGCCAGGCCGCCGCATTGCAGAGCATACGCGGCGCAGGAACCGACCAAACCGCCGCCACCGATAATCGAAACTTTCATGGATACGTTGTGGGGGAATCAAAAGGATGAATGGATGCGACCGGGGCCGCGGATGGCATGCGCCGCCGCGAGCAGATGAACGATGCCACGACGCAGCCGGTGGCCGCGCGGCAGCACCGTGAATGTGACTAGGAAGCCGACTGCAATTGGCGGACAACTTCGTTGGTGATCAGTTGCACCAACTGGTCTTCGTCCATGCCGTTGGCATCGGCGACTTGTTTGGTCGTTTCCTTGATCGCCGGCGGTGCGGGGAACGCGCGACGCTGGACGTCGGATGCCGCCCACGATTCACGGAAGATGTCGTTGGCGCAAATGTCACAGTCTTTGTACTCGTCGGTGTTCCGTGGATCGGAGAACCCCCATTTGCCCTTCAGATCCAACAGTTCTTGGCTCTTGCCGGCGGTCAAGAACGAAACGTTGCCCAGTTGCTTGGCCAACATCAACATCCGGCAATAAGAATCCAAGATCTCAGTCCACCAGTAGGCCTGTTCGACCGTTTCGCCGTAGCTGACCGTACCGTGGTTGGCCAAGATGATGACGTTGGTCTTGCTGACGAACGGGATGATCGTGTCGGCAAACTCTTGACCACCGGGCGTTTCATACTTGGTGATCGGAACGTCACCCAGGAAGACTTCGACTTCCGGCAGGATGCACTGTGGAATCGGTTCGCGAGCGATCGCAAACGCGGTGGCGTGTGGCGGGTGACAGTGCACAACGCTCTTGATATCCGGACGGTTTTTATAGATTTCGATGTGCAACAACGCTTCGCTGGACCGCTTCTTGCGACCGGAAATTTGTTTGCCCGTCATGTCGACCGTGGCAATGTCATCAGGTTTCAGAAAACCTTTGCAGTGCAACGTCGGTGTACACAGCACTTCGTTTTCGCTGATACGCACCGTGATGTTGCCGTCGTTGGCCGCGGCGAATTGGCGGTTGTAGATGCGACGACCGATGTCGCAAATGTCTTGCTTGATTTTGTGAACGTTTTGCATGACGGGTGCCGGGGGTTGGTGAAACTCAGTGGTCAGTGATGATTGATTGGTATTGATGTGCGTCTACAAGTCGACTTCATCCAGGATCGCGACGATCGATGCGTCCAGCGGTTTGACGTCGGGCCGAAACGGCTGGGCGGCTTCGGGGCCTTCGGCCAGGGCGACCAGATCGCCGTCGCCACAGCCACATAAATCCCAAGCCACCACGGTGTCGCCACCCAGGGGCTGCGTTTCAATCCGCTGGACCGAATCGACGATCTCCACACAGCGAAGCCGCGCGGCCTTCATCGCCGGATGAGATCGCGAAAGCGTGACAGTGCCGATGGTTCGTGCCAGCTTCATGACGTCGCCTTTGCCTGATTTCCATTGGACGGGTCGCAACGGACCAGCTGTATCTGACGCTGCCGGGCGGTGTCTTTGGCCAGCGGTGTCAGGATCGCGTCGGGTCGGATGACCAATGTGGTTCCCACGGGTCGGGCGGCCACCGTTTCATCGGTGACAATCTTTTGATCGCACGAGGCTTGCGGCGGCGGGGCGGGGCGTGACGCGTCCGCAGCCGGCGCCGTCATGTCGGCCAACTGCATTTGGGCCAACCGACGAATCACCATCTGGGCGACCCGCTGTATGAACGCTTCGTCGATCGTGTTGACATGGGATTCAGTCATCGCAGATCCCCATCACGGTCCAGCGTGCCGGCGTCTGTTCGTGTCCGGTCACTTCGCGGGCATAGCTTCCGTCGCTGCAAATGATCACGCGATCGCCTTTGCGCGTCCCCATCGAATCGACCACCAACAGCGGCGGGCCGTCGCTGTCGCCGCCCGCTCCCAACGGCTGGACGATGACCAAACGCCGACCGGTCAAGCTGGAATGCTTGATCGTCGCGTGGGTCGATCCGAGGACGTTGGCGGTTTGCATATGGGTGGCAATTCAGGATGGCGTGGAACGGCTTGATCAGATGACGCGAAGTTCGTCGATCATGCTGCAGCGGCGCTCGCGGGTGAACGTGTTCGGGTTCGTGACGCCTTCGCCGGTCGGACCGGCAATGCTGAACGACAGATAGCCTTCACCGCCCAGTCCCAGCGAAGCCATGCTGGGGCCGTTCTTGATGTACAACGTCGTGTCCAGTTCGCGGCCCATCTTGGTCATGTTGCGAACGTTGCGACTGTGGATGATCGCGGTGTGACGGAAGCCGTGTTCGTAGTGCTTGGCCAGGGCGATCGCGTGGTCCACGTCACGGGCGCGAACGAATGGCACGAACGGCATCATCTGTTCGACGCTGACAAAGGGATGATTTTCATCCGTTTCGCCGTAGACCAGTTCCGTCGAATCGGGAACCTGGACTCCGGCGGCGGCGGCCAAAACGCTCGCGTTCTTGCCGATCAATTCCTTGGCGGCGACGTGGTGATGATCGTCACCGGCGGTGGTGATGGCTTTCGCGGTCAAGGCATCGATTTGTGCCGCGTCCAGCTGAACAGCACCGGCACGCCGCATTGCATCCATCATCGCGTCGAAAACGCTTTCGACGACGAAGACTTCCTTTTCAGCGATGCACAGCAAGTTGTTGTCATAGGATGCCCCTTGAATGATGCAGCGGGCGGCATTGTCCAAGTCGGCGGTTTCGTCGATCACCACCGGCGGGTTCCCCGGTCCGGCGACGATCGCCCGCTTGCCGCTGTTCAGCGCCGCACGACCGACGGCCGGTCCACCGGTGACACAGATCAAGGCGACATCACGATGCTTGAACAACGCATCGGCCGATTCCAACGTCGGTTCGGCGATGACGCAGATCAAGTTGTCGATACCGACTTCGCGAGCAATCGCTTCGTTGAATCGTCGAACTCCCTCGGCGGCGACCCGTTTGCCCGACGGGTGCGGGTTGACCACCACGGCGTTGCCGCCGGCGATCATGCTGACGGCGTTGCCCGTGATGGTGGGCAAGCTGTGCGTGACCGGGGTGATCGCGGCGATGACACCGAACGGGGCACGTTCGATGATGGCCAGCCCGTGGTCACCGCTGAACGCTTTGGTTTCCAACATTTCCACGCCCGGCGATCGTTCGCCCAGCGTGCGAAGCTTTTCGATCTTGTGCTCGGGACGCCCCACCTGGGTTTCGTCCATCTCCATCAGTCCCAGTTCTTCGCACTGGGCGATGCTGATCCGGCGAATGATTTCGATGATCTGCTTGCGGTCTTCCATCGTCCCGCGTCGCAGTTGTTCGAACGCTTCGCGAGCGGCTGCGACCGCGGATTCGGCGTCGTAAAAAACGCCGTGCTGTCCGGCCGATGCAGGGGCCGAATCGGGTCGCAAGGCAACGCTGCCATTGGCGGTCGGCATCGGGCCGACCTCCGCCAGCACCTGGGACACAACGTTGCGGATCAGGTTTTCGTCGAATTGCATGTCAGGAACTTGGGATTCGGTTTCGTGGTTGTGTCGGGTTCAAGAACGCCACCATCAGCGACCGATCGCGTCAATCGCGATCAACACTGACTTCGCGGTCGTCGATGTGCACCTTGTCGACGATGCCAATGATGACCGCGTCGATGGGTAAAGTTTTTGTCTCCGGCGTCAGACGTGCGCTGCTGCCTTGGGTGATCAGCACAAAGTCGTTCTCCCCGGCGCCGATCGTGTCGACGGCAATGAACGTCCGGCCGGTGGTGACCAGCGATTGCCGCTGGTCCGGTTCCAATCGATAGGGTTCAACGACCAGCAACTTGTGGCCGGTCATGGAACCGACCTTCTGTGTTGCGACGACCGAACCGGTGACTTTGGCGATGAACATTCCGTGACACGGGGATGCGGGGAACGGATGAAACAATTAAGTGGCGTGACGGCCCAAGGCTTTCATCGCACGTTTGGCGACGACCCATTCTTCGTTGGTCGGGACGGTCCAAATTTGCGTCGACGAACCATCGGAACTCAGCCGTGCTTCGCCGCCGGCCGATTCGTTCTTTGCGTCGTCCAGGACGATGCCAAAGCTATCCAAGTCGGCACAAACACCGCGACGAACGCGTCGACTGTTTTCGCCAATCCCACCGGTGAACACGATCGCATCGACGCCACCGAGCGCGACCATCATGCCGCCGAGGTGCCGGCGAATTTCTTCGACGTAAACGTCCAACGCCAACTGCGAATCGGTGTCGCCGGCATCCGCCGCCTGTTCCAAGTCGCGAATGTCACCGCTGCGTCCGCTGATGCCCAGCAATCCGCCTTCGCTGGCCAACCGCTGCAGCGTCACGTCCAGCGAATCGCCGGTGCGTTGCATGATCAGCGGCAGGGCAAATGGATCGAAATCGCCGACCCGGTTGTTTTGTGGCAGGCCCGTTTGGGGTGTCATGCCCATCGTCGTCATGACGCTTTGGCCGGCACGTACCGCGGTCAAACTGCTGCTGCCACCCAAGTGACAGGAAATCAGTTTCGCGTCGTCGCGTTGCAACAGTTCCGCCATCCGCTCGGCGATGTACTGATGACTGGCACCATGGAATCCCCAACGTCGGACCTGAAATTCATCGGTCCATGTTTTGGGAATTGCGTACGTCGATCGGGAATCGGGAATCGTGCGATGAAACTCGGTTTCAAACGCCGCCACCAAGGGCAGGTCGGGGAACCGCTGTCGCAACAACTTCATCGCCGCGATGTACGGCGGGTTATGCGCGGGCGCCGCCGCGTTCATTTCCGCCATCGCATCCAAAACGTCGTCGTCGACCACGAAAGTGCCCGACATTCGTCCGCCGTGAACGGCCTTGAATCCGATCGCCGCCACTTCCGAAGCGTCACGGATCGCGCCGTGCTGGGGATCGGTCAACTGTTGCAAACATGCGGCCACCGCGACGCCGTGATCGGGCACCGGCATGACCATCGTGTCGGACCAATCGCCGATCGTCACGCTACAGCGACTTTCATCGTCACCGATGCGTTCCACGGCACCACGGGCCAAGCAATCGCCGCTGTCCATGTTGAACAGGCGATACTTGAAACTGGTCGAACCCAAGTTGGCTACAAGGACAAGCACAGGAACCGTCTCGTCAATGGGATGTTGGAAAGACCCGAGCGAACCGGGCTCCGGTGCATCGACATGTGTTGGAATGCCGGCACGAATCGTCGGTTCAAAATCGCGACCGTCCCGGCCTACTTGAAAAAAGCGTCGGTCAACCCCGTGCTGGGCCGGGGAATGATGTGGCTGCTGATCAATTCGCCGATCTGCGAAGCGGCCGTTGCACCGGCTTCGACCGCGGCGCGAACGCTGCCGACGTCGCCGCTGACGACCGTGGTGACCAAGCCGCCACCCAAGTCGATGCGTTTGGTGATTTCGACGTTGGCGGCTTTGGCCATCGCGTCGGTGGCTTCGACCAGGGCGATCAGCCCACGAGTTTCAATCAATCCGATAGCGTCGTTCATGATGATCTTGATTTTGTTGTTGGCGTGAATGTTTTGGGAAAAGGGCAGGGCGTTGCCTTTGCCGTCTGTGACAGGGCCGGGCAACCGTGGTGAACCGCCGGAACGCCGTCAATCAGCGTCGGCGTCGTTCAAATCACTTCTTTGCTGCGGCGGGCAGCTTCAAAACCTTTTCCAGGTCTTCATGCGGACGTGGAATAACTTGGACGCTGACGACTTCGCCGACACGTCCGGCCGCACTTGCACCAGCGTCGGTGGCCGCTTTAACCGCAGCGACGTCGCCGGTGACGAACACGCTGGCCAGGCCGGATCCGACCTTGTCCCAACCGAGGAATTGGACGTTGGCCGCCTTCATCATTGCGTCGGTGGCTTCGACCAAGGACACAAAGCCCTTGGTTTCAATCATGCCGAGCGCTTCGCTGATTTTTGCCATGTTGTTGCCTTCAGGAACTTACGAAACGAGAGGGAAAAAGGGGTGAAAGATGGTTGTCGATCGGGGATCGACAATGGTGCCGTCGACCGGCCTCAGCCGCCGCAGCCACACGCACCGCCGCCTTGGCGGACGAGCTTGATTTCGGTCGCCGCATCCAAATGACAGGCATTGCCTTCATCGGTATCGATGTGGACTTCCAATTTGGCCGCTTCATCGGCCCGAACCAGAACGTCTTCGAAGACGACGCCACAGTCGGGGCTGCGGACGATCAAGTTCATCATGTCGCCGTTTTGCACACCGAAATGCTCGGCGTCGGCAAAGTTCATGTGGACGTGACGGGCCGCGCGAATGACGCCCTGGTCCAACTGGACCGTGCCGGCGGGTCCGACCAGCACGCAACCGGGCGTGCCATCGATCTTGCCGCTGTGGCGAACCGGTGCGTCGATGCCCAGCGAAATGGAATCCGTGAACGCCAATTCCACTTGCGATGCACCACGCGTTGGCCCCAGCACACGCACGTTGGGCAACATACGACGGCGGGGGCCGACGACCATCACGGTCTGCTTGGCCGCATAAAAGCCGTCTTGGTACAAATCTTTTTCGGGTTCCAGCACGCTGCCAGGGCCGAACAAGGTTTCCACATGTTCGTCGGTCAAGTGACAGTGCCGCGCGGAAATGCTGACACGCAGGTTCGGTTTGCCGTCGACCCAACCGGGCGGCTGATCCGCCACGGCAGCTCCGGTGCATTGACCTGTCGCCCCGGATGCACCGCGAATCGCGGCACGCACCATCGACTCAATTTGATTGCGATCGATTGTTGGATTGTTCATTCGTCCTGTCCGCTTCGTGAAACGCCACTAGCCAAGGCTAGTTCGACGCCGGCGGCTTTCAGCCAGCCTTTCCACTGTGAATTCAAGCCATCGTCGGTGACCACTCGGGCCACGTCCTGTAATCCGCACATCCGCGACAGGCTGACGCGACCGAACTTGCTGCTGTCGGCCACGACGATCGCTTCGTCGGCAGCCTTCAGCATCTGTTTCTCGCTTTCGACCAGCATCATGTCGCTGTTGAAGTAGCCTCGTTCGGTCACACCGGCGACCGACAAGAACGCCTTGGAAACGTTGATTTGCGCCAGCATCAAGTCGGCCAGTGGCCCGATCGCCACCGCCGTGCGTCCCCGGACACAGCCGCCGATCATGATCAAGTCGATCGAATCGCTGGCCGAAAGCAGGTAAGCCACCGGCAAACTGTTGGTCACCACCTGCAACGGTCGTCCGACCAAGTGCCGGGCGATCTCATAGGTCGTGCTGCCGCCGTCCAGCAGCACCGTTTCGTCGTCGTCGATCATCTCCGACGCCAACTTGCCGATCGCCCGTTTGGCCGCCCAGCGGTCATCCCGGCGGTTGGCAAAGACCGGCATCTTGTCGCCTTCGCCGGTCCAGAAAACACCGCCGTGGGTCCGGCGTGCCTGCCCCGCCTGTTCCAGCGATTCCAAGTCGCGGCGAACCGTCGATTCGCTGACCTCCAGCGTCGACGCCAAATCGCCCAGCGACACAAACCCCTGCGTCTGGACCAATTGGCGAAGCTTTTCGCGGCGATTCTGGGACAAGGTGGCCAAAACGGCGGGACCTCCGATGAAAGTTTTCTGCCTTCACATGAAAGAATGCTTCCAACGACATGACAAAGCAACAGCCCAACGACAATTCTTTTTCATTTTTGACGTTTTCCATCACAAGGTGCGACAATACTTCCACTATAGCGTCGCCGTTTCACTGCATTCCGGGTCGCGATCGCTGTCGCGAAGGCTGCACAGGGGCCATAATCCGAACCTGACGCGGGACTGTCTCCCGCCCGCCCCCTTACACCGCCTTGCAGGATTTCTGTCAAAATGCCCACGCCCGCCTACGAATTGCCTGCGATCGACCCGGCACGGCCGCTGGAGGGAAAGAAAGCACTGGTCACCGGTTCGTCCCGCGGGATCGGCCGGGGCATCGTCCAGCAGCTGGCCGCCGCCGGGTGCGAATGCGTGGTTCACTATCACCGGCACGCATCCGAGGCCGCCGAAGCGATTGAAGGCTGCCGGCGTCACGACGTCCCGGCTCATGCGGTCGGCGCCGACCTGGCCAGTCAGGAAGGTGCCGAAACGTTAATCAAACAATCGCTGGATCACTTGGGCCACCTGGACGTCTTCGTCAGCAACGCCGCCTACAGCGATCGCCAAACGATGATCGAAGCGGACCTGGACGGGTTTCGAAAAACCATCGACGTCAGCATGTGGGGCGCGTTTTACACGACCCGCGCGGCGGCCATATCGATGGTCCGACGTGGCCAGGGCGGCAACATCGTTGTCATCAGCAGCCCCCAAGCCCACAGCGGCATGCCCGGTTCGATGGCCTACAACATGGCCAAGGCGGCCAACGACCAGATGTCCAAGACGGCGGCGGTCGAACTGATCAGCCACAACATTCGCGTCAACACGATCCATCCGGGTTGGATCAATACGCCGGGCGAACGAAAGTTCTTCACCGAAGAAACGCTTCAACAGCAGGCCGAAACGCTGCCGGCCGGACGGCTGGGCGAACCCGCCGAAATCGGTCACGCGGTGGTCTTTCTGTGCCACCCGCACAGCCAGTACGTCACCGGCAGCACCCTGACGATCGACGGCGGCATTCAATTGCCGTGGCGCGAAATGTATCGGATCGAAGCTGCCCAGCAGGCATCGGAATAACGATCAACCGGCGTGAACCGAAACGAGCCGTCCCAGAATTTCTTCCGGCACGGCTCGCCTGTTGAAAGTCATTCACACCACTGGACCGGTCGCAACCGACCGGCAGGGCGACGGTTCGGACGGCTTAGCGCCACGGACCGCGGACGTAGTAGATGCCGAACTGGTCGGTATGGCTGGGCCAATTGGGCGTGTTCAAAAACTGGCCCGGCGCGGCGGCGCCAGGATAGCTGGCACTACGTCCGAACTGGTGATTCAGCGGGTACATCAGGTTTTGGCTGACGCCCCATGAATACGTCTGACGCATGTGGGCGGTCGGCGGAACGACCAGCGCGGTCGGTTGACCGTATTGCTGGTACTGATACGCGCCGTGCCAGGGGCGATTGGCCGCCTGGTTCATCTTCCAAATGTGCGTCATGCCGTACGGATCACCCGCTTGAGCGGATCCGCTGGTGGCGAACAGACCGCCCAACACGGCGACGGCGAAAAGAATGCGTTTGGTCATCGGTCGGTTCCCGATCAGATCACGTGGGTATTGGTTCTTTCAGTGAACAGTAGTTGGGGTCGGTGATGCGGTCCAACAACGGGCACCTGCCGTCACGATCCGCATCGTCCCAGGACGCCCCGATTTCGCGAGACGCCATCGCGGCACAACTCAATCGCGACGGGTCACCTCGGAACCGGGTCACCCAAAAGTCGGCATCAGCGGGGGATCCGCAGCACGTTCCAATAGAAGTTACTGGCCGCTTGGCGGACGGGCGGGCTGTAATAGACCGCTTTCGTACGATTCATGCCGCGACCGTTGTCATAGTTGTTGTGGTAACGGTCGACATGCCAATACAGGTAATGATGGGGATACCACGGCTGGTACGTATTGAACGTGTGTCCGACAAAAGCGGGCACCGGAACGGGCGACACGTACATTTGGGCGTTGGCCGAATTGGCGTTGCCCTGGGTGTAGTAGTTGTAAAACAGGTCGGGTTGGCCATAGTCGCGGCGTTGGGCGACCGAACCGCCGGCCATCGAGCCGTCGACGACCGTTCCGCCGTCGACCACGCCCCCATCGACGACCATGCCGTCGACCGAGCCGGTGGTGCCGACGACTTCGTCGCTGACCACGTGCGAGCTAATGATCTGGCCGTCGAACGATTGGGCCACGGCAACCGCGGACCAGCCGATCGAGCCGACGATCGCCGCGCCGACCGCAGCGAGATGTTTCCAAGAACGTTCCATCGTTCGTCTTTCCTTCCTTGTCGGTAACCGCTAAACGGACTGGCAGCCCAAGGTCACCAAACCAGCCTGTGCTCCGCTTCCGACACTCGCCTCCTGCGGCATCGATCGGACCCGGTCTGTCTCGGACTATCGACCTGTTTCGGACATCACGCGTGACGCCGATGACCTTTACAACCGGGCACGATGCGATCGACAAAACCCGGCGGCCCGCCCCAGGCACTGAATCCCGCCCAGCCGACGAATTCGACTCGACCGCGCGATCCCCCCTGCCAGTCGATCCTTGCCCACGCCCACCGGTCGGGGCGACGCAGACCACTTGCCCGATCGGCGGTTCCGCCGGAACGGGTCTGACCGCTATAAACCGCATCCATCCCGCAAACGATACAGATCCACATCTCCGCATCTGTGTCCGACCGCGGACCGACCGTCCCCCAACGCCCGTCAGGAACCCTCGCGAGTGGCGAAACGTCGATCTCAACGTAACAGCAAACGCAGCCAGACCGCGCAAGGCCCATCGGATGATGCCGAACTACAAATCGGCACGCCGCTGCGACAGGCGGCTCAGGCCCGCTATCTGAATTACAGTCTGTCGGTCATCACCAGCCGGGCGCTGCCCGATGTCCGCGACGGGCTGAAACCGGTCCAGCGGCGGATCCTGTACACGATGAGCCAACAGGGGCTGAATTCGACCGCCAAGCACCGCAAATGCGCCAAAGTCGTCGGCGACGTGATGGGTAACTTTCACCCCCACGGCGACAGCAGCATCTACGAAGCCTTGGTCCGCATGGCCCAGCCGTTCGCGATGCGTGTCCCGTTGATCGACGGCAGCGGCAACTTCGGCAGCATCGACGGCGACAATGCCGCGGCGATGCGATACACCGAATGCCGCATGACGGCGATTTCGTCGGAGATCTTGGCGGACTTGGCCAGCCGCACCGTCGCCTACAAACCCAACTATGACGGCAGCCGCGAAGAACCCGTCGTCCTGCCCAGCCGCGTGCCCAACCTGTTGGTCAACGGCGCGACGGGCATCGCCGTGGGGATGGCCACCAACATCCCGCCGCACAACCTGAAAGAAGTCTGCGGCGCGCTGCTGAAACTGTTGAAAGACCCGGAAATCAAGGACTACCAGCTGGTCGCCCGCGATGCCATCCAAGGCCCGGATTTCCCAACCGGCGGCCAAGTCATCAACACCAAGGAAGAACTCCGCGAGATCTACGCGACCGGTGGCGGCAGCATCAAATTGCGCGGCGTCGCCGCACCAGCCAAGACCACCAAGGCCGGCAAGATCCTGCAGATCACCGAGATCCCGTTTGGTGTCAATAAATCCACCCTGGTCGAACGCATCGGCGAACTGGTCTACAGCAGCAAGCTGCCGTTGGTCCAAGAGGTGCGTGACCTGTCGACCGCCGACATTTGCATTGAATTGCAATTGAAAAAGGACGCCGACGAAAACAAGGTCTTGGCGTACCTTTACAAACACACCCAACTGCAATCCAACTTCAACGTCAACTTGACCTGTCTGGTCCCGACCACCAACCCCGAAGTCGGCCAACCAGACAAGCTGTCGTTGAAAGAGATCCTGTGGTACTTCCTGAAGTTCCGCTTGGACGTCGTCACCGAACGGCTCACCAACGAACTGAAAGCCTTGGAGCGACGGATTCACATCCTGGAAGGCTTCGCGCTGATCTTCGACGCCTTGGATACGATCATCAAGATCATCCGCAACAGCGATGGCAAAGCCGACGCGGCGCAAAAGATCATGAAGCGGTTCCCCGCGTCCAAGGGCGGACTAGATGAGGAACAGACCGATGCGATTTTGGAACTGAAGCTGTATCGTCTTGCCCGGCTGGAAATCAATCTGATCTTGGACGAACTGAAGGACAAGAATCGTCGCGCCCGCCAAATCCGCAAGCTGTTGAAGGAAGACACACGCGACACCAATCAATCCGGCCGCTGGCAAATCATTCGCGATGAAATCAATGAACTGATCAAGAACCACGCCAGCGACGACGCCGCCAAACGACGCACTCGGATCGACGCCGACGTCGAAGAAGCCGAATACACCGAAGAAGACTTCATCGTCGCCGAAGATTGTCACGTGATGATCACCCGCGATGGTTGGATCAAACGACAAAAACAGATCGCCGACCCGACCAAAAGTCGCGTCCGCCAGGGCGACAGTGTGCTGACCGTCCTGGGCGGCAGCACGCGTGCGACCTTGGGTCTGTTTTCGTCCATGGGAGTTTGTTACACCACGCGACTGATCGACATCCCGGCGTCCACCGGATTCGGTGAACCGATCCAAAAGCTGTTCAAGATGAAAGACGGTGAACGAATCGTCGCCGCGGTGTCCTTTGACCCGCGGATGATCGGGGAAGTCAAAGAAGACCCCAAACATCCCGATTACTGCCCCGCGGCGCACGCCCTGGCGGCCACCAGTGCCGGGTTCGCCCTGCGATTCGGCTTGGAAAATTTCGTCGAACCATCCACGCGGTCCGGTCGCCGGTTCGCCCGAGTCCCCGCCGGTGCGGACGTCATCGATGTTCAAGTTATCGACGGAACCGAAGTCGTCTTGGCCGTCACACAACAATGCCGGGCAATGATCTGTGACGCCGAAGAAATCAACTACTTGTCCGGCCCCGGCAAAGGCGTGACGTTGATCCGTCTGGCCAAAGACGACCGCGTTCTGGGATTCAAGGCCAGCACGGGGGATCGTGATTTGATGACCGTAGTGACCAACCGTGGTGCCAAGAAAACGATCAGCACGGCGAAGTACCGCGTCACGTCGCGCGGCGGGCGTGGAACCGAAATCCAGAAGAACGGCCAGATCGCCGAAATCATCACCGCTTCGGTGCAACCACCCGTCTTGGAAGAAGACGCCGACGAGTGATTTTCGCCGCCGGTCATCACCGCCAAATCGTGTCGACGCCGATATCGTGCGGACGTCGCGTGTGCGGTTCCCCTTTTTCGTACCATCGCTGAACGAACTTTATGGGCATTGTCATTCCGCTGTTGGTGATTCTGTTGACCTGTCTGGTCATCTGGCGTGCCTGCGACGGGTTCGAAATCGCGTCGGAATACTTGGGACGCAACCTTTCCGAAGGCGTCCGCGGCGGCACCATCAATGCGATCAGCAGTTCCATTCCTGAATTGCTGACCACGTTCATCGCCTTGTTCTTCCTGAAAGACGAAGAAGGCTTTGCGATCGGGCTGGGAACCACCGCCGGCAGCGCCCTGTTCAACGGCATGATCATTCCCGCGGCGTGCATTTTTTCGGTCATCGGTGCCACGATCGCCGGTCGAAAAGTCACTTCCATCGATGTTCACAGCAAAGTGATCCTGCGTGACGGATTGGCATTGTTGATCTGCGAAGTCGCGGTTCTGATCCTGTTGACGCGCCCCACACTGGATTGGTGGCAAGGCGGCATTCTGATCCTGATGTACCTGGTTTACCTGGCGTACATGCTGTTATCGATGCGTCGCAATCCAAGCGGAAACGTCACGGCAACCGACGCGGACGAAGCTGAGGGTGATGACGACGAACAACCCGCCGGATGGATCGGTAAAGTCTTCTACTGGATTTCCGGCGGACCGCTATTGGATCTGGAACGCGCGTTCATTCGCGAAAAGCACACCCAGCGGATCCACAGCGAAACCTGGAACGCTTGGCCGATGTTATTGACGTCCGTCGCGGTGATCGGTGTCGCCTGTTACGTCTTGGTGATGGCCTGTCATTGGCTGGGCAGTGGCCCGGCCAACGCGGACAATCCGGGGTACTCGCTTCTTGGGTTTCAGTTCCAGGGCCTGGGCATGGCGTCGGTGTTCGTGGCAGTCATTTTTGCGTCGATGGCGACTAGTGTTCCCGACACCGTGATGTCGATCCGTGATGCCCGCGACGGCGACTATGACGACGCGGTGGCCAACGCCCTGGGCAGCAATGTGTTCGACATCGGTTTTGCACTCGGGTTGCCTTTGTTCGCTTACACGCTGGCTTTTGGACCGATCCAAATGCCGCCGGAAATCGCACAACCGACGTCGCAGATTTTGTCACTGTTGCTGATCCTGACGACGGCCGCGTTCCTGGTTTACTTCATCGGCCCCCGGACGACCGCCGACGACGGCGCCCGTCTGATCCGCATGGGCCGCCCCAAGGCGACTTGGTTGTTGGCGCTATACGCGACGTTCGTGTTGTACGTCGTCGGCAGCGTGTCCGAATGGGCGTGGACCGAAACGATCTCGTCCTGGCTGACCTACAAATAAGCCAAGCGGACCAACGCCGCGGCAACGAAGCTTCATCCTCCCTCCGGGAGGGTCGAGCCTTAGCGAGGGGAGGGCGCGATGGCTAATGAGCCCTCCCCGGGAACTCGTTCCTCGATTCCGACCCTTCCGCACAGCGGGAGGATGAAGCACTTTCGCTCAGCGACAGCCGATAAGAACGTGCGGACTCAGCGCACCTGTGAACCGAACACGTCAGCACCGGGGCGGCTCTGCAACTTCACCCTCCCTCCGGGTGGCCTGACGAATCGGTGATAACTTTCGTTTTCCATCATTGTTGTGCGAAAGCCTCTCGGTAGGCGGCATTTCGTCGGGCGGTGAGGGTATTCGGTAGCGTATCACGGATCCATTGCTGAACGTCGCCGGCTTGGACGTGTTTGAATCTGGAACGGACTCTGTCGGCGGTGACTCGCCTGCAGAGTGTCGGAAGGCAGGCCAACAAGCGAGTGAATCCTCCTTTGCTGTGTTGCCGTTCAAGCTGTTTGAACCGCCCGAAGAGCGATTCCAAGATCTCCGTCGAAAGCCACGCGCGAGAGCCCGCGGGAAGTTGCTGCTCGCTCGCGGCGACAAAGTCCACAAGCTTCTCGGCCATCTGCCGACCGGATTGACCTAACGGCAACTCTAACCACGACGCGAGCAGATCACGCAGCTCAGCAGTGCTATCACATCTCAGCCCGCTTTGATTGATCCACGACAGAGTTTCATTGATCACTTCCTGACACTGATTCCACTGCGCCAAGTCGTCAGCGAAGTCACGCAACCAACCAAGCTTCTCATCGATTCGCTCCTCGGTGACCCCTGCTCTCGAATCGCTTTCGGGATGATTCAGGTGGTGCATGACCATGGTCGACCAACGCAGCAGGGAGCCCAGATTCATAAAACGCGATTTCTGTTTCAGCGGTGGCGGCATAAAGTGACTCAGTTCGGTTTGTTGAACTCGGTTTCGTGTCAGCCCGACCTGCGTCATGAACGCTTTGAACCGCTCGGATCGCCCAACCTGTTTCTCGAGCAAGTTGGCCGCGTGGTGTTTGAGGTCTTGAAGAACGATGGCTTGTTTGCCGTCTTTGACGAGATTTTTCGCCGGATCGCGAAGTTCCACCGCACCATCGCAAAGAAGATAAACCGGCGGGCCGATCTTTTCGGCCAGTCGCTGATACTCGCGATCGACATCCTCCTTCTTCCATTTCTCCCCCGGCACAATCGCGAGCACTTTGAGTTTTTCCAGATCGAGTGTTTCGCCCGGCGGTGGCAAGTCGTCGACCCGCATCCCGATGATCAGCAGGACTTTCTCTTTACCGATTTGGCTGGAGTGATCGGCCATCCAGAGAACCTCCTGAGTGCTGTCAAATGTCTCGGCCAACTCGGCAACTCCCAACCGCATCGTCCACTGAGCGATGGCATCGTGGGAGGGAACCTTCTGATCGACACCCAAAAATTCAAACATCAACTTCACAACAAACGCCGTGGCGCGAAAACCGACCCGCTTTGCCAGCTCGATGCACAAGGCGATCAACCGAACTCCAAATTGATGTCCCCGAAGAGGTCGGTCGTTCGGAAGTGCTGCAACCGGATCGGAGGGCGTGGCCAAAGAGCGATAATGCTCCAACTCGGCTCGCAGTGAATGTAGTTCTCTTTGCAGCTGCTGAGTTTTCTTGCGGTCACACGAAGTCGAAGGGTCGGTTGCCGCTGGAATGCCCCCATTTCCTGATCCACGGTTATGAGAGTACGGGTTGGTTAAACGATTCCACAGTGGGCTGCTTCCGCGAAGGGAGCGCAGCGAACGAAGCGGAAGCAGCCCACTGTGAAGCAAACTCCGCTGGGGCCATTCCACCGATGCCGCTGTGCGGACGTCGATGGTTGTACGTTTGACGCCATGACTCAATGATCGACTGTGCCTCGGACAAGCTGCTGAACAGCTCGCACGATAAACACTCATCGCGAAGCCTGCTGTGGAAGCTTTCGACGTAGCCGTTCTGCCAGGGACTGCCCGGTTCGATGTAGGAAGTCCCCACCTCAATGAAGTCCAGAAAGGAGCGGACCGCCTTGCTGATGAACTCCGGGCCATTGTCGCTGCGGATGAACGACGGGATGCCGCGGCTGACGAATAAGTCGCTCAACAGCGCCACCAAATCGTCGCCGGTGAACTTTCGACCCACTTCCAGTGCAATGCACTCACGAGTGAACTCGTCGATCAGAGAGAGGATCTTCAACGAGCGACCGTCTTCGGTTCGATCAAAGATGAAGTCGACCGACCAAACGTGATTGGGGTACTCGGCCGATCGACGAATGAC
Source organism: Crateriforma conspicua (assembly GCF_007752935.1). Classification (NCBI taxonomy): domain Bacteria; kingdom Pseudomonadati; phylum Planctomycetota; class Planctomycetia; order Pirellulales; family Pirellulaceae; genus Crateriforma; species Crateriforma conspicua. The sequence continues at coordinate 600,698 of NZ_CP036319.1, read as the reverse complement.
GCCGCCTTCGGAGTTACCCAATCGTCGCTTTTTCGCCTTTTTGACCGGCACCTTGAGACCTTGTTGTTTCCAGAGTCGGTGGATTCGTTTGAAGTTCACACGCCAGCCTTCCTGCCGCAGAAGACGAGTGATGCGTCGATAGCCATAGCGAGGAAACTCGCTGACGAGTTCCAGTATTCGAGCAACCAGACGTGGTTCGTCTTCTTTTGCGTTTGGCCGGTATCGTTGGCTACTTCGCGATTGGCCGAGCGTCCTGCAAGCCCGACGCTCCGAGACGCCGAAGCAACTCTGCAACTTGCAGGCTGCTTCACGGCGACGCGTCGGGCTTAGAAGTTTCCCTCGGCGATCACCTTGAGCATTCGCTTATCGAGTTCTGCTTCGGCCAGCAGTTCTTTGAGCTTCTGGTTCTCGATTTCGAGTTCGCGAAGCCGTCGAGCCTCATCGGACTTCATGCCGCCGTACTGCTTCTTCCATCGCATCCAGGTCGATTCAACAATCCCAAGCTTCTGGTACACCTCCGCCAGGCTCTTGCCGGCGGCCAACATGGCTTCACCCGCGGCGATCGCCTTGACGATCTGTTCGGGCTTACGTCGCTTTCGTGCTTGTTTCATCTCGAGAGTCTCCTTGGCCGTTATTGGCCAGTACACTCTCATAACTTATGGACCAGTTTTTGGGGAGCACGCCACCGCCCCCGGCTGACCACGCCGCGGGCTGACGACCTGCATGGCCCGATCGCCTCGAACTGATCTTCTCGCCGGAGCATTCCTATCGGATACTTGACTCATGGTTGCGTTCCTTCGCGGTAGTGATTTGGTAACCAATACCTAGCGAGGGGACGCAACCGTTTTCAATCCAGAAAAAGCCCCAGAACTCCCAGATTGCCACCGATTCGTCAGGCCACCCTCCGGGAGGGTCGAGCCTTAGCGAGGGGAGGGCGCGCCGGCTAAAGAACCCTCCCCGGAATCTCGTTCCTCGATTCCGACCCTCCCGCGGGGCGGGAAGGTGAAGCACTTTCGCTCAGCGACAACCGATACGAACGTGCAGACACAGCGAACTTCTGAACCGAACGCTCCAGCACCGGCACGACACCGTTTAAGATTCCAACTTGCCCAGGCGATCTTCGATGGCATCCAACTTGGCTTCCAAGTTGTCCAGCCTGGAAAGAATCTTCTCAACGACGCTTTGGTCGGGCGCGGCGGGCTTGGTATCGGCGGGCGTCGCGGAAGCGTTGGCACGCTTCTCCATCTTGGCTTCCAAGTACTGCCGTTCTTGCGGCGGGTACAGTTTGTGAGCAAACGTCTGCCCACGACCGGGCGGCGTCAATGGTTCGACCAGTCCCTTGGCGATCAACAAGTCGACCGCCGTCTGCGCGGCCGTCAAATCATCCAATGCATACATCCGCGACGCCCGGGTCCGCAATTCGCCAAGCGTTTGCGGGCCGCGCAACAGCAACTCCGTCAGCACGGCCGACGTCGGGTTGTCCAGATCCAGCCATTCATAGGCGGCATGGCGATACTTATTGACACGTCCGCTGCCCTGGATTTCGCGTGCCGCGCCGGCTTCACGCAAGTGATCCAAAGCCAACAGCACGTCGTCTTCGTCCATCGACATCTGCGGGTTGCGATTGGACTTTTGATTGCACGCGGTCACGATGGCGGCCAGCGTCATGGGGTAGCTGTCCGGGGTGGTCTTGGCTTTTTCGATCAAGACCCCCAGCACGCGACGGGCTTCGGCTGACAGTGGTGTCGGGACAGACTTGGCATCGTCGGAGGAATCGGTCATCGTTCGCCTTGCCATGGGGGAGTGGGGTTTTGCGTTAAGATAACGACTCGCCAAGCCAACTTGAAAGCAAGCCTGCCGAAACTTCGCTTGGCCCCCTTCCCACCCCAGGCCGCCCACCATGCATTCCACCTTTCATGCCGCCGTTTCCTTGGTCGTCTGCGCCGCAGCGATCGTCACGAACCTGTTCGTCGCCATTGATGGTCATGCCGACCAACGGCCACACATTGTCATGTGTTTCGCCGACGACTGGGGCGCGTACGCCAGTGCCTGTGCAAAGTTGTCACCGGGTGGTCCCAGCGATGTGATCCACACCCCCAATTTCGACAGGATTGCCGCCGAGGGCGTGCTGTTCACCAATGCTTACGTCAGCGCACCATCCTGCACACCATGCCGGAGTTCGCTGTTGTCGGGCCAGCATTTTTGGCGGTGCGATCGCGCGGCGATTCTTCAGGGTGCCATCTGGGACGGTTCGATTCCCAGCTATCCGCTGATGCTGGAAGCCGACGGCTATCGGATCGGTCACACGTACAAGGTGTGGTCGCCTGGGACGCCCAAAGACGAACCGCACGGTGGCGCGCGAACCGCATTCAATTCCGCCGGAAGACGCTTCAACGGCTTTTCACAAAACGCGATGAAGAATCCGGATCGCCAGGCGGGCAAGGCGGCATTGTTGCGTGAAGTCCGGGCGAACGTACGATCGTTCTTGGACGCCAACGATGACGGTCGCTTGGATGGCGATGAACCGATCTGTTACTGGTTCGGACCGACCAACACGCACCGCAAATGGATCGCCGGCAGTGGCAAAGAACTGTGGGGCATCGACCCGGATGAACTGAAAGGCAAATTGCCTTGGTTCTTGCCCGATGTCCCCGTCATCCGCCAAGACGTCGCCGATTACCTGGGCGAAGCGATGGCGTTTGACGCATCATTGGCCGTGGTGATGGATGAACTTCGTCGTGTCGGTATCGCCGACGACACCTTGCTGGTCGTCAGCGGTGACCACGGCATTCCCGGCGTGTCACGAGGCAAGTGCAACCTGTACGACTTGGGGACTCATGTCCCGTTGGCCATCCGCTGGCCCAAGGGCATCGACCATCCGGGGCGAGTCGTCAGCGATTTTGTCAGCTTGCCCGACTTGGCCGTCACGTTTCTGGATGCCGCCGGCGTGTCCCCAACGGAAAACATGACCGCCAACTCATTGAGCAACATTCTTCGCAGCGACCAAGACGGACGTATCGAATCGCAACGTGACGCCGTCTTTACCGGACGGGAACGACACGTCGCGGCGGCGAGGGAAGGCTTCCTGCCGTATCCCCAACGAGCGATCCGCACCGACCGATACCTTTACATCATCAATTTCGAACCGGACCGGACCCCGATGGGTGATGGCCCGATGGTGGCCGGATCGGATGCCGAGATTCCCGACGAAGAGAAGTTACGAGAGAACACGTTCGCGGCTTACCCCGACATGGACGCCAGTCCGACCAAAGCGTTCATTGTGACGCATCACGATCAGTATCCGGACGCCTTTCAAGCCGCCGTCGGCACACGCCCCAAGTTCGAACTTTATGACGTTGTTGCGGATCCGCACGGCAAGACGAATTTGGCGGATGCCCCGAGCATGAAAGCCCAGCGTGACGCACTGCATCAGCGTCTGATGGACGAATTGATCGCCACCGAAGATCCACGCGTGTCGCAAGATGTCATTTTTGAACGATCCCCGTGGACCGATCCCAATAAATAGGATGGATTGAGATCAAGGTCGTTTGAACTTCTTTCGCGCCGATTCGACTTTACGGTACGTTCGACAACCGATGATGTGATCGTTCACCATGCCCATCGACTGCATGAATGCGTAACAGGTGGTCGGACCGACGAATGTCCACCCGGCTTTCTTCAGCGTTTTCGCCATGGCTTTGGATTCGTCGGTGATCGCCGGAACTTCGTCGCGTCGTCGGATAGTGGCGGACCGCTCCGGTTCAAAGGACCAGAACCACTTGGCAAGCGAACCGTGATGGTCAACGGCCGCCACGGCTTGCCGAGCATTGTTGATGGCCGATCGGATCTTGCCGCGGTGCCGAACGATGCCGGCATCGCCGACCAGACGCTGCACATCGGCATCGTCGAAAGCGGCAACGCGATGGAAATCGAAATCCGCAAACGCGCGGCGAAAGTTGTCGCGTTTCCGCAGGATCGTCAGCCATGACAGCCCCGACTGAAAACCTTCCAGCACGATCTTTTCGAACAGCCGGCGATCGTCGTCCACCGGCATGCCCCATTCGTCGTCGTGATAGTGAACATAGTCCGGATCATCGCCGCACCACCAACACCGCGGTGTCGCGGTGTCGTCGGTGATCAGTCCGTCGTCGTTGGTTTGTTTCGTCATCAAATCATCGGCTGCATTATTCCCGTGGCACTCGGGACAAAAGGATTCGGTGGCTGACATCGACCGTTTTGATTGCATCGGCGGATCGCTTCGCCCACCGCCGGCCAGCCGGGCAAGATAAGATAACGTCAATCCAACCTGATTCGGCCACCGGTCGAATCCTATTCCCAGCGTTGGCCCACCAAAATCAGACACGGAAGGAGCTTCCATGATCGTGGCGGTGATTTGGACCTCGGGTGTGATCGCATCATTGGTTGCCTTGGCTTGGGCGTGGAAGTTTTATCGCCAAATGATGGCGGCCGACGAAGGCAACGATCAAATGCGATCGATCGCCCAAAGTGTCCGTGACGGCGCGGCGGCGTATCTGAACCAGCAGAACAAAGTGGTCACGATCGTCTTTTTGCTGGTCACGATCTTGTTGGTGTGGCTGTCCTTTGGGCTTCGCGTCCAAAGCGGCTTTGTCCCCGTGGCGTTTCTGACCGGCGGATTGTTCAGCGGTCTGTGCGGTTGGTTCGGCATGAAAACCGCCACGCAGGCCAGCAGTCGGACGGCCGCCGCAGCCCAGCGCTCGTTGAACGAAGGTCTGCAAGTGGCCTTCCGCAGCGGCGCGGTGATGGGCCTGTGCGTGGTCGGTATGGGATTGTTGTACATCTGTCTTTGGCTGGGCATTTTGTACTGGTTGGTCCCATGGATCGGCGGCGCCGACCAAGCGTTCAGCCTGTCGACGTTGTCGGTAACGATGCTTTCCTTCGGGATGGGGGCCAGCGCCCAAGCTTTGTTCGCACGGGTCGGCGGTGGGATCTTCACCAAAGCGGCCGACGTCGGTGCGGACTTGGTGGGCAAGGTGGAACAAAGCTTGAAAGAAGATTCGCCTCGCAATCCCGCCACGATCGCCGATAACGTCGGTGACAACGTCGGGGACGTGGCCGGCATGGGCGCGGATCTGTATGAGTCCTATTGCGGATCGATTCTTGCCGCCGCCGCGTTGGGTGTTGCCGCGTTCACATCATCGCGAACCGTTCCCGACGGGATGTCGACCGAAGAAGCCCAAGTCCGGGCATTGATGTTGCCGATCGCCATCGCGGCCGCGGGCATCTTGCTTTCGATCGTCGGCATTTATGCAGTACGCACCGATGGCGACACGTCGCAAAAATCATTGCTGCGCGCGTTGGATCGTGGCATCAACCGATCCACGCTATTGATCATCGCCGCGTCGCTGGTGCTTTCTTGGTTCTTGGTGCCGTGGGCGCCCGGCGGCGTTTGGCTGGGAGTGATCCCCGGCGTTTCGATCAGCATCATCGTCGGATTGGCCGCAGGTTGGCTGATCGGTAAGTGGACGGAATACTCCACCAGCGATGAATACCGGCCAACGCAACGATTGGCCGAACAAGCCGAAACGGGGCCCGCGACCATCATCATCGGCGGCGTCGCCGACGGCATGCAAAGCGTCTGGTTTCCCGTGGTCGTGATCTGCTTTGCGATGTTTGCCGCCTTTGGCGTGGCCAACGGATTCGAATTCGACGACGACCGCACCTTTCCGCTGGGCTTGTACGGCGTGGGAATCGCCGCGGTGGGCATGCTCAGTTCACTGGGCATCACGCTGGCGACGGACGCCTATGGCCCGATCGCCGACAACGCGGGTGGCAATGCCGAGATGTCGGGACTGGATCCGATGGTCCGCGACCGCACCGATGCCCTGGACAGTCTGGGCAACACGACCGCGGCGACCGGAAAGGGATTCGCGATCGGGTCGGCCGCACTGACCGCGTTGGCTTTGTTTGCCGCGTCGGTCGAAGCGGTTCGCGAAGGCATGGATCGCTGGGGGCGTGAGGTGACGTCGAATGCCACCGACGATGGTTTTTACAAGCTGTCGAACAAACTAGTGGTCGAAAAGGTCGGCACCGAATCGACGACGTATCTGGTCATGCCGAAACCCAATACGGATCCATCGGCAGACTGGCTTAGCGTTCCCGGCGGTGCGGCGATGGAAGCCGGTCAAGTCATTCGCCAAAGCGCGGCCGACGTGATTGATGCACCACCGACGGAATCGGGTGCATTGGTTTTGGCCGCATCGGCGGGCAACCCCATGGTGTCCACCGCCGATGCGTCACTGCGAGATTTCCTAACGTTCTTTGATGCCAACATCATCAACCCACGGGTGCTGATGGGCATTTTCCTGGGGGCGATGAGCACGTTTCTGTTTTGCGCTTTGACGATGAAATCCGTCGGACGCGCGGCGCGACAAATGATGTTGGAAGTCCGCCGACAATTCACCGAAAACCCGGGGATTCTGGATGGTTCGGCAACACCGGACTATCAAACGCCGATCCAAATCAGCACCAAAGCCGCGCAGCGTGAAATGGTCGTCCCAAGTCTGTTGGGTCTGCTGTTGCCGATCATCGTCGGCTTGTTGCTGGACGTCGCCGGTGTGTTGGGATTGCTGGCCGGGTGCCTGACCAGCGGATTCTGCTTGGCCGTGTTCATGGCCAACAGTGGCGGCAGTTGGGACAACGCCAAGAAGTACATCGAAGCCGGCCACCATGGCGGCAAAGGTCAGGAACCTCACAAAGCCGCTGTCGTCGGGGACACGGTCGGTGATCCGTTCAAAGACACCAGCGGCCCCAGTTTGAACATCTTGATCAAGCTGATGAGTATGGTCAGCGTCGTCGCCGCCGGACTGATCGTCCGCTATGCGTTGTGATCGTTGGGTCCGCGACCATAGCTCTGCAAGTCCAACGGGGCGCGAGTTCATCACGCATCGAAAAAGGAACGTAAAGCCACCGGCGTGTCAGCCGCCTTGACCGATATCGATCAGTTGCTGCAGTTTCTTCATTGCACCACCGTCATCGATCGCCGCAGCCGCTGTTTCGGCCGCTTCGCGAACATCGGTCATGCGACCGACCAACACCAAAGCCGCCGCGGCGCCGGCAACCACGGTATCCCGACGCGGTCCCGGTTGGCCTTCGAAGATCGCTCGGATGATTCGCGCACTTTCGGCCGGATCTTTGGCCGCCAAGGCTTCAACACCACAAGGCGGGAAGCCGAACGACGCAGCGGTCCACTGAAGCGGCTCGCTCGAATGATCTCTCACATCCACGACGTGCGTGACGCCTTCCAACGACACCTCGTCTTGGCCGTCCTCGGCATGGATCACAAACGCTCGCTGGGTTCCCAGCTGGGCAAGGGCCGCGGCGATCTTCTGTTGGGCAAGCGGCCTCGACGTGCCCAACAACTGGTGCGTCGCGCCCGCCGGATTGCACAGCGGGCCCAACAGATTGAACAACGTGGGAACCCCCAAACTGCGACGCACCGATACGACATGCTTCATCGCCGGATGCAGTTTGGCGGCGAAACAAAAACAGATGTCGATTTCGTCCAAACACTTTGCAACTGATTCGGCATCGCTTTCAATTTTGACGCCCAGTTCTTCCAAGACGTCGGCTGATCCGCTGTGGCTGGTCGCCTTGCGATTGCCATGCTTGGCAACCGGGACGCCACACGCGGCGGCAAGAATTGCCACGGCGGTGCTGATGTTGAAGGTGCCGCTGCCGCTGCCGCCGGTCCCGCAAGTGTCCAACAGGATCGGATGTCGGTGCGGGATCGGTGTCATGTGGCGACGCATCGCCCGAGCGGCGCCGACCAATTCGCTGACGGATTCGCCCTTTTTGCGAAGGGCCATCAACAAATCAGCGACCGATTGTGAATCTGCATCCCCCCGCAACATCGCATCGATCAGATTGCTGGTTTGGTCGGCGGACAGGTCTTCGCTGGCCGAAGCCTGGCGGATCGCGTCATCAAACGTCGTCATCGGTTCTCGTTTCGGTAATGTTTTGCTGGCCGAATCCGCTCGACCGACAGTTTGTTCGGCCCAACCATAGCAGATAGGATGAATGGACGTCTGGCCCCAATTCGTTGGTGGCGATCCACCCCGGATTTGACGTCCCGGCGTCGCCGGTGCCCGCCTTGCAGTCCCCGCCCACCTTTTGACGAAGTGCCCCTCGTGTTCGATCGACGTCAGCTGTTGAAACGCTGTGGTGCCGGTTTTGGCGCATTGGCGTTATCCGATTTGTTGGGACGCGAATCCTTTGCCGCCGGACAGGTCGTCCCGCAATTCGCCCCCAAGGCCAAGCGGGTCATTCACCTGTTCATGAACGGCGGCCCCAGCCACGTCGACACGTTCGATCCCAAACCGGCACTTACGAAGTTTCATGGCAAGACGGCACCCACCGGCAACCTGAAAACCGAACGCCCGACCGGCCATGTGATGCAGTCCCCGTATGCCTTCAAGTCTTATGGCGAATCGGGACTGCAAGTTAGCGAGCTGTTTGAAAAAACGGCCGCCCACATCGATGACATTTGTGTCATACGATCGATGCACGCCGACGTTCCCAATCATGAACCGTCGCTGATGCTGATGAACACCGGCGAATCGCGGCTGGTGCGTCCCAGCATGGGTTCATGGTTGACGTATGGTCTGGGAAGTGACAACGAGAACCTGCCGTCTTTCATCGCGATGTGTCCCGGCGGATACCCGATCAAAGAATCCCAAAATTGGCAGAACGCATTCCTGCCGGGCAAGTACCAAGGCACGTATGTCGACAGCAGCCACCGCCGCGTCGACCGGTTGATCGAAAACATCCGCTGCGAATCCGTCGCGCCGGCCGACCAACGTCAGCAGTTGGATCTACTGCGCCAGTTGAACTTGGCCCACGCAGCACAACGTGATCACGACCCACGATTGGAATCTCGTATCGAATCGTTTGAACTGGCGTACCGAATGCAAAGCGAGGCGGCCGATGCCTTTGACGTCTCCAGAGAAACCCAAGCCACCCTGGATCAATACGGCCCCGGCGACTTCGCCCGACAAACGTTGATCGCCCGTCGCTTGGTCGAACGCGGCGTCCGCTTTGTCCAGCTTTACACCGGTGCCGGTCAGCCTTGGGACAACCACGACGACTTGGAACCACGTCACCGTGACTTAGCCAAGAAAGTCGACCAGCCGATCGCCGCATTGTTGGCCGATTTGAAACGTTCCGGCTTGCTGGACGAAACCCTGGTGCTGTGGGGCGGCGAATTCGGACGCACCCCGGTCGTGGAAATGCCCAAGAAGGGCAGCAACCAGGGCAAAATGAACGGACGCGATCACAATCACTGGGGCTTCACCGTCTGGATGGCCGGCGGAGGCGTTCGGGGCGGCCAGGCCATCGGCAGCACCGACGAAATTGGGTTCCAGGCCGTCGAAAACCGTGTGCATGTGCACGATTTGCACGCCACGATTCTGCGTTTGATGGGATACGACCACGAACAATTGACGTACCGATACGCCGGTCGCGACTTTCGTTTGACCGATGTTCACGGCAAAATTGTGGACCAAGTGATCGCCTGATGCGTATCCATTGGCGGTCGATCGTTTGGCGGGGAAGCCCGCCGGAGTGCCCATTTCATTCACGACGACGATGTCGATTGCCGACGTCGCCTCACGCCTTTCTGGCCTTATTCACCAAGCTCTTGAAGATGCCCCTGAATTTCATCCAATCCTTGCCGGCGTTTCCCGCCGCGGTTATCGCCATCGCCGCATCGATGGTCGCCAACGGCGAACCCACCCCACTTTCGATCGGCGACAAGGCTCCGGCCCTGGCGATCGAACACTGGATCCAAGACGGCAATGGCTATTTCAAACCGGTCGAAAAATTCAATGACGGCACGGTCTATGTCGTCGAATTTTGGGCCACCTGGTGCCCACCGTGCGTCGCCAGCATGCCCCACTTGGCCGAACTGCAAGACAAGTATCGCGGCAGCGACGTGCAAATCATCAGCGTCAGCACCGAACCACTTTCAACGATCGAACCGTTCCTGGAACAAGAACATCCCCAGGTCGAATCAACCGTCGCTGAAATCACCTCACGCTACTGTCTGACAACCGACCCGGACGAATCGGTCTACACCGATTACATGCTGGCATCCAACCAGAACGGCATCCCGATGGCGTTCTTGGTGGGCAAAACTGGCCAGATCGAATGGATCGGCCATCCGATGCGATTGGATGAACCATTGCAAGCCGTGATCGATGGCGACTGGGACCGCAAGGCTTTCAAGCAGCAATTCGACGCCGAACAGCGTGGCCGCGAATTGGGCGTAGAACTTAGCCGGCTGTACAGCGCAAACAAAATCGATGAAGCCATCGAACTGCTGGATCGTGAAATCGAGGCGACGGAGTACGAGCCGTTTAAGGAATTGTTGATCAACCTGCGATACGAGATCCAATTTGAATCCGATCGTTTGGACGAAGACGTGCTGAAGTTCTATCGCCAACGACTGAAGGAAGCCAAAACGGACCCGAACTTGATGACGCAGTTGTCGTTGTCCACGCTGAACGCCCTTCGTCGCGAATCCGAACTGCAAGGCTTCGACGACGAAGTCATCGCGGCAATGCGGGACAGTCTGGGTGACCTGAGCCCCGCTGGTGTGGTTCAGACTCAACAAATTTTGACGCAGATGTATCTGGTTCGCGGCCAGAACGATCAAGCCCTTCAAGCCCTGCAACAAGCGGTCGACAAAGCCGAAGGCGGGGCCAAGGAACGCTTGCAGGTCCAACTGGAACGGCTGACCGAACAGCTGAATCCCACGGAACCGGAAGACGATTCGGCGGACGACGAAGACGAAGGTTCCTGATCGCACGCGACCGCCGTCGCGATTGATGATGCCGCCGACCTATTCCGGCGGCACATCGTCGGTCAAGTCGAAACGTACCCAGGCCCGGCGCGTGGTCCACAACGCCACCATGGCAACCGACCATGCCGCGGTCATCGCACCGGTCACAAAGGTGACTTGTTGGACGGGCCCAGACCACAGGGAACGGGTCAACATCGCCCAAGCCATCAACAGGGCGATCGCGGTCATCAAGATGACGGCTTTGCCGACGAATGCCAACTTCGTGCGGATCATGACGGCGATTCCCTGCGCACGCTCGTGGTGCGGATAGACCAGGAACATTGCGTTTTCACTGGCAAACGTAAACACAGCCCAAGCCGCCAGCAGTGCGGGCCACAACACCGCGCCGCTCCAGCTGAAACCCAACAAATTCGCGGCAATGATCAAGACGGTCCATTGAAACGCGATCGTGATCACCAGCGGCCAGGTCAATTGTCCCATGACCATCGCCGAGGGCGCAACCGGCAAGCTTTTCAGCAGCGCCATGCGTTTCAAGTCTCGTCGGAAATCCAATCGCAACGCCGGCGGTGCCAGCAAAGACGTGCACATGGCAATCCCGCCCAGCACAAACAGCCAAGGATGATGCCGATCGTTCAACACAATCGGCGACAAACACAACAGGGCGGGCAACAACAGAGTCCCCAAAATTTCCGCACGATATCGGCGAATGCTGATCGCTTGTCGTGATGCGATCGTGACCCACTGTCGCCCCCAATGGGAACGACGTACCCGAGCTGGAACGATTCCGCACCAATGTCCGACCGTCCAACGACGCGACGTCTTGGTTGCAGCGGGGACGCCATCGCGGGAACCTGCGACACCACCGTCGTCGATCGCAGATTTGACGTTCTTGATGTTCAACAGCCGCTGTCGCTCGTGACGAACGCCGCGTTCAATTGCCGATCGATCTACCATCACCAACAGCAAGACCGCCGCGGGTAACACCGCCAACGTTCCCGCCAACAACAAAACGGTCTGCCAAGTCCAAACGCTGACGATTGCCAGCTTGGAAACGCACCACCAGGGCAAACCAGCCCACTGGATCGCTGTTGATGAAGCAAGGTCACCAATGGCGGAAAACGAATTCAAGACATAAGCAATCGCAGGGCTGCCCGCGGGCGTTGTTGCCGCCAGGCGCGCAAGCACAAAGAATGCCACCGTGGCGGCAAGAGCCGTGACCCACACCCGCCAAAATATCAGCGATCGTCGTGACCGATTGGCCAAGCATCGCATCATGATCGCGCGCAACGTTTCCAAGACCATCAGCCCGGTAAACAACGCCAACGCGGTCAACAACGGTTGCCGAAGATCCACCCACAGGGCAACGCACAGCAAAGCGGTTTTTGCCAGCGAAGCCATCGAAACATCGGCCAAGTGATACACCGCCAATGATGACCGGCGAAACGGACCACCGGCCAACCAAAGTGCTTCAGCGGCACTGAATTCTAAGTCTTCCGACTTCGATGACCACACGCATTTGGTCAGATGATAGATCGCATAGATCACCATCCCGCCGGACAACCACAGTTGCAAACGAGCCGGATCGGCAGGTTCGCGACGTGACAGCACCACCACCCCGCCGATGAAATACAACGCCAGAAAGGCGATCATCGTGACGGTCGCCAACATCCGGCGTGGCGATCGAATTCGTTCGATCAAACGACTTGCGCGAAAACGGACCCGACGGCCCACCAGCCACAGCAAGTCAGTCAGCCGTGACGTCCCGTCCCAAAGCAACGCCCCATGGTGATCGACGTTGGGCGACGGCACGGTCATGTCGCCACCATTTCCAAGGGCGACGATTCGGTGGCTGCGAAAAACGCCGCTTCCAGTGACTCGGCACCAACCCCATCGCCCACCAACCCGCTCTTGGGTCCAAAGTAGACCGCTTGACCGGATTTCATGACCAACAGATGCGTGCAAACCTCGCTGATCATCGCCAGCAAATGGCTGCTAAGAATGACGGTCTTTCCGTTTTCGGCCATCTCGTGAACGGAATCCAGCAACGTGCGAATCGCCGGCGGGTCCAACCCCGTCAAAGGTTCGTCCAGCAACAGGATTTTTGGATCCGCCAGGTATGCACAACAGACCGCCAGTTTTTGCCGCATCCCGCGGGACAACGTCGTCGCACCCGCGTCATACTTTCCCGCCAAATCGAAACGGTTCAACCAATACGACGCCTTCGTCCTGGCGTCGGGAATGTCATAGATCTGTCCGATGAACTCCAGGTGATCACCGACCGTCAAATCATCAAACAACGGCGGATCATCGGGAACGTACGCGATCTGGCGTTTGACCGCCGCACTGTTCAGCGTCACGGGCAAATCGTTGACTTGGATCTCACCATCGCTTGATGCGATCAATCCGGCGATACAACGCAGGGTGCTGGTCTTGCCAGCGCCATTGGGCCCCACCAGACCACAAATCTGGCCCTGCTGTAATTGAAACGTGACCCCGGCAACGGCCAAATGATCGTCGTAGACTTTCGATAGCTCGTTGACAACAATCATTTCGAATTCGGTGGCGTGAGGATTTGAGGCACAAGAAACCTAGACGCGCCTGAAACACCGCCACCGAACCGATCACCGATTGCACAGCCGACTTTGACGACTGCCGTCGACTGTATCGGTTTTATGTTTTATTCCGCTGAAGCGGGCCCAATCGCTGAACCGTCCGCTCCGCTTCTTCCAGCGTCATGATCCGCGCGTATCGGTCACGCAGCGTTGCCAGTGACGCCTCATGCAGCTCTGGCGTCACGGTCGCACAACAGTCTTCGACCACCGTGACCAGGTACCCCAAGTCACAGGCATCCCGAACCGTTGTTTCGACACACTCGTTGGTGTAAACCCCGACGACGAATAACGATTCGATGCCAAGATTCTTCAGCACATAGTGGACGTTGGTGGATGAAAAGACGCCGCTGGCCGTCTTGTTGATCACAATTTCATCCAGTTCGTCTTGCGGGGCCACCGCCTCCAAGAAATCGGCTTCACGCGATCCCGGCGGTGCCAGCAAATCCAACCGGCGATGTCCCTTACTGCGGTCACGACCGTCACGCGTCAAGGACTGAATTCGTGTGTGGATCACTTCCATCTTGTGTTGACGAAACACGTCTTGCAGCTTGCGAACGCCCGGCAACACCATCTGGTCCAATCGGTCGAAATAGTACTGTTGGGCCTCCTGCGATACGCCGCTGTTTTCGACATCGGCAAACACGCCATGGCCGGGCGCCGCGTCCAAGTATTGAAGGTCGATGCACATCAGCGCCGTGTGGCCTTCCACCATGAAATCACGGTGGGCCGGGTTATCCACAAAGGAATGATGATAGACATCGCGCAGCGGATCTTCGTGCGACAGGTATCCATCGTCCGTTGCCCCGTCGTGGGGTCCCAATCCTCGATTCATTTCGATAATTCCAATAGTGCTTTCAACATCACGTTGGCCCCCGCTTCAATGTCCGACCATGCCGTCCATTCCGCGGGGGAATGGCTTTGGCCGTTCTTGCTGGGGACGAAAATCATCCCCGTCGGGACCATCGTGCCCATCACCTGGGCGTCGTGTGCCGCCCCGCTACACATCACGTGCGGCTCCATTTCCAGTTGTTTCGCCCCGTCCAGCAATGCCGCAACGACCTTCTGGTGACAAGAGACAGGTGGTAGATAGCTTCGTTGTTCGAATTCGAAGATCAAGTTGCGCCGTCGGGCAATTGCCGACAGTGCTTTTCGAAACGACGTCTGTAGCTCCTCCAAGACCATCGACGATGTGTCCCGAACGTCTAAAGAAAATTCGACCATTCCGGGCACGGTGTTCACCGCACCGGGCAAAATTTGAGCCTTCCCGACGGTCGCACGACTGCGTTCGCTGCCGTTTTCCGCCAGAATCCTGGGGATTTCGTGCGCAAAGTCGGCCAAGCCCATGAACGCATCGTTGCGCATCTCCATTGGCGTCGTACCGGCATGGTTGGCTTCACCACGAAAACTAACCGACCATGTGAACAGACCAGTGATTTCATCCACAATCCCGACCGGCCGATGCAGCGCGTCCAGTACCGGCCCTTGTTCGATGTGCAGTTCCAAATAGCAATCGATCGTGGAAGGATCCCGAGCCGCATCAAGGGCATCCATTGGTTGATATCCACATGCGGTCATGGCATCGGCGATCGCCACGCCGTCGGTATCCACATGCGTCTGGATCCATTCCGGGTGGATTTGGCCACAGATGGCTTGGGAACCAAACATGCCGCCGAAACGGCCTTCTTCGTCACTAAATGCGATCAGTTCCAACGTCCGCGACGGGGTGACGCCGGACGCACGCAGTGTCCGCAGGCATTCCAACCCCACGATCACACCCAGCGCACCATCCAACGCACCGGCGCACGGGACGGTATCGATGTGGCTGCCGATCAACACGCGAGGCTTGTCACCATCGTCGCCGGGCAAAGTGCCAGAAATGTTGGCCGCACCGTCGACGGATAACTGCAAACCGGCGTCTTCGATGCGCTCACTCAGCCATCGCTTTCCAGCCATGTCGGCTTCGGTGAACGCCATGCGATAGATCCCGTGATCCCCCGGATCGCGGCCGATCTTCGCCAGTGCCAAAACATCCGCCTTGATCCGTTCCAGGTCCACTTTCAAAGCCTGGACGTCTTGCGTTGCTGATTTTGAACCCACCATCAATCCACTGCCGGCAAAGGTAAATCTTCCACATACTGACCATGCAACATATGCAGTTGTAATGCATGGTTGATGATGATGTCGTTCCGTCTGGCAATGGTGGAATCCGTTTCCTGCCACGCATCGCTGACGAAATCACGGATGCTTTGCTGTTCCAGCAATCCGGCATCGGCCAGACGCTGGTCGGTCAACCAGTGGTCCAGCATCTCTTGCACCGCTTGTCGTTTGACCGGGTCGGTATGAGCGGGTGGAGCCATGAAGGCGAACTTTTCTCGCTCGTACAACTCACGCGGCAAGATATCGACCATCGCTTCGCGCACCACCCACTTTTCCACTCCGTCGCGGATGCGGACATCCGGCGGAATCTGAACCGCGTACTCGGCGACGTGATGATCCAAGAACGCCGGACGTGCCTCCATGCTGTTGGCCATGTCCATGCGGTCGCCTCCCCAGGTCAAGATCTGGCCTTCCAGCATGGTCTTGCTCCAAGTGTACTGCGAAATGTCCAAGCGATTGCGGCCTCGCACCTGTTCCGGATCAATCGCATTGGCGACCGCGGCGACCGGATCATACTCCTGCAACAGGTCGCGCATATTCTGACTCAGCAACGGTTTCACTCGCTCCAAAGTCATCATCCAAGGCTGAATCCAGGACGGAGTGTAGCCGCACAAGTCTTCCCAAGCCGGGTGCGAAAGTTCTTTCTCGGACAATGTCGCACCGGACAGAATCTGATCGCGATCTTCTTTGCCCAAGTAGTCTCGGCGGAAAAACGCATAGCCGCCGAACAACTCATCACTGCCTTCGCCGGTGATCACCGCCTTGTAATTGCAGGCGCGAACCCGTCGGCTCATGTGCCACTTGGCCACTGCCAATGTGTTGTAAAACGTCCGTTCGGCGTGCCAAGTCGCTCGTTCAAACGCGGGGCCGTACAGTTCCTTCTCCGTCAGACGCAACAACTCTTGCTCTGCACCAGTCCGCTTGGCCATCAACGCGGCAATATTCGATTCGTCGTACTCGTCGCTGTCAAAAGCGATCGTGAACGCCTTCACCGGCGATTGCTGTAAGTGGGTGGCCAATCCCAAAATTGAACAGCTATCGATTCCGCCCGACAAATAACATCCCACCGGAACGTCGGCTTCCAGTCGTGCGGCAACGGCATCGATCAGCCGATCCTGCACTCCCTGCACGTACTCCGCCGGATCGACGTTTGTTTCGTGCTGAACGGGGAAGTTCAGATCCCAGTATCGATGCGTTTTCGATTCGAAACGATTTTGTTCCAAGTCGATCACCATCATGTGCCCAGGCAAAAGCGCCTGCACGCCTTGGAACGCCGTCGATCCCGGGACCATCACCTGCATCATCTGATGGATGGCCGCTTTCGGGCACAAACGTGGCGGGTGGTCCGGGTGCCGCAAAATCGCTTTGACTTCCGACCCCCAAACAACACCGTCGGAATTGATCGCAAAGTAAAGCGGTTTGATTCCGAACCGGTCACGCACCAGAATCAAGCGATTCCGTTTGCCGTCAAACAACACCACGGCAAACTCACCGCGCAAATGATGCACGAAGTCCAGCCCGTATTTTTCGTACAACGGAATGGCAATCGCGCTGTCACTTTTTCCGTCACAGGATCGCGACTCACAAGCCAGCGATGCGCGGATCTTCTTGTACCCGTACAGTTCCCCGTTGACCGTGCCGACAATGGCACGATCCGATGATGCGATCGGTTGATGCCCGCAATCCAGCCCTACGATCGACAAACGCGTGTGCCCGATGGCCAATCCCCTGTCGACCGAAATATGACTTCCACGCTCATCCGGGCCGCGGTGATCCAACACATCCAACATCGGATCCAAGACCGATCGAAGATCGCGTTCGTTGGTCCGTTTGGGATTCCAAAAACCTGCGATTCCACACATATCACTTACTAGGGGTTGGTTGTTGCAAAGCCACTTGGCCAAGACATCGCGGTGCCGCCGCGGCACTGCGTGACGGCGCCACACACCGTCGCCGCGCTGAAGACGCGATTTCGAACGAAGGAGCGACCGGTCAGATCCCGGTCGAAGAAATTCGGTCCAGTCGACCCAAAACTGTCGCCAGCAAAGCCTGACGAACAAACACGGCGCCGGCTGCCTGAGCGAAGTACAGATTGTGGTTGGTCAAATCCAAGTCGACAGACAACTCGTCATTCCTGGCAAGCGGGTGCATCACCACGGCGTTTTCTTTCAATCCGCTTGACTGCTGCAACTTGTACCGATTGTCCATCCGTCGGTAATCGTCGCCCAAGAACGCAATGGAATTGACGTACACCACATCCAAATCGCCGATGACCTCTTGAACATCGTTCACGATTTCAATCGGAATCGGCGACTCTTCAATCGGTTCGGTCAGCTCCAAGCCGACGGGATCGGCCAATTCAGAAATCAACGTGATCTTCGACACGGCCCCGGTGAACATCAATGACAATCGCAGGAAGCTTTTGACCGCCCGCATCGAACCGGGCGTTCCGATGATTCCCAAGTGCACACGTTGATCGGGCGGGCAATCAGACGTGCACAATTGCGGTCGCCATTTCAACAGTGCGAACCAATCGATCAACGCCTGCGACGGATGGTGTCCGCTGCCATTTCCCGCATTGATCAAAGGCCGCTGCAAGTTTTGACGAATACGATCGACGCTGTCCGTATCGGGGTGTCGCATGATCACGACGTCCCCATAGGTATTGAACATCTCGCCGATATCCGCCAGCGATTCGCCCTTGGCGATTCCCGTCACCTGACCATCGGGAACCGAAAGCACCTTTCCGTCCAGCCGCAGCATCGCGCTTTCAAACGACAAACGCGTCCGAGTGCTGGCTTCAAAGAAAGCCGTGATCGCAATCTTCCCATCCAACGGCTTGTCGACTTCGACGTTCTTCGTTTCAAGCAATGCCGACAGTCGCGCGAGCGCAACCACGCTACGCCGAGTGAACTGTCGGGGATGCACAATCGATTCGCCGACCAATGGTTCCAGCGTCTCACGATCGATCACTTCGGCGACATTTTTCAACAGGCCATGCGGGTCCAACCGCAAACCTTTTGAATTCGTATGCATCGTCTGTTTATCCTCCCAACCTTGCTTCATGCATATCAGCCCCTGAAAACATCCAGAAGCATCACCACACCTACAAAGTCGTTTACCAAATCTGTCGATTCTTCTTATCGAACCACAACAAGACGATCAGCGCCGCCGTTCCAGCACCACAAAGCACCAGACCACCAATCACCAGCACCTGTAAAAACCACTCGGGGAACATCATGCCGAATCACCTTCGTACGACATCGTCGAAAAGTGGAACGTCGTCGGCATCATTGCGGTCACTGCCAAAAAGACAATGCCCGACACCGTCGCCCCCACCAACGATCCGACAAACCATCCAATTTGAAAGTAGGCGACCAACCCGACCAGGGTCCCAGAGACCATCGCGGATGCCGCCGCTATCGGCCCGGGTTGGCGGAAATACAGCCCGCCCAAGATCGGCCAAATACAACTTGCGACCATCGGGCCGGCGAAAAACAAAACGGTCGCAAGCGTCCCGACGTTCTGAAATGCTGCGACCCAGGCGATCGCACCGAGCAATAGAATCGTGAACGTGCTCCACCGTCGCTTGCCTGCATCATCCAAAGCGGTTCCACGCACAGCACGGACGGCGGGAGACCAAACATCCCCAACGATCAAATCAGCGGTCGCGGCAAGCAAACTGTCAATGCTGGATGCAAGCGAGCAAAAGACGACGACAAACACAAGCAATGCGCCGACGTTCCCAAGCAGTGTCGCCGCAACCAACGGGCCCACCGTATCGGGTTGACTGATTCCGATATCCAACGCGGGCGCGGCCAATCCCAAGAATCCGGCAACAATGGGAATGGGCAACCACAAAAAACCGGCCAGCAAATATGCCTTGGGACCGACACCCTCGCGCATCGCGAACGCACGACTCCACCACACATTGCTATGAAAAATTTCACCAAATCCGAACAACATGTTATTGAACAGGGACATCAACGCCGCGGGAAACAACACGCTTAATAACATCGGTCGCCGTTGCTGAAGTTCGGTGTGCACGTCCGAAATTTCAACGGTCGAAAGGATGGCCAACGCGACCAAGATCAACCCGACAATGATCACCAGACTTTGAATGAAGTCCGTTCCGATCACCGCATACATGCCACCAAACAGCGTGTACAGAACGCAAACGGCCAGCACGACCGACATGCCAACGGGATATGGAATTCCCGACAAGACTTCCAGCAATTTCCCGCCCGCCATCGACATGCTGATCAGCCAAGTCAATGCGTAAAACAAACTGATCAACAGGAACGGGACATAACCCCAGATCCCATAGCGACAACGAATGAACTCCACCGCCGTAAAGCCATGCGGCATCAGCGTGCGGATGCGTCCGCTGACCGGCGCAAAGGCAAACAATCCAAAACTGGCGGTCGCATATCCTAGCGCCCCCCAAACACCCAACTGAAGCGCAAACTGGGGTGCCAACATCGTCGTGTTGGACGTGATCCATGTGGCGACGGCGGTCGCTGTCCCCAGTGCCAAACCAACGTTCCGGCCCGCAACGGCAAACCCTTCGTAGGTCTTTGCACGCCTGCCCCACCAAAGCCCAAGGGCAATCCAAAGCACCCCGAAAATGGTCAGCAAGATATAGCCGTCGCGGGGATTCAATATAGGCTCGGCATCGGCCAACAACATCACTGGATTCACGACGCGTCTCCGCCCATCCGAGTCCCTGTCGCCGGAGTCATTGTCGTCCGGTGCCCCCAGACAATGACAGCCACAAACACAACGACGACCGTCAGTCCCGTACCGAAGGCCCAAAACGCATAAGCCAACGGCCAGTGTTCGACGCGAACCGAAACCGGCTGATCGGACTTTGCAACGACGCGACCTTCCTGATCAACGGCGGTGACCTGAAACGCGTGCTGACCGTCCGACAATCCAGAAACGAAAAACTGTGGCTGTCGACCGGCGTACACCAATCGGCCATCCTCATCGGTCACACGATATCCACCCGGTGCATCGACGCCGGACCATCGAATGGTGACGTAACCTTCACGAAAAACTTCCTGCCCCAACGGTTCGACAACCAATGAACCGGCATCCGACTGCGACGGATCTTGAGCGGAAACAGGCGAGGCCTGCGAGATAAAAGAGGCGACGATCACGCAAATCCATGTGCGGATCCAGTCGGCGAACGAGATGCCGGAACGGCGAAAAAGCACACTTCCTCCCGGGTTCAGAAAAGCCGTATCGCTCAGGGACCCTCCACTGAACCATCGATTGACTTCATCTGCGGCGGATTAGTGTAACAGACCCTCGAATCCGCGATACCCGCGTGACCGTGGTGCACCGGAGCGAAACGACGCACACAACGGCTTCACACCGTCGCACCACTGGTCACGGTCCCGCGCAGAATCGCGGCGAACGACGTCACCACAGCGCGGCGCCCGAACCGGCGTCGACGGGGACCCGACCTGCCACGCTGCACACCGCAGACTCTCGGTCGTCGATGTCGACCAACGTAGAAACAGCGAGCCCCTGATCCGCGAGGCCCACAATGCACACAGCAGCGAGGTTTCATCTCAACAGGCCGGTTGGGAACCACACAGAACCTTCACCCACACGCAACCGCGCCGACCAAATCCAACGGTTCCGGTCCCACTAGAAAAACACGCATTGGTAAAACGACTGAGGGCATTTCACATATAATGTTTCGATACTCCCTGTCTTTTCCCATCATCTGATCACCGGACGTTTCGAACTGATGAAGCTTTGCCTGCAACAAGCCATGGGATTCGTGCTGTCTTCCTTCGCCTGTTGTCTATCCTTGACAATCTGCGCTGCCGACGACCGGCCCAACCTATTGATCGTCCTGACCGATGACCACAGCGTTCCACACGTCGGTTGCTACGGAAACGCTGACATCCGGACGCCCAACCTTGACCGCTTTGCCGAACAGGGACTTCGTCTGGACCGGATGTATGTCACGGCGCCGCAGTGCGTCCCCGCACGGGCGACGATCATGACCGGCCAATCGTCTGTGGCAACGCGGATGACACGGTTTTCCGCACCATTAGATCGGGACATTCCAACGTTTCCAGAACGACTGCGACAAAGCGGCTATTACACCGGTGTCGCGGGACGCATTTACCACCTGGACGGCCACAACATCATCGGGTCAAAGGAAACCAAGCAGGTTTTCGCGGACAACAACCTCATAACATTTCATGATCGACTGGACCACGTCAACATTGCCGACGGTGGCGTGGGCCACATCGGTCAAATGGTGCAGTTCTTGGATGCGGTTCCGCATAACCAGCCATGGTTTCTGCAGCTTTCGTTCGATGATCCACACCGCCCACTGTCGGAAAACGCCATTGCTGCCCCACACGACCCAAATGCCATTTCGCTACCCAAGCATGTCCCCGACACCGATTTGGTACGCAAAGACTTTGCCAAGTATTACGATGAGATCGCGCGATTTGATACCGACTTTGGTCGTCTAATACAGATCCTGGAAGATCGGAACCTGACCCAACACACGCTCATTCTATTCATGGGCGATAACGGCGCCGCCATCCTACGCGGCAAAGGAACGCTTTATGAATGGGGACTACATGTTCCGGCATTGCTGCGATGGGACGGGGTGATCAAACCTGGATCGCAAAGCGACGCATTGATCACCAGCGAAGACATCGCCCCCACGTTCCTTCAGTTGGCCGGCGTCGCGTCCGACCCTGCAATGAATGGAATCAGCTTCGCCGCGTTGCTAGAAGGCGAATCCTTTGAAGGACGAGAGTACTTTTGTGCCGCGAGAGGCTCGCATGGATACAACCTTCCGCTGCACACCGCCGACTTTGACCTCAGTCGATGCGTTCGAACCTGTCGTTATAAGCTGATCTACAATCCGCTTTGGCAATTGCCTTTCCAGCCGGTTGATATGTTCGCACTGCCTTTGTGGACCGATCTGAAGATTCGCCACCAGACCGGTCGCCTGCCCGCACTGTATTCCCGCTTGTATTTCAGCCCCCAACGCCCCATCTTCGAACTGTACGATCTGCAGGACGATCCGGAAGAACTGGACAACCTGGTTGGCCAACCCCAGCTTGCGGCTATCGAGAACGAATTGAAGAGCAAGCTTCACGAATGGATGATCTTGCAGCAAGACTACGTGCCGCTTCCCATTGCAGATTTCAATCCGTATCTAGAACGTTGATGGATTTCGTTCCAGATATCAACAGATCTCGCATCTGCTGCTGAACCGATTCATAGGCCGGTCGCCCGGCCAAGTTGTTCTGTTCCCAAGGGTCCGAACGCATGTCATACAGTTCCACCGCATGTGGATCGCTCGCATTGGTCGGCGGTGCCGTATCGCGATGGTACTCCGCGTAGCGATAGTCCTTTGTCCGCACACTGCGTCCCAAGCCACCCAACGTGATGCAGCTATAAGCGGCCTTTTTCCACGGACGATTCGGAGATGCCAACAAAGGCATGAAGCTATCGCCTTCAAAGCGATCGTCTTTGGGAATACCCCACAGATCACAAAGGGTGGGCAGCACGTCGACCAATTCCACGATTTGTCCACAACGATCCCCAGCATGCCTCATTCCTGGAACGGCGACGATCATCGGAACTCGGGTGGATTGCTCGAACAGAGTGAACTTGCTCCAGCATCCGTGCTCGCCCAACTGGAATCCGTGATCGGCGAAGAAGACGACAATGGTGTTTTGATCCAATCCGGTTTCAGCCAGTTTGTCTAACAAAACACCAATCGACGCGTCGACATAATTGCTGCACGCATAATACGCCGCGACAGCCTCACGCTGACGTTGATCCGTCGGCCCGTACTCCGGGTACAATCCGTTGAAGATGTCATAGTTCTTGCCGCCCCGTCGCGCGACATCCGGCACCAGGTGATCACGGTTCCGTGTTGCTGCCGTCAACAGCATCTGCGACGGCGAGTAGGCTTCGACATACTTCTTCGGCGCCAACAGAGGTGTGTGCGTCGAATAGAGCCCGACATTCAGGAAAAACTTCTGCTTGGATGCCGCCAAATCACCCAATAGCTTCGCGGCGCTACGAACCAAGCGACCGTCCTCCATTGACGCTTCGTCGATTCCGCTGTCGCCCACCTGCTCCGCGAACAACTGTTGGAACGGCTTTCGCAGCGTCCAGCTATTCTCCGCCCCCGCGGCGAGCCTCTCTTCCCGCTCATCCCACAAACGTTTCAATCGCGTCGCAGCGTTTTTATCGGCGATTTCCAGACATTCCATTTCGACGTCATCAATGCCCGCCGGTCCGGCAGGCGAACGACGCAGCGTGCCTTCAAAGCCGGGTGGCTGATCGTAATCATGCGTGTATTCGATCAAGTCGAATCCTTTGGCGAACCGACCGGCGTCATCCCACTTGTGGACCAGCTTTCCAAACTGTGCGGTGAAGACGTCATCTTGATCCAGGATCCGGGCCATCGATGGCGCATCGACTGGCACCAGAGCATCCATGCTGTCGCTATTGCGAAACACCTGGGTGTAATCGGGGCGCATACCCGTGACGAACGAGGCTCGCGATGGATTACAAACCGTCGCCTGGCAATACGCACGATCGAAAATCACGCCTCGCTTCGCCAGCGAATCCACGCTGGGTGTTTGCGCAACAGGGTTGCCGTAGGCACCGATGGCATTGGCCGCCCAGTCTTCCACCGTGATCATCAAAAGATTCATGTCGCGCGTCGGCGGAAGGTTGGGTTCCGCGATCGACAATGCCGGGGCAAAGAAGGCCGGGACCACCAACGTCAAAACTCCCGCCCAACGCATAATCATTTCAACGGCCATCGCTACCTAACCTCCGATTCAACCGGAACAAAGATCTCACCATCCGCATCCGCTAACTGGAACGTGGTCGCAACGGATTGATCAGAGACCCGACGGTGGGGCGAGTCGAACTGGACGTCGACGGTGCCGTTTTGCCAAGGGTTGTAGACCACCACGCCGCCTTCGAATGGTCGCCAAACCGATCCATCGGGCTTCTCCTGGCCGACGCCGCGGGGACGCCCCAGCGGCACATCCCAGAAGTCATACCAATCGTGAAGGTGGTCGGGCGTCTTCAGTGGATTCGGATCCGCAAACAAAACGCTGCCGTTGGACAACGTCAGCCCCAGCGTTGTGGTCGCCCGCATTCGTCGCAGATCGCCGCGGTCCCCCCATACCTCCAAGCAATTCAGTTGAGGCGAACGCAATTCACGTTCAAAAAACTCCAGCCCATCCCGAAGCTTGGCCCAAGTCGTTCTGAAACTCGCCCCTCCGGTTCCCGGTCCGGCGGGATTGCATTCCATGAACGAACCATTGATAAGCTTTCCGTATCGTCGCCCGTCTTCGATATCATCATGAATATTGACGATGATCACGCCGTCATCGCCGATTGCTTCACGCACCAATCGAACAATGTCGATTTGCCCGCTCCAATCCAACATGATTCCGTCATACACGCCGGATTCGATACAGGCTTTGCATTGTCGAGCGATATTGGATTGAAACTTTCGATTCTGGTAGTCCAGCATGTAATAGGGCTCTGGACCGCCATCCCAACCGGCCTCTCGCGTCCCGTCAGGATTTCGCTTCCAAAAACTACTGTCTTCGGGGAGATAGCTGCCCGGAGCGTCGCGCCATCGCACTTCCATCAGAAAGACCATGTCCGGGTTCTTCTGTAGCATCTTGGCTCGATTTTCTAACGCCCGCTTTCGAGACTGTGCCGTAAAGCCTTCGGCCAAACCGGCGTGCTGCCCGTCCCAAATTGCCCCCAAGGCAAGCTGGACTCCATAACCAAGTTGACTGACCGGTTCTTCCCAAATCACATCGTGCTTGGCGGCCGCAATTAGACGCCCTTCCAACGTGTCGGTCGGATACCGGGATGGCATATCAATCGGATTCCAGGCTTGGAACACCGACGGATAGGAACGAGTCTTGATCCGACGATTCAATGAATCGGAAACCGAAGCGTTCGGCCCGGCGACCGGTCCCGCAGGCGGCGGTAACAATACAGGTTGGACCACCACGTCACTTTCTGGGGCCAAGCGAAGCATGGCCGATGCGTGCGGACGCAAGCGTCGGTTAATTTGACCGGTGACGTTCTGCTGCGTGCCACCGGTCCAAAGATCAGTCGTCTTGAAACGACCGCGCAATCCGATGTCTTCGAACCGGACAGCCACGTCGCGAATCTGATCCGACAGATTGAACAAAGCGACAAATCGATCCTTTGATTTTGGATCCATCGCCACCCAACAGGCAGCATCATCACTGCGATAAACCTGCTGATTCTGCTGACTGGTTTGATTGACGGCCAGCACTGCACGGTTTTGCAGCAACGCCATCGTTTCAGGCGGTGATGTCAACAGATCGGCACCAATCATCAGTGGCGATTTCGCGATGCACCACAGATTCATCATCGTGACTTGTTCATCGTCCGTTAGCATCGACATGCGATCGGGCCCGTGCGGCCGACCGCCAAGCGAAAGGTGTCCGATCGGTAACATGTCGGCGTCGGGCCAATGCCCGGGTCCGATGAACGGCGACCAAGCTTCAAGCAATTGAAAATTCCGCTTGATCGATGGCCATTCGTCCCACAGGTCCCCCGACACTCGCCACATGTTGGCGTTGGCCACCAAATGCTTGGCTTGTGACAACGGTGCGTCACCTGGCGACAAGCTCAAAACCATCGGACGTCCACAGCGATCGATCGCTGTACGCATCATCTCGATCTCCGCGGCGTGATAGGGATAGTGAATCACGTCATCGGCTTTGACGAAATCAACACCCCACTGCGCGTACTGCCGGAACAGCGAATCGTAATAGGCTTGGGCACCAGGCTTCGTCGCATCCACACCCAACATGTTGTTGTTCCACGGACACACGTCCCAAGGTTCTGCGATCGCACTTGCGGTTTGCTCCGAACCCTGAATCGGCAGATCGTCGTAGTATGCCTGCCTGGGGATCCCACGCATGATGTGGATCCCAAACTTCAATCCTTTGGAGTGCACATAGTCTGCCAGCGGCTTGAATCCAGCACCGGCCGCGGACGACGGGAACCGATTCACTGCGGGCTGGGGTCTGCCGAATTCATCCAATGTCAGTCGATCGACGGGGCGTCCATCTGGATCCAGCCGCAAGTCGGATTGCCCGAAACGGCGCTGTGGATTGTTGTGATCACCCGGATGCGGATTGAACCAGATGTAGTCGACAACCGCGTACTGCCAACCATGCGGCTTCAGATGTTCCGCCATGAAGTCAACAGTATCGCGAAACTGTTGCTCATTGATGGTCGAATCGTACGCATCAAAACTGTTCCAGCCCATCGGCGGGCGTTGGGCAACAGGATCTTGAGCGAACGAGACAACCGATCCCATCAGAACGAGAATCGATAACGACAACGAGGCATTCTGCAGACGACGATTCATGGACGAACACCGATACTGACCGGGACGAAGAAGAGCGAAAGTGAACCCAAACTTTGACGATCCGCCGGGCTCTTGGCGAAAAAAGTCACTGACACTACGAGGCAACCGGTGACAATCGATACATTGCGGCACCATGTCCCTGGACACTGGCAACCAAATTCTGCGACACATCACCAAGCGAATGACGTTTCCACAGATCTCGCACCGTCCAGTTTCCGGACAGTCTCAGCGATGACAGGTCGACCTCGATCTCAGCATCCGTATCGGACACGTTGAACACCGCTACGTAAGGGTCGCCGCTTTTCAAACACTCGGCCATCCACACCACCGAAGTCTCATCACGCGACACTTGACGATTGTTCGAACTGGCTTGATTGACGGCAATCACTTCCGGGTTGGTGATCAGCCGCAATGACAATTCATCCGATTCGGGAAGATGCCCGCCAAACATCAAGGGTGACCGGAAGATGCACCAAAGCGTCATCAACGTGAACTGCTCCGGCTCGGAAAAATTCGTGAACCTGGCGTCACCGACTTCTCCACGAATCCCGATCCGCCCCAGCGGCAGCATATCCGCATCCGGCCAGTGCCCTTGCTTAATGTAGGGTGCCCACAAAGCGCATCGATCAAACTGCTTCTGCAACGATTCCCATTCATCCCAAAAGTCGAATGATATCCGCCACATATTGGCGTGCCGCCGCAAATGAGCCGCGTTGCACACACGGGCGGCACCCGGCGAAAGACTCAACGTGACAGGACGTCCTGCCTTGTCGATGGCTTTGGCCAAAGCTTCAATCTCATCCGTGTGATAAGGCTCATGATTCCCTTCACCGTCCCAGGAATTCATGTCATCCGCTTTGATCAGGTCGACGTCCCAGGAAGCGTAAAGCTCCGCCAGTGAATCATAATAGTGCTGCCCCCCGTCGCGGGTCAGATTCACCCCATACATATTGGCATACCACAGACACACATCGACGGGCTGTGCAATCTGTCCAGCCGTGGCATCACATCCCTTGATCGGCAGATCGTTTTCTGCCGCCTGCCATGGAATCCCGCGCATGATGTGAATCCCGAACTTCAGCCCCAGGTCGTGGACGTAGTCGGCCAACGGTTTGAAACCGGCACCACCCGCCGACGACGGGAATTTCACCGGGTCGGGGATCAGGCGACCGTATTCATCGGTCAACTGATGAAGACCAAATTTTTTGTAGTTGTCGGTGTTCGCATCAGGCGCAAACCAACACAAATCCACGACGATGTATTCCCAGCCATATTGCTTGAGATGCTTTGCAACATAATCCGCGTTGGCTTTGATGTCATCTTCGGTCACGCTGACGCCGAAGCAGTCCCAACTATTCCAGCCCATGGGAGGTGTGGGCGCATTTTCAGAGATATTCAACAGACTTCTTTCCAAGATCAAAGCGATCGCCCGCTACAGGACGATGCTAAAGGTCAAGACCAGGCCAATCATCAACACGACACAGACGGCCCACCAAAGCGTGACACTGGAATACCAGTGACCACCTAAACCACCACTCAGTTTCAGATTTTTCCATCGAAATGTTAGATCATCATCGATGTTGTCGGGATTCGGAGTCACCAACGCGAGCGCCGCACACAGGATCATGCAAAACGCCCAACAAATCATGCCTTGATTGGCAAAGGGAATCATCCACGATGGCAGGGCCACCCAATCCGGAAGATGGGCCCACCCCAACAACGAATCCTTAAACTCCAACAACTTCAACACCAACGCAAATAGGAATGTGCAAATGCTGGCGATCAGAGCATCCGTGCCGCTGACCCGCCGCCAAAGCGACCCCAAAAGAAACGTTGCCGAAAACGGAGGCGCGAAAAACACGTACAACGCCTGAATCCAAATGAATAGGTTCACCTTCGTCACCGTCGCCAGCAAAATACCGACGATGATCGAGATCCCCAGGATCACGGCGCCCGCGACCCGTCCGACGATGACTTCTTCGCGTTCAGTCGCATCCTTGCGGAAGAACATCTTGTAAAAATCGAGCGTGAAAATCGTCGATGTCGAATTCAAGACCGAACAGACCGTCGACTGAATGGCGCCGAACAGAGCAGCCAATAAAACGCCGGTCAAAAACGTTGGCACTAATTGCTTGATCATCAAGATGTAGGTCGCGTTAGCCGCGTCACTTTGGTCTCCGAACGAACCTTCCTGCAAAAAATCCGGCTTCATTGCGAAAAAGATCAGCCCCGGAATCACGACGATGAACGGCAGCAACAGCTTCAGATAACTTGCAAACACCATTCCCATACGGGCGTGATACATATCCTTTGCCGCCAGCACCTTTTGGATCATGTGCTGGTTGATCACGGTGTACCAGAGCCCGATGTAAAAGAAGCTGAACACCCAGTGGGTCCAGGGGTTGGAATAGTGGTTGAGCGGTTGCAATACCAACAGCCGATCGTAGGTGGTGTCCGCGTCCGCCCCCTGCAGAATGTTCGGGGTGGCGTCTTGAATCCATTGATGAGCCCAGGGCACATTGCCCGCGTTGACCTCAATCATCTTGCGGGCTCCGGCAAGAACGCCCTGGCCATCCCCCAAATGCGATAGGCCAAGAAAGGTGACGCTCAGCCCGCCCAACACCATCACGGTGATGGTCAAAAGATCCATCAAGGCGACCGATCGCAACCCACCCCAGATCGCCCAGACCCCTGACGCAATTCCGATCACGATCACCGCGGTGACTTTGTCGAACCCGAACAATTCCACCAAAACCAGAGCACCGCCGTAAATCACGGGGCCCATGAAGGCGACAATGTTCACCAGCAACGTGACCGCGGCAAAGATGAACCGCATCTGCTTGTTGAATCGCTTCTCCAGAAATTCCGGGGCGGTATAAACTTTGGATGTCAGCAGATAAGGGATGAACAGCCAAATCAAGAACGTGAACGCGATCACGGTGCTCCATTCACCGGTAGCCACACAAATGCCATAAATCACCGCCGCACCGATCAGGCCGATGAAATGCTCGGTGGAAATATTGGCTGCGATGTACGATGCACCCACGACGTACCAGGGCAGGGAACGTCCCGCCAAGAAATAGTCGGCGGACGTTTCCCCCTGCTTTCGGCCGGCAAAGAAGCCGATCAGGCACAAACCAAGGAAATAGCCAAAGAACGCGACGTAGTCCAAAGTCGACAGTTGAAAATCAATCTGTTCGATCGGACCGGTACTGAGAACGAGCGTCATGAAAATGCTTTCGTTCGGTACCGCAACGTCGATGGCGTTCACGGCACCCTAACCTTGGAAATACAAGTACGCGGCAAGAATTGCCACCAAAACCATCCCCGACGCGACGATATCGATCATGTTCCAACTGGCGCGTGACTCTGCCTTGTCTTGGTCGGTCAGCGTGCCAAACGTCAGCCCTTGAATCTTTTCGTAGTCGGGCGCGGCGGTGACCAAACTGACGGCCACCATAACGATGACACATACGGCCAAGATCAGCATGCTGTAGTACTGAAAGAACATATTGTTCAGAATCCAAAGCAGTGACCCTTCCTGATACTGGTAGCCGTCGATCAGCTTCACCGGTGTGTCAATTGCAAGCCGCACCAAGCCCATCACGAAACCAACCAACAATGCAGCCAAACATCCAGCACCGTTGGCACGTTTCCATAGGATTCCCAGAAAGAAGACCACAAAGATTGGTGGTGCCAGATACGCTTGGACGCCTTGCAAATAGTCGTACAAGCCACGGCCACCCTGAATCACGGGGATCCATGCAAGGCCGATCAAAACCATGACACCGGTGGCCACACGTCCGATCCAGACCAAGCGTCCCTGTGAAACCGTTGGATGTAACTTGGAATAGAAGTCCATCGTGAACAGTGTCGCTGATGCGTTGAATACGCCAGCCAGCGAGCTCATCAATGCTGCCAACAATCCCGCGACCACCAGGCCACGCACACCGGGCGGCAAGATGGTTGCAACCAACATGGGGAAGGCTTTCTGGGCCTCTTCGCGGATCAGGTTTCCATCGGCGTCGACCATTGCTTCCTGAAGCGGAACGGACGCCCCCGTGGTCGACAACGCGAAACAGATCATTCCCGGAATGATGAAGATGAATACCGGCAGCAGCTTCAACATGGATGCAAAGATCGATCCGCGTCGTGCTTCGGTTTCGTTCGGTGCCCCCAATGCACGCTGGACGATGTACTGATCGGTACACCAGTACCACAACCCGATCACGGGCGCGCAGAACAGCATGCTTAGCCAGGGATAGTTGTCATTGAAATACCACGCCATCCGCCCGGGTTCTTTGACCGGTTCCCATGTCGATTCGACACCAGCGGGAACCATCGGTTTCCACAGGTTGAACATTTCGGATCCACAGATTTCACGAAGGCGACTCCATCCGCCCAACGCATCCAATCCATAGATGGTGACCAAGATGGATCCCAGTATCAGAATCAATGTCTGCAGTGCTTCGGTATAGGCGACGGCGCGAAGACCACCCAGAATCGTATAAGCACCCGTCAAAACGATGACCAGGATCGACCCGATCCAGAAACTGTCCAGCGGTCCCAAACGCATGTCGGGTAACAGCACTGAAAACACGATCCCGCCGGCGAAGATGCCCACCGCGATCTTGGTCACGACATAAGCGACGAGCGAAATCAGTGACAACACCCAGCGGCTGGACGAATTGAATCTTCGTTCCAGGAATTCGGGCATCGTGAACACGCGCGAACGCATGTAGAACGGGATCAGGCCCCACCCCAAAACCAATAGACACCAAGCGTGCAGTTCATAGTGTGCCATCGCAACGCCGTCGGTCGCACCGGAACCGGCCAGCCCGACCAAGTGTTCCGATCCGATATTGGATGCAAAGATCGACGCGCCGATGACCCACCAACTGAGGTTGCGTCCGGCCAGGAAATAGTCATCCGCGGTTTCGCTGCCCTTGTTGATCACCCACCAAGCGACACCCAACAGAATTGCGAAATAACCCGCAATGACGACCCAATCGATGAACACCATGACCTGAACTTCCCGGCTTTGCCTACAGCGTCTGTTTGAAACTTCGTAGCGACGTGTCGGCATCAATGAACCGACACTCGACGCCTATCATATCGGCGAAGTCCTCGATCATTTCGCTTCCCACCGCTTGGCTGAAAACGGTGTGGTGGGGGCCACCGGCATAGATCCATGCGGCGGCCGCGGTCCGCAAATCGGGCAAAGGCTTCCACAAAGCCCGGGCGACGGGCAGGTTCGGCAGATCGTGCGGCGGTGTTACCGTTTCGACCTCATTGACCAACAACCGAAAACGATCGCCCATGTCGGTCAAAGCCACATTGATCGCGGGCCCCGCCGGTGCGGTGAAGACCAGTCGCACGGGGTCGGATTTTCCGCCGATACCCAGCGGATGAATTTCACATCGGGGTTGATCCGCGGCGATGCTGGGACAGATTTCCAGCATGTGCGCGCCCAAACACAACGAATCGTCGCCTTGGAAGTGATACGTGTAGTCTTCCATGAACGACGTTCCGCCGTCCAAACCGTCGGCCATGACCTTGATCGCCCGCAGCAGGGCGGAGGTCTTCCAGTCGCCTTCGGCACCGAATCCATAACCGTCAGCCATCAAACGTTGGATGGCCAAGCCGGGCAGTTGCTGCAAACCGTGCAAGTCTTCGAACGTATCGGTCAGTGCCATCGCACCGACGGATTGCAGGAAGCTTCGAAGCCCCAGTTCCTGCTTCGCTGCATCCAGTAAGGATTGACGTTGCTGACGGTCACGCTGAAGCGATGGATCCAACTGATAGACTTGTTCGTAATCGGCCGCCAATGCATCGGCGTCGGAATCGGTGACTTGATTGACACAGTCCACCAAGTCGCCAATGCCATAGCCGTTGATTTCGGTTCCAAAGACCCGCTGGGCTTCCACCTTATCGCCTTCGGTCACCGCGACTTGACGCATGTTGTCGCCGATCCGTGCGACACGAAGGTTTCGCATTTCGTCGCGTCCACTGGCGGCTCGCATCCAGATGGCCAATCGTTCTTGGACGCTGGGATCTTGCCAGTGACCGACGATGACTTTGCGTGGAACGTTCAATCGTGCGCAAATGTGACCGAATTCGCGTCCGCCGTGCGCCGACTGGTTCAAGTTCATGAAATCCATGTCGATGGTCGACCAGGGCAACTCCGCATTGAACTGGGTGTGCAAATGCGCGATCGGCTTGGTCAGCCCCGACAGCCCCGCGATCCACATCTTGGCAGGCGAAAACGTGTGCATCCAGCAAACCAAACCGATGCACCGGGGATCCGCATCGGCATCCCGACACAATCGGGTGATGGCATCGGGGGTGGTGACAATCGGCTTGAAAACCAACGACACGGGCAGACGGCCGTCGCCGACCAATCCGTCGACAACGCTTTGCCCATTGGCGGCGACTTGCCGCAACGCTTCGTCGCCATACAAGTGCTGGCTGCCGGTGACGAACCAGACTTCGCGTCTGGATGATTCGGATGACATGATTTGGGATTCTCCGCGTTAGGACGATGATTTGGCTTGGCCGTAATAAGCGTCGGGGCCGTGTTTGCGTTGGTAGTGTTTTTCCAACACATAGGCCTCCAAACGTGGCACGGCGTTATCTTGTTGTCCGGCCATGATTTGCTGGCAGCCGAGCGTCATTTGGGCGACGGCTTCGAGTGCGACCGCATTCTCGACGGACTTTTTCGCACTCGGCCCCCAAGCAAACGGTGCATGACCGGCGACCAGAACGGCCGGCATGGCGATGGGATCCAGATCGGCGAATCGTTCGGTGATGACTTTGCCCGTGTTGGCTTCATAGGCCTGGGCAACCTCCGATTCGGTCAGCGGTCGCGTGACGGGTACCGGGCCATGAAAGTGATCGGCGTGGGTCGTTCCCAAGCACGGAATCTCGCGACGACATTGCGAATACATCGTCGCGTATCGACTGTGGGTATGCGTCACGCCGCCGATGGCCGAAAAGTTGCGATACAACCACACGTGGGTGGCGGTATCGCTGGACGGATTCAGTTCACCTTCGATTCGGTTGCCATCCAGATCGACGACGACCATGTGTTCGGGCATCAGATCGTGGTAGTCGACACCGCTGGGTTTGATAACGACCCGTCCGGATTGTCGATCAATCCCACTGACGTTGCCCCAAGTCAGTGTGACCAAGTCATGATCCACCAGACTGCGGTTGGCGGCGCAGACCTCGATTTTCAGTTGATCCAGCACGGCGTTTACCCCTTTCGCACACGGTTGCGGATGGCGATCAAGTCCTTCATCACTTGATCCACGGCGACACCGGAACCCTTCACACCGAATGCGTCATGCAATTGGTGGTACAGCTTGTAAAGTTCCGCATACACAGCCTTGGCTTTTTTGCGGGGACGGTACACGGTGTCTTTGGTGCCGGTCATTTTTCGCTGGGCCGCGGCAACACTGGAATACCCGCCGCCGGCGACCGCACCGAAGATGGCGGCGCCCAAAGCGCACGTTTGTGCGGACCGACTGACTTTCATCGGACGACCACAAACGTCGGCATAGATTTGCATCGCCATCGGATTCTTTTCGGCAATGCCACCACAGTTAACGACTTGCTTGACCTGCACCCCGTATTCTTCGAACCGGTTGATGATCGTCAGGGCACCAAACGCCGTGGCTTCGATCAATGCGCGATAGATCTCCGCTGCAGTGGTGTGTAACGTTTGCCCGACCAGCAATCCGGTCAAATAGGGATCCACCAACACGGTCCGGTTACCGTTGTTCCAATCCAGTGCCAACAAACCGCTTTCACCCGGCTGCAACTGATCCGCTTGCTCGGTCAGCCAGACATGGGGATCCCGACCGCTGGGGATGGTAGACGGGGCCAGATTGCGGACGAACCAATTAAAAATGTCACCGACCGCGGACTGTCCGGCTTCCAATCCGTACATGCCCGGCGTGACCGAACCGGGAACGATGCCGCACAATCCGGGGATGTCGGCAAGCGGTTGATCGGCCGGCCAGACGGTGACATCACAGGTGCTGGTCCCGATGATTTTGACCAGGGTTCCCGGTTTGACGCCTGACCCGATTGCACCGTGGTGTGCATCAAAGGCACCGACGGCGACGGGGATTCCGACGGGCAATCCCATCGGTTCGGCGAACTCCTTGATCAAGTGGCCGGCGACTTGATCGGATGTTGCCGTATCGCTGTTGTAGTTCTCGGCGACCTTGACCAGTTCCGGATCCAAACGCTTCAAGAACGACTTCTTCGGCAACCCTCCCCAGTCGGTGTGGAACATTGCTTTGTGTCCGGCTGCGCAGATACCACGACGAATGGTTTCCGGTGCCGTGTTGCCCGTCAGAAATCCGGGAACGAAGTCGGCCAGTTCCACCCAGCCGGCCGCCGCTTCAAAGACGTCTGGTGCAATACGACGACAGTGCAAGATCTTGGACCAAAACCATTCGCTGGAATAAGTTCCGCCGCACTTGGCCAAGTAGTTTTCCTTGGTCCGTGAAGCTTTGGCGGTGATCTCCGCGGCTTCCTCGGCCGACGTGTGATCCTTCCACAACCAAGCGTGCGCGGCCAAGTTCTTTTTGAACTTTGAATGCAATGCCAGGGCGCGACCTTTGGCATCGACCGGCAACGGCGTGGACCCGGTGGTATCGACACCGATGCCGACGACGCGATCGGGCGAAAAGTCACGGTTTCGTGACGCTTGCTTGACCGCATTGGCGACCGAGGTTTTGCAACCTTGGATATAGTCGGCGGGGTTTTGGCGAGCCAAGTTGGGATCTTTAGGATCCAACAAGATGCCATGATCCCCGCTGGGATACTCGTACACATCGCTGGCGATCTCTTGGCCGTCAGCCAAGTCGACGATGATTGCGCGAACGCTGTTGGTCCCGTAATCCAAACCGATTGAAAACTTTGCAGCCACCTTGGTGTCCTTCTGCGAACCTGACGGACGAAAACGAATGGTACCGGCCACCTTTGTATCGTCCGGAAAGCTTGGCGGGGGCGACAGCGTGGACCGTTGTCGATCCCGTTGCGTCGGAGCGATCGCGAATCGTCTGCGATTCGTTTCGCGTTCCGTTCTAGCTGCGACGTGGGAGTGCCACCACAGGACAGTTGCGCAAAAAAATGTCGTCTTTGCGCAGATGGTTTCTGGGCGGGACCGGCGGTAAGACTAGGCTGAAGACACAACGTCGCACGCCACCGCATGCCCGAAGGCTGTTGATCATGGACCAAGTCCCCAAAGTCGCCCTGCTGATCGAAACCGCACGCGGTTACGGACGGCAGATGTTGCGCGGCATCGTCAAATACGCGCGACTGCACGGCCCTTGGGGCTTCTATGTGACGCCCGGCGACTTTGAACAAGCCGTCCCCAAGATGCGTCAGTGGGGCGGTACCGGCATCATTGCTCGGATCGCCACGCCGCGAATCGCTGATGCGATCTTGGAATCGAAACTGCCGACCATCGCGTTGGATTTGACGGAAGAACAGTTGCGCCCCGATCATCCGCTGTCACAGTTAAGCGAGGTTGCGTCCGATTCGGCCAGCGCGGCTCGAATGGCGGCCGCCCATTTGATGCAGCGTGGGTTTCGTCAGTTTGCGTTTGTCGGAATCGCCGAACGCGTCTGGAGCGACCGGCGTGAAACGGCCTTTGTCCAGGCGATCAAAACCGCCGGCTTTGACGTCACGGTCTACCGGTCGCCACGGCAAGCGGCGGCCCGTCGATGGGAACGCGAACACCCGCGGCTGATTCGCTGGTTGGAAGGTTTGCCCAAACCGATCGGCGTGATGACATGCAACGACGACCGGGGCCGCGAAGTCTTGGAGGCCTGTCAGTCGGCGGGCATTCGCGTTCCGGAGGAGTTGGCGGTCGTCGGCGTGGACAACGACGAACTGATCTGCGAATTGGCCGACCCACCGTTGTCCAGCGTTGCGTTGAACGCCGAAGGCGTGGGCTATCGAGCGGCGCAGCTATTGGATCGGATGATGCGTCGGCGTTGGCGAAAACCACGTCGATTGGTGGCAGAGCCTTTGCATGTGGTGACCCGGCGATCGAGCGACATCATTTCGCTGGATGATGCGGAAGTGGCGATGGCCTTGCGTTACATCCACGATCACGCGATCGATCCCATCCAGGTGGATAATGTCGTCAGGCACGTCGACCTGTCACGACGCAATCTGGAGATCCGATTCCAGGATTCGGTGGGACGCACCATGCATCAAGAACTGCAACGGGTGCGGCTGGAACGAGCCAAACAGTTCTTGACCGAAACCAACATCGCCATCCCCGAGGTGGCCGAAGCGGTGGGGTACCGCACCGCGTCCTACTTTATCCAGGTGTTTCGGGCGTCCTGTGGCATGACGCCTGCACAGTATCGCCGCAGCTTGCGTGAGGGCCCGTCGCAGACGGCGTGAGGGGCCATCGCAGACGGCGTGAGGGCGTTTGAATTGCCGTTGGCGACGACGACGGCGGACGGCGAACCCGAATCCACATTCACGGGTCCCAACGGGGTGTCAAAGCGCTAACATGACGGCGGCGCGACCGGCGAAAGTTTCGCCCCCTAACACTTGAACCACTAGCCCAACCAGGAACCTTTTGTCCACCAGCACGATTGCACCGGCGGTTCGCATCAGCCCGTGGGCGCCGCTGCGCATTCGGTTGTTTCGTGCGTTTTGGTTCGCGTCGATCGCATCCAACTTGGGCACTTGGATTCACGAAGTCGGGGCAGGGTGGCTGATGACGCACTTGGCCCCCGAACCTCAGATGGTTGCCGCGGTCCGAACGGCGATGTCATTACCGATCGTCTTTTTGGCGTTTCCCGCCGGTGCATTGGCCGACCGAATCGATCGCCGACGACTGTTGTTAGTGACCCAGATCAGTTTGCTGTTGATCGCCACGACGTTGTCGATGTTGACCGCAGCGGATCTGATTTCCGCCTGGGGATTGTTGGCGCTGACGTTCTTGATCGGGCTGGGCATGGTGTTGCACATCCCCACCTGGCAAGCGTCGGTCCCGGAACTGGTACCACGCAACCAATTGTCGCGTGCGGTCGCGCTGGGAAGTATCAGTTTCAATTTGGCGCGGGCCGTCGGTCCGGCGGTGGGCGGATTGCTGATCGCCAGCCTGGGCGTTTGGATCGCGTTTGCCATGAATGCCGCTTCGTTTGCCGGCGTGATCGTCGTGCTGTTGCTTTGGCAACGTCGCGGGACCGAGTCGTCGCGTGGCCAGTCGTTCGCATTGTCGGTGCGTCACGGCATCCGGTACATCATGCGCAAGGTTCGGATGCGAAACGTGCTGGCCAGCGTCTTTCTGTTCGTCTTGCCGGCCAGCGTGATGTGGTCGCTATTGCCGCTGGTGGTCAGCCAGCAATTGGGCTGGGATGCCGGCGGGTTCGGCATGTTGTACGGGCTGATCGGTGCCGGCGCAGTTGCCGCCGCGGGCGTGCTGCCGCGAATCGATCATCGCTTGGGACGTGACAAGACCGTTGCCGTGGCGATGACCGGGTTTGCGGTCGGTTTGTGGTGTCTTTCGCAGGTCCGCTCGGTGACCACGGTGGTCCCAGTGATGCTGTTGTTGGGCAGTTGTTGGATGATGACACTGACGTCGCTGAACACCACGGCACAGATCACTTTGCCGCAACGGATGCGGGCCCGCGGGATGGGCAGCTATCTGACGATGCTGGCGCTATCGATGACACTGGGTTCCATCCTGTGGGGTTTCGTCGCCGAACAGACGGATGTCGCGTTTGCCCTTCGTACCGCGGCGGTGTTGATGATCGTCACCACGGCGGCCGGCCTGCGATTCCGATTGGACTGACCGCCGCGTGTCATCATGCCATGCGGCATGTCGAACGTGCCAACGGCCTGGCCCCAAATGCAACGACGCCGAACGAAAGTAACCTTCGTTCGGCGTCGATATTTGCAACGGGTGTTCGACGCCCCCGAACGACACACGAGGGCGTCATCGCACGATTTAGGCGAACGTGTAGCCTTCTTCACCGTGGTCGATGATGTCCAGGCCGCGTTGTTCGCTTTCGGCAGACACACGCAATCCGATGACCGCATCGATCAGCTTCAACAGAATCAAACTGCCAACGCCGGCGAAGACAAACGTGATCAGCACGGCCACGATTTGGCCGATCAACAATGTGAAGTCGCCGCCGGATTCGATCAGGCCGATCGCTTCACCCTCGGCCACGTCCCAGCATGCACGACTGGCAAAGACGCCCGTCAAGACGGCGCCCAGCGTTCCGCCGACACCGTGCACGCCGAACGCGTCCAACGCATCGTCATAGCCGATCATGTGCTTCAGTTTGGAACAGGCCCAGTAGCAGACCAATCCGGCACAGGCCCCCATGAGCAGCGCCGGCATGGGCTGGACAAAGCCGGCCGCTGGCGTGATGCAGACCAAGCCCGCGACGGCGCCACTGCTGGCCCCCAGCACGGTCGGCTTACCCAAAACCGACCATTCGGCAACAGCCCAAGCGACGGCACCGGCGGCAGCCGAAAAGTGAGTCACGGCGAACGCACTGCTGGTCAATTCATCGGACAACAATTCGCTGCCCGCGTTGAAGCCGAACCATCCGAACCACAGCATCGCCGCGCCCAGGGCGGTGTAGGTCAGGTTGTGTGGCTGCAGCGGTTCGCGGGGATAACCCATCCGCGGTCCGATCAACATTGCGGCCACCAATGCACTGACGCCGCTGGAAATGTGAACGACCGTCCCGCCGGCAAAGTCCAACGCACCGCCGGCGATTCCCACGTCCGAACCGAACGCCAAAATGCCACCGTCCCAAACCCAGTGGCAAAGCGGGCAATAGATCAACAGCCCCCACACGATCGAGTACACCACCATCGCACCGAACTTCATCCGTTCGGCGAACGCACCACAAATCAGTGCCGGTGTGATGATGAAGAACATGCCCTGGAACAACATGTGTGTCAGCAACGGCAACTCCGGCGAAAACATCGGCGTTTCCGGTGCACCGGTCTCGGGATTCCAGAACCGCTGGACGCCGTTCATGAAAACGTGATCCAGGTTTCCAATCCACGCACCATCGCCGCCGAACG
This sequence comes from Crateriforma conspicua, assembly GCF_007752935.1. Classification (NCBI taxonomy): domain Bacteria; kingdom Pseudomonadati; phylum Planctomycetota; class Planctomycetia; order Pirellulales; family Pirellulaceae; genus Crateriforma; species Crateriforma conspicua. The sequence continues at coordinate 560,557 of NZ_CP036319.1, read as the reverse complement.
CCAGCGAATAGCCGACCAAGGCCCACAGCACGGTCATCATGCCCATCAAGAAAATGCACTGCATGATCACGCTCAGCACGTTCTTGCGACGGACCAACCCGCCGTAGAACATCGCCAGCCCGGGGGCGGTCATGAACAGGACCAGCGCGCAACTGGTCAACATCCATGCGTTGTGACCGGCCAATGCGGCGGATTCGACTTGGGCCTGCAAATCCTGCAGATCAACCGCGGTTTCGGCCGCTGCGGTTTCCGGAGTTTCGCCCGTCTCGGCGGCCTGGGCCGTAGCTTCCTGGGCGACGGCGTCGCGCACCGGCAGGCCCGCCAAACTAAGCGACCCGACAAAAACGATCCCCAACAGGATCCTGACTAGCTGATTCATTCCAACACGCCTTGTGGTTACCAATTCGACCCCTCATTCGGCCCGTCTCAGTCCTCGGTCGTCGATCACGCTCGCGGGTTCTCAGGGAACCGCCCAAGCTGCCATCGCTCCGCAGGACTGCCGCCACGACAGACACCCGGCGTCGAAGTTTCGAAGTTGCATTGCGGGCCAAGATACTGGTTGAACGTCGACTCGTGTACGGTGCGAGAAACGAAGCGCCGTTGCCCGATCCATCGAACACGGCCCATTTGGCCGCGCCGGCTCGCCTCGCCCGAATTTCGCGTGCTCTCGGGACAGCGGATACACTGACGACTTCCCGCCCGCCTCGGATGGCCTTCGCCCTCCCGCATCTCTCCGCTGAGGTAACTTTCCCACCATGACCGCTTCCATTTTCGCCCGTCCCCCATTCGGAATTGCCCGGTCGGTTTGTCTGGCCGCCTGGATTTTGACCTGCACGTTTGTCGCAGCCCCGCCATCGACCGCGGCTGATGCCCCGACCAACGTGGTGGTGATCTTTATCGACGACATGGGCTATGGCGACATCGGACCGTTTGGTGCCACCGATTACCCGACACCGAACTTGGATCGGATGGCCGCCGAGGGTCGCCGCTTCACCGATTTCGTCGTCTCATCGGCGGTCTGTTCGGCATCGCGTTCGGCCATCATGACCGGGTGCCTGCACCGTCGGATCGGCATTGCGGGGGCACTCGGGCCGGCGTCCAAAATCGGCATCAACGCCGACGAAGTCACGTTGGCGGAAATCTGCAAGTCGCAAGGCTACGACACCGCCTGCTTTGGGAAATGGCACTTGGGACATCACCACAAGTTCCTGCCGGTCCAACACGGGTTCGACGAATACTTTGGAATTCCCTACAGCAACGACATGTGGCCGCTGCACCCGGCCGTTGTTGAAAAGCGAAAGAAAAACCCCAACGCCAAAAGCAATTGGCCACCGCTGCCACTGCTAGAAGGTACCGCCGAATCGGGCGTCCGCGTTGTCAACGCCGACGTCCAGCCGGCCGACCAAGAAACATTCACCCAAGCCTTCACGCAACGTGCCGTCGAATTCATCCGGCGTGAACGCGACAACGGATTCTTTGTTTACCTGCCGCACCCGATGGTGCACGTGCCGCTGTATGTTTCCGACGACTTCAAAGGCAAAAGCGGCGCCGGCCTGTTCGGCGACGTGGTGATGGAAGTCGACTGGTCGGTCGGCCAGATCATGGAAGCCGTCGAATCCATCGGCCAGACCGAAAACACGCTGATTGTGTTCACGTCCGACAACGGCCCCTGGTTGTCCTATGGCGATCACGCCGGCACCGCCGGTCCGCTGCGTGAAGGCAAGGGCACGATGTGGGAAGGCGGCTATCGCGAACCCACTGTGATGCGGATGCCCGGTACGATTCCCGGTGGCACCACGTGCGAACAATTGGCCGCCACCGTCGACTTGTTGCCAACCGTGGCCGCGATGATTGGTGCCGAATTGCCCGACCACAAAATCGACGGCAAAGACATCCAGGGCTTGATGACGGGAACCAGCGATCAGTCACCGCACCAGTATTACCCCTGCTATTACAAGGGCGGCGAACTGCAAGCGATCCGCAACGAACGATTCAAGTTGGTGTTCCCCCACAACTATCGCACGATGGCGGGAAAGCCCGGCGGAACCGGCGGTTTCCCGAACGCTTATTCGTCGCGCAAAAGCGGGTTGGAATTGTACGACTTGGATTCCGATGTCGGCGAAACCAACAACGTGATCGAAGACCATCCGGATGTCGTCGCCCAGTTGCAGCGGGCCGCCCAGGCCGTTCGCGATGACCTTGGCGACAAACTGACCGGTCACAAAGGCAGCGGGATTCGTCCGGCCGGTCGCATGACCGAATCCGACCAGCCGCTGGTCTGGTAACGGTCAACCCGCCGGCCGCGTGGACGGCTACAGAATTTCCTGGCGCAACTTTGTCAGCAGGTCGATCGCCGCGCCGATTTCGGCCCGCTGACGTTCGGGGTCTTCGGGAATCTCACGTTCGATCGTCAGCGGACCGTCGTATCCGATTTCCTTCAGCGTGATCAAATACTGCCGCACGTCGACATCGCCTTGCCCAAGCGGCACTTCGGCACCAAACGTTTCCCCCGGCTGGTCGCTCCAGGTGCCGTCTTTGCAGTGGACACTGCGCACGTGGCCGCCGACCTGACGCAACGCATCCAGTGGCTTTCCCGTGCCATAGAGAATCATGTTGGCCGGATCGAAATTGATTTTCAGGTTCTCGCGCCCCACCTGATCGATGAATGTCAGCAAGCCTTCGGCGGTCTCCTGGCCGGTTTCCAAGTGCAGGTACTGGGCGTTGCCCGCACAGTGATCACACAACCGACGCGTCACATCGACGATCGCGTCGTAGCCATCGGCGCTGGGCTCGTGCGGCACGAACCCCAAGTGCAAGGCGACCGCGTCGCAGTTCAGGGCCTTGGCGAAATCGGCGATCTCCAGCATTTCCGCCAAGCGGCTTTCACGGCTCGACGGCGGAACCAGACCGACCGTGCGGCTGACCGTCGGAATGTCGGCATAACTTTCGCCTTCGAATCCACCGAACACCGCGGTGCACTTCACGTCGATCGATGACAGCTTGTCGGCCAAGCGTTTGGCGGCATCGGCATCACGGTTACCGGGATGCGGTGCGTGCAGCTGGATCGTCGGCACGCCCAATTGTTCGATCACTTCCCAGGCGACGCCCAGTCCGGCATCCACCGATGCAAATACTCCGATCGGCCATTGGGTCATCGATATCATTCCTTCCATCGTAGGCGGGTTTGGAAATGGGTGATCTTGGAAAAGTCACCGGCGGGCAAATTTGTGTTGCCGCCCTTTATGACGGCCCGAGCGTCAGCTTGCCACCGTGCTGGTCGCAAAGCCCCCGACAACCGATCGCCACCCTCCAGCCCCGGCGAAGTTGTTGTGACAAACAAAAAACCCTCGCCACGAAATGAATCGTCGCGAGGGTTTGCGATGTTTGAATCCGGCAAGCGGATGCGCAACCGATCAGATGTCGGTGTTGGCATCGGGTTGCGGAGCGGGCGGTGCATCGCCGGTCACAGCTTCGGCAGCCGCATCGCTGGCGCTTTCGACGGCTTCTTCAGCAGCGTCGACGGCTTCTTCGGCAGCTTCGGTGGCTTCCTCAGCAGCCTCTTCGGCGGCGGGTGCCGGGGGGACTTCGCCTTCGTCAGCAGCAGCTTCGTCAGCAGCAGCTTCGTCAGCAGCGGCTTCTTCGGCCGGAGCTTCAGCAGCTTCTTCCGTTGCGGCTTCGTTGATCACGACGCTGCCGGGGACCAAAGTTTCGCCGGGAGCCAGATCGAAACCTTCCGCGGAAACGGGAGCTTCAACAACGGTGCCTTCGACGGCAACCGGGGCGGCTTCGACCACAGCGCCGCCACAGCAATCGCTGACGACGGGTGCGGCTTCGACAACGGGAGCGGCGCCACAGCAATCGCTGACGACGGGCTCGACGACCGGGGCGGCTTCGCAGCAGCTCGGTGCCGGTGCGGGCTCACAGCAAACGGGCTCCGGCGCAGGTTCGCAGCAAACCGGCTCTGGGGCGGGTTCGCAGCAAACGGGTTCCGGCGCGGGTTCGCAGCAGCTCGGTGCCGGTGCACAGCAGCCGCTCTTCTTGGCCATCAACTTCTTGAACAAGCCGAACGCATCGGCGGAACCGGTAAAGGCGGGCGATGCAGCAATCATGGCTGCCATCGCGATCATCACGTAACTACGACGCATTAACTGTCTCCCAAATTGGATCGGACTTTCTCGTGGCGAACTCGTGTCGCACGAACGGGGAAATGAGGGCCTGCCTCCTGGACCCGACTTCATTCAGGGCAATGCGAGTGTTTCATCGCGACCCACCATCGTTGCAAACAGGCAAAACAGGCGAAATGCACAGCTTTTTCGGATTGCGCAATGTTGCCTGTACGATAATGCTGGCGAAGGGAAAGTCAATCGCCGCCAGCCCATCGTCCGCCGCCACCATGGGGGGCAATCGCGGAAAACGATCGACGCGGGGACATGGCCCGATCCGAATCACCGGCAAAGGGCCGACGCACCACCGACCGCTGGCCCCCGTTTTGACGACGATCATGACGTAGGGAAACTTAGCAAGGTTGCCCACGACCCCGCAAACAGACCCCCAAGGAGCACTTGGCCGCACTTAGGGCAGTGCGCACGAAAAAAAGCGGCGTATCGATCGACCGACCGATACGCCGCCTGATGTGGTTCTTGGTGGCTCCGGAAGTCGGGGTCAGCGGGAGACCGATTCCGAGGTCGCTTCGGCAACTTCATCGGTGCTGGTGCCACCGCCAAAAAGTGTCGCGATTTGCTGTTCATTCTCGAAATCAATGACCGTCGGGGCTTCGCCCGGGACCAATTCGATCACCATGCCGGAAATCCGCCACTGGCCGGCTTCTTGCTGAACCGCCCAGACGACCTGTGTTTTTTCAACGCTTTCGGCACCGTCTTCCGCTGTGACGGGCTCGGCCCAGACGGTGTGGACCAACAGCGATTGTCCGGCCGGTTCTCCTTCGACGCTGGGCGCCGGTTGGCTGCGGGTGACCACGAACTGAGCGTCCGGAGCCCCCAGGCTTTGCACGCCGCCGAAACGGCTGATGACGCTGCGAGCCTGATTGGTCAGCAATTCTTCGGCTGACGCTTGTCCGGCCCCACGACGAATGCGGTCCAGAAATTGGCTGACGACCGCTTCGGCTTGTTGGGATTCGGCGGCGGACTGCGTACCGGAGCCGTTATTCGCGGCGTTCGCCGGTGCGGCGGCTTGGGCCACCGATGCGGCAGGTTCGTCCGAGCCACATCCGACCAACAGCAGGGTGGCCGGAACCAGAGAAAGGCAAAGCAAGGTCTTCAACATGGAAACGGTGTCCTGCCGTACGCGGAGATGGGTAGGTGATTTAGCGATGATCTTGCCGCGTCCGGCACAATCAAGCGTGCCGGAAAGCCGAATCGATTCGGCTCGTTGCGGGTGTTCGGTGTTTCACTACGGGTCGGTCGGAGTCGGGGTCAAGACGGATTCGGCACGACCGCACCTGCGAACAGGTACAATCGGGAGTTGCCGTGCACGTTTCGCCCGATCCGCTAGCGGCACCGGCCGAATCGGCTAGCGGTACCGACCGGAGGGTCCGATGTCTGAATCGCCCAATCCCCAACGAGCCGCCGTGATGCGGCAATGCCGCGAAGACCGCCGGGCCATGCTGAAACGTTGGGACGAATCCGGCGAGGCGGTGATCGACCGTTACGAAACCGAAACCCTGGCCCTACGCGGGCAATTGGCCAAACTGGCCGGTTCGGTCAAACGACAGGTTCAACAAAAATGTGAACCGCTGATTCGTCAGGCCGAAGAAAGACGAATCGAAGTTCTGTCGCGATTTGATCAAGAAAAAAACACCCCCAGCAGCGCACGCCAAAAGGACGACCAAGCGATTCGCCAGGCGCACCACCGGGCCGCGGCCGCCATCGAACCGCTGCGATCCTGGATGCACCAGCACGGGACCGATTTCGGCGAAGTCCGCGAAGACGCCGCCGCCTACGGTCGCTTGGAACTGCGCCCCCCTGATTCCATCCGCCAGTCGGTCGAATCCATGCACGACCTGACGGCGCGCATCGAGCAGTTGAACCAAGAACTGCACGGTCTGCGAATCACGCGAATCCACGATCACTTTTGGTTCCCGATCGGCGGCATCGTCATCGGTCTTTTGTTGGCGATGCTACTTCTGTTCACCGCGGACGCTTCGCCAATTGCCGCGGGCAGCACGTTCGTGGCCGCCCTGGTCATCGGCATCGCCGCCCACTTTGCGACCATCGGCCCCCTTCAAAAAAAGATGGCTTCGCATCAAAACCATGCCTGTGACCTGATCGCGGCGGTGGAACACGCCAAAGCCAAAGCGATGCGTGTTTCCGCTTCGATTCACCAGTTGGAAGCCAGTGACCTGGCCAAGAAACGAGACAAAGACTTGGCGGTCATCGATCGATGGCTGGAAGAACAAAAACAAGCCGTCGCAGCGGAGATCGAAGCGTCGACAAAGGACAAGCAGGAAACGCTTAAGCAAAAACTGGCCGAACTGGACCAGACGTTTCAGCAACAATTCGAATCCAACGAAGACAGAATGCGACAACAGGCCGACGAACTGGCCATGGATATTCAAAAGCGTCTAGAAAACGTTTCTTAGATGCATTGCCGCCAGCCATTGCCAGACATCGCCGATGGCCGCCTACCCCCAGACGATTTAACGACCTTGCTGAAACGAGAACGGGCCGAACACATCGATCGCCGGTTGGCGGATCTGTACCCGAACCCACCCATCCCACTGGATCATCACGACGAATTCACGCTGTTGGTTGCGGTGGTATTGAGCGCGCAGTGCACGGACAAAAAAGTCAACGAAGTCACCCCGGAATTGTTCCGCGTGGCGGGCAATCCGATGGCCATGCGTGATCTAGGCGAAGCGGAAATCTTGGAGATCATCCGGCCGCTGGGGCTGTCAAAATCAAAGGCAAAAAATCTGGCCGCCTTGTCACAGATCTTGATCGACAGGCACGACGGCCAGGTCCCCGGTTCGATTGATGCGTTGGAATCGCTGCCCGGCGTGGGGCACAAGACCGCCAGCGTCGTCATGGCACAGGCCTTCGGCGAACCCGCATTTCCGGTCGACACGCATATCCATCGCTTGGCTCAGCGTTGGGGTTTGACCAACGGCAAGAACGTCACACAAACCGAATCAGACCTGAAGAAACTGTTCCCACGTGACCGCTGGAACGAACTGCATTTACAAATCATTTATTACGGTCGGGAACACTGCACCGCTCGTGGTTGTGACGGTACGGTTTGCCCGATTTGTCGCGAAGTCTATCCGCGTCGACGTAAACCGGTGATCCACCAAAAGGCATGACACGGCTTGCCCGACCGATGCATCGCTATGACACGGGACTGCCGGACAGTTCCACCGCTTTGTCTTTGACGCCTTTCAGATCCAATTTCCCCGTGCCCAGCAGCGGAATGTGATCGACTTCCACAAATGCGTCACGGGCCGGAACAAACAAATTGGGCAACCCCGCGTCGGTCAAAGCCTTGCGCATCGAATCGGGATGAATTGTTTCATTCATCACACCGGGGGCAAGTAGCACCAACAAGCGTTCGCCCTTCTTTTCATCGGGCACCGAAGTCACACACAGCGGGACATCGGGATGCCCATCGCTGGGCTCCGGTGCATCGGCCTGATTCGACTCCAAAAAATCCAGCAAGACTTCTTCGACCCGAACGTGCGGAACCATTTCGCCGCCGATCTTGGAAAACCGGCTGAGCCGTCCGGTGATGTGCAAAAAGCCTTCGGCATCCACATGCGCAATGTCGCCGGTGGTGTACCATCCCGACGTGATTGCTTCGGCGGTCAAATCGTCTTGTCCGGCGTAGCCCCGCATCACATTGGGTCCCGACACGATCAGCATGCCGTCTTCGCCCGCGGGCAATTCGTGACCGTCATCGGGTGAAACGATTTTGATGCCCAGCCCGGGAAATGGTCGTCCGACGGAACCTTCCAGTCGGTCGCGTTGGTGCTTGGCGGCGGATCGACTGGGCGGAATGTTGACCGCAACCAGGGGACTCAGTTCGGTGGCCCCATAGCCTTCGATCGGCCGGACACCGAATCGCTGTTCGAACGCATCGAACAAGTCCGGCGGCATCTTTTCGGCGCCCACGACGACGACGTCCAGATCGGCAAACTGATCTGGGGTGACGCGACGCAGGTAACCACGCATGAACGTCGGTGTGCCCAGCAAGACTGTCGCGTGATATCGCTTGGCCAGCTTGCCGACCTGTTTGGAATCCAACGGGTTGAAGTGATAAACGCCGGCGGGGCCCAAGGTGTTGACGGCCCACAACGTCACGCTGTAGCCGAACGAATGGAAGAACGGCAGGACGCCCAACACGTTGTCTTCGGAATCCAAGCGGACCAACCGTTCGATCCCGTCGACGTTGTGGCTGATGTTGGCGTGGCTCAGCATGACGCCCTTGGGCATTCCGGTCGATCCGCTGGTGAAGATGACCGTCAACAGATCATCCGAATCGATGCGATTCAGCCCCAGCATTCGATCCAGCAGCACCGCGGGGATCAAATTGGCTTGGATGAATGCGACCACCTTGTCCATCGTGGTGATCTTGTCACGCAAGTCTTCCAGCATCACCGTTTCGGCGGACAGTTCAAAATCGAACTTGTCCATGAACTTACGACTGGTCAGCACATGCCGGACGCCCAGTGATTCGGTGCAATGATTCAACACATCGCTGGTCACGGTGTAGTTCAGGTTGGAACTGATCCGCCGGTCCATCGCCAAAGCCACGTTGACCGCGACCCCGGCAACGCTGGGCGGCAACAGGATGCCGACGAACTTTTCATCGCGATCGAAAATCTCGCGACGCAGTGCACGACGCAGTGCAAACACACGTGTCAGCAACGCACGACCGCCGACTTCCACGCCGGTGGAATCGGCTGCCTGCATACGCCGGCCGCGTCGACGCCAAACGCGGATCACTCGACTGGGCAAAACGGGGTACCGGCGACGCGTTTCGACGCTGGCCCGCGCCCCCAGATCTTGGACCCGCGACCGCATCACATCCAACGGCGTATCGGCTGCCAACGGTTCGCCGATGTACAGGGTGATCTGGCGACGAAACTGGCGTGGCCATTTCCAAAAGAACTTGCCGCCCGAAAAACTGAACACGCTGCCCCACATCCCCTCGTGCCACATCGGGATCACGGGGGCGTCGGTGCCCTTGAGAATTTTCTTGATGCCCGGTTTGAATCCATGAAGCTGGCCGGTCCGGCTGAGCGAGCCTTCGGGAAACACACCAACGACGTCGCCGTCGTGCAATCCGTCACGTGCCGATTTCAGCGCCCGCGCGATCGACTTAGGGCTGGCCGACATCAAAATCGTATCGAACGCCCCCGCAATCCACTGCATGACGCCGCCGTTGAAGTTTTCGGCGGCCACGACGAAACGCACATTTCGCGGCAGCATCCACAGAATCAGAATGCCATCGATCCAGCTGATGTGGTTGCTGATCACCACACACCCGCCGTCGCGGGGCAGATTCTCTAGTCCGACAACACGTTTGCGGTACAGCAGTGACAGCACCGGACGAAAAATCGCCCGCATGAATGTCCGCCGGGAAACCACCGCCAGAACGGCCATTGCCAACACCAACAGCACCACGGCCACAGCAATCGCTTTGAATATCACCCAATCACCCACATCACAGTCTTCGATCGATTCGTCGGCCGACGGGGCGGTGGCGAATCCGTCTTGTTACGCCGGATTATGCCGCACATGGCGTTTGTCAGGCGAACAATCGGAACGTTTTACGTCATCGTCACTCCGGCTCGAAGGCCAATTCACCGGAGCCCACATCGGTTCAAACACTGCGCCGCGTCCAGCCCGACGGCCGATTCAATCACCAAATCGTTGTAAATACTTTCCCAACCGCAATTTTCGCCGGGTGCTGTCGCTGGTCATGTACCGAATGCTTCCGAACACCGGACGCTTGGGGCCCCACGCCCGATCGGTTCGTCCCAGCACCCACAGGATCCCGCAATAGCTGTTGGGGTCCCGCCCGTCCAAGCCGTACTTGTTGTTCAGGTGGATCATGAAATCCAAGGCCTGCTGGGCGTTTTCGGTCCAGTGCAAAATCTTCTTGCCCCACAACATTCGCATGTAGTTGTGCATCAAACCGGTTTCCACCAGTTCACGCTGGGCGGCGTTCCAAAGTTCGTCGTGCGTTTGGGCGTTTTCAAATTGCTTCAACGTGTACAAGTAGGGTCGCGGATCCGATCGAGTTTCAGCAATCGTCTTCTGCGCCCAATCGGGTAACGATTCCAGTCGATCGTAGGTCTGCGGACGCTGATAAGCTTGATTGAACCCGATTTCACGCCAGGTCAAGATTTGATCCAGCAAGGCTTCCGCCGGCGGACTGGTGTTCCAGAACCCGTGGTTCTTGCCGTTGGCCGCCCCGGCCTGATCGGGAGTCCAAGATTCATGATCCAAGATCGCTTGGACCACCTGGTGGGCGGCGATGTGACCAAAGTGCAGATGCGCGCTTAGCCCCGTCGTTGCATGTTCGTCGGGATGGTTCCGCAGTTCGTCATAGTCCGACAACCGCTGCTTGAGGAACGTGTCCAATCGCCGGTTCGCTTCGACACTTCCACCCCGAACCGTGGGGCTGGGCCGAACGTCGTGGTCGATCGGGATTTCGGCCAGCCCGCCGTCGCCCAGCAACGCCGTAAGATCGGCAGCCTTCCAGCGGCGTTTCACCCCCGCAGGCAACAACGAATCCGCATCCGCCTGTTTGTTTTGCAGGTCAGTTAGCGGCTGTTCCCGGGGCATCGCCAATAACGAATCGATGACGTTCTTTTGCATCCAACGTCGATAGCTGTGGGCGACCGTGAAGAACCGATCCGGTTGGGCCAAAGGAATCACCCCGTTGGAATCGACCTGTTCCAACCGTGCGGGAATACGATCTTTGACCGCGCGGATCATGTCGGGCAGAAAGAAACACGGGTACTGGTCGGTCACCACCGTACAAGCCCGCTTGGCCAATCGATGCAGCAAGGGTGTCCCGCGGCCCGGCGCCGGTTCGACATACGGAAAATAGGCCACACCCTGACGCTGACAATTCGCCGCATTATCCGCCATGCCCTCGATCACAAACCGATGCAACCGGTCGCTGGCCCAGCGATACCGGGTCCGCAACGGTTCAAAGATCAACAGCGGCTTGCCCAGTTGATTCGCCCGATCCACGGCATGCTGAAGCGAAAAATTCCAGCCGGTTCGGCGAAACGCGATCATCCAATACAGCACATAATCACCGTCCTTGCGAACCGGATGCTCATTGACGTGACGGTGGCGAATCGGCGGAATCGACATGGGCGGTTCAGTGGCGACCGGGTTGGCATACAATCAGTTTCCACCTGAGCTTATCGGCTGGTCAAATTCACACCACCAGCATCCGGGCCGTCAAAGTTCACTTGATTCCGCCCGTTCCTGTTCCATTTCGCACCATTCTTCATTCGGTTCAGACAGGCTTGGCCGCACGACACAGACGATTCCGATGGTCCCGCGTCCCCTGGATGTTCTGGGCAACGATCTTTGCCCTGCTGGCAATCGCCACGGTTTACGTGTGGGGCGGTGCGTGGTGGATTCAACGCGCGCATCCGCACTTTCGCATCGGCGAATTGATCCTTCCGCGCATGGTCGAAGTGGTCATCGTCGGTTGGATGCTGTGGGTGGCATCGGCGATCGGAAGTTTCTTGAACGTCGTCGCCTGGCGAATGCCGCTGGGACGTGGCTTGGGCGGGCGATCGCATTGCCCACGTTGCGGCACCCAGTTGTTGGCCCGCGACAATTTCCCGGTGCTGGGCTGGATGGCGGTCCAAGGTCGATGCCGGACGTGCCGATTGCCCATTTCGCCGCGATACCCGATTGTCGAAGCGGCGGTGGGATTGTCGCTGACGTCGATCGGCATCGCGGTGATCCACGGATTCAGCCCGCCCGGCCAGGCCATCGACGCGGCCCGCAGCGTTCTTCACAGCCGTGTGGTCGATCCCGACGTTTGGTACTTGTTGGCGTTTCAAGTCGTCGGCCTTTCCATCGGCTGGGCGTTCGGTCTGATCCGTTTCGACGGCAACCGCTTGCCCTCGCGGTTGGTCACATTCGCTGCGATCACACTGTTGGTGATCCCATTGATGTTCCCCAGCTTGCTGGTCGTCGACTGGCGTTTCTATCGCATCGACCAAATCAACGATGCGGCATCGCTGGTGTCACAGAATTGGCAGAACAATGCGGGCATCCTGGATGCCGCCGCACGGTTGTTGACGGCATTGGCGGCCGCGGGTTTCGCGGGACGTTCGCTGGCACGAGGTTTGTGCAACCAAGCAGATTTGAAACTCAGCCCGCTAGCCGACAGTAGCCGACGCTTGGTCGACTTGATCTTGATGATCGCCGTGCCCGCTGTGATCGTCGGATGGCAGGCGTTGCCGTCGGTATTGGTGGCGGCATCGCTGCTGGCGTTGCTGATTCCCAGGCGTTGGGCTGACGCACTGGGTCGGTTCGCCGTCACACTGCCAATTGCCACGTCGATTCAAATCACCGTTTGGGCCGCCACCGAAAATGCTACGTGGTGGCCGGGCAGCGTGGGGCATCCCTGGGTGATGATTGTGGCGGCCGCATGCGTTTTGGCCATCCCGTGGTGGTTGCACGAACCGGCACGCGACGAAGACCGCCCCCGCGATGACGATTCGGACCATGTTGATGCGTTCGACCGTGATGTGGCATCCGACGTGCGGGACACACCGCCGGACGATCAATCGATGGTCCAGCGTGTCACCGATCCAGATCCAAACGATCAGCCGATCCGCTGATAACTGGTGGCGCGTCCAAGCGGGACCGTCTTGAAAAGGTCGCTGACGTTGGTGGGCACCTCGCTACACCCCAAAAACAAAGAGCCCTGGGGCCGAAGCGCCGAGGCCATCTTTTGATAAATCCGACGTCGGTCGGCCGGCGTGAAGTAGATCGCGACGTTGCGACACATGATCACGTCATAGTCATGACCGGGCGGCGTGGATGTCAGCAGATTGTTGACTTGGAAGTTCACCATTCCTCGGACTTCGTCAACGATTCGATAATCATTGCCTTCGCGACGAAAGTACCGGCTTTGCTGCTGTGGGCTTAAACCACGCGAAAGTTCGAAATTCTGGAACCTTCCACGCTTGGCGGCTTCCACGGTACCAACCGAGACGTCCGAGGCGTCGATGCGGATATCCCACCGGGACCGTTCGGGCAACGATTCCAGGCACGCGATCGCAAGACTGTAGGGTTCTTGACCGGTGCTGCAGGCCGCGGACCAGATCCGCAATCTTGGTCGACCGACGGCTTCGCGGTACAGCTTCGGAATGATGTGCTGCGTCAGCGCGTCGAACGGTGACTTGTCACGAAAGAACAGCGTTTCGTGTGTGGTCAGCGCATCCACCATCCGCTCGCGGATCTTGCGGTTGTACGGGGCTTCGGCCAACGCCAGCAAGTCTTGCAGATTGTCGATTTTTTCATCCACCATCAACTCATTCAGGCGACGTCGAATGAGATAGTCCTTGGATCCATCCAAATGGATGCCACACAATTGTTTCGCCAATCCGCGAACGCGATCCAATTGATGCCGTTCCACAGTTGCTTGCATGGTGTTGGTACGAAGTGTCAAGGAAATGGATGAGTTGATTTCGATGCGTGATGCTGTCGTCGAAATGGCCGGCGGTTGACCGTTGTGCGATGTCCGCTGCGGATCAGTGACAAACTGCCAACCGTTTCTGTCCGGTCTGAATTAAAGCATCCGCGAACTGGTTCAGCGGCAAGATGCGGTCGGCCAATCCCGCTTCGATGATCTGGCGCGGCATTCCGAAAACGGTGCACGACGCTTCGTCTTGGGCCCAGACGGTTCCACCGGCATTTCGCAGGTGTTGACATCCCGCCAAACCGTCATCGCCCATGCCGGTCATGATGGCCCCCAATACTCTTCCACCGGTGGCATCACTGGCGGATCGGAACATCACGTTGACGCTGGGTTTGCAGTTGCGTTCCGGTGGCGCGTCGGTGACACGTGCCCGCAGCGAACCGGCCACACGGTGCACTTCCAAGTGTTTGCCACCGGGCGCGATGTAGGCGGTCCCACCGACCAATGGCATTTCGTCGGCGGCTTCAACCACGTCCAACTTGGCATGACGATCAATGTCGCGGGCCATCGACGCGGTAAACATCGGAGGCATGTGTTGGACAATGATGATCGGCACCGAATAATCGGCGGGCAGTTGCGTCAACAACGCTCGCAGGGCCTTGGGACCTCCGGTGGAAATGCCAATCAGAACCGCTTCGATCAAACCGGCGGCACGCCGCGATGGATTGGCAACGGCACGTTTGGTGACCATGGCCGTTCGCGGTGAACGCGGAATGGCAGGCTTGATCGTTTTGGATGCCGATGTCGGACGCCGACGAACCGCGGAAATCCGCTGGGATAGCTGTTCTTTCAGGTCGGCCAGGTTTTTTTCCGGGCTGCCGTGACTGGGCTTCAAGATGAAATCGAATGCCCCCAACGACAACGCTTCGGTCGTAGCGTCGGCGCCCCGTTCGGTCAGAGCGCTCAGCATGATGATCTTGGTCGGCAGACGATCGCGTTTGATCTGTCGCAAGACCGCCAAGCCGTCCATGCCGGGCATTTCGACATCCAGCGTGACAACATCCGGTCGGAATCGCCGAATCTTTTCGACCGCCGCTTTGCCGTCCCCCGCGACGCCGATGACTTCGACGTCACCGATTTGGGCCAGACAGTCACGAACGACTTTGCGAAACAGAAGCGAATCGTCAACAACAAGTGCAGAAATGGACATGGATTGATCTTTCATCGATAAGCCAAACGCACTAGGCGTTGGCCGCAAACTTTTTCGGCTGCGAAGACTCGGACAACTTGAACTGCGACACCAAACGTTGCATGTCGTCGGCCAGTTGCAACAACTGTTCGCCGCTGTCCGCATTGGCGGACGCGTTGGTCACCGTATCGTTCAGCACGCCTTCGACGTGGCTAATGTTTTCAGTGATTTCGCGGCTGGCGTTTGCCGATTCGGCAACACCACGGGCGACGGTGCTGGCCAATTCGGCCGTTCCGCCGATGTGTTCGGCAATCTGTTCGGTGGTGATGCTTTGCTCTTCGACAGCGGATGCGATCAAACGACTGAGTTGGTTGACTCGGTCGATCACTTCGCTGATCGCCTGGATGGACTGCACCGCGTCATCGGTGCTGCGTTGCATCGTTTCGATCCGGTGACGAATGTCATCGGTGGCCGTGGCGGTTTGCATCGCCAACTGTTTGACTTCGTGGGCAACGACCGCGAACCCTTGTCCGGCTTCACCCGCACGGGCCGCTTCGATCGTCGCATTCAGTGCCAACAGGTTGGTCTGTTCGGCGATGTCTTGGATGACGTCAATGACCTTGCCGATTTCTTGGGCGGCGATTCCCATGCCACCGACTTTTTCATTGGACTGCTGCGCGGCATCGGCGGCTTGACCGGCCACATCCGCGGACTGCTCCGCATTGCTGGCGATCTCGCGAATGGTCTGACGCATTTCTTCGACCGCTCGGGAAACGCCTTCGATTCCACTGGAAATTTCGCCGGTGCTATCGGCCATGCCCTGCATGTTGATCGACAGTTCTTCCGCGGCGCTTCCCATGGCCGACGATTGCGTCTTGCTTTGCTGCGCGCCGGCACTCAGATCGCGTGCCGATTGGCTCAGGTGTTCGCTGGTATCGTTCAGCGTGCTGGCGTTTTGTGCCAGCGATGTGATCATGCCGTGCAAACGGTCGGCAAAGCGATTGAAGCTGCGTGCGATTTCACCGAATTCGCCAAAGCGGGTTTCGTCCAATCGGCGGGTCAGGTCTCCATCGCCTTCGGCAATTTGCTGCAGGCTTTCGACCGTTGCGTGCATCGGATCCGTCAGGGTTCGCGTGAACCAAACCGAAAAGCCACCGATTGCGATTGATGCCAACACGAATGCCAGAATCGAATTCCAGACACCCGCACTTTGGATGTCGTTGGTCATGGCCAATGTGCTGTTGATCGATGCATAGGCTTCATCACGGCCGACATCGGTGATGATCGCCCAGTCCAACCCACCCAACTTCAGCGGTGCATAAGCACTGACGACGTCGGTCCCCAGATAGTTGGCCGTATCACACACGCCACTTTGGCCGGTCAACGCTCGCTGAACCAGGGACGTATGGATCGGCTGTTGTTTGCCGCGAAAAGCATTCACCAGGTTGTGTTGTTGGGGTGAAACCCGCGAATCACAACGTTGGCGACCGTCCGCCGCCACCATCAACGTTTCGCAAGTTTGGCCCAGTCCCGAATCACGGGCCATCAACTGGTTAATACGGTCGACCGGCATTTGAAAAATCAAGACACCGATCGTTTCGTCGTTGTTTCGAATGGGGCTGGCAATAAAGCTGGCGGGTGCCTCATAGCTGGGCCAATAACACTCGAAATCGACCAGCAGACTTTGGCTGGTGTCATTCAACTTCACCGTTTGCTGAAACACGCGTCCAAAATTGGTATCGGCGAACGCGCCATCACTAAGGCTGGTGCCATAGTCCAGTTCCTTGAACACGCTGTAGACGATGTTGCCCGTCTTGGCATCGACCAGAAAGATGTCGTAGTAGCCAAATCGTTCCAGGAAATCACGAATGCTGGGGTGATACTTTTCGTGCAGACGATCGTACTCGGTGCCCGTTTCCGCATTGTCCAGATTCGACTTTTCACCCAGCGGATGTGGGTTCGCACCAATGTAGGCGTGCTGCATGGCCAGGGCGTAGCCCGGCAAACGATTCAAGCGTGCCATTGCATCGGCATCGCGCTGATCGTTTTCCAGATGGTACTTTTGCGAAAAGTCGACTTGATAGTACTGGGCCAGATCGCGTTGCATCGCCACCAAGTCATCATCGGACAAGTCGCGTTCCACCGCGTTGCGATGAAAAGCATCGGTGAATTCGACCATCGCGTCGACGATCGCGGGACTTTGGCTCATCGTCACCACTTGGTTTTCGATGGTGCCAAAGTAGTCCTCGATCTCTTGTTTCTTCAGATCGCGAATCGCTGACAGTTGGGCTTCCAACTTGTCACGCAGGTCGTCATTCGCCTGCTCAGCAAGGCGTGCGTTCCCGCTGCGCGATGACATCGCGTTCCAAACAGAAACGGCCAACATTGGTGCCAGTCCGCAAACAAGAAATGCGGACATTAGACGCCCGCGAAGGGCGAACGATCGAAAGACTTTCATCAGAAGTTCCTGCGTTGTGGGGAGACGCAAAATTCCAAAACGCGATGTTCGACAACGTCAGCCGAATGACCATCGCAAGTTTGTTTTCATTCGAAAGATCGCCCCGTCGATGACCGGACGATCAGAGTGTTGTTGTTCAGGCCAAAGCCGGTTCTGCCTTGTCCGATTGGTCAATCGCATTGACCAGACTGCTCGCGTCCAGGACGACGACGATGCTGCCGCTGGTCAGGAAGACCGAATCAATGAAACGTCGGTCGACCGAGCGAAGGTTGGACGGACGTGGCGACAAATCGCATTGCCGGATCGTCAGGATGTCGGCGATTTCGTCGACCAGGATGCCGATCTGTTCGCCATCGACCCGCAGAACCAAGTTCCGTTGATTCTCGGGGTTGGTCTGTGACCGAACGCCGAACAACTGATGGGCATCAATCACGGTGACGACTTCGCCACGCAGATTGACCACGCCATGAATCAGACGGCTGGCACCGGGCACGGCCGTGACATCCAGCAAACGATTGATCTCTTGAACACAGTCGATCGAGATCCCCAGCAGGATGTCATTCACGCGAAACGTGACCAATTGAATCTTGGACTCGCTATCCGCTGCATCGGTTGTTAATTGGTCAGTCATTTTGCGAACACCTTTGACAGTTGGGTTTGAATGCTGCTTTTCAATTCGGGCTTGTTCATCTTGACTTGGTAGTCGCTAACCCCCGCTTCAAAGCCACGCTTGGTGGATGCTTCATCCGCCAAGCTGGTCAACGCGATGACGGGCAGGTGGCTCAGGTTTTCGGACCCGCGAATTCGACGTGTCAGTTCGATGCCATCCAGTTCGGGCATTTCCACATCGGTGACCAACAAGTCATACTTCTGTGGGTTTTCGTTCAGGGCGACCCACCCTTCTTCGCCGTCCTCGCAAGAGGTCACGTTGTGGCCTTCGTCTTCCAAAAATCGGACCAAGAAGTTTCGGAAGAACGCGCTGTCTTCACAGACCAGCAATTCGGCCGGACGATCGGCATCCAGTTCGTTGTTTCCTTCGAACCATTCGGGGCGTGCCAGTTCGGTCAGACCGTACAGATCCAACAGACGAGTCGACTGTTCTTCGATCACGGTGATCCCGGCCACCCCCGGTTCACGCCCCCGGTCACTGTCCAGGCTGATCGAGCATTCGCAGATGTCGTTCAAGTGGGGCGCGACCAATCCCGCTTCGTGGCCGTACACCTTGAAGACAATGACATGCACCGTGTCGGTCTGGTCGACCTCGGTCACCGAAACGACACTGTCGATCGTTACCAATGGCAACGTTCCGCCGCGGTACTTCAGCACCATTTGGCTGCCCAGATTGTCGATATCGGTCACCGCCACCCGTTCGATGCGGCTGACGATGTCCATCGGCAATGCAAAGTGATCGTCCTTGCTGACCGACAACAGGACCATCCGGTGCTTGTCGATCAGGGATTCACCATCGGTGTGTGAATCACCGCGGTCATCCTGACTTTCGGCATCCAGCGACAACTGGACCGATCCAGCGATCCCGGCCGCATCCAGGATCATGGCAACACGACCATCGCCCAGGATGGTGGAACCGGCCAGCAGCGGCAGATTGGCAAGGTGGCGTCCCAGAGGTTTGACGACGATTTCTTCGCTGTCCAACACACGATCAACCGCCAAAGCAAAACGGACACGTCCCGATTCGACGACCACAATCTGGTCATCTTGCTGGACGGATGATTTCGGTTCTTCGGATTCGTCCGCGGGTGGCAGTGACAAGATGTCGGCCAGACGAACCAACGGGATCAGGGCGCCACGCAGGTGCAGGACCTCCGCGTTGCCGACGTGATCAATGCGTTTTTCTTTCCCATCGGTTTGAACCAATTCGACGATATTTGTTTGGGGCAGGGCATAACGTCGTTCGCCCAACGAAACGATCATCGATGGCACAATGGCCAATGTCAGCGGCAAGGTGATTCGGATCACGCTGCCACGACCGAGTTCGGATTCGACTTCGACGTTGCCGCCGATGTTTTCGATGTTCGTTCGCACGACATCCATACCGACGCCGCGACCGCTGACGTCGGTCACCTGACCGGCGGTGGAAAAGCCCGGTGCAAAAATCAAATTCACCGCATCGCGATCGCTCATTCGTGATGCCGCATCCGCAGAAATGACCCCCTTTTCGACGGCCTTGTTTCGCAAGACGTCCGGGTCCATTCCCGCACCGTCATCGCGAATTTCGATCATTACCTTGCCGGCTTGGTGATAGGCCCGCAACAACACGGTTCCGGTGGACGGCTTGCCCGCCGCTTCACGGACCTGAGGGGTTTCGATGCCGTGGTCACAGGAATTGCGTACCAGGTGAGTCAACGGATCCGCAATGGCTTCGACAATCGTCTTGTCGGTTTCGACCTCGGTGCCTTCCATCTGCAGGTCGATCGACTTGTTCAGCGACGATGCCAAGTCACGAACGACCCGCGGGAATTTGTTGAACACGTTGCCGATCGGTTGCATCCGCGTCTGCATGATGGTTTCTTGCAGTTCGGTGGTCACCTGATCCAGACCACTGGCGATCGAATCCAAGGCAACGGTGTCGGTCCCCTGTTGTGCCAACACTCGCAACAGTTGGTTGCGGCTGAGGACCAATTCGCCGGCAAGGTTCATCAGCCGGTCCAGGACGCGAACACCGACGCGAATGCTTGCTTCCGGGCTGCTGGAACCGGCCGGCTTTCCGTCGGCGGCGCGGGCGGCCTTTGCCCCGCGTTTAGATCCCGCGCTGGCGGCTGCCGCGACACCGGTCGATGCCGTTTCCAACATGGTTTCGGCACCCTTGGCCGCATCACGATCTTTTTCGTCCGTATCGGCCTTGGACGCATCGGCGTCAACCGATTCGTTCGCTGGCTGATCCGCCTTGGCGGCACTGGCGGTCTTTTTCCGTGGCGTCGCCTTCTTTCGTGTGCTCGTCTTGCGTCGTGTGGATTTCCGACGTCCTGATGCCGGTTTGACTTCGGCGTCCGCTTGAGCTTCGGCTTCGATTTCGGCGGCGTCGTCTTGAACCACGACGTCGTCGGGCGACGAGTGCTGATCGGCTTCGACGGGAGTTTCCGTTGGGGCGTCGGCCAGCAGTTGGTCCAGCTTTTCACACAGTTCCGCGTTGTCGGTTGCATTGCTTTGGTCGATGTCTTCGATCATGGTCGAAAGACGATCGGCAGCTTTCAGCATCACGTCGACATTGAAGGGGTCGGGAACCAGTTGATGGTCACGAACGCGTCCCAGCACGTTCTCCAACCGGTGGGCAACTTGATTGATCTGGTTCAGACCAAGGAAACCGGCGGCCCCCTTCACACTGTGGATGGATCGGAACACCGTATTGACCAAGTCGTCGTTGATGTCGGCACCCAATGCCTCGATCTGCAGTAGTTGCATCTCAACGCACCCGAGATGTTCTCGAGCCTCTTCGACAAACTCTGCAACCAAATCACCGTCGTTCATTTCTTCTGCTTCCCCAGACGTTGGTGGCCGTCACCTGAGCGATGACTTGCCTGACTAACCCCACGTGCACGTGCGACCCTGCGTTTGTCGCTCGGCTTGCGATCGATCGATGTCACGTCACGACCCGATCGCGTTGCCCGTGCTGATTTGTCCCCTGTGCAGGCAAGCCCGTGCGTCAAAGCTCCGCGGTCTTGGTGCGACCGTCGAACTGCCAGTGCCTGCCTACAGTCCTATAGGTGCAGAAAAGGGCGGACCCCTGCGATTGCGTGCCGGAACCACAACGGATTCTTTCGCTTGGAAAGTCTGACCACGGCACATCCCGAACGATTCGCCCAGTCGTTGTGTTCCCACCCCCTGGCGAACGATATTTCTGAGCACAGGCCTGCGACAATTTTGCAACCCAGGATTTTCGCAGTAGGTTCCAAACAGTCCCCTGCGATCCCCGCCTCATCAACGACAGCGAATTGCACCGGAGATCCATCCAATGATCTTCGCAGCGGAATTCGAGAATTCGTCGTTTTCTTTCGGCTCATCGCCAAATATCCCGAGCTAGGTTTGTCTGGCTTCGCGAACGCACCGCTGCGCGTCGAACGCGAAGTACCGCTGGACGCATCACATAGAACTGCTCGCAGGATTTCATCGATGAAAGTTTTGGTAGTGGATGATTCGGGGGTCATGCGCAAGATCATTGCACGTGGACTCCACTCACTTTGGATTGACGAGGTGGTCGAGGCGGCCGACGGCGTCGAAGGCTTGGCCATGTTCGGTGACGGATCGGATATCGACTTGGTACTGACCGACTGGAACATGCCCAACATGAATGGGTTGGAACTGGTCCAGAAAATTCGTGCTGCCGGACACAAGCACCCGATCGTCATGGTGACCACCGAGACGGAGAAGTCTCAGGTGGTCAAGGCGATCCAAGCGGGTGTCAACGATTACTTGGTCAAGCCTTTTGACCAGGAAATGTTGCAACTGAAATTGCAACGTGTTCTGCCGAATCCGCAAACGGCCTGAGGCCGTCGTTGCGTTTCTCCGTTCGTTGATTCGATCCCCGTCCATGCTCACCAAATGCAGATCGGGGATCGGTCAAACTCGGTATTCGCCCAACCTTGGCGATCCATACCGTGGCACCTTTCAACCCCACCGGATTGTGAATGTCTGTTGCGATTGATGTACAGCGATCGGCTGCGATTTCCGAGGCCGCCGATGAATCCTTGCGCGATGTCATCGAAACCATGACCGGCGGAACGGTTCGTCAAGTTTCCAGCGACGTCCCGCACGTCGAAGAAGCCGCGACGACCGTCGACCGGTCTCCATTGACAATCACCGTCAGTTTGAGCGGTGAATTGAACGGGTGCATCGGACTGTGCCTCAGTCGTAGCGCGGCGCTTCAGTGGACCGAAGCGATCAGCGGCGAATCGACCGAGGAAATTGACCAGCTGGTCATCGACGCCTGTGGCGAACTTGGCAACATGGTCGTCGGCGGAGTGAAACGCCGGCTGGACGATGTTGAACTGAAGATGGGGCTTCCCACGGCGTTTCGCGCCGGACGCGATGGTGTGGTTTTCTGCAGCAGCATGCAGCCGATCTTCTTGGCCTATGAATACGGCGACACCACGCTGGACGTCTTCGTCGCATTGGCGGCGACACCATCCTGAGCGGGCGTGGCGGTGACGTTCTGCGCCGCGACCGCTTGATCGATGACTTGCTTCAAGAGGATAGTAGGAACAGACACCTGTCGTCCCACTTCCTCTGTTGACCGGTCCCGATGCGCGACAATCTTCCGCCCTACGACTCGTTCCTGCTGGTTTCTTTCGGCGGCCCAGAAGGGCCCGACGATGTGATGCCGTATCTGGAAAATGTGCTTCGTGGAAAACGCGTGCCAAGGGAACGAATGCTGGAGGTCGCCCAGCATTACCAGAGTTTCGGCGGCGTCAGCCCGATCAACGAACAGAATCGCCAGCTGATGGCGGCGATCCAATCGGAATTTCGTCAGCACGACGTTGATTTGCCGGTGTACTGGGGCAACCGCAACTGGAAGCCTTACTTCGCAGAAACCCTGCAGCAAATGAAGGACGACGGGTGCCGCCGCGCGATCGCCTTCTTCACCAGCATGTTCAGCTGCTATAGCGGATGTCGACAGTACCGCGAAAACATCGCCGAAGCGCAGGCTCAGGTCGGCCCTGACGCGCCGATCGTGGAAAAGGTTCGCATGGGGTTCAACCATCCCCACTTCATCGACACCTTGGCCGATTCGGTCCAGCAAGCGGCAAAATCACTTGCGTCCGAACATGTTGCCGACACGTTGATGTTCACCGCACACAGCATTCCCAATTCCATGGCGGATAACTGTGACTATGTCTTGCAACTAAATGAGACATGTCGGTTGGTGGCAGAAGCGGCCGGGTTTGAAACTTGGGAATTGGTGTTCCAAAGCCGCAGCGGACCTCCCCAGCAACCTTGGCTGGAACCGGATGTGTGCGATCGTATCGAACAGAAACACAGCGAATCGCCGATCGGCGGATTGGTGCTGATGCCCGTCGGGTTCGTCAGCGATCACATGGAAGTGTTGTACGACCTGGATGACGAAGCGGCCACCCTTTGCAAAAAGCTGGGCATCCCACTGGCGCGTGCGGCCACCCCTGGCACCGCGCCGAAGTTTGTGCAGATGATTCGCGAATTGGTACAGGAACGAATCGCGAATTCCGACCAGCGATCCGCGGTCGGAACCTTGGGTCCATGGCACGATGTGTGTCCCCAAGACTGCTGCCTTTACACACCGGCACGCCGCCCCGCATCCGCGGGACGATAGACGCTTGGACCGCGGCCGATCATTGCAAGTCGGTCAACACCACACTGGTGCGATACCGTTTGCCGTTGCGATAGATGATCATCGGCACCGAATCGCCGGCGGGCGTCAGGCCCACGCAGGCAACCAAGTGATCGTCACTTTCCACCTGGCGACCGTTGAATTCGACGATGATATCGCCACGTTGCAAGTTGGCGGTCGCCGCCGGTGATCCCGGACGAACGTTCTTGACCCGAGCACCGCTGTCGTACTGATAGCCGGCTGAAAGCATGTCGGCGGACGTGAACTCGGGATCCAACACGACGCCCAAGTATCCGCGACGCAATTCGCCGAATCGAATCAACTGGTCGGCCACTTGGACAGCCATGTTGATGGGAATGGCAAAACCAATGCCTTCGCTGCCGCCGCTGCTGCTGGCGATTGCCGTGTTGATGGCGACGACTTCGCCACGCAAGTTCAACAGCGGACCGCCGCTGTTGCCGGGGTTGATGGCCGCATCGGTTTGAAAGAAGTCTTGCAAGTCGATCTTCTGTTCGCCCAACGACAGGTCGCGTCGTCCCATGGCACTCATGATGCCGAAGGTGACCGAATGGTTCAAACCGAACGGGCTGCCGATGGCGATCACAAAGTCACCGATTTGACAGTCATCACTGTTGCCCAGCTTGGCGGCGGGCAGATCCGATGCGGCGATCTGCATCACGGCGATGTCCGTGTTCTTGTCGGCCAAGACTTTCAGCGGTGACATTTCGCGACCGTTGTCGGCACGCAACAGGATCTGTTGTGGCGATGCACCGGCGATCACATGGCGATTGGTCAGGACCCAGGTTTCCCCACCGGCGCTGATCAAAACGCCGGCACCCGCCTCGTCATAAGATTCAATCTGGCCGCCCTTGTTTTCGGTCTTGTGGGCTTCGATATGAATCACACTGGGCTTGACCAACTGGGCGACACGCCGAACCAAGTTGCCCAGCCGATCAAAGGCATTGAATTCCTCAGCCAATTCATTGAACAACCGCTCGCGTTGTTGGTCGATCTGTCGCGCCGATGGAACTTCGCCCCCACGTTCGGCAAAGTGATCGTCGTCGGCGCCGCGCAAGGCTTGAGGGCCGACCGGTGGCACCGGGGATTCCAAGCTGGGCCGGGCCATCGTGATCGGATGTCCGGTTTGGGGACTGACATAGCGGGTCTGCTGTGCCGTGGCCGTGACGGACCCCATCCACATCAATGCCGCTGTAGCGATTGGCGTGGCCCATGCGATCACGCGTCGATGCGACTGTCCGTTGGAAACAGCAGTTCGCAGACTCGCTTCGTCACCAAGTTTCATCATCGGCATGTCTTGTCGGAGCGATCTTGGGAAAGGGATGGGGGAACGACAGGCGGGACCGCGCGGCGGAACGTCTTGATCTTACGCATCGTCCACCCGATGGGGCCAGCTTCCACCATGTTCGCCGGGGCGCACCTTGACGCTGTCACTGTCAGAACCGAAACAAACGGCGCATTAAAAAACGGCCGCACCAATGGTGCGGCCGGTACGCTTGGTTTTTCATGCCGTCGTCGGCAATGCGAACGCACGGCGTGTCAAACAGAGATGATTGTCCTAGTGATCCGGTGACCGGTATCTCAATCAAGCGAGATTTTGGTTCAACGGCATCACATCGGCGAACAGAGCGGATCGAACCGAAAAAATAGCTTGGGCAATCCCGATGCATTGTTGCGTCGGACGGCTTGCGCATGGAACGGTGTGTTTCACAGCAGCGGGACTTTGCAACCGCATCGTGATTACCTCCGCTTGGTCAATGCCGTCTGGACTTCGTCGCCCGACGGTTCATCCCGTCTGTCGCAATCAAACGGGGTCCACCTCGGAGACATCGAAAACACGATTCCAGGCCACCACATTGCCACCGTCTTGGCCGTCTTCTTCGCGGCGACGACAGTCGATGCAGTCGGTCGCGTAAGGAACCGCACGCAGCCGGGTGATCGGAATCGGCTTGCCACAGGATTCGCAATTGCCATACGTCCCCGCTTCGAACCGCGCGATCGCGTCTTCCATTGCACCTAATTCGCGAGACTCATTTTCGACCAACTGGCTGTTCAGTTCGTCCTGAATGGTGTCGGCCGCGGCATCCAACGGGTCGCCCGTTTTTTGACCGTGCAGTTCCTGAAGCAAACTGAGATCACCATCCAAGGCGCGTCGCAACGCGTCACGACGGCGGACTAGCGTCACACGCAGTTTGTTGAGGGATTCTTTGCGAGACATGGGTCACCCCCTTCTATCCTCGGTTGGTCGCTGATCTGGATCGTCGAAGTGCCGTGTGCGTCACCGCGCGCCGACGACGGGTGTGTCCTACGTGACCAGTGTCACCCTGGTTTGGTTCCCCGCAAAAGTCAGGGAAACGGGTCCCTTTCAACAAGAGGACCGAATTTCCGACCATCGCGAAACCGCAACCCGGGGCCGTTATCGCAACGCGCCGGCGGAGAACTTCCAAACATAGCGTCAT
Source organism: Crateriforma conspicua (assembly GCF_007752935.1). NCBI lineage: Bacteria > Pseudomonadati > Planctomycetota > Planctomycetia > Pirellulales > Pirellulaceae > Crateriforma > Crateriforma conspicua. The sequence continues at coordinate 534,473 of NZ_CP036319.1, read as the reverse complement.
TTGTTCACCGTCCAGCGACGAAGGACGACGTCACCAGTAGCGCAGGCGTCGTAATCCTACGAGCCTGACGACGGAAGTCCCGTCATCAGTTGCTCGGGAAGTAAGCAATCTCCGGGCCATTCGTTGGGAAATACCGCCTGATCCGGTTCTAACGGGCAATCAGCCCCCATTAGAAATCCAACCACCGATAGCGGACAGTTCACGAAACCTGCACAACGGACACCCTCCGCAGGGCTATCCATGCCCCTCTCCGATTTTTCCGATTTCATTGCCTGATCGTTCCAGGTTCACTCATCGACAGTCGCGGCGGCGTCGATAACGGAAGAGTATCGAAACGCGCCGCGACCGAATCGGTCGATCATCGGGATCCAGTCGGTTGGGGCGAACATCGAGGCAAGGGATTGCACAGGTGAGCTTGAATCAAGACACAACGACCGGATCGTTTCAAATCGAAGCGATCATCGGCGCACCAACGAACCACACCAACGTCTCCGAGGGGGCGAAGGATCCGGGCGGAGTGGCTCCCATGGCAATCGACCCGGGGCCGCCGGAATCAGCCGTCGCCACGGCCCAAGCGGCGATCGAGTTTCGCGTCTCCCGCCAAGACGCGCCGACCCGACGCCTGCGTCTGGCCGGTGCTCGATACACCTTCGGCAGCGGTTCGTCGTGCTCGATCTGCCTGGACGATCCATCGCTGCAGCCTCTGCACGCGATCCTGATCCGCGAAGGCGATCGTGTCCAAATGCGTGCCCATTCGATCCCGATCGAAATCAACGGATCGCGAACGACCGAGGCGGTGTTGTCGGTCGGCGACCAAGTTCGTTTGGGCAGCTATCGATTTGAATTGTTGTCGATCGCCGCCTCCGTTTCCGTGCCGGTTGTCGATCCGGTGCTCGCCACCGGGACACAGTCGCCGGACAGTTCGTCGGCACCACAACACCAGCGGGACGACGAACAGGACATGGGACGTTTATCGTTTGACGATGCTGGCATGTTTGGGGAACCTTCGCTGGACCTAGCATCCTTTGAAAAGCCCACCGCACGTCCGCCACAGGATGCCGCCGCGTCTTCGGAAACCGTCTTACAACAATCACCGCCGCTGCCCGATTTGTCGGGCGTGTTGACCAGTGAAGTGATCGATCATCAAGTTTGGCAAGACCGACTTCGCCGTGAAGTTCAGTTGTGGCGCCAGCGTCAAGAAGAATGCGAACGACTGGTCCAACGATGCACCGACCGCGAATCGGAATTGCGTCAACGCGAATCGGAGTTGTGGAGCAGGGCAGAGCGACTGCAGGCTCGCGAAGCCAATCTAAAGGCACAAGAATCGGCCGCTTACGAAATCCAACGCGAATACCTGGTCCAGCAAGAAGAACTGCAACAGTTGCGTAAGCAACATCAACAGCAGTCCGACGACTGGAACCGCCGCAACGAAGAATACCGACGCCGGGAAAACGAGTACCAAGCTCAGGTCGAACAAGCATCTCGGCAACTGGAACAGTCGCGCAGCCAGACCGAAACCGCGACCCAATCGGTTGCACGAATGCGCCAGCAGCTTTCGGCTCTAAACCACCAGCTGGCCAGTCTGTCCCAAAACCAGGAAGAACTGGAACAGCGCGAGCGGAACTATCGCGCCGAACTGCAGCAACAGACCGAGCATTGGAAAGCCACACTTGCCGACGCGGAATCCAAACAACAAGCGTCACAACGTGAATTGGCGGAACTAAAGGAAGCGAAGGACGACAGCGACACACGGCGTCAGGAAGCCGAGGCACGTGTCCGCGAAATGACGGACAGTTTGCAGCTGGCGCAGTCCCAGGCCGAAGAACAATCCGCCAAGCTGGCCGCAAGCGAATCGATCGCCGAAGAATTGCGTGTCCAAATCGCGGAAATGCAACAGGAACTGCAGGAAGCCCAATCCGACACGGCACAGCTGCGCGACGAGTGTGAACAAGCCCAACAACAGATCCAGAATCTGGAACACGAAGGCGTCCAGATCCGATCGGATTCTGACCAACAACGCAGCCAATGGGAATCCGAAACGGTCCAACTGCGTGAATCGGTCCAGCAACTGAGTGATGAACTTGCCGTCGCCAACGAGCAACTGACGAAGCTGCAGCAGAACAACGACGAACTGTCCGACAAACTGCAACAGATTCGCCAGCAACGCGACGAAGCCATCGCCGAGTCGGAAAGCCGCCCGTCGGCCGACGACCTGCAACGCGTCCGCGATGAACTACAAGACGCCACCCAGCGTCTGAGCGACTTGCAAAACCATCACGAGGACGTTCTGCAAGAACTGGAACAGGCACGTCACGCCGTCGACGTTCAACAGGTCGCCACATCAAGCGAACCCGATGTTTCGACCGTCGCCGAAACGCCGGCGGCCGAGTTACCGCCGGCGGAGCTATCGGAACCCGAATCAGCGGATCCCGAACCATCCGCGCCAGGGTTACAGATTGCTGAACAAGCGGCTGCACCGGAGATTCCGGCACAGGAAGAACCGTTGTGCGACGAACAAGCCGCACCACAGTGGCAGGACGAACATGACGCGGCCATTGGGCAAGCGGAACCGCCCCTGTCGGTCGTCGACGCCGATGTGTGGCCGACCTACGACCATGTCGAATCACAACCGGCCGACGATGCATCCGCAACAGCGGACGATCACAGCGTCACGATCGCCGAAGACGCCTCCGCGTCGGCCGACGCGTCCGTCGCCGAGGAAGCGTCGGAATCGTTGCCGATGACGCCGCCGAATTTGGCATCGGATGTCGATCACGAATCTCAGGTCGAATCATCCCCGATCGGTGAATCCGATCCATCCGTCGGCATGACCGATACGACCGACGATGCGGCATGGGACACACCGGTTGCAACACAACACGATGCATCAGAGCCCGAACCATCCGCGGCAGTGACGCAGGACGATTCCGGCTCGATCGCTGAAGATGCTTCGGAAGATCCCTGGGCTTCGGTGTCAACGGACTGGGACGACCAAGAAGCATCGATCCACGACGGTGGAACACCCGCGATCACGGAACAAACGGAAACTTCAACGGACTCCGCCGAAGATTCGTCCGATTTCGACCCGTGGGCTCAAGCCAGTGAACCCGCCCAATTGAGCCGAGAAGAAATCGAAGCGGCGAAGGCGAGTTGCCAAGAGGATGACGAAGCAGAAAGCAAACCTGCTGACGCGGGTGTCGACATGACATCGATCTGGAGCGAACCGGAAGCGACCGACTCCGATTCATCGAACATCTTTCATGAACCCACGGTTCTGACCGAAGGCGACCTTGCGTCGGATACATCTTGGACGCCGCCCGCGACCGACGAAGACTTGTCGGCATCGGATGACGCTGAATCATCGCTCGCGGCTGAATCCGACCAAGGCCTGGAATTGGTGGCCGATCCGAGTGAGACCTTCGAACCGGAACAAGCCACCGATTCGGACTCGGAAGACGCGACACGCTTCATCGCCGAAGGCTCGTTGGCCCAACAACTGTTAAGCGACATTGCCGCGGACCAATCCCAACCGATCGAAGCGGTGGATCCGCCTGAGCCCGTCACCGAAGATGTCGATCCGCAAGAGAGCGAATCCACGTTTGCCGGCACGTTCAACCTGGCCGACTGGCAGGATGAAAACCAAGACATCGCGGACCAACCGTCGATCAGCGATAACACCGGTGCCGATGACTTAGCCCCCGCACCCGTCCAAGAAGTCGCCAGCGAGGTTGCCACCGATCCCCAGCCGACACCGGAGCCGACCGCCGCGAATACCGTCGCCGCGGAGGAACCCGAAGACGATTCGATCGAAGCCTACATGAATCGCCTGCTGCAACGTGTCCAAAACGGGCCAAACGCAACCAGCGCAGCCGTTGGCGGATCGGCCCCCGCGCCTCAGAAGGATGCAGCAGCGGCAGTCGAGGAAGCACCGGCGGCGGAAATCCCGGTCGAACCCGAACCGGTCATCGATCCCAACGCGCCGCTGATCGCTCGTTCCGAGGCCCCCGAAAAGCACACCAACTTGTCGGCCATGCGAGAGCTGGCCAATGATTCGGCCCGCAGCGCGATCAGCCGCAGCACCAAACAACAAATCCGTGACACCCAATTGCGTGGAATGTCTCGTCTGTTGGTCGCCGCCGTGTTTGCCATCAGCGGGCTGGGCGTTTTCGTCGCGTCACCCATCATGTGGGTCAGCCTGCTGGGCTTGCTTGCCGGGATCATCGCCGCGGGGCTTTACGGACGCGAAGGCTGGATGCTGATCCGCGATTCACGCCGCCGTCTGATGATGGCTCAAACCGCCCAGGGCACTCAGCCGAACCAGGATGAATCCTAAGGCCACGACGCGTTGATCACGTGGTTTGCGTATGCCCGTGTCTCAACGGATCGGAATGCGTTTCCGATCCGCCCGCACGTTGCCACAACGCTACGATCTGTTCGGTCAAACTGTGTGCGTTGGTTCGATGATAAATCGAATCCGCAGGCAGTCCTTCGGTCAAACGCCGATGGGCCAGCCCCAGGTTATGATAGGGAATCCTGGGGAATAGGTGGTGAAGGGCATGAAAACGCGTGCCCACCGGTCCCCACAGTTCGGTGATCCAAGCGTTGTCCGGATAATTGACCGAGTCCAACAGTTGGTCTTCAAACGACATTTCGCCTTCGTCATTGGTCCACCGGTGTGCCCCAAGGGTCCGAAATTCATTCAGGACCAGAACGCCAAGACCGACGGCATAGGCGACCAACCAAAACGGGTCCAACCACTCACCACGCATCAGTCCGCCGCGGATCAGAAACCAAACCGCCCAAGCAAAACAGCAGACTTCTTGCAGTAACACGATACGCATCAATCGGGGCGACGCATCGGGACGTTCGTAAAACGGGTCCACCACCATCGTCGAAGCGTGACGATGAACCCATTTGCGTGCCGGCGGAAACACCCAACAGATCGGGCTGATGATCAGAAACCGGGCCAAGCCCAAAATGGGAATCACCAAAGCCTGGAAAATGAAGCCGACGATCATCCATCGGCCATGATGACTTAGCGGAAGATACTCGCCGTCGTGCTCGGTGCCGTAGTGTTTGCGACGATGATGATCGACATGCGGGTAATACAAGAACGACGGCACGAAGAAAAAGATCCCGCACAGGGCATTCCACGCGATTCGGAACCCGCGAAACCCCTCCTGCGGCAGATGCACCAATTCGTGGATGAACATCAACGCCCGCATGTATAACAGCACCGTCACGACGTATAACGCGACCACCGCCGGCGGCATCCAGGCGGCATCGGGATACCAACGTGGCAAGAAAAAGATGCCGTGAAGTGCGATGTGCCCCAGGACGATCGAGACCAAAAAATCGGTCCAGTAGATCAACGGATTGGGGCGGGTCAGATCACCGATCAGTGTCCGGGCTTGTGCGAACGAGAAACGTTGGTCCGATGATGGACGCGGTTTTTCATCGCCAAGCGGTCGCGTTGCAGCTGATTCCATGGTGTCACAAAACAATTCGTTGGATGACGTGATGTTTCATCGGCCGGCCCGATCGCTGTCATCGCAACGATCGTTCCTTTCACACTAGTTCCCCCCGCCTGGTCATGGCAGCAGATTCCGATACTGAAGCTGAAATCATTGTCATCGGTGCCGGTGCCGCTGGTTTGATCGCTTCGGCGGTTGCCGCCCAGCGATCCACGGGCAGTGTATGTCTGCTGGAAAAAAATCGCAAAACGGGCGTCAAGATCCTGATGTCCGGCGGAACCCGATGCAATTTGACGCACGACACCGATGCCCGCGGTATCACCACCGCGTTCGGGCACGCGCGACGATTTCTGCAGCCCAGCGTCGGTAGTTTCGATCCATCCGACGTGGTGGCGATGTTCAATGACTTGGGCGTGCGAACCAAACGCGAAGCAACGGGTAAGATTTTTCCCGTCAATGATCGTGCGGTGGAAGTTCGCGACGCGTTGCATCGACAGGCCGAAAATGCGGGTGTCCAGATCCGACGTCCCTGTGCCGTCGTCGACGTCCGGCCCGACGCCGGCGACTGGGTGGTCGATACCGACCAGGGACGGCTCCGGTGCAAGCAGCTGATCGTCACGGCGGGCGGCCGCAGCTATCCGGGATGCGGCACCACCGGTGACGCCTACGCATGGCTGCAGCGTCTGGGCCATACGATCGTGCCCACACATCCGGCGCTGGTGCCGCTGGTCGGCGGGCCGTCTTGGATGCACGATTTGTCCGGCGTCACGGTCGACGACGTCGCTGTTTCGGTGCGTCAAATGCGTGGCCAACGCCCGGTAAAGAAACCCTTGCTGGTGCGTCGTGCATCATGGCTGTTCACGCATTTCGGTTACAGCGGGCCCGGTGCGATGGACGTCAGCCGGTACCTGACCGGTCCGACCGATGATGACGACCGACGATTCTTGACGATCGATTTGACGCCTGAGGTTTCCGCCACACAGTGGGAAGAGATCCTGCGTGGCGGGGACGGCCAATCCGGGCGAACCCACGTTCGTTCGTTGCTGGCGCGCCACCTGCCATCACGTCTTGCCGACGCGGTCACCCTGCACGCGGACGCCGACCATACACTGGCATCGTTGCCGGCGGTCGGGCGCCGACGCCTGATCGATCGGCTAAAACGACTGGACGTGCCGGTTGCCGACAGTCGTGGTTTCACCAAAGCGGAAGTCACCGCCGGTGGAGTGGATCTAAGCCAGGTCGATCCGCGTTCGATGGCCAGCCGAATTCAAAACGGTCTGTACATTGCAGGGGAGGTGCTGGATGTGGACGGCTGGATCGGCGGATACAACTTCCAGGCGGCCTTTAGCACCGGACGCGCCGCGGGAATCGCTGCGGCCCGTTCACTGGAAACCTCCTCGGAAGCTTGACCCGCGGCCAAACGTTCCCGACGGCCGAATTTCTGTCTATCCGTTTTTCTCGACGAATCATCGACGGTTGCCATGCCTGAATTGATCGCCCAAGGACGCAACAGCGGGCAACGATGGTGCCGCGAAGTGCCCGATGCCACCAACCATCGCGGTATCACGATTGGTCGCAGCGGTGCGGATTGGGACGTGCCTTGGGATTCGATGATCTCCCGAGCCCACATTCGCCTAACGGCGATGCCCGACGACCGCGTGGAAATCCAACGGTTGCCGACGGCCCGCAACCCGGTTTTTCACGGCGGACGTCAAGTCGATCAATTCACGTTGGTCCCCGGCGAACACTTTGTGATCGGGCACACCACGTTCACCCTGGCCAGTCGCGCCGGTTCATCTCACACGCCCAACGTGGGTGATGTGACCGAGCACGCGTTTGATTTGGGATCCCTGCGGCGTCAAAAATTCCGTGATGCCAATCAACGAATCGATGCACTGACCAAATTGCCGGACTTGATCACCGGCAGTTCGACCGAACAAGAATTACTGGTTCGTCTGACCGGCGTGCTGCTGACAAGCACGCCCGCAGCCACCGATGTCGCCATCGTGTGTTATCGGGATACCGCGGACGAAGCGAAAAGCGGATTGCGCATCTTGCACCGCGACAGTCGTGTCCCGGGTCGCGAACAACCACCGATCAGTTCCCGGTTGGTTCGCGCCGCGGTCTCGTCACGTGAAAGCCGGTTGCACCTTTGGTCGTCAACCCGTCGGGACGCGGTCGCTTTTACGGCCAGCGAAGAAGTGGACTGGGCATTTTGTGTTCCCATTCGCAGCGATGCGTGTGCCGGCTGGGCCTTCTATGTGGCCGGCCAGACGATGGCCCCGCTGTCGGCTGATCCTGACGAACAGGCCGAATATTCCGCGCCGCAAGACTTGGGCGACGACGTCAAGTTCGCCGAACTGGTCGGCACCATGCTGGGGAATCTTCGCAAATCGCTGCGTCTGGAACGACGTCAATCCGCGATGCGGAGCTTCTTCGCGCCGGTCGTGATGGACGCCTTGGCCAATCGCGAAGTCAGCGAGGTCTTGGCACCGCGTGAAACGGAATTGGCCGTCATGTTTTGTGACCTGAGGGGCTTCAGCCGACAAAGCGAACAAGCGTCCGACCGGCTGTTGGAATTGCTGGATCGCGTCAGCAATGCGCTGGGCGTGATGACTCACCATATCCTGCGACAACGAGGTGTGATCGGTGATTTCCACGGCGACGCGGCCATGGGGTTCTGGGGTTGGCCGCTGGATCAACCCGATCGTCAAGTCCGCGCGGCGCTGGCGGCTCTGTTGATTTGGCGACACTACGCGGCCGACACCAATCAGTCCGGATTCCGTTGTGGCATCGGCATTGCCAGCGGCCGCGCGGTGGCCGGACGCATCGGAACGACCGACCAAGTGAAAGTGACCGCGTTTGGCCCGGTGGTGAACCTGGCAAGTCGTCTCGAAGGCATGACCAAGGTCTTCGGTGCCGAAGTCTTGCTGGATCAAACCACTGCCGAAGCATTGTCGACGGCGACGCCCGGATCGTTCGGAACCTTTCGGCTGCGGCGTTTGGCCACGGTGCGTCCGGCGGGCATGAACGAACCGTTGCAGATCAGCCAACTGCTGGGCACCAGCGACGACGGATCCTTACAAGAAAGCGTCGAATTGGGCGTCGATTCGGCAGTCACCCCGATCGATTCCCCCGGCCAACAGGACGGTTCCGACTCGCCCTCGTCGGCCCCTAGGACGCTGACCGACGACGACATCCGAAACTACGAACAAGCCCTCGACCGATTCGTCGCGGGGGATTGGGACGAAACCTACCAGTTGCTGCATGCGTTGCCGGCATGGGACCGCCCCAAGGATGTTTTGTTGTCGGTGATCCTGCGACACAATCGGGTCCCGCCGGCGGATTGGGACGGCGTGATCGATCTGCCCAAATGATTTTGCTGGATTTCCCACCATTTGCCCCGACGACGCGGTGGGTTCCGACACGGTTAGAATCCGATCGATCCGTCCAAACGGACCATTGCGGTCGTTTGCCCAGCCTACCTAGACTTTCACCCGTCGAAATCGGTCGGGCCAGCGGAAAATGAACGCCGGGCTCTTTGACGCGTTCACCGCGGGGCATCGGATCCAGTGCGTCCGCCATCCGATTCCGGCAGATCAAGGACAGCAAGGCGCGAACCAGCAAGGCGAAACCTCATGACAAAGCAATCCATCACCGGGCTCACTTTGGCGACCTTCCTTGCGTTCGGCCTCGTTTCGCAGTCCGTCGTCACCGGCCAAGGCACAACCGTCGTCAGCACAACATCGATGCCATCACCGCCGGCCAGCCGATGGAACCGACTGGCCGATCAGATCGAAAGCAATCTGGACGCCATTCGCGGTGATCGGCTGCCCAACTTGGATGTCGCAAAGTCAGGATTCATTGCTTCTCTGACGCAGTTACAGCAGTATCTGGACACCCACACCAGCCGTCGAAACCGTGCCGCATGGATGCGTTACATCGATGCCCAACCGTTGGCCGATGCGATCGAAAACGACGAATCCGTGTCGACGATCGGTCGCCTGGCAACCGAACTGCATCTACGCATGGTGGGGCTTCACGACGGCCTGGAACTGGCGAACTTTCGTCAATTGCGAACGTCCACCGAAGGGCTGATTGCCGCGGCAAAGTTTGCCGATTCCGAGCGTTCGGTCCCGCTTCTGCAGCGACAATTGGAACTGTTATCAAAAACCTTGCGCGAGATTGATTCGGCACCTTCGACCGATGACGCCGCGGCGATCGGTACGATCCTGGGAACGCTGAGCGAATCGCGTCAGGTCCCCGATTTGATCGCGAACGTTCGATCCTCCTTCGCCAGCCCTAACTTTCGCATCGACATCCCCGAACGCACGGTTCAGTCGGCCGTGATACGCGACGTCAACAAATTGCAGCCGGTTCGCGATTGCATCCTGGGGACGGCATTGCGAGGCACCAGCAATTTGCGCGGCATCGTTCAAGCGGACCTGCAACCGTCCATCGGCGACGTGCATATGGTGTTGCATTTGACCGGTCGATTCCACAGCGACAACGTGGGTTACAACAAACCGGTCCGCTTGACGACCGTGTCCGATGGAAACGTGCACGTCACACGAAGCCTGTTTTTCGGCCCCAACGGTTCACGATTGTCCGCGGCATCCGCACAAGTGTCTCTGCAAAGCAAAGTCACGTCGATCCAACATCGATGGCGACTGGTGCGTCGGATCGCCAGCAAACGCGCCGCGGAGCAAAAGCCGTTGGCCGATTCTATCGCTCGCGAAAAGTTGCGACGACGAGTGACATCCGAATTCGTCCGCGAAACGGACCAGGCGGCATCGTTGCCCAGCCCGAACATGATGTCCCGTGCGGAACCCTATCTACTGCGATTGGACTTGGAAAAGCCGCAGCGGACCTGGGGCAGCACGGACACATCCATGTTCATCGAAGGCGTCATGGCCGATACCCACCAGTTGTCCGCCGATCGCCCGGCGCCGCTGTCTGATGCAGGCAGTGACGCATCGATCCAGATCCATGAATCCGTGGTGGAGAACACTCTGGCACCGCTGCTGTCGGGGCGATCCTTCGAACAACATGAACTGGACGATCTGCTAGAACAGATCGGGTTGCCCACACGGAAAGCGACGGACGATCCAGACGATGAACCGGAGGAACCGTTCCAACTGCGATTCACGCGATTCCGACCGATCATTTTTGAAAGTCGTGGTCAAAAGGTACGCCTGGGTCTGCGTGGATCCGAGTTCGCACAAGGCGACCGAGAGTTGCGGCGGACCAACTTGGAGATCGCAGCAACGTATGTCCCCGCGCGACTGGACGACGGGTCGATGTGGCTGATCCGCGATGGGGAAGTCGACATTCGATTCCCCGGTCGCCAGCGTTTGGGGCTTCGCGAATCCGCGATCCGCAGCACGCTGCGAAAGTCGTTTCAGAATGTGTTCCCCGAAACACTATTGTCCAAGACTTGGACGACGCCGGACGATTTTGCCATCCAATCAGTCGCCGGTCGCCAGTTTCGGTCCAACCACATCGACGCCCGTGACGGTTGGCTGACGATCGGCGTTCGATAGACTGGTCGTGTCGGTATCACGAGCCTTCACGCTGTTTCCCGCTTTTCCCCAATCGACGTCATGGCCAACTTTTCTTTCTACCAACGTGCCCGGTCTGTTGCCGTCCCGTCGCATCGCACGCGTCGTGTGGGGTGCCGACTTGGGATGGTCCCGATCGTCGCCGTATTATTGGCTGTTCTGCCGCATATGATCGCGATCGCCGACGACCCAAAGACGCAGACTTCATCGGAAACCGCCGAATCAGACGTCGATTTGTTTGAACTGGATCAAGAGGTTCAATCGGCACTGTTTCCGCTGTTCGAAGCCATCTCGCAAAGCCGCGTTTCAAGGTCAACGATTCAACTGACCACGGAAACCACCGTGGGCGGCCGCGTGGTCGATGCCCAAGTATCGACCTACCAGATCGCATCCAAAACGCCCGATCAATTCACGATCTATTTGAAGGAGACCGATCAGCGAACTCGGATCTTCAATAACGCGAAAAAGCTGACCGTCGCATTGTCGTCCGACGCCTATGTGGAATTGGATGAACCGATTTCGATTCGCCAGGCCGTCGATGGTTTGCCGATTCCCATGGGTCCGTATCCCGAACCGGTCCTGGCGATGACGTTGGCCGGTTACGATCCCGCCATCGCGTTGGTCGGCGGAATGAAGTCGATCCAGCTGGTCGACCGGGCACCGTTTCGCGGCGAAACCCCAGCGGTGCACCTCAAAGGCGTCCAAGACGACTTGGTTCAGTGGGACTTGTGGCTGCTGGATCGCGACAACGAACTACAGCGTCCGCTGCGAATGATTGTCGACTTGACCGACATGCTGCGGTCCAACCAGCAAATGAAGATGCCGGCCGGATACCGATACCAGTTGCGTTTCGACTTTTTGTCCTGGCGAATCTCCGGGGATGTGGACGAAAAGCTATTCACGTATCAGCCACCGACCGGCGCAAAGAAGTACCCGTCGGTCGACACGTATTATCAATCGCTTGCCGGCGTCTCCAAGGATCATCCACTGCTGGGCAAAGACATGCCGGAATTTGCCAGCGTCACGCTTGATGGCAAAGGCGTCCGGTCGCAGGACCTGATGAACAAGGTCGTCGTTTTGTCTTTCTGGGCGACTTGGTGCACGCCGTGCCTGGAATCAATGCCAACGCTGCAATCGGTCACTGAACGCTATCAAGACAAAGACGTTGTTTTCTATGCCGTGAACGTGGGCGAATCGGCCGACAAGGTGGCCGGATTCCTTAGCGAGCAACCGTGGCAGGTTCCCGTGATGCTGGATTCCGAAGGGGAAATTGCCGACGCGTTCAAGGCCGACGCGATCCCCCAGCGGATCCTGATCGGCAAATCCGGCAAAGTGGAATCTGTGCAACTGGGTTACCAGGGTGCCGAGGCCTTGGAACACCAACTGACCGATGAATTGGACGTGTTGCACATCGGCGGCCGAATCGCAACGTCAAAGACGAACACGCCAAAAGACAAAGCGAAATCAGACAGCCCCTGATACCAGTCACGGCCCAAAGAAAAAACGCGGTGTCGCCCGATCGGGCGACACCGCGATGGTGTATCAATGGTTTGTCGGCCGACGTTTCGCCGTCGCGGCTCGTTAGGCCATCGGCCCGACGTTCCAGATTTCGTCAGCGTATTGCTGGATCGTACGATCGCTGCTGAACCAACCGCTGCCGGCGGTGTTCAGAATGCTCATGCGGTCCCAAGTTTCGGGATCCGCATACGTCTCGGAAACCTTCTGTTGGGCATCGATGTAACCGCGAAGATCGGCGATCGTCAGCCACGGGTCGTGGGGGTTTCGCAGACCCGATGACAAGACATCAAAGATGCCCGGTTCGCTGCGGTTAAAGTGACCGCTTTCCAGCAACTGCATGATCCGCTGGATATCAGGGTCGGCGGCGATGATTTCGTTCGGTCGATAATCCAATCGAGTCTTTTGGACGCCATCGGCATCCAGACCGAACAGGAAGAAATTCTCTTCACCCGCGTTTTCACGGATCTCGATGTTCGCACCATCCAGTGTCCCGATCGTCAACGCACCGTTCATCATGAACTTCATATTGCCGGTGCCGCTGGCTTCTTTACCGGCGGTGGAAATTTGCTCGGACAACTCCGTCGCCGGGCAGATGATTTCCATCGATGACACACGATAGTTCGGATAGAAAACGAATTTCAGCAGTTCGTCGGCGCGGCGATCACCCTTGATCGTGCTGGACACGTCGTTGATCAGCTTGACGATCAATTTAGCCAAGTGATATCCAGGTGCCGCTTTGCCACCGATCAGGACACAGCGGGGCACCATGCCTTCGGTATCGCCACGCATGATGCGATCGTACAGGTGGATCACGTGCAGCGTATTCAACAACTGACGCTTGTATTCGTGGATCCGTTTGACTTGAACATCGAACATGGCGGACGTGTCAAAGGCGATGCCGGTGCGTTGCATCACGGCTTCGGCCAAACGTTCTTTGTTCGCCTTCTTGATCTCACGCCAACGCTCGCGGAACGAAGCATCACTGGCATAGGGATGCAGATTCTTGATCAGGCTGAGATCGTTTTCCCATCCGCTGCCGATCGTTTCGTCCAAAAGCTGACGCAGGCCTGGGTTGCAGTGAGCCAGCCATCGACGTTGAGTCACGCCATTGGTCTTGTTGTTAAATTTCTTGGGCCACAGCGTGTAAAAATCGTGGAACAAACCGTTCTTCAGCAACTGGGTGTGCAATCCGGCAACACCATTGACGCTGAAGCTGCCGACGATGGCCAAATACGCCATGCGGATGTGTGGGTGATCGCCTTCTTCGATCAAAGACATCTTGCGACGCATTTCCGTGTCGCCGGGCCACTTCTTTTCAACATCCGCCAGGAATCGGGCGTTGATTTCGTAAACGATTTCCATCAAGCGTGGTAACAGGTGACTGAACAGCGACACTGACCAACGTTCCAGCGCTTCGGGCAACAGGGTGTGGTTGGTGTAGGCCATGCACTGCGTGGTGATCTTCCAGGCCTGATCCCATTCCAAACCATGCTCGTCGATCAACAGACGCATCAGTTCGGGAACGGCACACGCGGGGTGTGTGTCGTTCAATTGGAAGCAGTGTTTGGCGCCGAATTCCGAAAAATCTTCGCCATGCTGTTCGACCCACTGGGCGATGACATCCTGCAGGCTTGCCGAAACCAAAAAGTACTGTTGCTTCAGACGCAGTTCTTTACCGTTTTCGCTGGCATCGTTGGGATACAACACCATGGAAATGTTCTCGGCCAAGTTCTTCTCGGCAACCGCCTCGGTGTAACTGCCGGCGTTGAATTCGGTCAGATTGAACGCGTCCGACGCGGTGGCTTTCCACAATCGCAACGTGTTGACCGTGTCATTGCGATAACCGGGGATCGGCATATCGAACGGGACCGCGGTGATGTCGTGACAGTCGGCCCATCGGGTCCGTGCTTTGCCGTTGGCGTCGTGATAATGTTCCACGCGACCATAGAAATGGATCTGACGCGCGTCTTCGTGTCGCTCGATTTCCCAGGGATTGCCGTCCCGCAACCAGTGATCGGGTTCTTCGATCTGACGACCATCGCTGATGCGTTGGTTGAACATGCCGTATTCGTATCGGATGCCATATCCGACCACGGGCAGTTTCAGGTTGGCACAACTGTCCAAGAAACAGGCAGCCAAGCGTCCAAGACCGCCGTTCCCCAGTCCGGCGTCATATTCCTGCTCGGCCACTTCCTCCAGACGCAAACCGTACTGGTGAATCGCCGCATGTGCTTCTTCATCGACGTCCAGATTCTGGATCGCGTTGCACAGCGATCGTCCGATCAAGAATTCCAGCGACAGGTAAAACACCTTGCGTTGGTCGCTGTGGTGCATCTTGGCCTGGGTTCGACGCCACGAATCCACCAAACGATCACGAACGGCCAGAGCGGTCGCGCGGTAAACGTAGGAAGGGTCCACCGGTTCGGATTCGCAGCCCAACGTGATGTTCAGATGGCGACGCAGTTCAAGAGGAAAGTCAGCCAGCAGTTCTTCGGAAGGATTGGAATCAAGAACAGGCGTGGACATGCGGAACTCCGCTTGGCAAAAGGATCAACGAATATCACGGTTCCGATAGTCGACCAGAAAACCGAAACCGATTGTGCGGTGCAAGTCGAATCGTCCGATTCGACCGTTAGGAAAAGCTAAGTCATCGGAAGTGTTGGAGTCTGAGAACGGCCCGATGTCAACGCAGTTTTTGTCGGTGCGAGCGATGCAGTCCTGACAATCCCTTCGACCGCGTCGACGGGCGTACCAGTTTCCATTGGAACAAACCGAACCGTCGGGGTGCGTTGGTGCCATAAGCCTTCGTTTAGGGGAACCAGAGTCGACCCTGGCTTGCCGGCCCCGACGCTTGACCGGCCAAATCCGGCCCGAACGGGCCCCTAATCCAGGGCACGACGCACACGATCGATCATCGCATGCCGCGTCGCCACGTCGTCGGTCGTTTCCAGCCGTCGCCCCAATTCCAAAATGAAGGCGGCATAGTCGTTGTACCAGTCACGCCGCAATTCCGCGGTATCAATTCGGTGCTCGGCTACGCCCTGCGATTTGACCTTTCCGGCGACCAGTTCGAACACTTCGTCGAAACCGGGGGCATACACGCTGTCGGCATCCCAGCCTTTTTCGATCAACAACTGACGAAGCGTTTCACGGGCGTCATCTTCGCCGTGATTCAAGAAGATTGCCTGGGACACATCGCCCCGCTGCAGAATCCAATCGATCAGTTCGCCTTGATCGGCATGTGCGCTGTAGTTGCCGATCCGCCGGATCGCAGCGGCGACGTGGTACTGTTTTCCGTGGATGCGAACATCCTTGGCACCGCTGGTGATGATGTGCCCCAGCGTGCCGGGTGACTGATATCCGACAAATAAAATCGTGGCTTCTTTGCGAAAAATATTGTTGGCCAAATGGTGCTTGATCCGTCCCGCGGTGCACATCCCACTGGCCGATATGATGATCGCGCCCTTGGTCACTTTGTTCAGTGACTTGCTTTCGTCCACGCTTTGGACCAGCCGAAAATTGGGGTGGCGGAACAGTTCCGCGGCGGGCAATTCGATGTCTTCTAAATCACCCGCATGTTTGATGAAGACCTCGGTCGCGCGGCGTGCCAGGGGCGAATCCAAATACACCTTGGCATCGGGAATCTGATTGGTTGCCAGCAAATAGCCGATGTCGTGCAGTAGTTCTTGGCTGCGTTCCACCGCAAACGACGGGATCACGACATTTCCGCCGCGGTTCAGCGCGGTGGTCAGTTCCTGTTTCATCGCTTCGCGGCGATTTTCCAGGGTGTAGTCTTCTCGATCGCGATTGCCATAGGTGCTTTCGCAGACGATGTAGTCAAAGCTTTGCGGGGCATCGGGTTCCGGGTGAAACGCCTTTTCCTCGGGCCCCAAATCGCCGGAAAACAGCATCCGCAACGGGCGGTCCGATTCTCCGGCTTCTTTCCCGTCGATGCGCACTTCGATCGACGCAGACCCCAACAGGTGGCCGGCGTTCCAGTACCGGGCCTCGATCCCCTCGGCCACGTTGATCCATTGTTCGTATTGGACCGTTCGGCATAACGCCAAGGCTTTGGACGCATCGTCTTTGGTGTAGATCGGTTCGAGCAAGTCCAGGCCCATGCGTCGACGTTTCCGGTTCAAACGTTCGACATTGGATTCTTGGATGTACGCCGAATCGGGCAACATGAATTGCAACAGGTCACAGGTTGGCTCGGTTGCAAAAATAGGACCGTCAAAGCCTGCTTTGACCAGCTTGGGAATCAAACCGCTGTGGTCGATATGGGCATGGGTCAGCAACAGGAACTTCACCGAATTCACGTCAAACGGAAACGGCTGATAATTCAGATCCTGGGTGGTCCGGTTTCCCTGGAATAAACCACAGTCGACCAAAAAGGCACTGCCGGCAGTCTGGATCAGTGAACAGGAACCGGTCACGGTCCCGGCTGCACCACAAAAACGGATGGTCGCCATGCAGCGAATTCCTTCGAGGGTCGTTGGAGAAGTCGCGATTCAGAAGAGTCGTCAAATGTATCGTGGAAATCTCTGGCCGGGGACCGTAGCGACGCACTACAATGACCTCCACAAGAGGGGGTTGCAAATCAGGATGGACCGCAAACGAAGCAGGACGATTCGGCGTCTATTGATTCAGGATTCATTCCACAGGTACGTCCAAATGCAGGGCACGCACACAGGATCGGGGCGAAATGTCTGATCTGTCCTTTGATTCCAAACCGGACATCGCGTCGGTCGTCCGCGAATTCGAAGACGCACTGCGGGCGGGTCGCCAGCCCCGGATCGAAGATTATCGACACTTCGTCATCGATTCGGCGCGGCCCGAACTGATCGCACAGTTGAAGGCGATACGCCAGAGAGTTGAAGCCGAAAAGCCCCATCGCATCGAACTGCCCGCCAACGGTGCCGCCGAACCAAATGCCAATCACATCCGCCCCAACCGTCACGGCGAAGACCTAACGACCATTCGCACCCAAGCGGGCTCCCTCGCGTCGTCCACCCCGGTCGTCGGCAATCGGACGGTCAAAGGCACCACCACCGCGGCCGATAGCGGTTTGGGACGCGTCGCGGTTCCCGAACAGGTCCTGGGCGGCTATCGACTGGTTCGTGAAGTCGGCCGTGGCGGGATGGGCGTCGTCTTTGAAGGACGCGATGTCAAACTGAACAAGCGGGTGGCCATCAAAGTGCTTCCCTATGCGTCGACCATGAGTGTGTCGACGCGAACGCGTTTCGAAAACGAAGCCCGCGCCGCGGCGCAGTTGGATCATCCCAACATCGTTCCGGTCTATGCGTTCGGCATTGACGAGGGCACGCATTATTATTCGATGAAGTTCATCGAAGGCCAGAACTTGTCCGAGTTGATCACGTTGATCACCCAAACGATTTCACAATCGTTACGCAAGAAGCAGCAAGACGGATCGACCCAGGCCGAACATCGCGAACACGTGCGTCCGGATTCGGACACTTATCGATCCGCAGGATCGACACGATTCACCAGTGCCATCACGTCCAAAGGCAGCACGGGTGACCACGCATACTTGGTCGCATTTGCCCGCGTCGGCCAGCAAGTGGCTGATGCACTTCACTATTCGCACAACCGCGGCATCGTTCACCGCGACGTCAAACCATCCAACCTGTTGATCGATGAGGAGGGAAAGGTTTGGGTTTCCGACTTTGGCCTTGCACAAGTTCAGGGCGAAGCCGGTGTGACCCGTCCGGGCGACATGGTCGGCACGCTGCGTTACATGAGTCCCGAACAAGCTTACGCACAGCGGGTCGTGGTCGATCATCGCGCCGATTTGTTTTCGTTGGGCGCGACGTTGTACGAATTGTTGACGCTGCGACACGCATTTGATGGTCGGACCCGCAGCGAGATCCTTCACCAGATCGCCTTCGAAGATCCTCCGTCGCCCCACAAGTTGAATCCAAAGATCCCTTTGGATCTGGACACGGTGGTGATGAAGCTGTTGTCCAAGAATCCGGATGACCGTTATCAAAGCGCAGGCGAATTGGCCGAAGACTTGGCGGCTTGGCAACGCAACGAGCCGATCAAGGCGCGACGCCCAAGTTTGATGAAGCGAACACGCAATTGGGCGCGGCGACACCGAACCATGGTGATCGCCACGTCGTCGGTCGCCGCCGCTTTCACACTGGCCGCCGTCGGGTCGATGGCTTTCGCGATTCAGGTCCAAAAGAAAGCGGTCATCGAAACGCAACAGCGAAACACGGCCCTGACGTCCGCGCTGCGAAGGTCGGAAGGCCGTCGCTTGACCGCCCAAGCGTCACTGGAATTGGACTCCGCACCACGTTTGGCCATCGAACTGGCGGCAATGGGGGCGAAACTGGCCCCCGGCCCGGAAGCCAACAACATCCTATTGTCTGCCATCGATCGCAATCACGAACGTCTGCTGATGCGTGGTTCCGATGCGCCGCTGGGCTGCATCACCTACAGCCCCGATGGCAAATGGCTGGTCACCACCGGTTGGGCCGGCGACATCACGCGGGCAAATGAACCCGCACGACTGTATGAATCGGATACCGGAAGCCCCGCCGGTGTTTTCGGTCAGGGGTCCCGCGTTACTTCGGCAACGTTTTCCCCCGACGGGACGCGACTGTTGTTGGTCCAGGACATTGACGACACGCCGACCGTTTCAGTTTGGGACGTGCGTCGCCAAGTCCAATTGGCCGAATTACCCGGCGCGATCGCCGACCGCGTGGATCGCACCGCTTTCAGTCCGGTCGACGGCCCAACCAGGATCGTCATGCCGGCACAGAACAATACTTTCCACGTGTACAACGCCGCCGGCGATTTGTTGCAAACGCTGACGGGACACGCGGGAGCAGCCCGGTACGCCACATTCAGCCCGGACGGTTCGCAAATCGCAACGATCGGGGGCGACGACACGGTGCGAATTTGGGACGCAAAGACTGGTGAACCGCTGCGTGTGCTGGACGAGTGGAAATCACGACTGCCGGGACTGGACTTTGATCTGGTCGACGGTGTGGAGTTTCATCCCGACGGAACATCGCTGTTGACCAGTTCGTCCGTTTTGGGATGCGACCTGTGGGATCTTTCCACCCTTGATCGCCGCCCGATTCATCACAAGGGCGTGGGCACGTTCAGTCCCGACGGGCAACAAATCGCGGTCGTCATCACCGACAACGTCACCGTCGTCAACGCACAAACACTGGATACCATGTGTGCATGGTCGACGCCCGGCAATGTTGCCGACATCGATTTCAGCCCCGATGGAAATTCGATCGCGACGTGTGGCGACGATGAACGAGTCCAGCTCCGTGACAGCCTTTCGGGTGACTTGATCGCCGAACTGAAGGGACACCAGAAGTACATTGATGATGTCGCTTTTCATCCAAACGGTCAGCAACTAGCCTCCGCGGCTCGCGACGCGACCGCGCGCTCGTGGTACTGTGACAGTGGATTGCACCGGAGCCGATTCGCCACAGGCGTCGAAAGGGCGAACACGGTGGTCCGATTCGCCCCCGACGGTGCAACGGTTACCGCGACCACGACCCCGCGCCGGGGTACGAGCGTTTTTGATGCCCAGACCGGACGCCATGTCACCACGGTCAGCGGCAATCCATTCTATGCGTATCCAGAATCCAACAGCGGATCGGCCGACGTTTTTGCCACCGGCAGTGCGCACCAGATCACCGTCTGGGACAAGTCATCGGGCGAAGCAATCGCTTCGTTGGACCGACGCCTGGAAGGCATCAAAGACCTGCGGCTTAGCCGTGACGGCAAAATCGTAGCGGTCAACGCCGGAGTTCAAAGCGGCTTGTGGCACTGGGAAACCGATCAATTCCATCGCTTTGAAGACGTGCGAATTGATAGCCTGGATTTTTCACCGGATGGGTCCTCCGTGATAACGTCGTGCGACGATAGCACCATCCAACGGTGGGACACATCCGACGCCACGCTTCAAGCGACCGATTCGATGGATTTCGTCATCGAACGTGTCCGCTACAGCCCCACCGGCGAACAGATTCTGGTTAGCGGCGAAGACTTTGAACTGCATTTGCTGGACGCAAAGGATTGGAATTCGGTCCGACGTATCGACCACAGTGACAAACGCTTTTATGAGTCCATCTTTACTTACGACGGACGCTATTTAGTCACCTACGAATCCATCCGCGGTTCGCTTTACGCGTGGAACTGTGAAACGGGTGAACTGGACGATGAAGTCGATCACCCTGGCGGTCTGATCTCCGTCGCCACTGATTCGTCGAAACCGAAACTGTGGGTCGGCAGCGATCAAAGCGGACTTTATCAATGGCAAATCGGGTCGGGCGAATTGCAACCAGTGCAGGTTTTGATCCCGACAGATCCGCAATCCGAAACCGCCACCAAGATTCAATCGGTCGGGTCG
Organism: Crateriforma conspicua; assembly: GCF_007752935.1. NCBI lineage: Bacteria > Pseudomonadati > Planctomycetota > Planctomycetia > Pirellulales > Pirellulaceae > Crateriforma > Crateriforma conspicua. The sequence goes on along the minus strand of NZ_CP036319.1, from coordinate 513,519 downwards.
CTTTGCGTGGATTCGGACGGAAGCATCATCATCGCTTCCCACCCACAGCATCGCAGCACGGTGACACGTCGCCCACGTCCGGGCGAACCCGTTCGCATTTCGATGTTGGTCAAGATTCGCGAAGACGGAACCGTTGTTTGGCATCAAAAGCTTCACGACCACGCGTTACTGCGTATTCGAAACGGCCGCAACGATTCGATGATCGTCGCGGAAGACGTTCAGTTCGGTGCCGAACGATTGGACGTCGATACGGGTCAAGTCATCACGTCCTATCGTGGACACGCCGCACCGGTGTCGTCGATCCATCTGTCGGTGTCGGCCCGTCAGGTCGTCACCACCAGTTGGGATGGATCGGTCGCCGTATGGAATCTGGAGACGGGCGATCTGATTGACCGAATCGATCTGGGGGCGGACCCGATTCTGGTGTCGGCGATCAGCGATGACCAAAAACGATTGGCGTATGGAACCCGCGCGGGACAAGTCGGCGTGATCGATTTGGCGGAGCGGCGCATTCATCCCTTCGGCCAGTTGGAACAGCCCATTCGCCAGCTCAGTTTTGCAGCGTTTGCCGCACGTTTGGTCGCCCGCGACGACGGCGGTGATTGGCGAGTTTGGGATGTCGCGTTGGGACAACCGGTCACGATGCCTTTGGCCGAAAGTCGGCTATCAACCGCGATGTTCCAACCCAATGGCAGCCAGCTTCTGGTCAGCGGTTCACCGCTGGGCGGCCCACCTGTGGCGGCACCGCAGCAGATCATGCCCGACGGACAATCCCAATTGCTTCCGAACTATGATTCGCGTCCCAAGCAACTGTCCTACGGTCCCGACGGCCGTTCGATCTTGGGAGTTTATGGTCGCCGAATTCGAATTCTTGACACCCAGTCCAGTGACGATCGTTTTGCCAAGTCCATCGATTGGAAGACACCGATCGATGGATACCAGTTGCTTCCCAATTCGGGTCTGATCGCGATTCGTCATCGGGATTCGATCGGCGTCTATCAAACCGATGGGCGCGAAGTGATTTCGGCCCATGACGACTTCACATTCCAGTCGGCAACGGCGGTCGGCCAACTGGATTTGATCAGCCCCGACGCACGCTGGATCATCAGCATCGACCGCAGCGGACATTGGCGACGCATCCCGGTCGATCCCTCCACCCACGCGGTGCGATTGCCCGAGCGTCCGTTGAACGCAACGGAGCAAGCCCGTTACGGGTTGGACGATACCTGGCAATTGCTGTCACCGGTCGGAAAGACCGCACCTGACGGCGTCCCGCGTGACGATGCCGTGGATGAATCGGCACAATAACGCGGTCGACGACATCGGTTCTGATCGCACGGGCACGTTGCCAATGGGCCCGGCGATCGAACGACCGGTTTCTATTGGCAATCGGTGCAGGACTTTGCACCACCGACGGACGCTTTACCGGCACCGGGCATCGTGATCACGGTGCTTTCGCACTGATCGGGGTCGGTACCACCGTGTTGGTCGGCCAAAAGCCGTGCCGCTTCCATCGCCGTTGCGCATGCCAATTCATCCGTGCGGCCATAGCGTGAGGTCACGATTTCGGTGTCATCGGTGGCCGTACAAGTCGCCCGGCAAACGGACTGATCGCCACAACGAACGCGGTCGGAATTCTGTATCGCTTCGCATCGAACCGATGGGCGGATCGTTACGTTTTGTCGTCCCAGGTCCTCCAAGGTTGCTTTCAGGTCTTTCGCCGCGGCGATCGCCTTGATGAAAGCCAGTGCCGACAACCCGTGCTGTCCTTGGACCTCTTCGTCATACACCGTCGCCCCGTCGGCGGATTCCGACGCCACACGCAAATAGCATCGGTTGATCATTGAGAACTGAATATCACGCCGGAAGGTCCCCGCCGCGATACCACCGTGGGCTTGAGCAAGCGTTTTGAAACGCGTCAGTGCATCAGCGGCGTTTCGGCGTGTCACTTTGAAGGGAAGCTGCGTGTCGACACCAATCGCGGACAATGCGTAGTCCATCGACAGCACCGGATCGACCGCCACATGTTTGACCCCATCGACATCAAAGGACCAACGCAGCTGTAGCGGTTTCGGCTTGTCCTTGGATTCTTCGTCTTCGGTGCAGTCCACGTCGGTACATGGGGAAGTCCCATCGGTGCAACAGGTCAAGACTGCGGTGCCTTCGTAGCAATCACACTGGATGCTTTGGCAAGACGCCAACGCTGCTGCTTCGCAATCATCACAGTCATCGCCCGTCGCAACGGTGTAGTAATCTTCACAGACGTACCATTCACCTTCGATTTCAATTTGGCAAACGTAAGTCATCCAACAGGTGACCGAATCCGATTCGATCAATTCAATTTGCGGTGCATACGTTTCCAAGTCGGGCAGGGCGTCACGGAACTGCTGCAACAATGCATCGGCAAGCGAGGGGACAAGATCCTGCAGGATCTTCTGCAGGGACGTTTCCACTTTGGTCGCGGTGGGTTTCGATTCGGCGGTGTTCGCATCAGCCGATTCGTTCGCCTGGTCGGCGACGGCCGGATGCAAAACGATGCCGAGCCAAAGACCGGCAAACAAGATCGTGCGTGCCGCAAATGCGGTGAATTTCTTCGGGTTCATCAGGTGACTTCTACGACTCATTTCGTGGTGCACGGACAAGACAAGCCCCACGTCCGAGTGCGGGGGTGCGGCAAACCGCCGCTGCACGGAGTGTAAGCGGACCACCCAGCGGCGGTCAAAATTTACGGGCTGCTCAAAGTGTGCGGATGATTGCCCGGACGGCTCAGGTGCGGCGGCTTGTCGCTGGAATGGACGATGTCAAGTACCGTGACATCGTCTTGCGAACGAACGGCCGCGGAAAACACGTGATTTGTGAAGAAGTCGCCAAGCTAGCAAGGCGGGGAGACAAAACAATTGCAAAACCGTTGCGCGGCATCGGTCCTGTGAAGGGTCCCGCATTCATAGACTTGTGTTATCACCGTGATCGGGAACCGGCCTGGCGGACATCGGACGCTTGCCACCTGGAACCCCATCCGCGGCGGTCGGCCGGCGTTGCGTGTCATCCTGTAGCGACGCTCGAGGAAGCTGGCCCAGTTTTCACCACAGCTAGGAGCGCATGTCGTGTTTTCATCCGACGCCACTGCACAAGAACCCGTTCTGATCCAAGGTGGCATGGGTGCCGCCGTGTCCAATTGGCGGCTCGCCAAAGCGGTTGCCATGACCGGGCAATTGGGTGTCGTTTCGGGGACCGCGATGGACGTCGTTTTGTCGCGACGTTTGCAATTGGGCGACCCCGGCGGACACATGCGTCGGGCTCTTGCGGATTTCCCCTTTCCCGAGATGGCCCGACGAATTTTGGACAAGTTCTATGTGCCCGACGGCAAGGCGGCCGACCAGCCGTTTCGCGGCGCGATGGTGATCACCGACACGCCGACGACGTCACAGTTGGAATTGGTGGTGGTGGCAAACTTTGTCGAAGTCTGGCTGGCCAAAGAAGATCACGACGGCCCGATCGGCATCAACCTGTTGGAAAAGATTCAAACCCCAACATTGGCATCCCTGTACGGCGCCATGCTCGCCGGGGTCGATTACGTGCTGATGGGTGCAGGGATCCCGAAATTCATTCCCGGTGCACTGGATCGTTTGTCGCGTGGCGAAGCGGCCGAATTACCGCTGCACATTTTGGACGCCGACCAACCGGTTTATTCGCGTTTCGATCCCGTCGCTTTCGGTGCCGGTGAAATCACTTGGCTGAACCGTCCCAAATTCTTGGCCATCGTCGCATCGGCAACGTTGGCATCCATGCTGGCCAAAAAATCAACGGGCAAGGTCGATGGCTTCATCATCGAAGGCCCAACCGCCGGCGGTCACAACGCGCCGCCGCGTGGCCGTACGGAGTTGAACGATCGCGGCGAACCGGTTTATGGACGACGCGACGTGGTGAAGCTGGCGGAGATCGCAAAAATCGGACTGCCGTTCTGGTTGGCAGGATCTTACGGTTCGGCTGATGCGATCGAACAAGCCATCGCCGAAGGCGCGACCGGCGTCCAGGTGGGAACTCCATTCGCGTTCTGTCAAGAATCAGGACTGAGCGACGGAATCAAAACCGAAGTCATCCAGCGTGCTCGTGAAGGCAAGCTGGACGTTCACACCGACCCTCTTGCTTCGCCAACCGGGTTCCCGTTCAAAGTTTTGCAACTGAACGACACGATGTCCGAGTTGCCAATCTACCAAGAGCGTAAACGCATTTGCGACCTTGGATTTCTGCGACAAGGCTACGTGCGTGAAGACGGCAAAACCGGCTGGCGTTGTCCTGCCGAACCCGTCGATGACTACGTCCGCAAAGGCGGCAAGGTGGAAGACACCGTCGGCCGAAAGTGCGTCTGCAATGGCTTGCTGGCCGATATCGGATTGGCACAAACGCGCAAGTCGGGCGAAACCGAATTGCCGTTGGTGACAAGCGGCAACGACGTGGTGAACATCGGCCGTTTCCTGCCGAGCGACGACGCCACCGCTTACAGTGCTGCCGATGTCGTCGAGACGCTATTGACGAAAATGCCGGCAGCGGAAGTCGCCACGACGGTCTAGCCGTCGTGGTTTCGGTTCGTCCGTTCCGCCATGCAACAAAGGCAGGTTACTGATCCAGATTGAAACCAATCTTGATCGTCACTTGCCATTCGGACACTTTGCCTTCTTCGATCAACCCGCGGGTTTCGGTTAGTTCAAACCAACTGAGTCCGCGGACGGTGCGTGACGCGTGCGTGATGGCGGTTTCGACCGCTTCTTCGATCGAAACCGGAGATGTTCCGGTGACTTCAATCTTCTTGTAGGTGTGGTGTGACATAACACTCCCCTCAGGATGTTCAGGAAAAACGGCATGCGGAAACGCGCCGCGGCGTCCCCTCTTTGTACCCTCGACGCCGCTGGCCCGGGACGCCAGCCGGATCGCTGACCGACCAACGCGACGTTTCGTAGCAGGGGTTCGGGCATGACAACGGCGACATCAAGTATGATGGCGGTCCGGCGGTGTCGGCCCGTGCGTTTTTTCGCCGGCGGCAACCGCAAAAGCAATCTCTGTGTTCCGCCGTCCCTAGCCGCACCGGCTTCGTTCCGCGATACACCATGCCTTCGCTTTCCCTATGGGTACCCAGTTCACCATGTTTCGCTGCTTCGCTGTCCTGACATTCGTCCTCTGCGGCAACATCATCGTTTTTGCCGACAAGCCCGAACCTGGAAAATGGACCTCGCTGTTCAACGGCAAAGACCTGACCGGCTGGACCCCCAAGATTCGCTATCAAGAAACCGGCGTCGATCCCTACAACACCTTTCGCGTCGAAGACGGTTTGCTAAAGGTCCGCTACGACCAGTACGACAAGTTCAACGAAACCTTCGGGCACTTGTTTTACCAGGACGACTTTTCCAACTATCGATTCCGAGTCGAATACCGATTTGTCGGCGAACAATGCAAAGGCGGACCGGGATGGGCTCTCCGCAACAGCGGCGTGATGATCCACGGTGAACGCCCCGAACAGATGACCAAGGACCAAGATTTTCCAACATCGATCGAAGTCCAATTGTTGGGTGGTGATGGCACCAACGATCGAACAACCTCCAACTTGTGCACCCCGGGAACCAACGTGTTCTATCAAAACAAGTTGTTCTTGCCGCACTGCACCAAGTCGTCGTCAAAGACCTATCACGGTGAACAGTGGGTGACCGCGGAGATCGAAGTCCGCGGCAACAAAGTCGTCAAGCACATCTTGGACGGCGATGTCGTTCTGGAATACCAACAACCGCAATTGGATCCGCGCGACGCCCACGCCAAGGAACTGAGCGAGAAAGCCGGCGGGCTGATGCTGAGCGGTGGTTCGATTTCATTGCAATCCGAAAGCCATCCGATTGATTTCCGCCGTGTCGAAATCATGGTCTTGGAAGACTAAATTCTGCGGGTTCCCTGAACGATTCCGCCACGACCATCCGTGCCAACCGCATCCGACGCGACTCGTCGTCACGACCTTGGCGGGTTGAATCCGTCGGCCGATCTTTCCAATTAACGCATGACGCATCATTGCTTTGAACATGAATCATTCTGACGCTTCTTCAACGGACCTTGTCCTGGCCGATGGCAGCAAGTTGCCAAAGGTCGGTTTGGGATTTTGGAAGATCCCCGGCGACCAATGTGATCAAGTCGTCTCGACCGCAATCGATCTGGGTTATCGCCATTTCGATTGTGCTTGCGATTATGGAAACGAAGCGGAGATTGGTGCCGCGATGTCCAAACAGTTTTCCGGCGGATCGATCGGTCGCGACGAACTGTGGGTGACCAGCAAGCTGTGGAACACGTATCACCGCCGGGAACACGTTCGTTTGGCGGTGGAGAAAACGCTGCGGGATCTGCAGCTGGATTATTTAGACCTGTACCACATCCACTTTCCGATCTCGTTGGAATTTGTTCCCTTCGAAGACCGGTATCCGCCCGCTTGGTTCTTCGATCCTGATGCGGAATCACCGGCGATGAAACCGGTCCAAGTGCCGATCCGCGAAACATGGGCTGCGATGGAAGAACTGGTCGACGCAGGCTTGGTCCGACATATCGGGATTTGCAATTTCGGCGTCTCACTGATCCGCGATTTGATCAGCGATTGCCGCATTCGGCCTTCGGTTCTGCAGGTGGAACTTCACCCCTACCTGACGCAAAACCATCTGGTGCGATATGCGCAAAGCGAAAACATCGCCGTGACGGCGTTTTCACCGCTGGGTGCCAAGAGCTATCAGCCGCTGGGGATGGCCGAAGCATCCGATTCGGTCTTGGACAATCCGGTTGTGCAACGCATCGCGGAAGAAACCGGTCGATCCACCGCTCAAGTCGTCCTGCGGTGGGGCGTCCAACGAGGCACGGCGGTGATTCCCAAAAGCCAGCAGGCGGCGCACTTGGCGGACAATCTGAATCTGTTCGATTTTGAGTTGACCGAATCACAAATGGAATCGATCAGCGGCCTGGATCAACATCGCCGGTTCAACGACCCGGCCGTCTTTTGTGAAGCCGCGTTCAATACGTACTATCCGATATTCGATTGATCCCTTCCTATTCGATCGCAACGGACGAATGATTGCGGCACTGTCGGCGCCTCGCGTTGGTGCCTATTTGCGGGACGCTAAGAACGCGATCAAGTCACGAAACTCGGTGGCCGTCAGATTTTGTTCCAGTCCGGACGGCATGACCGATCGTCGTGACGCTTGGTAATCTTCGACGTCATCGCCCTCGATGCGTCGCATCACGCCGTCGGTCGACATGATCTCAATCGCGCCACCGGCTTTCTGGTCGATCTGCAACCCCGTCACCACCTGGCCGTCGGCGGTTAAGATCGTCCAGGCTTGATACTGCGGCGCAAAGTCCGCTGACGGATTCAGCACCGATCGGATCAATTGCGAACGATCGACCGACAACGCGATACGGCTAAGGTCGGGCCCCAAGGTGTCGTCGCGTCCGGAAAGCGAATGACATTTCGCGCACGTCGCATGGTTACTAAGAAACACTCGACGCCCCGCCGCCGGGTCGCCGCCAGATGACGCGTATCGCAGCCAGTCGTCATGCTTCTCCGGTCGGTCATCGGCGGGTCGCCCCAAAGCCATCGCGAAGTGACGCGTGACGGCATCGGGCGACGTCAATGATGTTTCCAATCGACGTTCCGCAGCGGCTCGCACGATCGGATCGGCAATGAAGGACCGCAGTGTTCGCGCCGCTTCTTCGGCAACACTGGGCTGTGCGTCATCAAGCAACGACAGCAACGGCTTGGGATCCAGTTCCGGGTCGCTTGCCAGCATCAACAGTGCCTCGCATCGCAGTTCGGACGACCGTGACGCATCCATCGCGACGGTCATCAGGCACTCGCGTGACCTTGGGTTGGTCAACTTGCCCAGAACACCGATGGCGGCCATGGCCGCGAGGTGATCGGTCGAATGAGCCGTCTGGATCAATCGATCGGCCGTCGAATCGGTCAACGGCGGCTGCAGCCGCCTGATCGCGATCGCGCGGACGGCGGGCTGAATGCTGGAATCCCAGGCGATTCGGCGGACCAAGGTTCCCACATCCTTTTTGGGCAGCTGTTTGGCTTTGACAACGCGATGCTCGAAGGCTTCGGAGAATTCAGACGTCAAGATTTCCGCTGTCGCCAGATACGTCTCCATCAGGACGGGTGTCGTGTTGGCGGGCCGGATGGAACCTTCGATTCGGTCTTGAAGTTCCACCAAACGATCTTCACCAGCCCAAATCAGCGCAGCACGACGGATGATCGGGCTGGTATCTGTAAGAAAACCATCGACGATCCGCATCGCTTGATCGGGTGAAAGCGTCGCTCGTCGTGATGCCAACAACGACGCCAAACGAAGCTTCGGGTCCGATGACGCGACCAGTTTTTGCCGCAACGCTGAATTCTCCGGTGAAGCAAGCTGCATCACACCAAGGTGATTCTGGAAGGGGTCTTCGGTCCCCAGTGCATCGATGATCCCTTGGTTCGATTCCGCAATCGATTCTGCTGCTTGGCGAAAACGATCGCCGGCATTGTCTGATGATCTCGAGTCCAACATCGGGCGTGGCGAAATCGCATCGGTTTCGGTCCGGGTCGATGACAGTCGCCAAATGCGGCCGCGTCCATGATTGGGATAATCCACCTGGACCCAATCCGTGAAAAAGACATCACCACCGGGCCCCACATCAAACGCCACCGGACGAAAATCGGTGTCGCCCTGAATCAATCGATCGACGTCAGCAGTGACGGAGATTCCCTTTGGCCGCATTTGATGCCATTCGATCGTGTTTTCTGTCCAGACGCTGACTAGCAAACTGTCGCGATACTTCGTCGGAAAATTCGTCCGTGACAGATCCAACAAATCACACGGTGCTTCGCCGGTGCCACTGATGTAGGGCAGGGTACCCGGCGGATCGCTCAGCGGATCGCCGTCCCAACCTTGATACGGATGGGTGCCGCTTCCTCCATGCAGCGAACGGTATCCGTAATCACCGCCCCGAACGACGTGAATCAGTCGATTCGGTCCACGAGCATCCGGATCATTGTCGACACACAGCAGACGCCCATTTCCGTCGAACTTGATTCCAAACGGATTCCAGAATCCGGTCGCGTATTCGATCAATCGCCCGCCATCGGCGTTGGAGCGCATGATGTTTCCGCCATCGCCGTAGCCCCGAACTTCCGTGCCGTCGGAACCCACCACACGGTACGCTTGGCCGCCCAGATTGCCTCGCGAAAGGAACAGGTTTCCGTCGGCATCGAACGTGATCCCCAGCAAAGCGTTGTGGGAATAGCGTCCTTTCGTTTTGACATCGATGATTCGCTGTAGCCCGTCACAGCGGCCATCCCCATCACGGTCGGGCAACCGATAGACCGACCTGGCACACACGGCATACAGATCTCCCGCCGGCGAAAACGCGATCGTCAATCCTTGCACCAAGCCATCGGCAAAGATGGTGACCGATTCGTAATCGCCGTCGCCGTCTTCGTCGGCGAAAACCTTGATGCGATCCGAATCGGGCCCCGGATAATCTGCCGCGGCTTCGTGGGTATGCGATTCCAAGACGAACAAGCGGCCCGAGGCATCAATCGCCAGACCGATCGGCGTCACGATGTCGGGGTCCGACGCGATCAACGTCAGCCGCAAATCGGGATCAGCCACCATGGGTAAGGTCGTGCTGTCGGCGGCGACCGAAACTCCAGCAAACCACCAAAGGAAGCAGCAAGCCCCAATTCCCAACCACCAACGCATCATCACACCCGCACCCACAAATCCCGCTCGCAACAAATCTCCGATACTCAGCGACACGTGTGGTCGCCCGGAGTGCCGACGATTTTATCGGATGCCACCGCACTGCATCTGATTGCGCCCGGGCCGCGGCTCAGGTGGAAAGTGGCGGGTCGGGAAGATTCAGCGATCCTTGCATACGACCGGCCAAGTTGGTCGTGATGATCTTTTGCCAGATCTTGCGTGACAGCCCCGTGGTCAACTGTTCGACCTCGCTGGCAGCGGCCACCGCAACGGGGTCGTCGAATCGCGTGATGTACAGCGCCGCGATCTTCCCGACCAACGACAGCATTTCGGTGCAGTAATCCAGGTAGCGTTTCAACTGCAGCGGGGTCATCGTCGTCCGTGGCGAATGATCCGTGGCCAACCAATTGGGCATGGCCCGTTCGGGATCCTTGGTCAATTGGTGCATGTCCACGACGTGCGCCAAAGATCGCAGTTCATGAATCGCCGTCAGAGCGCGCTGACGTTTGATGCGAGCTTCCAGGCTGATCAGAAAATAGATGGCGGCCGTGATGAAGATCATCGCACTGATACCGGCATCAAAGGTTTGGATGATGTCGGTCAACCGCAGTTCATCCGTATCGACCCCGAACAGCACGATACTTTCGACCACCGTGCCGATGATCAGCGTGAATAAGACAAAGGCCAACAAGTATCCAGACCAGCGGATCGACGGGATCGGCCGGCCGATAAAGTCCGACGTTTGCGACGCGGACTGGGCCACTTGCAGCAGTTCGCCACACAAATTGGCCAAACCGGAATCTGGAAAGCGATCCTGGATCCGCTTTTCCAGTTTGGCAACGGTATCAACGATGCGATCGTCGCGCAGAATTCGATAATTGCGTTGCAAAGAATCGCGATTCTTCGCCGGTGCGGGCGGCGGTGACTGCGGTTGTCCAACAGTCGTCACATCTTCGCTGGCGTCAGAATCGTTCATCAGGTCCGCGGCTTGGCGCGTCGATCATTGGGAAAACTTTGACCGCCGCCGGCTTCACTGCCGGACGAATGATCCGACGCACGGCGACCGCCCAGGTAATCGCTCCAGCGACGACCGTAGGTCTTACCCGATGGCCCCGGTGCGATCAAGAAAACGATGCCAAGACCGAACATCAGCCCCGCAGTCGTCGAGCCGGCGGTCAGCATGGTTCCCGACATACTGATGGGTGAATCGCCCACTTGGGGTGGCCCCAGTTCGGCGATCAAGTTCGTCGACAGCGCAGCCGATCGACTGGCACGTGCTTCGGCCAGGGCGGCTTCGGCCGCGGCAAATTGCTCGGTGCGGTTTTTCAGTTGTGCGTCCAGCTTTGCATAGGTCGCCCGGATTTCAGCCAGGTGAGCCAGCTTCTTGGTCAAATCGGCTTCTTGCTGACGCAAACGATTGACGCGGTCGCGTGCCAATTTCAGTTCCGGTTGCATCCCGCGAACCACCGCGGCCGCCTCCTGCTGCAGACGACGTTTGATCTCTTCTTCGACGGCCATGGCGACACGTCGTTTGGGGTTCAGCACGGTGTGGTTTCCGGCCAGCTTGCTGGTTTCCAACTGGGCATCGATCAAGCCTTCCTTCAATCGCTGCAGCGAAGGTTGGCTGGACATCAATTCGTCACCACTGATCAACAGCTTTTGCGGATCCGATGCCCCGTCGACCAACAGCTGATGAAAAGCTTCCAGCTTGGACAGCGCCAACTCGGCCGCTTGCCGATCGCTGGTCGTCGTTTCCAACGTTCGTCGGCTGGTTCCATCGCCGCTGATGGTGTCGTTCAGGTTTCGCAGTTCTCCCAAGTCGATCCCGGATTTGACTTCGATCTCTTGGATCATCGTCAATGCTTCGTCCAGGTTCTGTCGCGCCAGATCACGCGCGTGGGTCAGTTCGACAATGATGCTGTCGGCACGGACACGACGCACCTTTCGTAGTTGTTCGGTCAAGTTGTCGAACAGGGCGCCACAGAACGCGACCGCGCGGTCAGGCTTCTTGGCTTTGACCGACAGATAGATCACTTCGCTGCTGCCGAATTCGCTGCCCTGGGGTGCGACGAGATTCACGCATTGGTCGGCCACCGTTTCGATCGTCTTGACGCTGGGCCAATCGTCGGCGTGGGATCGTTTGTCGGGACCGATCTGGCGCAATGCCGCCGCAACCACTTCGGGATTCTTGGCCATTTCCAAGATGGTTTCTTGGGCGGCTTTCAATTCATTCTGGCTGGCAAATCGCCCCAGTCGGTCGACCGAACCGGTCGCCTCGTCGCGGATCACCAAGGGCTGTTTGGCCGACCAAACGTCGTTGCTGAACAGGGAATAACTGAGCCCGAACAGTCCGAACAACACCGCGGCCCCGCCCCACAAAGGCGAAAACAGGACCAAGACGTTGCGGATGTGCTTCCAAGGAATCGGTGCAGCTGACATGACCGTCGACAAACTAGCGGATGAAACAGAACCTCTTTCGAAACCTAGGTTGCAATCCGCGTCACGTCGGGGGGGAATCCACGAAGCCAGTGGATGTGAGCATCATCGACCGCTGATAACGATTGTCAGGATTCCGCGGACGCCTGTTTGATCTGTTTCAACTGATCCCGCTCGGGGCGGTCTTTGTAAAAGCGGTCCAGTGGATAACACCCGCTGACCATCCCGTTGCGTGGTGCGGTGGTACAGTCGCTGAACGTCCGACAAACCTTCTTACGCTGCCATGCTTGACCGGTCAGCACGTCGTCGGGAAGTTCGGGATACGACAGGACCATTCGTCCCAGACCGACACTGTCGACCATTCCCTGCCGAACGACCGCCTGGGCAACCCCGGGTAACCAGTCTTGAAGATACGTATAGCCCGATCCGACCAATGTCATGCTCGGGTGCATCCGCTTGAGCGCCGCGGTGGCTTGGATCTGACGCGTCACGCCGACCAGCGGGTCCTCGGGCGGTTGGTAACCGTCGCTGGGCGGAAAATAGGCTGGACGCTGGATATGCGGGTTGTAGTAAGGGCTGCCGCACGTCGTACAAACCATTTCAATGCCCAGTGATTGCAACAGTTCCATGAACTGGCCTGGCTGCGACAGATCGATTCCCAAGCCATTTTCGTCGCCGCCAAAAGCCAAGCGTGGATCCCCGTCGGCATCGGGAACGCCGATGCGGTCGTCACCGGGCACATAGGGCAGAAAATCAAACACGCTGACGCGGACACCGATCTTCATGTTCCGCGTCGCCGATCGAACGCCCTGGACAATGTCTCGCAAGAACCGCGTTCGATTTTCGAAGCTGCCGCCGTACTTGCCGGATCGGTCGACGCCGGACAGCAATTCATGCCCCAAATATCCGTGACAATGTTTGACGTCGACGAATTGAAATCCGATCTTTTCGGCCATCACGCTGGCTCGGATGAAGTCGTCGACCAAGGTCGCTAGCTCATCATCGGTGATCAGGCCGGAATCGTCCTTGATCCCCAGACGCCGGTCCAGCGCCGGGTTTCGCTGTGCCGCCCGTGGTTCGGGTTGATCCTTGCGATTGGGCCGCGCGAATCGTCCCGAATGAGTTAACTGCAAACCGACCAACAGGTCATCGGTGGTGTCAAAACGTTCGGCGTGGGCGTCCAACAGCGTTTGTCGCAGGTCGGCGATCGACGACAGATTGTCTTCGTTGATCAACAGTTGATTCGGGTTGGCTCGACCGTCGTGGCGGACCGCCACCGCTTCACCGCCCCACATCCACTTGGCACCACTGATCCCGAAATTCTTCCAGCGGCGATGCGTCAAATCGGTGGGCTTGCCGTCGGTCGTCCCGTCCCAGCCTTCCATCGGCAAAATGCAAAACCGGTTGCCCACCGTCAGCCCATCGACCTCAATCCCGTCCGCAAGTGGGCTGTCCGGTCCCGAGGCGACGTCGGCGTCACAGGGCAAATCCAGGCCCAATTGGAACAATCGGGCGGTGAAAGCGTCGTGGGTCTTCAGGGCGGCGATTCTTGGATAAGTCGACATCGGCGTGGGCATTGGGACAAGCGGCAAGCCGGATCGTGAACCGGCGGGGCGGACAGAGGCAGCGGCATGATCGTACTTGCCCCGGCCGGGCAGGTCTTGGATGATCAGGTGAGACCCGAAATTGGCAATTCGGGCAACCGGGCGATGCGACGCGGCCTGACCGTTTCGGTCATTCGATCGGTCGCTCGTTGGCCCGCCGTCGGCAACCGCTGACACCCGCCTTCCAACCTGCCGATTCTTGAATCCCGATAGGAAGCCTCGTTGTCGGATCGACGCACCAGCCGTCCAGTCGATGAAGTGTTGCCGGACTTCGGCGTCTTCGTTTTCGAAAGCCACCACACCGGTGACTTTTCGATGGACTTTCGGTCGCATCGTTTCGTTAAGCTGATTTACGTGCTCGAAGGCGCCGGCAAATTGGAAACCCAATCCATCACCAAGCCCTTTCAAAGTGGTGATGTGATCGTGGTGCCGCCGGAACTGCGTCACCGTGTCGTCGATGCACCGGAACAGCCCAGTCGTCTGTACGTGGCTTGCATCAGCTTGAATTTGTTGCGATTCGATTCGGCGATCGCCAAACGGTTCGCGTTCTTCGTGTTGGGCGATCCCCACCTGACCACCCGCGTCGCGGTCACCATGCGGCGGATGGTTTACCGCCAGCAGACCTTGGACGATTCGATCAGCCTGTCGATGGTCGCCGACGCCCTGCGGTTGCTGGAATCGGTTTTGGATCCGCGGACTCATGTTCGCAAACGCGTCGCGCGGGGCATGACGCGGGACCAAGAATCAATGCGCCGCTATGTCAGCTATTTGGAAGACTATTTCTTTGAAGCCACCACGATCGATGAGGCCGCGGCCAGTTTGGGGATGTCACGGCGGCACTTCACGAAATTGTTCAGCCAGCGAACCGGGACGACTTGGTTGAACTTCGTGCGGGGCAAGGCCGTTGACCATGCCAAGAAACGGTTGCAAGACACATCGATCCCGATCGCCTCAGTCGCCTTCGAATGCGGCTTCAATGATCTGACGACGTTCTATCGCCAATTCAAAAAGCACGCCGGAATGTCACCTGCCAAGTACCGCCAGCAGTCCGACCAGGCGGAAGATTCCGATCGCTGAATCCATGTCATGGGGCGGCAACCGACCGCGCGATGACGATCCATTCGTTTTTGACGGCGTTGATCAGTCTTCGACGACGGGGCGAATGATTTCGCGAATCCGCATCCCAAACTTGTCACCGATCTTGACGGTTTCACCGCGTGCGATCGGATGGTCACCGGCTTCCAAGGTCAGCGGTTCGTCACAGTGGGCGTCGAACGTCAGCATCGAACCGGGTACCAGAGAGATCACCCGGCTGAGCGGCACACGTGACCGAGCCAGTGTCACGGTCAGAGGCGTCTGAATCCGCAGCACGCGATCCTTGTATCGCGACACCTGCGAATCACCGCTGGGCGCCGCGTCAGGCTGCACAGCGGCGTCGATTGTGTCGGAGTCGATGGAATCAGACGTTTCGGACATCGTGGGGTCTTGCCAAACGGGCGTCGACGACAGTCAGCGTCAATGGTGTATCGGCCAAAAATGCGGTGTATCTTGCCCAGAATGCAGAAAACGGCCTCATTCGCCCCTAAAAACACGTCCATTTCCCAACAAAACCCCCTAACAGAGGGTGGGGTACGCCTCTTCGCGGAGATAACATTGGACCCGTCGAATCGAGCTCCGGGGCAACCCGGACCGTGCCGGCCGCGAAGATAACTTCACCGATCTTTGAAATTGAAAGCTGCGAGATGTGCTTACTGGCCGTTCAGTACCGTCTGGTCCCCGAAAGCCCCATTTTGGTTGCCGCTAACCGCGAGGAATACATCGATCGCCCCAGCCAATTACCTTCCATTCAATCTGGGAAACCTCGTGTCTTATGCGGCATCGACCAAAAAGCCGGCGGCACGTGGTTGGGCGTTAACCAGAATGGCTTGTTCGTCGGACTGACCAATCGCGCGACCGCATCGCCGTTGTTCGGTCAACGATCCCGCGGTTTGCTTGCATTGGATTTGCTGCGATGCACTTCGGCTAGCAAGGCCTTGGCCAAAGCGGAAATGGAACTGGACAAGACGCGGTACGAAGGCTGCAACATCATTGTGGCCGACGCCCAAGCGGGCTACGCGATCTATGCCGAAGAACAAGTTTCGGTCGCTCCCTTGCAGGAAGGCCTGAACATCATCGGCGCCCGCGACTTGAACGACCCGGAAGACCAACGGGTGCAAATGGCACGTCGACTGTTGACGCTTCAGACGCTGGATTCGCCGGTGAAGTTCCTGGCCGTTGCCAGCCGCGTGTTCGCTCGTGCCCCGGTCGGCCCGGGTCGCCCCAGCATGGTCGTCCGCAACGGCGATTACCAAACGGTCAGCAGTTCGCTGATCGCTTTGGGCGTCAAGCCTCGCGATGCGATCTATCAATTCAGCAGCGGTGCACCGGATCAGTCGAAGTACGAGGACTATTCACCGATGCTGCGTGATATCCTTAGCCGTGGTCTTCGTGAAGCACGCACCAAAGCAAGGGTTTAAATCGCCATGATCCGCACCATCGCCGTCGTTGTTTGCCTGTTCGGTTTCGCTTCCACACTGGTGGCCGACCAGGCACCGGGCGGCGACGGGTCGTCGGTGACCGAAGGATCGTTGATTTACAAGACGGTCGATGGACGCGATTTGCGGATCGACTTTACCCGACCGACCGATTGGACCGCCGAAGACCAGCGTTCGGCGGTCGTCTTCATTCACGGCGGCGGTTGGACCGGTGGCAAACCGGGTCAGTTCAGCCAACACAGCTTGGAACTGGCCGATCGAGGCGTGGTGTGCTTTCGCGTGGAATATCGGCTGTTGGATAAAAAGTCGAAGCTGCCACCGATCACGTGCACCGAAGACGTCTCCGATGCCTTTCGATACATCCGCAGTCATGCGTCGGAATTGGGCATCGATCCGAATCGTATCGCGGCCGGCGGTGGCAGTGCCGGTGGCCACTTGGCGTCTTTCCTGGGCATGATGGATGACGTCGCCGTTGACGGCGTGTCACGTAAGCCCAACGCATTGCTGTTGTTCAATCCGGTTTACGACAACCGTCCGGGTCAGTGGGGCGACGCCCGTGTCGGCGATCGAGTGAAGGAATTCTCGCCGTCGGAAAACATCACCAAGGACGACCCGCCAGCAATCGTGTTCTTGGGCACCGAGGACAAACTGATCCCCGTTGCCACCGCGAAACGCTTTCGCGACAAGATGACCGAAGCGGGTCTGCGCTCGGAACTGTACTTGTACGAAGGCGAAGGCCACGGATTCTTCAATGCCGGCAAAGGCGACAATTCGGCGTACCGTTCGACGACCGATCGCGCGATGAGCTTTCTGCAGTCGCTGGGTTGGTTTGACAACTGAGCCGTCTTGATGATCCGGCCCGTTTCAAAACCGGGCCGGCATTAGCCACGGTCGAACAGCGGCAAGCACTCGCCGGCGGCGTCCTGATCGACCAAGGCCACGACGATGTCGTCGGCCTGCAATGTGTCATCGGCACGAGGCACGCGGACGAAACCGTCCCGCTGGAATCCTGCGATCAAGCAACGTCCCGCCAATGGCAGATCGGCCAGCGGGGCTTGGGTCACACGACTGCCTTCCATCACTTCCAGTTCGCAGACCGCGATCGCACCGTTGGGCAACTTTCGCTGGCTGATGATGGCACCTTCGTTCAAGAAGCCCAAGATTTGTCGCGCGACGACGTCACGTTCACTGACCGCGCGATCGATCCCCAATTTTCCGACCACGTTTGCATAGTCGGGGCGCCCGACCAAACACAGCACACGGGATGCCCCCAGTTCGCGCGCTTCAACGCCCGCCATGATGTTGTTTTCATCGTTGCCGGTGCAGGCGACGAAGTAGTCGACCGTTCCGGCACCTTCGTCTTCCAAGATGCTGCGTCGGTTCGCATTGGCGTTGACCACGGTGACCTCGGGCAACAGCTTGGCCAGGATATCGCAGCGGTGCGCGGCCAATTCCAACAGGGTCACCCGATAACCGTGCGAACACAACGAAGCGGCAACGTGGTATCCCGTTTCGCCGCCACCAGCGACCATGACTTTGGACGCCCGTTTCTTGCCCGTCGATCCGCTGAACAAGTCGCGTGCTTTGGCAACGTCATCGGGCATCCCGACCAGCGACACACGGTCGCCGGGACGCGTTTCATCGGCACCGCTGGCGATCCACATGCGTCCGTCACGAGCGATCGATCCGACCCGCACGCCGCTGGGTAGCTTCAGATCGGTCAACCGCTGGCCGGCCGCATCGGCGCCGGTCGCCACGTCCAATTCATAGACTTCCAGTTGGCCTCGGGCAAAGTGCTCCAGCGGGATCGAATCGGGGTTGCGGATGGCACGCGCCAGTTCCAACGCGGACAGTTGTTCCAAACTCAGCAGGCTATCGATTCGGAAATGGCTTTGGTAATCGAACGTGCTCAAGTCACGAAGGGCTGGCGCATAGACCCGCGCGATGCTGCGGCGTGCTCCCAGCGCTTTGGCCATGCTGGCGCCCACGATGTTGACTTCGTCGTCGCCGGTCACGGCCAAGCACAGGTCGGCGCTCAGCACATCGGCCTGGAACAACAGGGTGGCCTGCGATGCGCTGCCTTCGATCGCCCGGACGTCCAGTTCACTGTTCAACCGACGAACGTTTTCCGGATCGTTGTCGATCACGGTCACGCTGTGCCGGCGTCGGCACAGCATGTCGGCCACCCACCGTCCGACGGTTCCGCCGCCCAGAGTTAAAACACGCATCGATCGTTCCTAGACGATGTATTCCAAAACGAGCAACACGACAAAGATCAGCCCCATGAATCCGCCGATCCAACGCGCCGTTCCGGCCGCGTGACGCAAAACCAGATTCATGTCTTCGTGGCGTGTCGCACCGAACACCAACGAGATCGCGATCAGCAACGGCACGAAGTACAGCAAGTAGGTCGGCGAGATCGAAAGCATGGATGCGTGCCTGAATGAAGGACGGCTTGTCGTCAGACTTGAGGGGCGGAGTGGGGAAAGCGGCTAAGCGGATGCCGTGGTCGCAGGCTGGTGCGATCCGTCGCCATCGGGTTCGACCGATTCATCCGCGTCCTCTTTGGCTCGCTCGCGTCCCTTGCGACCGCTGATCGGAATCGACAATGGTCCCGCGTAGGCGTCGTAAATCACCAGGATGTTCAACAACCCGGCGATCATCGTGTACCAGGTTCCCATTTCGTAACCGGCGCCTCGCCGGGCATACCATGCCGAAACCTCGTCGGCGTTCTTTTCAATCACCGGACGGTGCGGCGGGGCCATGAACCCGTTCCAAAGCGGCTGGTACCCGTCCAGCGTTCGTCCGGTCGTCGGATCGGTCATCCGCCGCATCCGGTCGCCCTGAATCAGGGCCGGCAAAGCGGCGGCACCGACACCGGCCTGCAAGAAATAATGCCAGCGTTTGTCGCCCGGTTGCCAAGACGCGTAGACGACATGATTGCCGCCCAGGGCGAAACCGAGAATCCAAATCATCAGAATGCTGATCACAAACAGCCCGCCCTTGGCGCGACGCCCCTGATAAAAATGCCCCGCACCGGGGATCAGCCAAGCCAGTAGTGCCGCGAGATGTCGGTTGCGAAGGTCGACCAATTGGCCGTCGACCTCAATCACGTTGGATTCTTCTTTGGTCATCGGATACAGAAACCGATTCGGTCATTCGTTCTGGTTTTGTCCGGGCTCCGATCACGCGTTCTGGCGTACCGGTCGGCTGGACGGAAAGACGCATTGTGGGTCAAACGCCGGCTGGGCGATAGACGAATGGGTTTCGCAGCATCGCGGCCGATCTTGGCAGATTGCCACTCGGGTCCCCGCCATTACCCATACGCGTTGGGGGTCGCTGAGGCGATGCAAGCGGCCTATGTGCCGGGATTGAACGTCCGCAACATTTTGCGGCCCTTGTACAGATTGAAGACGTCGCCGCCCTGAAGCGGTCGCTGACGCCCGGCGATCGGCTGGTCGATCGTTTCCAGACCATCGGTGACCACACGGCACTCCGTTTCATCCCGAACGGCGCGAAAGATCCCCGCGGTTTCGTCCAAGAACAGACCCAGCAATTCCGGCGTGGCGTCTTCGTAACCGGCCCGATCCAAGTGATCGCGATAGGCGGCCATCAGACGCTTTTGAGCCTCGTTCAGCTGGTCCGCCGCGACGGTGAAGATCTCGTTGTGTTCGGCGTGCCAGCCGGCGTAGATCGCAAAGATGTCGTCGACCGGCAGATCCGCGACGTCGGCGGCCAGGGCAAACGTCACCGGCCCCACGATTCCGATATTGCTGTATTGGCGATCGCCAAAGTTGTATTCGAACCGGACCAAATGGACGTCGATCGGATCGTCAAAGCTGGGCCACATCATCCGGCGACTCTCGATCACTTCGACCCCGGTCGGCGGCACGCCCATTTGTTGCGGCTGGGTCAGCCACAGCGCCATTTCGCTTTCGGCCGACGCGGTTTCGGTGCGTTGATCGGGATCCACGTCATCGCCAAATCCCAGTTCATCGGCGTACTGGATCGCCCGCAGCCGTGCGGCGGGTTCTTCGGTCAACTGCAGCAACCGCTTCTTGCCCAGATCGTCGTCCAAGCGTGCCAGCGCCCCGGCGGCCTCGCACTGCACCCGACGGTGCTTCAGCTCGATGGCTTGGTTCAGCTTGCCGATGGACGATTCGTCACCGATCAGCCCCACCGCGTCGCACAACGACACCGCCAGCGCCACGGATTCGGACAAGCGATTCTGGACCGTTTCGACGTCGTCGCCGAACGACCGCGGATCTTCTTCAAACCGCGACAATCGTCCGCTGACTTCGCCCAGCAAGTGATTCAACACCGTCAACTGATCGGCGGCCGGATGCCGGCCCACGCGACCTTTGCGGTACAGAAAGTTGGCCAAGTCCAACACCGGTGCGGCCATCGCCGGCGAACTCAGGCAGTCCAGCAGATCGGGGTAGACGGCGTCGACGTTCCAGCCGTCTCGCTGCATCAACGGCCCCAAGATCTGTCCGGCCTGCATCCAAGTCTGTGGAGGCCGCTGGCGGAGTTGGTTCACCAAAACGCCCAGCGACGCATCGCTGCCGCGGGTGGCCAGCAGTTGCAGCAACAGAAATTGGTTCGGCGTGACTTCGGGGACCGCGGACAGGATCGCACCGATCCAGCCATGGGCCAGCTTGGCGAACTCGGTGTCTTCGGGAATCGATTCGATGCCCGCACGGGCCAGCCGCAAATGGAACAGCCGAAACAGGCCGCCCAGGATCGCCGGATCGCTGTCGGCCAGCCGCTGTGGGTCGGCCGCCATGGACCGCAGAAGCGCCGCCACGTCCAATTCCAAATCGGCGGCCATTTGCCCCAGCCGCACCCCCGCCTCGGCGGGATCAACGTCGGAGCCAAGCAGCCCGGAAAGCAATTCAGTTGACAAACGATCAGATCTTTTTCGTGGAATACGCCGGCGGTGAATCTCCGGCTTCGCAATACATCGGCCACGCCAGACGTGACCCAGGAGTCGTCAGGCACAGCATGACGTAACGCTGGACAGGCTACGAGAGGCATGCCAGCGAAGAAAGGCCCTGCTCAACCACCAATTTGACGAAAAATGGACTTCAAGATTTCGAATCTGTCGCGATCGCGACGACACCGCGATTTGACGTTTGTAAGGATTACGTTAAGTTTACCAAGTCCCCGCATTTTTACATTGTTCAGAACAAGTGAGGGGCTACTATCGTGCCGACGAACACACTCGAATTCGCACTGATTCCAAAGCGCCTTGAGGTTAAACAATGAAGAAGGTTTTATTCGCGTTGGTGGCGGCTGCTTGCACTTGGATGGCTCCGGCGAACGCCGCGTTGGTCGTTACCGGTTTAGTTGATGGTCCACTTTCTGGAGGAACTCCGAAGGCAGTCGAACTGTACTCCACTACAGCCTCAGCTGACCTTGCCGGTTACACCCTTGAATACTATTTCAACGCAAATGCTACCCCGTCCGTGACCGTCGATTTCTCCGGCGTGAGCATCGGCGCTGGCGAATTCATTTACATCACGCCAAACGCAGCTGAATTCAACACGTTTTTCGGATTTGCTCCCACGATCACCGGTGGTGGATCTATCAACGGCGATGATTCAGTTGTATTGAACCTTAACGGTTCGATTGTCGACACGTTTGGGACTCCCGGAACCGACGGAACGGGAGAAGCTTGGGAGTATTTGGATGGATGGGCCTATCGGAATGATGACACAGGCCCAGGTGCTTTCAACATAGCGGAGTGGACCTTCTCTGGTCCCAATGCACTGGATGGTGAGGCCACAAATGCGGGGGCAACAACTCCGTTTCCGATTGGCACCTATCAGATCACTGCCGTTCCCGAACCCTCCAGCGTTGCTTGCTTGACTTTGCTGGGGTGCGGTGCGGTCTACCGCCGAGTGCGTCGCAAGAAGGTTGCCTGAGGCGGGCTCAACCGCGACTCTTGACGAGCTGGCTTGCTGAACTCGTGCAGTCGAACCGTTCATCCACGGCCGCGAAGCCATTTCGCGGCCGTTTTTTCGTGCGCCCAGCGATCCACCCTCCCCGCGTGAGTTCGCTGAAGCTCACTTCGCGACCCTCCCGGAGGGAGGGTAAATTCCGTAATCTTCACCCTCCCTCCGGGAGGGTCGAGCCAAAGCGAGGGGAGGGCTGACGCCACAAATCAACCACGCGCAAGCGGGAGGGTGAAAGACGCTGGCATCTCACCAGCCCAGGATCGGCCCAAGGTTCAGGGACTCGTTGAGCCGTTCGATGCCGCGGTTGATCTCGCTGTTGATCTTCTGGCGGCCACGGTCCAGGTAGTTTTCCGCCGCCGCGCTGGCCGCCTGCTGCCCCAGCCCGGTCAGTGCCCGAGCCATCTCGCGGTTGTCCAACTGAGGCTGCCAGATCGTACCGCTGATCGGGAACCGCAACGTCTGGCCGCTTAGCATGCGTAGGTCGCTGCCCAACCACCGCTCGTTCAGCGGCACCTGGGCCACCAAGTTCAATCGCCCGTCGGTGTGGACTCGGCCGCCGGTGAAGATCTGTGCCTGGTCGACCTGCATGACCAGTCGCCGGTGAGTCACCATACGATCGGCCAACTCGAAGTCGACCTGCTGGGCGGGCAACGACACCAGCTTTGTCTCGGTGCGATCCTTCGGCGCGCCGGTCAGCCCACGCAATTGATCCAACCCCGCGATGATCGGCGTCGTCATCGGTCCGGACAGCATCTGGACCTCCACAATGTCCAGCCGTCCGGCAACGTGGCTGTCGGCCGGTTGGTCCAGGTTCACGTCGCCGACATCGACATAGGCATCGAATGTGCCTTGGATCCGGGCCGCGTCGGCGACCACCGGGGCGACGTACTTCAACCATCGATCCGCCATCTCCGGCGTCACCCGGATCTGACGAGCGATCTGGCCGGGGGTCAGCCGCATCCGGATCGGCCCCGGACGATAGTCGACCGCTCCATCCAGAATCACGGCCCCATCGCCCACCGGCACCGACGACCGATCGATTGTGACCGTCGTCTCGGTCATGTGAAAGGGGATCTGGGCGGGACCGAGATCGATACCGCCGACCGCGGCACTTTCCCAGCCAAGGTCGCCGGAGATGTCAAACGCAACGTCGCCCGCTTTGGACATTCCCACGCGGATGGCGACCGGCGTTTGGTACTGACCGGCGGCCGCGATGGGCGTCCCGGTCAGCGTTGTCAGCAAACGTGCGACTTCGTCCATCTTCAGCGATGTCGGTCCCTTCAGACGCACGTCATAGTTCCCCGGTTGCCAGGACGCCGGGCCGGAAAGTTCCGTCGTGAACCAACCGCTGGTCAGCTTGGTGTGATCCGCCTGGACCACGCCGGTCGCTGAATCCAACATCAAGCGACCATCCAGTTTCAAATCGGGTTCGAACCAGACGGTCCGTGGCGTTTGGCCGGCCGATTGCGGCGGCTGGATCACGGCGATGTTCGATCCCGTGGCGGTGGTATCGATGCGGTATCGGCCATCGGCAAGGCCCGCCAGTTTGACCCGGCCTTCGCAATACCCGTCGACCAACCAGCCGTCGGTATCGGCCGACGCGGCGGGTGCGTTGCCTTGGAAACTGGCTTGGCGGATCTCGGCCGACGCGGCGATGCGTGGGCGAACGCTGCCCTGCAGCTGACGCAAATCGGCCCGCCAGTGCATTTCCATTTGTTTGGCTTGTTCGGACCAGCGACCGGCCAGGGCGGCCGAGACGGTGTCGCCTTTGAGGGTCAGTTCGTCGACCCGCAAGTCATCGGCCGACGATGACACGTCCCCGGCAAAGTGAATGTCCAAATGGTTCTGTTGGTATTCGCGCTGGGGCGTGACCACGCGGACCGCTCGCAAGTCACCCGAAAGTGTTCGCAGCGTCGCGCCGCCGGCGGACGCCTGCAATTCGGCGGCGATTTGGAACGAACCGTCGACGCTGGCAATGGTCGACGGCGTCCAATTGGCGATCATCGAATGCAACGTGCCCAGCGGTCCGTTGCCCGTCAGCCGCAACGGTAGTTTGGTTGCCGCCCCGCCGTCGATCCGCGTCGGTTGTTGCAATTCGGCCGACAGGTGAACGCCGTCGCTGCGCAATTGGACGATCGCGGTATCCAATTCGCTAAGCGTTTGGCCGTCCCACACCCCGGTCGCTTCGACCGATGCGTCGACCGCATCGCGTCGCAGACGTCCGCCGTCGGGCAGCGTCAGCGCCAACTGGCTTCCCCGCCCGTTGCCTCGCAGTCGCCAGCGGTCTTGTCGATCCACGTTCCAATCGATTTGGCCTTCGATCGTGCCACGCAGCGGTGATTCGGACAGATCAAACAGCGGCTGCAGAGTCTCCGCCAGCTTGCCGAAATCGACCTGCACGTCGGCTTGCCCGCGACGCAGGTCGCCCCCACCGGTGGCCCGGGCAAAGGTACTTTGCAATCGAAATTCGTCGGCACGAAGCGTTCCGCGATCTTCGGCGACCGTTGCAACCATTTGCACCGGAGCGACATCGACGTTGCCGCCGTTGGTGCGGGCGCGGATGGCTTCGCTGCGAAGTGTGACGCGACTGCGTGAACCACCGGAGGCATCGTTGACCAATGATTCCGCGGTCGCCACGATCCGCCCATCAACGATCGATACGCCATCCCGCATTGGCAAGACGCCGGGCATCGCCGCATCCAAGCGTGCTAGATCGATTTCGGCCGACGCGCGACCGGCGATGCTGCGGAACCAAGCCAACAAGTGATCATTGGGATCCACGAAAGATGTTGAATTGGAAATCGCACCGTCAAAATCAACGCGTGCAAAGTCGGTGACCACGGTCAAATCGCGGCCGACCACGGAATCCGTCAAACAAACCAGATCACCCGACAGTGTTGCCAATTCGTTGCCCCAGCGCCGGGTTGTCGGCCGGCCATCGGGTGATGGGCTTGCCATCGCCGCGACGAAATTCCGAACCTTGACGCCGCGCAGTGAAACGTCCATCACGCCATCGTCAAAACCGGTCGATGTGATTTGGCCCGTCAATTCGCCGCCGATTTCTTCCGGTAACAACGACGGGTCATCGATCAAACGGGGTCCGATCAACGCCATGATCGACAGCGGCAGCGATTCCAGATCGACGGCGGCTTTCCATGTCTCACGTCCATCGGCCTGGGCGACGGTTTCGGAATTCGGCGTCCACTGGACATCGGCTTGAACCGATCCTTCGCTGCCACCGGGCTCTCGCAGGACTCCCGATGCATTGGCTTGGATTGCATCCGGTTGGATGGTGATTTCCGCATTGGACTGATTCAACGACCACGTCTGATCCGTGCGGACGTCATGCACATTCACGCCGACTTCTTGCAACCGGACCACCGCCGATACCGTGGCTGATGACTCTGAATCGGATTGCATCAAGGCATGCAGATCGTCTTCCAACCCGCAACGCCCGCCGTTCCACAGACAATCCACACGCAGCCCGCGGACATCGATCGCGCCCAGTTGGTCCATCGACGACGACACCAGATCCCAAGCCGTCAACGATGTGTCCACACGGTCGACGCGGATCCGGCTTTCGGCGTTTCGTCCATCGATGGTGACCCGTGTCAACTGCAGCGGTGTCAGCCAGCCGACACGGACGCCTTCGGCATCCAGGTCCAGGTCATAGTCGTCACCGATTTCTTGCAAGAACGATCGCGCAAAACCGGTGTGGCTGACCAGACTGGGCAGCGACAAAACGACCAGCACCAAAAAAGCGGCCGTGACCAGCAGAATCAGGTTACGCCGTCGCATCCGGTCTTCGCGACGACGATTCGTCTTCTGACGCTGGGACCGGTCCAGCTGATCCAACAATCGGTGGGATTTCAGCACAACACGCATCCTTGCGACAAGCTTCTTCGACGGACGACAACGACAGAATCAGCGCCAACCTTACCGATTGTCGGCCGATCGACCCAAGATGTCTTTTTGCGTTGATCTGGCCGGCTCTGGCCGGCGGCTCAGGCGGTTCCCTTGCTGCGTCGTCGACGCACGCGCTGGACCGGCAAATCGGGCAGCGACTGGATGAACGTCCGTCCGTACGGCTTGCTCAAGATTCGCGGATCCAGCATCACGACCATCCCCGTGTCCTGCTTGGACCGGATCAGACGGCCGAACCCCTGACGGAACTTCAGCACCGCGGCGGGCACCTGATAATCGACAAACGGATTGCCACCGCCGGCGCGGATCGCGTCCAAACGGGCTTCCAGCAACGGGTGATCGGGCACGGCGAACGGCAGTTTGGTGATGATCACGTTTTGCAGGGCGTCGCCGGGCACATCGACACCCTGCCAAAAGCTGTCGGTGCCAAACAACACGCCGCGAGGATTGGCCCGAAAGGCGTCCAATATCTGGGACCGCGTTTGGGTGCCGGCTTGGCTGTACAGCTGCAAATCACGCTGCACCAACCACGACCGAATCGCATCGGCACAGCGCCGCAGCAGGTCGTAACTGGTGAACAGCACGAACGCATGTCCATCGGTGTGCCCGATGAACCGTTTCAGCTGTTCGGGCAACGCTTTTTCAAACGCTTGGCGATCGGCGGACGGATCGGGCATGTCATCGACGATCACCAACTTCGCCTGCCGGCGATAATCGAACGGGCTGCCGACGCGCACCGACGCGCCGCCGGTCAAGCCGATGCGTGAACGAAAGAAGGCGAACTTGTCATCGTCACCGCTGGCGATCGTGGCGCTGGTCATCACCACGCTGTCGATCATTTCGTTTTGAAACAGCTCCGTCCGCAACACTTCGCCCACGTTCACCGGCGAAGCCGCCAAGGTCACGCGGTCCAGCCCACGCCGGCTGCCCGATCGTTCGACCCAGTACACCGAATCGTCCAGATCTTGGTTGATCCATTGCCGTAAACCTCCCGCCAATGCGATCGTGCGTTGGAACGCGGATTCCAGATCCTGTCGCTCCGATGCATTGTCTTGTCCGTCGGCTTGCTGACGCAATCCTTTGGCCAGCCGTTCCATGACCTCGCTCAATTCATTGGCAACGATCCCCGGACGGGTGACGCGTCCATTTTTGGGTCCATCCCTTTCCCACCAATCCAACACGTCGGCGAACAAATTGCTGGACGCAAAACGACACTGATTAACGACTTGTTGCAGGCCGCGCAAGCCCTTTTCGACCAGCAAGCCTTTGTTCGTTTGGTCGTTGTACAGGCGGTTGAACAGATAATCGAACTGTCCGCTGGTCAGACGCAGCCCCAAGTGATCGCCGGCCACCGACTCGATCGTGTGACATTCGTCCAAGATCAGCGCGTCGTAATCGGGCAAGATCGCCACGCCTTGTTGGCGCAGTGCCAGATCGCTGAACAGCATCGCGTGATTGACGATCAACAGTTGAGCGTTCTCCGCACGTCGACGAGCGCGGAAGTAGAAACAGTCGGCAAAGTGCGGACAGGATCGCCGCAAACAGTTGCCCGTGTCGCTGGCGACTTCGTCCCAGACCACCGCATCGGGTTTCTGTGGCAACGACGAAAGCGAACCGTCGCCGGTTTCTTTGGACCAGGCTTTGATCCGGCGAAGCTGGTCGTATTGCCGATCGGTTTCAAACAGGGACACCGATTTGGCGATCGCGCGTTCCATCCGTCGCATCGACAGATAATTGCGACGCCCCTTGACCAAAACGGCGCTGAACTCGCGAGGGATGACACTGTTCAGCAGCGGCACGTCCTTGGCGATCAGCTGTTCTTGCAAGCTGATCGTGTCGGTGGAAATCACGACCCGGCGTTTGCGTGGCGGATCATCCTCCGCGTCCGACGTGTCAGCCCCGGTTGGTTTCTTGACGACTTGTTGGTCGGACGTTGCGTGCAGAATCGCGGGCACCAGGTAAGCGAAACTCTTGCCCGTGCCCGTTCCGGCTTCGGCGATCAAATGCTGCTGGCTTTCCAACGCGTCGGCGACCGCGGCGGCCATCGTCAATTGGGGCTGTCGCGGCTCGTATTGCTTCAAGCGACGGCTGATGCTGCCGCCCTTGCCCAAAACAGATTCGACGGTCAATTCATCCGACAACGAACAAAACCCGACAAAGAAGAACAAGATACGAGTCGCCGGCCCGAATCCCTAAACAGCCTGCTTACCCAGACAGCCACATTCCCAACCCGAACACCGCACGAAACGGCCGACGGCGCCGCGAAACACAGCGCCGCGGTGGCCATCGGTTCGGGCAGGGGAGTATAAATTGCCCGCCGGATCAAGACCTTTCCACGACGGATAAACCATGACCACGATCCAACAGTTGTGCCCGGGATGCGGCCGTCAGCTGCAATTGCCCGCCGAAGCGGTGGGAAAAACCGCTCGCTGTCCGGCGTGCGAGGCCACGTTCCAGGTGACCGGGAACGCGGCGGACGTCCAGCCCGATCCGTGGGCAGCCGGGACCGCGCCGGTTTCCCCTGGATCCGCCCCCAGCGGCAGCTTCGGTTCGAGCCCCGGTGCCGGACCATCGCCGGTCAATCCCTATCAACCGTCGGCATCGACCAGTCCCGCGGTGACGATCGGCCCCTACCAAGTCGTGGACGTCTCTTTCGAGCAGATTTTTCAAACCAGCTGGGCCATTTTCCAACAGCGATGGGTCAATCTGTTGTTGACGACATTGGTGGTGATGGGCGTCGGGATCGCGATGGTCGCGTTGTTCTTTCTGTTGTTCGGCGGCGTGGGGATGTTCTTCGGTGCGGCCGGAGCGGACGGGATGAGCGTTTTGGCGATCGTGCTGGGCGCTTTGATCTTCATTCCCGCGATGATGCTGTTGTCCGGATACATCTGGACCGGCTGGGGCCGCGCGATCATAGCGATCGCCCAAGACCACCCGAACCCGCTGTCGGAGATGATGCCCCCGATGTCGTTGGTCATGCGGGTGATCCTTAGCTCGTTGCTGATCGGTGCGATCGTGTTGGGCACGGTCATGTTCTTCGGGATTTTCGTCGGTCTTTTGGGGGCCGCCGCGGGACCGGATGCCGCTGCGACGCTGGGCGGAATCGTCGGCGTCGTCTTTCAATTGGTGGCCCAATTCGTCTTTCAGTTCTTCATGTGGCCGTGGCTGTATTCGATCTGCTGTGGCAAATCGACGGCGATGGGCGCAATTGGTGATTCGTTCCGCATCGCCATGCACAACAAGTTGACGTCGCTGTTGATCGTCGTGGTTTCGATCGGGCTTTCCCTGGTCGGAACACTGATGTGCTACGTGGGTCTGCTTGTCACCACTCCTGCATCGATGCTGCTGACCGCGGTCGCGTTTTTGATGATGAGCAGTCAATACGTCGCCGATCCTCGGTTCGTGTCCGATCCAGGCTTCCCGCGACAGCAACCGCCGCCACAGCAGCCGGCCGGCTATTGATGCGTCGACCACCGATGCGCTTGGTGGACGAACGCGGCAGTGGTGAACAGACCACCACGCAACGAAACTTGTGTCGGGATTGATCTTTGGACACAATGGAGCACACGGGCCCGCGGATGACGCGGCCCGCCCCGCCTTTGCAAAGATTCCCGCCTTGCGATCCTTCCCACCCTCTGCATCGGGTCCTCCCATGCGCCAACCCTTCGTCCGCGTCACGCGCCGACGCGTTTCACGCTTGTGCGGATGGTTGATGGTTCCCGTCACCTTCCTGACGTTGACACTCGTTTCCGATCGGGCGATCGGCGTGGAGCCGCCGGATTCGATCTCGGTATTTCAGCAAGACTACTGCCTGGATTGCCACCAGGGGCCAGACGCCGAAGCCGGCCTGGACCTGGAAACCTTATCGGCCGACTTGGACGACCAGGAAGCGTTCGCACGTTGGGTGCGCGTCGTCGACCGAGTCCGCGACGGCGAGATGCCACCGGAAGATTATGGTGCCGCGGATCCCGATGACGCAAAACGATTCTTAAAGCAGGCGTCGCGCTGGTTGGCGGACCATCAAACTCGGCAAGATGATTCGCTCGGTCGTGTGCGAGGCCGGCGTCTGACCAACCGCCAGCTGGAAAAAACGCTGCAGGATCTGCTGGTGATCCGCACCCCGTTGGCTCCGCTGATGTCGGGCGAACCTCGGCTTCACGGTTACGTGGGCATCGCCGACGCCCAGCCGATGTCACCGTATCAATTGCAGACTCATTTGGATGTTGTCGACGTCGCGTTGGATGCGGCGTTTCAAAAGGTCTCGCGAACCGAACCGCTGCTGGAACGACAATGGGACGCGGCGGGCATCGCCCGGAAAAACCCGCGTCGGCGATGTCGCGAACCTGAAATGCGCCAAGGCCGGGCCGTGGTCTGGTCCTGCAACATGCCGTTTTACGGTCGTATGGAAGCCACCCGCGTCCCACGCAGCGGTTGGTACGACATCCGATTCACCGCATCGGCGGTCAAACCGCCCAGCGAAGGCGGCGTTTGGTGCACCGTTCGCCGTGGCGAGTGCGTTTCCAATTCACCCTTGATGACGTGGATCGGATCGTTCGAAGCGGAAAGCGAACCACGCACGCTGGAATACCGGGCCTGGATCCCCAAGGGGGAAAAGCTGGAGATCCGGCCCAACGATTCGACCTTGAAAAGGGCTCGGTTCGCCGGTGGCCAAGTCGGCACCGGGGAAGGGGAACCACAGAACGTTCCCGGTTTGGCTCTCAGCGAACTTTCGATGCGTGAAGTCCAACCCGCAGGATCGGCCGCGGATACCGCCGCCGTTTTGTTCGGAGACCTCGCAATCGCAAAGCATGGACGTGACGGCGTCGTTTCGTTCCAAGTCGATCCATCGGCCACCCGACAACAACTTTCCGATCAACTGGTCCGGTTCGCACAACTGGCTTTCCGTCGCGACATCGAACCGGATCGGCTGGTCGGTTTCCAGCAAATGCTGTCCCAACAATTGGACGAAGGCGTACCGGCGGTCGATGCGTTGCGTGCGACGTATCGGGCCGTCCTTTGTTCGCCACGATTCTTGTACTTCAGCGAACCGGTCGGCCGTTTGGACGATTTCGCGATCGCATCGCGTCTGAGCTATTTCCTGTGTCAAAGCATGCCCGATCAGGAATTGCTGGAAGCAGCGCGACGCGGCCAGCTGCACAATCCCCAGACATTGATACGACAAGCCCACCGATTACTTGATACACCCCGCGGCAGGTCGTTCATGTCGGACTTCGCCGATCAGTGGCTGGAACTGGACCAGATCACCGACACCGAACCGGACCGACGTCGTTTCAGCGAATTCGATCCGATCGTGCAAGACGCGATGCTTGCCGAAACGCGAGCGTTTCTGAATCAGCTTTTGAAAGACAACGCTCCGGTGCAACAGATTGTCGCCGCTGACTTCACGTTTTTGAACAGCCGTTTGGCACGGTATTACGGGATCGACGACGTCGCAGGAGACCAGTTGCGATTGGTCCACCTTCCCGACGACTCGGTTCGTGGCGGACTGATGGCCCACGGCAGCGTCTTGAAGGTCACGGCCAACGGCACCGATACGTCGCCCGTGCTTCGCGGCGTCTGGCTGTGCGATCGCATCTTGGGAACCCCAATTCCACCGCCACCGTCGAACGTCCCGGCGATCGAACCGGACACGCGAGGTTCCACATCAATCCGGGAAATGTTGATCCGTCACGAAGAAGACCCGAACTGTGCCGGATGCCACCGCAAGATTGACGCGGCCGGTTTCGCGCTGGAATCCTTCGACGCATCGGGCCAATTCCGGACCCGTTATGAACGCGGCAACAGCCGCAACAAAGGCCCGGCGGTGGACCCCAGCGGGACGCTGCCCGGCGGAGACGAGTTCGATGACTTCACCGAATTCCGTCATCTGGTCAGCCACGAAGATCATCGACTGGCCGAAAACTTGGCGGATCACTGGATCACCTATGGCACCGGCCAGCGAGTCCGATTCGCCGATCGCGCCAGGGTCGAATCCATCGTCCAACGGACCGCGGACTCGCAATACGCGATCAATGATCTGCTGATGGCTGTCATCACCAGCCCGTTGTTCCTGGAAAAGTAGACCGAACGCACATCGCCCGCTGAAAACTGTTCGCCCGCCGAAAACAGACCGCCCGACAGGCACCACCGCCATGAATTTGAACCCTGCAAAAATCGTTTCGTCGCGAATCCGTTCGCTGCTACATCGCCGTACGGTGTTGCGTGGAAGCGGCGTGGCGATGAGTCTGCCGTGGCTGTCGGCCATGGCGGGATCCTTCGCTGATGATCTGGAAAGCGGGGCCCCACGCCGGATGGTCACCACAACGCTTGGCTTGGGTTTGGTCGACGGCAATTTGAATCCGACGCAAACCGGTCGCGACTACGCGGCATCGCCGTACTTGAAATCGCTGGACGACTTGCGTGATCGATTCACGATCATCTCGGGGACATCGCACCCGGGTGTCAGCGGAGGCCACCGCGCCGAAGCCAGCATCTTGACGGCGAGGCCGATGGGGACGACCGGCCAAGTCCGCAACACGATCTCCCTGGACCAACACGTTGCCCAACAGTTCAGCGGACGAACCCGATACGAAAGTCTGGTTCTGGCGACGTCCGGGACGGGCAGCCCCTGTTACACCCGTCACGGTGCGATGATCCCGCCGGAAACGTCGCCGTCGCGTTTGTATGAGAAACTGTTTGTCGATGAATCCGATGCTCAGCGAAAACGCCAAGCCCAAAAGGTGCTGCAAAGCCGCAGCATCATGGACTTGGTCGGCGATGACGCCAAATCGTTGCAACGTGAATTGGGTGTCGCCGACCGCGACCGCTTGGACGCCTATTTCACCAGCGTCCGTGAACTCGAAAAACAGATGCAGACCAACCAACAATGGGCGCTGCAACCCAAACCGTCGGTGGACGTGCCGCGACCAGTGGACGTGGCCGACCCGAACGATTTGATCCAGCGTTTTGATGTCATGTGCGGCATGATCAAACTGGCATTGGAAACCGATTCCACGCGGGTCATTTCACTTCACTTGCCGGCCGGTGGCGGCGTGGTGCCGATCGACGGCGTTGACCAGGGTTATCACAGCCTGTCGCACCACGGCCGAGATGAAGAAAAACTGGCTCAGCTGCAACGAGTGGAAACAGCCATCGTCCGGCACTGGGGTCAGTTCATGCGTGACTTGGCGGCCAGCGAAGATTCCGGGACCAGCCTGCTGGATCAAACCACGTTGCTGATGACCAGCAATCTGGGCAACGCGTCGAATCACGACAACCGCAACATGCCCGTGCTGTTGGGCGGCGGCAAATTCCGACACGGCGCCCATCTGGGCTTTGACCGCAAGAATAACTATCCGCTACCGAATCTGTTTGTGTCCATTTTGCAGCAGATGGGTGTTCCGGCGGATCAATTTGCCACCAGCACGGGAACCATGGCGGGGTTGGATTTCAACGTCGGGTGAACGCGTCCGTGCTGCCGACGAACTGGCTACCAATCGCCGTGAAATTCGGTCGACCGGCGTGGGGAAAGACCGCCGTCATCTTGTCCGGCAGTGGGATGTGCGATATCAAATCCGCTCCTCTGACGACTGGCGAATTGACAATCACCGTCGCCGACTTGGTCAGAACCAGCCTCGCAATCGCCTGACGCACCCTCGCGACAGGCCGGGATGATCGCTCAGGTCCGCCGTCGGCGGGCTTTGATGGCGGATCTCCCGACCGGCCTTCAAGGAAACTTCACGTGTCATATTTCATCGGCGTCGATGTGGGCGGAACAACGTCCACGATTTGCATGGGTGACCATCAGGGTCAACTGATCGAACTGTCGGATCAATTTCGCACCCGTTCCAACGATGGCCCCGGTGCGACCGTGGACGACATCGTTGCCGAAATCCTGCGTTCGGCGGATCGTCTGCATCTGTCCTTGGATGACTTTCCGGTCGTGACCTTGGCAACGCCCGGGCCGGCCACCATCGATGGTGTGCTTCACGGGTCACCCAACCTGAATCATCCGGATTGGAACCATTGTCCGATCCGCGAAATGTTGCAGGAGAAGTTGCGTGAAACCGCGCCGGCGATCGAGGTCCGCTATCTGGGCGACGGCCAGGCCGCGGCATTGGGCGAATTTGCCGTGCGGCGAGGCGATTTGAAGATCGATGCAAAATTGGCCCAGCACACCGGGCTGAATTTGGATCGTCCCAACAAACAACTCGATTCGCTGTTCATGATTGCCGTGGGCACCGGCTTTGGTGGTGGCGAAGTTCGTGAAGGCAAAGTCGTCCGCGGTCGCAAGGGTCGTGCCGGACACGCCGGACACATTCTGTTGCCGGTCGACGCCTTTCGTTATCCCCAAGATCGCGAATTGAAAGTCGGCAACACCTTCAACGCGGTCGAATCCGCCGTGTCATTGACCGCGCTGACACACCAACTGGCGTATCGCTTGAAGCTGGACGATTGGAAGGATCATCCGCTGAACAGTGTCGAAGGCACCGACAAGGACCGTGCCAAACAGCTTCGTGAATTGGCGGCCGACGGCGACGCACTGGCCATCGAACTTTTCGACGACCAAGCCAAAGCGCTGGGCATGGCATTGTTGATGCTGCAGTACATCGGTGATTACGACCTGTTGGTCGTCGGCGGTGGCGTCTGTGACCTGGCACCCGATGTGCGTCAGCGTTACCTGCGGATCGCCCAAGAATCGTTCTACGATCACGCGTTGGACGGATTCCGGGATTTTACCGACATCGAGTTTTCCGACTGTGGCGACAGCGCCGCGGTCATCGGGGCCTATGTCGACGCCTTGTCGGCAAACGAAGCCTAATCAGCAGGTCGCGAACCAATGGTCGCACCGGAGCCCGAAAAAGATAAAGCTGATCGCCGAAATGATCTGGCGTTGATCCGCACCGACCTGGCCAACGAACGCACCTTGTTGGCTTATGTGCGGACCGCTTTGATGTTCGCCGGAAGCGGAATCACGCTGATTAAATTTTTCGCGGACCTGTCGTGGACACGAAGCGTCGCCTGGGTGCTGATCACCGCCGGCGCACTGATGCTGTTGGTCGGCATCGTGCGTTTCATCCGACTCGGCCGACGAATGCACTGACATCGCCAATGCTGCTGAGACTCAAGGCTTCCCACCACCATACTGGCGTCTTTGTACTTACACGGGTACTGCTGCCCAATTCCAGCCTCCGCCTCCCCCCGACAGAGCATTTTCCGATCGGGTAGCGTTTGAGCCAATTGGCTGCTCCCCCCATCATTCGATCGACTAACACGCTTCCCAATAGAGTTATGGAATTCAAGGAATTCCGCGTCTAGGCAACCTGGACTCACAGGACGCAAAAAAAAATCAAATTCACCACACCCAGAAAGCCAAGGGAGCCCCCGCTTGTGAGCCAAGACGCCTTAAAATGTATCGCCGCTGGTGAAACTCGAGCATTGATTTTTAAGGCTTTAAGAAGAATCGTGGTTGATGCACTGGGTCCACAACGAGCTTCGTGCGTTTCCCCAAGACTCTTCGAGGAGAATGACGTCAATGAAACACTTCATTATTTTAATTGCCGGGGGTGTTGCTGCGATGCTGTCAAGTCCGGCATCCGCTGCGATCTCGGCCTTTTCAGACGACTTTCAATCCACGGGCGCCACCTTCTCGCCTTGGGTTGTTTTTTCTGACAACGGCGGATTCCCCGGAGGCTATTTCATTTCCGAGCCGGCGACGAATAACGCTCAAATTTTTCAACTTGCCGACGATGGGGCTGGCAATCAGTACTTGAATTTCTTCGCCAATTACGACAATGCGGCTGTTCATAACCGTAGCAATCCTGGCCAAGATCCGATGTCACCAAACGCGCAAGAAGCAATCAGCTTTTTCGTTGAATATCAATTCACCGCAGCTGACACGTCATCAGGAGATACTTGGACGTTTGACTTTGACTACGCATTTAATCCAGCCGCGCCGCCAGCAGGCGACACCGAGGTCGGTGCATTTATTCGTGTCTTTGATCCGGCGTTCAACCTGTTGGGCGGAGACACCCTAGACACAGGCGACGCGACTGGAGCCTTTCTGTCAGCTTCAACGCTGTCGGTGACTCTGGATCCCACTTGGACCGAAGGTCGCATTCAATTCGGCTTTAATAACCTCGTGGGCAACTATGACAGTTCGGGGATGTTCTACGACAATGTTGAGTTCAGGAATGCTAGCGCTGTTCCCGAACCCAGTACGGTAGCTTTCTTCTCGATTGGTATGATCAGCATTGGGGCTCGCCGACGATTCCGTCAGCGACGAAAGGAATCATAAACCTTTCATTGCCACCATCAGTATTTTGACAGACGTAGATGCGTTGATTTCAAAGCATCTACGTCTCGTCTTGTTCAGGATGCGTTTGCCTTACCAATCGCCCGCTTCTATTGCATCGCTGGATTGCGTTGACGCCAGTCATAAGAATCGATCCAGAACGAATAGCTGCCGCCAACGATGAGCTTTCACCGCACCATTCCAGCGTCAACTAAAATTTGTACAGCAACAGCATCGAATAATAGACGTCGTTGGCCAAAGCGCCTTGCGGTGTGCTGTCATAGCGGTCGGTCACGGCCAGCTTCAGGCTGAAGTTTTCGGCCTCGTTCAGCAAGATCTCCCACGCCAAGTCGGTGACCAGGCGATAGTCGGAGAAATCTTCCCAACTGGGGAAGTAATCGACCTTGCCTTTCAGTTTGTTGCGTGAATTCAACTGATGCTCCGCATCCAAGCCGAACACCGCCTCCGGAGTCCAGTCGTCAATCGGAGCCCCGAATTCACGCGACGCACCGGCACCGAAACGAGTCACAAACGAAGTTCGATCGTTTCGAATCCAGTAATACCCGAGACCACCGTTCAGGTTCAGACGCAAATCGAAGGCTTTGAAATCGTCATACTCAAAGCCTAACTTGCCGAATGCCGACCAATTGCTGTCACCCAACAATCGGTCATAGTCGATATTCAGTCGCGCGTTGTCTTCGGTCAGAACGCTGCGGCTGCTGGCTTGGCGGTAATCAAAGTCGATCGCCAGGGTGTACGCGTCGGTGGAACGCTTCATTTCCAGACCGGTTTGGATGGCCAGTGTGTCGGCGTTGCCTTCGCTGCCGTCCAAACCGAACTCCGCATGGTTTTCCCAACCCTGCGTCATCCACCGCCACGGGTATTGGTACCAACGAATGACCTCTTGCTGCAGCGGCGGCGATTCGGCCACCGCTTGCGATCCAATGACGGCATCAAAGTCCACCGTTTGCCCATGGATCACGGGTTCCTCCGGCATCGGCACCGGGGTCGGGATCGGTTCGGAAATGATCGGCGCCTGTAGCCAAGGCTCGGTCGGCACCGACGACTGACCGAAGGCCGATGTCGTGCTGGTCAGATTGCCTGAAACCATGAGAAGCGTGACGAATAGCAGAAACGGCAACGAAACCGCTCTGTGATCGATTGGTCGGTCCATGACGACACCGGCGTGCTGAATGTGAAACTGTGCGAAGCATTCCCCAGCCTTTGCGCACCGGCCGGGCAGGCCCCCGGTTACCAAATCCATGGTCACCACGCCAACGCGAATCAGGGCACATTTGAACAGTTTTCCGGACACACCCGTTCGGCTGGTAAACCTGGACTTGGAACCGCCAAACGCCTACGTTTGGCATCGACGAGGCTTCGTGGCGGCCTCCGGAGTCCCCCCAAACGAACCTCCCTTGGCAACCTTAACGCCGGCGGCCGACGTGGCATCGACAAAGACAGCTGGAAAGTCAGAACATTCGCGCGCGGCGGCCGGTCATCGGGCATCCCATCGTTCCGCCGTTCATGACGCTGGCCCCCACCGCCCCGATGATGCAGACGCCTCGGCCGTGCCGTCCAACACGCGACGGGCGACACCGCTGTTGGCCGTCGCCGCAACCTTGGTGGTGGCGGGCATCGCACTGGTCGCGATTGGAATTCAGTCCGGCGGCGGTTTGGACAACGACATCGCCGCCGCGCCGGCGCGCACCGCGATCCCGGCACCCTACGATGCGGATCGCGCGATGGGATACTTGCGCCAGATCTGTGACATCGGGCCCAGGCCCACGGCCAGTGCCGGCATGGAAACCCAGCAAGCGTTTCTGAAGCGTCACTTCGAATCGCTGGGAGGAACGGTTCGCTTGCAATCGACGCGTATCCGGCATCCGGAAACGGGCGATGTCATCCCGATGGCCAACCTGATCGCATCATGGCACTTGGATCGTCCGAAACGATTCCTGTTGTGTGCCCACTACGACACACGTCCGTTCCCCGATCGAGACCGCCGCAATCCCAAAGGTCGCTTTGTCGGGGCCAATGACGGTGGCAGCGGAGTCGCGGGTCTGATGGAAATGGCTCATCACTTGGACCAGTTGCCGCCGGATGTCGGCGTGGACTTGGTCATGTTTGACGCCGAAGAATTCGTCTTTGACGAGCGGCGTGACAAGTACTTTCTGGGTTCCACCTATTTCGCCCAACAGTACCGAATGCAGCCGCCCCAATCGCCGTACACCGCCGGCGTGCTGTTGGACATGGTCGGCGACAAAGAACTAAAGATCTATTACGAACGCAACAGTTTGAAGTACGCCCGCCAAGTGGCGCATCAAATTTGGGACGTGGCGGACGATTTGGGGGTCACCGCATTTGTCCCGCGCAGTCGCCATGAAATTCGTGACGACCATCTGCCATTGAATCAGATTGCGGGCATTCCGACGGTGGACTTGATCGATTTCGATTATCCCAGGCCTGGACTGGGTGCCCCGCAATACTGGCACACCGAACAAGACATCCCCGAAAACTGCAGCGGCGAAAGTCTGGCCGCGGTGGTTTGGGTCGTGCATCAATGGCTACAACGGCAATAACGCATCATGTTTAGCGGCGGAATCATCCTTTCGGTCACGCTGATCTTGTTTGCCGTGTGGCTGCAGTGGAACGAGCGACAGGGATGGCCGGGGGAAGAATCCGAGTACGATGACAAGACGGATGCGGATTATCTGCGTTCGCGTTTTCGTAGCCGGCGGCGGATCCACGGGATCATTGGCATCTGCGGGCTGTTGATCTTGATCGCCACGGTGAAGGGGCCGGAAAGCCGCGCCGTGTGGCTCGGTTGCTGGAGCATTGTGATGCTGTGCCTGATCACGGTCGTCGGACTGGCGTTGCTGGACGCCGTCCGCACGCACCGGTATCACCGCCGACGTCTGCCCGAATTGCGACGCAGAATGCTGGGCGACGACGATTGATCATCGCCGTTGGCAACGTGTCGATCGAGCGTGGATGAATGGCTACTCCGTTTCGGCGGCCAGCGATTCGTATCGTCGCCACTGTTGATCAATGTCATCTTGTGCCAGTTGGTACAACTGTTCGGCACGCTGGGGATCGGTTCGCGACACGGCGGCGAAGCGGCCCTCCTGCTTGGCCAGTTCAGCAAACGTGATCTTCGGTTTGCGACTGTCCAGACGAAATGCGTTTTTGCCTTCGTCCTTCAAACGCGGATCGTGACGGTACAGCGGCCACAACCCCGATGCGATGACATCTTTTTGGTGGGTCATCCCGGTTCCCATCGCGATGCCGTGAGCGATGCATGGGCTGTATGCAAGGATCAACGACGGGCCGACGAATGATTCCGCTTCGTGGAAGACCTTCATCGTCTGGTTCGGATTGGCCCCCATCGCGATCTGGGCCACGTAAGCGTTGCCATAGGACATCGCAATCATGCCCAGGTCTTTCTTGCGCCCGGCCTTGCCACCGGCGGCGAACTTCGCGGTGGCCGCACGCGGCGTGGCTTTGGAGTTTTGGCCGCCGGTGTTGGAATACACGCCGGTATCCAGCACCAGGATGTTGACGTTGGCACCAGTTGAAATCACATGATCCAGACCGCCAAAACCAATGTCATACGCCCAACCGTCACCGCCCACGATCCAAACACTCTTGGGCACCAATGCGTCGGCGCGTTCCAACAGATCTGCGGCCATGGGATCGTCGCCCAAGCCCGACAACGCCTGCTTCAACTGCGCGACTCGCTGACGTTGCTGTTCGACTTGTGCCTCCGGTCCACCATGAAAGGCGACGATCGCGTCGACCAGCTCGTCACCCACCTTGGGTTGCATGCACCGCAACAGGTG
Organism: Crateriforma conspicua; assembly: GCF_007752935.1. Classification (NCBI taxonomy): domain Bacteria; kingdom Pseudomonadati; phylum Planctomycetota; class Planctomycetia; order Pirellulales; family Pirellulaceae; genus Crateriforma; species Crateriforma conspicua. Next base: position 473,161 of record NZ_CP036319.1, on the reverse strand, counting down.
TTCGGCTTGTTGCCGTTGGTGATCGATTGACAAGCGTATGCCCAACCCGAATTCGCTGTTGTCTTCGAACAACGAATTGGCCCACGCCGGACCGCGACCTTCATCGTCGGTGGTCCACGGTGCGGTCGGCAGATTGCCGCCGAAGATCGATGAACAACCGGTCGCGTTGGCGATCACGGCACGATCCCCGAACAACTGCGTCATCAGCTTGATGTACGGCGTTTCACCGCAACCACTGCATGCACCGGAGAATTCGAACAACGGCTTCAGAAGCTGAGCTCCCTTGACCGTCGTTTGCTTGACGGAGGATCGTTCGAACTCCGGAATCGATTCGAAGAATCCATAATTCTTTCGTTCCACCTCGGCATGATCCTGCATCGGCATCATGTCGATGGCCTTGTGGTTTTCGACGGTCTTGCTTTTCGCCGGACACACGTCCACACACACACGGCATCCCGTGCAGTCGTCGGGAGACACCTGAATCGTCATCGCTTGGCCGGGCGATGCCTTGTCTTTCCAGGCGGCCGACGCAAAGGACTCCGGTGCATCCACCAGTAGTTCAACGGGATAGACCTTGGCACGAATCGCCGCGTGGGGACAAACCAGAGAACACAGCCCACACGCGGTGCACAGATCGGCATCCCAAATCGGGATTTCTTGGGCGATGCTGCGTTTTTCAAACTTGGACGTCCCCACCGGGAATGTACCGTCGACGGGCAGGGCACTGACGGGTAACAAGTCACCGGCCCCGGCAATCAACTGGGCCGTGACCAGATCAACAAACTCCGTGGTGTCGCCCGAAACCGCGGGCATGGGCTGCAGGGTCGTGGTGACTTCGCCGGGCACGTCGACCTTCTCCAGACCTTCGATGGCGGCGTCGACCGCACCAAAGTTTTTCTGGACGACTTCGTCACCGCGTTTGCCGTACGTCTTGCGGATGGATTCTTTGATCAGGTCGACGGCTTGTTCGGTGGGCAAGATATCCGACAAGGCGAAGAAGCATGTCTGCATGATCGTGTTGATCCGATTGCCCATGCCCGCTTTCTTCGCGACGCTGTAGGCATCCACCACGTATAGGCTCAGGTCTTTATCCAGAATCTGTTGCTGGGCGGTGGCCGGCAGTTGGTCCCAAACGTGATCGGCGTCGTAGGGACTGTTCAGCAACACCGTGGCGCCGCGCGAAGCGGATTTCAGCACGTCCAAGCGTTTCATGAACGGAAACTGGTTACAGCCGACAAACGTAGCTTCATCGATCAGATAGGTGGAATCGATCGGTTGGGGGCCGAACCGCAAATGTGAAACGGTGGTGGATCCCGACTTTTTGCTGTCGTAGACGAAATAACCTTGGGCATACAACGGTGTGTTTTCACCGATGATTTTGACGGTGTTCTTGCTGGCACCAACGGTTCCGTCGCTGCCCAATCCGTAGAAGACGGCTCGCGTAACGGCGTCGGACTCGGTGCAAAAATCGACGTCCCAATCTAGGCTCAATCGGGTCACGTCGTCGTAGATTCCGATCGTGAAATGTTTCTTGGCACCGGACTGGGTCAATTCGTCAAAGACTCGCGCGGCCATGGCGGGCGTGAATTCCTTGGACGAAAGCCCGTAGCGACCGCCGATCACCCGCGGCGGATTTTCGGCGCGGTGCCGGTGCGTTTCGGCCCACTGTTCGTCCAAGGCGACAACAAAGTCTTGATACAGCGGTTCGCCGATCGCCCCCGGTTCTTTGGTGCGGTCCAACACGGCGACGCTGTTCACCGTATCGGGCAACGCTTCGATCAAACGCTGGGCGTCCAGTGGGCGGTAAAGCTTGACCGACAAGACGCCGACCTTTTGCCCCTGTTCATTCAGACGTTGGACGGCTTCGCGAACGGCGCCGGTGCCGCTGCCCATGATCACGATCACGCGATCGGCATCCGGGGCACCCTCGTATTGGTAAAGGTGATACTGGCGACCGGTCAGTTTGGCGAACCGGTCCATCGTCGCCTGTAACATGTGGCCGAGACCGCAGTAGTACAGATTGGCAGCTTCGCGAGACTGGAAAAACACATCTGGATTTTGTGACGTGCCACGGACGACCGGGTGATCCGGCGTCAATGCGCGATCGCGACACGCCACGACGGCGTCTTCATCGATCATCGCGCGAACGTCGTCTTCACTGACTTGGACAATTTTGGACACTTCATGGGACGTTCGAAATCCGTCAAAGAAGTGCAAGAAGGGCACGCGTACCTGCAGCGTTGCGGCGTGCGAAATCAACGCAAAGTCCTGTGCCTCTTGTACGCCAGCAGAACACAACATGGCCCAGCCCGTCGCGCGAGCCGCCATCACGTCGCTGTGGTCGCCAAAGATGGACAGCGCATGAGTCGCCAAGGACCGCGCGGCAACGTGGAAAACGGTGGGCAACAACTGTCCGGCGATCTTGTACATCTCCGGAATCATCAGCAGCAAACCCTGCGACGCGGTGAACGTCGTCGACAATGCTCCGGCCTGCAGCGCGCCGTGAACCGTGCCGGCGGCACCGGCTTCGCTTTGCATTTCGATCACGGTAGGCGAAACGCCGAACACGTTCCGTTTGCCCTGGCTGGTCCATTGATCCGCCAATTCCCCCATCGACGACGCGGGGGTGATGGGATAAATCGCGATCACTTCGCTGGCCAAGTGAGCGATTCTGGCAACCGCTTCATTGCCATCAACGGTTACATACTGTGGTTCGGACATCGTTTGATCTGACCTTTCATCCGACGGCTTCGGGGCACCTGCGAAATCGGAAGGGATACTTCCGAGATCAACACGAATCACATGAGACGTACTGGCGGTGTGGGGAATGCCGAGACACGACGCACCATAGGAAATGCCCGCAACCGATCCAATCGTGCAAAACGTCACACCCCCGAGACGAGACGCGTGCGATGCCGACCAATCCAGTGATGCCGGTGGTTCCTATGACAGTGTTCACATTAGCGAACCGTGCCATCGTACGTGTTCGGTTTCCATGCGACGGATTATCAAACAGATCCCAGTGCGACAAAACGCATCAGGAAATTCCGTTCGCGGGCCGACGGATTCCGGTGGACATCGCACAACGGCACGGGGACGTTCGCCGCCACCGGCAAATCGTCCACCGCAGACGCACGGCTGTGGGGCATCAACGATTGATCACCGCTTCAGAGGGTGCGACAGCCTGACACAGATGTTGTAAAACCAGCCGCCTGAATCGAATCCCACAAAAGTGAACCCTTCCGAATCCGATTGCCATGTCCTCATCATCTTCGACCATGCCGACCGAATCGCTGCCACAACGTCAAGACGTCCCGGCCGAACACTGTTGGGACTTGAGCAGCCTGTACGCCGATGCCCCGACGTGGGAAGCGGACTTTGCCAAGCTGGACGGGATGATCGAAACATTCGCGACCTTTCAGGGACGCTTGGGGGAATCCACCGAAACCTTGATCGCGGCTTTGGATTTCGATCGCGACTTCGATCAGATCGCCGAACGTCTGGGGACGTACGCGTTTTTGAAAACGACCGAAGACCAGACCGACAGCGATGCGCAGGCAATGAAGTCGCGTTTCCAAAACCTGGCCGTCCGTGCGGGCCAAGCGGCCAGCTTCATGCGACCCGAATTGCTGGCAATTGATCCGCAACGCATGGACGAATTGATGGACGATCCGGCGGTGCAGCCGTACCGATTGCAGCTGGAACGAGTGCTGCGATTTCGTCCGCACACCTTGAGCGATCGTGAAGAACGTTTGTTAGCGATGCAGGGTGAAATGGCCTCGGCCGCCGGCAATGCATTCCGTCAACTGAATGATGCCGATTTGAAATTCGGGCACATCACCGATCACAAGGGCCGCCGGCAAGAGCTATCGCATGCCAGTTTCGCACAATTCTTGCAAAGCCCGGATCGTGGCGTGCGAAAGGCCGCGTTCAATCAGTATTACGAACAATTCCAAGCACACGAAAACACGTTGGCCGCAACCCTGGCCGGCAGCGTCCAGCGGGACGTGTATTACGCTCGTGCACGCAATCACGAAAGCAGTTTGGAATCCGCGTTGTTCCCCGACAATGTGCCGACCGACGTCTATGACAATTTGATCACCGCAGTTCGCGGCGCCTTACCGGCCGTGCACCATTACTTTGATGTCCGGCGCCGCAAAATGGGGCTGGACGATCTGCATCACTATGACACCTACGTGCCGATTCTTAGTGATGTGGAAAAGCACCACACCTGGGACCAAGCGGTCGATGTCGTTTTGAAATCGCTTGCACCCTTGGGCCAAGCCTATGTCGACACGTTGGCCGAAGGCTTGCGTGGCCGATGGGCCGACCGGTTCCCCAATCGCGGAAAACAAAGCGGCGCGTTCAGCTGCGGCAGCTTCGACGGTGACCCGTACATTCTGATGAACTTCAAAGAAGAAGTCCTGAATGATGTGTTTACGTTGACACACGAAGCCGGACACTCCATGCACAGTTGGTACTCGGCATCGGAACAGCCGTTTCAGTATTACAACTACACGATCTTTGTGGCCGAAGTCGCCAGCACGTTCAACGAACAATTGTTGACTCGATACATGCTGGACCATGCGGCCGACGACAACGAGCGTGCGTACTTGATCAACAACGAACTGGACAGCATCCGTGCGACAGTGGTGCGCCAAACCATGTTCGCGGAATTTGAAAAGAAGACGCATGAGATGTGCGAAGCCGGCGAACCGTTAACGGTCAAATCGCTTCGTGCCGCCTATCGTGAATTGTTGGACGCTTACTTTGGCCCTGATTTCGTCATCGACGAATCCTTGGAACTGGAATGCTTCCGCATCCCACACTTCTATCGTGCGTTCTATGTGTACAAATACGCCACGGGTTTGAGTGCCGCCGTTGCACTGTCCACTCGCGTGTTGGAAGGCGGCGAGCAAGAACTGGATGACTACCTTTCGTTCCTTAAGGGCGGATGCAGCAAAGACCCGCTGGACCTTTTGCGTGATGCCGGCGTCGACATGACGCATCCGCAACCGGTGCAGACCACGCTGGATCGCTTCGCGACATTGACCGCCGAATTGGACCAGTTGGTGTAGGCGTGTCGGACGATTCCGAATCGGGCGATCGGCCGCCGGGTCGCCTGTACACCACGACGATGCGGGTTGCGGCCGAAACGATTGCCGATGGCGATCCGGTGATGGCCGCAGTCCTGCAAACGCACGGCCCGCCACCGCTGTGGAAACGCCCGCAAACATTCGCGACGTTCGTCCGCATCATCTTGGAACAACAGGTGTCGCTGTCTTCGGCGCGGTCGACATTCCTGCGTTTGTCGCAGTCGATGCCCGAGGGCGTCACGGCGACGCGGGTCGCGGCGGCCGGCCAACCGGGTTTGCAAGCGGTCGGATTCAGTCGCCAAAAGGCCCGCTATGCCGTTGCGCTTGCCGACGACGTGATCGCCGGTCGCTTTCGTATTCCGGCTTTGCGGGCGATGCCGGACGATCATGTGCGACGCCAAATCACCGACCGTCTGGGGTTGGGCGATTGGTCGGCGGGGGTCTATCTGATGATGGCGATGCTGCGTCCGGACGTGCTGCCCCACGGCGATTTGGCCTTGGTAAAGGGGCTGGCCGAATTGGACGATGCCGTCTACGGCGATCCGGATGAATTGGAACGACGCACCGAATCTTGGCGCCCGTTCCGCAGCGTCGGCGTGCGGATGGTCTGGCAAGCCTATTTGGCCCGCCGCAATCAACGGTTCCAACCCACGTAAATTCGTCCAATTTGGGCGGGAATTTCCAGCGTCACCTCAACCACCCGCAGTGGCAAAAACACCGCACACCGGTTAGCGTGTGGGCATGAACGACACCAGTGGCCATGACGTCGATCGCTTTCTGATCCAGCAAATCCGCCAAGGCGATTCGGACGCCTGGGCCAAGCTGATCGAACGCTACGAGGGTCGGCTGTTGGCCTACACCGACAGCCGCATTCGAAACCGGGCGACCAGCGAAGACATCGTCCAGGAGGCCTTTGTCGGCTTTCTGGTCAGCCTGCCGAATTATGACGGTGCGCGGCCGCTGGAAAGCTATTTGTTTTCCATTTGCGCCTACAAGCTGACCGACCACTTGCGCCGCGAAGGCCGCCGCCCGGCATTGCAACTGCATGCCCGCGGCAGTGACGACGCCAGCCGCGCGATCGAACCGGTCGGTTCGGCACGCGTGGCCAGTTCGATTGTCCGCAGCGTCGAACGCAAACGAATCGAGGAACAGGCCGTCCGGCAAGCGATCGAAGAACAGATCGCTCGTTGGAAGGAATCGGGAAATTTCGTCAAGCTGAAGGTGCTGGAGCTGCTGTTCGTCATCGGCATGCCCAACAAGCAGGTTGCCGAGACGACGGGCACGACCGAACAGCAGGTCGCCAATTACAAGAGCGATTTCTTGCTGCGGATCAAATCGATCGTCAAACGCCAAGACTTGGACGATTCGGTGTTTCCCGAATTGACCGGCGATGAATCGGGATCGGTTTAGGATCGGTCTCTGCGCAAAACCTGCACAGAATCAAGAATCGGCGTGGCAGCGGCCATGGACTGGTGGCGGTTATCGACCGGTGGCATGCGACCGACGTGGCCAGGGATTAGAATTGCGGCTTTCCCACCTCCAATCGATCGCCTACCTGGTGGTCGTCGGCGTTCCTGCCCCTCGGAAACGCCCACGGAATTGCCCCTTTCTTCTGTCTTAAATTCCCATGCGATCTCTGTTTTTAGCCTTGGCGATGGCCGCGAGCACGCTGGCGTGCCAGGCCGCGGACCGTCCCAACGTCGTCCTGATCATCACCGATGACCAGGGTTACGGTGACCTGTCATGCCACGGCAATCCGGTGCTGAAGACGCCGGAGCTGGATCGCCTGTATTCCGAATCGATTCGCTTGGCGGATTACCACGTTTCGCCGACATGTTCGCCGACGCGGTCCGCTTTCTTGACTGGACACTGGACCAATCGCACGGGTGTTTGGCACACGATCATGGGGCGGTCGATGCTGCGTGACAATGAAGTCACGATGGCCGACGTCTTTTCCGATTCCGGATACAAGACCGGAATGTTTGGCAAGTGGCACCTGGGCGACAACTATCCCTATCGACCTCAAGATCGCGGTTTTGACGAAGTTCTGTGTCACGGCGGTGGCGGCGTCGGCCAGACCCCTGATTACTGGGACAACGCTTACTTTGACGGCAGCTATTTTCACAACGGTGCCCCCAAACCGGTGGATGGTTTTTGCACCGATGTTTTCTTCGGCCATGCCAAGCAATTCATCAAACAGTGTCACGATGACGGCCAGCCGTTCTTTGCCTACATCGCACCGAACGCCCCCCACGGACCAATGCATGCACCGGAGGATTTCAGTGCTCCGTATGCGGATCAAAGCGTATCGCTGGCGAACTTCTTTGGGATGATCGCCAACATCGACCACAACGTTGGTCAGCTGCGGGATTACTTGGATGACCTGGGGCTGACCGAAAACACGATTTTCATTTTCACGACCGACAACGGATCATCATCGGGATGGAAATTGTTCAACGCCGGGATGAAAGCGGGCAAAGGCAGCGAGTATGACGGCGGCCACCGTGTTCCATTTTTCATTCGCTGGCCTGGTGGTGGTTTGACCGGTGGAAAAGATGTCCAGCCGATCACGGCCCATGTCGACGTATTGCCCACGCTGATCGATCTGTGTGATTTGACGTCACCCTCGGGTGTGAAATTCGACGGAACCAGTTTGACGGGTCTGTTGAGCGATCCGAGTTCGGTAAAAGACTGGCCGGACCGAATCTTGGTCACCGATTCGCAGCGGGTCAAAGACCCGATCAAGTGGCGCAAATCCAGTGTCATGACCACACAGTGGCGGCTGATCAATGGCAAAGAACTGTATGACATCTCGTCTGATCCAGGACAGACCACCGATGTCGCGACGCGGTATCCCGATGTCGTTTCGCGCCTGACCGATTTCTATGAACGTTGGTGGGCCGAACTGGAACCGACGTTTGCGCAATCGACCTACATCGCGTTGGGTGCCGAACAGGCCCCGGTCGTTCGATTGACCTGTCACGACTGGATCACGACCGGCAGCACGCCGTGGAACCAAGCTCACGTGCGATCGGCCGTCAACGGCGACGCCAATACCGGGTTCTGGAACGTCGACGTGGCGAGCGCGGGCGAGTACACGATTCGGCTGCGGCGTTGGCCCGAGGAAGCGGATCGGGCGATCGATTCATCACTGCCGCCCGGAGCCGACGTGCCCGGTGTGGCCGCGTACCGTACCCGGCCCGGCAAGGCGATTTCACCGGTGAATGCTAGCGTAAAAATTGGCGAATCGACGGCGGAAACCTCGGTGAAGCCGGGCGACAAAGAAGTCGTTTTGACGATGCAATTACCGGCCGGCCAAACCCAAATGTCGGCTCTGTTTGAAACCGCCGATGGTGAAGTTTTCGGTGCGTACTATGCGTACGTTTCGCGAAATCCCTAGACTTTCCCCTAATGTGCCCTTAGCGTGGCGGGTTGACGCACTGCGTGGACATTGAAAGCGTCAGGCCGCTGGGAACGGCACAGTCCCGATCGTCGGGTCACCGTCGATCCCAAATCCCCCGTTATAGTCCTTTCCAAAGAATTTGGAGAATCTGAGCATGACCAAGTTGTTTCTGGGTGCCGCGTTGAGCGTTGCGATGTTGGGCACGACCGCTTTTGCAGAGGATTGCCAGTCAGGCCAATGCCTGGAAGAAGGTTCGCAAATCGGCGCCTTTCACGTGACCAAAGTTGCCGGTGCCGAGGAAGACGGCGTCGAAGTCGGCGAAAAGCTTTGCTATCGCTGCCGCTATGGATCGCGACCGATGGTGATGGTTTTCACCCGCACCACCGAAGGCAAATTGCCCGAGTTTGTTCAGAAGTTGGACAAGGCCGTGGAATCACACCAAGACGCGCAACTGAAGGGTCTGGTGACCCTGATTGGTGGCGAGTCCGAGCAGATGAAGAAGAGCGGTGAGAAGTTCGCCAGCGCCGCGAAGGCGAAGAACATCCCCGTCGTGGTTTCGGATGACGCCAACGGTCCGTCCAGCTACAAGATCCCCGAGGACGCGGAAGTTGCGATCGTGGTCGCCAACGAAAGCCAAGTGGTGGCATCGCACACCTACAAGGCCGACGCGATCGACATCGCCGATGTCATGAAGCACGTCCAAGAAATGCTGAACTGATGTTCGCATAGCCTTCGCCCCGCCGTGACCACCGCGTCGCATGCGGACGGGGGCCGAAAGCATCGCTGTAACAGCCACAATCGATAAGCTCGGTCGCGTTAGCGGCCGAGCTTTTTTCGTGCGTGGCGAAACATTTCGACCGCGCCGCCGGACCGGTTAGACTGAATGGTTCTTTTCCAAATTGCTTCACTGGTCCGGTCCGCTCCGTCCGTTGCCTCCGCCACCGCCGGTGTGGATCACACCCGGGGCCTGCGGAAAGCATCGTGACGCGTCCAACGGCGGAACGTCCTCTCTGTCACTCTTGCCACCCGCGGAAACTGTCCATGGTTCGCCACTCCGCCACCCCAGCCCTGCTTGCTCTGGTCGTCGTTGCGGTGTCGTTGGTTGATGTCCACGCCCAACCGGTCGTCGGCTTTCCCGGCAGCGAACCGAGCGGAACCTACCCAAACGAATTCTATTACGTCGCGTTGCAGGACTATCGCAACGGTGACCTGGAACTGGCGATGGACAGGTTCGACGTCGCCTTGGGACGTTGCCGACGAGACATCAACGGTCGCTGGATTGATTCGATACCCGTCTTGGCGATGACCGCCGAGTGCCATTGGCATGCCGGTAATCTTCCCGCCTGCCGGGCCGCACTGGATCAGGTGTTCCAGTTGGTGGCGCGTCACCGTGGATGGTTGGCCCGTGTCGACTGGGACCAACTGGTCCAGCCCGGTGCGGTGCGATCCCCGACGCGTGGACTTTGGCCCGAAGCGGCGGCGGTGCGGGTGCTGACGTTGTCCCGCAAGACTTCGTTCTTGTCGGGCGAACAGGCCACCGAACAGCGAATCGCTCAGGGCGGGTCTTTTCAACAATTGAATATCAAATCGATCGATGCCGTCGAAGTCATGCGTGGCATCGCTCTGGCATCCTTTCGACGTCGTGTCTTGATGGGCCCCCTCAGCAATCAAGATCCGCTGGGCACTGATGCGTTGGAATCGACCAAGTATCCGTCGGAACTTAGTTCGGTTCTGGGCAAGACCTTGATCGGTTCGATGCGTGCCTGCGAACGCTTGGGCGTCATGGACGATGGTCGTGTCATGTCGGACGTTTCCAAATACTCGGCGGTACAGGGCGGTGTGCATCCGCTGGCCGGCGCGCTGATGCTGTGTGACACCTATGCGGTGGCGGGAACGGAAAACTGGTCCGCGACGCCCGCCAAGGCTCGAATGACCGCCAATGCCGCCGCGGCCCTGGAGCAACCGGAGTTGGTCGGCGAAGCCGCACAGTTGGCCGCGGGATGCGCGACGGGCGCCAATGCCGTTGCCGTCGCCACGTTTTGCAAAACCGCGGCGTTAGCGATCGGTCGCGAATCACGACTGGCGGCGCTGCACTGTTTGGTGGCTGCGGCGGACGCGGCGGTCACCGCGGGCGACGCGGCGTCGGCTTTGGAATTGATCCGCCAAGCACAGACATTGTCGTCGCGTCGCGATGTGGTCCAGCCGCGTATCGATGCTTATGGTGCCTACGTGGCATCCAGGTTGGCAGCCTTGCAGGGGACAACGCTACAGGGCACAGGTTCCGGTGCCAGCAAGCTGGACCAATCGCTGGCCAGCCTTTCCAAGTTCGCGCTGAACCATTCGTTCGGTCGTCGCAGCGTGACGTCGATGCCCCGCGTGTCGCAACTGTCGTTGATTGTCCAAGCCACCACGGCGACTCGCGGGGCCACCGCTGGCGATGAAGCGTTGCAACGTTACTGTTCCGCTGCTCCAGCGGAGGTCTGGCGACGTGACCCGGTCGACGCGATGGCGATCACGATGCTGGACAAATCAACGGCGCTTGATCTGTGGCTACGGCTGGCCGCCAACGATACCGACGGTCGTGAGTTTCTGCGGCGTCTGGACGTCGTCCTGGCCGATCGCTTCCTGCGTCAATTACCACTGGGCGGCCGCATCGCTCAGGTGCGTCAACTTGTAACGGCTCCCGAAACCATCCTGCCGACCGATGCGGTGAATTTCTTGGCCGATGCGGGCCCCGTGTTTGAGCCTTTGCGAAACGCGGCCGGACAGGCCGTGCCTCTGGATGCCGATGCGGCGACAGTGAAGGGCAACCAGCAAGAGGTCTTGGCGACTCAGATCGCCCTGAACCGTGGAACGTTGCCACGGGTCATTCCGGCGCCCGCCGATCCCACGCCACTGGCCGACCAAATCCCGGCAGGCCGCGCGTTGGTCACTTTCACCCGCGTGGGAACCGGCGTCATCGCCACCATGACGTTCCAAGGCGAAACCGACATCTGGGCGGTTGCCGGAGCGAACCGATTGGGCAACGAAGTCGCCATGGTGCTGCGTGAAATCGGGGCGATGAAAAGCCGCGGGAAACGGCTGCCCGAAAACGACAACTGGAAATCAACGGCCGGCAAGTTGGCGAAACGTCTGTTTCCCGATTCACGCATTGAAGACCTGCAAGGCTTGCAAGAAGTGGTCATCGTTCCGGACGGTCTGTTGTGGTACCTGCCGTTCGAATTGTTGCCCGTCAATGAAGCCGACGACGTCATGTTGGGAGACGCCCTTTCGGTGCGCTACGCCACCACGCCGGGATCGGCATTCCATCCAACCGCACCGACGGCCGCCAATGGACCGATCGCCTTCGTCGGTGGTTCGTTCTTTCAACCCCAAGATCGCCAAGCGAATGAGGCCGCGATCGAATCGGTGTTGGCACGACTGGAACAGTCGCGACGCCTGGGCGTCGAAGACAAGATGCCCAGCGGGTTGCTGGGTGATAGCGTTTCGGTGCTGGCGGTGGCCGCGGCCAAGGCGCCGGATTTGAAACGTCCGTTGGCTTTCAACGTCGGGGCCTACGACGGGGCTTCCCCGATGGGATCGCTGGACGGTTGGATGCGGTTGCCCGGCCCCAGCCCTCGGTCGGTTGTTCTGGCCGGGTTCCGTACCCCGGTGGGCGTCGGAAAACTGGGCGGCGGTGACGAACTGTTCATGACCATCACGGCGTTGCAGGCCGCAGGCGTCCGCGACGTGATGATCACTCGCTGGGCGGTGGGAGGCCAATCGACCGCCACGGCCTTGAGCGAACTGTTGCCGGAAATTCCCTTCCTGGGTCTGGTCGGCGCATGGCAGCGGGCCAAAAGCGTGCTGAAGGAAACCGAATTGGACCCGGCGGCCGAACCGTTGATCCCACAGTCCGAACATAAACGTGAAGGGGTCACCGGTGGACAACCGCTGTTTTGGGCGGGATACCTGTTGGCCAGCCCCACATCGCTTCAACCGCCGACGTCGGTGCCCCAGCCCTGACGTGACACGGTCCAGGCGATTCCCGAAACGCGGCCGGCCGAAGTTCCCCGGATCGCCGCCCCAACGATTGCCCGACACGATGTCCGACACCCTGACGTTCCTGAAAAATTTCATCCGATCGCCCACGCAGGTGGGGGCAATCGCGCCCAGCGGACGTCAGTTGGTGGACCGAATGACCGAATGGATCCAGTGGGAATCGGCCCGCAATGTCGTCGAATACGGTCCGGGCACCGGGGTGTTTACCGAGGCCATTGCCGGTCGCCTGCATCCCGAAGCCCGCTTTTTTGCAATCGAGCGTTCGCCGGAACTGGCCGCCACCACGCGTCAGCGTTGCCCCGGTGTGACCGTCGTCGAAGACAGCGCGTCCAATGTTCAAGCACTTTGCCGGCAGCACGACATGCAGAACGTCGACGCCATTTTGTGCGGGCTGCCCTGGGCTTCGTTTCCCGATTCGCTGCAACAAGAAATCATGGATGCGACATTGGCGGTGCTGCGTCCCGGCGGGCAATTCGTCACATTTGCTTACTGGCAGGGCGTCATCCTGCCAGCCGGTCAGCGGTTTCGGCGACGGTTGGACCAGAACTTTTCCAGCGTCCAACACAGCCCCACCGCGTGGGCCAATCTGCCGCCCGCATTTGTTTATCGCTGTGTGCGTTGACCGATTCGATTCACAACGACGTCACGTTCCCAGTCGACTGGCAGCGATTTGGTCCAGCGACCACATCACAACGCTGTAGGCAATCCAAACCAACAGGAACGTGTAAATCGTCACGACGACGGTCCACAAGATTCGCTCGGCCGTATTGAATCGTTTGTTGATCCACAGCAACGGAACACCGAAAACACCGGCGACCAAGAACAACACCGCCAACACGGCCGCCTTGCTTTGTGTCACGCCCTGGCCGGACGGCGACGGGCCATCTTCCGGGTGCACGACCGTGGCTTCGTAAATCGGTTCGTCCGATGCGTCCTGAGGTTCGGTCGGCGACATGACGTCGAAAGTCCTGTGGATGAGATGGGAACCGTTGGGACTGCAGACCGCCAGGGCCGCAGATACGTGCGACGGTTGCCCGCCGGCCGTGTTGCGTTTGATTCAATTTGCCCCGGACGCCACCGCCTCGATGCGGTCTTGGGCTTGTTGAACCAGGGGCGCGACGGCGGCATTGTCGGCGTACAGGTCAATGATGCTATACCAGACCTTCCTGGCCGCGATCACGTTTCCGCTACGGTATGCCGAATCGGCTTCCTTCATCTTTGCGATGATGATTCCCGCCGCTTCGCCACCGGTCTGGCCGGTCGATTCGATCTGGGCGATCTGACGCCGCGCCAGGTTCACGAACGCGCGGTACTGATCTTGATCGGCCAACAGCGTGACGATGCTGCGGTATTTGGCAAGCGCCGATGCATCGTCGCCGAACCGCTGGTACTGCAGTGCTTCGGCGTACAAACGTTCGCCTTCACCACGCAGCGGCAAGTTGCGTTTCATCTTGACCGACAGAAAATGCTCCGCTTCGACCATCTCCACTTGTTCAATTTGGTCCGCAGCCCAAGTCGCGTGTTCACCGTTGGGGAACTTGTTCAGCATCGGCTGTAGATAACTGATTTTGGCTTGGATCTTGGCGCCGCGCGTCCCCTCGGCCAACAGGTCTTCGGCCCGTTGACGCATCTTGTCTTCGCCAAGCGGCCACATGAAATACGCCAACAATCCAATGATCGCGGCAAGGCCAAGCAGCAACGCCCACCACTGGTCGTACCATGACGCATCATCAACGGGCTGATCGTCGTCCAAGTCAACGATCTGTTGTCCCAACAAAACCCGGGCTTCGTCACGCTGGCTCTGGTCACCGATCTGTACGGGACTGAAACCGGAAGAAACCTGCTCGGCGACACCGGCCCGAGACATCGATCGCTTTCGCACCTCGGCCAACCCCAATTTGACCGCGGCCGCGCCCGCGGGACGCGACGCCGATTCGGGGTGGATCAACTGACCGACCAATTTGTCCATCCAAACCGGCAAGTCCATCACCACGGTTGCCGGGGATGTCGGCACGGCATGACGTACCGCATCACGCATCTCGGCGGGCGTATCGGCGTCATACGGCAAACGGCCGGTCAGGCATCGATACATGATCACGCCCAACGCGAACAAATCCGACTTCACACCGGTCGCGGCGTCGTCATCCACGGCTTCCGGGGCGCGGTACGCCAACTCATGCGTCTCCAGCGGTCGACCGGTCTGAAAGGGTCCGTCGCCACGGGCAAGTCGCATGTCGACCAAGATCGGACTTAGCCCCGCAACGATCACTTTGTCCGGCTGCAACCGACCGTGATACATCTGCCGTTCGTGCAAGTACTCCAGCGCGTCGACGATGCCTTCGGCCAGGTCCAGAACCGTTTCCCAAGGCAGGCGGTCCCGACGGATCAGCATCGAATCCAACGTTTCGCCTTCGATCAACTCGTAAGCCAAATACGCATCGGCTTGCTCGAATCCGCCGCCATAGCACTTGGCAATGCCGGGATGCCGGATCGTTTTCAGCTGGTCCCATTCCGACTTGAATTCGGCGCGGGTCTCTGGCGTTCCGCCGAAGGGAACATTGAAGACTTTGACGGCAACGGCGGCCTTCTGTTTCAGATGAATGGCCCGCCAAACGGAACTGCGCGATGGGTGGTCCCCGAGCTTCGTTTCAATGGCCAGGGGCCCAAGGCGGCTGCGTGCCATGTGATTGATTGGCAAGTGGGAAACGGTCGGCATCGTTACAACGTCAAAGGCGATTATAACCCGACCGCCGGCTTTCAGCCCCGCCGATGTTTGGACGATCAGCCCGACGTCACGGCAAATTCAATTGTTCCATCAAATGGGTGAACACGCCGTCTTTAGCACGCGGATAGTCCTCCGGATCGCCGCCGGTCCGCTTCCAAATGCCGACTTTGGCGTCTTCGAAGCGAAGGCTTGCCTCGGTATCGGCGCGTAAATGATCGCGAATCGCAAGCGCCGCATGCCAGGCCGGCGTGCCGATGGGCATCAGGAACAATTGGTGCGTCACCGGCCCCCCGCGAGGCTTGATCAACCGCACCGCGGACGAATCCCAGTGGGGCGGTGGCAGAGGCCGGAAATACAGCCCTTCGATCGACAACGCCGCTTCGTCCATCTGGTCCGCGTCGTGAACCCCGGCAAGCACATCGATGATCGGCTGGCTGATCCGTCCCGGTAACGCAGTGCCGCCGATGTGTTCGACCTGAGTGATCATTCCCTGACCACACTGCAAAACGCCACTGCGAATTTGTTGAAATTCCTGACGCCAACGCGGATCGTGATGGCTCAGCCGAATCGGCAAGTCAGCGTCTTCATCCATGGTCTTCACTCATGCGGGGTCAATTCCCGGGGCGATGCGTGACGCCGCGAGCACAAAAAAAACCGGTCCGAGCAGGACGCCCGGACCGGAATACAATTCTTCGGTTTTAGCCAGTTTTGCCTAGGCACAGCGGCAAATGCGATTCACCGTTGTGCGTCGGGCGTCTGGGGCATGATTACTTGTCGGCAACCATGGCCAGACGTGACCGCTGGATCTTGGATTCGATCGCGGCAACATAGGCACTGTCGGCTTCGCACAACCGTTCACGCGGCACCGTGCAGGTGCGTCCATTGGCTTTCATCAAACGAACGTCGCTGGACGAAATCTGGATCAGGCGACCTTCGGTACTGAAGTTACCCGTGTTGTCGACCCAGACGCGAACGCGGGTTTCGGACAACGGATCCACGGCGACCGGTTTGGCGCTGACGACTTGCAGCGAGCTTTCCGCCGGCTGGACTTCGGCGACACGATCTTCGTCTTGGGCATCGGCCGAAGGCGTTGCCACGTCCGCTTGCACCGGAGCCGCTTTGCGATTCGCACCGAACAAGTCATCGGTCGAGAATTCAAAGTCGTCGTTTTCTTCCGACTCCGAGGTCGGGGTCATTTCTTCGGGGGCACCGAACAGGTCATCGAAGACGCCTTCACGCTCTTTTTCGGCACGTTCCAAAGCTTCACGTTCGCCGAACAAATCGTCCAAGTCATCGACCGGTTCTTCGGTGGCCGGCGGATCACCGAACAAGTCTTCCAAGCTGTCGCCTTCGGGTGCCGGTGCCTCTTCGGCCGGATCACCGAACAGGTCGTTCAAGGTTCCTTCTTCGCCGGAGGGAGCCTCTTCCATCGCCGGAGCTTCGTCACCGAACAAATCTCCCAAGCTGTCGGTCGATTCTTCGGCGGCCGGTGCGGTGTCCGGGGTATCAAACAGTTGGTCCAGTTCCGAATCAGCGGCCGGGGCTTCCGCTTCGGCGGGCTCACCGAACAGGTCGTCCATTGCGTCTTCAGCAGCCGGGGCTTCCGCTTCGGCGGGTTCACCGAACAGGTCGTCCATCGCGTCTTCACCAGCCGGGGCTTCCGCTTCGGCGGGTTCACCGAACAAGTCGTCCATCGCGTCTTCAGCAGCCGGGGCTTCCGCTTCGGCAGGTTCACCGAACAGGTCGTCCATCGCGTCTTCAGCAGCCGGGGCTTCCGCTTCGGCAGGTTCACCGAACAGGTCATCCATCGCTTCTTCAGCAGCCGGGGCTTCCGCTTCGGCAGGTTCACCGAACAGGTCGTCCATCGCGTCTTCAGCAGCCGGGGCTTCCGCTTCGGCGGGTTCACCGAACAGGTCGTCCATCGCGTCTTCACCAGCCGGGGCTTCCGCTTCGGCGGGTTCACCGAACAGGTCGTCCATCGCTTCTTCAGCAGCCGGGGCTTGCGCTTCGGCGGGTTCACCGAACAGGTCGTCCATCGCTTCTTCAGCAGCCGGGGCTTCCGCTTCGGCGGGTTCACCGAACAGGTCGTCCATCGCGTCTTCAGCAGCCGGGGCTTCCGTTTCGGCGGGTTGCTCGATGGCAGGCTCCTCAACCGCTGGTTCTTCGACAGCCGGTTCCTCAACTGCGGGCTCTTCGATGGCCGGTTCTTCCATCACAGGTTCTTCGGCCGGAACATCCGATGGGCTTTCGGTTGCCGGTTCTTCGGCTTCAAGCGGCTCAGTCTCGGCGGGCGGCTCAGTCTCGGCGGGCGGTTCGGGGAACGATTCTTCCGCGACAGGTGACGCCTCGGGCTCAGTCGCCACTTCGTCGTCAGCGGCCGGCTCTTCAGCCTCCATCGCTTCGGCTGGCTCTTCGACCGGTGCCGGTGGCACCACAACATCGGCTGGCGGTGCGACCACTTCGCCTTCGACGATCGGTGCCGATTCGATGATGGTCGGTTCAACAACGGTTCCGCCGCAGCAATCGTCTTGGATCACGGGCGCCGCGACGGCATCCGCACAGGGATCCGCGGGTGCGGCGCAGCAGGGTTCCGGCTCAGGCTGGCAAACGGGCGTGGGCTGGCAAACGGGTGCAACTTGGCACGCGGGTGCCGGTTCACAAACCGGCGTGGGACAACAAGCGGCGGGTGCACAAGCGGCGGGGGCGGCCTTGGAACGGCTGCCGCACGCGTCGTGCCCCTTCCCCAGGTTTTCCAGCAACCACCCCGCTGTGGCGGGACTGATACTAAGGACCGTGATCAAACAAAGGACGAGTGTCCATCGGACCACGAGACGGATCGTGCGTTTCATCTTTCTCTGGCTCCTCGCCGGATTGATGCCGAAAAGGTCGGAAGTAGGCAGAAAACGGTCCCCTTCGGACGTGCGGGGCCGCAATTCTGGGGGGTGAATCGACGGATAGACCGGCTGTTATTCCCAAAAGCTTAGGTCAAAGACGCTGCCGTGACGGCGAACGGAGACAACAACAGGGCCATATTGCCGGTTCACTGTAATTATGGCCCTTTACAACGGCAAGAAGCGCCGGATGGGTAAGATAGAGGGGTTTGAAACGGTCTTGCGGGCGGTAAGGTCAACCCAAGCCCTCTGAAATTCGTCTCCGCGCCGTCCCGCTGATTCGTCAAACTCGGCGGCTACGTTTCCCCGCCCGCGTCTCCATCCGACAGATCCCATCGCAATGCTCCGATTGCTGCAAAGTTTGATCTCGTCGATGAGCCTGGAGCGCAAGTGCTTGCTCTTCTTCGGTTCGGCCCTGTTGGTCTTGATGTTTGGTGCGTTCGCCGTCGTCCAGGTGTTGGCCCGCGGGTTGGTGCTGAACACGACCAAGCAACGCGCGTTGGACTTCAAGCCGCACGCGCTAGAAACACTGCACGAACAGGCGTTCTGGAACGATCAGGATTTCGCCAGCGAGGCGGCGGAAACGAAACGGACCGCCTTGGACAAGCTGCATAAGCAATTGTTGGGCGACAAGATGCGGTTCCAGATCCTGGGTCTGGATCACTCCGATTCACCCGGCTTCAGCAATTTGCCACCACGGCTTGCACCGGAGTTGCCCGAACTGCTGCGGAAATTGGAAAACTTGGAAGCGGAGTTTCGGCGACGGCTGGCCAACCGTATCGCTTCCAGCGGCGTCGACATCACTCATCCGATCGACCTGGGCGACGACGAAGCGATGGCCCGCATCGGGGCCGGCAGCAACCCGGTCGCCTTGGGCGAAGAAGTCGACAACAACGAATACGTTCTGTACACGCCGATTTGGCCCGATGAAACCTGCGTGTCCTGTCATGCCCCGATCGGACAAAGCAATCAATCGCTCAGCAATGAGGACCCGGTCGCCCGTGCCGCCCAGTATCCGTTTCGGGTCATGAAGGTCACGATGCCCAACAGCGGCACCAACGCATCGACCGAAGGGATCCGTGCGATCATCATCGCGATGGCCATGCTGATCGTCGCCGCAACGTTGTATGTGATGCATGCGATCGTGCGTTATCTGGTTTTGCAACCTCTGTATCATCTGCGTGACGTCAGCGACGCCATCACCCATGGGGACACCAGCCAGCGGGCCTTGATCGACACCGAAGACGAATTCCGCGAATTGGCCGACGCTTTCAACCGGATGCTGCGTCACTTGACCGAAACGCAGTCCCAGATTGAAGACGTCAACCGCGAACTGGACGCGCGTGTCGACCAGTTTGCACAGTTGAACTTGCAACTGTACGAAGCCAACCGGTTGAAGAGTGACTTCTTGGCCAACATGAGTCACGAACTGCGGACGCCGCTGAACAGCATCATCGGGTTTTCCGAGGTCCTGCAAGACATCGATTCGCTGAACGACAAACAGCGGCGATACGCGTCAAACATTCAAAAAAGCGGTCGTTTGTTGCTGGAAATGATCAACGACATCTTGGACTTGGCCAAAGTCGAAGCGGGCAAGCTGGAGGTCAAACGCGGCGAATTCGATTTGAAACGTGTCGTTGCGGCTCAGTGCGACATGATCGGGTCGCTATCGGAGGAAAAGAACATCTCCGTCATTCAACAGATTCCAGACGATTTGCCGACCGCGTACCAGGACGCCGGCAAGCTGGGACAGATCCTGAACAACTTGCTAAGCAACGCCATCAAGTTCACGCCCGAAGGCGGCATCATCACGATCGGCGTTCAGAACTTGGGCGATGAATTTCGATTGTCCGTCCGCGACACGGGTGTCGGCATTGCCGAGGAAGATCATTCGGTGATCTTTCAAAAGTTTCGACAAAGCAAGCAAGTGCTGGACGGCGAAGGCTTGACCCGTGAGTTTGCCGGAACCGGCCTGGGGTTATCAATCGTCCGCGAATTGTCAAAGCTGTTGGGCGGTGAAGTCGACTTTGAAAGTGAACTGGGGCGTGGCAGCACGTTTTGGGTGACCCTGCCGTGGGAACTTCGTAACGCCGACATCTTTACCGCGTCCCAACCACACGTTGCGTCCAACAGGGACAACGATCCGCAACAAAAATCCGGCACCGGCCCCGACGGCTCCGGTGCAAGCAATGGTACGCCGCAAACCGACAGCGGATCACCACCGCATTTCCCCACACCGACCGATGCGCTATGAAACCCGTTGATTTGTATACCGATGGCGCCTGCAGCGGTAATCCTGGACCGGGCGGTTGGGCGTTCATTTTGCGGTGCGGGTCGACGGGGAAACAGGTCGAACGCAGTGGCGGGGACAACCCGACGACCAACAACAAGATGGAATTGATGGCCGTCATCAAAGGCTTGGAATTGCTGAAGGAACCATGCGACGTCACCCTGCATGCCGACAGCACCTATGTCGGGCAGGGCATCAACAGCTGGATGGCCGGATGGAAACGTCGCGGCTGGAAACGCAAAGACGGTTCAAAACTGGTCCCGGTCAAGAACGTCGAATTGTGGAAGCGTTTGGACGAATTGATGCAGACGCATCGCGTCAAATTTCGGCACGTCAAAGGCCACGCCGGCCACACCGAAAACGAACGCTGTGACGAACTGGCCGTCGCCGCGTACCAAAAATACTTACACCATTCGTCTCGTTAGGCCTGCGTCTCTGCGGATCGATCCCGGGCCGGCTTCCCGGCCCCGGTGACCCTTTTGGCGGGCCTTTCATGTCTTTGTTGACAGTTTTCCGGTGACGTGGGCTGCGGAATCACCCGGTCCGGGGCCGGACCCCACCGACGCCCCGGCGGCATCGTCAAAAGGGCTGCAAACCGCTAGAATTGCGGCTTCTTCGGCGTCCCCACGCCGCCCCCGATTCGGTCCTCAACGCAGACGTTCATGAGCGATCCTCAGTCAACCGATCCACAGCCCACTGATCCTCAGTCGCCCGATTCCCAGGAATCTGCCCAGCAACCCGCCGGCCAACCGGCCGCGGCGGCTCCGGCAGCCAATTCGGAATACACCGACAAGGACCTCCAGCACCTTTCGGACTTGGAACACGTCCGCGAGCGGCCGGGGATGTACATCGGGGACACGACCGGGCGCGGGCTGCACCACTTGGTGTACGAGGTCGTGGATAACTCGATCGATGAAGCGATGGCGGGCTTCGCCAAAACCGTCTCGGTCACCGTCCACACCGACGGCAGCGTCACGGTCGAAGACGACGGCCGCGGCATTCCGGTGACCCGTCACGACCAACTGTCCGAAGAATTGGACCGCGAGGTCAGCACGCTCGAGGGCGTGATGACGGTCTTGAAGTTCGGCGGCAAATTCGAAAAAGGTGCCTACCAAACTTCCGGCGGTCTGCACGGCGTGGGCGTGACGGTCGTCAATTTCCTGTCGCAGTGGGCCGAGGTCGAAGTCAGCCGTGACGGTTCGACGTGGACCCAGGAATACGAACGCGGCGTCCCCACCGGCCCGATCCAAAAAGGACGTGCCACTAAAAAATCGGGCACCAAGACCACGTTCAAACCTGATAACCAGATCTTCAGCACCACCAAGTACAACTTCGACACGCTGGCCAAACGGCTGCAGGAACTCGCATTCCTGAACAGTGGCGTTCACATCAGATTTCATGATGAACGCAACGGCGAAGGCGGTGATTTTCTGTACGAACGCGGCATCATCGAATTCGTCGAACACCTCAATCGCGCCAGCGACGTCCTGCACAGCGACGTGATCGTCTTCACCGGCAGTCGCGAAGGCGTCGAATACGAAATCGCGATGCAGTACAGCACCGAGTTCACCGAAAACGTCCAGTCGTACGTCAATAACATTCACACGATCGAAGGCGGCACGCACGTCTCAGGTTTTCGTACCGCGCTGACGCGGACGTTGAACAATTACGGCAAGAAAGAAAACCTGTTCAAGAACACGACGCCAACCGGCGACGATTTTCGCGAAGGTCTGACCACAGTGATCAGCGTGCGCGTGCCGCACCCGCAATTCGAAGGGCAAACCAAGACCAAGCTGGGCAACGGCGAAGTCGACGGCATCATCGCCGGCGGCGTTGGCGAACAGCTGACCAAGTACTTGGAAGAAAACCCCCGCGTCGCCAAGACGATCGTCCGCAAAGGTCTGTTGGCAGCCGAGGCACGCGAGGCGGCCCGAAAAGCCAAGGACTTGCTTCGCAAGCGGAAAGACGCCTTGGGCGGCGGTGGTTTGCCCGGAAAACTTCGCGACTGCATCAGCAAGAAGATGGAGGAGTGCGAAATCTATCTGGTCGAAGGTGATTCGGCCGGCGGATCGGCCGAAGGCGGACGGATGCGTGAATACCAGGCCATCCTGCCGCTGCGTGGAAAGATCATCAACGCGTACAAATCGCGCGAAGACAAGGTCTTGGCCAACGAAGAAGTCCAGTCGATGATCCAGGCCATCGGCACCGGCATCGGAGCCGATCAAGACATCAGCAAGCGGCGGTACAACAAAGTCGTCATCATGACGGACGCCGATGTGGACGGCAGCCACATTCGGACGCTGTTGTTGTGCTTCTTTTACCGCCAGATGTACCACTTGGTCGCCGGTGGCCACGTGTTCGTCGCTCAACCGCCGCTGTATCGCGTGCAGCAGGGACGGAATCGGTACTACGTCCAAACCGATGAAGAAATGCGGACGCGATTGCTGGAACGCGGTCTGTCCGATTCGGTACTGGAATCCGAAGACGGACGCCGCGCCGAAGGCGACACGATGCGATCGCTGGCCACCACGCTGGCGTCGATAGAAGACGCCATCGTTGCCTTGGAACGACGTGGCACCAGTCTTAAGAATCATGCCGTTCGTTTGGACCCGGTGACCGGAAAGCTGCCGACGTTCCTGTTGACCGCCGGCAACGACGAACACTGGTTCGGTTCCCAGGAAGACGTCGATGCATTCTTGAGCGCAAACAATCTGGTGCTGGACGTCGAGGAAAACGAAGACGACGAGGAAGCCGAAGCAAACAGCGAGGGCCAGGGCGATGGCGATGGCGATGGCGATGGCGATGCCGAGCCTAAGGAAGTCACCGAGATCGTGAACTTGGCCCACTTGGAAGAGATTCACGAAGTTCGCACGATCAACAGCGGATTGAAAGACCTGCAACCGGTCGGGTTCGGGTTGGATGACTTGATCCCGGTCGACCGCACCGGAACGACCGCACCGCGTTTCGAACTACTGCGGGGCGACGAGGTTCGCCGACCGCTGGACGATCTTCGAGCTCTGTTGCCCGAGATCCGCAGCGCCGGTGAAAAGGGTCTACAGCTGACTCGTTTCAAAGGCTTGGGTGAAATGAACGCCGAAGAACTTCGCGAAACGACCTTGGACCCCGAAAACCGAACGCTGATCAAAGTCAACTTGACCGACGCCGGCGCGGCCGACGAAATGTTCCGGTTGTTGATGGGTGACAAGGTCGAACCGCGTCGCGAATTCATCGAAAAGCACGCGCTTGACGTCCGCAATCTGGACGTCTGATTCTTCTTCGGATTCGTGCTCCAATCGCCCCCGGCCGCGACCGTGACGAATCGCTTCCGGGGCGCGCGTCGCGCCGGCGTGTCATGATCCCGCATCCATTCCGCCACCCATCGTGGACACCATGCCGAATCGACTTGCCGAATCGTTAAGCCCCTATCTGCTGCAACACCAAAACAACCCGGTCGACTGGTTCCCCTGGTGTAACGAAGCGTTCCAGTTGGCCAAGAAACTGGACCGGCCGATCTTTCTGTCGGTCGGTTACGCGGCTTGCCACTGGTGCCATGTGATGGAACACGAGAGCTTCGAAAACGAAGCGATCGCAGAGTTTCTGAACAACTACTTCATCAGTGTGAAAGTCGACCGCGAAGAACGACCCGACGTCGACCAGATTTACATGAACGCCGTCCAGGTGATGAGCGGCCGTGGTGGTTGGCCGATGAGCGTGTTCCTGGATCACGATCGGCGTCCGTTTTATGCCGGGACGTATTGGCCGCCGACACAGCGCGCCGGGATGCCCGGTTTCGCGCAAGTCCTGGATGCCATCGCAGCGGCATGGCAGGACCGTCGCGACGAAGTGGTGCATCATGCGGATCAAATCACCGCGGCATTGACGCAACTGGCCAAGGGCACCGGCGATTCGGTCGACCAACCCGCCGATGACGTCGAACTGGCACGCCGTATCGTCCGTCAAGCCTGCGACCAACTGGTCCGGGTCCTGGACCGCAACGACGGCGGTTTTGGCGGCGCGCCCAAGTTCCCTCATGCGACCGACCTGTTGTTGCTGTTGTCACAAGTCGCCGTCAAACCGAACGTCGATTATCGCGGTGCCTGCGAATTGACGCTGAACAAAATGGCCGCCGGTGGCATCTTCGATCACATCGGTGGTGGATTTGCCAGGTACAGCGTCGACAGTAAATGGCTGGTACCGCACTTCGAAAAGATGCTTTACGACAACGCACTGCTGGCGACCACATACACGCGTGGTTTCCAAGTCACAGGCAGCGGCCACTTCGCCGCCGTTGCAGACGCCACGCTGCGTTACATGGCACGCGACATGGTCGACCCGTCCGGCGGTCTGCACTGCAGCGAAGACGCCGATAGCGAAGGCGTTGAAGGCAAGTTTTACGTCTGGAAACCCGGCCAGGTGACGGCGGTGCTGGGCAAGGATCGCAGCGATCGGTTTGCCCAGATCTATGACATCACCGATGCCGGAAACTTCGAAGGCACATCGATCCCCAACCGACTGCACGCGACGGATCCCAACGCCTGGGACTTGGAACCCCAAGCCTTGGAAACGCAATTGGCCGCCGATCGCGAATCCTTGCGACAGGCACGTCAAAAACGCGTGCGACCGGGCCGCGACGACAAAATCATCACCGCCTGGAACGCGCTTGCCATCGACGCGTTTGCCGTCGCCGGCGCCGTGTTCGACAGCCAAGAATGGATCGACGTCGCGACCAAAGCAGGGCAGTTCTTGTGTTCACGCATGCGACGTGATGATGGTCGTTTGTTGCACGCGTTTCGGGCGGGAACCGCGCACTTGGACGCCTATGTGGACGATTATGCGTTGACCGCATCGGCGTTCGTCACGCTGTACCAAGTGACTGCCGACAAGACTTGGATCGACACGGCAAACCAGCTTGTCGACAGCATGATCGAACATTTCTGGGACGATACCGAGGGCGGTTTCTATTACACCGCGGATGATTCCGAAACTTTGATCACCCGAAACAAAGACTGGCACGACGGCAGTCTGGTCAGCGGCAACGGCGCCGCGGTCAACGTGTTGCTGACGCTGGCCGACCTGACCGGCAATGACCGATATCGACAACACGCTCAGCGAACGCTGAACACCGCGGCGGAAATCCTGCAAAGCCAATCGGCCGCGGCCGCGTCGTTGGTGATCGAACTGGATCGCCTTCATCGCGGCAACCGCCAGATGGTTCTGGCGGTCCCGTCCAAATCGGATGTCCCGGCTTGGCGCGGCAAACTGTTTGCCAAGCATCGCAGCCACACCACACTGGCTTGGCATTTGGGCGATGCTGACAACGTGGCGTTGGCCGATCAAAAGTCCTGTGTCGACGGCCGGCCGACGCTCTATGTCTGTGAAGACTTCACCTGTGGCCAGCCGCTGACCGCTGATTCCGTGGTGTCGGCGTTGGCGGAATAGGGCCTTGGCCGATCACGATTCCAACGATGGCTCCAATGGAACCAACGGTGTGGCAATCCCGTCGGCGTCCACCTGCCAGGGCACCCAAGCAATGACCGGTGTCTCCGCTTTCAAGTCACCTTTGCGAGGCGGAATTTCCGTGGTGTCGATCTCGATCCGCTCGGGATCATAGGTTTCGTTCAGCCGATCGATTTCGCGGCCCAGTTCATCTTCCAACGCAGAAATATCATCGCGCAGGCGGTCCATCGCTTGTTCGGCCTGCTTGACGTCCAAACGCTGGCGATTGGCGTAAGTTGCACTGCGGGCAACGGTCGACATTCCGGTTCGGCGACCGCCCAAAAATGCTCCCAAGACGCCCTGAACTAGGGTTGCGCCGGCCGAAATCATCGACGACGAACTCTGCGCCGCTTCGCGATCGACACGTTCCTGTGCTTTGTGCAGTTTGTTTTCCAGCGTCCGAACCTTGGACTGGATCTTGTCGCGCAGTTTTTCTTCCAAGCGGTCCTTTTCCTCGCGATAGCGTTGACGGAAATAGGCCATCGCCTCGCCACGATTCTTGGAATCCTTGGCTTCTTCGTCCAGCAACACGGACCGATACAACGTGAAGGTGCAGTGACGATACATGTAATCTTTGAACTGCGATCGATAGGTCCGATACTTTGCTTTGCTGATCAATTCGTTCGGCAGATCTTTGAAAACAAAGTCGGGCTCCGGTTCATCACTTCGTTCGACATCGCGATGCAGCGGAGCACTTGTTTCCCACAGCGGATCCGATAATCCGTGGTCACATCGTTCCAAGTGGCAAATGTCACGCCAGTGTTCCAGGTCCAAGCTGGATTTGGAAAATCGCATGGATCCTTCGACCAGCAATGCCGGACGATAGATCCGCTTGCAACCTTTGGTGGATCGCACTTGTGGCACCAGAAAACACTCCTCGATGCCCGCCGGCACGACGGGTCGCGGCTGATCGGATTGCCCGGCATCGTCTTCATCGCCCGCATCCGTTTGGGCGGCGGCCATCGCCTTTTTGCGGTCCCGCATCAACCGGCTGATTTGATTTCTGGCCAGAGGTCCGGCCAAAAATGACATGGCCCATCGTGTTTGAAAAACCGACGGGAAACCATCGTGGACGTTGTTCATTAGAAAGACGCGTTTGCCCAAACCGGCCAACGTCTGTTCCATTTGGCCCCGATCAAAGGTTTGGCCCGATTCGGATGCGGCACCTTCCAAGCCTTCCAAGACACGTGCCTTGTCGCGTTCGGTTTGCAGACGTCCCAAGAACCAAGTCCCAATGTTGGACAGGCCTTTGTAATCCAGGTCGACCGGGTTTTGCGTGGCCAGTGTGATCCCCACACCGAACGCACGGGCCTGTTTCAACAGCGTCAACATCGGCGGTTTGGACGGTGGGTTGGCGACCGGCGGAAAGTACCCCGCCACTTCATCCATGTAAAACATCGCCCGCAATGAACTGGTGCCCGATTGCCGTCGCGTCCAAGCCAACAATTCGTTCAGCAGAATCGTGACGAAAAACATCCGCTCGTTCTCATTCAAATGAGCGATCGAAAGAATCGTCAGACGCGGTTTGCCTTCGGCGGTGAAATACAGATCCTGGATCGACAGCGATTCGCCTTCCAACCATGACGCGAACGCGGGGGACGCCAGCAAGTTGTTCAATCGCATGGCCAATTTGGCACGCTCGGTCGCCGGCATGAACGATTCAAGATCCAAGACACCGACCCGGCTGATCGGTGGCGATTGGATCAAGCGAATCAGTTGCGCGACCGCGACGCTCTTTCCCTCGGACCATTCGTGCTGCAGGATCGACGAGACCAAAATATGTTCGGGCGACACCATCGGATCGGCGTCGATCCCGATCAACGTCAGCAAACCGCTGACCGCGCCGGTGATTCGTTCGGCCACCGCTTCGCCGTCTTCCAGTTCTTCGGGTGTCGGTGCATCGAAACTACGTAGCACCGTCATGGGCAAACCGATGTTGCTGCCGGGTGTGTAAATCGCCACATCGACCGCTTCCTTCAGCCGACGGATTCGCTGGCCGTCTTGTCCCCACGACGCCAGCCCGTCACGCCACATCGTCGCGGTGGATTCGGCCAGTTCATCCAGTGTTTTTCCTTGCCGGGTGGCTTCGCCCGATTCCAGCCAAGGCTTGAAATCCTCCGGTTTCAGATCGGGAAACGTTAACAGCAAGTTCGCCAAATCTCCTTTGGGATCGACACAGATCGCCGGGATACCATCGATCGCGGCCTCTTCCAACAGTGACAAGCACAACCCCGTCTTGCCGCTGCCCGTCATCCCGACGCACATCGCGTGTGTGCACAGGTCTTTGGCGTCGTACATCAGCAGGTCGTCCAACATTTCGCCCTGCTGCAGGTCGTAATGACGCCCCAGGTAAAACGCGGACAGTTTCTCAAAGACCTTCGGATCAGGCGTGTTGGCTTTGGTGTCGTTCTTGGGCATCAACGTTTCCGTCGTGATGAGATGAAGCGGTTTAGAAAAGCCGGCCGGCGTTGCGTCGCGTGCCGTTTGAATCGTAGCGAATCCCATTAAGACGCGTAGCCGCAGCGTGACGTCTGCAGTTTTCGTTCAGGACACTGGAAGGTTGGATTCCACACCGGCCCGCAACAATGATCTGCCCCACGTCCACGTCGGCGTCGATATCGGCTATGTTTTCCGCGCGTGCCACGCGATCTGCGGCACTCGTGTTTGCGGCACCTGCTTTTCAATCGATTCCCTTGATGCCAGTTTCCGGCCATGCTTGACCTGTACGACAAGATCCAAGACGCCTGCCAAGTCATCCGCCAGCATTTTGACGCCACACCACGGGTCGGCATCATCCTGGGGACCGGGTTGGGCGGTCTGGTCGGCGACATCGATGTCCAGGCAACCATCGCTTACGAAGACATTCCGCACTTTCCCCGATCAACGGCGACCAGCCACGCGGGCCGATTGGTCTGCGGCACGCTGGGCGGCGTTCCCGTGTTGGCCATGGAGGGCCGTTTTCATATGTACGAGGGCTACGCGCTGAAGCAGATCACATTGCCGGTGCGTGTCTTCAAGGCCCTGGGGGCCGAGTTGTTGGTCGTCAGCAATGCTTGTGGTGGTCTGAATCCGCAATACAACAATGGCGACATCATGGTGATCGAAGATCAGATCAACCTGATGGGCGACAATCCGCTGATCGGCGTCAACGACGACCGACTGGGGCCCCGGTTCCCCGATATGTGCGAACCGTACGACCAACAATGGATCGACAAAGCGATGCAGGTCGCACGCGGTGACGGAATCTATCCGCACAAAGGCGTCTTCGTTGCCGTGGCCGGCCCGAACCTTGAAACCCGCGCCGAATATCGCTTTTTACGTCTGATCGGTGCCGACGTGGTCGGAATGAGCACCGTGCCGGAAACGATTGTTGCCGTCCACAGTGGTTTGAAGGTTTTGGGACTTAGCGTCATCACCGACATGTGTTTGCCCGATGCGTTGAAACCGGCCAACGTCGAAGAGATCATCGAAACAGCCAACCAGGCGGAACCAAAGCTGCGGGCAATCGTCCGAGGCGTTGTCGCCGAAGCCGGCCAGACCCGCTTGGCCTGATCGTTGGCACCGCGGGGTATCAATCCGCCAGCGGCGTTAGTTCGATCCCACGGAAATGAATCTCCGCGCCCTCGGCTTGTAACCCGATGGTTCCGGCGACGTCTTCCACGTCGTCCACCACGTTGACCTTCTTGCCGTTCATGCGGACCACCATCTTTCCATCCTTCAGCCGCACGGTCAGCCGATTCCATTGGCCCACCGGCTTCTCGGCATTCTCAAGATGGCTTAGCCCCTGAAAGTCGCCCAAAACTTCGTGTCCGGTGACCTTCTTCAGCCGCTGGGGATCGCCGTCAACGTGGAAACCATAAAAGCCCCACACGTCACCGGCATGGTCGTGCATCAGTTGGACTTCGGTGCACTTAGTCAGAAACGATGGCGGGTCGCCCGACATCCGAAGCAACAAGCCGCTATTGCCACCATCAGAACCTTTGGGCCAACGGTACTGCAGGGTCAGACGAAAATCCTTGTAAGACTTGTCGGTTTGCAGATAGCCCATCGGATCGCCAGTGCACACGATCACGCCATCGTCGACCTTCCAGGTGTCCGCCGGATCGGATTGCGAATCAAACAAATACGCCGTCCAGCCGTCCAACGTTTTGCCGTCAAACAGTGACACGGCCTTGGTGTCTTGTCCGGCCGAAATCGATGTCATGGCCAAGCACAACACCAGCGGGCAAAATGGGGTCAAACGTTGCATTATCGACATGTTGATCCTCGTCGTTTCGTACGGATCCAAGACGGAAAGGGGGACGAATGTTCGCTGGAACGTTCCATGTTGATCGCACCGGACACCGGTCGTCCAGCGATCCGTCGTCCGACAACAGCGATTTGCGTCGGTTTGACGCACCATCGTCGTTTCGCGCCGGCGTATCACACGATCGATCTCGTCCATTTGCCTTCGCATCATACCGCCATGGCCAAACAGATTTCGACCGCGCCGCCCGACCTCGTCCTTGACCGCGCCGTGGACTTGGTCCGCCAGCAATGCGACCTGGTTCCCAAAGTCGCTGTGGTGCTGGGAAGCGGACTGGGCGGCGTTGCGGACCGGATCGACGCCACCGCCACGATTCCTTTCGATTCCTTGCCCGGCTTCGCTGCGTCGACCGCAGCCGGACATCGCGGCCAACTGATCCTTGGGCACATCGACGGCGTTGCCGTGGTGGCGATGGCCGGGCGCTTGCATCGCTACGAAGGCCATCGCCGTGACGCGATCTTCTTTCCGATTCGGTTGATGGCACAACTTGGTGCGGAAACCTTGATCGTCAGCAATGCGGCCGGCGGGATTGATCCGCGGCTGAACGTCGGCGACATCGTCCTGATCGACAGCCACATCGACTGGATCCATGGCGGGCCCAACCGCACCGACACTGCAGTCCCGGGCGTGCTTCACCGCCAACCGCAAATCTATGATCCCCAACTGATGCAGTGGGCCTTGGACGCCGCGGTCGCCAACGGTTTCGCCATGCGACGCGGTACTTACTTGGCCACCACTGGTCCGACCTACGAAACGCGTGCGGAGTACCGCATGATGCGACGCATCGGTGCCGATTTGGCTGGCATGAGTACGGTGCCCGAAACCATCGCCGGGGCGTCGATGGGGATGAAAGTCTTGGCCCTGTCGATGGTTAGCAATGTCGCCAATCCGGACCAACCGCAAGCGGCCAGCCACGAGGAAGTCTTGCTGGCCGGTCGCCAGGCGGCAGGAAAACTGGAATCCGTGGTTCGCGACATCGTGTCGAAACATCGCAACCAGACGTCCGGGTGAACATTCGATTAGACTGAGGCGTTCAGCCAACTCTTAATCCCACCCGTCCTGGCGTCCATGCGGTTGTTTGACGGCATCGGTTTTCGGTCCGGCCCGGTCAACGGCCCCGCTTGATCGATCACGCGATTACCGACAATCCCCGGATGCAATCAACCAGCACTCCATGCGATTCGACCTTTCCGAACATGACCACGAATCGCTGCGCAATGCGATCGCAGCGATTCCGATTCTCGATGACGGCGAAGATCTTCCTGTGGTCCAAGTCGACGGCGTGAAGGGTCAACACGCCGCAATGATGCGTTTGGACCATCCGGTGCGAATCGAGGCCGAGGGCGACCTGGGTGACTTTGCGTTTGCCCATCATGCCCAGGCGACCGTTCGCTTGACCGGAAGCGTTGGAAACGGAGTGGGCGAAGGCATGCGTAGCGGAACGATCGGCATCCGTGGCAACGCGGGCATCGGCCCGGGTGTTGCGATGCGAGGCGGAACGCTGGCGATTTACGGCAGCGTGGGCGACCGCTGCGGTGCCGCCATGCGTGGCGGCGAGATCTTCATTCGTGGTGATGCCGGGGACCACATCGGGATCGGCGCCTTGGGCGGCACGATCGTGATCGGCGGAAACGCGGGCCGATGGATCGGTAATGCGCAAAGCGACGTGTCCATCTTCATCCGTGGTTCCGCCGAAAGCTTGGCCGAAGGTGTGACCGAAGCTCCCTTGCGTAAACGCGAGCAACTGCGATTGGGTCTGTTGCTGATCAATGCGTCCATACGAGGCGATGCATCGGAGTTTCGTCGAATCGTCCCCGATGCAAAACTGCATGCGGAACAAGCCCAACAAGGCGAAGTGGTACCGAACTGGCGATAGCCGTCCCGGCCAAAGACATCAAACAGAAAGAGACGAATGACCGCCGCGCTTTTGGATCCACTTCATCTGTTGCCACCGCCGACGACGCAACCCTGGGATGCGTTGCGGAATCAATCCCCGGCGCGACGCATTCGCCGGGCCGACGGGTCCGTCGTCACCATGCCGCTTCCGCTGTTTTGGTATGCGCCCGATTGGTACCTGTA
The DNA here is from genome assembly GCF_007752935.1 of Crateriforma conspicua. Lineage (NCBI taxonomy): Bacteria > Pseudomonadati > Planctomycetota > Planctomycetia > Pirellulales > Pirellulaceae > Crateriforma > Crateriforma conspicua. The sequence continues at coordinate 440,834 of NZ_CP036319.1, read as the reverse complement.
TCCGCTGGAAGTCTCCCGACACTTGGCCGCGGCCGTTGCCCAAATGGGCGTATGCGTTGCCGCACTTCGCAGCGAGGTTGCCGGCGGCGATCACCCCTCGCCGCTGCATGACGAAGCGATGCCACGTTTGGTTCCCTATCGGCCCGAACGCTATGGATTTCAGTGCACCGATTTTGATGACGCCCAGTTCGTCGATTTGCGACTGACACTGGTCCGTGAACCTTCCGGTCGATTCGCTTTCCCACCTGCCCAGGTCGCTCGCTGGGAATCGGATTCTGGCAAAGAAATCATCAGTGGCGGCGGTTGGGTGGAAGCCGCATCATTCCCTCCGGACGTGGCCGACTTGATGCATCTCGGATCCAAAATCGTCCAGATCCGTACACTCAGCCCATCGGCCGCCGTGATGGTTTCGATCAATCCGATCGATTTGGACAACGAATTGCCCGCCATCTTGGACGCCGACCCCGATGGCATCATCCTGCGCGCCGACCGGTTCCACCTGACCGGCTTTCAGCTAGCGAAGCTAATCCAGAAGACTCGCCGGATCATTGATGACCGACACTCTGCGACGCTTCCGCTGTGGATCGTGCCCGGACCAATCACCGCGGACGACGCCGCAAAATTGGTCGCCTTGGGTGCCAGCGCAGTGGCCATCGATGCCTGGTGCCAACCGCTGCGTGAAGAAGACTTTCGCCCCCCTGCGTCGGCAGCGGCGCGATTGGGATTCACCGACAACAAGACGCCGTCGGCACAGTCACATATTGATGCCATTGCCGCGTCCCACCTTCGAGCTTCGATCGAGCGTTTCACCGGCATGCTGCTGTCGACGCTGGACGGTTCGGTGTCGGATCGCCTGGGCACTTTCGACCAAGCGTGGGCGGAAACGCTTGGCGTTCGCTTTCTGGGTTAAGTGATGCGGTCGCACCGGCCCACGTCCCCTAGCCGGCCGACGGATCGCGAAAATCGCCACCATTGCCATCACTTGGCATTCGCCAATCGCCCCGTGGTGAAAGGCTGACACTGCCGACCTTGGGACCATCGGGAACGCAATTCCGCTTGAACTGATTGGCAAAGAAACGCCGCAAGAACGTGTCCAACACCGTGGCGATATGCTCCGGTGCATATTCTTGGTCGAATTGCGCGTGACTGGCCAAATGAAGGATCTTTTCGCGGCTGAAACCGTTACGAACGAAATGATAAAGAAAGAAATCGTGCAGCTCGTACGCACCGATGGACTGCTCGGTACTTTGCCGAATCGTCCCATCCGGGGCCGGCGGCAATAATTCCGGGGAGATCGGTGTATCAGCGATCCGATGCAGTACCTTCCTCAGTTCACCTTCGAAATAGTGATCGGCCGCATACCGGACCAAAAAGCGAACCAGCGTTTTGGGGATCGATGTATTGACGTTGTACATCGACATGTGGTCGGCGTTGTAAGTGGACCAGCCGAGAGCCTGTTCGCTCATATCACCGGTCCCCAGCACGAAACCTCGGTTCATCAACAGCATCGTGCGCACGCGAGCCTGAACGTTTTCGAACACCAAATCCGTGGCGTCGTCCGGTGTCGCAATCAGTTCGTCCTGGAGTTGCTGCACCGTGGTGCTGTCATCGATCGCGATGCCCAAAGGCTGGTGCCCGAGCGATAGAAACGTGTCCAAACAAAGCGGGCGGATGTCGATGGTTTCGCCACGAATCCCGGTCAGTTCGATCAATCGATCGGCGCTGGTTTTGGTGTGTGTGGTCGTCCCGAACCCCGGCATGGTGATCCCACAAATCGTCTGCAGCGACCGACCGGTCGACTGACACGCCCGCAGTGCCACCAACAACGCCAAGGTGCTGTCCAGCCCACCGGATACCCCAATCGAAAGCGTCGTGTCGTTGCCGATACACGACAAACGTTTCGCCAAACCTGCCGTTTGAATGGCAAATATCTCGGCACACCTTGCATCCAGTTCCGCGGATTCGTCAGGGACAAAGGGGTGAGCATCCACGCGACGCAGCAAGTCGGTACGCTTCGTCAACGTCGGGGTCGGCAACTTGATGCGGCGATACGATTTTGGCAACTGTGGCAACAGGTCATCGAACGAACCGATCACTTGGCGATCATGTGCCAATCGCTGCAGATCGACGTCAGCGACCGCGGTCGCTTCATCGAAAATCATCGGATCTCGTCCGTCACCGATCCGGCGAGACTCCGTCAGAACCATGCCGTTTTCCGCAATCAGACAGTGTCCGCCGAAGACCAAATCGGACGTCGATTCCAATCGCCCCGATGATGCATAGGCGTACGCGGCGATACACCGGCCTGATTGACTGGTCACCAAGTCTCGCCGCCAAGTCGCCTTGCCGATCGTTTCGTTGCTGGCCGACAAATTCAGCAAAACGTTGGCACCGGCGACCGCAGCGTGACTGGACGGCGGCATCGGAGTCCAAAAGTCTTCACAAATTTCGATTGCGATCACGGCGTCACGGATCTGAAACAACAGATCGGTGCCAAAGGGAACTGTCTGTCCCGCCCACCGCACGTGATCCGGATCCGCTTCACCGGCAGGTCGAAAATGCCGGCCTTCATAGAATTCACGATACGTCGGCAGATACGACTTGGGAACCATTCCCGCCAGCTGACCATCGTGAATCACGGCGGCCACATTCATCAGCGAACCGCCGACACGCCAGGGCAATCCAACCACGATCACTCGCTGGTCGCCATGGGTGGCTTGGATCAGTCGCGACAATCCTTCGGCGGTCGCACGTAAGAGGTCGTCTTGTGCAAACAGATCACCGCAGGTGTATCCCGTCAGTGCCAATTCGGGCAACAAAATCAAATCGGCATCGACCGAACGAATCAACGATTCGATTGCGTCGACATTGGCCGACGGTTGTGCTACCGAAACCGCAGGACTGGCGGCAGCGATTCGGAAGATGCCGTGGGGAAAAGCTTCGTCAGATTCAATCACGCAAACGAATCCGCTTGTCGATAGGCTTCGATCACTTTGCGTTCACCATCGGCACCACGTTGGCTGTTGCCGTGTTCCATGCCGATCACGCCCTTGTACCCCTTTTCGTGCAGGTGCTCGAAGACGCCCTTGTAATTGATCTCGCCGGTGTAGGGTTCTTTTCGTCCCGGATTGTCACCCGACTGGAAATAGGCAATCTCGCTATAGCAAGCGTCGATGTTGGGGATCAGGTTGCCTTCGGTGATCTGTTGGTGATAGATGTCGAACAAGATCTTGCACGACGGGCTGTTCACCGCACGACAGATGGCAAAGGCTTGATCACTTTTCTGTAAGAAGGTTCCGCCGTGGTTGGCGTACCAGTTCAGCGGCTCCAAAACCATGACCAAGCCATGCGGTTCGACGACTTCCACGCAGCGTCGCAGAGTGTCGATCACATTGGCCGTTTGATATCCCATGGCCAAACGTGGACCACCGTACCGGTTCCATTTTTCTTGTTCGCCGTGCTGTTGATCAACGCTGCCGGGGACGACGGTGCACCATTTGGCGTTGACTCGTTTGGCGACTGTGACCGCGTCGTTCATCTTCGACAAGATTTCCGCGGTCGTGTCTTCGGCGGGGCGTGCAAACGTCGGCTTGTCGAAACTTCCGTAAGCGACAAAGACGCCCATCTGCATGTTCAGATCGGATAGCGTCTTGCCGATTTTTTCTTGCATTTCGGGCGTTTCACCCGGCAAGCCGTTGTATTCAAAAGCGGTGAATCCCTGGTCCGCACAAAACTTGATCTGATCGATCACGTCTTTGCCGGCCAAGTTCTTGAACATCCCGGGGTGCGGTGCATAGCCCAGATTGAACTTCGGTTGCGATGACCCCTGAGCGGAAACGACACGCGACGTCATCGTGGCGGCGGCGGCAACAGCGGCGGATTTCAACAAATCTCTGCGATGAATCATCTTTGTCTTTCGGGGCGGGTCTATCGGGTTGAGAAACTTGATTTCGGTTCGGCCGAATGGTCGGGTGTCTTCGATCCACGGGCGGATCACCTGGGTTTGACAACGCGTCGGAACATGGTTGATCCCCGGGGCTGGTTCGGCAAACGCCATTTTAGTCGGCCGGTGCGACTTCGGGTGCGTCCCCCCAAACGCGACCCATTGTTGCAGCGGCCGCTTGAATGCTTCGAATCGATGATGGAACTCAGATCGGCTGCAAGGCTTGGTCGTAAAGCCCCATCACCGACATCAACAGACGAACGATGAAGAACAGCAGCACTAGAATCATGGTGGCCCAAACCAAACCGCTGGCCAGTCCGGCGATCGCCCGCATGGCCGTCTTGGCACGCTCATCGTATTCATTGGCAAGTCCGTCGATGGATTCGGCGTCCGTTCCGGACAGTTCGGCGACCTCCACACGACTGATGAAATCGTCAGGAAAAACGGACGCCGCTTCCAAAGCGCCCGACAACGTCGCGCCGCCGCGAATCGCCTGTTCCACTCGGTCCGACGCGGCGCGGTAGTAATCGCTGTCGGTGCTGTCCAAAGCCAACTGGATCGATCGGACCGGATCCAATCCGGCATCCAACGACAACGCCAATGTGCGACTGAAACGGGCTAGCGTGATCGTTTGCAATGACGGTCCCAAACCCGGAATCATGTACAGCAGGGGAATCAGATTCTGGACTCCGGCCACATTACGGCTGAACGCCCAGAGCGAGCCGAAGATCAACGCCAAGATGGCCAGGATATATCCCCAGAAAATCAACACGCCACGGGGACCGCGCAAGCCCAGCCCCAAAACATCGCTCATCTGGCCGCCGGTCGCCGGCGTCAGCACACCCAGAATCCAAATCAACAGACTCAGCACCCCCAGTCCCGCGATCAGTTGCAGCATCGGCAACGTGATAGCGCCGATGAACGCGCGACGCAGGGCCAGCTGAGTCTCATAATGACTGGCCAGCGAAAACATCGTCCGTTCCAATCGACCGGTCGATTCCCCCACGCGAGTCATCGACTGTAACAGCGGCGGAAAAAACTGACCGCTGCGTTTCATCGCCGCGTGCAACTGTTCGCCCTGCGATGCCTGGTCGGCCAGATCGTTCAACGCATCGCGTTGCCGCGCCGATCCCTGCTTGGCCTCGGCACGCAACAAATCAACGATGTTCGCGCCGGCGTGCAGCCCCGTGCCGAATCGTCGAGTGAATCCGGCGACGGAACTGAGTTTCATGCGTGAAAAAAACATGGGGCCTTGCCGCCAAGCAAGTCATCTAGGATCGGTAACATCAGGCAATCGCCCGGTATTGTGACCGATTCAGGCCGGTGCGTCATTGTGGCGGCGGGACGACGGCCATCGGCCGGCGTTTCGCAGTCCCATTCAGGCGGCTTTTGCGGACACGCGTGCCATGGACACCGCCGGATGGGCCGGCGTGTCGCCGTTCGGTGGCTGCGTTCGTGACCGGAATTCGGCCAAGATCTGGTCCAGCTGCTCCAACTGGTCCGCCGCGGTCTGGGTCATGTCCAGAAACAGGATTCGTCGCCGGCCCAGTTGGCACCAATCGGCACCGCGCCCGTCCAGCGGTTCAGTGCGGACATGAAAACCCATCTGCGTCGCGTCTTGAATGCGCCATTTCAGCCGGCTGACGACGTGATCTTGAGTCGGTTTCATGGGATTTCGTCCAAGGCGACGAAGACACCCCCGAATCAGTGCAAAATTTGCGGCATCGCGGGGGTCGAAACAGGGAATTGAAACGGTGTCCGTGGACTTGGCAAGCTTTGCCGCGCTGATCATCTGCGGTATAGCAGGTCTGACGATGTTGACGATAGATCGGATAAAGCGACTCCGCCTTCAACCGCTCGCACAGCCGATCCGGACACTTGGACTTATGCCCACCACGCCATCGCCGTCGACCTCAACCGCCACCACGCAACAGCAACTGGAATTCCTGCAAGGACAGTTGCGCCAAAACCAAGCGTTGGCTGCATTGGGGGCATTAACCGGCACGGCGACGCATGAGTTCAACAACGTTCTGATGACGGTCATCAACTACGCCAAGCTGGGGCTGCGTAACGAAGACACCGCCAGCCGCACCAAAGCACTGACGAAGATCTTGGAAGCGTCCGAACGCGCCGCGAAAATCACCGGGACAATCCTGGCACAGGCGCGCAACCGCAGCGATTCGTTGGAACCGACCGACCTGGTGGACATCGTCGAAAGTTCGCTGGTGTTGCTGGAACGAGAGATGCGAAAGTATCGCATCGCGGTGGAAACCGAATTCGCGGACAACGTCCCCCGTGCCCAGGCCAGCGGGAATCAGATCCAGCGTGTCTTGCTGAACCTGTTGATCAATGCCCGCCAAGCGATGCCCGATGGCGGCACAGTCTTGGTTCGCATCGCCGCCGGTGGGGAAGGTCGCTGTGTCGAATTAACGGTGCGTGATTCGGGAACCGGGATCCCGGCGGACAAGCTGCCCAAGATCTTCGAACCATTCTTTACGACCAAATCCGGTCCCGATGAATCGGGCAAAGGTGGCACCGGGTTGGGCCTGGCGGCCTGCAAAGAAATCATCGACCGCCATGGCGGACGTATCCGTGTCGAAAGCACCGTCGGCGTGGGCACCGCCTTCATCATTCGATTGCCCATCGCCGGTGACCAACAGGCGGCCGCCTAGCAACTGCGGTCCGTCCAGTTCATCGCCGGGTCGCCCGTGTCAGTACGGCACTTCCACCGCATCGCACAGAAACCGCATCAATGGTCGGGCGGCTTTCATCCGGTCGCTAAGCGTTGCAATCACATCCGGTGCAAGCAGTTGTTGACGGCTCAGTGGTGCAAGACCGATGAAATCGATCCGCCTCAAGTCTTCGATTTGGGGATGATCTTTGGGATAGTCGCGCGGAGAGGTCTTCAGCGATTCACCGGTCAGTTCGTAATACCGGCGAAACGTCTTGTGGTCTCGCGTCTTGATCCAGCCCTTGGGGTCACCGTCGATCGCCGCACGAATGGCGGCCAGCGTCGATCGTTCCGGTCGCCAACACCCGGCGGCAAAGAAGCACTGGTCGGTGGCCAGATGCAAATACATCCCCGGTGCGTGAATATCGCGATCGGCTTCGTGACGCAGCGAAATGCCGACGTTGGTTTTGTACGGCGTTTTATCTTTACCGAACCGCGTGTCGCGATAAATCCGCATCAATGATCCGCCGGTCTTCTTGGCGATCGCTTGTAAAAAAGGAGCGGTTCGTCGCAGCGGCACCGCCAATTGCTGGATCAATTCCAACGCCGGTTGGCGAACTTCGGATTCGTATCGTGACTTGTTTTCCGCAAACCAGTCGCGATCGTTGTTCTGTTGCAATTCCTCCAGAAATCGGAACAGTTCTTCGCCGATCGGCGAAGCTTTAGCGGATCGTTGTGCCATCGATATCCGGGATCCCGTGCGACGCGTTGTGAATCAGGCCAAATCCAAAGGCCCGGTGCTGGTACTGAAACGTTGCTCGTCGATTCCCATGTTATGGGCCATCGACAGGAACAGGTTACACAACGGAGTCGGCTGCGCGGCGGTCAGGCGACGGCCGCGCCGGATGCCGGCCGATCCGCCACCGAAAAACAACAGCGGTAAGTTTTCGGTGTCGTGCTTATTACCGTCCCGCAACGTTGAACCGAACATCACCATACAGTGATCCAACAACGTCCCGTCGCCTTCGCCCAGGTTTCGCATACGGTCAATCAGATACGCGACCTGTTCGATGTGCCATGTTCCGATCGCCTCGTACTGCCGCAGTGTGCTTTCTTCATTGCGATGATGCGACAATCCGTGGAAAGACCCTTTGACCCCGTCGATGAACGAAAAGTTTCGCCCCGTTTGGGCGTTGCCCATCATGAACGTGGCGATCCGAGTGGTATCGGTCCAAAACGCCAACACCATGATGTCCATCATCAAGCGGACATGTTCCACGTGACTGTCGGGGATGCCCGGTCCCGGTCGCTGGATGCCCAGATCGCCTTCGTTAATCCATCGTGCTTTCGGCTTGCGTGAAGATTCGATCCGCCGTTCCACGCTACGCACGCTTTCCAGATACTCGTCCAGTTTGCCACGGTCTTCGCGTCCCAATCGTTTTGAAAACAATCGAGCATCCTCGCGAACCGCGTCCAAGACACTGGTTTCGTCCCGGTGCATCGATTCCCAAACCGCCCGATGATTCGGGTTCAATCCGGAAACCGGAGTCGACCGGACGCCACGAAACAACCGATCGAACGCCAACTGGGGAACGATTTCGTTGGGCACCGGTGTGTGTCGGTCTCGCCACGCGATGTGCGATCCATAAATGCGAGTGAAGCCGCCGCCCACGTTGTCCACGCCGGTGTAAGCCGAATCGACTCCCAATTCCAAAGTCGGTAGAGGTGTTTTGTGCCCGATCCGCTGAGCCATCCACTGGTCGATCGATGTGCATCCGGTGTCCATGTCGCGACCGGACGTCCGCAATACGTGGCCGCCCGATAGAAAGGCCGGGACCTTGGGCCAGTGCCCGTTGCCGCCGGCCAAGTCGGGATGATGAAAATTTTCCAACAGGATCAATTCGTCGCCGACGCCGGAAAGAGGTCGCAACATTGGGGTCCAATCGAACTGGTCACTGTCGGGCGTTGCGGCAGGGTTCCAGTTTGCCGGGTTCACCCCGTTGGGCATGAACAAGAACGCCGAACGCATCGGCGGCCGATCCAACGCCTTTCCGGTGACTTCACGTCCGGCAGCAGAAGTCGATCCCGCCATCGCCCCCAGCCAGGGAAGTCCGACCGAAACACCCGCACCGCGCAAAAGATGGCGGCGGGAAACGGGATTGCTGCGTCGAATGAATGCCATCGCAAGTTCCGGTTTGTCGGCAGGTTTTGGTAAGTGAAGACAAAAAACAGCGTGGTTGGAAATCGCAAACGAACATGAGTTCCGATCAGTGATCCACCGATTCGACGGCTCCGGCAGGACCTTGTCGGAACCGGAACGGCAAACTTTGCACCACCGCATGGATCAGGTCCGCGGTCGTTGTTTCCGGCTGAATTGCTTGATCGACCAACGATTCGATCGTGCAACTGTCGGCGTCTTCCAAGCTACGTGCCAGGGCATAGCCGAGCAAACGACGCACGTATTCACGGGCAAACGATTCGTGTCGCTGTCGCAACACCGTTCGCAATTGGTTGACGTCTTCAAAGGTCGTCCCGTCGGGCAAGCGACCGGACGTGTCGATCGCCTGACCGCCCTGGGATTCGCTATCGCGATAACGGCCCAACACATCGAAACACTCCATCGCGAATCCGATCGGATCGATCAAATCGTGACAGGCCGCACAGGTCGGGTTCTGTCGATGTCGCTGCAACCGTTCACGCACCGTTTTGCCGTCTTGTTCCTTTTCACCGCCCGGCAATTGCCCGGCATCCGGGGGCGGCGAAGGCACACGAGCCCCCAGAAGCGTTTCCAAGACCCAACCGCCTCGCAACACCGGGCTGGTCCGCCGCGAATAGCTGGTCAGCATGTGAACGGCCCCCAAACCTAAGACGCCGGCACGTCGTCGGTCAGGCGAATCGGACGACAAGTCCAGCCGATAAAACGGTCCCAAGTCGACGTCATCGTGTTCGCCTCCCCATCGCCCCTTGGCGGGTTTCGGCGTCGATTCATCGTCTGCAAACTGTCCGATTCGGTAGTGCCGGGCCAACACATCGTTGACGATCACATAGTCCGCATCGATCCAATCGATGATCGGGCGGTCGTTCCGCATCATGTGGTGCATCAATGCACCGACCTGGGCTCGCAGCGAACGCACCAGCATCGGGTTGTAAGCGGGTTTGAAAAAATTCGTGTCTGGAATCTTGGTGTTGCCGACCGCGACGGTGCCCAGCCACTGACCGGCAAACGAATCGGCAAAGCGAATACTGCGTGGATCGGCGATCATCCGGTCCACTTGGCGTCGCAATTCGTCCGGATGCGAAAGCTGTCCCGATTCAGCCAACGTCAACAACGTTTCATCGGGCAACGAGTGCCACAAGAAGAACGACAAGCGAGACGCCAGTTCGAAATCACTGACCGCGACGATCCGCTCCGGTGCAACCGATCGTTCGCCAACAAACAGAAAGTTTGGCGAAACCAGAATGGCGATCAAAGGCAACTTCATTGACCGAAGGATGCCGTCGCCGCGGTCCAAGCCACGATCGATCAACATGGCCAAACGATCACGCTGCCCATCGCTCAGCGGTCGTCGCCAAGCAAGACGTGCGAACCGATCAATCGCTTGCAAGGCTTGCTTTCGATTGCATTTCGGATCGAACGACAACGCGGATTCGGTCGTCTGTCCCAAAAACCGTCGCATCGCCGACAACCGTTGGCTCAATTCGGGTCCGCCCGTCTGGATCGCAAGTCGATCCAACGCGACACGACACTGTTGATCCGGGGCGTCTTGATGCTGGATGGCCCAGCGTCGAAAAGTGTCGGAATTTTGTCGACGCTGACGTTCATCTTCTTGGCCGCCGCGGATGTCCCGCTGGGGCAAGCCCACCAGCAAGCCTTCGACCGCGGGCGTCGGTTCCACCGGTTCATGGACACCGGTGGTCCGACCGACCGTCTCCAGTCGGATTTGGTGGGGACCGGCAGTCAAGGAAAGCAAGATCCAACCGACCGGGTGCCCACCCTCACTCTGCAAGCTCACGGTTTCAGCGATGCGGCCATCAACCGTGACCTGAACGAGGGCCCCACCCGATTCCGCCGGTGATCGGATCAGCAATCCGCAATCCCGGTCGGTCGGCATCACGACCAGCGTTTGCCCGGACCAGCGAACCAACGGCGGCGGCGTCACGATCAGTCGATCAGCGACCTGGCCGGCGACCTCCAGATAGCGTTCCATCAACAGCGGGGGCAGGAACAAGGTTTCGGCGTTGTTGTCGAATCCCTCGCCACCGCTGCCGTCGGCTGGAAAACTTTCGACAAAGTCAAAATCCAATCCCGTCAGGTCATTGATCACGTGAGTGTATTGGTCGCGATTCAAACGCCGTGGCTGGACACTGCCAGCATACTCTTCTCCGGTGCAAGCCGTCGTTCGCAGATGGTCCTCGATCCAGCGTGCCAGCTGTAGACGCTGGGATTCGCTGGGTTGATCCGCGTCGGCCGGTGGCATCGTGCGGTGGTTCAGTTGCTGTGCGACGCTGGACCAAATTTCGCGTTGGTGTTGAATCTGCGCCGCCGTTTTCGAACGCAGAAAGCCGACCGGATCATCGGCATCCTCGGGATGGTGACAATCGCCACAGAACTGCACCAACAGCGGGCGGACCACGTCGACGAAATGAGTCTGGCTGATCGGTTGCGTCGGCGACGGACCGGCCGCTGATGGCGGGTCCGCCCCGGCGGTCGGCAGCATCGTCCACAACCAAACCAACACGAGCACGGCGGGTCGGCGAGACGGAAGAAGATCGTGATGGGGCACAGGTTGGCGAGCGGAAGGCGGGTGGGCGGGGCAGTGCAGGCGGGGGCGACGAATCCATCTTGTTTCGTCACGTCTGCAGTATGTCCCGTCTGCAGCCGAGGAGCAAATCTTGCCGACCTGCTACCTGCTACCTGCTACCTGCTACCTGCTACCTGCTACCTACCATCCCTATATCTGATAATTGCCCGCCGGCGTCATTTCTTCGCTCGGTTCCTCACTGCCTTTGACCCGCAGTTGAGGCTTCTCCAGCATCACGGTGGTTCCCGGCGAAACACTTTTGGTGATCCACACGCTGGATCCGATCACCGAATCGCGACCGATCACCGTGCGACCACCCAAGATGGTTGCATTGGCATAGACCACCACCTGGTCCTCGATGGTCGGGTGACGTTTTTTGCCACGGATTAGCTGTCCGGTCGAATCGGTTGGAAAGCTCAGCGCCCCCAACGTCACGCCTTGGTACAGCTTGACGTGGTTTCCGATTTCACAAGTTTCCCCGACCACCACACCGGTGCCGTGGTCGATGAAGAAGTATTCACCGATCTCCGCACCCGGGTGAATGTCGATGCCGGTTTGCTTGTGAGCCCACTCGGTCATCATCCGCGGAATGAAGGGCACCTGCAGCCGGGTCAATTCGTGCGCGATCCGGTACACCGTGATGGCTTCGAAACCCGGATAGCAGAAAACGATTTCATCGGTGGTTTGACAGGCCGGATCTCCGTCAAAGGCGGCTTGCACGTCGGTGCCCAAGACCGCCCGCAGTCGTGGGATGCTCTTGAGCAATTCGATGGCCATGGCCTGACCCTTGGCCTCGAAATCAACATCGCTTTCGCAATCGCCGTGGTTGTGCTTGACCCGATCCTCGTGCCGAAGCGCCCGAGCGATTTGGGCGGTCAGCGAATCATGCAGCTGGTCGATCAGGCCGCCGACGTGATAGTGAATGTTGCCGCTGTGAAGTCCCGTTTTTCGCCGATACCCCGGATACAGGATGTCCTTCAGGTCCAACAGGATGTCGATAATCGCGGTGTAATTGGGCAGCGGACAGTGACCCAAATGATTGATCACGTCGTCGGGCGTGTACGTCGACACGATTTGTTCGGTCAGACGCGGAAGCTGTTCTTTAAGACGGAAATCCGATGCCACGCTAACACTCTCTTTTGCTGATCAATCGCCGCGGGAATGACATCCGTTGCAGGGATGACGGGGGTGCACCGCCAAAGGTTCATCCGATGCGATCAAACCGGAAAACGATCCGATCGACAATGGTGCTCTGCCGCTGGAAACCGCCGATCCCCCGCCCAGGCGGCCGAAACCACACGCACACACGGACCACCATCCAATGGGGCCCGCGTGTATGCGAAGGCATTCGTCATGCGAACCGCATGCCGCGATTCGTGCGGTCGTCGGTCGCCTAGCGGCCGATCGACGGCGGGTTGTCCAGCAGGAAATCGCGGGGGCCGCGGTGCGTGTAATACGGGTACGCGGTTTGGGCCGAAGGCGGGCCGGGCTGGAACGGCTGGCTGTTCAGCACCGTGCTGGTGTCGTGTCCCAGCAGCCCCGGGTTCAGGTGGCTGCTGTAATTGTGACCGCCCTGTTGCCAGCCGATCGGGCCGGCCACACAGCCGTTGCGGCAACCGTTGCAATTGTTGCACGAGTTGCAGTTTTTCTTGCCGCCGAGCTGTCCCAGCAATCCGCCACCCGAATTGCATTCATTGCACTGGCAACTGTTGGTTTGGCAGCTGTTGCAATCATTGCAGCCGCCGCGGGTGTTGTGGTGCAGGCATCCGGTGGCGGACATCAACAGTCCCACCAACGATCCGATCATCAGCCAACGATTCATTTCTCGAATCCTTCCGAGTGTCTCGCCACCTAAGGCAGCTACGTTTCATCAATCCATCCGCGCGGCGACCGGGCAGTCGGACGAGACAGCCAAAATTCTGGTCCCGGTGATCCCGGGAATGGCTGCCAGCACCGACGCATGGGCCCCAACGGTCTGGGTTCCTTCGTCTGGTGCTAATCATTCGGACGCCGCCGCCGTGCGGATGCAACCAATCGGCTTAACCGGCCCAGACCGAACGTGGACACGCCCGAAGAAAACCAGCAAATTGCCTATTTTGCCGTTTGCTAGCATTCCGGCGTCGCTTCGAGTCGGAAAATCCGGGTTGAAATCGGTTCGCCAAAGATGTTAGCGGCACAGTCGCAGAGCCCGCGAAAGCGGAACGATCCGATCCGAAACGACCCCAAGGGTGATTCGATGACTGGCCGATGCGAACGACGTCTCTGGCAAGCCGACCGACACGAAACAATCGAAAACCGCGGCGCCGAAAACGACCGCGTGGCGGTCGGACGCGCCGGCCGCTGGACGCCACAGGGAATCTGGATGCTGGCTGGGATTCTGTGTCTTGTCATCACGACGCCCGCCACCGCTCAGATCACAGCCCCGCGAACACTCTCGACGGTCCCCGATCGCACGGCAAACTTGGAAGAACAGCTGATCAACCGTCTGCGTGCCGTCGCCCCGGACCAACAGGCGTTTGTCCGGCACATCGTCCAGCTGACCGAACAGGACCGGCTGGACCTGAAATTGGTGGTCGCGGTCGAACGTTACGCGTTGAAACGCAATTCAGTCTTGCCGTTTCCCTATTTCGAGCGGGCGATCCGCTATCTGGCGGAAAAACGGGGACTGACGATTCCCGCCGTTCGGCAATTCGCGACCACGGCCGCCCCCACCCCCTGACGCGGCAATCACGTTGGCTGCCCAGGCCGGCATTCCGAAATTCGGGCCGATGAAGCATACTTCGGCCCATGAGCAAATCAGCCAACGGAAACAGTTACGCGGCGAAAGACATCGTCGCCCTGGAAGGACTGGAACCAGTCCGCAAACGCCCCGGCATGTACATCGGTGGCGTCGGATCGGCCGGCCTGCACCATCTGATCTGGGAAATCGTCGACAACAGTGTCGACGAGGCGATGAACGGGCATGCCAGCGAGATCACGGTCACGCTGCACAAAGACGCCAGCACGATCTCGGTCTCCGACAACGGCCGCGGCATCCCGATCGACAAGCACCCACAGACGAAAAAGCCGGCGCTGGAAATGGTGCTGACTGTCCTGCACGCGGGCGGCAAATTCGAAGGCAACAATTACAAGACCGCCGGCGGTCTGCACGGCGTGGGTGCCAGTGTCGTCAACGCGCTCAGTAAAGAACTGATCGCGGTCGTCCGCCGCGACGGCAGCCAATTCCGGATGACGTTTTCCAAGGGCGTGCCGACGTCCAAGCTACAGAAACTGCGGGGCACGGTTCGTGGCAGTGGGACGATGATCACCTTCACGCCCGACCCGACCATCTTTCCGAAGACAACTTTCGACAGCGAAACGATCCGGCATCGCTTGGAAACGGCCAGCTTCCTGCACCGCGGGCTGAAGGTCACCTTCGTCGACGAAACCCAGGGCACTAAGCAGACCTATCTGCACGAAGAAGGCATCGTCGACTATTTGCGAAAGGTGCTGAAGGATCGAAACGCTAAACCGATCCATGAGGCTCCGTTCACCCTGAACCAAGACGCCGATCCACGGATGGAGATCACGCTGCAGTGGACCGAGTCGACCGACGAACACATCCGCAGTTACGTCAACGGGATCCCGACCGGCAGCGGCGGCACCCATGAAAACGGATTCCGTGGCGGATTGACCAAAGCGGTCCGCAACTACATCGACACCCACAACCTGACGCCGCGGGGCGTGAAGATTTCCCCCGAAGACATTCGCGAAGGCTTGGTCGCGATCGTCAGCGTGTTCATCTCCGAACCTCAATTCCAAGGTCAAACCAAAGACCGGTTGAACAATCCGGAAGTCCAGGCCGCGGTCGAAGGCGTCGTGCGCCCGTCGGCTGAACAATGGATGAACAACAACCGCAGCATCGCTGATTCGATCGTCGCGCGGATCATCGCCGCCGCTCGGGCCCGCGCCGCCAGCCGCGCCGCCAGCGAAGCGGTGTCACGAAAAACGGCCGGCAAACGCAGCCTGTTGCCCGGCAAGCTTTCCGATTGCATCTCGACCGGCAAAGGGTACAGCGAACTGTTCATCGTCGAAGGTGACAGCGCCGGCGGCAGCGCCAAACAAGGCCGCGACCGAAACACTCAAGCGATCCTGCCGCTGCGTGGAAAGGTGCTGAACACCGAAAGTGCGACGCTGAAGAAGATCCTGGAGAACAAAGAAATCCAAGACATGATCGCGGCGTTGGGATGCGGCATCGGCGCCAACATGAACGTCGCCAGTCTGCGTTACGACCGCGTGATTCTGTTGGCCGACGCCGACAGTGACGGGCATCACATCACGACGTTGCTGCTGACGTTCTTCTATCGTCACATGCCACAACTGATCGCCGACGGGCGGCTATTCATCGCCGTACCGCCGCTGTATCGCATCGACATCGGCAAAGAAACTTACTGGGCCGCCGATGAAGCCCACCGCGAAGAAATCTTGGCCCAGCACGGCGGCCGAGCCAAACCGGAAATCACCCGCTTCAAGGGACTGGGCGAAATGATGCCCAACGTCCTGTGGGAAACCACGCTGAATCCGGCCACGCGAAAATTGGAAAAGGTGGAAATCGACGATCACCTGGAAACCGACCGCGTGATCAGCGATCTGATGGGCCGCGATGCGTCGGCACGATTCCGCTTCATCATGGATCGGGCCGAAGACGCCGTCGAAATCGACGTCTAATCGACCGCCCTTGTGCTCGTCACGACGACGCGATGAAAGCCCAAAAAGAGCACAGGGAAAAAATTGTGTCGAATCCTCTGCAGGCAGCTTCACTTAGGTAAACGCCCTACCATACTCTGGGGGTGCGGCATTCCGCCGCTTTGCCTCTCGAGAGATGGATCATGAGCCTGCAATTTTCGTCGCTAAATTCTTGTTGCTTTCACACTCGGCCCGCCCGCATTGCATTCAGCCTTGCGGCTTGTCTGCTGCTGCTTGCCCCCACCGGCGTCACCGCCAAACAGCCGGCCGGGCATGGTGGACCGTCGGCATCCAAAAAGGTCAATGACCCGCCGCGTGTCATCGTCCGGCGGACTGCCTGGGGCAAAACGGTCACCGGTTCGACCGGACAACTGCTTCGCGGCGGTGTGATCCCGGTGTTCAAGTACCGGCGTGATTTGATCGGTACCGAACATGGTCCGGAGACCGATTACGCACGCGACCCCGAATTCTATGACCAGATGAAAGCCGCCGGTGTGAACGCGATTCGGCTGGTCTTCTTCGACCCGTGGCAACGTTCCCACGGCGACTACGTGACCGATCAACCCTATCCCTACATGCCGATCACCGTGCAGGACGTCTATCGCCAAGGCTTGGCCGATGAAGGTGATCGCAAAGCCGCTAAACGCGTGCTGCGGGAAGAACGCGACAAGCTGTTCGATGACTTTGACACCATCATCGACTTGGCCGCCCAGCGAGGCATGTACGTGATGATCAACTATCACGATGTGTTCGGGTACACCGATCCGGATTTCGACGGCGGTATTCCGATTGACGACTGGCAATTCGGATACACCGACAACCAAACGTACCTGAACACGTTTTGGAACTGGATGTCCAAGCGTTACAAGAATCGAACGCACGTGTTCTTTGAATTGATGAACGAACCGGTCGGCTACCATCCCAACGACTATTCCGACGATGACATCCAGGCGATCTATGACTTGTACCGCCGTGTCCGCCGCCGGGCACCCAAGACGCACCTGGTGCTGGGCAGCTTCGTCACACCGGCCAGCTGGAACGAACGCACGATGTTGGCGATCGCAGACCAGTGGGAAAGCATGGGCGTCGATTTCACCAACGCATCGATTGGCTATCACGGATACGACACATCCGACCTGCCTTGGACCAGTGACGACGTCACGGAAGTCGCGCAGAAGTACGCGATCCTGAACACCGAACAGAATTTTCCCGAGTATGTCGACGACGGAACCGGGGATCCCGACGCTCCCGGATACGACGGTGATTTTTATGGTCACCAGTCGATGGAGCGTCTGAACATCAGCTGGTTTTCGTGGAACACCGCCGGACCGGACGAATTTGAAGCCAACTTCGAGGGCCTGCTGCGTGCCGAAGCCGCCGCGAAAGGTTTCCTGTGGGACGCCGAGCTTTGGCTGGCCGATTTGGTGCAGTATTACCAGAACCAGCGTGGCTTTTTCGCCCGTTTCATCTACTACGCAATGAAGTGCTACTTCTGGCGGGTGACGTTCTTCTAACCTCCCGCCCCGGTTGGATGCTTTTCGGCGATCGGCTCGCTCGGGGCATCGTCGATATCGGCCAGCGGCTTACCTTCCGTACAGCCGCCATTGGGGGCGGCTGGCCCGGCAAAAAGGGCGAAATTGCCATGGCGTTTGGGAACCGGAATCCCCTAAGTTTGCCGGTGTTAAAAGGACCGGCTGTCGATCGGTCCGTGACCGCATCGCATGGAAGGTTTGATTCAATGGTCACCGTGGTCTGCACCCGCTGGCTGGACGCGTTTCCCGCTTCGTACGTTACCGTGCTACGCAACGCCGTGGCCGCCAGTCTGAAGCGTCCCCACAGGTTCGTCTGTGTGACGGACAACCCGGGCGGGTTGGAAAACGGGGTGGAAGGTGTCGCGATGCCGGATCTGGGAATCCCGCTGCAATACCAACGTCGCGGGTGCTGGCCCAAGCTTTCGATCTTCACGCCGGGATTGCTTCCGGCCGACCAGCCGACGTTGTACTTGGATTTGGACGTGATGGTCCGCCAAGATCTGGATGCCTTTTTCGAACGCATCGAATCCACCGGCGGGTTTCACGCGCTGCGTGAATGGAATCCGACGATCTGGAGCATGGTTCCCTTGGCCATGCGACCGCACCGTGGCGTGCAAGGTTCGATTCTGGGTTTTTATCCCGGCGAACAAGCCAAACTGTTTCACCGATTTTATGACCAGAAGGAACTCTGCTTCGACGCGTTTCCGCTGGATCAGGATTTCCTGAGCGAGAACGCCCAGTCGCCTCAAGATTGGCCCTTCGCTTGGACGTCCAGCTTCAAGTGGCACTGCTTGCACTATTATCCGATCAACCAAGTGCTGACGAAAATCCACGAGCCCAAGAACGCCAAAGTCGTCGTGTTCCACGGCAACCCGCGTCCGATCGATGTGGTCCCGCTGGGCGATTACCGCTGGGGCACCAAACGCAAGTTCGGACACGGTCCGGTTGACTGGGTCCGCGATTACTGGTTGCGTCACGACCCGACCTGGACCGATGCGGCTCCGGCCAAAGCGGCCTGATCTGGTCGACGTACCGGACGCATCGACGTACCCACAAGCGAGACCGATCACCCACAGGGTTGCCGAAGCGATGCTTCGGCAACCTTTTCTTTTGGCCGCACCGCATCGGCACACACACACTCCGATGCGACGAACGGAAACTGCGCCAAGCGAAAAACTAGGCGGCGGCGGCCACTGATTCGTCCACGATACCCCAGGGCGTCCGGGTGCGACCGGATGCTTTGGTCTGTTGCCGGATCCGATCGTTGTTGGCCCACATTTCCTCGGTCACGTAACCACGATCGTGATCCAAGTGCAAACAGATCGCGGTGTATCGGATCTGAATGCCCTTCATGCCGGCGTTGACCAGACGTTCGCCCAATTCGCGATCTTCGCCGCCGTACTGCATCCGAGTGTCGAATCCGTTGGCGGCAACCAAATCGGATTTCCACGTACTGCTTTGCGCCCCGTTCCACGACGCCACGGTCGGCGTCATTCGGTTCATCCAACGGCCGATGACGGCGGGGGCGGCGATACGTGCGTTCTTCCAGCGCAGTGGCTGCCCGGCGTTTTGCAAGAAGCGATGCGTGAATGCGCGGCCCGATGCAATGTCGGCTTGCCCGATCGCACGACTGACCGGCCGTGTCAATTTGAAGTATCCCGCCGACAGATAGTGTCCCGGCTTGGCCATCGACTTGTGCAACGCGACGACATCGCGACGCGGAACACAGTCGCCATCGGTCAGCATCAAGTAATCACAATCGTTTTGTTCGATCGCCCGGTTCAGGATCTCAGTCTTTCGGAACCCGTCGTCGGGGTGCCAAACATGGCGCAAGTTCAAGCGACCGCGTTGCCGAAAGTCTTCCACCAACCGGCGTGTTTCGGATCCCGATCCATCGTCGGCGATGATGGTTTCAAAATCGGGATCGGTTTGACATTCATACCCCCACAGAACCTTCTGCAGCCACTGTGGCGAATTGTAAGTGCTGATGATCACACCCATGCGCATCGTCAGGCCGCCTTGTTCCAAAGGTTTCGATAGACCTCGCGGATTCGCCGGGATTCCAGTTCCGCGCTGTAATGATTGATCACACGCTGACGTCCCGCCTGCCCCATCGAAATACGCAGCGTGTCATCATCCAGCAATCTCGCGATCGCCTGGGACAAACCATCGGCGTCACCACAGTCGACCAGCAAACCCGTCTTTTCGGGCACAACGATCTGCGGATACGCCCCGGTCATGCTGGCGACCACCGCCGCCTGACACGCCATGGCTTCCAACGGCACCAAGCCGAAACCTTCATAGCGAGCCGGCGCCACGCACATCGAAATGCCCGACAACAAACGAGCCAGATCGTCGTGCCCCAACTGGTTCATCCAATAGACTTGATCCGTAACGCCTGCTTCATGAATCCGCTTTTTCAAATCGTCTGCGAACTCCGCAAACTTTTGTGTTGCGGTCCCGACCAAACAAGCCGCCACGTCCCGGCGTTGCTGCAACACAGGAATCATCGCGTCGACAAACAAGTCGGTGCCCTTTTCCGGACGTATGCGTCCGACGATGGCCGCGGCCTTTTGCTGTCGAATGCCGAAGGACCGCAACACACCGGTGCGGTCATCGGCGGGACGAAACTTTTGGCAATTCACGCCATGCGGGATCACCGCGGCCACGTCACGCAGATGGGACGCCGCTTCGTCGGTTGTCGCGATCCGAACGTCCGCGGTCGAGATCAAAAAACGTGGCACCGCCGAATGACGACGCTTGGCCGCGGACGTGAACACCACGCGGACGGGCCGACGCAAAACCTTGCGAAGAAGCAGACCCAACCAAAGTTCGATATTGCGACGGGCGTGCAGGATCCGAAACGGCTTTTCCACCGGTCGACGCCAACACAACTGAATCGCCTGCCACATGCCGACACGAGGGTACGGACTTTCGCGGCCCGACAACACGGCCAACCTTTCTTTGTCCGCCATTTCCGGCAACATGGTCGCAATCGTCGCGCTGACACCGGTGAATCGATGGTGCCAATCGCCGATGATCAGTTCGGCGTCTTCGACCTGATGGGTCATGGTTGAAACCTGTAAACGCGATGGAAAAATCAGGCGGCCGCGGCGGTGGTCGAAAAATCGACATCGCCGGAAACACAAAACTCGTGCCGACCAATGTGCCGGTCGTGCGGATACAGCACTCGCAGCGGCACGTCGCCATACATCGATGCCCAGCCCGAAAAAGAACTGGGCGGGCCGATCAAATAGTCACATCCGGCCAAGCTATACATGTCAACGACGGGGCTGCCGCGGTTGATCGTGACATCCACCTCGGGAAAGTCTTCCGCCGATAGGTTGCCGTCGCTGCACACCAGAAAACGGACACGCCGGCCGGGAAATTGATTCGCCAGATCACGCATCCAAGCGTGGTACCGAGCGACGGGATAGAACCAATCGCCGTTCATGAATTTTTGATAGTCGGTTTGCCGGATGTGCGTTCCAATCAGCACGTCGCATCCGTCCCGAGCCACCTGCAAAGATGCGTCGATTTGGCGCCGATAGATTTCAACGGGCCGAAAGAAGTCGCGGATCACGTTGATGTGACGTCGCACCAGATTCGGACAGCGGAAACGATAACCGCGGACGATCAAGTTGCCGTCGCGTACACGACGCAAGAAGTCCTCGGATTCTAGATCGCAGTCTTTCGTCAAATCGATCGAATGGATCCGTAAAGGCCACCGAACCATGCCGGTGTCATTCAGTGACGCCAGGACGACATGCAGCCCCCGATAGGCGACGTTTCGCACCCATGGCGAGGGCACCATCGACGCGGGTTGGGCGGGAAAGCGACACGCCAATCCGCTGCGATATGTCCCTTCAAACAGATGGGCGTATTCGAAGAACGCCGGGTTGGCCAACGGGCAATCGTGCTGCACCGAAAAGGCGATGAAGTGGGCGAACAGATTCAGCCCGTTCCCCAGCCGGCCGGGTCGTTTACCGATCAGAATCATGCCAATGCGTAGCCAAGACTAACAGGAGGGTTGGTGGATCGAAGGATTGGGGGCGTGAAACATGCGATAGCAAAATTCCGCCGACAACGTCAATCGCGATCCCAACTCCAGCTTGCTAGCATCAACTCTGGCGTCACCAACCGCGCCTCCGCCACCCTGACTCGCGTCGCCTTGTCCGGCGATTCAATGACCCGTCACCCGCGTCCTAAACACCCGCGCCGCACAACGGATCAGGCGGCACGTCGCTGTGGCCGCTTGCCTCCAGGGCAATTCGCCTCGGTCTTGGTCGGCTTTGCAATTCCTGGCGGTACGAACGCGTTGTCCGATGCCGGTTCGGCCGATCCGACGGGCTGAATGACCGCATCGGGGTCCGTCTTGGGCGTGCGAACCTGTTGCGCATAGTGGATTGCCATCAACAGGTACTGTTCCAATCGCACATGCAGAGGCACTCGGGCGCGCGAGGACATCTTGGCATAGCTGACCAATTCCCGCAGCGTCGGCTTTTCGATCGTGCGAAACTCTCTGGGCAACAGGTACCCCAGCGACGGCACGTCGTACCCCATTCGATCGATGTAGTGCGCCATCAATCGATTCAGCTTCAGCGCGTGAGCCAGTTTTTGAGCGGCGTCGAACCGCTTCCGCGCGTGGTGGTTCTGGTCGTGAATCCGATAGTTCACCAGCGGCATGTCCAGGTGATACTTGTGACCGCCGGCCAAGGAAGCACCGAACACCAAAACGTCGTCGGCGCGGGTCACCCAGTCGTCTTCGTGCGGATAGGGCAGGATCTTTCGCAACAGATCCGTCTTCATCGACAAACACGATGTCGGGTTGCCGATCCACGACCGATTGAAGACGGACGCCAGAGCACTTAGCCCTCGATCGCGGGTCGGTTTCATGCGACGTTTCACATTGCGGACGTTTCCGATTTCACGGAAGCCGACGCTTAAAAAGTTGACGTCGGGGCGTTGCCGATAGATGGCCCCACATCGATCGACCAGATCGGGATCATAGATGTCGTCGGCGTCCAGAAAGAACACAACATCGCCCGTAATCAGCGGACAACCGTGATGAAAGCAAGACAGTTGTCCCGCCTGTCGCTTGCCCAAAATCTCGACGGTCCCCTGTCCGGCAAACTCGCGTCTCAGGGCCTCCAGGGACCCGTCGGTCGATCCGTCGTCGACCACGATGATCTCGTGGAACGGGATCGTTTGCTCCAGGGCACTCCGCACCGCCTGTCCGACATAGCGAACATAGTTGTGGCTGTTGATCAGACAGCTGGCTCTCATGCTTCGAAGCTCCCCTCGCGGCGTCGGACCACCCCGCCGCCTGGCTGCCATCGACACCGAGAGTCTTCCAGAGACGTTCCCGCGTCACAGCCATCGATCGACAAGGCTTTCCAAACCGGTATCGCCGGAACGGCCAAAAAACTTCAGCTGAATCCCCATCTTTGGGGTGAACCGGATGCAAATAGGGGCCATGCGTGCAAGTTTCGCCCGGCCGCCGAGAAGGCCGAACGCGTTATGCGGCGCGGCGTTGGGCGGGCCAGCGAACCAAACGTTTGCCGCTACGTCGCAGATGACGCCAATAGGAACGTTGCTGCAACAGAACAGGATGTTTCGCGGCCAATTTTGCCAACATTCGCAACTTGATCGTCGAACTTTGCTCACGTTGCAAAATCATGGCCCGTTCCATCGCGTTGAGCGCGATCATACGTTCCCGATCCTGAGAATCGATCCGCGGATCGGGTCGCTGTAGATATGGATCGACAATCGCCATCAGTTCCAATCGGGTCTGATCGATCTGCGATGTTTTTTGGGCACCATGGATGCGAAACGCCGATAGCGGTTGATCGATCTGGTGAATCCGCATGCCGGCGTCAAAGCCGCGAAGCCAGTAATCAAAATCCATCGCAAAGTATCGCGACTCGTCAAATCCGCCCAATTGCCGGGACAGTCGTCGCGTCCAAAAAACTTCGGGCTGGACAAAGTTGCGATTGTCGAAATAGCGAAGCCAATGCTGCCAAAGATCCAGCATCTCCACAAAGCTTGTGATGGTGGCGGTTTGTGGACGGATCAGCTCCCCCGCTTCGTCGACATGGTGGCAGGTGCCGAAGATGAAATCACGCTGTGGATCAGCTTCCCAGGCATCGACGACCGCTTCAAAAGCACCGGGCAAGTAGTAGTCGTCGCTGTTGATGTAGGCCAGTAAATCGCCGTCACAACGCTGAAAACCCTTGTTGATCGCGTGCGTTTGCCCACGATCCGGTTCACTGCACCAACCGGCAAGTTCGCTTTCGTAACGGCCAATGACATCGACGGTGTGGTCGGTGCTACCGCCGTCAATGACGAAGTACTGCAAGTCGAACCGGCTGCCGCGTCCGGCCTGGGACAAAACACTGCGGATGGTTTGTTCCAGAAATCCTGCCTGATTGAACGACGGCGTCACGATGCTGATCAAGGGCCGCTTCATGGTTCTCAGGCCGCCTTGACGTTCGATTGGGAAGTGCCTGTCGCGTTTGCCTGGCGGGGTGATTCGGTCACTGTCACGTCCGGTTCGACCGCCGACGGTGTGTCTTTGCGACGCCGAAATTCATTGGCGTAATGCAACACCATGTTCAGGGCGTAATCCAAGCGTGTGGACCAAGGCAAACGACCGCGACCCAGCATCCGCAGGTAGCTACGCAGTTCTTTCGACGACGGACGTTCGCAGGTGCGGAATTCGCGATGCAGCAGGTACGCGATGCTGTCGCGATCCACCCGCGCCGCACGCAGGTACCAATTCACCATTCGTTCCACGCACAGGGCGTATTGCATTTTGCCGACCGCACCCAGTCGTTTTCCGGCAAAGTGATTGCGGTCATGAATGCGATATTCGACCAGCGGCAACTCCAGGTGATACTTGTCGGCCCCCATGATGGACGACCCCAGCACCAAAACGTCGTCGGCACGCGTCTGCCAATCCGATTCGTCGGGATAGGGCAGTACTTTTTGGGCCATCGTTCGACGCATCGACAGACACGACGTCGGGTTTCCGATCCAACAGCGGTGCAGGACGGCCGAAGCAACACTGATGCCGCGTCGACGAGATCCCGATGCCGGCGGATGCCAGCCTTCGATCGCACCAAACCGCCGATACCCCGTGCTGACGAAACCGATTTCGGGTCGCCGTTGATACAGATCCGTCACCCGCCGCAGCATTTCGGGGGCATAGCGATCGTCGGCGTCCAAAAAGAACAACAAGTCGCCGCTAGATTCGGCCAATCCGACGTGAAAACACGACAGCTGACCGCCCTGGGGTTTGGCAATCAAACGCACCTTGGCATGACCGCCATAGTCCTTGCGGATGCGATCCACTGAACCGTCCGATGATCCGTCGTCGACCACGATCACTTCGTCAAACGGCTTCGATTGTGCCAGCGCACTATCGATCGCTTCGCCGACATAGTCGACGTAGTTGTGGCAGTTGATCAGACAGGAGGAACGCATGAATCGGCTCGAAAGGACGTGTGGGCCGACGATGCTGTCGACCAACGGATTTCCTGTTCGCACGCGACCCTATCGAATTTGCACCGTCGGTGGCCAGAGTGTTTTTTAGCCCCCCGCGATGCATCGCCGCGCCAAGGGGTACATCGCCGCGACAGAACGATCGCGGGCGATCCAGATGCACCGGTGACCTGATCGTCGGCCCGCGACGAAATCGTCCGCCCATCAAACGACGTTGACTTCGGTTGGCGGGTCCCCCTATGGATGTTGTCGGTGTGCGGAAAGCTCCGCTACCAACTTCGCAACGTTCCCGGCTGTCCGCCGTCGAAGCGCCCTGAAGGGAGTCGCTAACTCGTGTCACGACTGAAAATCCTGGCGGTCATTCCCCATCTGATCCGGCCCAGCGAAGTTTGGATGTATCGCCAATTGCAAGTCTTTCGCCACCAGGACCTGCACATCATCGCCGGGCATCGACATCAGCACGAACAATTCGACCTGACCGGGATCCCGATCACAACGGTGCCCGAATCGATGAACAACCCGCTGCGGGGCTTACGCCGGCATTGGGATCGGATTCGATTTCCCGGCATGCAAGGAACACGATACGGTCAGCATCAACGGCAATGGTTTCGGGAACAGGTCTGCCGCATTCGACCGGATGCCATTCATTGCCAATACGGCACGGTGGGGCTGTCGACGTTGGATGCGATCAACGATCTGGACATCCCCGTGTTTGTTCAATTCAACGGTGACGGACTGTCTTGTCTGGTCCATCGGCGTCGCGGACGCGAACGAATGGTCCGGTCCATCGGCAACTTTGCCGGACTGATCACCGTCGCTCGGTATCAACAACAATGGCTGCTGCGTCGCGGGGCGTCCCCCGAACAAGTCGCGTTGATTCCCTACGGCGCGCCGTTGGAACCCGACGCGACGTCGATTCGTACCCAACGTCCGAATTGTCAGTTTTTGGCGGTCGGTCGTTTGTGTGAAATGAAGTCGCCGCTGAACTTGATCCGCGCGTTTGCGTTGTGCCAAAGCCTGAATCCGGCCAGCCGACTAACCATCATCGGCGATGGCCCCATGCGTGGTGAGACCGAAAACCTCATTCAGCGTCTGGGTTTGAAAGATCACGTCACGTTGCTGGGCGTCCAACCGGCCGAGGTGGTTCGACGCCAGATGTTGCAAGCGGACGTGTTTGTTCAGCACAGCGTGACGGCAGCCAACGGAATGATGGAAGGATGGCCCGTCGCCATCGGCGAAGCAATGTCGCGCGGGTTGCCGGTCGTCGCCACACGACATGCCGGGATTTGCGAACAAGTGATCCACGACGTCAACGGATATCTGTGCGACGAATTCGATTGGTCGGACATGGGACGTTACATGGCCGACCTGGCCGGCAACGCGATGAAACGCCAGACCTTCGGACGCCAAGCCCTCCGCCTGTCGCTGGATGCTCGCGTCCAAACGCACACTCAACTGGACTTTATCCGCAAACGTCTGGGCGTCACCCGTCAATCCCAGCGTCCATCCACACTACAACAAGCGGCATGACCCCAGGATCTGACACGTGCACACGATCATTTTGCCGTATTACTGTGAAGAGGAAGTCGAACGTTACACGTTGATCCTCCGTCACTTGCAGTCTTTCGGCCCTTCACGGGTGGATTTTCGCTTCCTATTGGCGGCCAGTCCCAAGACCTCCGCCAGCGATCGCTTGCACAAAGCGGCATCAGCCGTCGCTCCGGTGCAACACTTCGAATGCCCTAGCCAAGTCTTTGGTTATCCCGAAGGCCCCTCCGCAATGTTCTGGGACTGCATGGACCACCTTGCAAAGCAGGAGGGTGACGGATTCGCGCTGTGGCTGGAATCCGACATGTGCCCGGTCCGTCCCGACTGGGTTGAACGGTTGGATGCACAATGGCGACAGTGCGGTGATGTTCTAGTGATGGGCACAGTCATTCCACACACCAATCGCCTGATCCGAAAAACTCGCTGGACCTGGCGGGGGCGTCGGCACCATCACGTTCATGTGCCCTGGATCAGCCAACACGTCAACGGCGGCGCCTGTTATCGAAACGATCTGGTTCGCCATATGCCCGACGATCATCGCGAAGGAATTTTTGACACTCGCCTTGGCCAGATTTTGGCAACCACCGGTGGCTATGCCGACACGCCCAGCATCCGCCTGACCACCGAGCAGCGACTTGCGATGGACCTTGAAGACCCCAATGTCGTTTTGGTGCACGGATACTTGCAGGCCAAGGACCCGTTCATCGATTGGTGCACCGGCCGAAAACCGATCCCGAGACCATCGGTGGCGCCAGACCGTCCCGACACCATTCGACGAACCGTCGATTCGTGCCCCAGGCGTCTTCACTTGGATGCGACGTTTGCCATCAAAGATCGCATGCCCGCGGTGCTGACGGTCTATCACCGCAACGCCTTGATGCCCCATCCACAGTCTCAAGCCGCGTAGCCTCTTGACGGCTTCCATCGGCAAGGGCGCCATCAGGACGACGATACCGGTCGGGAAATTTCTGGCCTACAATCGTCACAACCCAAAGAAAAGATTCGTACGCCTGGGAAGTTGGTGCAACGTTTCTTGAATTCGCCCGCCTTTGTACTAGCGTGATGGCCAGAAGCGTTCTTGCCCTCTTCGCTATCAGGCCCCCCGATGCCACGCCGCTCACGCCGCCAGAGTTTCCGTCCAGGAAGTGGTCCGTCCCGCTGGTCCCTCGCCTCTCTGGAACCACGATTGATGTTGGCCGCCGACGCGGGCGTCGCTGCTGCGGCACCAATCTCCGGCTCAGTAGCGGCGGAAACAGTGGCCAGCAAAGTCGACGCGACGTCGCGAAGTAGCTGCGAACACCTCGTGTTGATCGATAGCGAGATCACCGATCTTTCCCAATGGGAATCGGCGCTGCCCGAAGCGGCTGAGATAGCCGTGTTGCAACCGGGCGCAGATCCGATTGATCAGATCAGCCAAATTCTTTCCCAACGCCGCGACGTCCGATCGTTGCACATCATCAGCCACGGAAGCGTCGGACAGATTCGCTTGGCCGGCCAGTCCATCGACCAACAGACGCTGACGACCCAGCAAGAACAGATCCGACACTGGCGTTCCGCGTTTGCATACGATGCCGACCTGTTGCTTTACGGTTGCGACGTGGCTGGTGGCCCCGAAGGCAAATCATTCGCACGATTGTTGTCACGGTTGGCCGGTGTCGATGTCGCAGCTTCCGACGATGCGACAGGCAACACGAGCGAGAACTTGGCAGTGGCGGATTGGGATCTAGAGTTCACCGTCGGCGATGTTCGATTTGCCGCCTTGCTGAACCGACAAGCTTTGTCCGGAATCCGCGAGCACCTTGGGATCGAAATTTGGGCGGCCGGCGAAACCACCGATGAACTGATGGAATTGGAGATCGACGGCCAAGTCGTCGACAGTTGGTTCGTCCGGGACACCAACGCCAATGACGGCACCTTCCTGCCGTACTACTACAACGTTGACGGAGTTTCGCCCGATCAAATTCGAATCAACTTCGTCAACGATTTCTATGATGCCGCCTCGGGAACCGACCGCAACTTGCGTGTCGACAAAATCGTGGTTGACGGTCTCACTTACGAGACCGAAGCCCCCAGTGTTTTTTCGACGGGGACCTGGCAGCCTGACACCGGCGTGACGCCCGGCAATCGACAAAGCGAGTACCTGACGAATAACGGGTATTTCCAATTTGCGTCAGACGGTGGCGGCACCTCCACGATCACCACGATTGAAATCGACGCCTTCGGTGAAACAGGCGACGAAGCGATGCAGTTGGTTGTCAAAGACGAAGTCGTTTGGACGTACTTGAACGTACCGACCAGCGGCACCACTTACAGCTACGACTATTACGGTGATGTCGCGCCCAGCGACGTTCGTGTGGCCTTCATCGGTGCAGTCTATCAGCCCGAATTTGGCTATGACCAGAACTTACGAGTTGATCGCATTCGCATCGACGGTGAATCATTCGAATCGGAATCGGCATCCACTTACAGCACTGGCACCTACGTCAACGGCCAGGGAATCATTCCCGGCAACTGGCGCAGCGACATCCTTCATGACAACGGCTATTTCCAGTACGACTACGGTGGTGGGAATCCGGGAAATGGTGAACAAGGCAGTTTTGCACTTGGCACCGGTGGCGAATCCGTCGACGAATCCAACGGCAGCGTCACCGTCACCATCGAACGAATCGGAGGTACCGACGGGACGGCGACCATCGAGTACTTCACCGCCGATGACACCGCAATTGCCGGCCAAGATTATGCCGCCGTGTCAGGTCAGTTGACATTCTTCACCGGGGAAACCAGCAAGCAGGTCACGATCCCGATTTATAACGATGGCCAGGCGGAATCGACCGAATCTTTCAGCATCCGGTTGAACAATCCGAACGGCGCGGGCCTACTGGCACCGAGAACCGCAGTCATCCAGATATTGGATGATGATTCCAACCTGCCACTTTATGCCTCCTTCGATTCCGCAAACGGGCTGGACTTGAACGGAAACGCCGTGGTCACCGGCGGCAGTCTGCAGTTGACCGCGGCAACTGCACAACAACGGGGCAGTGCGTACTACACGACCGCCATCCCGATCAGTGAAGGCACGTCGTTCCAAACCTCCTTCACGGCAAGATTCACCGGTGGACAAGGTTCCGCCGGGGGCGAAGGCCTGGCGTTTGTCATCCAGAATTCGCCTGCGGGCACTTCCGCCCAAAACATCGGCAACTACTCCGGCGGGTTGGACTACAACGCTGTCCCCAACAGCTTGGCGGTTGAACTTGATACGTTCAAAAATGTTTATGAAACCTACGCCGATGAAATCACCATCGTCAAAGATGGATTGCCCGTTTATCCGCTTGCCAACATTCAATCCCCCTATGACTTGAATGATGGCACAGAGAAATATGTATGGGTTGATTACAACGGCGACAGTAATGTGCTGGCGGTCTATTTGTCAGAGACTTCCGAAAAGCCCGACTTTGCAATCCTGAAAACGACCGTCGACCTAGCTGCAACCGTGGGCGATCAAGCATACGTTGGGTTCGCCGGATCGACCGGTACGGCGTTCAACAACACCTACATTGATTCTTGGACCTTCACCCTGGATACGCCCGCGGCCGATCCACCGACCTATCCGACCGGGACACCGACCGAGCTTGCACTGTATTCAGGACTGGACCAACCGGTTTCTCTGGAATGGTCCAACGATGGTCGCAATCTTTACATTGCCGAGAAACCGGGGCGTGTCAAAGTGGTTCGCGACGGGGGCGCGGTGACCACCGTCATCGACATCGCCGATCGCGTTAATGATTTTCAAGACCGCGGGCTGATTGACATCGCCGTGCATCCGGATTTCCAGTCCAACGGATACCTCTACCTGCTGTACACCGTGGACCCGCCCGAAGTCTACGAAAACGTCGGAAACATCTATGCCGGCCCCGACGGCCAGGGCAATCGCGCCGGTCAACTGATCCGCGTCACCTTGGACGCATCGACAGGATTCACATCGGTGGTTCCCGGCAGCGAAGTCACGCTTCTGGGCAGCCAAAGCACTTGGAACAACTTCAACGCGTTCACCGACAGCACCTTGAACTTTGGTGAACCTCCGGCCGGCCAGAATCCGGACGGCAGTTACATCAATGACTTCATTAACAGCGACAGCCGCAGTCATACGGTTGGTTCGCTAGAGTTCGGGATCGACGGCAATTTGTTCGTGTCGATCGGTGACGGCGCCAGTTTCAACCAGACCGACGTTCGCGCGTTCCGCGTTCAAGACCCCGACAGTCTTTCGGGCAAAGTGTTGCGGATTGATCCCTACACGGGGCAAGGCCTGTCGGACAATCCGTTCTACAACGGAAACCCTGATGACAACCGCAGCAAGGTCTATCAACTCGGTTTGCGAAACCCGTGGCGATTAGCCGTCGATCCGGATACCGGTCGACTGTTCATCGGCGAAACAGGACTCAGCAACTTCGAAGAGATTAACACCGGGGACCCAGGCACCAACTTCGGCTGGCCCGCTTACGAAGGCGGCCAAGGCACCAATCGGCCGACGCCGACCTATCAAAATCTGGCCCAGTCACAAGCGATCTACAGCAGCGTCTATGCGACGCCGGCACTGATTGCGATTCCACACGGCACCGGCCCCAATGTGGTGGTCGTGGGCGATGTCGCGACGGAACTGGTTTATGGTCCGCAGTATGACGGCGATCTTTTCTACAACGACTTTGGTCGCGGCATCGTCAGCCACGCGGACGTTTCCGCCGACGGCACCTTGCTGGGCAGCAGCGTGTTCGCCACCGGTGCCGAGTGGATCACCGACATCAAACAAGGCGTCGACGGCAAACTGTATTACGCCGATTTGGTCAACGGTGTCGTCGGACGCTGGGAAATCGCCTGAGCCAATCGGATTCGCGACTTGAGGGATCGTCGCATTTTCGATCGCACTGGACTTCGTAGAAACGTCGTCAATGGCGGAACGAGTCCGACCGCCTTGGGTCGAACTTGTGCCAACTGGTCGGCCAGCTGGCGATCGTCATATCCCAATCGATTCAGCAATTCGCTGCCAAGCATCTGACGGTAGT
The DNA here is from genome assembly GCF_007752935.1 of Crateriforma conspicua. Taxonomy (NCBI): domain Bacteria; kingdom Pseudomonadati; phylum Planctomycetota; class Planctomycetia; order Pirellulales; family Pirellulaceae; genus Crateriforma; species Crateriforma conspicua. Next base: position 409,053 of record NZ_CP036319.1, on the reverse strand, counting down.
CGTCAAGCATCCGCCAATGCACCGGGTCCTGACCGGCACGACAAACCCATTTGTCGATCGACTGTGCGTTGGCAGACCGATGCAGTCCGATCCCCTTTGGATCGCCGAAACGCCGCTGTGTCGCTTCGCCATAGTCCGCCAATCCGCCAGTCGGCTGGAGCCCCAGAAACCGCTGCAAATCCGCCAACACCGAATCGGGATCAGCCGTCAGGTCTTCGTAGCGAACGGTCCGCAAACGCTGGTCGCCACACTCCGACGCTACAGCCAGATGCACCGGAGCCATCAGTAGATCGTCGCGGTGAACTGCGATGTAGGGCCAGTTACCGCGGATCCAAGTATCCAGGATGGATGAGAAAACGGCCAACGGGTTGCGAATCAGCAGGACCATCCGCACGTCGTCAAGAATTCGCAAAATCTCATCGATGATCCGGTAGTAGCGTGGCGTCTTGTCGATCAAAATTTTTTGACCCGCCGCGTTTCGAGCCTGATCAAAAATCCCATTGACCATTGTCGCCATCGCCCGCTCGATGCTGCGTCGCCCGCCGGGCAACATCGACTTGGCAAAGTCATCGACCGCCTGATCGGCCAGTTCCCCGTCAAACGGCATGGGGTGACCGTGCGTGCGTGATTCCAACGCATACACGAGCGGCAGCAGCAACCAGGTTTCACCCGCCGAGACGACGTCGGGGTGCTTGCCAAGCATCGTTTGCAATAGCGTCGATCCGGCACGTGGCTGCGATGCGATCAAGGCAAGCGGGCAGGGCCCTTGCGCTGATTCGCCATTGGTATGGATATCGCTAGCTTCTTGCATCACGCGGCCTTTCGATCCGTCACGCGTCCCTTGGAATCCAACCGAACGGCCAAACCGCTGTATCGCATCTGGATTTGCGATTGAACTTTCCCGTGCTCTGCCGAAGACGCACTGGAAAGGCCGTTTCCATGCCGGCGATATCCAATCCCGGTCACTCCGCTAAAGCAAAAATTCGCGCGGCGGGCCAATCGCAACTTGAAATCCCAATCTTCGTAGATCTTCAGCGTCGTATCGAAACCGCCGACCGATCGGGCAACATCGGTATTCACCAAATAGTCGCGTGGGATGAACACGGACCGACGCAACATGCCATGAAAAAGGGGGCCTTCACGCAACGGCTGTTGTTCACTGACCAACGCCAGATCGTTTCCCGAACCATCAATCAACATCACGTCGGAAAAGGCGACTTGGGGACGCCCCCACGATGGTTGGCCGAGCGCCGCGACTTCACGTTCCAGCTTATCGTCACCGTAGAAGACATCATCGCTGTCCAACGAAGTGACAAGATCACCGCTTGCAAGTTCCAGCAACCGGTTGCGCACGGCACTGATCCCTTCGTTTCGAGAATTGATCACCAAACGAATCCGCGGGTCATCAACGGCACGGATCACGTCAACGGAATCGTCAGTTGACGCATCATCGACGATCAACAATTCCCACGATTGCCAGGTCTGGCGCATCACCGATGCGATGGCCTGACTGACGTACGTTGCGTTGTTGTAGTTGGGCATCATCACGGTGATCCGTGTGGGATGATGCGTCATCGTCTTGCCCTAAATGATCGGGGTATCAGTTCAATTGATCAGGCCGCTCGTCGCCGGATCCCCAGTTTTTCCATTCGTCGCCGCCACCAGTCCTTTTTGCCCGGTCGGTCGATCCGCACACCGTCGCGTCGTAGCCGGTCGGCGATCCGCCAGAATTCTTCCGCATAGGGATGAACGACGTTGGGGCTCCAGGGCTTCAGTCCCGAACCACTGAAATGGACTATCGCGGGATCGTCGGGCAGAGCTAGTCGATGCTGGCCGAAAAAGCAGCGATGGTTGCAATTCCATCTCCGGTCCAGCGGCTGCCATTGTCCTTGCAGATACAGGGCCAAAACGTCTTGGTCCCAGAATCGCAACCGGTCGCGGTGCTTTTCGGCAATGTCGAACAGCGTTTCAGTGACTCCGTCGTTTCGCCAAGTATCCAAGTCCATCACCAACACCCCGGCATTCAGATAGGGGGTCTCCGGTGTCATGCCCAAACGCTGCGACGAATCACTCGGCTCCGGCACCGCGGCGATTCCGGACGGATGCGGGGGAACGTTGGCAAGGAGAGACAGACAATCGCGAACGATCAAATCCGCGTCCAAGTAGATGACCCGTGGCACCGCTTCATCGATCAATCGCGCGATCGCCAGGCGATAGTATGTGGCCAAGCTGACGTGGTCGGTGACGGGCAGCCCGGCGAAACAGGACGGATCGATCGGGTGGAACGTATGTTGGGTTCCCAGGCGTCTCAGGACACGCCGCAGAGGTCCGAAACGCTTGTCGGCTGCCGGATCGTGCAGGACATGCACATGCACGTCGTGTTCACAGTGCCGAACAGCCGATTCGACGGCCACACACGACAGCGACGCGAAGGAACCGTCGACCGCGAACGCGACATGAATCGTTTCGTTGGCGACGTTCATGAAACCTGGGTATTTGGAAGGGCGGGCGAAATTCGAACAGGCGGAATCGGCCGGCCTTCACCGAAAGGGTTGGCCTTCCACACAACGTCTGCGTATAGCAAAAGGGCCGGACGCGACGAAAGCCGAATCGATGCCGGCCGACACGACAGATCGCAATCGAGCGTGGAAGAAAGGTAGGAAATCAGGGCAAAATCCCTATCATGGCCCGACATTCGCCTGGCCGGCGTCCGAACGCAATGCGTTCAACGTGAACCTAAACGCCGGGCCGATCGAAACGTCAATTCACTTTGCTTGCTAAACCGATGCCCCAACCCGTGCCACGATTGTCGTTGTGTTTCCCGATTTTCAATAAGGGTGCATACATCGATGACGTGTTGCATTCGTTCGTGGATTACGTCGATTTGGATCAATGCGAGTTTGTCTTCTTTGATAACGGCAGCACGGACGAATCGTCCGCAAGAATCGCCCACTGGCAGGACCGCCTTGGTGCGGTCGTTCACCGCAGCGAGCACGTGCTGCCCATCAATGAAAGCTGGATCGCCGCGTTGCGGTACGGCACGGCGGACTATCGCAAGCTCTGTCTGGGCGACGACGCCTGTGTCGCGGATCCCGGCCCGGTCGTTCAAAAGATGCAGGCCAATGACTGGGACTTTGCCGTCGGTTTGACAAAAGTGATCAGCAACGATCCCAAGCTTGGAGGGAGCTATTACAACCGAGTCCACGAATTTCGGCAGAAGATTCACGCCGACTTAACGCCGGAACAAAAAGCAGAAATGCTGTTGTCGATCGACGACAGTACCTTCAATCCATTCGGTGACATCAATGCGTGGATCTTTTCTGCGTCTTGCCTGTCGGTCATTCCGGATTGTGGAAAAACCTACAACGGGATGATGTCGTTTCCGGATCTCGAGTTGACCCTTCGGAGCTTCCTGTCCAAGCGTGGCGGTTTCGTTGACGAAATCCTTTCCAGCTTCACCTACAACGATGACAGTCCGGCGGTACGAATCCAAACGTCCGCTAATTTGCGGGCGCACTACGCACTGTGCAAAGCCTCCATTTGCTGGGAATACCTTTACGATGCAAATCTCACTGAATCCGTCCCGGATGAATGGATCGGACCACTACGTCAAAGCGCTTGGCGGTCTCATTTGCGTACCATCATGGCCGATTGCGGTGACGCCGATATGGTTGCCGTACTGCGAGACGTGCTGCGTGAAAACCGACATTTGGAAAACACCAGCAAACGGTCGCTGCGACGACGCATCAAAGACACGCTTCGTGAATGGAAACGCTAGCCAAATTTTCCAGGCCGGCAATCAAAAACGAATCTCATCCTTCAAGCACCTAAAGCTTTGATCCGCCATGGAATTTGCCGAACTGTCCCTGCCCGGCGTCTACTTAATCGATGGATTCCAGCACGTGGACCAACGTGGCGAATTCGTCAAAACCTTTCACCACCCGCTATTCGAACAGCAAGGTCTGTCATTCAAGGTGCGTGAAGAGTTTTTCTCGATCTCGGGAAAGCACGTTCTGCGTGGGATGCATTTCCAGTTGCCTCCCCATGACCACCACAAGCTTGTCTATTGCATCGCAGGACGTGTCTTGGATGTCGTTTTAGACTTGCGCACGGATTCAGAGCACTATGGCAAGCACCTGTCGGTTGAACTATCTGGCAAGCGCCGACAAATGTTGTGGATTCCCAAGGGACTGGCGCACGGATTCTTGTCGCTCGCGGACGACAGTTGCCTGATCTACAAGACCGACCGCGAGCATCATCCAGAATCCGATGCAGGGATTCGCTGGGACAGTTTTGGCATGTCTTGGCCGTGCGACGAATCATCGGTCTCTCTTTCTCCACGGGACCAAATGCATCCGACATTGGACGAATTTGCCAGTCCCTTTTAGTGATGCCAACCAAAGCTTTGCCATTCCGGATCAACATCATGCATCTATTCGTCACAGGCGCGACGGGATTCGTCGGCTCTCACTTCGTCCAGCAGGCGGTCATCCGTGGCCATCAGGTGACCGGCGTTCGCCGATCCGCCGACCGTGGGTGCAGGATTGAATTGCCCCAGCAACCGAGATGGCTGGATCGATGTTTGTCCGAACTGACTCCGGAAGACTTCACGGACGTGGATGTTGTGGCCCACCTGGCGGCGCATTCGACCAATCCGCCGTACGATACATTGCAACGGTGCTTGCATTGGAACGTCATTGTATCGCTTGACGCCCTGAGCAAGGCAGTGACCGCCGGCGTCGACCGATTCGTCGTTACCGGATCGTGTTTTGAATACGGGCGATCGGGTGAACGATACGAGCACATTCCGGTGGACGCGCCGCTGGAGCCGACGGCAACCTATCCGACGTCCAAAGCGGCAGCGTCAGTAGCCCTCCGCAGCTTTGCCGCAACGACCAAAACCCGAGTTTCAGTTTATCGACTGTTTCAGGTGTACGGCGAGGGCGAAGCGGAGGGGCGGCTCTGGCCGTCGCTTCGAAAAGCAGCATTGGAGGGCGAAGATTTCCCCATGACCAAAGGCGAACAGATTCGTGACTTCATTGCGGTGCAAGACGTCGCGAAACGGCTGTTGGATGCTTGCGAATCCGGAGCTACTGAATCGGGAGTCGCGTCGTATCACAACCTGGGATCAGGCCACCCCCAATCCATTCTGGAATTCAGTCGTCATTGGTGGAAACATTGGGGGGCAACCGGAAAACTGATTCCCGGTGCCATTGCCTACCGTGAAAACGAGGTCATGCGATACGTCGGATGCGTCGACCAACCGAAAACCGGTTCTTAGGCAGCCGTTTGACGCAGCGGTCGGCGGCGGGCAGATTTCACGAACTGTTGAATGCTATCGATGATGTAGTCGATCATCGGTCCCGTCAGTCCCGGAAACGTCCCGATGAAGACCGTCTGGTTCATGATCGCATCGGCTCCCGTCAAATCACCGATCACGCGAAACGCATCGGGATTATCGCGACGAAGAGCCACGAATGCGGGCTGACGAACCAAGTTTCCGCCGAACAGCATTCGATTGCCGATTTTGGCTTGATCCAAGTGTCGGGCCAGGTCCGTCCGACCGAACGGAGCTCCATCACGGACCGACATTTTGAAACCGAACCAGGAACACTCGGTCCGGCATCCGGTCGAATCCCAGTCAAAGCTGCCATCGGAGTTCCAACGGGTCGCATGAGTGGGCAGCGAAAACTCGATCACGTCTTCCAGGTCCGCCAAACCGGCACGCAGACGTTGCCAGTTATCTTTGCGCGCTTGCACAAAGCGGTCCAACTTTGCCAACTGTTGCACGCCAATCGCGGCCTGGATGTCCAAAGGCTTCAGATTGTATCCCAGATGGCTATAGATGTATTTATGGTCATAGCCTTCGGGCAGTTCGCCGAGTTGCCAAGCGAAGCGTTTGTTGCAAGTGTCATCCTTGCCAGACGGGCACCAGCAATCGCGTCCCCAGTCCCGGAAGCTTTCCACCAAAACTTTCAACGCCGGTTGGCGGACCACATTCACCGCGCCGCCTTCACCCAACGTGAGGTGGTGTGGCGGGTAGAAGCTTTGTGTCGACAGGTCGCCCCAACTGCCGGTCGGCTTGGACAAGCGTCCCGAATCATCGCGGACCGCTTTCGGATCCATTGATTGCACCGGAGAATCATCGGGAACACTGTATTCGCATCCCAATGCATCGCAATTGTCTTCGATCAGCCACAAATCGTGCTGCCGACAAAACTGTATCGTTGCCGACAGGTCGAACGGATTGCCCAGTGCGTGGGCGAACATGACGGCTTTGGTTTTCCCAGGACGATACGCGGATTCCAACTGTTCGCATTCTGGGTTGCCCGTCACCGGATCGGCGTCAATGAACACCGCCCGCGCGCCGCACTGAATGATGGGGCTGACGGTGGTCGGGAATCCGGCGGCAACGGTGATGACCTCATCGCCGGGCATGATCCGCTTTTCTTTCGGCAGTTTATGGCTGGTCAGCGCTGACAAAGCGACCAAGTTGGCACTGCTGCCGCTGTTGACCAACAAGCTGCGCCGCACGCCCAAATAGTCCGCCAACCCGGATTCAAATTTCTCGCCTTCGCGGCCAAGGGTCAGCCAGAAATCCAGTGTCGAATCGACCGCTGCGACCACTTCCTGTTCATCAAAAACCCGCCCCGCATAAGGGATGGTCGTTTCACCAGCAACAAACTTGGCAGTGACGGCGTCATCAGCCGGGCGATTCTGTTGATGGCAACGCCGACTGTATTCGGCGGTCATCTGAAGAATCTGTTCTTTCAGTGTTTGGTCGGAGAAATCCGCGAAGTCTTGCATGTCAGTCGTTGGGGGATTCGCGTGCAGTGCGATTCAGAAATGACCGGTCAAAGGAGGGTGTTCAAATCATGCCGCAGCGCGACGTTGAACTGCCCGCTTGCCTGTCCAGCACAGGCCGGCATTGGACGCATCGCAGACGTAACGTCGGATTTGTTCCGTCGTGAACGCACGAATGTCTTCGCCCGCATGATGCGTCTGGTACCACACGGCGGTTTGGCAAACCGTCTGTTGAAAGTCCCAAACGGGAGTCCAGCCGAGCGTGTGGTGTGCTTTGTCGATCGCCAAGTTCAACAGTGCCGCTTCGTGAACGGCGTTCGGATCCGTTGCGTCACGCCAGCGTCCGGGCCAATAACGGATCAGCTCTTTAACCAAATCCAGAACGGAGCGGTTGCTGGCCAACGGAGGACCAAAATTGAACGCTTCAGTAAATGGGGCAGCATCATCGGCCATCTCCAATCGGCTGGCCAAATGTAGATATCCGGACAAGGGTTCCAAAACGTGTTGCCACGGGCGAGTGCTGTGACGATTCCGGACACAGATTTCCTCGTTATGCGTCAGCGCCCGAATGCAATCGGGCACCAAGCGATCGGCCGCCCAGTCACCGCCGCCGATGACATTGCCGGCACGGACCGACGCCATTCGAATCGGGCTGTTTCGGAAAAAGGAGTCCCGATAGGCCGACGTGACGATTTCAGCCCCAGCTTTACTGGCACTATAGGGGTCATGGCCGCCCAACGGATCGTCTTCACGATACCCGTTCACCCATTCGCGATTGCGATAGCACTTGTCCGTGGTGACCACCACGACATTGCAGCGATGACCGGCCGAACGAAGCGCATCCAAAACGTTCACGGTCCCCATCACATTGGTTTCGAATGTTTCGACCGGACATTGATACGACTGGCGGACCAATGGCTGCGCAGCCAAATGAAACAGGTATCTCGGCCGAATCTCACGCACCAGATCCGACACCATTTGGCGATCTGCAATGTTTCCTCGGTGGTCGCCGGCCAAATCCTTGGTCAACTGAATCGTTGCAAACAGGCTGTGTCCGTCGTCGGGATCCATGGCAAGACCGTGAACCCGAGCACCACACTGCGCAAGCCAGTGGCACAGCCAACCACCTTTGAAACCCGTGTGACCTGTGACCAACACGTCTTGGCCATTAAATACGCCGCCGAAGCAGCCAGAGAAGTCTTTGGACATGCTTTCGCTTTATGCGGCGATGCGGAGAGGAGTCGACGGAGCTTGGAACCATGGCGGGGTCCCCTGCTGGCAGAGTTTCTCCAGTTCCATTTTGTCGCGCAAGGTATCCATGGGACGCCAAAACCCTGGATGCCGAAAAGCGGTCAACTGGCCGTCGTCCGCCAGACCTCGCAGTGGGGCTTGTTCCCAAATGCACGAATCGCCATCGATGCGATCAATGACCGAAGGTTCCAGCACGAAAAAGCCGCCGTTGATCCAAGCGTCATCACCGACCGGTTTTTCGCGAAAGCAGCCGATGCGGTCGGCGTCTTGGGCATCAAAGCGAAGGGCGCCGAAGCGACCGGGTGGCTGCACGGCCGTCAACGTTGCGTCGCGGCGACACCGGCGATGCATACGAATACTTTCGCCGATGTCGACGTTCCCCACGCCGTCGCCGTACGTCATGCAGAACGTTTCATCGTCCAGAAAAGACGCAACTCGTTTCAAGCGTCCTCCTGTCATCGTGTCACGTCCGGTGTCGACGACGGTGACTTTCCATGGTTCACCTTGGCCGTCGTGGTAGGTCACGCGGTTGGCAGCCAGATCGAACGTCACGTTCGCATTTCGCATGAAGTATTCCGCGAAATAGCGTTTGATCGAGTCGCCCTTGTAGCCCGCGCAGATCACAAAATCGCTGATTCCATGGCTGGCATAGATCTTCATCACATGCCAAAGGATCGGATGCCCTCCGATTTCGACCATCGGTTTGGGTCGAACCGACGTTTCTTCGCTCAGCCGTGTCCCGAGTCCACCGGCCAGTATGACTGCTTTCATCGGTTCGCTTGCCTGTAGGGTTTGGGAATCGTCGGTTCGAGCGGATCAAGAATTCGCCGGACGCCGTCGTGAAACCGGTTGCAAGCTGGGAAATACTAAAAGGCTGGGCGGTGTGTCAACGTAAAGAATTGGGGCCGCTCCGTTCCGGAATCGGGTAGTCGACACGGAACCGGGTGGACGGGGCAGGGGGCGACCCTAGAAGAAACAAAGGGCGCACGAAAAAACGGCCCGCAGTGCTTTCGCGACTGCGGGCCGTTGATAGATCACGTCTGAAGGTTACAGCGTGCTACTTGCTTGCATATTTCAGCGAGCGTAGCTGGCGCTGGCCTGGATGACGCGACGAGTACGCGAGATGCTGGCGCTGGGGTCGACGACCGGAGCGGGCGGCATCGGAGCGGCCGAAGGAGCCGGAGCGGCCATCGGGGCAGCCATCGGAGCGCCACAGCCACAGCTGCTGCATCCGGTGTCACAGCCCATGTCGCATCCGCTGTCACAGCAGCTGCTCTTCTTCTTCAGGTTGCCGAACAGCTTGGTCAGCAATCCGCCGCAGCTTTTCTTGCTGCAGCCACAGCTGTCACAGCCCATGTCACAACCGCAGGAAGGTTCGCAAGCGATTTCGCAACCGCAGGCGGGTTCTGCACAGCAGCTGTCGCAGCCACCACAGCTGCTCTTCTTGGCGAACAGCTTGCTCAGCAGGCCGCCACAGCTTTTCTTGCTGCATCCGCAACCGTCGCAGGACGGTTCGCAAGCGACTTCGCAGCCACAAGCGGGTTCGCAGACGTCGACGCCGCAACCGCAAGCCGGAGCTTCGCAGCCACAGGTCGGTTCAGCAGCACAACCACAAGCCGGAGCTTCGCAGCCACAGGTCGGCTCAGCAGCACAACCGCATGCCGGAGCTTCGCAGCCACAGGTCGGTTCAGCAGCACAGCCGCAAGCCGGAGCTTCGCAGCCACAGGTCGGCTCAGCAGCACAGCCGCAAGCCGGAGCTTCGCAACCACAGGTCGGTTCGGCAACACAGCCACAGGCCGGTGCTTCGCAACCACAGGTCGGTTCGGCAGCACAACCGCAAGGGGCTTCGCAGCCACAGGTCGGTTCACAGCCAACGTCACAACCGCTGTCGCAGCTGCTGGACGAGCAACAGCCGTCCAAGCCCAACATGCGATCCAGCAAGTCAAATCCATAACTTTGAGTGCAGCAGCTGCACGCCAAAACCATGGTCAGAGTAAGAATGGTCCGAGTCATTGGAGCCACGTCTCCCTTCACCATAAAGCGGGTCGGTTCGCGGTCGTGTCGCTTGTCACCGTCAAATTCTGCGTCGTCAGCGGGTTCCGGAACCATTCGGCGGACGAAGTCGCCGGCGGATGCCTCCGGGGGCCCAACAAGCACATTTGTCCTTCGGAGATGCCGCCGGGCCGTTGGCCCAGCCGCGTCCGAGTGACGGTTGACTTCGTTCAGCTTGCCGTTCTCCAACGACGTCGAATCGTTTCCGATCCTTTGCCGCGTTCGAATCCGACGGGTCACGAAAGTCGTCACGACCACAAGACAGGCAACTTCCGGTTGCCTTGCCTCTGGGTCTTCCTCACGAGACATCCGCGTCGACCACGAGCCGACGGGACGCCCAGCGATTCAGTTACAGCTATCGGCCCTGGTGCTGTGGGTAATTACTGTTCCACACCATTTTCGCCGGCTTGTTAACCTTTGCCGGTCAGCCAAAATTTTCTCCTGATGCCGGTGTTTTGCATCACGAAACGGCTGCGCGTGGCATAATCGACAAATCACGTCTAAACTGTCAGCTGGGGCCTTTGGTGCCGCGATTCGGATTTTCCCACGGGTGGCTGGAAGACCGCCACGACGTGCCGATTGTCCGCGTTGATCCGGGAACACACGGCCCGGCCGGCGTTGGTCTCCGATCGTCCGCCTTCGGTTCCTGTCGCCCGACCCACGGTTTCATCCGCCTTGAAATCGCCCGCCCCCCCAACCGAGCCCCGACGGGCCGAAGTCGTCCACCTTCCGGACCTGCCAGGAATTGATTGCCCGTGCGGCGTCGCCCGGCGGGCATTCGCCGAATATGACGATTTCCCTGGCACCGTCCACCTGACCCGCATCGACCACGCCGCCCGCACACATTACCACCGGCATCACACCGAAATTTACGTCGTCCTGGAATGTGACCCCGACGCCGCGATTGAACTGGACGGCACCCCGCATCCGGTTCGCCCCCACACCTCCATCCTGATCCCTCCCGGGGTTCGCCATCGCGCCGTCGGCCGCCTGACGGTGCTGATCGTTTGCAGCCCCGAATTTGACCCCGAAGACGAGTTTTTCGATTGAATATGCCAAGCTTCATCTTCACTGCACGTTTTCCATGGGGCCTGACCTTGGCGGTCGGCATCTTGGTCACCTCGGCGGCACCGGCCGACTGGCCCTATTGGCGTGGCCCCCGCTATGACGGGACCGCCGATGCGACGGGTTTGCCCGAAGACTGGGACCCCGAAGGCGGCGAGGGCAGCAATCTGCTGTGGAAACGCGACGACGTCGGCGGCATCTGTACCCCCGTCTCGATGAACGGCCGTCTGTACACGATCCAGCGAAGCGATGCGGACACCGAGGTCGAAGGCGAACGCGTGCTGTGCCTGGACGCCGCCACCGGCGAAACCCTGTGGGAACATTCGTACAACGTCTGGCTGTCGGACGTCCCGGCCGAACGGATCGGGTGGAGCAGCCCGGTCGCCGACCCGGAAACCGGATACGTCTATGTCCTGGGGTCCTGCGACATCTTCATGTGCTTGGACGGCGAGACGGGCGATGTGGTCTGGAACAAACCGCTGCACGAGCAATTCGGCATGCTGTCGACCTACGGCGGCCGCACGAATTATCCGATCATCCACGAAGATCTGGTGATCATCTCCGGCATCATCATCAACTGGGGCGATCGGGCCAAACCGAACCACCGACTGTTGGGCCTGGACAAGAAAACCGGCGAAGTCGTCTGGTTCAGCGGCACCCGCGATCTGCCGTATGACACCAGCTATTCCGCCCCCAGCCTGGTCACGATCGACGGCCAGCGGCAACTGATCCTGGGCTGTGGCGACGGCCAAGTCTGGGGCTTTCAACCGCGGACCGGCAAACCGCTGTGGAGCTATCCGTTTTCACGCCGCGGTCTTTACGCCACCCCGCTGGTCGTCGGCAACCGTGTCTTTGCCGGCCACAGCGAAGAAAACGTGTCCGGCAGTGCGATGGGCGCGATGGTCGGACTGGAAATCAGCGGCGCCGGCGACGACACCACCGTCAAAGAACTGTGGAAGATCGAGGAACTGGTTTGCGGCTATGGCGAACCGGTCATGGTCGACGACCGCCTGTATGTCTTGGATGACCGCAACAAGATGTGGGTGATCCAAGCGGACACCGGCGAAATCATCTTGGAAAAGAAAAGTGTGGTGGGGTCCCGTCAGCGTTCGGCACTGTTTTACGCCGACGGCAAACTGTACGTGCTTTCCGAAGGCGGCGGTTGGGCCATCTTGGAACCGACCGAAGACGGCTTCGAAGTGCTGAACAAACAGCGTCGAATCCGCGGTCAAGGTTTCGCCGCGTCGCCAATCGCGTCGGGCGGTCGCGTCTATTTCCAAGGCACCAATACGCTTTACTGCTTGGATACCGGTAGCGGTAGCCAAACCATGCCCACGGCCGAAGAAGTCTTGGGCCAGGAAACACCGGTTTCCCAAAATCCCGCTGCAACGCAGTTGTTACTGGTTCCCAACGAATCGCTGATCAAGCCCGGCGAATCGATCCAGCTGTCGGTTCGTGCGTACAATCGAATCGGCCAGCCGGTCGAAACACCCGCCGATGTCGAACTGACCGTCCAGGGTCCGGGAACGATTGACGGCATGACCTTTGTCGCCGACGCCCAGGCCCAGCACACCGCCGCGGTGATTCACGCCAAGGCAGGCGACGCGATGGGGGTGGCCCGCGTCCGTATCGTTCCATCGCTGCCGTGGCGATTCACCTTTGACGACCTTTCCGATCCGCCGCTGTCGTGGGTCGGTGCACGCTATCGCCACGTCATCCGCGACGTTGACGGTTCACCCGCGCTGACCAAGATCAGCACGATTCCCAAGGGTGCCCGTAGCCGCGCTTGGATGGGCCCCAGCGACATGGCGGAATACACGATCAGCGCCGACGTCATGGGATCCCGGAATCTGGACCAATTGCCCGATATCGGGCTGACCGCCCAAGGCTATGTGCTGGACCTGATGGGCCAAAGCCAACAGTTGCAAATCCGCACCTGGGTGTCTTCCGAAGAACGTGCCCGTTCCACCGTTCCTTTCGAGTGGAAAGAGGGCGTCTGGTATCGGATGAAGTTCAGCGCGGAAATCGAAAGTGAAGGCCCCGCGGCAACCGCGATTTTGCGAGGCAAGATCTGGCCGCGCGACGAACCGGAACCCAAAGAATGGACGGTCACCGCGCGTGACGAATCGCCGGTGTTGTCGGCCAGCCCCGGTCTGTACGGAAACGCCAAGGTCGCCGAACTGTACTTGGACAATATCGAAGTCACCGCGAACGAAGACTGAACCCGCGACGGCTTCTGACAAAGAAAATCCCCCCACCACGTTTCATTCGCAATCTGTCGAATCAACTCCATGCGTCAAAACGAATTTTCCGCCACGATGATGATCCTGGGTTCTTTGATCCTGGGCAGCATCACGACCGCATCGCTCAGCGGCTGTAAACCGCCTCAATCGACCGACGTGAATGTGTCGACCGAGCCGCTGGATTCTGGCGACAACGTCACCACCGGCGTCGAAACCCCGATCTCCGGCAACACCACCGTCGGCGCCGCCGGCGTGGTGGAAACGCCGCTGGCCGGATCGGCACCTGAGTCTTTCGAAGCTCAGGGGTCTTCAGAAGTCCAGGGATCCACGCTGACCGCATCGGTCGCCGAAGACAGCGTCGAAAAGATCATGGCCGCCGGCGGCGACTGGCCCCAGTGGGGCGGCACCCGGGTCCGCAACAACGTCCCCGGCGTGACGGGTTTGCCCGAAAGCTGGAACACCGGACGTTTCGACCGTCGCACGGGTGAATGGGACAAGAGCCGCGTTGAAAACATCCGCTGGTACGCCAACCTGGGCAGCCAGACCTATGGCAATCCGGTCGTCGCAGACGGTCAGGTTTATGTCGGGACCAATAACGGGGCCGGCTACTTGAAACGCTATCCCGCCAAGGTCGACCTGGGATGTCTGCTGGCCTTTGACGAAGAAAACGGCGACTTCCTGTGGCAACACAGCAGCGAAAAACTGATCACCGGACGCGTTCATGATTGGCCGCTGCAAGGCATTTGTTGTGCCCCGCTGGTCGAAGGCGAACGGTTGTGGTTTGTCACCAGTCGCGGCGAAGTCCGTTGTCTGGACACCAAAGGTTTTTATGACAACGAAGACGACGGACCGGTCAAAAACGAACCGGCATTCGTCGCGTCGATCATGGATACCGGCGAAGGCAACACGTTCGAAGAAGCTTTGGCCGAACTGAACGGCGGGACCTTCCCGGCCGCTTTGTTGGAGCAAGTCGCCCAAGCCGGCGAAGCGGCCGAGGGCGATGCCGCCATCAAAACGGTCACCGAAAACAAGGTCTGGACCGCCACCGGAAACTTCGGTGGTGTCGACCGTGAATTGACGATCAAGCAGATCGGACCGCGGATCAGCGTTTTCAAGGCACTCGGTGTCAACGACAAGAACGACGCGGACACGATTTGGGTCTTCAACATGATGACCGAACTGGGGACCAGCCAACACAACATGTGCAGCTGCAGTGTGACAAGCTACGGCGACCTGCTGTTCGTCAACACCAGCAACGGCCAAGACGAATCCCACGGCAACTTGCCTGCACCGGACGCCCCCAGCTTCTTCTGCATGAACAAGAACACCGGCGAAGTCTATTGGACGGACAATTCGCCCGGTACGAACATCTTGCACGGCCAGTGGTCCAGCCCCACGGTGGCCGAATTCAACGGCGTTCCCCAGGTGCTGTTCTGTGGCGGCGACGGCTGGCTATACAGCTTCCGCGCCGATCGCGGCACCGACGGCAATCCGGAATTGCTGTGGAAATTCGACTGTAATCCCAAGACATCCAAGTGGATCCTGGGCGGCGAAGGCACTCGAAATAACCTGATCGGCACTCCGGTCGCCTATGACGGTCGCGTTTACATCGGCGTCGGCCAAGACCCGGAACACCAAGAGGGCGAAGGTCACCTGTGGTGCATCGACCCGAACAAACGCGGCGACGTGTCACCCCAATTGGCGGTTCGCATCGAAGGCGACAAACGCGTTCCGATCCCGCACAAGCGCATTCAAGCCGTTGAACCGGAGAAGGGCGAAGCTGCGATCGACAACCCGAATTCGGCCGCACTGTGGCACTACGGCCAGCAAGACCAAGACGGCGACGGGAACATCGATTTCGAAGAAGAAATGCACCGCACCTGTGGCACCGTCGCGATCAAAGACGGCTTGCTGTACATCGCCGACTTTTCCGGCTTGGTGCATTGCCTGGATGCCAAGGGAACCGATGACGGGCAACCGATCGTCCACTTCACCTATGACATGCTGGCCCAAAGCTGGGGCAGTGCATTGATCAGCGATGGCAAGGTGTATGTCGGTGACGAAGACGGCGACGTGTGTGTCTTCGAACTTGGCAAAGACAATGCCGAACCCATCGAAGAGATCAACATGGGAACCAGCGTCTACAGCACGCCGGTGGCTGCCAACGGCCGGCTGTACATCAGCACCAAAGACAAGCTGTTTGCCATCGAGCAAGAATAGAAAACGCAAAACGGACACGCGAAACGTCCCGGCCGCCACAACGCGCGGGCGATCAGCGTGTCAGTGCATGGAGGGTATCGTCGCGGTCGGCCGAAATGGCGGACCTTGGCGGGCCCGACATGACGCCGACGACCGCGGCCGGCATCCTTGCCATGGCGGCGACATTGCCAACAATCATCACGATGTCATTCTTGACCGACCGATCCCGGCCGCCGCAGGTACCAACCATGCGGCGTCAGAACCGGTCGGTTTCTTTTTGGCATCGCTGTCGAATCCAATTTCCTTTCCAACCATCGAACCCAATCTTGAACACATCGTCCAATGGGCAAACCGCCAAGACGCTTGTCGATTGCGGCAACTGTGGCCCTGATTTTGCCTCCATCCGTCAAATGGTCACCCGTCACTTCAAGGTGCACGTGATTCAGACTCACGGGACCGAGGACACCTTGGAAGTCTTGAAGAACCGCAAAGTCGACTTGGTCACGGTCAATCGAAAACTTGACCGCGACTACACCGACGGCCTGGACGTGATCCGCCAAATCAAGTCGGATCCGGACACCCATGCGGTTCCGGTGATGCTGGTTTCCAATTACGAGGAACACCAACAAACCGCGACCGAAACCGGCGCCGTGCCCGGTTTCGGCAAGCTGGCGTTGACCGATCCGGCGACGCGGTCGCTGCTGGAACCCTTTCTGGGTGATGCATAGCGGTCAACATCGGGTGCGACCAAAGAACCGTTTGCGCTTGGCGATCGGTCGACCGACGACCATAATTCACGCATGAACGGACGTTTTCGAAAGATGTTGGCATCGAAGATTCACCGCGCGACGGTGACCGGTGCCGATTTGGAATATGAGGGCAGCCTGACGGTTCCACCCCACTTGTTGGAAGCCGCCGGGATCGTTCCCTATGAAGCGATCCACGTGTGGGACGTCACACGGGGAAGCCGTCTGGAAACGTACGCCATCGAAGGGCTGCCCAATTCAAACGACATCTGCGCCAACGGCGCGGCGGCCCACCTGATTCACCCCGGCGATCTGGTGATCCTGGCGACCTATTGTTTCGTGCCCGAACCCGAAGTCGACCAGCATCAGCCGCGTTTGGTGTTCGTCGACGAATCGAACCAGATCGTTCACGGCGGCCCCGAATTGGCCGGCCCCCAGCGTCGAAGCCCGGCGGGGGGGTAATCGCGTTTGTCCAATTTCGGAATTTTGACCGTCGCCGTGCTGGTGGGTTTGGCGACCGGATGCCTGTTGGCGACCCAGCCCAGCGTTAACGGGCAATTGGGACGAAGTGTCGCACACCCGATGCAGGCGTCCATGATTTCTTTTGCCAGCGGCGCCGCAATCGTTTTTGTGATTTGCCTGGCGATGGGCCGGTTTCCGCCGGAATTCGTCCGCCCCGCCGGCCAGTTGCCATGGTGGATTTGGTTCGGCGGTGCCATCGGCGTGGTGATGGTCACGACATCGCTGATTTTCGTGCCCCGGGTGGGATCATTGCCCTGGTTCGCCGCCGTGATGACGGGCCAGACCGTGGGCGCAGTGATCCTGGACCACTACGGATGGCTGGGAAATCCACGGGCCGCCGCATCACCGATGCGGCTGCTGGGCACCGCGTTGTTGATTGCGGGCGTCCTGGTCATCGTTGCGGCCCAACGCCAGGTCGACACCACCAGCGGTGATCCCCCGCCCGCGGAACCGACGGCCAGCGATCAAGCCACCGATCGCTGACCCACCGTTTCGGACCGACGCGGTCGATCTGGTCGCCCCGAGCACCGATTTGGTATGCCGCGGTGGCAAATCGGGGCTCCCGCTGGAAAGAACTCCGGTTGAGGCAAAATATGCCGACAACTATCGTATCGATTCGACTTCAGGTCGCGTCCGCGCTGGCAAACGCCCCACTTCGCCTGATTGGCACCGTTAGATACTGCAGTGAAATATCGGCAAATCGATAAAATCATCGCCCTCCAGCCCGGTTCGCGGCTGGTCGGGGAACGCACGCTTTTGGCCGATGAAGAATATCTGAGCGACCATTTTCCGAATCTTCCCGTGATGCCCGGGGTGATGATGCTCGAAGCGCTGCACCAAGCGGCGATCTGGCTGGTCCGTTCGACACTGGACTTTCAGTGCCCGATGGTCTTTCTGCGGGAAGCCCGCAGTGTGAAGTTCGGCGACTTTTTGTCCCCCGGCGAAACGCTCCGCGTGACCGCCGAGATCAAATCACGTGACGGCGATTCGTTCCGCATCAAAGCGGTCGCCGCCAAAGAGGGCCGTGTCACCGTCAGTGCGATCCTGCACATGGATGTCCGCAGCAGCGGAGATCCGGCGCGTCTGAATACCGACGAAGAATTGGCGCAGCGGTGCCGAAACCAGTTTCAGACATTGTTCGGATGTCCCCAAGACATTCCGGAAGTCGAAGCCGCCTAGCGATGGCTTCCCCATTTTGCCGCGACGTCGTCCGCTAGCGACCGGGACCGACCGGCATCAAAATCAACGTCCATCCGACATCCCATTCACTTCCATTCAACGTCACCCCTGCCAAGGAAATCGCACAATGAGTCTGTCACAGGATGAAATCTTCGAAAAAGTCCAGGAATCACTCGTCGACGCATTGGGCGTCGATGACGACGAGGTCACCCGCGAAGCGACCCTGGTGGGCGACTTGGGTGCCGAATCGATCGACTTCTTGGACATCGTTTTCAAGCTTGAAAGCGCATTCGATATCTCAATCCCCCGCGAAGAACTGTCGCCCGAAGACATTTTGACCAACAGTCAATACGTCCAGGACGGCACCGTGACCGCCGAAGGCATGGCGGAACTGAAACGCCGGATGCCCTGGGCTGATCTGGAGGAGTTCGAAAAGAACCCTCGCGTCCAAGACTTTGGGAACATTCTGACCGTCGGCGATTTGTGCAAATACGTCGAATCCAAACTCGGCCAGTGATCCATGCGTTGGTTTTGGATCGACCGATTTACCGAATTTGTCAGCGGTTCACACGCCAGCGGGATCAAGAATGTCGCGCTGGATGAAGAAGTGGTTGACGAATACCTGCCCGGCTATCCCGTCCTGCCGCCGACTCTGATCATCGAAGGCATGGCACAGTTGGGCGGTATCCTGGTGGCCGAACACTTCAAGTTTGAAAAGCGTGTCGTGCTGGCCAAAGTCGGCAAGGCGACGTACCACCAACCGGCTCGGGTCGGCGACCAACTGCGTTATCGCGTCGATTTCAAATCGGCCAACGACACCGGTGCCGTTGCTACCGGACACAGTGTTTGCGGTACGCAACCGCAAGCCGACATTGATTTGATGTTCGCCTTTTTGGAACCCGGTCATCTGGTCGACGGCCCGCTGTTCCAACCCGGCGACCTGCGAACGATGCTGCGGATCATGAATTTCTTTCACGTCGCCGTCGACGCCGACGGCAATCCGTTGCCCCATTACGACAACCTTTGATCGACCGCCCGTCGTCACGACGGCGTACCGTGATCGGTGTCGCCCTTTGTCATTGATTTTCCCCGCTGGACCCACGCTTTCATGCCCACTGATTCCCATCGCCGTCGCGTCGTCGTCACCGGTATCGGGATGATCAATCCCATGGGACACGACGTTGCCACCGTCTGGTCCGGGTTGCAGGAAGGCAAATCCGGCGTCGCACCGACGACGCTGTTTGACGCCAGCGGATTCCCCACCAAGATCAGCGCCGAAATCAAGAACTGGGACCTGACCGAAGCCGACGACGGCATGGGATCGGTTGAAAAGCTGGGCCGGCACACCAAGTTTGCCATCGGTGCGGCCAACCAAGCCGTCAGTGACAGCGGCATCATCGACGTGATCACCGACCCGACACGGTTGGGCGTCTACTTGGGCAGTGGTGAAGGCAACCAGGACTTCAGCACCTTCAGCAAAATGATGGTCGCCGCCCTGGCCGAAGGCGAATACAACGAATCCAAATTCGTCCGTGCCGGACTGGAGCTGCTGGATCCCGCCAAAGAACTGGAACAAGAACCCAACATGCCGGCCGCCCATGTGGCGACCAAGTTCAATGCCCAGGGTCCCAATTTCAATTGCCTGACCGCCTGTGCCGCCAGCAGCCAAGCCGTCGGCGAAGCCACCGAAATCATTCGCCGCGGCGAAGCCGACGCGATGATCGCCGGCGGAACTCACAGCATGATCCATCCGTTCGGCGTGACCGGGTTCAACCTGTTGACCGCGTTGTCCGAATCCAACGACCAGCCGACCAAAGCCAGCCGACCGTTCGATTTGAAACGAAACGGATTCGTGTTGGGTGAAGGTTCGGCAATGGTCATCTTGGAAGAACTGGAGATGGCCAAGAAACGCGGCGCGACGATCTATGGCGAAATCGCCGGCTATGGCACCACCGCCGACGCGTACCGTGTGACCGACATCCCACCAGACGGCCACGGCGCGATTGCCGCGATGCGAATGGCGATCAGCGACGCGGGTCTGACACCGGCTGAAATTCAGTACGTCAACGCTCACGGCACCAGCACCAAGGTCAACGACCGTGTCGAAACCAAAGCTTGCCGCGAGGTGTTCGGCGCGTTGGCTGATTCGGTCCCCGTCAGCAGCACCAAAAGCATGATGGGCCACTTGATCGCCGCGGCCGGCGTGACCGAGATGATCGTGTGTTTGATGGCGATGCGTGACAGCGTTTTGCCGCCGACGATCAACTATGAAAATCCTGATCCGGAATGCGATTTGGATTACGTTCCCAACGAAGCCCGCCCCGGCGAAATTCGATACGCTTTGAACAACAGTTTCGGGTTCGGCGGCCAGAACGTTTCGCTTTGCTTAAGCCGCCACGACGGCTGATGTTTGATGTGGGCTAAGTTGCACCATGGCTGAGTTTTCCGACGCCGAATTGGCCGCCTTTTTGGACGAAGCTCTGCCGCCATCGCGGTCGGCAGAACTGGAGCATCATCTGCGAAGCGATGCGGCGTTGCGTCAGCGGCTGACCGAGGTGACCGGACGACAATCCGCCGGGCTGCACACCATCGGCGGCATTTGGCGACGCAACCGACTGTCATGCCCCGACCGCAGCGAACTTGGGCAATACATCCTGGGCACCTTGGACGAAGAACGCGCCGACTACATTCGTTTCCATTTGGAACAAGTCGGTTGTCGTTACTGCGCCGCCAATCTGGCGGATTTGGAAGCCGCGGCGGCCGGCGGTGAAGAAACCGTTCGCCGGCGCACCAAATACTTCCAAACCAGCGTCGGCCACCTGGGTTCGTGATGCACATCGCGGGCAGGTCAGGCCGGATCCGGCACACGATCATGCCGCGCGGTACATCATGCGTTGCAGCCGGTCCAACGTCGTGACCATCTGGTTCCAGTCCGCGACCACGTCCATCGTCGGCATTTCGCCCGCATCGTCGCGGTCATACCCGCGACGGCTGACTTTCACACGGCCGCCCAAAACAGCGACCGGTTTGGACGCTTCGTTGCCATCGGCCGATTCCGATCCCGTCGGTTCGTCGCCGTCGATCGGCAAAATCTGGCCCATCACTTGATGCACCGCCCACAACGCCGCTTTGCGGGAATCGTCGGCTTGGACGACACAACGAAACGATCCCGATTGCACGTAAAACTTATCCATGATTCCGTATCCTTGATTTGGCGAATAGATTCATCCGATCTGTTGTCAAAGATCGCCGGGCGAATGACACGTCTGGTCACCGCCGCCCATTCCATGCATCCACCGGTTTCATGAAGCTGTTTCACCACGGGGCCCACCAAGGAGTGACCGGATCATGCCACCAGTTGTCTTGGGATGATGGACGCCACAGCCTGTTGGTCGATTGTGGAATCTTCCAAGGCGATGAAGCCCAGAAACACGGTGGACCAGAAATCGAGTTTCCGCTCGACGGTATCCAAAGTCTGTTGCTGACCCACGTTCACATTGATCACTGTGGACGGTTGCCTCACTTGATGGCCGCGGGATTCGAACAGCCGATTTATTGCAGCCCGCCATCGGCCAAGTTGTTGCCGCTGGTGATGGAAGATGCCATTCGGATCGGCTTCACCCGATCGGAACGTCTGATCGACCGATTCCTGGAAGCGGTCGACGCGTTGGTCCGGCCGCTGGATTATCACCAGTGGCATCGCATCGAAGGCGATGTGGAAATCCGTCTGCGTCCGGCGGGACATGTGCTGGGATCGACGATTTTTGAAGTTCGTTTGCCCGACGGATCCTTGGTGGTCTTTTCCGGTGATCTGGGCGCGGGCACCAATCCGCTGTTGAATCCGCCGACAAGCCCGCCGCAGGCCGACTTGCTGGTGTTGGAATCGACCTACGGCGATCGATTGCACCCGCGATCGGGCGATCGACAAGCCGCATTGGAATCGATCCTGCGAAAAACGTTGCAGGACCACGGCGTGACGATCATTCCGGCATTCAGTCTGGGACGAACCCAAGCGTTGCTGTACGAGATGAACGGCATCTTTGAACGGTTGCAATCCGAAGGCGGACAATCGCTTTTGCACCGTGTCGATGTGTTGATCGATTCGCCTTTGGCATCACGCTTCACCGCACTGTACGACGACCTGCAGGATTACTGGAGCGAAGAAGCCCAGCACCTGATGAAGACCGATGATCAGCCGCTGGTCTTTGAAAACTTGGTCAAAATCGGCGATCACAACGAACATCAGGACACGCTGAATTACATCGCCCGCACCGAATTGCCCGCCATCGTCATCGCCGGCAGTGGTATGTGCACCGGCGGCAGGGTGGTCAACTATCTAAAACGTTTCTTGGACGATCCGCGGACGGACATCGTGTTTTGCGGCTATCAAGCCAGCGGCACGCCGGGACAAGTCCTGCAACGTGGTGCACACTGGCTTCGGCTGGACGGTAAAAAGTACCACGTCGCCGCCGACGTTCACCAATTAAGCGGCTACAGCGCGCACGCGGACCAGGCGGATCTGATCGAATTTGTGGACCAATTTGAATCAGCACCCAAACGGATTCGACTGGTCCACGGGGACTATCAACCCAAACGCACCCTGGCCAAGAAGCTGACCGAAAAGGGATACCAGGTCGACGACTTTTGATCGTTCGCCATCCCGCCGGCATTTTATTCAGGATCTATCGCAGCCATGAAAACGCATTACAACACCCTGATCATTGGCGGCGGGCTTGCCGGATTGTCTTGTGCCACTCACTTGGCGAACCATGGCGTCGACTTTTCTATTCTGGAAGCCAGCGAACGTCCCGGTGGTCGCGTCCGCACCGATGTGATCAACGGCTTCACGCTGGACCACGGCTTTCAAGTCTTGTTGACCGCCTATCCGGCCTGCCGCGAACTTCTGGATTACGACGCGTTGCGGTTGCGCCCGTTTGAACCGGGGGCACTCATTCGACAACAAGGTCAGTTTTCTGTACTGGGCGATCCGTGGCGACGCCCCACCCAAGCCATCGCGACATTGACCAACCCGGTGGGAACATTGGGTGACAAATTGCGGGTCGCGAAACTGCGTTCGTCTAGTCGCCGTGGCACACTGGACCGGCTTTACCAACGTCCGGCAACACCCACGATCGATCGACTGAATCGGGCGGGTTTCAGTGCGTCGATGATCGATCAGTTTTTCCGACCGTTCTTGGGCGGCGTCTTCTTGGATGAAACCCTTCAAACGTCCAGCCGTATGCTGGAGTTCGTGTTTCGCATGTTTGCCGAGGGCGACATTGCGATTCCCGCCGAAGGCATGGCCGCGATCCCGCGTCAGCTGGCCGACCAACTGCCACAAGGCACGTTGCGGTTTTCGCACACGGTGGTCGACCTGGCCCGTCAAGATGACAAATACCGAATCGGGTTGTCCGACGGTTCCGCCCTGACATCGGACCGTGTCGCGGTCGCGGTGGAAAGCAATGCGGCCGCGGCGCTGCTGGGCGATGCGTCCATGGAAACGCCGTGGTCGGGTACCACGAACTTTTACTTCACCACCGACCAGACACCCGACCGGCGGAAATTGTTGATGCTTCGCGGTGACGAATCCGGTCCGATTCAATCGGCCGTCGTGATCAGCAATGTGGCGCCGGAATACGCACCACCGGGCAAGGCACTGATCAGCGTTTCGGTCGATTCGGCCGGCATGGATCCCGAAACCGGCGACACCGAAGCGACCGAATCCCAAGTTCGCGATCAACTGGAATCATGGTTCGGGGATGAAGCATGCCGGTGGAATTGTCTGCATGTTTATCGCGTCCCGTTCGGATTGCCCGTCATGGATCTGGATCCCGTGGTTCAACCGACATTGGTTCGTCGACTTAGGGACGCCGATGTGCCCGCCGGAACACTGGTTCGATGCGGCGACTACCTGGAAACGCCCAGTATCCAGGGTGCGATGAACAGCGGACTTCGCGCAGCAAAAGAATTGCGGAAAGAACCGCGCCCCTGATCACCTGATACTTGGCCTAGACTGGTCGATGACCATCGAAATGTCACCGATTCGGTCCCGCCGCCCGTCCTGCTTGTATCCCGCCGTTGCGATGTCATCGCCTGATCGATCAACGCCCGATCCCGACACACGCAACGATCGCCGCGGCTTGTTCGGGTTCGGTTGTCTAGGATGGTCGCTCATTCTCTTGACGGTTCTGCCGCTGTTGATCGCCGGTTCAATGGGGCTGTGGTGGAAGCGCCGACAAGCGTTGGCCGAGCAAGCCATTGCGGACCGTTTGCAAACACTTTCGACGCAAGGCATGCCGATCGACGCGATCAGCCTGCAGACGTATTACAACCGGTCGACAACAAACCACGGCCGTGACCTTTGGCGGTCGATCAGAGACCAATTGAATTCGGAACCCTTTGCCACATCGCTCGGAAATGTCCTGATTGCGGTCGACGAGAAGGAAATTCCGCTGCCGGGTAAGCCATACCCGGCCGACAAAGAAATCCAACAAATCCTTGATGACAACGCTGATTTCTTCCACGAGATCGATCAATGGTTGGATGCCGACACACACTTTCGAGTGGACGTCGATTTCCGGGATTTTGATACCGTCTTTTTTCAGATTAGCAATCAACGCAACCTGGCTCGAATGTTTCGTGTCAAAGCAAGGCATTCGATCCATCATGGTGATTCGGTGTCCGCCTACCAAGCCCTTCGCAACGGGATCTTCTTGGCGCGAAGCCAGGAAAAGTCACCATTGCTGATCAGCCATCTGGTGCGAATCGCGGTGGAATCGGTCGCAATGGACAGTGTCGGTATGTCACTGGAAGCCGACACGCTGGATCAGTCGCAACTGTCGGATCTGTTGGAAGCGATCGACGCATTGGATCCTTCCGCCGAATCGCTTCGGAACGCGATCATCGGCGAACGCGCCTTCACGCTGGACGGTTTTAGTCGCGACGTCTTTGCCGACGAAGACCTATTTTTCGAGGAACCCGACGGCCTGCAACGAACACTGGGCGGCCACGCCACCGACAAGTTGTCGGCGATTGAATCGTTTGATTTGTGGCTTCGCGCCGTGTCCGACGATCTCGTCAAAGACGCTCCACTGCTTCTGGACATCGCCGATCAACAGTTTCAATCGCTACAGCAATTGAACGTCTTCCAGCAAGCCGAACGATACGTATCGGCAACGTTGATGCCTCCTGTCCAGATGTCGGTGCTGGCATTTCTTCGTAATGAGCATGAGCGTCGCCTGGTTCGCACCGCGATTGCTGCACGACTATTTCGCCAACAAGAAAGTCGCTGGCCACAATCCGTCGACGAACTGCAGCGAGTTGGATTGGACCCCAGATCAGTTCATCCCTGTGGCGACCGTCCCTTCGGAATTCATGAACAAACCGACGGTACGTTGTTGGTGTGGGGATTTGATCCGACCACGGACTCCCCAGCATTCAGTGAACTCGCCCCGACACCCACCGAACCGCCCGACCTGACCCTGAACCCCGACCGAGACATGGTGATTCGTATCTCCGCGAAACCCCAGGAAAACGAATGAGTGAGAAACGCGAGAGCAGGGGATTGTCGTGCATGGCGAAACTGCTGATTGCGGTTTTCGTCGCGCCACTGGTTCTGGTTTTGATCGTGGTGACTTGGTGGTTGGGGCGCAACGCCTTCGCCCAAGGCCGACTGGATGACGCACTGGCAACGCTGGCCGCCGATGGCCAGCCCATCGACGCCACCAGTCATCAGCAATATTACGCCAGCCATTCCAGTGACGCCCTGTCGGATCGCTGGACCGCGCTGACATCACACGTCGAAACGCCCGATTTCCAACAAGACGCCCGCGGAATGCCGATCCTGGGTGGCGGAGACGACGTTCCGCCGGCCGGTTCCGATTGGCTAGACGAATCGACGGTGCGTGACTTTTTGAAATCTCAGAAACCGGTGTTCGACGAACTGGCAATCCTGGCGGCATCACCGGGTGCGGTTCGCTATCCGATCGCATTCAACAACGCCAATGCGCGATTGCAACATCAGCAAGCATGTCGGGCATTGGCCCGTTTGTTGACGCTGCGACACCGTGTGGCGATGCGTGATGGCGACGGCGCCGAAGCCACCGAATCGACCACGCAAACCTTGGCGGTCGCCAGGTCACTGCAAGGGACACCGGACGTGATCACCCAGCTGATCCGCATCGCCATCCTACAAATCAGCCTTCAACAAATCCGCATCGGTTTGGACCACGACGTTTACACCGTGCCGCAATTGAACCGACTGCTGAAAGAAGTCGACCGTCGCGGAGACCCGCTGGACGAACTGCGACAGGCAATGATCGGCGAACGCAGCATGATGCTGACCAACCTGCGAAACCTTCCCGGCGGCGGTGGCTTGGGGAAACGCCCCTTCGACGCTTTGGCCACGTTGGAATTGTTCGAAAAAACCTTGGGACAAATCGGTGGCGACATTCACACCACCGACGAAAAGATCCAGCAATTATCGACGCAGTTGGATTCGGAGTACGCCCAAGCCGATTGGCTGTCCAAGATCGATCGTGCCTTGACCGAAATGTCGCGGCCCAGCTTGGTTGCGATCAGCAAGGCATTCGCCAGATCCGAAACAACGGCCGCGGTCGTTTCAGCCGGCATGCTGATCCAACGATCCGCGTCGCAACGTGGATCATGGCCGTCGCCCGATAAATTCGAACAAATCATCGCACCGGAGGACTCCAGCATCCGGCATTCGTTGCCACTGCAATACCGCACCGATGATGAATCCACCGCCATCATTTGGCTGGATCCGATGCGACGTCCCGACCAGATGACCGAGGGACTGGAAGACGCGGATCCCCTGGAAAACGCCAAGGCCTACGAAGACGCTTGGTGGGTCGTTCGTGTCAAACGGTCACCCCTGGTGAAGGATTAGTTGCTGTCATCCAAGTCGATGGAAAACCCTTGGAAAGGCACGATACCGTAAATGCCTTCGGTGAAGACCAGACGCACGAAGTTGTCGAACAGTCGGATCGGCATGCTGGGCAAGATGATCACATCGCCGTCTTGGACCCAGATTTCGTCGTGCGGTAAAGCGGATTTGCCCAAGATGGCCCCACGCAAATCCAACATGGTCGAAATCAGTTCCCAGTTTTCACCGCGTCGGAAAACGACGATCTGACGAAGGTTGGCGCCGGGAACGTGACCGCCGGCCATCGCGATCGCACCCAGCACCGTGGTCGGCTGGTCGATGGTGAATCGCCCCGGTGTGACCGCTTCGCCCAGCACATAGATGTAGTGCGGTGCCTGTTGCTGCAGTGCCGGTTCGACTTCGATCCCGCCCACCGACGAAGCGTAACGCAGATTGATTTCGCGTTTCAGTTCTTCCAATGTCAGGCCTTGTGCCTGAACACTGCCGATTCCGGGCAAGCGAATTTCACCTTGAGGGGTGACAGTTTGGTTGACGAACTGCGCCGTGAAGCCACCGGTACCGCTGATCGCGTCACGGATGCGTTTGGACGCCGTCGCCGTGGAAACCGGCGTCACGTCGATCGCGGGATCCGCATACAGTTTGGAATATTTGTCATTCAGCGATTCACGCAGTTGATCAATGGTCTGACCAGCGGCATGGACCGTTCCAATGAATCGCAGCGTGATCGTACCGTCGGGCTGGATTTCAATTCCATTCTCCAGCGTGCCCCGAGTCAACGCCTCGTCGGCCTCCGATTCAATCAACAGTTCATCACCGACGCTCAATCGATATTCGGTGGCCGTTTGGTGGTCACTTAACAAATAGGTCAGCTGAATCACGTCACCGGGGCGCAAGCGGTACTGATAGACGTGCGGGGTTCGGGCCGGACCGGCGTATCCGCCTTGTCGATACAAATCAAACGGTGATGTGTAGGGACACTGCCAACACTGACTTTGGGCACACTGATCGGTGCAGATGCCTTGGCGATGAGCAAACTGATCAAAGCCTTCGCGACCATCGCGGTCGACACAAACACGGCACCCCACCCCGGCGCATGACGCGCAAGTAGACGGTGCGATCATCGGCATCGATGCGACGGCATAGGGCGCCGGTCGGTGATGTGACAGACCGACTTCGCCGATCGGCCCCGCATGTCTGCCGAATTCATTCCCAGCGGGCAAACGCATCGTGGGCATGGACCGTTGACCGCTGACCGAGGTGTTCGGCGGCAATAACGTCTGCGACCAAGCACAATCGCCATGCAACAATCCACCCAACATGGCGACGGCCAAAGCCAAAGTCGCCATTGGGGCGGTGATCGATCGTGCAGCGCGGTGTTGGGTCATCGTTGATGCCTGACGGATAGCCAGAGTCCATGAATCCAAAGGTTTAGCGTCGCCAGAACTGGTACCACGCCGGCGTCGGCGTTGCTTCGGATGGCGGACCGGGGCGTGTGGCAATTTGTGTCGGTGGGCTGACCGCCGGCCCGCGCCGAGCACTCGTTTGGGCGAATGCTTGGGGGCTGAGCTGGACGACGGGAAAGTCGCTGGGCAGCCGAGTGTCTTGCAAACTACGCTGACATGCTTGCACCAACGGTGCATGACCAATGGTGCCCGCGGCCGTCAGCAACAGTTCGGTGGCATGGCGTGTGGGGGCAAGTTGGTTGCTCACCAACAGCGATTCGATCGCTTGAGGCACCATGCCTTGCTTCAGCAACGAAGCCCCCAGATCGCGGCGTGCGATCGCGCTTTGTGGTGACGCCATCACAGCAGCTTTTTGAAACGTGATGGCCACACGGGCGTTGAAGTGGCGGTTTCCCTCGTCGCGGCGATTGCGGATCCGCGCCAACACCAGCAAAGCATCGCCCGCTTCGGGGGAATTTCCACATGCAGCAATCAGATTACGTTCCGCTTCTGCCAGGTAAGCCTTGGTCGCCTGGTCCGCGGTCAACGACGTTGCCGGGCGATCTTTCAAGGTCACGGTCTGGTGGGCCTCGATCATTCGCGCGATCGCATCCGCATCGATGCCATCAAAGCGACCGCCAAAGTCTTCCGCCTCGCGGACCGCATCAACTGCTCGGTTCAACTGGCGGCTATGAATGGTCGTGTCTTCGGCCGCGTCACGCGACGCCACCCATTGCTGCAGCGCCGACCATGCCTGATGCTCGGCCGTGAAGACGGATCCACGTTGCAGTGAAGCCGCGGCGTCGTACAGCGATTGAACGGATTGGCTGCGCAACCGAATCGCATCGGGATCGCGCCATCCCGGTTCAGATGATTCCATTATGTCGGCGCCGCCAGGGTCAAGCGTGGGCAGACGCCTGGGTTCGGGCTTGGCTTGGCGAGCCGCAACCGTGGTCGAAAGCGAAGGCGGCGTGGGCGGTGGCAAGAAGATTGGTGCCGACGCAGTGGCCTTTTCACCAGTGGCGGGCAGCCGAACACAGCGTTGCTGCGCGAATGCAGAAGTGCCGGCGGCGACGCACGACACGCTTAACAGTGCGATCCAGACCCGCCGACTTTTCGTCGCACGTCGACAACGATCTCTTCGTCGTGCTTCCATGACAGTGGCGGCTCACGATGATCCCTCTTGGCGGCCCGGTATGCGTCCTTGCACACCGAAGACAACCGATCCATCGTGCTTCATTCGACTGAACAAGTGATTTCCGTTGACGGGAAAGCGGTCGGTGGTCGGCGGAAACCCGCCGTGCCCCTGCGACAGACCGAACAACCGGCGACATGTCGGCATTCGTCACGCCGGTCACAGGGGTGACAACCGGCTTAATCGTTAAAGTTCACGTACGCGAATGTCGCGCCAGCGGACTTCGTACGGGCCGGTGCCTTTTTTGATGCCGTGGACCTGCAATCCGATGAAGCCTTCGCGTCGTGATTCCGCATCACGCAGATCTTCGACCAACGTTCCGTTGATCCACGTTTGAATCCGATCGCCCTTGGCACGGATCACGTATCGATTCCACTGATCGTTCTTGTAGGCGTCTTTGGTGTCCTGGTTCGGGCTCAGCCACCCACGCCCGGTCGCTTCCCCATAGACGTATCCTGATTCACCGGGAGCCGTTTCAATTTCCACCTGGGGACCATACACGCGTCCGGTGTCTTCTTTGGTTCCAGAACGAATCTGAACACCGCTGTTCAATCCGGGGTCGACCATGACTTCGAACGTCAGTTCGAAATCACCATAGGACTTCTCGGTACACAGAAAGCTGTTCGGGCTTCCTTCGGCGGTCTTGCCGACAACCACACCGTCTTCGATACGATAGGTGGCGGTGCCGTTCTTTTGAGTCCAGCCGGTCGTGTCTTTGCCGTTGAAGATCGTGACCCAACCTTCGCCGTCGATCGCCGGTGCTTCGTCTTTGCCGTCCGCCGCATCGGTCTTGACCAACACCACGGCTTCATCGGCGCTCAACACCTTCGCGTC
The DNA here is from genome assembly GCF_007752935.1 of Crateriforma conspicua. Taxonomy (NCBI): domain Bacteria; kingdom Pseudomonadati; phylum Planctomycetota; class Planctomycetia; order Pirellulales; family Pirellulaceae; genus Crateriforma; species Crateriforma conspicua. The sequence goes on along the minus strand of NZ_CP036319.1, from coordinate 378,616 downwards.
GACGATGTCGCCGGAAACCTGACCGGTCGCCGCCCATTCGGTACCACGCAGCAATGTGACTTGGAACGCCGCCCCCGACATCGCGGTCAAATCGTGCCCCAGTGTCGTGTGGAACACGCGTCCGTTGCCGTAGTGAATTGTCATCAATACCGGTTCGTGCAATCCGGTGCCGCCCGTCGATGGGTCTTGTTGCGCGGTGGCCAAGATATGCATGTTTTCCGCCGGACCACGCAGCTTTGAATACAGCTCATCGTCGATCTGCAAAAACGATGACGGCAAGCCGCGAGTGATCGGGTGATCCATGTCGCGGCAAATCACCAAGAACGGCACTCGCTTGCCGTGCGCACCACCTTTGCCGGGTGACAGGTCACGAACGAAGCGTTGCTTTTGATCGTTCCACCGGACATAGGGTCCCGATTTTTCATTGCGGCCGCCCCAGCCGCCCAGTCCGATCATCCGGTTGTATTCGGGCCATTGTGGGAAAGCATTATCGGCGGCATGAACGCTGACGAATCCACCACCGGCGGCAATGTATTTTTCAAAAGCTTGCTGGGTCTGTTCCGTCCAAGCCAATCCGTTGTAGTTGGATACAAAGACGTCGAACTTGTCAAAGTCGGGCCGGAACTGACGCATCGCTTCTTCGTCCTGCGGCGCGGTCATGACGGTGACTTCGAAACGACCGCTGCCTTCCAAGATCGCCGTCAGTTCGGGAGTCGTTTTTTGCCAATCGTGGTACGGGTTGAACCCGTCGATGATCAACACCTTTAACGGCGCCGCAGCGGTCGCGAAACTCAAAACGCTGAATCCAAAAGTGGCGGCGACCGCCAAAATTAATCGTGCGAGCATCACTGTCCTTCTTCGCAGTTACCCATGGGTCAATGTTCGTTCGGGCAGCCACTAGTGTGGGTCGCCCTATTCAATCGCCCAGTTTAGCACTCTGGATGCCCCGGCATCGCATGACCTCGGTATTGCAATCGCGGCGCTGCGACAGCTTGGCCCACTCCCTGGCCGAATCGGTTTTTCGAAAGACGGGATTGTGATGACGGGCTAACGATCCGCCGCCGGACTATTACGATGATGGAACAACCATCTCCCGGAGAATCTTTTGCCGATGAACATGACCTCCCGTGGTCCGTTTCCCGCCACCCGCATGCGTCGGGTCCGACAATCCGATTGGTCGCGACGCTTGGTCGCCGAACACCGACTGGGTTCAGGCGATCTGATCTGGCCCTGGTTCGTTTTCGACGGCCCGGGCGTCCAGCCCGTCCCCAGCATGCCGGGTGTCGAACGCCTGGGCATCGATCAAATTGCCGGTGCCGCCCGGCGGGCACGTGAATTGTCGATTCCCGCCGTCGCCGTCTTCCCCGCGACCGATCCGAAATTGAAGACCGACGATGCGGCCGAAGCAATCAATCCCGACAATTTGGTTTGCCGAACGGTTGCCGCGATCAAAGCCGAGGTCGGTGACGCGGTCGGCGTGATCTGTGACGTCGCGTTGGACCCGTACAGCAGCCACGGCCAGGATGGTTTGGTCCGGGACGGCAGAATCGTCAACGACGAAACCGTTGACGTCCTGTGCCAACAAGCCATCGTCCAGGCCCGTGCCGGATGCGACGTGATTGCACCGAGCGACATGATGGACGGTCGAATCGGCGCGATCCGCCAAGCGTTGGACCAATCGGGTTTCAGCCAAGTGCAGATCATGTCCTACGCCGCGAAATACGCCAGCGCATTCTACGGTCCGTTTCGCGACGCGGTCGGTTCGTCCGGCAATCTGGGCAGTGGCGATAAGAAAACGTACCAGCAAGCCCCCAGCCAATCCGACGAAGCCATCCATGAAGTCGCCTTGGACTTGGGCGAAGGTGCCGACAGCGTGATGGTCAAACCCGGCATGCCTTACTTGGACATCGTCCGTCGCGTCAAAGAAACGTTCGCTGTGCCCACGTTCGCTTATCAAGTCAGCGGTGAATACGCGATGATCGCCGCTGCGGCACAAAACGGATGGCTCGACCGAAACGCCGTGATGCTGGAAAGCCTGTTGGCATTCAAACGCGCTGGAGCCGATGGTGTTTTGACGTACTTTGCCGCCGAAGCCGCCGAATTGCTGGAAAGCTGAACTCAAACCAAGTCAGCCTTGGCGTCGACGTCGCCGCCGTCGACGCCACCACCAAACAGTCGGCAACAAGACAAAACCGCCGACGACCAACCAGGGCACCGCACCGACCGCCAACACGACCGCGTTTTCCGCCGTCAGTCGCAATGAAGCCAGTGAATGCGACCACGACTGTCCGATCCGCGAGGTGAACGTCGGCGCGGCGGGCGGCGTGTATTTGCGTTCCTCGCGACACTGAATCGTGACGGTGGCCAAAGTCGTGCGATCCGCCAGCACACGCAACCGGCCTTGCATCCGTTCGATCTCTTCACGGACCCGCGCCAGTTCTCGTTCGATCTCCAGGACGTCCGACAATTTGCCCGATCGTTCTTCCAACAGATCGACCATCCGTTGTTCCAATCGCTGGCTGTTCTTGATGCGTGATTCGACGTCGACGTATTCCTCGGTGACGTCTTGCGCGTCTTCTTTGCGTGATTCGGCAAAGCCCAGCCCCATCACCCCCGCAAGAAAGCCGTCATAGCGATCCACCGGCACTCGGATGACCCAGGTACCCGATTGTTCGTCGCGGTATCGACGATTCGTTTCGGCGTTGGAAACAAAGCCATCGTGGTCGCGGACCAACTGGGGCAACTTGGCTTCAAAGACTTTGTAGTCCTGGACAACCAGCGATAACCGCGTTTGATAGATGATCCGACGTTTGGTGGGTCCATTGGCACGATCCGCTCCGCCGTCGGCCCCGTCGGCTTCGGCCAAAGCCGACATCAACGCATCGGCCGGTTCGGATTCGTATGCCGCAGCCTCCGCCGTATCGATGCTGGCCATCTTGCCGCTGTAACCGGATTCCGGCATGCCACATCCGGCCGCCAAAAGAGCGGTGGCTATTCCGATCCATAACGTTCGATTCATCGCCGCGTCCGCCTTGGGAAAAGGATGTCGTCGCCCGTGGCGACCACGATCACCCCATATCAAATCATGGCCAACAGTTTTTCGCGTCGCGACTGCCCCGATCCGTTGGCCACTCTCAAGTACATCGTATCGCCCACCACCGTTGGCGTGCTGAACACTTCATCGGCGACACGAACTTTGGATCGCTGGACGTATCGATCACGACCGGCTTCGAAAACCCAACCGTCTCCCGATTCGTTGAACGCATAAATCAAGTCACCGACCAACACGGGGGAACTACTCCATTTGCCGCCCAATCGTTGACGCCAGATCACACGCCCGTCGGACACATCCCAGCAATGTCCGACGCCCGCGTCCGTCACGCCATACAGGTGATTACCCACCACCAACATGGATTGTTCGTAACATTTTTGGTTATTGGACCACTGGACCTTGCCCGATCCGTCGGCCGCGACACACACGGTCTGGCTGTCGGGATAGCCGCCGCTGGCAAAGACATGCGTTGAATTCCATACCATGGTGCCACAAGTGGCCGCGGTGGTCGCCGGCGTTTGCCACAGCATGCGGCCGTTGCTCGGATCATAGCTGCAAACCAGATTCGCACCGCTGATCAATAGTTGATCACGTCCCGCCACGTTGGCAACGATTGGCGATGAAAACGTAATCATTTTGGGTCGCGGCGTTCGCCACATTTCTTTACCACTCTGGCGATCCAGCGCGACCAGCCAAGCCCCCAAGTCCATCTCCGATGCAACGATCACGGTATCGCCGTACAGCAGTGGCGACGCACCGTAACCGAATTGGTATCGCTGTGGATCGAACGGCGCGATCTTCTTCGTCCAGCGGATCTTGCCGTCGGTCGTCAGCGACGTCAGTTGAATCGCATCGCTGTTGTAAAACGACGCGAACAAGGACTGGCCATCAAAAGCCACCGTGGGACTGGCTTCCGTGTTCTTGGGATGGTTCTTGGCTGGAATTCCGCCCCGATGCACCACGGTTTGGAACATCGGTTTTCCGGTGGCACGTTCAAACCCGAGCACGGCTTGGATTTGCTGTTGCTTGTCGCCGGTCGTCAAATAGATCGCGTCATCGGTCACGACGGGTGAACTGTGACCACGCCCGGGAACATCCGCGGCCCAACGGACTTTCGACGGGTCCGGTTGCTGGGGTGCCTGGGCACCGGGTGCGGTCGTGTTGTCGCCACGTGGTCCCCGCCAACACCACCACTGGTCGGCTGGCATCGCCAGCGCCCCCGCTGTCGTTCCCTGCGCCAAACCGGTTGATTCCACGCCGGCACATACTCCGGCCATGGCGGCCCCCAGTCCGGATTTCAGTGCCACCCGGCGTGTGCACGCTGAATCGATCGGTGTGTTTTCAAGTTGGCTGGATTCGGACATGCGACGCATTTCTTCTTGCTGTAAGAAAACCGAACATTGGGTTACGATTGGCCGACCAGCTTAGCCGTTTCCGTGTCGTCGCGTCATTTTGCCGCCCCACGGATTCGATCGATTTCTCCGTTGCCAAACGCTCATGACCGTTCCCGATGTTCCGTCCGAGTTGACCCGGCGTGCCGATCAGCGATTGAAGTGGAAATGGCAACCGACCCCGATCGCCGGGCACACCTGGAATTTGGCGGTCGCGACGGATCCCGACGCGATGCTGATCGAGGCCTGTGAGCGACAAGATGCGGGCGAAGAAGGCGTCATCGATCCATTCTGGGCGACCACTTGGCGAGCCGCATCGGGTTTGGACCGTTTCTTGGACCGATACCGATTGGAAGGCCAGCGGGTCCTGGAACTCGGTTGTGGTACCGGACATGCCGGCATCTCCGCCGCCCTACGCGGTGCCAACGTGACGATGACCGATGGCGTGGAAGATCCACTGCACTTGGTCCGAATGAGTAGCCATGCGATCCGCGATCGGTGCGAAATCCAGCGTCTGCGATTCGGCGTTGATCGCATCGACGGCGTGACCTTTCCGCTGATCCTGGGCAGCGACGTGACCTACCTGCGGGAACTGTGGCCACAACTGGATCAGTGCGTCCGCGATCACCTGTCCCCCGGCGGCGAAGTACTGCTTAGCGACCCGAATCGAATCATCGCCAACGAATTTCGGGATTGGATTCAGAACCGCGACTGGTTCTATGAAGAACACAGCGTCATCCTGGAAGACGACCCGGATCACCCGATCCGCATTATGCGTTTGCAACGTCCTCAGTAACCCCAGCGTCATCGGCCCCGAAACTGGACGCTGCCTCGCTTTCCTATGAGCACTTTGAATCGGCATAGTGCACGTCGGCCCAAAAAACCGCTTGGACGTGACGACATTTCGGACAACGCACCTGACGTCCCAGAGAATCTGGTTGAACCGAAACACGCTTCGCACAGCCTTCGCAATCGATTCGCAGTCGATGGGGCATCGCCACCCGTTGATCAATGACCGATCGCTGCGTCCCGCTGATACTGATGTCGGTTTCTTTCAGCCGGCTTAACAAGTCCTCGGACAACTGTGTCGTTTCGGCGACTCGATCGGCCAAACGACGAACCGTGTCTTCGAAAGTGTTTCGGACCAAGCGTCCGTTGCCGAAGTGCCGATCACGCGTGCGATAAAGATGATCGAATCCCACCAGCAACCGATGGCGTGCCGCTGCATCCAACTGATACTGGTTCTTGCGACACATCAATTCAAAGATCTGGCCCAATTCCTGTGGACGATAATCTTCAAAGTCGATCGTGGTGTTGATGCGAGACTTCAAACCCGGATTGGACTCAATCATCTTGGCCATTTCGCCGCTATATCCGGCCAGGATCACTGCCAAGTCGTCGCGATTGTCTTCCATCCGTTTCAGCAAGGTGCCCACGGCTTCGCGACCGTAGGCATCATCCCCTGACGCATCGACCAAGCTGTACGCTTCGTCGATGAACAGCACACCGCCCATGGCGGAGTCGACCAATTCGTTCGTCTTCACCGCCGTTTGGCCGGCGTACTGGGCAACCAGGCCGCTGCGGTCGGTTTCGACAATATGGCCCCGCGAAAGCGTTCCCATCGCGCCCAAGATCTGGCCGATGATGCGAGCCACCGTGGTCTTTCCGGTCCCGGGATTCCCCAGGAAAGCCATGTGCAGACTGATCGGCATCGTCGACATGCCTTTGTCACGACGTTGTTGCTGCAGTCGCAAGAAATTCGTGTAGCTGTTGACCCGCGACTTGACCGCCGACAGGCCGATCAACGAATCCAGTTCTTTGCGTGCCGAACTCAATTGCTGCTGACGCTGCTGATCGGTCAGCGGCCCGGCCGGTTCAACGGCGGTGCCATGTTTGACCACCGGCGGTTGGCCCGCTTTGGCCTGCCGAGACGGTCCACCGTCATCGACCAGGTCGACGCCGGACGATTTGGCACCACCGACCGGGTACAGCGCCGAATCGATTTGATACTGCAATCGGTGCAGGGCATCGGCTTCTTCGGGCATGGTTTGCCCGTCACATTTGGCGATCAAGTTGGCCAAACGCAAGGTCACGGTTTCGACCTGTGCCCGCGCCCCCGCCAAAGGTTCGTGCCGCACGAACGGGGCGACCAAACTGGCCCAAGACAAACGGTCGGCTTGTTCGAACAACCCCATCGCGGCTTCGCGTAGCTCCGCGCCGGCCAGTTTCTCGTTCCACAGATGTTCGATCATCGCGGCCGCGACACGTTTTTCAGGACCCGTCCAGCGATCGTCGGCGCGAACGATTTCGACGTAGACCTTGATCAACAGCCCGCGATGCAAGTCTTCCATCAGACGGATGAAGTCTGTCGCGCGTCCATCAATCAACGTCGGGTGTCGCTTGGCCAACCACTTCGCCGAATCGACGTACAGTTTCTGGCAGTCGCGAATCACCCGACGCAACAATCCGATCAATCGTGTCGAATCGACTTCGCTCACTTGATACCGTGCATCATACGTTTCAAGACCGGTGAAACGATCGCCAGCAGCACTCCGGCAACCGTTGGCAATAAGACCAACAATAGGAAGAACCCGGGCAGCCCATCGATCACGAACGAAATCTCGGCGGGGCTGCCGTCCGCACCGGGTTTAAACTTGGTCGAAAACGCTGCCATCAATCCGGCCAACAAATTGGCGGCGGAAAACGACAAGAACCAAACCCCCATCATCAACGACTGCAAACGCAGCGGCGCCAACTTGGTCACCATCGATAAACCGACCGGCGATAAACACAATTCGCCCCACGTGCACAACACATAAGTGATCAACAACCAATGGGGACCGGCCAAGCCGTCACGTGCTTGAAGGGCACCAAAGACCATTGCCACGAACGCCAGACCCAAAAACCATAACCCCCATGCAAACTTCATCGGCGTCGACGGGTTGGCATTCCGCTTGGCCAACCAAACCCAAAGCATGGAGAAGAACGGGGCGCAAATGACGATCGTCAACGCATTGACCGATTGATACCAAGTCGACGGAAACTCGTATCCCATGATCGTACGATCCGTGTTCTGGTCGGCGAAAACGTTCAGCGAACTGCCGGCCTGTTCAAAAGCGGCCCAGAAGAAAATGTTGCCGACCAAGGCCAGAATCAAAATCACAGCGATCCGTTGGGTGTCGACCTTGGTCAGTGGACGTTCCAGTTCCGCCTGATGCGCCGCGCTGGTGGCACCGTTGGCGGCGACCTCCTTGGGCGACAATCCGATACCCGACAAATACTTTGGACGCAAAAACTGATAACAGAGCAAACCCAATATCATCCCCACCGCGGCGGATCCAAATCCCCAGTGCCATCCCACTTTCTGGCCCAAAGTCCCGGCGATCAGGGGCGATAAAAATGCACCCAAATTGATCCCCATGTAAAAAATCGTGAATCCACTATCACGACGGGGATCATCTTTGCCATACAGCTGACCGACCATCACGCTGACACAGGGCTTGAAGAAGCCCGTCCCGATCACGATCAGGGCCAAACCCGCGACGAAGGAACACAGGGCTCCCGGGCCGGTCTGCAGCGTTACCGCTTCCCCAGCGGTGATGCCGAACATCTCCGTCATCGCCAATACGATGTGGCCCGCGGCGATGATCCATCCTCCGATCAACATCGACCGGTGCGTCCCCAAGAATCGGTCGGCCAACCAACCACCGAAGATCGGCGTCAGGTAGACCGCCCAGGTGTAAACGGCATACAGAATCGCCGCATTGGCCTCGGACCATCCGAATCCAGGGTTGGATTCCGTTTCCGCCGTCGATGCGATCAGGTACAAGACCAGCAACGCTCGCATACCGTAATAGCTGAACCGTTCCCACATTTCGGTGATGAACAGCACCCACAGGCCGGCGGGCTGGCCCGTCTGCAATTCTTGGGGCGGTGGGACGCTGGACGGTTCCTTGTCCAGTTCGACATCGGACAAATGCAACGGGTTGGATTCGGGGTGTGTCCCGTTGCCACCTGGCGATGCCGAATCATTGGTTCCACCGGTCATGCGAATCGAATCCATACGTTTGAAAGCCGGCCGGACTTTCACAGCGTCCGACGAAATCGTGATTGCGGCGAAGTTCCTGCGAAGCTTCGGCGTGGGCGATTTTAGACGCTATGCATTGCCGTGTCCCCGCCGGTCGCGGCAAGCGATGCCTTGGCGCAGAAAAAACGCCCGCGTTCTGCATCCAAGGCAAAAAGCGAGCGCAAATCTACAGTTCGTCAGCCGAATCCGCCGACTCAGTACCCGACGCGAATGGTCACGCCACTGCGATAGCTGGGGTAGGCCCGATAGTACGTGGTCCGGCGCTGGACAACCGCGCCGTGATAGACCACCGGCGGGCGATAAACGGTGGCTGCGGGGACTCGCGTGACCACGCGGCGATAGGTGTATACCGGCGGACGGTACACGGGTACCACCGGGACATACACCGGAACGTAGGGGCGATACGCCACACGCGGCCCCCAAAACGGCCCGTGCGCGGACGCTTGTTGCGACGTCGCCAGGACGCCGGCGACGGCCAGCACGGCCGCCAATCCGATTCTGCTGAACATGGCTCTTTCCCTGTGTGTGAAGACAAAAACGACCGCATCGCGGTTGAAACACTGCACTGGAGGCCCCGACCGATGATTGCATCTGTCGATGTCCAATCGTGACCTGCTTTGAAAGCTTGGCCAATGGCTCCAGGAAGCTTCGGGGGGGATTGATTCCGGTGAACTCAGTCGCGGGTTTCTTCCGGAACGGGTCTTTTCGAAACGGTCCGTTGGCAACCGTCGGTTCATGCTACCCACCGGTCACCTCACCTGCCACTTTTGGGCAACAGCCGACAACCACCGTGATCACCTCCGACGACACGGACGGAAGCACAGCGCGTGCCACGCACCGGCGGTTGCGGCGGATCCTGGTCCCCGGCGGCCTGGAGATCGATCGGTGTGGTTCCGCCGTCCCCACAACGTCACACTTGCGACCGTGCCGACGTGCACGTTCGTGCAACCAAGGCGCATGATCAGGGCAGCATCAGCAACGGAGCTGCATCACTCGCCTGAGGCGATTCCGACACAAACGACGGGGCTGGGGCATGCGTTGTAGCGTGCGATGCCAAAGATCAGCCGCATGAAGCGATGAATTTGCCGGGAAGTTATCGGCCAAGATCCCCGGTCGACCGCGATACTTTAGTGAACGATTTCCGGCGCGCCCAATAACGCGGTGTGACGGCCGTCGTGGAAATAGACACGATTGCGGCCCGTGTTCTTGGCGGCATACAACGCTTCGTCGGCTCGGCGAACCAACGGTGCGACCACCATGTCGTCGCGTGGTTCGCTGACTCCGATGCTCATTGTCACCTGCAGCGAAACGTTGCCGACTTCGATTCGTTCCGACGCAAAATGCCTTCGGAACTCGTTCATCTTTTCCGACGCCATCTTCAGCGGCACGTCCAACAGCACCGCGAACTCTTCGCCGCCGAACCGCGCCACCATGATGGCCGATGGCAAGCCGTGATTCAGACTGCTGGCCAAGTGCTGCAGCACCTGGTCACCGATTTGGTGACCGTGGGTGTCATTGATCGATTTGAAACGATCGATATCAATCAGCGCCAGCGAAAACGCGCGGCCGCCACGACGATAGGTCGCCAGCAGTTCGTCGATCTTCTGATCAAAGGCACGACGATTGGCCAACCCGGTCAACCCATCGGTCCGCGCTTCGGTCAGATAGCTTTCGATCTGTCGTGTTTGTTTATCCAGTTGTCGCTCGGCCGCCTCCAACCGCGACTGCAACTCGTCGTTGCTGTTCATGATCTGGCTTAGCAAGATCAGCATCCGGTCGTCCGAACCGTCGGACGCCTTGTGATCACGTACCGCTTTTTCCAGTCGGCCCAACTGGTCTTGGTACTGGGAAACGTTCCCCGAATACTCGCTGGTCCAACTGCCCAGACTCAACAACAGGTGTCGGATCCGGTCACGGTCCTCGCTGCTGAACATCCCGGACGCATAGCGGGTTTTCGCGGCGCGAAATCCGAACCATCCGGCCGCCGCGATCAACAATCCTGCCGCGCCGCCGGCGACGGCCATCCATTGCCAGGGAACCTGAAACATCGATATCAGACCATCGTTTCTGCGGGAATCACTTCGCCCCTGGCGATGACCACCAATCCACTTTCGGTCACCGTGAACCCGCGTGCGGCATCGGCAGCCGGATCGAAACCGATTTCGGTTCCCTGCGGGATATTGACCCCTTTATCGACAATCACACGCCGTAACTTGCAGTGTCGTCCGACGTCCACGTGATCAAACAAAATGCTGTCTTCGACGCTGGCGTAGCTGTTCACCCGACATCCGGCCCCAATGATGCTGCGTGCGACGCGACCACCGCTGATGATCGCCCCCTGACAGACGATCGAATCCAGGGCTTCGCCTTTGCGTGAACTGTGGCCTTCGCTGCCGAAGACGAACTTTGGCGGCGGCAACATCGGCTGGAACGAACGCATCGGCCAAGCCTGGTCATACAGATTCAATTGCGGGTCGACACCAATCAGATCCATGTTCGCTTCGTAATAGGCATCGATCGTGCCGACGTCCCGCCAGTACGCATCGGCCCCGACGTGCGGGGTCACGCTGTCCTTGCGGTTTTCGTCCAGAAACGGAAACGCAAACACGCGGCTGTTGCTGATCGCATCGGGGATGATGTTCTTGCCGAAATCGTGCGCGCTGTCCGGCTGGGTCGCGTCGTCGCACAATCGCTCGTACAAGAACCTCGCTTTGAAGACATAGATGCCCATCGACGCCAAACACACCTCGGGATCCTCCGGCGTAGGGATCGGCTGATCGGGCTTCTCTTGAAACCCCATCAGTTGGCCATCGGGATCGACTTGCATAACGCCGAACTGCTTGGCGTCTTCGCACCGCACCCGCAACGCGCCGATCGTGATATCGGCATCGCGATCACGATGGAAATCCACCATCGTCTTGTAGTTCATCTTGTAAATGTGATCTCCCGCCAGCACGACCACGTCTTCGGGTTGCTCGCGTTCGATCGCATAGATGTTTTGGTAAACAGCGTCGGCCGTTCCCTGATACCAATTGTCGTCGATCCGCTGTTGGGGTGGAACGACGTCGATGAATTCCCCCAGCTCACGGCAAAAGTAGTTCCGCCACGCCAAGTGAATGTGGCGGTCCAGCGACTGGGCCTTGTATTGCGTCAACAACAGCATTCGACGCATGCCACTGTTCAGACAATTGCTAAGCACAAAGTCGACGATTCGGTACAAACCGCCGAACGGCACCGCCGGCTTTGCCCGGTCTCGGGTCAGCGGTTCCAGTCGCGATCCACGACCGCCCGCCAATATCACCGTCAGAGTGTCTCGCATGTTTGGATGTCCTTGCCACTGATACTGCGAACCCAACGATCGTCCCGATTGATCTGTCCGTCGACGCGGGCGGCCGAAACCAACGGTCCGCGACTCCGGCACTTGAGTTATCGGCATTTGGGCACCGCCGCATCCGAAAACCCGCGATCGAAGGTCTCGATAGTCTAACAAATTGCTAGCGTATCGCCGCGTCGCTGCATCACTCCCACCGGTCACCGGTGGAAGATTCATCCGCGAAATGCGTCCCCCGCTCGAAACAGACGCATCAATTGGATTGGTATGGAGTTTGCAAATTGAGGGCATTCCAGGAGGCGGTGTGCCGATTCGGCGGTTTCCAGCACGTTTTTGCACCGTCGAAGACGACGGTTTCGCAAATTTTCCGCGCCGTTTGGCCGCCGACACGTGAACCGAATGCCCCCATCACGTTGTAGAAACGATCACGCTTTTGAAAGTTTGACCGGCCGTGTCGCTACACGGATGACCATCGGCTGGATTTTTGACGCCCGCCCCGCGGCGGATGATTCGTTTTCACACCCCATCACCCAACATAGTTCTGTCCAGGGAGTTTCCTTCTAATGCAGAAGCAGTTTCACAAGCTCAGTATGGTGCTCGGCGCGATGTTGACCGGAGCCCTTCTAACCGGCGTTGTGACCAGTCTGCCATCGGGTCTACGCAGCGATGCGTATGCGGACCAACAGGCCAGCGCCCGAAGTGCCCAACAAAATTTGGCCAAACAAAATCTCAGCACGGCTCAAGACCTTTCGACCGCGTTTCGAAACGTGGCCGACGCCATTCGTCCATCGGTGGTCAGCATCAGCACGGCGCGAACCATGCTGGTGCGTGGCGGTGGCGGCATGAACGAATTGCCGCCGGAATTTCGTCGCAATCTGCCGCCGGGCTTCGAAGACTTCTTTGACTTTGATCGCCGCCGGGGCAACCGCGGAAATTCGTCTCCCGAGCGCCGCCGCATGCAAACCGGCATGGGCAGCGGTGTGATCGTTCGCGCCGACGGATATATCCTGACTAACAACCACGTGGTCGCCAATGCCGACGAAGTCACCGTCGAACTGAGCGACGGGACCGAGTTGACCGCCGAAGTCGTCGGCACCGACCCGCCGACCGACTTGGCCGTGCTGAAGGTTGACCAAGACGGCTTGATGCCGGTCGCCATCGGCAGCAGCGACAATATCCAAGTCGGTGATTGGGTGCTTGCCATCGGCAGCCCCTTCGGATTGGACCAAACCGTGACCGCCGGCATCATCAGCGGGAAAAATCGGGTCCAAGGCATCGTCGGCAACGGCAACGGATACGAAGACTTCCTGCAAACCGACGCCGCGATCAACCCCGGCAACTCCGGCGGACCGCTGGTCAACTTGCGTGGCGAATTGGTCGGCATCAATACGGCGATTGCATCGCGCAGCGGCGGCAACAACGGGATTGGTTTCGCCATCCCCGTTTCGCTGGCCAAGCCGATTCTGTCGTCGATCATTGAAACCGGAAAAGTCCAACGTGGCTTTTTGGGAGCCCAGGTCGGTGATGTGAACAGTACGACGTCCGAAGAATTCGGATTGAAGGTCAAACAGGGTGCATTGATCAGCAGCGTCCTGGACGACCAGCCAGCCGCCAAAGCCGGATTGCAGCCGGGCGATGTCGTCACCGACATCGACGGTAAGACGATCCGCAGCGGCACGCAGTTGCGAAACTATGTCGCCAGCCGCAAACCGGGATCGACGATCAACATGACCGTCAATCGCAACGGCAACGAAGTGGCCATCTCGGTCAAGCTAGGCGAGCTGAACGAAGACGCGATCGCCCTGTTCAGCGACGGTGGAACCCTGGGCCTGACCGTCCAACCGCTGACGTCGGAAACCGCCAAACGGTACGGCTACGACGCCGATGAAGAAGGGTTGCTGGTGACCGGTGTTGAAGACGGCAGTGCAGCCGCCGAACACGGCATCCAGCCCGGCGACATCATCCAGAAAGCCAACGGTGAAGACGTCCGCAGCGACAAAGACCTTGAAAAAGCCGCCGCCGCGGCGCGTCAATCCGGCCAGTCCTTGCGGCTGACCGTTCGCCGCGAAAACAGCCTGATGATGATTCCGGTCCCGCTGGACTGATCGAATCCACCGAATCAGGTTCAATCCATCGCCACCGGCCGCATCGTCCATCGATGCGGCCGGTTTTTCGTGCGCATCATCCTTGACTCAGGGCGTTTCATTCTTCGTTGACGCGGACGTATCAAGATCAATCACTTGCACCGGAGTCTTGTCCGTTTCCATTTGATCGGGCAACACATGAACGTGTCGGCCGGTCGAATCGGCAAAGTACAATCGCGACGGCGACAGCTCGGTTGGATCCCCGTCCGCCCAAAACACAAAGAATGGATCCGCCGCGTCGACGGGATGCCGTACATAGTTGTGGCTGCGAACGCTGTTTTCCGTCACCGCATTTTCTCGTTGCCACGTCGCACCGGAGTCCCGACTGGACCAACGAACAATTTCACCGCCACCGTGATCCGCTTGCGGCCCCGCGTCGGACGGAACCATCACAATCCACTGATCATCGTGAATGATCAGTGATCCCATGTCATAGTTGTGGTCCACCTGCGTGACCTCGCTTTCGACCCAAACGTTGCCTGTCCAGCGAACCACCTTCAATCGACGCGGTGCATTGGGCGGCCCCGGTTCGTGTCCGCCGCTGGTGACGATCAAGCATGCCGGACGTCCTTGGTGATCAAAGACCATGTTCTTCAGATACACATTGCGACCGTCCGACTCGAAATCTCGGACTCGGCACGGATTTTCGACGTCGACAACGGGCGTCTCCACTGGGTTGCCTTCAACATCAGCCCAGGTAACGCCGCCGTCGTCGGACTGCAGGTAGTACAAATCAGTTCGCTTGTCGACGTTGCCACCGGGATGTCGGTTGAAAAATGTCCCGATGCGTTGTCGCCATACGGCGCTGGTTTGATAGTGTCCACCGGCACGGTCCCCGTCACGACGAATGCCCGCCAGTTGTTGATCTTCGGTCCAAGTCTGCCCGTCGACGCTGCGTTCGACATACAACTCACGCACACCGGTGTATTTGGTGAACAGATGCACGAACGGCGTGTCCAAACCGTCGATCCACCATGGCTGAGGATAGGTCAGTTCTTCTTCGCGGATTTGTTCAAACCCGTCGATCGAATACGGACGTCGACTGCGGTACTTGTATCCCGGTCGCGTTCGACCGCGGCCGCTGACAAAGACCCACAAGTGGCCTTGGTCGTCAATCAACAGACTGGGGTTGTCATGCGGGTCGTCGACGCCGCCTTTGTCATGCACGACAACGGGGCGGGGCACCTGGCCGGTTCGGTGGTCGTAATACGACACCATGCACAACAGATATCGCTGTTTGTCTTCCGGCGCGCCGCCGTAAACGAAAAACGTTTTGTCGACCTCGGGGCAGTGAACGGCCAGCGGAACATGCTTGGCGGTGTAGGTGGCCAGACCGCCGGAATACTTGTCGCCGTAGGGAAAGGTCGGCTGGCGTCGCATAGGAATGTAGCCGCCATCTTCGCCCTGTCCGTAAAACTGGCCCAGCGTGAACCAGATCCCACGATACCCGTTGATCCGGCGCACCGATTCGTCAGACACGGTCGATGGATTCGGGGGGACCTCCTGGGCGACGGCCGATATTGCCGGCAAAGCCAACCCGACCAACAACGCGGCGGGACCGCACCACAAACGATGACGACACCGCGGCCCGTTTCGAATTCCCGTCGTCAATGCTTGATGCCTGGCCATCGCCTTCTCGTTCATTTGCGGTATTCCGACTTGATCGTGACAGGTCAAAAATAAGCGATATTTCAGCCATCCGGGGCTCCGCCGTTTCACCGCCGTCGAATCACACGAAATCGGTTGCCACTTGGCATCCTTGCGGTACATTCAGCGGCATGACATCCATCGCCACAACGCCACCGGTCATCCGTCAGTTGCCACCGAATTTGGTCAACCAAATTGCGGCGGGCGAAGTGATCGAACGCCCCGCATCGGTCGTCAAGGAACTGCTGGAAAATAGCATCGATGCGGGCGCCAAACGGGTCGAACTGACCATCCAAGGCGGCGGCAGTGAACTGATCCGGATCAGCGACGATGGATGCGGCATCGCCGAAGCGCAGATGCCGCTGGCGGTGACCAGCCATGCGACCAGCAAATTGCCGGACGACGAAATGCTGTTTCATGTCGGCACGCTGGGTTTCCGCGGCGAAGCTCTCGCGTCGATTGCCAGCGTGTCGCAAATGACGATCCGCAGCCGTCCCGCCGACGCCGACATCGGCAGCGAATTGAACGTCCGCGGCGGCGTGATCGAAGGCCCGGCCCCCTGTGGTTGCCCGACCGGCACGGTGATCGAAGTCAAAAACCTGTTCTTCAATACTCCCGTGCGTCATAAGTTCCTGAAAACAACGCAAACCGAACGGGGACACATCACCGAAGCATTCACGCGGTTGGCCCTTGCCAATCCCGACGTCCATTTCGTGTATCGGCAAGGCGAAAAGCTGTTGCACGATTTGCCGCCGACGGTTCGCTGGGCAGACCGGATCGCGGCATTCTTCGGTGCCGAGATTGCTGAATCACTGATTCCGGTCCACAGCGATGATTCGGCCATCGGTATCGACGGATTCGTTTGTGATCCGTCGGTCAGCCGCGGCAACAATCGGATGCAGTACCTGTTTCTAAACGGTCGACACATCCGCGACCGTTCGTTGCAACATGCCCTGGGTGAATCCTATCGCGGCATGTTGATGGTCGGACGCCAGCCGATCTGCTTTCTGCGTTTGACCATGCCGCCATCGATGATCGATGTCAACGTCCACCCGACCAAGCAAGAAGTGCGTTTCACCGATGGCGGACGCGTTTACAGCCGTCTGTTGCAAACGCTTCGCCACCATTTTTTGACCAGCAATCTGACCCAACGCGTGGGCCCACCCGCACCAGTTGAACCACAGTCATTGCCCAACAGCGGCAGTGAATCCGTGATGGGCATGTCGGTCAAAGCGGTGGACCAGCAACGTCAATCCGTTATCAATTGGGCACAAACGGGCCAAGATTCCACCAGCACCCCGGGCCCGATTCCGGACTTTCGTCCGTTTCCATCCGGCGGCGTTTCGACCGGGTTGCCAAGCAGCCCAACCGTCAACGGGTCCACCGAAACTCCGGTGCAAGACGTCGCCACGGACACGCAGGCGTCCACGGACGACGTTGCCCCGTGGGACGGTGACGATCCAAGCACTCCGGTGCAATTGCCACGCGATACGACCGAAGCGGGCACCGCGTCACCGACGGTCAGCTATCTGGGTTCCCAGGTGCACAACCGGTACTTGGTCACGCAAGACGAAAAGGGCATGGTCGTCATCGATCAACACGCCCTGCACGAACGCGTGTTGTACGAACGGGTTTGCCAGAAAGTCTTGCACAGCGGACAACGATTGGAAGCCCAACGTTTGTTGGTCCCCGAAACCATTGCCCTGACTCCCGGTGAACACGCCGCGGCGTTGGAAGTTCAAGAAACGCTGGCACAGATCGGTCTGGAAATCGAAGACTTCGGCGGCGACACGATCGCGATCCATTCCTATCCAGCCATGTTGCCCAAACGCCCGCCGGGCGAAATGCTGCACGTCGTCTTGGAATCACTGCTGGGTGCCGGCAAGCAACCCGATGCCAAAGACCTGTTGAACCACCTGTTGGCGACCATCGCATGCAAAGCCGCGGTGAAGGCCGGAGATCCGTTGACCGGCGAAGAAATCACCAGCCTGCTGGAACAACGCGACCTGTACCACGAAACCCATCATTGCCCCCACGGACGCCCCACCGCGTTGTTCTTTAGTCTGGATGAACTGGATCGCATGTTCGGGCGACTGGGCCCCCGCAGCCGAAACTAACTCGCAGCCGAAACTAACTCGCAGCCGAAGCTAACTCGCAGCCGAAGCTAACTCGCAGCCGAAGCTAACTCGCAGCCGAAGCTAACTCGCGGCCGAAACTAACCTGCTGGCAAACCTGATTCCCAGCGATCCGCCCATGCTGGACCTTCGTCAGGGCAAGCGCAGCCGTTCAATCGACGTCAACTCCGGACCGCCGCCACGATTTCCGCTGCCCGACGCGGTGTATAAGAATCCGTCGGCTTCAACAAAGCCGCTGCCGTGACGCCCACGGTTCATCGACGGCCAATCCGACCATTTCTGTTGGCCGGTGTCCCAAGCTTCGACTTCGTCGTGCGCCGTTTTTTGGTCACCACTCTCGCCACCACCGACCAAGACCTGATCGCCCCACGTCATCGCCATGTTGCCCGCGCGGGGTGTCGGCAAATTCGGACATTGATCCGGCGGCAGCCAAGACATCGTTTTGAAATCAAACACATCCGCTTGATCGACGGTCAAACCGAAGACATTTTTTTCGCGTTGATGAGTCGTTCGTCCACCGATCGCATACAGCCGATTGTTACACACGACTGCTTGAAAATGATCCCGTGCGTGGGGTGCGTCGGGCAGCGTTTCCCAGTCGCCGGTTTCCGGATCGTAGCTGTCCAGCCAAGGCTGAAAACCGTCAATGTGACCGTTGGTGATCCCGCCGACCAAATAGATTTTCCCGTTGTAATAAACCGCTCCGGCACCGCCGCGTCGTCGCGCCGTTGGGATCGGATGCAGAAACCGAAACTCATCTTCTTTCGGGTAATAGGCGACCACGCGTTCCAGCGGTGTTTCACCGGGGTACCGCCCCGTCATCGCCCCCATCAAGTAGATCACGTCGCCGACCACGACCGCTTGGAAGTGATGCAATTCCATCGGTGTGGGTGACATCGCCGTCCAACGACGAGTCGCAGGATCGAAGACATCGACCGGATTGATCCGCCGACCACCGATCAAAAACACCTTGCCGTCATAGGCGGCCAATGCGGCTTCGTGACGCGCCGTCGGCTGACCTTCTGCCTGAACGGTTTCCCATTGCCAGGGTGATTCCGCATTCACAACACCGCAGCCGTGCAATGCCGCGATGAACAAACAGCACCCGATCAATAGGAATGATTTCGGATGGTGATTCGATTTCATGACAGACCTCAATGGGGTGATGGGTTGGAATCAAACTGCAAGCCGATACGGTCGACATACAAAACGGTCGGTTGATCCGGTTGCAGCACTTGCAGACTTAGAAACTTGATCCGGCTTGCATCCAAATCGCGATCATCCGGACCGGCGATCACTTCGTCGCGGTGGATCACCAGATGCGTTTGCTGCCCACGCGTCAGCCGCCAAGTCCGGCGAAAGGTGTCGGCATGATAGTCGGCGTGATGTTGATCAATCACCTTCAACACAAAGTCGAACGATTCCGAAGCGGATTCGTCATCCACCCGAACATCCAATTCCAAGGTGTCAAAGCCTGACCAGTCCGCGGGAACATCGATCAGCGTCGCGGCCGGATGCGGTGATACCGAAAACACAACCTTCATCGACTGTTGGCCGTCGGTCACACCACGCGTCGAATGCTCGACATGACAATCGTCGCAGTGCCAGCGTGCCAAACCTCGCGGCGATTCAAACGAGGCCAGACGCGGAAACTGTGTCCTGACGCGGGCGAAATCCAATAGTTCGGCAACGGGATCTTTCCACGCCAGAAACATTGCAAACACGGCAAGTCCCAAACATCCGACGACCCAGCGCCAGCGATACGGCTGATCCCATTGACGCAGCAACACATACAGGCTGCACCCCGCCACGATCCCCCAACCGTTGGCCAACGCATCGTGAAGCCGCCCGGTGCGTCCGGCCCACTGCTGAACCACTTCCATCGTCGCGCCAAACAGAAACCAAGCGGTCGCGACGATCAGCAGACGAATCCAAACGTGCTGGGAACGGCCACCGATCGGCCACAACCGCCCAAGAAACACCAGCGTTCCCAGTGCCAAACCGCCGAACAGCGGGGCGTGAACCAAATCGCCCAGGGCCGACGATGCGCGACTGTCCATCGGCACCGGCATCAACAACAACCCCACAACGGCGATGACCACCAGCACCCCAACGCTGATCGCGCGGATCAACGAAACGATCGGCAGACGATCCATCGGTGCGGTCGTTTCCATGGTGTTCGATTCCCAAGACGTCCCGTCGCACGAACGATTCGATTCGCACGACGAGTGATCGGTATGTGTCCGCCCCGAAATGCCCGGGTGACCGTGTTGCCTGTCAGTCACGCCAGATTTCAGAGCCCCAGATTTCAGAGCCCCAGATTTTTGGCCCTTCAGTTGCGCCGCGCCGAAGATCTTCTGCGACAGTTCAGCACCCAGCCCCCCATTGCCCCGGGCTCTTGTTAACATGTTCGGGTCGCCCGATGCCCGCCGTCGTCATCGATCTGCCGGTGCAACAGGATACAAGCGGTGTGATCGCATCGTCCATGACGCGTCGTGATCACCGGTGCATTCCGGGCCCCACCTTGCATCTTGCCTTTTTTTGAATTGATTCCCGCCTTTCGGAAGGTACCCAACCATGAATACGTCCCGTCGCCGCTTCCTGCAAACCACCGCTGCGGGTTCCGCCGTCGCAATGTCCGGTCCTTTGCGTGCCGCCGATGACAACGGCAAACTTCGCTTGGCGGCGATCGGCGTCGGTGGCAGCCGCGGTCGATACAACCGGGGACGATCCATCGCGTTGTCTGCCGCGGGATTCGCCAACATGATTGCCGTTTGTGACGTCGACGACTTGCATGCCAAGGAGTTCAACGAAGAACACTTTGGCGGCAAGCTAAACACCTATCGCGACTATCGCGAATTGCTGGAACAAGAAAAGCCGGACGTCGTCACCATCGGCACCCCGGATCACTGGCACGTTCCGATCGCCATCGCTGCCCTGCGCAGCGGCGCGCACGTCTATTGCGAAAAACCGTTGACGTTGACCATCGACGAAGGCAAACAGATTCGCAAGGTCGTGGAAGAAACCGGCAAGGTGTTCCAAGTCGGTACACAACAACGCAGTGCCAAAGACTTGTTCTTGACCGCGATCGCCATGGTTCAAACCGGACGTTTGGGCGACAACGTCAACGCCTATGTCGCGATCGGTGGTGCCCCCGAAGGCGGACCGTTTGACGTCACCGAAACCCCGGAAGACATTGATTGGAATCTGTGGTTGGGCCCGGCACCCGACAAAGGCTATTGCGAAGAACGTCGTCGCTTCTTCCGTTGGTACTTTGAATACTCCGGTGGCAAGATGACTGACTGGGGTGCCCACCACATCGACATTGCCCAGTGGGCATTGGCCCCCGGCGAAACCGGGCCGGTCAAAGTCAGCGGTAAAGGCCAGTTCCCCAAAATTGTCCCCGACGATTACAACTGGGAATCGTTCCTGAACGGTGAAGCATCGTTGCCCAACGGTTACAACACCGCGATGAAGTTCAACATCGAATTGACCTATGAAAATGGTTCGGTGTTGAGCGTCAATGATCACTACACGCGGGAAAACGACAACGTCAACTTCCCCAACGGCATCCTGTTCGAAGGCGAAAAGGGTCGCATCTTTGTCAATCGTGGCAAGCTGGAAGGCCGCCCAGTGGATGCGTTGACCGACGCCGACCGTGCCGAGTTGGATGAAAAGATCACCGAGCTTTGCCACGGCAAGAAGCCCGGTGGTCACATGGGCAACTTCTTTGAATGCATCAGCGACGGCGGACTGCCGATCTCCGATGTCTGGACGCACCATCGCACGATGACGTCGTGCCACCTGTGCAACATCGCCCTGATGCTGGGGCGTGACCTGACGTGGGATCCCAAGGCGGAACGTTTCGTCGGCGATGAACAGGCGAACGCTTTGTTGAGCCGTAAATCGCGCGAAGTCGCCCGCACCTAACGCTCCTCGCCCCGGGAATCGGGCGATCCCCCCGCACTGCCGCCTTGCCGATCGCGTTATGATCACAGCATGAACGGTCCGATCGCCCATCCCCAGCTTTCCAAACCGCATCGGCCACGCACGACATCGTCCTGCGTGGCCGTGCTGTGTTTCGTGTCCCTGTGTTCGTTTTTCCTGTCCGCAAACGTCGGCTGTAACCGTACCGACGAATCGGAACAGACCACCAGCCAACGACGCCCGGAGAGCTTTCGAACGAAGTTCTCCGCGTTAAAGCGAGCCAAGAACTGGGATGCCGCTGACGAACTGGTGCTGTCCGAACTGATCCGCCGCCCCGACGATCCGGATCTGTTGTTGGCCGCCGCCCAGGTGTCGCTGGAACGTCGTGATTGGGATTCCGCGATCGAACGCTTCAACGACCATGGAATCGCATCGGAAAACCAGTCACGCACTATCGCCGATCCGGTATTGCTGCAGTGGTCCCAAGCGTTCTGCAACAGCGGACGCCTGATCGACGCCACCGAAGTCTTGGCCGATCACGCGGAGAAATCTTCCCACTCGGCAGATCTGTACCGACGGTTGGCCGAACTGTATTCCATCGTCGGTGATCTTCACGCCAGCCAAGCTCAGTTGCATCAATTGGTTCGCCAGCGTCAGATCCGTGGCGATGAATTGTATTTCCTGGCATCATTGAAGCAGCGTTACAAGGAAGACCCCAATCTGCTTCGTTTGGCCGATACGCTTCAGCCAGATGATCTACGTCCACAGCTAAGTCAGGCGGTCGGACTATGGATGAGCAAAAAGCCCGACGCGGCTTTGGAGATCACAGCTCCGATCGTCCGAGAACACGACGACTACGCGCCGGCGATCGGATTTCACGCGTTCTTGTTGGCGGAATCGGGACGGCTGGCTGATCTGGCTGCTTTCGCAGCGGATCATCCGCCGACGCAAATCAATCACCCGGATCTTTGGTACGGGGCAGGCATTGCCGCGCTGGCCGGCGGACAATCTGACTGGGCTGCGAAGTGCTTTGCCGAATCATTGTTGGCCGCCGAACATCATTCCCATCTGCCGGCGACGCAGTTGGCCGTCAGCCTCAGCCGTGGTGGTCACGAGAGCTTGTCACAACAAGTTGCCGATCGTGCCAAGATGCTACAAGAATTGTACAACCGCTGTTTGGCATATTTCGAAGAAGGCTTGCCGTCACAAGCCAATAGCATTCGGATTGCCGAGATCCTGTGGCAATTGGGACGTCATGACGAAGCAGTCGGCTGGTCAAAAATCGCCGGGAATCTGCAGCACGATCCGGCCGATGACTTGACCAAACGCCAGGCTGCGATCGAGAAGACACCGCCTCGCCAGCGGTGGGCATCCACCTTGTCGGACTTTGCCCAATCCGTTTCACCACCGGACGAAATCGCATCCCTGGCCACATCGATGACAAAGCCGCGTTCGGATTCGGGCGATGATTTTGGCGAAATCCTGCTCGTCGACGAAACGCAATCCCGCGGTCTGGAATTTCAGTTCGATACGGGCGAACCGACCGGCCAATTGGCGGTGTGGCTGCACCAGATCAACGGCGGTGGGATCGCTGCAGCCGACTTTGACCGTGACGGTTGGGACGATGCTTATTTGTCCCAGGCCGGCAGCGAGCCGCTGAAACCCAGCCCTATTACGGACCAACTGTTCTTGAACCGGGACGGCGATTTTCAACGGGCGTCTCTGGCAACCAAACTGGACGACTATGGCCAGGGGGTTGCCGCTGGCGACATCAACGCCGACGGATTCCCCGATCTGTTTATCGGAAACATCGGTCCCAACCGCATCTTGATCAACAACGGCGATGGCCAGTTCACCGACGTGACCGATGCGTCGGGAATCCGTGGCAGCCATTGGACGTCCAGTGTTGCCATCGCCGACATCAACGATGATGCGATCGCCGATCTGATTGAAATCAATTACTGCGTCTTGGACGACGTTCTGAACCGTCCGTGCCACAGCTACACCGGTGTCCTGGGGGCGTGCCCGCCGGTCGATTTTGACGGGGATCCCGACAAGGTTTGGCTGGGCAACGGCGATGGCACCTTCCGTTTGGATGAATCTTGGTCATCGATTGATCAGGCCGGACGCGGACTGGGTTTGGTGGTCGCCGATTTAGATGCCACCAACCCTGGCTTGGAAGTGTTCGTATCCAACGACATGTCGGCGAACCACTTTTGGCGACGGCAAAACAACGACACTTGGTCGGAAGAAGCCGTGGTGCGTGGGCTGGGCTATGGTGTCGGCGGCCGCGCCCAAGCCTGCATGGGCATTGCCGTGGCCGACCCTGACGCCGATGCCGACTTGGATTTGGTGGTGACCAATTTCAGTGAAGAAAGCAATAACTTTTTCGTCCAGCAGTCACCGGGGCTATTCGGCGATCAGACCCAAGCCAGCGGCTTAAGCGGACCGTCCACACCGGTGTTGGGTTTCGGTGTGGTGATGTCGGACTTCGACGCCGACAATCGGATGGATTTGTTCGTCACCAACGGACACGTCAACCAGCCGATCGATCCTAACGACACGATGGCCCAGTATTCCCAGCTCTTTCGCTATGACCAATCGCGATGGTTTCTGGATCGCCAGACATCCGCCATCAGCGAATCGGCGGCCGAAGACGCACAGGTCGAACACGATCAATCACCCAACGGATACTTTGCCCAAAAGCACGTGGGCCGCACCATCGCGACCGCGGACTTTGATCGCGACGGCAGGCTGGACATGATGGTGGGGCATTTGGGTGAACCCACACGTCTGTTGATGAACCGCAGCCCTCAGCACGGACGTGTCGTTTCATTATCACTGGTGGGCACGAATTCGCATCGCGATGCAGTGGGCGGGCGTATCGAAGTCAAAACCGATCGACGAACCGTGACGGGACACCGCATTGCCGGGTACGGTTACTACTGCACCAACACCTCGGACGTTGGGATGATCATCGGCAAGGACGAAATGATTCAAGAAATCGCGGTCACTTGGCCTTCGGGCATTCAGGACTCGTTCGTCCCCGAACAAGAACCTTCCACGTTCACGGTGATCGAAGGGCAGGGCAGCGTTGCCCGCATCGGTCCTCGCTAGTACCGGCCCTCGCTCATGACAGTGATGATTGAAGCCGGCTGAATTTAGGGCAACGTTGTCTGGATCCGCTCCAGTTTTTCCGCAGCGTTCAGGTGTGCCTCTGCCTTTTTCGGATCGCTGTCCTGGAAATAGAACGCCAACAACTCGTGGGCCGCAATGAAGTCCGGGGAAAGCCGCAGGGCCGTCTCGGCTGCCCGGATACTGCCGTCGTCGTCACCAGCGTTTCGAAGACACAGTGCCAAAATGTAGTAGTCGTTGCTGCGTTGACGCAACTTGACCAATCGCTCAAACGCATCCAAAGCGGTCGCGTTGTCTCCCGCCTTGAACGCTTCGGTACCCAAGACTTCCAACGCGATGGATCGCAAAGCATCGTTATCGGGTTCATCGATCAGTGTCCGCGCCATCTGCTGGGCCACCGGTGATTGTTCCATTTGATCGGCCAACAACATTAGTGCGTTTCGCATTCGACGATCGGCTTTGCCCTTACCAACGGCTTGCATCAAGGTGGTGGACGCGTCGACCAGAGCATCTTGGGCCGGCTGGAACGCCGGATCATTGACGGACAACTCAAGCGTCGCAATCGCTCGCCGACGATCGATCTCTGCTTGGGAAAGCGTGTCGTGGTTCAAGATCGCTTTCAGTCCGCCCTGCGGTCCGGACTGTTTGTCCTGTCGCGGTCGCCCCTGATCGTCAAAGATCCCGATGGTGTGATGATGCAAGGCCGCGTGCACATCACGTGTCGGCAAGCTTGGCATGTGACAGTCCGAACAATCGTTCCGGTTTCTGTCCTGACGCACCTCCAAGTCGACACCACAAGATTCGTTGCTGTGACACTGAAAACAGGCTTCGCGATACATAGCGACGCGCTCGGTCGGTGATTCACGATGATGTGGGTCGTGGCAGGTCACACAGGTCATGGTTTCCGATTCGACGTAGCAACGGCTGTCGTGCAATTGTTCGACATGATTGACGATGCGGTGACTGCCGTCGCCAGAAATGGCGAAATCAGTCCGGTTGGCAACCAGTGTTTCACCCGGTCGGTAATCCCATACGTCTTGGCCGGTCGCGTTGACGTACATTGCAGCTTGCAGGTGGCATTGCTGGCACACTGCTTCGGCCGCATCACGGCTTAGGTTTGCGGGGTTAACGATGGTGTCCTTGACGTCCGTTTCTCGGCCTTCGTCCAGTGCCGTCATCACTTCGGCATGCGTTTGACCGCCCCCGTGGCAACGTTCGCAGCTGATCCGCATTTCGCTCACGCGGAAACGCAATTCGTTTTGCGGATCCGGTTGCGCCTGTCCCACGTGACAGAACACGCATTCCTTGACGATCAACCGCTCAAACGCTTGATGGGCGTTTCCCTCATATCCGGGTGACATGGCCCAGCCGACACCTTCGGCGTACCAAGTCAGCGGCGACTGCATCATCCACCCGTCGACTTCATAAGCCGGCGTGATCCCGTGAATCCCAGAACCAAAAGCAAAATCCATGCGACGCCGCGTCCGACTGATCGGTTCCCCCTCGGTGTCCAACAGCGTTTCCACATGCCACTGTGCATCGCCATCGTTTTCCGCCGAATAGGTTCTCGATGTTGGCTGATGAACCACGCTCGCTTCGGGCAACTCGGTCAAACGGTCGGCCATCGTGAAGCTTTGGAAGTGCGCCGTCTGCACAAAGCTGTCGTACTTGTCCTGATGACACCCGCGGCAATTTTCAATACCGATGTGTCCCGATGGTTTGTCCTGAAGCTTGACCAGTGTCGGTGCCGATCCACTGTCGACCGGCGGAACCGAAAGAGTCGCCTGCCAGTGCATGACTTGTTGGTTCGGCACACCGATCAAGCCGAACCAACAACCCAGCGTTGCACACAACGCCAGCAGGCCCACCCCGAACAATACCCATGGCCGCCACGACCTCGTTTCAACCGGCTGGTGGCTGACGCTTGTGGTTCGGTCGACGCCGTCAGTTACGGCAGATTTGCGAGGCGGGCGTTTCGATCGACGCTGTGACATTCCGGTGCGATTGGATCAACGTGTGACGCGGGTGGATCGGGGATTCGTTCAATGATGATGGTGGTGGTGATGATGACCGTCGTGGGACGAAACAAACGGATGGTGCGGATAGGGCAGCGTTTGGAAGTCGGTGGCGTCTTCGGTGACACGGATGAACTGGTCCACCGGGATATTCGACCAAGATTGCGTCCGCCCACTGGTGGGCCAGTGAACCTCCAACATCGCAATTTCCGTGGCTTTCCCCACACCGACATGTTGCCGAAGCGGATTGCAACCGAAACTGCCGCCGCTGCTGACCGAACGATACACGTGACGTTCAGTTCCATTTTCGCTAAAAGTCAACGATATCCGGGCACCGATCGCACAACGATTCGATTCCGTGCCGACCAACTGAACCGCAAGCCAATGGTTCCCAAAACCCGGGTTTTCAAACAGTGCGTTTCGAAACGGGTCTCCTTTGAACCAGCCACCCAATTCGTGAAAGACGTCTTGGTCGCCATCCTGGTCGATGTCGGCAAACACGACGCCGTGGCCCTTTTGCAAATGCCCGAATCCCCCCGCCGCTGAAACATCCACAAAGCGTTCACCATTCTGATTCAGATACATCAGGTTGGGTGAAAGAGCTTCGAATTCGGGATAGCCGGTTCCCAGATAAAAATCCAAAAAGCCGTCGTTGTTCAGATCGCCGAAATTGCATCCCATCGGCTGGGTCACAACCGACAGCCCGACGTCTTGGCTAACTTCTCGGAATGTGCCATCACCCGCATTGCGGTACAGATGGTCGTGTTCCGATGGGTGGTCTTTGCCCAGATAACTGGCGGCGGTCAGACTGATGTCCTGCCAATAACTGGTCGCAAACAGGTCCAGCGCACCGTCGTTGTTGTAATCCCAGAACCAGACCGGAAATCCCTTTTGCGGCCCGGTCACACCGGCCGCCAATGCGACATCCACGAATGTCCCATCGCCCTGGTTTTGGAACAGTCGATTGGCTTGCTTTAGATTGGAAACATAGATGTCGGGCAGATCATCGCCATCGAAATCGCCCCAGGTCACGGCTTTGCTATAGCCATCGTCGTCCACCCCTGCGGCGGATGCTACATCGATGAACGTACCGTCGTTCTGATTTTGAAACAGTTGATTGGGATGCTGTTCATTCCCGATGTACAAATCCAAATCACCATCGCCGTCATAGTCAGCCCAGGACGCGGTCTGGGTTGGAAAAGCTTCTTCGGCTAGGCCGGAGGGAAATGTCACATCCACGAAACGTCCGCATCCATCGTTCTGCAACAACGAATTTGGATGATTGCCGACATCCATCAGCCAACCGCCACGCAAAAGCAGAATATCCAGATCGCCGTCATTGTCGTAATCGGCGTGCATCAAATTCAACCCACCCAAGATGCCGATCAGATTTGCCGCCTCGGTCTCATCCACAAATCCACCGGCCCCGTTGTTTCGGAAAAAGCGAATTTGCCCGGCCGGATCCCAATCGGAAACCACAACGTCCAGCAATTGATCACCGTTGAAATCGTCAACGATCGCACCGCCGGCCAATGTTGTGATGTCCAAACCCAGGTCACCGGCACGATCCAAGAAGCGTGGAAATTCAACGTCGGCACCATCGGGGATCGGGATCCGCCATTGCGGTTCAACGCCTTCGGGATATTCCCCCAGTGTCATGACCGCAAGATTCAACAACCAACGTGTTGTCATATCATCCGGCTGTTTGCGCAACACTTGCCGAAACAACTCGGCGGCCCTGGTGGATCCCGTGGTGATCGTATGAACGCCGCTGCCACGAATCGGTGCCAAACAGCTATCGATCGTATGATTGGCCAGACAATTTTCGTTTTCTCCCAATCGCAGATACGCCATGCCCAAGTTGAATCGAATCGAAGTATCCACGGCGTCGGGGATTTTGTCGCCGGCCGATTGAGCCAACTTCAATGCTTCATCCAAGGTGACGATGGATCGTTTCGTTTCACCCAAACGCAAGTAGATTTCGCCGGCTAGGGCCAAGGGTTCTATTCGCGCCAGACTTCCCGGCGGCAACTGCTCGGCCTGCTGCAACAGTTCGTTCAAACGATCCTGTTCGCGATGGGAATGGGCCGGCCCCACCGCTTCTTTGATCTGCTGTAACAGTTGCAGCATCGCTTGGTGTCCGACCGGATCTGCCTGCGATGCGGTTTGTTGGTCCGGTGATCCGCCGCATCCGGCAATCAACAGCACCCAACCCAACAGACCGGCGCGAACCGCCACAGCAACCGCGTGGGCTGTACAAACTGCCGCGTGGGGGCACGAATCATTCGACAGCATGACGTACCTGAAAAACGAAAAACGCATCCGGGGCGGAACCCCGTCGGCCACCGCCTGACGTTGATTCTACGATTTCTCCGCCGCTCCACCGCGTCCCAGACCCACGATTTCCAATAATCGCAGGGCGTTGGTGGTCGGAGAAACGCCCTGACGCATCTTGTAATCGAAAGTCATCTCTTCCTGACCGTCATCGGTGGTTTGAATGGTTTCGCGGAAATGCACGGTGCTGGCTTTTTCGGTCAAACCGGGATCTTCGGCCAATTCCAGATCGTGAGTACTGATCGCGCCGATCGCCTGACAGTCGACCAGCCGCTGCAAGACGGTCGCGACGGCAATCTGACGCTCACGGCTGTTGGTCCCCTGCAAGATCTCGTCCAACAAGAACAACAACGTGCAGTCCCCCGACTTGGCCAACCGCTCCGCCTGTTCGACGACCGCACGCAATCGATAAAGCTCCGCCATGTAAAACGAAACACCTTCGGCCAAACTATCCGTCACGCGAATGCTGGTCCCCAGTTCCAGCGTGGGCAGCGCAAAGTAGGTCGCGCAAACGGGTGCGCCCGTGGCAGCCAAGACGACATTCAAACCGATGCTTCGCAGCAAAGTGCTCTTGCCCGACATGTTGCTGCCAGTAACCAGCAAAAATGTCCCCGCCGGTCCGACGGTAACGTCGTTGCAAACGCGTTGCTGATCGTCCAACAACGGGTGTCCCAAACGCGTTGCGGAAACCTGCTTGTCAGCGGATGACTGCCAATGGGGAAAGATCCATTCGGACTGCTCGTCGCAAACGGCGGCCACCGACATCAATGCCTCCAGGTCACCCAAGGCATCGAACCAATCGCGGCAAACGCCACTGTAGTTTTGCTGCCAATGTTCCAGTCGACGAAGAACGCGGACGTCCCAAAGCCCAAACAGTTGCAGCGGCAGATACAACAAAAACGTGGCCGCAGATTGTTTCAACGCTCCCGCTCGTGCGATCACCGACAAATCATGCATGCCTTGTTTGGCCGACCGAGGTCCGTCCAACACGCGCGACCGGATCGACATGGCCAGCGGCGACGCATCGTTGCCACCGGGCAACCATTTGGCGTGTTCAAACATCGCCACGTAACTGGCGACGCTGCGCCGACTGGTCAATGCGACCGACAAAATCTGGTGCACCGGTGCAAGCAACAGTGCGCCCATCAACGTGTTCAGCACCGCCAGTGCAAACAACACGATCGCCCCATACTTGGCCAAGTCACCCGAACCGGCAACCACCCATCCGATCAACAACAACAACCCACCCGACAACGCGATGACCAAGGAAATGTTGGCATAGGCATACAACCATCGGCGGGATGAAAGCCAAGACGGTCCCGTCGCCCAATGCTGAAACGCTTCCGGGTCGCCCGACATTTGACTGACCTGATGCGCCAAACAGTGAAACTCGATCCGTTCGTCGCGCTGCTGTGCCAACACCTGCGCACACTCGGTTCGTGCCTTGGCCACATCGGCATCCGCTCGCCCCACCAACCACGACGCCAGGGCACGGTTGCCCATCGCCGTCTCGGTCATCGACAGCCAACGAAACAACGACGCGCGACCAAACAGATCCAGGTCGGTTGCGGTGCTGATCGCATGATCGTCCAAATCCAAGTCTGCCGTCGTGACCTTGGGGGACAGCTTTTCCAGCTTGCCCC
This sequence comes from Crateriforma conspicua, assembly GCF_007752935.1. Taxonomy (NCBI): domain Bacteria; kingdom Pseudomonadati; phylum Planctomycetota; class Planctomycetia; order Pirellulales; family Pirellulaceae; genus Crateriforma; species Crateriforma conspicua. The sequence goes on along the minus strand of NZ_CP036319.1, from coordinate 347,775 downwards.
AATCGCGCCGCACCCGTGCCATCGCGCGGTCCAACACTCGTTGTTGTTGCCGATGGTGCTCGATCGCGTCACGGATCGGTTCGTTGTAGATCACCGCGGCCAAAAACAGCACAAAAAATACGACGCCGGCGATGACAAAGACCGTCGATGACTGGGCGAATGCCGCCAGAAACCCGCACGCCAAGACGACCAGGAACAAGCCGACTCGTACATGGCCGATGCGTCGGTCGCGACGATCCAAATCGGCAACAGTGGCTTGCAACTGATCCCATCGGGATTGATATCGATCGATCGCGCGATCGCTTTGCTGATCCATCTCGGTTCCTTTCCGCCGGCCTTGGTCAGGCCGCACTTGCGGTCAGTCGGGATGCGGCGTCGACCAATCGCGAACGCGGACTGATGACTTTCAAAGCGACACGGTCTTGCAGATTCGGACGAAAGATCGTCAACAACAGCATGGGCAAGAACCAAGCCAAGTACATGCCGCCGCCGTACCCATGCCAAAACTGTGAAGCCACCATCACCGCAGCGGTGCAACTGATCAGCGTGCCAAGGTTTTTCTGTGCCGGCCAGATCGCCAAGAACACACTTAAAATCACAAAGCCCACAATCACCGGCAATCGCCACACCGGGTTCCAACCCAGTTCCCAAACGCCTCGTGGATCCGCCTGTGTCGGCAACCAAAGTCCGAACATCTGTTGCAACCGCCCGCCGAACGTGTCTGATCCGCCCAAAGCCAACAGCAACATCAACATGACCAGCATGGATGCCACCCCAGCACCGAAGCGACGCGCACCACGTTGCCAATAAAAGCTGAACCAAAGCGGCAACAAGAACAGCGGGTAATAAACCAATCCGGCGGCTAAGCCCAGAAAGATGCCTGCAATCATCGGCTTGCGGTACGTCAAAATGGCCCACAATAACAATGCGGCCGGAACCGCATGATCGACCCGACCGGTCATCTGCGCGGTGTAAGGCACCAACAGGTACAGCAGGGCACAACCGGTCCCCGCACAAAGGTTTCCGAAATGGCGTTTGCCGATCATGACAATGGCCACCACGATCGAAAGCTGGGCCAGGATCGCCAAGACCTTCGCGATGGTCGCCACACGCTGCTGACGTGGCGTTAATTCCGAGATGGTCCGGGGCATGTCACCGCCGACCGATTCGCTGACCGGTCGTGTCGGGATCGCGGGCAACATGTTGATCAACGCATACCCGGGACCAAGCTTGGGGCCCTGTTCTTGTTGTATCTGCGGCGTGCTGGTGACGACGTTTGCCATCATGAACACGAACAACGAAATCCCGATAAAGTTCAATCCGCCGGTGGTCAAATTGGGATCCAACAGGGGACGCCGAACCATCAACGGGTCCAACAATAATCGCACCAAAATGCAGGCTTCGATCACGAACAACCAAATGAAACCCGAGCGTTTCAGTGTGATCCAGGAAAACGTCGTCGCGTCGGTGGCAACGGAATCGATGTCGGCTGAATCGGTGTCGATCGTCTCCGCCTGGGTCGCCACCAAAGCATCGGGGGACGCCGCCGGCGCGGTGGCATCGCCAGATTCGGTGGCCGATGGATCTACCGTCGTCTCGTCGACAGCCATTTCAGTGCCGGCCGCGGACGCGGTTTCCGCGCGCGGATCGGTCAATTCCACGGAACCCGGTCCCGTGATTTCTGTATCGGGACCATCGCCGTCGGAATTCACCTTTGCGGCTGCGCCGCCATCTTCGGTGGGCTGGTCCACCGGTTGGCCGCCGGACGCATCGATGACCGCGGCTTGACGCTGCTTGATTTCGCGTCGCTGACCTTCGTGGACCATCAACAAACCGGGCGCCAGCAAGATCAGCAGGACGATGTCCAGATTCCGGACACTCCAGAATCGATGGAAGACAAAGTACAGACCTATGGTTAAAAACGACGACAGGTACACCCATGTCGTCGGCTCTGGTCGCCGATAATACAGCAGCAATTCGCTCATCGATTTTGTTCCCCGGCCGATTCCCCAGGATACTCTCGTCTATGGCCGGTGAATACCGTCGACCACCCGTCCCGGCGATCCTCGGAATCCCGTCTTGTCCCCAACGTTGGCTGGCCCCGCATCCAGGCAATCACCCGAAACACGTCAAGACGATCACGCCCAACAGGATGCCTGCGATGCACATTGCCTTTGCCGCGACTTGGCGTTCCTTCAACGCACCGATTCCATAGACAAACGCCACAACAACGCTGCAGCGACGCAAGGTGGAAATCACTGAAATCAACGCGTCGCTATCCGCCACGGCGTTGAAATAGACCAGGTCGGCGGCCAGCAACAATGGGCTGATCAGGCAAATACTGCGTCGCCACTGTAGCGGCATCCGGCGTCGGTCCATCCGAAACCACCACAGAAAACATGGCACCATCGCGGGCACCAAGTAAAGCGTGAACCAAGCTTGCAGGGTCGCCACCGGGATGCCCACGGTCTGCAACAAGTATTTGTCATAGATCGAACTGACCGCCCCGGTCACCGTCGCCAACATCATGCAGGCGACCCATCGGTCACGGATGAAATGGATGCCTTCGCGACGCCCCACAACCGAAAACATCCAGAACGAAAACAAGACGATCACGATCCCGGCCCACTGAACCGTCGTCGGCCGTTCTCCCAACACCACCGTTGCGATCAAAATCGTCCACAGCGGGCTGGTCGATCGAATCGGCGCAGCGATCGACAGTGGCAAATGCTTGAGCGCAAACAGCGCGAACGTCCATGACGAAGCCACCAGAACACTTTTGGCCACCACCAACCAATGCCCGTGAACGTCCAGCGGTTCAATGGCCAACCAAGCGACCGGCTGTGACGTGGGATCGACGAAGTACCACACGACCAGCGGCAACCACAGCGCGGCACCGATGGACGTGCTGATCAACAACACCGCGGGCACCGCGTTGGCCGAAGCCGCTTTCTTTTTGCTGATGTCGTAACAACCCAGCAAAACCGCGGACACCAGTGACAGCAGGATCCAGTTCATCGCGGCATCATCGGCCCCGAACCCGAAACTGTTAATGGGGGTCCACCTTGCACCGGCGCATCCCCCCGAATTCCCTAAGGTCCGCCGGCGCTGGAAATCGGATTCCGGGCCGCCACGCTGTAAGAATCGGGCCGCCACGCTGTGACAACCAGATCAAACGGTGGGGCTGGGGCGAATCGGCAAACCATTTAGAATTGGCGGTCGACCGCCGCAACCATCCAAGCAAGCTCTGACGCTATGAACACGCCCTCCAACCCCGTCCAGACCGCCACGGCCGCCATGCGAATGCGGAATGACCCGCGGATCGCACAAGCCAAACAACTGATCGCCCAAGCGATGGCCGATCACGCCGGCGAATTGACGGATGTCCGCCCGGCGGACGATGCCCTGGTGGCGGACTATCAAGCGTGGCTGGATCGTGCCGCCGCACCACGCGGCGGTCCGACGATTTGGCCGTACCTTTCGTCGGGGCTGGGCAACGGTCCCTACGTCGAATTGGCCGACGGCAGCGTCAAGTTGGATTTCATCGGGGGAATCGGTGTCCACGGGATGGGCCACAGCCACGAAACGATTGTCGACGCCGCCATCGATGCGGCCATCGAAGACACCGTGATGCAGGGGAATTTGCAACAAAACCCCGCCAGCGTCGTGATGGCCGAAAAACTGATCCAGTTGGCCAGCGCGACGGGCGCCCCGTTGGCCCACTGCATGCTGTCGACCAGCGGTGCAATGGCGAACGAAAACGCACTGAAGCTTGCCCTTCACCACCGCAGCCCCGCCGACCGAATCATCGCGTTTGACAATGCCTTTGCGGGACGGTCTCTGGCCCTGGCGGCTGTCACCGATCGACCCAACTATCGCAGCGGCCTGCCGCTGACGTTGGACGTGGACTACCTGCCATTCCTGGACCCCGATCATCCCCAGCGCAGCACCCGATGGGCCGTCGATGAACTGCAGCGATTGTTGAAGCGACACCCGGGTCGTTACGCCGCCTTTTGGGCCGAACCGATCGCCGGTGAAGGTGGCTACTATCCTGGCAGCCACGAATTCTTCGCCGCGCTTTGCCAGCCACTGCGTGATGCGGGCATCCCCATCATCTTCGATGAAATCCAAACCTTCAGCCGAACATCCTGCCCGTTCGCATTCCAACATTATCAGCTGGAATCGTTCGCCGACATCGTCACCGTTGGCAAGATCACGCAAGTCTGCGCGACGTTGTATCGTGCCGACTTTAAACCGGACGCCCCGATCCTAAGCCAAACGTTCACGGGATCCACCGCGTCGATCGCCACGGGCATTGCGACGTTGGATGCGTTGGAACAAGCCGGCTGTTACGGGCAAGATGGCGAAAACATGAAACGCCACCGCTACTTTGCCCAACAACTGCAAAGCTTGGCCGACAAGTATCCGGACAAGATCAGCGGCCCATTCGGCGAAGGCATGATGATCGCATTCACACCCGGCGGCGGCAGCTTTGACGAAGCCAAATCGTTGATGGATCAGATGTACCAGACGGGTTTGTTGGGATTCGTCTGCGGTTCCGCACCGACGCGTTTGCGTTTTTTGCCTCCACCGGCAACGACAACGACCCAGCACATCGATGCCGCCGTTTCATTGCTCGATCGCTGCCTGGCCGACTGGACCCCACCGGCCCCGCAGGACGCCTGATTGACCGTGCCGAACGTCATCGATGGGACCATCCGCCGACGACCGGTAACGACGCCGCCGTCTGCCCGTTCGTTGGACCATAATGATGAACACACCTGATGCGGCCGACGCCGGCCGCGGGACTTCATCACTTGCTTTTCGTTTGATACGACCGACGCCAGCACCTCGGGTCGGATCGGTCCGGAGAATCAGCCATGTTTCGGTGGACGCATTGGACCCCATTGGTTATCGGGCTTTTCGCCTTCGCGATGCCCCCACACGTCGGCCACTCGGTTTGCCGGGCCGAGCGTCCTCGCGTTTTTGTGCTGACGGACATCTCCAACGAACCGGACGATGAAGAATCGCTGGTCCGCTTTCTGGTCTACAGCAATGAATTCGACATCGAAGGTTTGGTGGCGACCACCAGCACTTGGCTGCGATCCGATCCCCGCGAAGATTTGATTCGCCGGCAAATCGACGCCTATGCGAAAGTCCGTGACAACCTTTCGGCTCATGCCGCGGGTTACCCCACGGCGGATCAATTGCGACTCGTCACCGCGACGGGACAAACCGAATACGGCATGGCGGGTGTCGGTGAAGGCAAATCGACACCAGGTTCGGAACTATTGATCGACGCGGCATTGATGCCCGACGAACGTCCGTTATGGGTTTGCATTTGGGGCGGCGCGAACACGTTGGCGCAAGCCCTGCGCGATGCAGGACGCAAACTGCGATACAACCAGTTCCACCAGATGGTCCGCCGGCTCAGGGTTTACACGATCAGCGACCAAGACGACGCCGGCCCCTGGCTGCGACGCGAATTTGCCGACTTGTTTTATATCGTCAGTCCCAGCACCGAAGACGGCGGGCTGTATCACCAAGCCACGTGGACGGGAATCAGTGGTGATCGGTTCTACAAGAACGGCCCCTTCGAATCCTTTGACATGGTCGACAATCCCTGGCTGGTCGAAAACGTGATCGAAGACCACGGTCCGCTGGGCGAACTGTATCCCGAAGCCAAGTACATCATGGAAGGCGACACACCGTCGTTCCTAGGCTTGATCGACAACGGACTGGGTTGGCACTACAGCCCCAGCTATGGCGGATGGGGTGGTCGCTATCAACTGTTTCAAACTTACGGTGAAACTCGTCCGATCTGGACCAACAACCGAAACAGTCGCGACACCGTATCGACCAGCGATGGAGTCACTGTCACCAGCGATCCGGCAACCATCTGGCGTTGGCGACGCCATTTCCAAAACGACTTTGCGGCGCGAATGGATCGATGTGTGTCCCGTCGATTCGAAGACGTCAATCACAACCCTGTCGCCGTCGTTAACGGCGACGAATCCCGACGCGTCGTTCGAATCGCCGCCCAACCCGAACAGACCATTGAACTGTCCAGCTCCGGCAGTCGCGATCCTGATGACGACCAACTGTCAATTCGTTGGTACATCTATCCCGAGGCGGGCAGCTATCCGGGCACGGTCCAACTGAAGAACGACAAGCGGCCGATCGCCACGATCCAGGTGCCCAAAGACGCGCGCGGTAAACAGACCATCCACATCATCTTGGAAATCGAAGACGACGGCACACCGCCGCTGGTCGCCTATCGGCGCGTGATCATCGACGTGGTGCAGTGAAATGCCCGATCAAGAACGACGAACCAACGCAAAAAAAATGTCTTGACGTGGCCTCGTGTGGTTTGTTAGCCGACCGTCATCGAAAAGCGTTCAAGACGCTGGGCTGACGAAGCAAGATTCTCATTGGAAACACGACGGCGATGACAAGCGAATCGGTGACCCGTTGGACTCAATGGCGCGAATTGTTTGCCGCCACACGTGAACTCTTGGTCGTTTCCGCAATCCTGTTGTTGCTGATCGCACCAGGATGGGTGAAAGAAACCTTGAAGGCGGCCGGAATCAGCAGTGTCGCGGGCATCGAATTTGAGCTGGAACAAGTCGTCACTTCCCAGGCAGAACTGGAAGCCGCGGAAACCGAGATCGAAAAGATTCGTGGCGAATTGCTGGCTCTGCAGTCGTCGATCCAGCAAAACCAATCCGTCATCACGGGGACAAGCACGACCGCGCCGGCGCGTCGCCAGTTCGACCCGGCCAACCGCGACATCAGCCGCATGTTGGCGTCAACGATCACTTCCTGTGACGACGCGAAAAAGCGAATCAGTGTCGCCCACAAACATCAGCAGGATGTCCTTGAACAGGCTGAACGGATGGGCATCAAAACGTCTGCGAATCTGAAGTCGCCCACCGAACTGGTGAAGCAAATCTCGCAACGACAAGCCGAATTGAACGCAGCTTCGGCACAGCAAACACGCTCCACTGATTCCACCACCGCATCGGTCGACATCACCGCATCGGCGGACATCGCGTCGCCGTTGATCGCCACCCCGGACGCAACATCCGTTTCGCAAGAATTGCCCGAACAGTGGCGTCGCTGACGTTCGCCGCACCGTTCGTCCCCATGGCGGCATCGGAGTATCCTGGAAGCATCGCCAGCAAACCGGCACTTCCTTGACTGATACAGGGCAGACCGATCCATCCTCACGCCGCCATGCCCACCTGGGTTGCCGATCTTCAACAACACGCCGACCAGATTCAAAGCGGCTTGGTGGAAATGCGCCGTCATCTTCACCGGAACCCGGAACTGTCCGGTCAAGAACACAAAACCACTCGGTTCCTGGCGGGCTTTCTGGAACAATTGGGTCTGCATCCACAACTGGCGGACGACGACCGCGGACTATTTGCCGATCTGGATGTGGCAACGACCGACGACGGTACGCCGGATCGCCGCATTGCGCTTCGCGGCGATATCGATGCGTTGCCCATCGCCGACCAAAAAATCGTCGACTATCACAGCCACAATCCGGGCGTGATGCATGCCTGTGGCCACGACGTTCATCCAAGTGTCGTCTGTGGTGCGGTGCAAATTTTGACGGCCATGGCCGAACGAAATCAATTGCCATGGCCCATCGCGCTGCGTGCCGTTTTACAGCCGGCGGAGGAAATCGCCCAAGGCGCCAGCCACATGATCCGCAGTGGTGCGATCGAGGGTGTCGATGCGATCTTGGCCCTGCATGTGGACCCGACGCGACCGATCGGCGAAATCGGATTGAAGGCGGGCGTGTTGACCGCTTCCTGCGACATGATCCATGTCGATTTCCTTGGCAAAGGAGGGCACGGCGCACGACCTCATCTTTGCAAAGACCCGATTGACGCTTGCACCTTGTGGGTTCAATCAGCCTTTCGCCGCATCCACCGCGTCGTGTCGGCGGACCAAACCGTTGTCTTCTCGGTCGGACAAATCAACGCCGGCCACAGCGCCAATGTGATCCCTGACCAGGCGGACGTCAGCGGTTCGCTTCGCACGCTTAGTACCGAAGCAAGATCCATCGCTTTGGACGCGTTGCACGATGTCAGCCGTTCAGTCAAACAACAAACCGGCTGTGAAGTCCGCAGTCGGTTGGGCGTCAGCGCGCCCGCGGTGATCAACGACCAGTCGCTGATTCAATTGATCAGCGACGCCGCCGTCTTGGTCGCGGGCCCCAACGCCCCCACGCCGATCGCTGAACCCAGCATGGGCAGCGAGGACTTTTCGTACTACCTGCAAAAGATCCCCGGTGCCATGTTCCGCTTGGGGGTCGCCGGCGATGCGTGCGGGCACCATCCGTTACACACCGCCCAGTTCGATGTTGATGAACGTTGTCTGGCAATCGGTGCAAAGATCATGGCCACCGCGATCATCCAGTACTTTCGTCCTCAATAGGGCATCCGAAACCACGGCAGCCTCGTCCGGTCGGCCACTACGTATCGGCGATAGCGTCTACAATACCAAGGTCTTCTCCCCCCGCTTGTCTTTCGGCGACGTCCGGTAACTCCGCTGCGTCGGATCCGCCGAAGCATTCGTTTACCGAAACGGCATCGCCTATGGCCAAGCTATCGTTCAATGGAAACGAGACTCATTCCATCGGCGTCGAATTGGAACTCGGGATCGTCGACTGCGAAACCTGTGCCCTGGCCAGCCGATCAAGCGATGTCTTGGAAAAGCTGGAAACCAGTGAACCCGACTGTTTCAAGCATGAATTGGCACAATCGTGTGTCGAAGTCATCACGGGCGTTTGCGAAACCGTATCGGACGCCACTGCCGATTTTCGACACAAAACCGATGTCTTGGCATCCACGGCCCAGTCGTGTGGCTTGAAACTTTGGTGGGGCGGAACGCATCCCTTCAGCTTGTGGGAAAACCAACGGATCACCGACCAGGCTCGCTATCAAAGTCTGGTCGAAATGCTTCAGGAAATGGCGCGTCGTCTGATCACCTTCGGCTTACACGTCCACGTCGGTGTTGATTCGGGCGACAAAGCGGTCATGATCTGCGACCGAATCATGCAGCACTTGCCGACCCTGCTGGCGTTATCCGCCAGCAGCCCGTATTGGCAAAACCGCGACACCGGCCTGCATTCGTATCGCTCCAAATTGATGGAAGGCCTGCCCACCGCAGGACTGCCCAGCTTGATGCGAAACTGGAGCGAATATGTTTGGCTGGTCAATCACATGGAAGACACCGGATTCATTCGATCGATTCGTGAAATCTGGTGGGACGTGCGGCCACACCACAACTTCGGCACGGTGGAAGTCCGCATGTGCGACATGCCGGGATGCTTGGATCACGTCGCAGGATTGACCGCTCTGGTGCAATGCCTTGTCAAGGCACTCAACGATGAAATCGACGAAGGCACCTATCAGTTCGATTGCCATCCAATGATGGTTCGGCAAAACAAATGGCGCGCGGCACGACACGGCCTGGACGCACACCTGGTCGATGCTTCGGACTATGGCGTACGGTCGGTCCGCGACATCGCGTTCGGTTTGGTCGATTCGCTGACGGGCATTGCACAAGACCTGCGTTGCGAATCCGAACTCCGGTTCGTCCGCGAAATCGCCGCAGGCCCCAGTTGGGCGACTCGCCAACGAGAAATCTTGCAACAATCCGGCAACCCCGCAGACATCGTTCGACATCTGGGAGCGTGACCATTCCACGCCGCCGACTGATCCGACATTGTTTTTACAATTGCCTGACACCGAAACCACTTTCCCGCCGCGACAAAGTCGTTCAATGCATGTGGGACCGGATTCGCATCCGGTGGGTAAACGACCTTCGAAGGAAAGCATGGTGATTGAATGTCTGTCACATCGATTCATCCGAGAATGAAACCTGCCACATCGGCTTGCCGGATTTTTACCGGATCATGGCTCATACTCGGTCTTCTGTTCGGTTCAAATCTTCACGCCGAACAAGTCCAACTGGACGTTCGCCTGGTCAATCCGACGATCAAGTCGGGTGCGAAACAAACCAATTATTTACGCGTCGCGTTGACCGGGTTTGACATGCCCAGCGATAAGGAACGACCACCCGTCAACGTCGCACTGGTTCTGGATCGCAGCGGATCGATGAGCGGTGAAAAGATCGCTCGTGCGAAAGAAGCCGCCATCACCGCGATCAATCGCCTGAGCGATCAAGACATCGTTTCGGTGATCCTGTACGACTCCAACGTCGAAGTTTTGGTTCCCGCAACCAAGGCCAGCGACCGCGAATCCATCAAGGCGGCGATCCGCAGCGTCCAAGCGAACGGATCGACCGCGTTGTTCGCGGGCGTCAGCAAAGGGGCCGCCGAAGTCCGCAAGTTCCTTGCCGATGACCAAGTCAACCGTGTCATCTTGCTGTCCGACGGACTGGCCAACGTCGGCCCCAAGAGCCCCCAAGACCTCGAAAGCTTGGGGCGTTCGCTGATCAAGGAAGGCATCAGCGTCAGCACGTTGGGTTTGGGACTGAACTACAACGAAGACCTGATGGTCGCGTTAGCATCGGTCGGTGGCGGCAACCACGCCTTTATCGAACAAGCCGACGATTTGGTTGCGGTGTTCAATCAAGAATTCGACGGGTTGCTGAGCGTCGTGGCCAACGAGTTCGAAATCAACATCGATCTGGATCCTTCGGTTCGTCCCGTACGCTTGATCGGCAGCGAAGGTGACATCGACGGCCAATCGGTTCACATTCCGCTGGCGCAGCTTTATGCCAAGCAAGAACGATACTTCATCTTGGAAACCGAAATCGACGCGGGTGAATCCGACACCACACGACCGGTCGCCGACGTGGCGGTGAAGTACCGCAACCTTAAAACCGAAACGATGGACAAGCTGACCAGTCACGTCGAAGTCCGCTTCAGCGATTCAGACACGGAAATCGAAAAGGCTCGTGATCTGGAGATCCTGGCTTACTGCACTTTGCAAGTGACCACCGAACGCAACCGCCGCGCGACCGCACTTCGCGATGCGGGACAAGTCCAAGAAGCCCAGAAGTTGCTGCGGCAAAATGCCGACGAACTTTCGGTCGTCCGATTGCAGTGCGCCGACGCCGGAGTTGATGTGGTTCTGCCCGAATTGTCACAAGTCGAAAAATCGAATTCCGTGCAAGCGGAATCGATCATCGACGTCAAAAAATGGGGCATGCTTCGAAAGGGAATGCGGGCGATGCAAAACCGCGTCGAACAGCAACAAACGTACGGCGAATAGATCGCCGCACCAACGATTTGGAAAGTCACTTTGCCGCTGCGATATGCCATTGCGTTACTTCTGTTGACGGTCGTCCCCCTGGTCGTGATCGGCTGGCTGGGGTCAAGAGTCGTCGCACGACAGAATGAACAACAACGTGCGCAATTGCAGCGGCTGATGCGGTCGCGTTTGGATGAACTGGATCAACGCTTCATCGCACTTTCCAGGCTGTACCAAACTCAACTGACCGCCAACTTGTCCCAGGCCGATCGCAATGTGGATTCGTTGCGTGATTTGCGCCGCCAATCGCCACTGGTCCACGCCACGATGTTGGTCGACCGCGACGGACGATTGATCTATCCCGAACGTCCCGCGACCGATGCTTCCCACGACATCCTTTGGCACGCCGTTCTAAGCGAACTTGCCAGACGCCGGCCGATCGGCGCTGCCGATGACAGTAAACCCGCCGACGATCGGTTGCTGACCTCCATACTTTCACGAAAGTTGGCGACCGGACGCCGCAGCACGGCCAAGCAACCACCGCGTCAATCACGTTGGCAAACCTGTTATCACGACAACGGACTGCAACTGGCCTTATGGCTGCCACGCGACGACCAATCCGCCACAGGAGTCGTCTTGGAACGTGGTCGATGGATGGCTGACTTGATTCAATCGGTCCCGGACAGCGGGGAAAAGGGCGAATCCTTTGCACTTCACAACAGCGACAACGAAACGATTTATCGCTGGGGTGACCCTGTGCCCGATGACGACGCCATTCGGGAAAGCATTCGCATGTCGGCACCCTGGTCGTCTTGGAGCCTGTCCTATGCCTTACCCGAATCGTCGCAATTGCAATGGCCCACCGCACCGTGGCTACCGCTTGCGGCATTATTGGTTTCCATCGTCACGTGCCTGTCACTGTTGGGCATCTACTTGATGACCGCCATGCAACGTCAAATGGCGCTCGCGCAACAACAAGTCAGTTTTGCCAGTCACGTTTCACACGAACTGCGGACACCACTGACAAACATTCGCCTGTACACCGACTTGGCACGTCGTGATTTGGCCAAGTCAAAAGAATCCCCCACGGAATCTGCAGCCAGCAAGCGGTTGGACGTCATCGAAGAAGAAAGTCGCCGTCTATCGCGGATTGTTTCCGGTGTTTTGGAAATGGTATCGGGCAAGAACAAGCTTCGCCTGATTCAGCGTGTCCCCGATGATGTCATTCGTACCACGATCGAAAGCTTTCTGCCCTCGTTACAGCATCGACAGATCCGAACGGACCTGCGACTTGATGCATCGCGTGCAGTGCAACTGGACGAAGACCTGTTGGACATCATCCTGGTCAACCTGATCAGCAACGTCGAAAAATATGCGGGGCAGGGCGGTCGCCTAGAAATCCGATCGGCCCAGACACCCAGCGACACGATCATCGATATCATCGACGACGGACCTGGGATCCCGAGATCGTCCATCCGGAAGGTGTTCGCCCCCTTTCAACGATTGGACGACTCGCTGGAATCCCCCGCCGGTACGGGCCTCGGTTTGGCGATCGCTCGAAACGCCGCTCGCCGACACGATGGTGATTTGGTCTACGTCACGAAACGACAAGGCGCACATTTTCGTTTGACACTGCGGCATGGAAACCAAGTGAAAAGTAACGCCGATGTTCCGACGTTTAAACGGAGCCAATCATGACGCCGCGTATTCTGATCGCCGAGGACGATCGACACACCCGGTCGGCTTTGCAGGAATTGCTGGAATCCGAAGGCTATCACGTCGCGGCGTTCGGTGACGGGCTGAGCGCAGCCGATGCGATCAAGCAACACGCTTTTGATTTGCTGTGCCTGGACGTGATGATGCCTATCAAGAGTGGTTTCGACCTGTGCCGCCAAGTTCGTCAACATGACCAACGCACACCCATCATCTTTATCACGGCAAAGGGAGAACAAATAGACAAGGTGATCGGCTTCGAAATCGGTGCCGACGATTACATCGCCAAGCCCTTTGGTTCGCACGAAGTCATTGCCCGTGTCAAAGCGGTGCTGCGACGCTGCTATCCCGAATCATCAGGGACGTCCCACGATGAGTGTGAGGTCACACAGCATCCGCCCTTTGAAATGTCGGACCTTCGCGTCATACCATCGCAAATGAAAGCCGTGCGAGGTGAACAAACCTATGACCTGACACGACGCGAAATCTTGATTCTGACCATGCTTTTTGACGCCAACGGCGATGTCGTCAGCCGAAAAGATCTGTATCACCGTTGTTGGGGTACCGACAAAATGCCCAACAGCCGCAGCGTCGATCAAACGGTCAGCCAACTCCGCAAAGCCATTGAATGTGATCCGAAACAGCCGGTCATCATCCAAACCGTTTACGGCGTCGGCTATCGATATCCGGTTGCCCCGGCGTGATCGCAACGGCCTGTCATGTGCGAACTGGTTCTTGCCGGGCTAACCCGACTTGCTGACACCCAATCGTCGCTGGATCTCTTCCAAGGGAACCCCCTTCGTCTCGGGCACCAGAAAGATCACCCACAACAGTTGCAACACCATCATGAAACAGAAGAAGCCGAACACGACTGCCGGATGAAATAGTCCGACCATCGTCGGAAACAACAACGTCAACAGGGCGGCAAAGATCCAGTGGGTGAAGCTGCCCAGTGCTTGTCCGGCGGCGCGATGCTGATTGGGAAACACTTCCGAAATCAGAACCCAAATGACGGCCCCTTGACCGACGGCATGGGCGGCAATGAAGGCAAAAATGCATGCCGGCACGACCTGGAAGGTCTCCGAAGCGAACGCCCATGCGCAAGCCCCCAGCGACACGATGTAACCCACCGACCCGATCAACAACAGCGTGCGACGCCCCAACCGATCGATCAGCCACAGACCCACAAAGGTGAAAATCAGGTTGGTGATCCCGATCCCCACTGACTGCAATAAAGCGGCTTGCTTGCCCAAACCCGTCAGTTCAAAGATACGTGGCGAAAAGTACAGAATGGCATTGATCCCAGACAGTTGGTTAAAGAACGCCACCAAAAACGCCAAAGCAATGGGCACCTTCAGAGATCGATCCCAAAACGATTCTCTCGTTCCCGATAGGCCCGATGCGGTCTGGATCTCGTTGACCAGCGAATCGATGGCGACTTCATCCGAATCAGGCATTGCCTGTCGAAAGACAGACTTGGCCGCGTCCACATCTGACCGTTTTGCGATCAGCCAACGCGGGCTTTCCGGCAACGACAGGCACATCACCCAATAGATTAACGCCGGAACCGCTTCGACCCCCAACATCCATCGCCAAGCGGAATCGCCCAGGCCACCCAGCATCGCATTGGAAGCAAAGGCGATCAAAATCCCAAACACAATGTTGAACTGGAACATCCCGGCCAGCCGACCTCGCTGCGCCGGCGGAGCGATCTCCGAAATAAACAACGGGGCGGCGACGGTTGAAATCCCAACCCCCAAGCCGCCGATGAACCGAGCAAGCATGAAAGAATAAACGTCACCGGCCAGCGCCGACCAAACTGCCGAAACGAAATACAGGATTCCAATCCAGATCAAAGTCTTGCGACGCCCCAGATGGTCGGTCGGCCATCCGCCGACCAGCGATCCGACGACGGTGCCCCACAGCGCCATGCTCATCGCCAAGCCATGCTGGACGTCGCCTAATCCCCACAGCGATTGAATCGTTTTCTCGGCTCCGGAGATGACCACCGTGTCAAATCCGAACAAAAAGCCGGCCAACGCCGAGGTGATGGACCAAACGAACAATCGATTTGACATTCGAATTCAATACTTGGGTTCGAAAAGCGGCCAGATTCGGTCAAGCTTCCTGGTGGATTGGAGTGCCCGCAGGGATCAACCGGTCAAAAGTCTTCGCTCACAGAATATCGAATCGCCGCATCGGATTGGGACGCGTCATCAACCATGCGTCTCTCACTGCGAAACCACCATCAAAAAAAGGCCGTGTCGATTGGATTGGATCGACACGGCCTTCGCGAATTTCATCTCGGGCGAACCATCGCCGCGCGTGTCACGGATGTGACGGGCATTGAACCTGGCCACCGATGTACCGGTAACTCATCCCCGTCGAAGGACACGTCGGCAACACGTTTCCCGCGTACTCGCTGGTTTGCAGTTCCCGCAGATCGCGACCGGGTGTTGCACCGGTGATGTCCTGATACCGGGCCACTTGCTCGGCCAATACTTCGCGTCGCAACTCGCAAGCGCGATCCTTCGCCGAATCGCCGGGCAGTCGCAGATAGCTGATCGTCAATGCTGCGGCAGCGGCCGACAACGTCACCGCAAAGATCACCTCGATCAGTGTCAAACCGTTGCGTTGCATCATCATTCCAAGACCTCAAACATATGGAACATGGGGGTATAGATCGACAACACGATGCCCCCGATCAAGATGGCCAAGCCAATCGTCAGTGTCGGCTCCAGCAGGCCAACCGAAGCGTCAATACGACTCTCCAACCGTTCCCTCAAGTGCTTTGCCGTTCCCCGCAACGCTTTGCCCAACTCTCCCGACTGTTCACCCACGGCCACCAATTGGCACAAGGTGGGCGGGAAATACTTTTCGTGACGCGACAATTCGACGCTCAGCTTTTCGCCGCGATTCACGCTTCGGCAAACCTCCTCCACCGAACTCCGCACATCCCGATTGCGAACGCACGCGGCGGCCATCTCAACGGATTCGACTGGGGTGTAGCCGCACTGGATCATCGCAGAAGTGGCGTCGACAAACTGCAACACCGCGGCGTCTCGCAGCCAGGGCCCGACAACCGGCAATCGCAGCAACATGCGATCCATTTGGCGACTGACACGAGGTCGCGATCGACCGATCGCCCACAGCAAACCAACCAATCCGCCGATCGGCAGAACCAACCAGCCCCATGCCATCAATGCACGACTCACCCCCGTAACAACCCGTGTCACCGGAGGCAAATCCACACCGCTGGTGCTGTAGACGCCTTCGAATTCGGGCACGACGAAAGTGCACATGAAGATGGTCAGCCCGATCCCGGCGATGGTGATCAAAATGGGATAGCTGACTTTCTTGACAATTCGCTTCCGCAATGCAACTCGGTTTTCCAGTTGCTCGCAGACCTGTTCCAGCGTGGTTTCCAGCGATCCACTGTTCTCGCCGATGCGGATCTGCTGAACCTGCATCGAAGAAAACGATTTCGGGAAACAAGCCATGCCTTCGCTCAGTCGACCACCGGCTTCGATGGTCCTTCGCATTCGATCCAAGACGTGGCGGTATCGACGGGCCGATCGATCTGACGCCAGCGATTGCAGGGCACGGGGCAGGGTCAAGCCGTTCTGCAGCAGCATCAACAACAGACGCAACAGTTGCGAAAGCGCCGCCGGGCGAATTTTGGTGGAATCGACGCCGGGCTTTTTCGATCCGCCGATTTCGATCGAATGAAGCTTCCGCAACAATCCCATCAAACCGCCTTCGGATCGACCTCGGTTCGATCCGACCGTTTGCCGCGTGCGTGTACCCGCAAAGACTGAATTGCTCATTGATGATTCCTTAGGCTTTGCGATGCTTGTCAAACCGTGGCCAACCGGTCCGTCTCACGGCGTCCCGCTTCCATCGATTCCTGTTGTTCACTGCGGCGATCGCCCGCCGTCTTGAAATAGACTTCTTCAAGGGATGTGGTTCCGGCAATCGCTTGCTGCAACCCGGCGCGATACAGTTCCACCATGCCGTGGCGAACTGCCAGTTCACGAAGCCGGCTGTGGGGAACCCCGGCTTCGACGGCCGACATGATTTCCGGATTGACGGGCATGATTTCAAAAATCGGCAGTCGCCCGGAGAATCCGGTTCCCAAACACTTGTTGCATCCTCTTCCGCGATAAAACGGACGCGCCAGATCGATGGTGCCCTCTGGATCAAGGGCCCGCAACAGATTCTCGTTTGCCTGCACCTCACACTTGCAGTTGTCACAGATGCGTCGCAGCAATCGCTGGGCAACGCTTCCCAGCAACGACCCTGCGATTTTGAAGTTATCCACTCCCAAGTCGGCCAACCGCTGTACCGCCCCCACCGCATCGTTGGTATGCAGCGTGCTGATCACCAGGTGACCGGTCAACGCAGCCTGGATCGCAGTGGTTGCCGTTTCACTGTCGCGAATTTCCCCCAACATGATCACATCGGGGTCCTGACGCATGATGAACTTCAGTGCGTTGGCGAACCCCATTCCGAACTCATTGTCGCTTTGCACCTGGTTGATACCGGGAAGACGAAACTCAACCGGGTCTTCCACCGTCACGATGTTGCGATCTTCGCAGTTCAGATATTCCAACACCGCATACAGCGTGGTGCTTTTTCCGCTTCCCGTCGGACCGGTCACCACCAACATGCCGTGCGGTTTATCGATGATTTGGCTAAGTGTCTGATAGTCGGCATCGGGCAGCCCGATCCCCGCCAAATCGAATGTTTGGCCACCTTCATCCAACAATCGCAACACCAGTTTTTGACCATCCACGGTGGGAATGCAGCTGACTCGAAAGCCGACACGTTTGCCGTTTTCAAACACGGTCAAATGGCCGTCCTGCGGTCGTCTGTTTTCGGTGGTGTCCATATCACCCATCACCTTGATCCGGCTGATCACCGGACTTTCAATGTGATTGGGAATGGTCATCACTTGCTGCAGTTCACCATCAACCCGGTAACGCACCCGCATTTCGGGTTTGTGTGGCTCCAAGTGGATATCGCTGGCACCTGCCGTCACGGCCCCGGCCAGGATTGCCTGGACCAGACGTACCACGGGCGCATCTTCTTGTTCGGCCACCACCACAGCGTTCAGGTCGGCTTCCCCCGAAAGCCGGGCCTCTTCCAATTCAGCGAACTTCATATCGACGATCGTCTGACGCGCGAAAGCACGATCGTCGTAAACGCGGCTGATCAATGCCTCGATGGCGTCACCGAGCGCGACGACGGGTCGAATGCGATACCCCGTCATCAATTCCGCTTCGGCGATGGTTTCGATATTGTCCGGTGCGACCATCGCCAAAGTCATCTCACGACCTTCGACGGAAATCGCTCCGGCGGCTTGGCTGCGCGCAAAGTCTTCGGGCAGCAAACGCGCCACTTGCAGATCGACCGAAGCCGGATCAACGTCCAGATACGGGACCATGAATTGTTCGGCCAGCGCTTCGCCCAATTGCTGCGTGTTCAACAGTTTCCGTTGAACCAACCAATCGCCCAGCATGATGTCGCGGGGCTTGCTTGCGAAAGCCTCTTCCAACTGCGCTTGTGTCAAACGCTGCTGCTCGATCAGGATGTCGCCCAAACGTCTCATCGTGGTTTCCTCAACATTCCGGCGTTGTCGCCGTGCGGCTTCGTGCGTGTCTTACGATTCACTGGATGAGTCACTGGGCCGGGCTCAAGCTGAACTTGGAATCCAACAATCTTTCCACCTTCTGTTCCAACACCGTCGGATCAAACGGCGTCAGCAAATAATCCTGCGCACCGGACATGAACGCCCGCTCAACGGTTTCCAACGACGGGTCTTGTGAAAAGACCAGCGCCGGCAAATCGCCCGGCGCATATTCGGCTCGCAGCCGCGTCAACCATTCCAAACCATCCATATCCGACAAAGTGGTGTCGACGATGATCAAGTCAGGAACAGACTTGGAAATCTCCGACAATGCATCCGTCCCGCTGGAACAAACACGAATGCCATACCCCAGCAGTTCCAAACGAAAGCAGGTGATTTCCGCCAACCGAGCATCGGAATGCACCAGCAACAGATCAGCGTTTCTGACAATCGACACGGATCGACCTAGCAATGAATGATCGGACGAAGGCATCCATTCGATGCCGACGCTCCACCCCGGAGCGCACGTTCACTGGTTAAACGTAGGTCACTCTCCGGTGCATTTGATCGACTGCACACGTGTTTCAGGCCTTCCCCGTCCCCTACAGACCGATCATTCGGTCCATTCGTTACGATCGCCAGCTTCGTTGGATCCCAACATGATTTTGGGTCCCCCAAGGGCCAGACTTTGCTAAGGATGACGAAAGTTTTATTAGCGGACAGACTCGCCATTCATCAGCTTCGCTTTTCTGCTCGGCGGCCCCAACACGCCTCAGGTCGATCACTTCCGTGAACCCGTTCACCGACGTCGTGAACAAGTTCACCAACGCCATGAAACTGAATTTCGCAAATCTCCGGCTCGCGCTCGCCTTTGTCGCTCTAGCGACCACGTTGTTGCTTGTTTTGGCGCAGTGGGGACCGGCCCCGATTGATCACGAAAACCAAACGCTTTCCCCGACCTTTCTGTTGGCGTTCGCCGGGTTAGCCTGGTTGACCTTTGCGTGCTTCACCGGCTTTGTAGCCCCACGTTTCGAAGCGGTCGATGTCGTTCCCAACCGTGTACGCGATGCACTGAACACCTTCACCGAAGGGTTGCTGTTGATCGATGAACAAGAACGCATCGTGCTGGCCAACGACGCATTCGCCCAGATGATCGAACAGCAACCCAACCGCTTGCTGGGAAAACGCGCAAGCCGGCTACGGTGGGTATGCAGCCATGACGCGGGAATCCACGATTTTCCGTGGATGCGTGTGCTGGACCATCATGAACCGGGCAAACCACTTGGCGACCACAGCGGCGAACAACTGCTGCGGTATCAAATGCGAAACGGACAACTGCGTTTTATGGCAGTGACCGCTGCCCGCGTTCGCTCAGCCCGCGATCAATCCCGTGGCGTGCTGGCCACGTTTCGCGATGTGACGCATGTCGAAGAAGAACGCGCGGACATGGAACGCATGCTGGCCGTCTTACGCGCGAATCGAAAGGAAATCAGCGATCGTAATCGCGAACTCGAAAAATTGGCCAGCCATGATGCGTTGACCGACTGTTTCAATCGTCGGTCTTTCATGGCCCAATTGCATCACAGCTTTGATGCCGCCATCGGACGTTCTGGCAGTCTTTCCTGCCTGATGTTCGACAATGACCACTTCAAAAATGTGAACGACACCTATGGGCACAGTGTCGGCGATGAAGTCCTGCGTCGCGTTTCCAGAACACTCAAGGACGCGTTCGATGACGAGGGGTTGGTATGCCGATACGGCGGCGAAGAATTCTGCGTTGCCTTGCCGGGTGTTGCACTCGAAGAAGCTAGCCAGATGGCGGAAGCCGCACGAAAAAGCATCGAAGCCATTCGATTGGACAACCCTGCCGAACTGCGTCTGACCGCCAGCATCGGTGTGACCGATCTGACGTTCAAAGCCCCATCGCCGCAAGCGATGATCGACCAAGCCGACAAGTGCCTGTATGCCGCCAAAAGCCAAGGACGAAATCAAGTCGTCGTTTTCAATGATGAGATCGATCGACTGAGTATCGATAGCCTTAAAGCGCGTCACACCCCCACCAGCTTGCCGGAACTTTCGCAAGAAATTCCCTTTCACGCTGCCATGGGATTGGTCAGCGCGCTGGCCTATCGTGACACCGCCACCGCGTCGCATTGCCGGCGAGTTGCCAACCTTTGCGTGACCGCAGCCGCACGCTTGCTGGATCAACGTTCGACTTATGTTTTGGAGATGGCCGCGTTGCTGCACGACATCGGCAAAATCGCGTTGCCCGATGACATTCTGCAAAAACCAGGGCCTCTTACTCCCGATCAGTGGCGATTGATCGCGAAACACCATCGCATTGGTGTGGAGATCGTTTCGGGAACGTTCCACAACGCCGAACTTTGCGAAATCGTCCGCACTCACCCGGCCTACTACGGCGGTCGATCACTGATCGCGGACATGCCCAGCGGCAAGAAGATCCCGCTGGCGGCACGCCTGCTGACGATCGCCGATACCTACGACGTGATCGTCACCGACCGGCCACACCGCAAGGGCCGATCCCACGACGAAGCGGTCGCGGAGCTGCGCCGATGTGCCGGCAAACAGTTTGATCCTATTCTGGTCGAACACTTCATTGCGACATTGCAATCGTGCCCCGAATCAAGCAACACACGACAATCGGTCTCTCGCCAGACCGCGCTCCAAATCGGCCTACAGATCGAACACCTGGCCGAAGCGATCGACAATCGAAACCTGGGTGAATTGCAACAATTGGCTAGCCGACTGATCGCGATGGCCCAGCACCACAGCCTGGACGATATCGTCGAAACATCCGAACGTTTGCAGGACATGGCCGCCGAACCGCAAGTCCGCTGGCTCCGAATTTTGGAGACCACACAGAAACTGCTGGGGCTGTGCAGGTCCACACAATCCGCGTTCGTCAATGATCCGTCGGATCCACCACCACCCGGTGATGATAACGAAGTGGTTGATCCCGCCACTTCGACCTTCGGTGCCGACCAGTAAACGACTTTCGTCAGCGACGACGCGGAAATCAAAATGCGATTTTGCATCCGCCGCGTCGCCGCAGCTTTGCCATTCGACGTTGATGACTGCCCACTCGACGTACGAATTCGTCGACGAAAGCCTCCTGCAGGCACTGTTCGGTTTCCGACTCCCTCGATTCGTCTGCTTGCCAGGAATCGGAAACGCTAGTCACTTCTTTCACTGGGGACCATCGTCGCGGGAACCACCGGAATCGCTGTCGTTCGTCCGATTGGCCGGCATCGTACCGCACCACTCGCACCATGTCCGTCGACAATTGCTGAAACCCCAGATAGCCCACCAATCGTTCGCGCTGGTTACGGACTCCGACGGCATGACATCCGCAATCCGTTACACCGACCACAGCCAGCGGAGCGTTTTGTAGCCACCTGCGGTAATGCCGGATGCACTCCTCGAATACAGGATCGATGTGCCGGGCCCAATCCGATACGACGAAAACGACAGCGTCATACGCGTCGATCGCCACTTCGTTGGCGATGTCGTGACGCAAGCCGACCATGTCAACCGGCGTTCCCTTACGCTGCATCACCGCACAAAAGTGCCGCGCCACCGCAAGCTCGCCTTCTGAACTTAATCCATACAAAACAATCACTCGCACTGACCAACTCCTTTTCCGCCTGGGTCGCTGCCTGCCGATTGACCACCGATCAACCTTTGCGGTTGTTCAATGACCAGACAGAACGTGGTGCTTCACCGATCCGCCAAACCGATAGCGGCAGCGGTGATTGTGCGACATTGTTAGACCGCCCATGGACTTGAAACAACTGCACCGACACACAGTAGGGCTCACCCGGTCGATCCGTATCAGGAAATCCCCTGGAAGTCGACGATGGGCTTTCTGACAGGACAACAACAGTGAAACATTCGGGACCAAAACAGAACTTTCCCGATTCGCTGGACACTCTGGCGACTTCAGCCAGAAGGATCGGAACGCCGCAATGTTTTCGGGACGCCGCAATGTACGCTGTGCCCCGCGCCCGCCACCCAGAACTAGCACCGCTCCGGGCGATGGGGTTGGCCAGGTCACGCCCCGCATCGCTCGGCCAGCGGTATCGGCGAATTTACGCCGAACCCAACGTCCCGACATGCCCCCAGCGATCCCCGCTGACGCGTCCGCAATCCGTCGACTTCGATTCCGTTTCGACCTTCGTGGTCAATGCCGCGATATATCCTAACCGGCGTTTTTCCCAGTCCCCGGGGACAGGACGCATCGCCGCCAGTTGCCTCATGCCGGTCACCGAATGCGAATTCATGAACTGAACCAGCCCATCCAAAATGGTCCGGATCACGCTGGGCCCCTCACGGTAAATTGCGGACGTCACCATCACCGCGTCCGCGCCAGACAACAATGCCTTGATCGCATCTTCAGTCGATCCAATTCCGCCGTTGGCAATCATCGGGATGGACGGACACATCGCATGCACTTGCGTCAGCCTTCGCAACGAATGGACCACCGACCCTTTCTCCGTCAGCCCCCAGCGGCACTGAAAATGTAAATCATCCAGACACAAATCCATATCCGGTTCGGGGCCGAACAACACCACACCTTGAACTCCCGACTGGATTCGTCGCGCCAAGTGACCCACGCTGGTGAATAGCGGTGGCAACTTTGCAAAGACGGGGATATCAACGACGCTGTCGATCGCGGCGACCGACCGACAAATCTCGTCCTCAATCGCCGCGGAACTCTCATAGCCATCGAAATCGGCGATCGTCAAATTCAGTTCGATCGCATGCGCCCCAGTGACTTCCAGTTCCTTGGCGAAATCGACCCAGACTTCACTTCGTGATCCGTTCAAACTAGCGATCACTGGAATCGTGGACTGAACACTCGCACGGTTAACGAAGGACAAGTACGTTTCGGCATCATGCCATTGAAGATCAAAATCGTGCTTGGCGGCTCGCTCACGAAGCGGTCGTTCACCGACAACGGGCTCTCGCCGATTGCGTTGATTCCATAACGCGACCTGTTCCTCGAACAGCGACGGCAAAACGATCGCACCGGCTCCAGCCGACTCAATCGCCAAGCGAACATTTTCCTTCGCTGTTAACGGGCAAGCCCCCACAATCAACGGACTTGGCAAAACCAATCCGCCAAGCCTTGTTTCAAGATTCAGTGACATCGCTCGAACCTCCCACCAACCGTTATTGAACGTTACACCCTGCCAAGCCTCGCACTTTCCCGCCAAACCGCGTCCCACACGCACCACCACCAACGCTGTGACAAATCCGCGATCCAAATCCCCGCGTTTTTTAGTAGTGCCAAATCAACTCACTCGCGCAACTCGACACCAACCAAAACAACAAGGCAGAGCACTCCGACCCATCTCTTGTTTTACCGCTGGCTAGATGCGACGACAAATGTTTTGCGCTCCGTACCAGCGCACCGCCGATTCATGCGTCCCCCGGACGCGACAATCCGCCACGGCCCATCTCTACCGCTAGACGTCATCGTCTGTCGCCTAGCGCGAGACCTTTGGCACCAACTGGTGTTTATCACCGGGCAACAATGCCTTCGAAACCGCCCGGCGACATTCCGACTGCCCCGCCGGATCATTCCGGCTGCCACCAAGAGTGCGACTTAAGAAACTGCCCGGTTTGCCAAAGCGACAGTACAGCCATCCCGATGAAACCGATGCCGATCAAACGGCAGCACCGCCAACCGATGGCGAGGCATTCGTTTTCACAAACCGCAGCACCGGAATCCCCTCATACGACACCTCTCCTTCACAACGCATCCCGCACTTGCGAACGACACCGATGGAGGCCGCATTGGCCGGCATGACCATTGCGATGATCTCCTTCAGTTGCAAGATACGGAAGCCAAACTCCAAGCACGCAGCGCAGGCTTCCGTCGCGAATCCCCGTCCCCAGAATTCAGGCATCAAGCGATAGCCGACGTCCACTTCATCAAGATCCGGCAAGTATTTCAAACCGCAAAAGCCGATCACCCTTCCGCTTTGCTTCTCCACACAAGCCCACCGACCAAATCCATATCGCTCGAAGTCGGTGTAGCACTCGATCGCCTCTGAGGCCTGTTTCAGTGATGACAACAACGGTTCTCCCGTGAACTTCATCACATCCTGGTCGCTGTTCAACCGAAAAAAGGCTTCCGCATCCCCCAAGTCAAAAGCGCGATGCAACAACCGCCGCGTTTGTGGTCCTTCTCGATACGCCACAACAGACTCCAATCGCAAAGGCTCATCGATTCCATCGGATCTGTCGCGTCACGCGATTCCTAGAAAGTTTGATCCAGAGATCAAAACGTTGGCCGTGATGCGAGACTTGATGACCTGTTTTCTTCCCCAACTCATGACCACCGATCGCGTGAAAGGTTCAGGCGAATCTCAGCATGAACTAACCACAACCAACTTCGCCGATGTCTTCGTTCCACAAGGCGGGACGATTTGCAATGAACTGACGCATCATGCGGATACAGTCGGGATCATCGACGATTGTCAAATCAACGCCTCGCGACCGAACATAGGACTCGGGCCCCTGGAAAGTCGAGTTTTCACCAACGACGATCTTCGGAATCTTATACAACAGCGCCGCGCCACTGCACATGTCGCACGGCGACAACGTCGAATACAAGATCGCTTTGGCATACTGGGCCGCCGTCAACCGCCCCGCATTCTCCAAGCAATCCATTTCCGCATGACGAATCGCGCTGCCGTCTTGCACCCTGCGATTGCGACCACGCCCGACGATCTTTCCTCCGATCACCAGAACAGAACCTATCGGTATG
This sequence comes from Crateriforma conspicua, assembly GCF_007752935.1. Lineage (NCBI taxonomy): Bacteria > Pseudomonadati > Planctomycetota > Planctomycetia > Pirellulales > Pirellulaceae > Crateriforma > Crateriforma conspicua. Next base: position 322,403 of record NZ_CP036319.1, on the reverse strand, counting down.
CCGCCTTCACGGGCACCTTGCTCGGCCTCTCGGATCGCTTCTCTCAAAAACGCGTCCATGCCATACTCCTCGCCACTCCTGAAAGGCGTTCATTGTACCGTATTGCGAACACCTGACAGCCAATCGTTTGTGCTGGCTTGATGCCGACTCCACTGGCCAGACCACCCCTGTCCATAGGCAACCCCATCACATGCCACGCCAAACCTGGCGATGGGCGACACAAATCAAACCCAATGCACTGCTGGCAGGTGGATATACCAGCGATGCGAACACCACCTGACCCGGTGGAACAGGTGCAAAGGCACCGGCGGCAATGATCACCATCACGACTGCGAACATGCCGCCGAAAAGCAAACCGTAGACCATGTTTTCGACGCGAAGAATGACGACGGAAACCATCAATACCAGTGGCCCCACCAAAAGCGTGGCGACAAATTCTCCGGCGCAATTGACCAGGAAGAAATAGACCGCACTCAAGTTCACCAACAGGAACAGCGTGCGTAGGTCGAAATGCAGCAACGAACCAAATCCCGTGCGGCGTTCTTTGGGAATCGAACCATTACACATTGTCACAAATCCCGTCAGAATCGAAAAATCGCTTGCAGACCAACTCTAACTTGCCCGCAACAAACTCACCAATGTCTGGATGCATAGCAGTTGCCTGGCGAAAGTGCCCGGCATGCTTACCGAGTGCCGACAATGTGCATCTTCATGGTAGCCCAGTTCGAAACTTGTCGCGTTCCTGCGCCAACTTCTCTCGCGACGCATTGCCAATCCATCCAGTAAGTGCAGGCTCTCCGTACAGATGGAACCAAAATGTGCCGAGCGAAATGAACACCAGCGCATGGATACCAAAGACCCATCCGTTTGTATCAGGCGTCACCTCGAATTGCAGCAAAGAGATGAAGCAGCCAATCGCTGCAAGGGTGGACAGGAAACTTGCACGCGTGGAATTGCGAAGCCGTATGCGTCGATGACAAGTCGGGCATCGCGAAAATGGAAGAACAAGCCGAAGGCGACTCAGTGCCCCGTTGCATACGGGACATCGCGTTCCTGTATCGATCGCACTTGATGCTGGTGGCGATGAAGGAGTCGCGTATGGATTCGGGGCGGTCATTGCGAGCCAAGAAAATGAACTCTGGTCGGGAACGGTCGTCACAACGACTCCGCGCATCCAACCGATAACGCAAAAACAAAAGGCCGTATCCGATGTTGCAACCGATTGCTTGTCGTCCAGCCAAACACAGGAATTGCGATGCATTGTAGGCACGTTCCCTTCTTCGCGCCGCACTTGCTGATGGATTTCAGAGGCCAGCATTTCGCATCCTGCATCATGAAGCCCCCACCGCATCGCCAGTCGAAATGAAAATCAACAACATCAAATTGCTGCTTTGGGCATGCTCAAAAGCGTATTGATGGCTCTCGTTTGTGGACCAATCATCCGTTTCTCCAATCTTCGTGTACTGCTTCAACATTCCCCCAGAAACGCATCCTCCACACGAGTCGCTGGCCTGCAGGAACGATGACCGACTCTCCGTCGCCACACCAACAGACTCTGCAACCTCATTCCATGTCATGGGTTCTCAGTTCAGTCGTTCAGAGGATGTTCCGTCGGTGCATCAGCGGATGATGCAGATCGTTTACGTTTCGGATTATCGGTCGGCAAATTCACGAGCAAATACTGCTTTGACTTCGTCCCCAACACCCTGATATCAGTCGATACCGGATCAAATCCATCGAGTTCAAATTGCAGTTTGTGGTTTCCTTCCGGCAGAACGAATACCGGATTGACGTCCCACATTCCGGCCATTGCGTGACCAACGAAACCACCATCGATCGTGATTCGGATCGGGCGGACATCCGCAGCGGGAACAATGGCATCGCCAACACGCACCATCGACGTTTGACCACCGTCGATTGCACTTGTCCGTTGTTGCGAGTGAGATGTGATGAAGACGATGTGGAGAGTCGAATGTCCAGATGGCACCGAATCATCCGCAAGCACGACGATGGGTGCCAATGCAAACAACGCCACCCAAGCAATCAATCGACGAACCATAGCAACTCCGGTTCTTGTTCCGAGTAAAAAGACTTCTTGTGGGCCGATGAACTTCGCAACCGATCACGAACAGATCGGATCGTGCTCCGATGTCATGCCCGATGCCATGTTAGCGGTTTCGAATCCGTCCGGACGATCGCGCCCTTTACCTCGAGATCAAGCTGTACGGTCTTCGCCCACCAACCAGACTTCGAACCGCCGGGCCAAAGTTCATCCGGAAGATGAGGCAAGATCGCCTTCTGCATCTCCGACTGAGTCATGCCCGGTGCTTTCCAAGGAAGCACTTTCAGAAGCGCATTCTTCATTGCGGTGTACTTTTCAGCATCAACGTTCTTCGTCTGCCCCGGGCAGTTCACGTTTTCGATCTGAATTTTTTCGGAGCTGGACATAAGCGAATCGGGTATCCGTGAGTCGGCACAGGAAAATCAGACCTCGCATCCAGTGCTATCGCGGGCGATATCCCCTTCATCGTCGCTGGCCAATTCACCACTGCAAGAACGCGGTGGAATATTGAAGTAGGCCCAAGAGGCAAGCAAGGACCAAACAACGATCATGGGTGTAAACGTGCGGTAAAAGATCACAACGCCTCTTCGCCCAGCAAGATTGTTCGGCATGAACGACTCAGCAATCGCGATCGACGCCACACATGAAAGAACGACTGCAACGCCGACGCAGATAAATGCGATTGCCTGCTGACGGGTCTTGAACGGATTCATTGCGAATCTTCCTAGCATCAAAACAGTTCGGCCCAAATTTGATCGCGGCAGTGGCTACCAGTTCCGGCATGTTGACGATTCATTCAGGCCAACCGTGCAATCCGGACTTCGATGCACGAAATTGTTTGCTCTAAAAAAACCAACAGCAATCAAAAAGTGTCGGAGGACTTGCCACTTACAACGCCTGACTTCGTGACTCGGGTCCCAGCCTATTAGTCGGAATTCCGACGTGCGAGAAAATCCACCACTTCTGATTTCGATGAACCAAAGCTGACAATGTAGACGCCGAGGTCTGCCCACGCAAACAATCCAAGCGTTCGACGGATGAATGACAGTATCCAATCTGTTACCAAACACGCCACCACCGACAAGCGTCAGGTAGATCGTGCCGGCGCCGGCACAGACCGAACAGACAGGACCTTGCGTCCGGTCGTTTTGGTAGATACCAACACCACCTTCCGGAATAACGTGCGGTGCTGCCCTTTCAAGGCAATTGAATTGCGAGGCAAACTGAAAGACCGCGTTGGCGTTGGCGGCATCTCGGTGTAGGGAACGCAACGTCGCCAACCAATTCCGCAACACGAATGTGGTTGCCATCCCCGGACGTGGTATTGCGTCGAAGCGATGATGTCGAAAAAGATCCCGCGTCAATAGAACGGTCGTTGACTTGCGAATGAAACAGTGCGTTTTCGAGAATGATTTTGGACCGAAACCCATCCCCGGACTGATCAGGAAAGCCGGTTAGCACTTCGACCCACTTTATCATTGAGCCGAATATCGGCAACCGCGACCGGTCAACCATGACGAGGCGATGAATAGGGATCGACGCCAACGCACGTCCCGGTATACGGCACTGCTGGTCGACGACCGAAGGCTCATCACAGTCGCCTATTCCGAAACCTGCTGATTCCCAGCACTCGGTGCCGGGACCACGGAAACGAGGACTGCGGTGTCAGGCGATTTGCCTGAGTAAAAGCTGATGTAGTGGGTGTTTCCGATCGCAGTGGCGTTGGCATTTCCGGCATCGAACGTAACCTTGCTTCCCATAGCAATGGGCTCCGAATCCGGCCAATCCCGCGGGTGGTCAAACACTTTCTCGGGATCGACAACGCGTCGCCGCAGTACGCCGGCGCCGCGATGATAATAGTAGTTGCTCAGGAGCCCTGTCTCCTCATCAAGGATCAAGCTTGGCGTGGAAGCCAAAGCGTCGCCAATATTGGTTTGTTCGCGTTTCCACGTCGCACCGTAATCCGAAGAGACCATCTGGAACTGAGGCGTGCCCACCTCAGTACGGCCGATAGCGAGAATCCTGCCATTGCCGAGGTAAACCGCAGCGGGTTCGGTCGGCCACTGCGCCTTGGATAAACTGGACTCGACGGTGGCCTGTTTCCAGGTTTCTCCATTGTCACTGCTTGTCAGCGCGCCCCACGCGTTCGTCGGCTTGCCTCCATAGTCTCCAGCGAACCACAGCGCCATGAGTCCCACGTTTGGGACGGTGAAGATGTCGGTGATCTGCACAGGGCGGACGTCGAACTGTGGCGTCGCCACCAGGGTGAAGGTGACACCATCGGTGGTGCGGTAAAGGTCGTGGTGCCAATCCCTGCCCACCCGGCGCACCCAAAGGAGCATCGCCCCGTTGGAATCCAGCCCCTTCCCGACCTCGACTTCGCCGTAGCCTGGGGAATTAGCGACGACCGCCTCGGGCGTCCACGTTTCTCCTCCGTCGGCGGAGATACGTGCATAAACGGCGCGTGCGTCCTCGCTGATCGTGTGCCCCGAACCGCGGCTATACACGCAGACGAGCTTTTTTCCGATCGCCTGAATCATCGGCCACGAATTGTAACCTTCCGCATCCTGAACGATCCGCGGCTTCGTGAGCACTCGATGTGTCGTTGGAGTGGCCTGAGAGAATACGCATCGCGGGAATGCGAGAAGCAGAAGGATAGTCGTAGTTGCTTTCATCTGATTGCACACCACACAAAGTAGGCGAACGGTAGGATTCGGTGGAGCCGCGCGGGCGACGCTCCAATTCAAAAAGATCAACTCGCAGCCTCCGCAGCACCCCATGGTTCGTCGTATTCATTCCATCAATTGACGCGAAGAAAGCTGAATCCAAATGATCCGCCTTGCCCACCTGACAGACACAAAACAAAACGCAAAAGTCAGAGCGAAAGCGATCGAGGCGAATCCCCATGACGTAACGACATCTCGAGGTATGTCCCTGTAGAGAAGAGGAGCCCTATTGCACCAAAACGCGTTGAGATTCCCAAAAATAGCACCGACCAAAAGCAATGCTGGTCTGCTGCGGATCCCAGGAAAGTGAATTGCGAGCACACTAAGCAGACCAAGTAAAGCGCCTCCCAAGGGAGGAAATCCCGTACTGAAAGAATCGGTCCAGAACAGCACCCACTGCAGAGCCGTCCCACCAAAGAATCCTGCTGCAAAAGACAGAACTGCCCGCAAACGAGATCTGCCCGAAGACGCGATATCCGCCATAGACGCGGGGGAGTACGGATTTGGTTCTTTGTTCACGGCTTGCCTAGTATTCTTTGCGTCGACGAACTGGAATGCCCCCATTTCCTGATCCACGGTTATGAGAGTACGGGTTGGTTAAACGATTCCACAGTGGGCTGCTTCCGCGAAGGGAGCGCAGCGAACGAAGCGGAAGTAGCCCACTGTGAAGCAAAATCCGCTGGGGCCATTCCACCGATGCCGCTGTGCGGACGTCGATGGTTGTACGTTTGACGCCATGACTCAATGATCGACTGTGCCTCGGACAAGCTGCTGAACAGCTCGCACGATAAACACTCATCGCGAAGCCTGCTGTGGAAGCTTTCGACGTAGCCGTTCTGCCAGGGACTGCCCGGTTCGATGTAGGAAGTCCCCACCTCAATGAAGTCCAGAAAGGAGCGGACCGCCTTGCTGATGAACTCCGGGCCATTGTCGCTGCGGATGAACGACGGGATGCCGCGGCTGACGAATAAGTCGCTCAACAGCGCCACCAAATCGTCGCCGGTGAACTTTCGACCCACTTCCAGTGCAATGCACTCACGAGTGAACTCGTCGATCAGAGAGAGGATCTTCAACGAGCGACCGTCTTCGGTTCGATCAAAGATGAAGTCGACCGACCAAACGTGATTGGGGTACTCGGCCGATCGACGAATGACGCCGCCTTCGGAGTTGCCCAATCGTCGCTTTTTCGCCTTTTTGACCGGCACCTTGAGACCTTGTTGTTTCCAGAGTCGGTGGATTCGTTTGAAGTTCACACGCCAGCCTTCCTGCCGCAGAAGACGAGTGATGCGTCGATAGCCATAGCGAGGAAACTCGCGGACGAGTTCCAGTATTCGAGCAACCAGACGTGGTTCGTCTTCTTTTGTGTTTGGCCGGTATCGTTGGCTACTTCGCGATTGGCCGAGCGTCCTGCAAGCCCGACGCTCCGAGACGCCGAAGCAACTCTGCAACTTGCAGGCTGCTTCACGGCGACGCGTCGGGCTTAGAAGTTTCCCTCAGCGATCACCTTGAGCATTCGCTTATCGAGTTCTGCTTCGGCCAGCAGTTCTTTGAGCTTCTGGTTCTCGATTTCGAGTTCGCGAAGCCGTCGAGCCTCATCGGACTTCATGCCGCCGTACTGCTTCTTCCATCGCATCCAGGTCGATTCAACAATCCCAAGCTTCTGGTACACCTCCGCCAGGCTCTTGCCGGCGGCCAACATGGCTTCACCCTCGGCGATCGCCTTGACGATCTGTTCGGGCTTACGTCGCTTTCGTGCTTGTTTCATCTCGAGAGTCTCCTTGGCCGTTATTGGCCGGTACACTCTCATAACTCATGGACCAGTTTTTGGGGAGCACGCCAGAACGCCTGCGGTAATCGGACACAAACGGGAGGCCTTGAATTCCGTGGCCGCGTGAATAAATGCTCCGGTTCACCGCTTTGTTATGCTGAGGTATCGTGTTTTTGGAGTAAATTCGTGACCGCTCGCTGATCGTGGGCCTCTGCGCGATCTGCAGGAACCTGTCCGTTCGCATCGCGAATCGTCACGTCGGCGCCACATTTTAGCAACGCACGAACGGTTTTTGTGTCCCCATGGGTACAGGCCTCGTGAAGGGGTGTTCGCCCGTTGTTGTTGTCCCTGCTGTCAACAAGCTCCGGTCGCCGTGAGAGGATCTCTTTGACAGTATCCGTGTCATAACTGTATGCGGCCCGAAAGAGAGCGAGAATGTCAGAGTCATCGGAGTCAATCAGATCATCGATCGCGCCGTGTTCGACGAGTAAACGGCAAATGTCTTTGTGCTTGCGTTGTCCAGAGTAGTGAATTGGGTTGCCATCGTCCGCAGTGACACCCGCGCCGTTATCGATAAGCACTTTGGCCACATCACAATGCCCACGGTAGGAAGCGAACACGAGCGGCGTCCATTCGCCGTTGTCGGTCGGGCCATGAATGTCGGCACCAAAGTCGAGCAGCAACTGTGCGGCTTCGGATTGCCCACGACTGGCAGCAACGTGCAGCGGCGTCAGATTTTTCGCGTCGCGCACCGCAACCAGTGTAGCGTCCGCTTCGAGTAGCTTCTTGACGGCGTCGACATCACCATGAAAGGTTGACGCAAAGATCGGATGGTTCGCCATATTCGTGCGTTTTTGGTTTGCAGCAGAACGTCTGGCATTACCGGGCCGCCGCGGTCGATGCTCTACTTGAAAGCGCGCTGTCGGCGGATCCGCGCGTATGCTTTTGTTCGTCGTCTACGTTTTGGAGCAGATGGGAATGACAAAGTCTTGGATGAGTTGGTAAAAATCAATATTCTGATCGTAATCCTTCGCCATGATGACGAGGATCGACTGTAGATCGGGGAACAGAACAAGAAATTGTCCTCCGTGGCCCATCGCCAAGTACGATTGAATCTGCTTGCCATTCGCCGAATACGGCTCTCCGTACCAAAGGTAGCCGTAGTCAATTCCCAACAGCTTGCCGTGAGGGCGGAAACTCTTTTCCAGCCAGCCTGACGAGACTATTTGCCTGCCATTCCATTTGCCGCTTTGCTGGATCATGCGCCCAAGCACCGCAACGTCACGAGGGTACGCGTCAGCCCCAAACCCCATTCCGATGCCATGCTTCGGTGAGCGCTCCCACTCGAATGACTTTATCCCGAGCGGGTCGAACAAATTCTCCCGTGCGAATTCTTCGACGCTTTGTCCGGTCGACTGCTCAATGACCTGTCGAAGCAATTGAGTGCTTGCCGTGCAATAGGTCGACTTCTGCCCTGGCTTCATGCCCATCGGTTGTTGTAGCAAATGGGCAATGCGGTCACTGGAATTAAGCCATGACTTAAACCGTTTCATGTTTGGATCATCATAGTCGTCGAATGCGATTCCATGCTGCATGGTCAGCAAGTGTCGAATGGTTATCATTCGCTTATCTGCAGGCCACGTTTTGGCGTAGGCGGTATCTTGAAAATAGTCCACGACTTTGTCGTCAACACTCGGAATGTGTCCTTTGTCGATCGCGATTCCAATGAGTAGCGAGGTGACGCTCTTCGTTATGGACGCGATGTCGTGAACTTGCTTAGGGCCGTACCCGTTTTGATACTTTTCGAAGACGATCTCTCCATTCTTCAAGACCAGTACTGAGTCAATTTGCTTGAATTCACTCGAGCCAAGTCTGTCGGCTAGCGCATCGAGCAATGTCACGTCGATTCCCAACTCAGTGGCATTGGTGTCCGTCCGCGTTGAAGTGCCGCCATCCGATGTCTGGACACTGGGTTCCGGTTTGCCACAACCAAGAACCAAGATCAAGGGCATTGCAAGATAGAGTTGGCGTAGGGTCATAGACGGTCTTTGACGACGAACGTTACCGATCAGCCGGCGGCGACGGTTGATGCTCCACTTCGAAACGCCTGACTTCGCCGCTCAGTTGCATCGTTTGGTTCGCCGCTTTACCAGTAGCCAGCGCTGATGTAAGAGTCGCCAGTAGACGGTACGTGCCACACAGTATAGCCGCCCCCTCGGTCAGAGCGGCTGACATGCACCTGCAGCATTGATGGGCCGTAAGTCCAACCGGTATCAGGAAAACGGTTGCCGAAAATCTGCTTGTTCAGTTCAAGCAGATCAGGTCGCTGGCGATCGGAAGCCGTTGACAGCCATTCGTCGTCGTCATGATGTTGATTCAAGTCAGGACGTAGCGACCGACGTTCGTCGATCCAGGAACGCAAAGATGGTGTGTCGATAGTAAACTTTGCCCAGTGTCCAGCACCATTGCGGTAAAGTGTAATGTCCGTGGCGGGTGCCGGAAGTTCGATGTATCCATCGTCTGGGATATCTGACGCGGAGGCATAGTCAAAACGTCCGTAGCGTTGTAGGTCGACAAGTGCCATCACGCCAACGCAGGACGGGATGAAGAGGAGAACTGCAGCGAGTGTGAGCCATGCAATCCGCTTTGGTTTCTGAAGCGTCAATGCACCAACGCACCAAAGAACTGCGAACGCAGCGAACGTGATCTGGAAGGGTAGTACGAGTGGTGCAAGCATTCAGTCAGTCGGCGAACGGTTGACATCACGGGGGACGGAGGATTGACCATCCATGCGAGCGAGCGTCGCAAGCCGTCCTCCCGTGCATGTCGTGGTTCTGGCTGTTCGGCGGCATTTGCGGAGCCCGCCACGGGTAACCGTCTTTCTCGCCGCTCATCATACCATCGACTCCTCGACCGCGCGAAGAACTCCCCGGCATGCAAGAATGTTTAACCACAGAGGACACGGAGTTACACAGAGAAAAAGCCCGACATTCGGCTCCGTGGTCTCCGTGTTCTCTGTGGTTCAATCTCGTGCGAAACATCTGAAGATCGAGACCAGCGAAGCGGTCGATTGAATCGAATTGGCGATGATCCAATCGAGTTTGCCAGTCCGTCGTCGGTGCTCGTGCTCGTGCTCGTACTCGTGCTCGATTGCTCGCTGGCGACCCAGCGCACGAGAGTCATCGAGTGTAGCCGCGTGAACAAACAACGTGTCGGTCATGGAAGGCGTCGCGATTCGATTACGAGCACGAGCACCGTGGCTGCGCGACTGAGCACGAGCACGAGCACGATTGAATGCCAGAACGGCGGCGTTAACCGAGCGGGGGCGTGGAAACGTGGTCAGCGAAGCGTCCAAGACGGCTCAACCCCGCTTCGGTTGAACGCATTGTTACACATCGAATCAAGCCGGCAACGTCGCACGGTTTGAAGCATCGAGTTTCTTCCTGTCGAAGTCGGCCAAAGCGTGGCGGGATCGGGGTTGCCGGAGCCGGCGGCCAGACACGTAAAGAAGACACCCAGCGGCCGGCGGCGTAGGGAGCCCCGAGACCGCGGTTGAATCCATGACGAATCAGGCAACGTAGCACATTCACCAAATCGACCGCGGCAACAACGCTTGAACCGGCTTGAAGATCGCGACGTTCCGACGCAAATACTTTGGCGGATGGAAGCATCAATCGATTCAATGCGTCGGTACGTGGTGATCGTCTCAGCATTCAGTCAACGTTGCGAAGCGGCGAAAGACTGAGCACGACCAATGTGTTTCGCGACACAGCCAATCATGACACCGCAATCGATCTTGATTAACTATCAAAGTCGGCCGACCGCGCACCCGAAAGCCAAAGCCTGATGCCGATCAGAGCCAACCCCGTGTAACGTCCGCCGTCACCGGGCGGCGAGAGCAAAACTTTCCATCAGAAAACACGCTGACGCCGCTCCGGTGCACGGAATTGTTATCCGCCAACATTATTCACCCGCTTGTTTACGACAAGCGATTGGAATTTAGTCCAGACGTCGTCGCCGGGACCGTCGAATATACGTTTCATGCACCATGCGAGCGGGTAGATCTTACCGCCATCCCAATGAAGTGGGAATGCATCTTCGCCGAAGCTTTCGCAGTCTCGTTCCCATTTTGCAGGTCCGAAATCGCGTTGAATCACAGTGACGATGTAGGCAGCGAATTCGAGGGCGACGCCCGTCATCCCCTCGTCGGATTCAGATTCGACGTACGCGAGATGCATCTCGGACAATATCGTTTCAACGTGCCACACTGAATCGGGGGTGAAGTCCAGCGTCAACGAAAAATGATCGCGTGCGATTGTTTGGGCAAGTTCACACAAGTGAGCTTGGATGTCAGCGGCTGCCGGGCGTTTGGTCATGAATCTTAGTCGGATAACGGTAGCGTTAACCGAGCGGGGGCGTGGGAACGTGGTCAGCGAAGCGTCCAAGACGGCTCAACCCCGCTTCGGTTGAACGCATTGTTACACATCGAATCAAGCCGGCAACGTCGCAAGGCTTGAAGCATCGAGTTTCTTCATTGTGATGTCGAACAAAGCGTGGCGGGATCGGGGGTGCCGAAGCCGACGGCCAGACACGGAAAGAAGACATCCAGCGGTCGGCGGCGCAGGGTGCCCCGAGACCGCGGTTGAATGCAGGACAGGTCAGGAAACGTAACGCGCTCACCAAATCGACCGCGCAACTAACGCTCGAACCGGCTTGAAGATCGCGACGTTCCGACGCAAACACTTTGGCGGATGGAAGTATTGGCTGAGCCAAAGCGTCGGTACGTGGTGATCGTCTCTGCGTTCAGTCAACATTGCGAAGCGGCGAAAGACTGAGCACGACCAATGTGTTTCGCGACAAAGCCAATCATGACACCCCATTCGATCTTCATTCACCATCAAAGTCGGCCGACCGCGCACCCGAAAGTCAAAGCCTGATGCCGATCAGAGCCAACCCCGTGTAACGGCAGTGATCACCGAGCCGGGACGAGTGATTGACCATTTCAAGACGCATACCACCGCGACTCGGTATGCATTGCATTGTTATCGGGCGAATCATGCAGGTTACAGCGTGGAAGAATGTAGACATTGAAACAGAAGTCACGATTGAAATGGACGACATCATCGCGGAGTTTTCGCAACGGCAGGACGAAGCGACCGAGACGTATTGGCGGCGTCTGATCCCAGCGTTGGATTCAATGACGCGGATCATGGCAAGCATCCCCGACGAAGTGATTGCGGTATTCCCCGATGCAGCGTGTGAAACATTGTGCGAACGTCTGATGACACAGGCATCGCGGTACGACCGGGCACCTTAGTCCCGATAACGGTAGCGATATGCGGGCGGCGGCGAGAGACTCAGCCATTGCCAAAACGGCGACCACCGCCGCTCCGTATCATCGCATGGTTCGCCGCAAATTTGAATCGAGGAAGAGATCGAGCCTGTCGCAAGGTCCGCCCTGGTGTAGAATGCAGGGGTTCAAGTTTCTTGGGAGCCGGAAATGTCTACGATTAGTGTTAATGTACCCGAGCCGATAATGTCGGCGATCGCGGAACGCGCGAAAATCAGCGGCTACGAAGACGTCAGCGAATTCGTATCAGAATTCATCTTGCGAATATCTGAGCGTCAGACCGAAGTAGAGAAGCTCGCGGTTGAAGGGTTGCAGAGCGGCCCAAGTGAGCCATGGAATGGAAATGAAATCGAAGCCATTCGTACAGAGTTGAAGTCAAAGCACGGAAGTTGAATGCCTGGACGCAAAGTGCCGCACCGCAGGCGGCTTGCCATGGACGACATTGCGGGACACTCGAGCGACATTGCCGAGTCGAATCTCGATTCAGCCCTGCGTTTTCTTGATGCGATCGAAGCGACTGTTGATATGTTGTGTCAGTTTCCGGAAGCCGGTGGTGCGGTGCCAACTACACGCCCAGAAGCCGAAGGGCTTCGTGCCAAGTTAGTGAACGGTTTCGGCAACTATGTAGTTCTCTATTTCGTGACGGCGGAAACAATCGACATCGCGCGAGTCATCCGTGGTGGGCAGGAGATCGACCAGATTGCGTTGCAAAGCAGGTAAAGCGCAGTCTTCAGTCGGCGAACGACCGCGATAACCGAGTCGCGGGAGTTGATTCTCAATTGCGAAATCGCCCGGCTCCGCGACTTCGTGTTCATCGCTTGGTTCTGCACGTTCCTGGTCTGTCAAAACACCCGACCATTAACATCGATTGTAAGTTTCGCAGCGTCCCAGAAAACCTCACGCCATGGGTCGATTAGATCTTGTGCGCTAGGTCTCGACTCGGGTGCGAATGTGAGCATTCGATTAATCAGCCCCGCGATACCCTTCCATTGTACGCCCGGAATGTGGTCAAGTGGTTCGAGTTCAACATTCGATAGCAGGTCATTCGATGGGATGCACGGGTTTCGTCCCGTGAAAAGCATTGCTGCAACCAATCCGAGCTGGTAGACGTCGCTTTTGGAAGTGAGAAGTGTTGCGGCGCGTTCAAATCGAACGAGGTCCGGAGTTCGAAAGAAGTAAGGCATCTGTGGGTTACCGGATTCTGCCATCGATCCGCGATCAAACTCGACACAACGGCTACGTTGTGTCATCAGTCCAAAATCCCCGAGCAAACAGCGTTTGCCTGCAATAAAAATATTCTGTGGCTTAACATCACGGTGGATTACCTCGCCGGGCAAGTTGGCGAGGCTCGCAAGAGCAGAGAGTAGTTGCATAATGTAAGCAGCTTTCTCGGCAGTCGATGCAGAGCGTTCACGAATTACGTCAGCAAGTGTTTGGGGTAGGTATTCCGTTACGAAAAACGGAAACGCTGGTTGATCGGGGTGCTCGAGATCAATCCATTGCCCAGAGTCCACGACGTTCAAAATGTTCGGATGCGAATGATCTTTTAGAAACTTGATTTCGTTTAGAAATCGTTTCCGACGCCGCTCATGTGCGTCGGTGAGGCTAATCTTGATTGCAAAGAGCGAATTTGAGTATGGACCATCCGTGCAGACTGCTAGATAGACGACGCTGTTTCCGCCGCGTCCCAAACGTTCGACCAGACGATACCAGTGCCCGCCGTAAGATTTGATGGAGTGTTTGAACTTTAGCGTTGGTGGGCGATAAATCTGATTCACAGCGAAGGTAAATCCATTCTTCGTGCAGAACGGCCGCCGTCACCGGGTACGGCGAGTTGATTTTCCATATGTAAACGCGCGATGCCGTACTCCGGTGCACGGCATGGTTACCCGCCATTTTGGATCGCTGGGGTTGAATCGAGCGTTTGACGTACCCAATCCGCGTACCGGCGAATATAGTTCCGGTCTGACGCTGACGCCACGGTTGCCGCCTCGGCCATTCGGGCAGGTGAAAACCGAATCGCCATCGACAGCTGATCTTTGAATTGTTCAGAGAACCGCCCGTCAATCAGACGGTCAATAATGGCGTCGACCATCCGCTTGGATTGGTCGTCAGTTGGTGGATGGTTCTTGAAATAGCGACAGAGTTTTGCGCGAGCGCGATTGTGCCACATGCCAAAACTCTCCGCAGCAACAAATTCAACGGCGCGAGATGTTGCCTCGAGATCGCCAAGTTTGACTGCATCAACAAGTGAATGAAGTTCCGTTTTGGTCAGCGATCGAATCCAGAGTGCGGCGAATGATGGTCGCATTGTCGACTCAGTGCGCGGCATACATTTCAGTCGGGTAACGGTGCGGATCACCCGGTCGGCGCGAGAGATCTTCCATTGTCAAAACGCCCGACTCGCCGACTCGGGTGCATCCGATGGTTCGCCATCTGCTGAGTCCGGTTGGCGATTCCCGGCTCCACGTCGAAAGTATACAAGAAACGCGATATTAACGACCGCGATCAGCAAATATTGATTGCCGAACCGCAGTCCCCAGAGAACCAAAAATGCAACCGTATGAAGTGCGAGCAGCAGCGATATGGCCCACGAAACTCGTCGCGTCCGAATCTTTCGTGCTGGACTATCTTCAAACTGTCGGCGAAATGCGTCCCAATCGCGTTGCCGATCCTCGGGGACCGCATCACGCAGATGCGCGATGAAAACATCGCGTTGACTCTGAGCAAAGTTGCCAAGTTCGATTTTGAGAGCGCCGTCGGACCCAGAGAGACGTACGCTGCCGCCAGTAGGAAATCGTCGCCACTTAAGTTCAGTTATGGTGGACAGATCCAAGGTCCGATCGAACAAAACACCACGTTGGCGAACCGACTCAGCATTGAACCAAAGGCGGTAACGGCGGTGGAGCAACAGCAGCAATACGCCTAGAAGCACGAAGCAAGCCCAGAACAAACCGAATCCAGTCGCCGCAAGGAGCGGCCTCGGAAAGGAATTGTCGACGTTGAAATACGCCACAAAGACGGACGTTAGACCGATCACTGCAAACAGTGTTGTGCACGCAACGCCTACGTTGCGGAAATAGGGCTTCAAGCGATAGCAGGTGGTTGAACTCGTGACTGCATCCCCAATTGGGGAACGTCCGCGATAACCGAGTCGCGGCGATTAATCTTCCATTGTTAAAAACGACGACTCCGCGACTTCGGTTCATCGCATGGTTCGGCCAACCTTTATCGCTACGGGCGGTGGCACCCGTTGTGATAGCGAACGAGGGATTCTATTCGCGCAGTCGATGCAATGCCGCGACACCAAACGGGATTCCCAGAAAGTAGAACGGAGAAGCGAAGGGCACGCAAGAAAGACGTGCCGACCAAATCACAGTCGGCGACGGCTCGCGACGCCACATCATGAATGCGCCCTTCGCAATCGGATACTGTGCGGCGAGTAGCGGCAACGTCAATGGACATGCAAGTATCAGCGAATCAAACGCGTAGGGGATCCCGCGAAACACCGCAACGACGGTCATTACATTCAAAGCAACGAGTGTTGCGGCGTAGAGCATCGATATGGTCAACAGGCAAATACCAATGCGTTGGATGGGCTCTAGTCGAGAGCGAGGTTGAGTCTGCGCGTAGCGGGTCATTGGAATACCTCGACGAATTCAATCGCTTTGCGTCTCGGTTGGATGGCCGAACGGCCGCCGTCACCGGGCGGCGAGAGTAGAGTTGACCATCAGAAAACGCGACGACGCCGCTCCGGTGCACGGCATGGTTCGCCGCAATGTTTTCGTTGCGTTGAGGGCACATTGTTCAATCCACGATCGGTTCACGCGAGCTCTCCCGACGCAATTGAGCATTCTTTTCATCAACGATCTTCCTGTGGTGCTCCTCCTGCTCTTCGGGCGTACGTGGACGAACACCAGTGAGTCGTGACGCCCAAGCTACGGAAAACGGAAGGTAAACCACCAAAGCAAAAATAAGCGGCACAGCAATGTGCCAACTGGGTTCCGGTCCGGTGACGATTTCCAACAGTCGAAATGGTAACGTCAAGATGGAGAAAACGATTCAAAACGCAATGAAGTGAAACGTCGTCCGCCAAGCGTCACCGTACGATCGAAGGGCAGTTCTAATGTGCATTGTTCAGGGGAGCCGGAGCAAAGATGAAACGCTGTCTTTTGCCAATCGTAGCCGAAGCAGATTTGTGTTTGGCGCAACTCTCAAGTCGGCGAACGTTACCGATCACCGGGCACGGCGGGTTGATTGACAACTTCTAATCGCCTTACGCCGTGCTCCGTGTGAATCGCATGGTTATCGCAAAACCGGAAGCGGTTTGCGCCGCACCACCAGTTTGCGGGTGAATCGCCAATGTATCCGAACAAACCGGGTCAGAGACACGTCATACGGGGATCAATCCGGCAAACCGAAGGTCAAGCGAACGATAAGTACGTCGTCGACGACAAGCAATAAAGGAAATGCCACAGATGCCGTCGGCGACGTTCTTATCGTTCGCGGGAGTCGGAATCACAAGTTGTCTTCCAACACCAAGCCAGCCGCAAGTTTGTCAGCGCAACTCGTTTGCTGCACGTTGAGGCCGTGACGTTCCGAAGCGCTGGCGAAATAGAACCAGTCGGGACCAAGAAAGTCGCCGGCGATTCGGTACGTCATGGCCGATGTCACCATCATGCGAATGTTTGTATCGCCATCACGAATCTGGATTGAGCGCAACAGGAATCGCCCACGAGCATCAAGCAACTACTTTTGTCAAATACGTTCGTCACGACCAACCAACCTCAGTGCCGCCAATGGTGACTGCGATAACGGCGGAATTCACGGGGGACGGGCGAACGACGCGCAAGCAGACCGAAAACCGCAGCTCCCGTCCTCCCGTGCAATTCATGGTTCGCCGCAACCCCAGTCTAGTCGACCGGATACGTTTCGGCGTAGTGTTTCAGTGTATCGGCATATTCACGGTTAAACGATCCGTGAGGCACCTCGCCGTCACGGAAATATCGCTCAAGCGTATCCTTCGGATTGATCCAGTGCGCGGTCAATCCACGAGTTGGATGTATGACATCGCCAGGAAGTTGGTTGGTCCGCCCCGAGTGAAAGTCTGCTAAAGCCTGGAAGTCCACCGAGACGTGTGATGAGGCGTAATCAATTGTGCGCGGCGTTGGAAGATATTGCGTGTGGTATTCGTATCCAATCAAGTCATTCCATTTGGACGGTGGTCGTCCTCCGTGCTCCTCGGCGTAGGAAGCAATGATGCAAGTGACGCCCCATTCGCAGTATGCCGCAACAATCCCGCGGCGAAAAGCGAAAGCGAGCCAAGTGAGTGCGACAACCACGCAAACGGGTACGACGATCCAGAGCGTTCGTTTTGTCCGGCGTCGCATCAGAGTGCAAAGTCGATGTCAGTCATGATGTTCCATCGGCGAACGACCGGGTTCACCGGGCCGCGGCGAACAGCATTGATTTCAAAAACCGCGCGACCCGCGGCTCCGTGTGCAACCCATTGTTATGCCACGATTAGTTTGGGGCCAGCAGTTCGACGAGTTCCTTGGATCGTCTGTGCCAGCCAGCCCAATGATACGGCGTATTACCGTTTGTGTCAGCAATCGAGCGATCGGCCCCAGCGTCAATCAGCATTGCGACAACATCAGCCGGAGCATAGGCAGCGGCACGATGGAGCGGTGTTTCGCCGCGTGTCGGGGTATCGCCATAGAAATTGTAGCTGTATTGCCCGGGTTTTGTTTTCGCGTTTACATCTGCACCGTGCCGAATCAACAAGGCAATCAACTCCGTGCTGGCGTCGTTGGAAATTGCGTGGTGGAGTGGCGTCTCTAACGTATTTGTGCGACCGAGATTTGGATTTGCACCATGTTCGAGTAGCAGTTTGACGCATTCGATTTGATTGACGTAGCAAAGGCCCGCAAGTACCGACGCACCGTTTTCGTTAGTCTGAGTGTCCGGCTTAGCACCGTTTTTGAGCAAATAAGCGATGACAGACGGATGAAATGTCAACAAAGAGCCAGAACCACACTCTCCAGCTGAGTTCGGATCAGCCCCAGCTTCAATTAGCGAGCGAGTCTTTTTGAGGTCGCCCTCGAAGGCAGCCCATTTCAGCTCAGTTGAATTGGCAGGCATGGATCACCTTTAGTGGCATAACGGTAGGGTTCAGCGGGGCCGCGCGAACGACTCACCACTTCAACAACGTCAACTCGCGGCCTCCGTTGCAACCCATGGTTACCCGCGATTGGGATCGGTCGTGACCAAGTACACTCAGGTCAGTCTGGATTGAAGCCATGCTTCACGAGAAAGGCTCGCAATGGTCCGTTCTCAAGCTCGTCTAGCAACGGCATTAGGTCGTCATCAACACGATCGCAATACTTCGATTCTGGACCATTCTCGCCCCAGGAATCGATGATCGAATTGCGTTGATTGATGTCATCAGGAACCTCGTCGCCGAAGAGCCCGCCAAACTGCTCGACGATCTCCAATACGTCGAATGCCTCAAGTTCGGTTAAGGCATCGATCATGTCATCGTAGTCATCGGCCCAGCCGTTGTAAAAGTAGCTCACCAAGCCCCCGTCATGGACAGCATCAATCAATCCGCGAGCGTTTAGCCAAACCTGTTCGGCCTCGTCAAGCGAGTTGTATCCTTGAGTCGACATCTTCGTGCAAACGGCTTTCCAGTTCAGTTGATCTTGCATGGCCATGAAGGTGTATCAACTTCAATCGGGTAACGATTGCGATAACCGGGTGGCCGCGGTTGATTTTCCATTTGTAAACGCGCTGTCGGCCACTCCGCGTTCATCGCTTGGTTATCCGCCCGCTTCAGCCCGTAGCTCGCCGCCAGATTCTCGCAGGCAATCTACGAAAAGCGACCGAAACGTGTCGAAATTATCGAGTTCTGCAAACGTTATGGAAATTCTTGTTGGGCCTAGGTAGATGGAATCACAACATTCAAGTTCGAGCAAGCCGTTCGATAGCCGGTATTGAATGCGGTCATCAATGGTGCATGATGCGCTATGATCGTTGAACGATAGTCGTGTAGCCGAAACCGTTCCGTCCGATTTGCCGCGTGATTGGCCGGTGGCGCGTCTTTCCCTCCTGCTAGTTGCTTCGTGAAATGACAGAGAGAAAGAAGGGGGATTCCGAAAGACGACATCAATGAATTCGCGATCAGCAATCTCTGCCGAGACGATTGGTGCAAATACTTCAATTTCGGTTGGAGGAGGGCCAGGACGTGGGTACGGTTCGCCCCGTTTGAAGCGGTATTGGCATTCCGGGCAAGTGCACATCTCGCCCGGATCTTCAAAGCGATGCTTGCAGCGTGGACACCGTCGCGGATTAGGCCAGTTGTTCATGGGTGCATTTTAGTCGGATAACGGAGGCGTTAACCGAGCGGGGGCGTGGAAACGTGGTCAGCGAAGCGTCCAAGACGGCTTCACCCCGCTTCGGTTGAACGCATTGTTACACATCGAATCAAGCCGGCAACGTCGCAAGGCTTGAAGCATCGAGTTTCTTCCGTTCGAAGCCGACCAAAGCGTTGCGGGATCGGGGGTGCCGAAGCCGACGGCCAGACACGAAAAGAAGACATCCAGCGGCCGGCGGCGAAGGGTGCCCCGAGACCGCGATTGAATCCAGGACCGGTCAGGAAACGTAACGCGTTCACCAAATCGACCGCGCAACAATAGCTCGAGCCGGCTTGAAGATCGCGACGTTCCGACGCAAACACTTTGGCGGATGGAAGTATCAGTTGATTCAACGCGTCGGTGCGTGGTGATCGTCTCAGCATTCAGTCAACATTGTGATGCGGACATCGACCGAGCACGGCCAATGCGTTTTACGACAAAGCCATACATCACACCGCATCCGATCTCGATTCACCATCAAAGCCGGCCGACCGCGCAAACGAAAACCAAAGCCTGATGCCGATCAGAGCCAACCCCGTGTAACGTCCCGGATCACGGGGACCGAGGAGTTGATTTACCATTCAAAACCGACACCGCCGAGGTCTCCCGTGCATCCGCTGGTTCGCTGGCGTTATCATTCGTGTGACAGCGTGACTTCGATTGACAGTCCCGCCTTCATCGCGACCGTACGCGGATACAATCCGTCGTCGCCTAACGCGGCCTCCAGCTGCTCATCAGCAACGTAGATCTTGGCAACCTCTTCTTCGACAATCGGGTCATATTCCACGACGATGCGATCCACTATCACGTGGGAGAACGCGTCACGAATGATTTGCAGCGAATGCTCTTGAGTCATATCCTGAACTCACTTCAAGCCAGCGAACGGCGGTCGTCACCGGGCACGGAGAGACGACTTTCCATTTGTGAAATCATGCAAGCCGTGCTCCGCGTGCACGACATGGTTATCCGCGGTTTGGATGCGGCAAGAACCGCGCGGCCATATCCGCATCACGAGTCTAGCCGTCCAATGACGGCAGTGAAGGCACGAGAGTAGCGAGTTGCGAAGTAAAGTAGTGAAATGCCAGGGAGTCCGCATATTAGGCAACCAGCAGTCGAAACATAGACCGCAGTTTCCGGCCAGTAGGAATCGTGTAGCCCAGAATTGTCGTTGAGGCCAGGATAGGACATGGCGACGAAAATCATGTAGGACAGAAGGGATGCCATTACGCAAACAAGGAACCCACCACCGACATACGCGAACCTAGCCAATGGAGGAATGTGTCGCTTGTCAGTGGCGGCGGCTACAGCAGTCGGAGCGTACGGATTTGGCGTCATGAAACAATTGTGATTATCGCCAGGGATTCGGGAGCTTCCTCAGTCGGATAACGGCCGCCGTCACCGGGCGGCGAGAGTAGAGTTGACCATCAGAAAACGCGACGACGCCGCTCCGGTGCACGGCATGGTTCGCCGCAATGTTTTCGTTGCGTTGAGGGCACATTGTTCAATCCACGATCGGTTCACGCGAGCTCTCCCGACGCAATTGAGCATTCTTTTCATCAACGATCTTCCTGTGGTGCTCCTCCTGCTCTTCGGGCGTACGTGGACGAACACCAGTGAGTCGTGACGCCCAAGCTACGGAAAACGGAAGGTAAACCACCAAAGCAAAAATAAGCGGCACAGCAATGTGCCAACTGGGTTCCGGTCCGGTGACGATTTCCAACAGTCGAAATGGTAACGTCAAGATGGAGAAAACGATTCCAAACGCAATGAAGTGAAACGTCGTCCGCCAAGCGTCACCGTACGATCGAAGGGCAGTTCTAATGTGCATTGTTCAGGGGAGCCGGAGCAAAGATGAAACGCTGTCTTTTGCCAATCGTAGCCGAAGCAGATTTGTGTTTGGCGCAACTCTCAAGTCGGCGAACGTTACCGATCACCGGGCGGCGGCGAACAGGTTGCAAGGAAACGAAAAAGCCGACCACCGCCGCTCCGTGTGCATCGGATGGTTATCCGCCATTTTGTGTCGTCGAATCAGTCGAGATTTCGAGCAATTCGCCGCAACGTGGACAGGAGTGACTGGGAGCGTCCAACACATCAACACAATGGTAGCAGAACAGGTCATTTGATGCAGCGACTTCGGATTGCAGTTGGTGCCATGTCCGCAGCAGGCCGTCAATTACAGTAGGCGAGCAGTCGGCGGCGAGAACGTCATAAACAGTGCCAAAAATTGGCCCATCGCCAGCATGGGGCTGGCCGAATGGAGTTGCAGGACCAACCAGACGCGCTTTGATGCCGCCTTCAACTAAGTAGGCGACCAACGCGTCAGCCGCAGGGTAGCTGCGAGATCGAAAGACGATGGTCGGCTCGGGTAGCGTCATGGATGTATGCCAGGTTCAGTCGGATAACGGTCGCGTTAACCGAGCGGGGGCGTGGAAACGTGGTCAGCGAAGCGTCCAAGACGGCTCAACCCCGCTTCGGTTGAACGCATTGTTACACATCGAATCAAGCCGGCAACGTCGCACGGCTTGAAGCATCGAGTTTCTTCCTGTCGAAGTCGGCCAAAGCGTTGCGGGATCGGGGTTGCCGGAGCCGACGGCCAGTCACGCAAAGAGGACATCCAGCGGCCGCCGGCGAAGGGTGCCCCGAGACCGCGGTGGAATCCAGGACGAGTCAAGCAACGTAGCACATTCGCCAAATCGACCGCGCAACCAACGCCCGAATCGGCTTGAAGATCGCGACGTTCCGACGCAAACACTTTGGCGGATGGAAGTATCAATTGATTCAAAGCGTCGGTACGTGGTGATCGTCTCTGCGTTCAGTCAACATTGCGAAGCGGCGAAAGACCGAGCACGACCAATGCACTTAGCGACACCGCCAAACACGACACCGCATCGGATCTTGATTCACCATCAAAGCCGGCCGACCGCGCACCCGAAAGTCAAAGCCTGATGCCGATCAGAGCCAACCCCGTGTAACGTCCGCCGTCACCGGGCGGCGAGAGAAAAACTAACCATCAGAGAATACGATGACGCCGCTCCGGTGCACGGCATGGTTCGTCGCCTCCCCGCGACGCTCCAAGTCGAACACGGGTTGCACGTCACATTCTACCGCAATCGTCCAGTCAGCGCCATCCACGCCATGGCAACCGCGAACCAGTGAATCCCACCCGTGTCGGCTACAGCACAAACGACACCCAGCCACCAAATACACGGTGATGTATCGAGGAATGGTAGCGTCACCACGATCAGGAACGAACCGACAAGTGGCGCCGCGGAGATCCAACGGTAGTCGTCTTCGGTCCCTCCTCGGATTCGGTGTACCGGATACCGTAGGAATGCCCAATAGAAATTAGTCGCGGACACGAAGCATCCGAACGCGAAAACGATGTGCAACAGGATGTTCAGAACCGTTGGGCCTCAAAATCGTTGTGACAACCGACATTTTATTACGTCGACGAACGGCGGCGTTAACCGAGCGGGGGCGTGGAAACGTGGTCAGCGAAGCGTCCAAGACGGCTCAACCCCGCTTCGGTTGAACGCATTGTTACACATCGAATCAAGCCGGCAACGTCGCACGGTTTGAAGCATCGAGTTTCTTCCTGTCGAAGTCGGCCAAAGCGTTGCGGGATCGGGGTTGCCGGAGCCGGCGGCCAGACACGTAAAGAAGACACCCAGCGGCCGGCGGCGTAGGGAGCCCCGAGACCGCGGTTGAATCCATGACGAATCAGGCAACGTAGCACATTCACCAAATCGACCGCGCAAACACCGCTCGAACCGGCTTGAAGATCGCGACGTTCCGACGCAAACAAAGTCAAAGCTTGAAGCATCAATCGATTCAAAGCGTCGGTACGTGGTGATCGTCTCTGCGTTCAGTCAACATTGCAAAGCGGCTATTGTCCGAGCACGACCAATGTGTTCAGCGACACGGTCAAACATGACACCGCATTCTAACTTCAATCACCATCGAAGCCGGCCGACCGCGCATCCGAAAATCAAAGCTTGATGCCGATCAGAGCCAACCCCGTGTAACGGTAGGGTTCAGCGGGGCCGCGCGAGCGACTCACCACTTCAGAAACGTCAGGTCGCGGCCTCCGTTGCAACCCATGGTTCGCCGCAACGTAGATTGTAACGCAGGGCACCGTAGACGCGTAGATTCAATCGGGTACGTGTCTTACATCGGCAACCCGATCTTCTACAAACGTGACTTCGAGCCACATGTCATCAATCACGCCGTCAGTACCGGCCCAATAGACGTATCTACCAGCGATGATTGAGTCAGGGCCGTTAGACGGCACACCCAGCATCCGTTCAACGTGCGCGCGAGAAACACCGTCCAGCATGCGATTTGAGACCAAATCCGAAACCATCCGGGGCCGTTGCGAGAAGTCAGACTTCCATCCTTCTGACGTGAAGGGAATGTCACGATTTCGATAGGCGTAGACGGAAACACTTGCCACGATGGCGACGAAACTGAGCAGGAGTAGCTTGCGATTCACCTAAATAGCGTCACTCACGAGTTAGCGATGGGTTCGGTGTCGGGCTGGTCAGTCGGCGAACGTCCGCCGTCACCGGGCGGCGAGAGCAAAACTTTCCATCAGAAAACACGCTGACGCCGCTCCGGTGCACGGAATTGTTATCCGCCAACATTATTCACCCGCTTGTTTACGACAAGCGATTGGAATTTAGTCCAGACGTCGTCGCCGGGACCGTCGAATATACGTTTCATGCACCATGCGAGCGGGTAGATCTTACCGCCATCCCAATGAAGTGGGAATGCATCTTCGCCGAAGCTTTCGCAGTCTCGTTCCCATTTTGCAGGTCCGAAATCGCGTTGAATCACAGTGACGATGTAGGCAGCGAATTCGAGGGCGACGCCCGTCATCCCCTCGTCGGATTCAGATTCGACGTACGCGAGATGCATCTCGGACAATATCGTTTCAACGTGCCACACTGAATCGGGGGTGAAGTCCAGCGTCAACGAAAAATGATCGCGTGCGATTGTTTGGGCAAGTTCACACAAGTGAGCTTGGATGTCAGCGGCTGCCGGGCGTTTGGTCATGAATCTTAGTCGGATAACGGTGGCCATCACCGGGCACGGAGAGTGATGTATCCATTTGTGAAAACGTGCAAGCCGTGCTCCGTGTGAATGGCTTGGTTATCCGTCGTTCTGCTGTGTCACCGTGCAACACCAGCAACCCAGATCGCGAACATGGTCAGCGCAGCAAAGAGGATGGAATAGATACCTGACACCAGGAACCCCTTAGATATTCCAATCGGTTTTGTCTTGCGTTTTTCGTTGAATTGGGTGTAGTCCTCGACAGCGTAAGAATACACGAGGCCGCCGGCAAAGAAAAACGACGTAACGGCGAATGCGAGAGTCATCCGTGGAGATCCGATGCTCCAATGAGCAATTGACGCTACAAAAGTCGTTGCGCAAATCACGATTACCATTGATTGCATCGCAGAATCCAGTGAAAGTTCGCGATCAACGACCATGCTCGAGACAAGCGTCAATACCGCGCCCGTGAGGTATGTCGCGGCGTAAAGTAAAAGGAGCGGCCCAACGAAGTAAATCGCAAGCTTGAGGGAGAACACGTCAGTCAACGCTATGCTCTCAGATTGCTATTTCGGGTAACGAGCGGCGACAGTGTGCGCAATTAGATTTCAGTCGGATAACGGTCGCGTTAACCGAGCGGGGGCGTGGAAACGTGGTCAGCGAAGCGTCCAAGACGGCTTAACCCCGCTTCGGTTGAACGCATTGTTACACATCGAATCAAGCCGGCAACGTCGCACGGCTTGAAGCATCGAGTTTCTTCATTGTGATGTCGAACAAAGCGTTGCGGGATCGGGGTTGCCGGAGCCGGCGGCCAGACACGTAAAGAAGACACCCAGCGGCCGGCGGCGTAGGGAGCCCCGAGACCGCGGTTGAATCCATGACGAATCAGGCAACGTAGCACATTCACCGAATCGACCGCGCAAACACCGCTCGAACCGGCTTGAAGATCGCGACGTTCCGACGCAAACAAAGTCAAAGCTTGAAGCATCAATCGATTCAAAGCGTCGGTACGTGGTGATCGTCTCTGCGTTCAGTCAACATTGCAAAGCGGCTATTGTCCGAGCACGACCAATGTGTTCAGCGACACGGTCAAACATGACACCGCATTCTAACTTCAATCACCATCGAAGCCGGCCGACCGCGCATCCGAAAGTCAAAGCCTGATGCCGATCAGAGCCGACCCCGTGTAACGTTACCCGTCACCGGGCCGGGAAGGTTGATTGTCCATTCGTGAAACCACGCAAGCCCGGCTCCGGTGCACGGGATGGTTCCCCGCTTTATTCTGGCTGTGGCTGATCGGTTTCATCCCCTGATGATACCACGACGCCGTGACCCACAATGCGTCCGCCCTCGCGCACCGTGAACGTGGCCCCCGTTTTCAGTGTCGTGTAATCGACGCGGGGATAGTACATGAGACAAAGTGGGTATCGTCCGGAACCAGTCGCAGTGTCGGTAACCGACAATGCCGGCTCGAACTGAACGCCCATGTAGTGTTCGGTGGATTGATTTTTCGAGTCAGTTCTTGCGACGCGGTTGGTGCGATCATCAATCGCCAGATGCGGCATGTACCGCGCATTCACATCGATTTCGATTCCGCGTTTCCGTCCACCTTCAGATGCCGTGAGCATCACGATGTCTGCGACGATCTTTGGTTGGGATTCAACGTCAATCATTCGTCTGCAAGTCAGTCGGGGAACGATACGGATCACGTGGTCGCCGCGAATGACTGACCACTTCAAAAAAACTAACTCGGCGACTCACGTGCATCCGCTGGTTCGCCGATCTCCCCATGCGAAGGATTTAGGTCGGACGAAAGCCAAGACCTCCTAGAAGGATCAGGAACGCTCCGCCGATATTTCACTTCAGCGACTGTACCTGCCGCTAGAATCCAAATCACTGGAATCCACAACGTGTCCGCTATCGTTGACAACAGTGAATCGTAATACGGGCGTAGTACGGGAACCAAACATACGAGCAGGACGGTGGAAAATACGACTGCGTCGCGTGTGCCTTGCGCGAATCCGTTCAATCGGAGCCGGTGAACGCCCGATGTTGCGTCGGATTCGGTTGGGGCATACGGGTTGGGTGTCATGCAACAATTCAAACTATCGATTACGGCGAACGGCCGCGATCACCGAGTCGCGACGATTGGTTTTCCATTTGTACCGACCTTACCCGCGACTTCGGTGCATCGCATGGTTCTGCCTTTACAAATTACGGAATCAAAAAGTGACAAGCGTGTAATAAGGTTAATGCCCCAGACGTCTCCATGCAAACACGACGCGAGAAGCTACCACCACCGTAGACGCCCAGCAAAAACGAAATCACCAGCAGCAATGAGAATCCCACAATAGTTGAACGCTCAATTTGAGCCAACGTCAGCGACGCGATTGTTGGCGTATGCCAAATAGTGGGAAAGGCAATCGGAAAGAACGTCAATACGATGATCAGATGTATCAAGCCGAGGAAGCCGACGAATACGATAACGCCAACACGAAGCGTAGGTAATTCGCGCCGAGGAGTTCGCCACCGCGCAAACGGCGCAGTGACATCGAGTCGACTGGAACGACGCGCCACCAAGGCAAAATGCGCCAACACAAAGTAGTGAAGAGCAGTTGATGCGAGGATCCACAAAAAGTAGACAGCGCCGACCCAAATCAATAACGCTGAAAACGTCGTCAGCACCAAGCACGCGCGTAAGCTAAGAGGGGAGGGCGAGTTATCGCTCCGTCTGATTCTCATATTGTGGTGGAGAAAAACTCCATGGCAGAACGTCACGCGTCACCCGGCACGCGCGAGAGATTCTCAATTCCAACACCGCCGGACTCGCGTGCTCGGGTGCACGCGATGGTTCGCCGAATCTTCGACGTGCCTGCCGAGCCCAGCAGCCCATGGCTGTTTTGACGAACATTTGTGCGTCAGTCCCAATAAGCAGTCTCGTTGTCATTCACGGTCAGCGGAAAGTTGTTTGTTTCGCACCATGATTTCAATTGCGGGTGCAATTCAGCCCAGTGGTCCACCAACAATGGTGGAGCAATGCTGCGCCATCGGGGTTCCGTCGGAAGACAAACGTTTGGGCGTCCCATCGGAAAGTCGAGTACAAACGAGCCTCCGTCGTGATGGACGACGAGCTCTTCTTTCCATCGTGGTTCGAAGCGAAATTCCACTGTTGCGGTATCCATCTGCTTCATCGGCGAACGGCAGCGATCACCCGGTCGCCGCGGGCAATTCTCCACTTGAAAACGCGCCGTCGGCGACTCGGCGTGCATCGCATTGTTCTGCCTCTTTGTCAGGAGACATCAAGCAAACCATTTTACGCGAGACCTTCGTTCTCAAGCAACGCACGCGCAACTTCCGGGCGTTCATATGTCCGTGACAGTTCGTATAGCTGGGTTCTCAAGTCATCAAAATCGACGCCGTCAACGTCCCCGTCAACGTACCAGTCATTGAAAGACCCCATTCCACCATAAACCGATCTGATGCGGGATGCTGCGGTATGTTTCTGTTCCCACGTCTCTGCCCCGGTCAATTCTTGTCGCACGGTTTGAAAATGCTTTGACCAGTGACCATTTCCGAGCAATGTCAGGATCTGGTCTAGTTTGCCAATCAGCTGTGAGTCAGCATCGGCGATGATTCGTTGATTGTCATCGTCCATTGTGTTGAGCTTGCCGTCGCAGAAATTCCTCGGTGGCAGAACGGCACGGTTCAGCGGGGCCGCGCGAACGACTTACCACTTGAAAACAGTAACTCGCGGCCTCCGTTGCAACCGATGGTTATCCGCCGTAGTGACTTCACACGTATCGGCTGCACCTAGAACATGCGTTCTGTACGCGGGTTGTAAATGGACGGCTAGCGATTCGGAATGAGTCGACCGGTCGAATGCGAAAGGATCACGATCGAGATCCCAAATACGATGGTGGACCATCCTCGGTACAGAATTGATGAATCGCCCGCAGTGTCTAAGGCTTGAATCAGACCAAGCACAACGAGCACCATGCCGATCAACGCGACCATCAGCATTGCCCACCGCCCTTGCCCAGCGTCTCGAATCCGAGCGGTCGGTGAATCCGGGCGGCGGGACATGTCGGAGTTAGGTCGCATTGGATTTTCAATTGGGAGAGTAATGTTGGACGCGTCAGTCGGATAACGGTGGACATCACGGGGGACGGAGAGTGAACTATCCATTGCAAGAAAAGCGGCAAGCCGTCCTCCCGTGCATGTCATGGTTCGCCGCAATACGGTAGCGCGACGATGCGAAACCATGCTGACGATATTGATCGGTGTCTAGCTATCACGAATTGTCGTCTTTACTGAGAAGGACCAGACAATAGGCTTGAATATCACTTCGCATTATTCCCATGTTTGCAGCACCGACCGGTGTTTCTCGCACAGGTATCCAACCGTCGGCGAGCAGGTCGGGAAGTACTCCCAACGCTTCTGATGGATACGGTTTTTCGCGAGGACGGTCCTTATCGCCGTAGAGATGCCAGCTACCGCCATCTCGGAGTTCAACGACAATGTAGCGGTACTGCATGGATGAGAGCTTCGGTGTGACGGGTACGTGGTGACACATGGGTCGGCGAACGTCAGCCGTAACCGGGCGGCGACGAACGAGTAACCATGTGAATGCGGTCGCCATCGCCGCTCCGTGTTCACGGCATTGTTATGCGTTCTTTCTCATGTCAGCGGTCACCACTGGCAAGGAAAGTTCACCAATTAAAACACCATTTTCTTTGTTGGAGATTTTCAATGTGTAGTCATGTTTCGACATTTCAAAATGGAACTCAGCAACCAGTTGAGCAACACATAGGTCCGTTAGTGTCCTGTGCGGAGTCACGGGAATCTCAGCCGTTGCCGCATGTGTGCCTTCGTAGTCTATCAGTTGAAGAAGGAGGGTCATCGGCGGTTGAAGGTCGTCAGTCTCGATTTGAATTGCCGCAAGACAGTGGTATTCACATGGAAGTGACTGGACATCCGCGTAGGAGTACGCACGAAGAATAGTCATGCGTTGGTTGACAACATCGGCGTAATCAGCCCATGTGGCAAGTTTGAGCTTCGGGGGTTTCATAAGTGATTCTCCATTTATTTTGCACGCATAACGCCGGCAATCAGCGGGCGGCGTGAGTGGACGCCGATTTTAGAAAACGCGATGCACGCCGCTCCGTTGCATTGCTTTGTTCCTGATCCGATAGTTGAAACATGGATACCGAAGTACCAACTGAAACCTTCAGTGTTGAAATGCAAGAACGAATTTCGGCGTACCTAGACGCCGTCGAATCCTCGGCGGACGTCGCTGGCAATTTTGTTCTTGAGCAAACGCCACTTGTCGCTCAGGAGTTTCTGGCGTGGACGTTTTGGGGAAGCGTCATCAACGGTTGCTTGTGGGGAGTCCTCCTGGTCGCACTGGCGGTTCCTGCGGTCAAGCTGCTTCGGTACGCGTGGAAGTTTGACATGAGCGAGAATGGACTGAAGGGTGAGACACCCCCGGCGTCGGTCTTCGCGTTTTTGTTTCTGGTGGTTGTGCTCATTGGTCCAGCCACAGGTGCGATCAGCGAATTCAGGACGGCTGCAAGAACGGCGATCGCACCACGAGTTGTCTTGCTGGAAAAAGTAGCGGACATGCTTCCTTAGGTATCAGGAACGGTCGCGTTAACCGAGCGGGGGCGTGGAAACGTGGTCAGCGAAGCGTCCAAGACGGCTTAACCCCGCTTCGGTTGAACGCATTGTTACACATCGAATCAAGCCGGCAACGTCGCACGGCTTGAAGCATCGAGTTTCTTCATTGTGATGTCGAACAAAGCGTTGCGGGATCGGGGTTGCCGGAGCCGACGGCCAGACACGGAAAGAAGACATCCAGCGGCCGGCGGCGTAGGGTGCCCCGAGACCGCGGTGGAATTCAGGACAGGCCAGGCAACGTAGGACGTTCACGACATCGACCGCGCAACCAACGGTTGAAGCGGCTTGAAGATCGCGACGTTCCGACGCAAACACTTTTCCGGCTTGAAGTATCAGTTGATTCAACGCGTCGGTGCGTGGTGATCGTCTCTGCGTTCAGTCAACATTTCGAATCGGCGAAAGACCGAGCACGACCAATGTGCTTCGCGACACAGCCAATCATGACACCGCATTCGATCTTGATTCACCATCAAAGCCGGCCGACCGCGCATCCGAAAATCAAAGCTTGATGCCGATCAGAGCCAACCCCGCGTAACGGTACGGTTCAGCGGGCCGGGAGAGTTGACTGTCCATTTCCAAAACGCTTGCAAGCCCGGCTCCGTTGCAACCGATGGTTATCCGCAATCTGAGTCATGCGTGATAGTCCGGTACGGATACAGACCGATGGCGACAGCCAACAACAGTAAGCCGAGGCAAACGACGCCGATCACGTCGTACAGAATCGGCGGCAGCCATGCGAAGCGAACGATCAGAAAGCATAGAGAACCAACGATCGCCGCCAGCGCGGGAACAGTGTAAGCGATCAGCGGAGTATGATCATCGCGAGAAACGAAACGTATCGCAGATATCAATGCTGAAATGACAGACAGAGATGCGAGCGCGAGAAGCAGCAGACCAACGCCGATCATCCATCCCACGCTTGTGCCTCTTTGTTCGTGTAGTGATTGGGTGCGGTGAAATGCATTTTAGTCGGATAACGACCGCCGTCACCGGGCGGCGGGAGGAAAACTAACCATCAAAAAACGCGCTGACGCCGCTCCGGTGCACGGCATGGTTCGCCCTCACTCTGAGTTCTGGAGATAAACGGCGATTGGCCCAACGACGGCCAGCAGTGAGAAAAGCAAGTAGTGCCAATAGACGAGCACAAACTCGGCACGGACCTTGAGCATAAACCACCAATTTACGCCGTATTCCTTCCGGTACATTGGAGTCTGCATCTGCATTACGCGAAAGTCGAGGTTCAAGTGGTTGTCAAACCGATCGAGAACCTTCGCGTATTCTTCAGCGGCCCGGTTGTACTGGTCGGTTTTGGGCTCTTCTATCGTGTGCTTGTAAACCGTGCTGCGGATCTTGTTCAAAGCCATCGCACATTCATGGTGTCGATAAGACTGGAGAGCAAAGTCACTTTTACTGAGGATCACGGAATATACGAGTACGCCGACCGCACAAAAGACCTGAAGGAAGGATGAGAACTTCTCAGCTTCTTGTGGAAGCATGTCCAAAGAATCGAAGAGAGTAAGTGCGATCACAGCACACGACATCAAAACCACGGTATAGAGCGATAGGGTTTCGTGCAGCTCGAATCGACGAGCAGCGATAAACCGCGACCGAGCGGTTTTGTCGAGTTTGTCGTGTAGACGCTCGTATTTCTGTGCGACGGTGCCGAAAGTTGAATCGGCGTCATCATCTGCGGCTGGGGCGTCAGAGCCGGGCACAGCGTCGTTTGGATTCGGATCGTCAGACAAAGCTATCCTTGTTGGGCGAACGGCGGCGATCAGCGGGCCGGAAAGGTTGATCTTCCATTCGTGAAATCTTGCAAGTCCGGCTCCGTTGCATCGCATGGTTCGTCGGCAACTGTGCATCGCAAATTCGTCAGGCGTCGTCGTCACCAGTCGCCCAGTTTGCAATGTCGTTGTCTGTGACCGCACGCATGAGTTTGAATCCGCGTTGCGCATTCAGTTTATTTGCAACCGAGTCGTGGCGGTAGATGTGCCGAAATAGACCCTCCAGTTCAGCGATCTCTTCGTCACGAATATTGTCCCAAACCTCAAATACAGAGCAGTGAGTCCAAAGATTGGCTTTCTTGGCGCGGTGGCGTTTGAGACGTGCGCGAATCCCGCCACGCCCACCCGTTGTCATGCCGACATAGACAACGTCGTCGTTGTCGTAGAGCACGTAGATGCCACGCAAGCCTTTGCGCATCGAGTTGATGTCGTCAATCGACACGTACTCGGCGCAACGCTTGATGAGTCTGAGTGGACTTTGTTCCATGTTGAAGCGAAATCTTAGTCCGACGAACGGTAGTGATCAGCGGGGACGGGCGAACGACTTGCAAGCAGACGAGAAAACGGACCACCCGTCCTCCGTTGCATCACATGGTTCGTCGTTGGTTCGGAATGTAAATGGCCCGAACCCAAAAGTACAGATTCTAACACATTGCCAGTGTCACTCGTCGCTATCACTTACATATGTCCCCATAATCACGTACTCGCGATCGTCACGCGTACCGAACTCTCCATCCTCGCCTGCACTGGCCCAAGCCAACGGGCGCCCAAGTCCGCTTAGTTGCCTCAACTCAATTGGGCGATCCCAGGCATCGACACCACTAAGCAACATTCGAGTGCCGTACTCGTATGAATGTGGCGTGAGCAACTCTGGCCGCGCCCAATCTGTTTGCGCAACAAATTCCTGCAGATCGCGCAACGATTGTGGGTGAGTTCCGCGTTCCTCGTAGAAATCTAGCGACGCGGCTTGGCACACGCGAAGTAACACATCAGTCTGAGCAGGCCGGACATCGTGCCCACGGGAACAGCCAAGCATGCTCGCGGCAGCAAGAAGGAAGAATGCACATTCAGGTCGCATCTACGGCTCAATAAAAAGATTCAAAATGCGAATAGAGCCCAACCGATCCATGCGGCTATCCGTTGTCGACGAACGTTACGCGTAACCGGGAACGCGCGGAAAAGTTTCTAACGGCCAAATCGCTTAGCTCGCGTTCTCCGGTTCACGCGATGGTTATCCGTCCGTATTGGAGTACGCATCGTTAGCAGTGTAGTTTACACATTTTGGCACTCGGCGCAATACCACGCAAGTTAAGTACGCGCCAAGAGTCCCGACGACAAACGCGAAAGCGATCCCGAGAGCCGTCGCAATCCAGGGCTCAACAAACACCACCGTCGGACCGTTCGCGTTCTCGTTCAGTTGTCCAGTACTCAGTCCCATTGCAATCGTGCGTATTGTTAAAAATGTCAGTACGACACCAATCGCGAGAAAGACAGAGACGACAGCAATAAGCACGCCCGGCTTCAACGTTCGGACGCACTCGTTGACCTCGTCGATCGTGGATGGCGAATAGGGGTTAGTCATACGCGGGAGCGAACTTCAGTCGGATAACGGTACGGATCACCGGGCGGCGGGAGAACGGCAACCACTTGTGAAAACTGACCACCGCCGCTCCGTGTGCATCCGGTGGTTATCCGCCCGCATGGGAACGCCAAGGTATCCGGTCAAAACCACTGGTCGTAGACAGTGAAATGGCAATCGGGGAATTCGTCTTTCATGGCAGCAACGCCATCGGGAGTAAGCGATGTTGCGTACAGTTCGATGTACCGTAAGCCGTCCACGCTGTGGATTATAGGGTAAAGAAGCGCGACGTTGCTGTCGTCTAGTTCCGGGCAGACGAACCGAACGCGATAGTCGTAATGGAACCAGAGAGGGTACCCGGACCATTCATTTTCGGCGAAAACGGTTTCGCAGCGTGCTTGAGCATCGGCGTAAACACGCGCCGGACCAAACCATGCGATTTGAAGGAGCAGATAAGCAGCCAGCGGAATCGAGAGCAAGGTAACAACGGCAAGCGACGAGAGTACGTTTTTGCGTCGATCACTCATCGAGCATCGTCAGTCGGATAACGGCCGCCGTCACCGGGTACGGCGAGTTGATTTTCCATATGTAAACGCGCGATGCCGTACTCCGGTGCACGGCATGGTTACCCGCCATTTTGGATCGCTGGGGTTGAATCGAGCGTTTGACGTACCCAATCCGCGTACCGGCGAATATAGTTCCGGTCTGACGCTGACGCCACGGTTGCCGCCTCGGCCATTCGGGCAGGTGAAAACCGAATCGCCATCGACAGCTGATCTTTGAATTGTTCAGAGAACCGCCCGTCAATCAGACGGTCAATAATGGCGTCGACCATCCGCTTGGATTGGTCGTCAGTTGGTGGATGGTTCTTGAAATAGCGACAGAGTTTTGCGCGAGCGCGATTGTGCCACATGCCAAAACTCTCCGCAGCAACAAATTCAACGGCGCGAGATGTTGCCTCGAGATCGCCAAGTTTGACTGCAGCAACAAGTGAATGAAGTTCCGTTTTGGTCAGCGATCGAATCCAGAGTGCGGCGAATGATGGTCGCATTGTCGACTCAGTGCGCGGCATACATTTCAGTCGGGTAACGGTCGCGTTAACCGAGCGGGGGCTTGGAAACGTGGTCAGCGAAGCGTCTAAGACGGCTCAACCCCGCTTCGGTTGAACGCATTGTTACACATCGAATCAAGCCGGCAACGTCGCACGGCTCGAAGCATCGTGTTTCTTCCGTTCGAAGCCGACCAAAGCGTTGCGGGATCGGGGTTTCCGAAGCCGGCGGCCAGACACGAAAAGAAGACATCCAGCGGCCGACGGCGAAGGGTGCCCCGAGACCGCGGCGGAATTCCAGACGAGTCAAGCAACGTAGCACATTCACCAAATCGACCGCGCCAACAACGCTTGAACCGGCTTGAAGATCGCGACGTTCCGACGCAAACAGACTCACGGCTTGAACTGCCAATCGATTCAAAGCGTCGGTACGTGGTGATCGTCTCTGCGTTCAGTCAACATTGCGAATCGGCGAAAGACCGAGCACGGCCAATGTGTTCAGCGACACAGGCAAACATGACACCGCATTCGATCTCGATTCACCATCAACGCCGGCCGACCGCGCACCCGAAAGTCAAAGCCTGATGCCGATCAGAGCGGACCCCGTGTAACGTCCGCCGTCACCGGGCGGCGAGAGCAAAACTTTCCATCAGAAAACACGCTGACGCCGCTCCGGTGCACGGAATTGTTATCCGCCAACATTATTCACCCGCTTGTTTACGACAAGCGATTGGAATTTAGTCCAGACGTCGTCGCCGGGACCGTCGAATATACGTTTCATGCACCATGCGAGCGGGTAGATCTTACCGCCATCCCAATGAAGTGGGAATGCATCTTCGCCGAAGCTTTCGCAGTCTCGTTCCCATTTTGCAGGTCCGAAATCGCGTTGAATCACAGTGACGATGTAGGCAGCGAATTCGAGGGCGACGCCCGTCATCCCCTCGTCGGATTCAGATTCGACGTACGCGAGATGCATCTCGGACAATATCGTTTCAACGTGCCACACTGAATCGGGGGTGAAGTCCAGCGTCAACGAAAAATGATCGCGTGCGATTGTTTGGGCAAGTTCACACAAGTGAGCTTGGATGTCAGCGGCTGCCGGGCGTTTGGTCATGAATCTTAGTCGGATAACGGCGGCGTTAACCGAGCGGGGGCGTGGAAACGTGGTCAGCGAAGCGTCCAAGACGGCTCAACCCCGCTTCGGTTGAACGCATTGTTACACATCGAATCAAGCCGGCAACGTCGCACGGTTTGAAGCATCGAGTTTCTTCCTGTCGAAGTCGGCCAAAGCGTGGCGGGATCGGGGTTGCCGGAGCCGGCGGCCAGACACGTAAAGAAGACACCCAGCGGCCGGCGGCGTAGGGAGCCCCGAGACCGCGGTTGAATCCATGACGAATCAGGCAACGTAGCACATTCACCAAATCGACCGCGGCAACAACGCTTGAACCGGCTTGAAGATCGCGACGTTCCGACGCAAATACTTTGGCGGATGGAAGCATCAATCGATTCAATGCGTCGGTACGTGGTGATCGTCTCAGCATTCAGTCAACGTTGCGAAGCGGCGAAAGACTGAGCACGACCAATGTGTTTCGCGACACAGCCAATCATGACACCGCAATCGATCTTGATTAACTATCAAAGTCGGCCGACCGCGCACCCGAAAGCCAAAGCCTGATGCCGATCAGAGCCAACCCCGTGTAACGGCACGCATCAGCGGGCCGGGAAGGTTGGTGTTCCATTCGTGAAAACTCGCAAGCCCGGCTCCGTTGCATGCGATGGTTACCCGCCGTCGTGGTCTTGCGCGGTGCGAATCGGATTTGCAGTGAGGCCGATTGTAAGCGGTTGACGCATACGCCGCCAGCAAATTAACCACACTACAGCAGCCACAAGCGCAATCGGAATCAGCAACATGCCAGTAGTTAGCGAGCGATTCATGGAGTCAGAAAGTTCAGCTGGTGAAACAGGCTGGGTGCCGGATGCAATTGCGTCGAATGATCGCATCATGCTCAGAACCGTACCGAGTGCCGACCCGACCATGCAAGCGAAAAACGCCAATGCAGCAACCGTTTTCAGTCGGCGAGTTGGGCGCATCAAATCTCGCCCACGAACGTCAATAGACGCGTCACGGGCAGCACGGCAAGGACTTGCGTTTTCAGAATTCACAACTTCAGTCGGGTAACGTCACGCGTCACCCGGCACGCGCGAGAGATTCTCAATTCCAACACCGCCGGACTCGCGTGCTCGGGTGCACGCGATGGTTCGCCGAATCTTCGACGTGCCTGCCGAGCCCAGCAGCCCATGGCTGTTTTGACGAACATTTGTGCGTCAGTCCCAATAAGCAGTCTCGTTGTCATTCACGGTCAGCGGAAAGTTGTTTGTTTCGCACCATGATTTCAATTGCGGGTGCAATTCAGCCCAGTGGTCCACCAACAATGGTGGAGCAATGCTGCGCCATCGGGGTTCCGTCGGAAGACAAACGTTTGGGCGTCCCATCGGAAAGTCGAGTACAAACGAGCCTCCGTCGTGATGGACGACGAGCTCTTCTTTCCATCGTGGTTCGAAGCGAAATTCCACTGTTGCGGTATCCATCTGCTTCATCGGCGAACGGCACGGTTCAGCGGGGCCGCGCGAACGACTTACCACTTGAAAACAGTAACTCGCGGCCTCCGTTGCAACCGATGGTTATCCGCCGTAGTGACTTCACACGTATCGGCTGCACCTAGAACATGCGTTCTGTACGCGGGTTGTAAATGGACGGCTAGCGATTCGGAATGAGTCGACCGGTCGAATGCGAAAGGATCACGATCGAGATCCCAAATACGATGGTGGACCATCCTCGGTACAGAATTGATGAATCGCCCGCAGTGTCTAAGGCTTGAATCAGACCAAGCACAACGAGCACCATGCCGATCAACGCGACCATCAGCATTGCCCACCGCCCTTGCCCAGCGTCTCGAATCCGAGCGGTCGGTGAATCCGGGCGGCGGGACATGTCGGAGTTAGGTCGCATTGGATTTTCAATTGGGAGAGTAATGTTGGACGCGTCAGTCGGATAACGTCCGCCGTCACCGGGCGGCGAGAGAAAACCAACCATCAGGAAACGCGTTGACGCCGCTCCGGTGCACGGCATGGTTCGCCGCTCTCTGATTGCGGTGTAAGAAAGTGAACGCAGTCAGACCGGAACCAAACGTAACCAAGGCCGATCGTCACCGAACAATATACCACGATTGATGCGGGATGCGCCCCTGCGGCAAGCAGCCGAGGCGTGTCGAGAAAGCGGTCGCCCGACAGCCAAGCCAATGCGAGGTAGCCGCCATTCGCGATTAAGCAAAAGTCAGCGATAAACCACGCCCAGCGTTTGCGCACAATTGTTGCAGCAACTAGGGGTACAGCGATACCGAGCAATGGACCAGCCCACAGGGTCACAAGTGGGTGCGGATCAGGCGAATGCAAGCTATACGGCATGCGCCACGGTGCGAGATCGAAGTCGGTCAACGTCGCACCGCAAGTCATGCCGCCGACAATGTGTCCGCATTCGTGTGTGAAGGTCATCACAACCCAAGCTGCCACAAGTAGTGAAGCGAAGATGATGTAGCGACGTATCAATCAGCGTGACCAGTAGAGTATCGGTACATGTCGGCGAACGGTCGCGTTAACCGAGCGGGGGCGTGGAAACGTGGTCAGCGAAGCGTCCAAGACGGCTCAACCCCGCTTCGGTTGAACGCATTGTTACACATCGAATCAAGCCGGCAACGTCGCACGGTTTGAAGCATCGAGTTTCTTCCTGTCGAAGTCGGCCAAAGCGTGGCGGGATCGGGGTTGCCGGAGCCGGCGGCCAGACACGTAAAGAAGACACCCAGCGGCCGGCGGCGTAGGGAGCCCCGAGACCGCGGTTGAATCCATGACGAATCAGGCAACGTAGCACATTCACCGAATCGACCGCGCAAACACCGCTCGAACCGGCTTGAAGATCGCGACGTTCCGACGCAAACAAAGTCAAAGCTTGAAGCATCAATCGATTCAAAGCGTCGGTACGTGGTGATCGTCTCTGCGTTCAGTCAACATTGCAAAGCGGCTATTGTCCGAGCACGACCAATGTGTTTAGCGACACGGTCAAACATGACACCGCATTCTAACTTCAATCACCATCGAAGCCGGCCGACCGCGCACACGAAAATCAAAGCCTGATGCCGATCAGAGCCGACCCCGTGTAACGGTAGCGATATGCGGGCGGCGGCGAGTGATTTAGTCATCGCGAAAACGGTGACCACCGCCGCTCCGTATCATCGCATGGTTACCCGCCCCCATGGTAGTGGAATCGAGTGCGGGCCACATCAAGCAATAGATCGTAGACTTGGCGACCATCGGGACGTTTCCGACGTTCTGCTCGGTGAAGTGGTGTAAGTTGCATCCCCCCTGGAATCAGCGGGTTCGCCCCGGAATCGAGCAGAGTCTTTGCCATCGAGAGAGAGCATTCCTGGGCAACATGTCCGAGTGGTGTGTCACCAGCGGTCGCCTCGTCAATCGCATTTACATCGGCTCCGTTTGCAATCAGGAACCGCACGATGTCAACGTGTTCGCCGGCAGCGGCGTAGTGCAATGGAGTTAGCGCGAGATCAGAGTCTTTTGCGTTCACGTCTCGACCGTCAGCCAAAAGCGATTGAACTGCGGCAAGGTCGCCGTCACCGGCGGCAAAGTGCAAGCGTTCGAGTTCGAGCCAGTCGTCCATACTTCAGTCGGGTAACGGTCGCGTTAACCGAGCGGGGGCTTGGAAACGTGGTCAGCGAAGCGTCTAAGACGGCTCAACCCCGCTTCGGTTGAACGCATTGTTACACATCGAATCAAGCCGGCAACGTCGCACGGCTCGAAGCATCGTGTTTCTTCCGTTCGAAGCCGACCAAAGCGTTGCGGGATCGGGGTTTCCGAAGCCGGCGGCCAGACACGAAAAGAAGACATCCAGCGGCCGACGGCGAAGGGTGCCCCGAGACCGCGGCGGAATTCCAGACGAGTCAAGCAACGTAGCACATTCACCAAATCGACCGCGCCAACAACGCTTGAACCGGCTTGAAGATCGCGACGTTCCGACGCAAACAGACTCACGGCTTGAACTGCCAATCGATTCAAAGCGTCGGTACGTGGTGATCGTCTCTGCGTTCAGTCAACATTGCGAATCGGCGAAAGACCGAGCACGGCCAATGTGTTCAGCGACACAGGCAAACATGACACCGCATTCGATCTCGATTCACCATCAACGCCGGCCGACCGCGCACCCGAAAGTCAAAGCCTGATGCCGATCAGAGCGGACCCCGTGTAACGTCCGCGATAACCGAGTCGCGGCGGTTGATTTTCCATTGTCAAAAACGGCGACTCCGCGACTTCGGTTCATCGCATGGTTCGCCCTATCCTTGGTTGAAGTGTTCAGCCAGCCATTTTACCGCCTGTGTACCCATCGTGGGATGCCGCGATAGTTGCGTGTAGTGATCCAGCAATTGTTCCTTCGGTTCGCCGAGACGCACAAGCGCATCAATGCACCAAATCGCGTCATGAGTCACCCAATTGCAACCTGAATTCGAGACCATCAGGTCGGGTGACCGCCAAATCTGATTAATCGCGTCGTTGAGTGTTGGAACCGTGTCGTTTGATTTCGTGATCCAGCAACCCTGGAAGTAGTTCGCCCTGGTGCCGATCTCTGAGTTCTCTATACGGTCGCAAAGAAATGCCACGGCTTCGTTTGTTGGCAAAGACATTGCGACGGGCATCGCGATGGTTGACCACACTAGGTCGTTTCCGTTGTCAACGATGAATCGCAACATCTTCGCGAAGTTGCGGCCACGGTAATGACAGAAGGATTGACAAAAGTCGAGCTTCTCCGCGTCGGACCACGACGCCCAATCCGTCGAAAGCTGACGGTGCGAAATCGTCGCCGATCCATCTCGGAATCGTGAGTCAAGTAATGCGTTTGTGCCATCGGGACGCCGATACTCTCGGGACCACTGCGTTTCCCGGGCAAGCCGCGTCCCTTCAAGCAAAGCGGCGAAGTCATCTTTCCGCTTACTGGTGAAAGGCCACATGTCGCGAGATTTCTTTTGTGGGCGAACGGCGGCGTTAACCGAGCGGGGGCGTGGAAACGTGGTCAGCGAAGCGTCCAAGACGGCTCAACCCCGCTTCGGTTGAACGCATTGTTACACATCGAATCAAGCCGACAACGTCGCACAGCCTGAAGCATCCAGTTTCTTCATCGTGACGTCGGCCAAAGCATTGCGGGATCGGGGTTGCCGGAGCCGGCGGCCAGACACGTAAAGAAGACATCCAGCGGCCGGCGGCGTAGGGAGCCCCGAGACCGCGGTGGAATTCAGGTCGAGTCAGGCAACGTAGCACATTCACCAAATTGACCGCGCAAACAACGCTCGAACCGGCTTGAAGATCGCGACGTTCCGACGCAAAGACTTTGCCGGCTTGAAGTGTCAGTTGATTCAAAGCGTCGGTACGTGGTGATCGTCTCTGCATTGAGTCAACATTGTGATGCGGACATCGACCGATCACGGCCAAAGCGTTTCACGACAAAGCCACGCATCTCACCGCATTCGATCTTGATTCACCACCAAAGCCGGCCGACCGCGCAAACGAACATCAAAGCTTGATGCCGATCAGAGCCAACACCGTGTAACGTCCGCCGTCACCGGGCGGCGAGAGTAGAATTAACCATCAAGAAAACGCACTGACGCCGCTCCGGTGCACGGCATGGTTCGCCGCCTTTGTGCGTCTTGTGTGCCGTAACCAACTTGAGGCTGAATGCGGCATCACGGACCGGGACGCGGCCCTATTCGCCGACGAATGATCCGTCGGGTGCCATGATGAACGAATCGGTGGCATCGGGCAAGTGAATGGGCAGAATCCGAAACAATCGTCGCTGTGGTTCGGTCGAGATGTCGCCGCAGACGCGAATGTCACCACCACGTTTGTCATCCCAGAAGACGTTGAATTCCAACTGGTATTCGGTGCCATCGCCGAATACGCCTTCGGTGTGGTGCAGACAGTCATGTGCTTTGCGGGTCCGGTCGATCTCCGCAGCGAGAGTGTCGTACGACCAATCGCGAAACTCGGCGAGGCGGTCGGCAAGGACTTTGCGTTTGTCGTCAGCGTCCATCTTGCGTCGGCGAACGGTTACGATCAGCCGGCGGCGACGGAAGACTCACCACTTCAAAAACGCCCGACTTCGCCGCTCGGTTGCATCGTTTGGTTCGTCGCTTCCGAACTCATGGAGCAAAAAGCAAAACGGATCGTCCACGAGTACGCTTTCGGCGGCTGACGCAGATTGTTCACGTTTCATCCTCCGCCAGTTCAACGAAATTTTCGGTATGGTATCCGGAAAACAATTGGCCCGTCTGATGGTCGGCAACGACGCAATGCCCTGTCATGTTCGGGATCTCGCCGAAGAAGATGTAAGTACGGGAATCCGTGAATGGATATTTCGCGTGGTAGTCGCTTGGGACAGAGCCGAAGTCGAAACGCACCAGGCTTAGGTAACGTGGGCAATTTGCAGACGATGAGTCACCAGCTTCAGTCATAGAGCGTTGTGGAGTTCCTGTGCATTGTCGACGAACGGCGGCGTTAACCGAGCGGGGGCGCGGAAACGTGGTCAGCGAAGCGTCCAAAACGGCTCAACCCCGCTTCGGTTGAACGCATTGTTACACATCGAATCAAGCCGGCAACGTCGCACGGCTTGAAGCATCGAGTTTCTTCATTGTGATGTCGAACAAAGCGTTGCGGGATCGGGGTTGCCGGAGCCGACGGCCAGACACGTAAAGAAGACATCCAGCGGCCGGCGGCGTAGGGAGCCCCGAGACCGCGGTGGAATTCAGGTCGAGTCAGGCAACGTAGCACATTCACCAAATTGACCGCGCAAACAACGCCGGAACCGGCTTGAAGATCGCGACGTTCCGACGCAAAGACTTTGCCGGCTTGAAGTGTCAGTTGATTCAAAGCGTCGGTACGTGGTGATCGTCTCTGCATTCAGTCAACATTGTGATGCGGCGAAAGACCGAGCACGACCAATGCGTTCGGCGACAAATCCAATCATGACACCGCGTTCGATCTTCATTCACCA
Organism: Crateriforma conspicua; assembly: GCF_007752935.1. Taxonomy (NCBI): domain Bacteria; kingdom Pseudomonadati; phylum Planctomycetota; class Planctomycetia; order Pirellulales; family Pirellulaceae; genus Crateriforma; species Crateriforma conspicua. The sequence continues at coordinate 279,839 of NZ_CP036319.1, read as the reverse complement.
TCAAAGCCGGCCGACCGCGCACCCGAAAGTCAAAGCCTGATGCCGATCAGAGCGGACCCCGTGTAACGGCGGCGTTAACCGAGCGGGGGCGTGGGAACGTGGTCAGCGAAGCGTCCAAGACGGCACAACCCCGCTTCGGTTGAACGCATTGTTACACATCGAATCAAGCCGGCAACGTCGCACGGCTTGAAGCATCGAGTTTTTTCTTTGTGATGTCGACCAAAGCGTGGCGGGATCGGGGTTTCCGAAGCCGGCGGCCAGACACGAAAAGAAGACATCCAGCGGCCGGCGGCGTAGGGTGCCCCGAGACCGCGGTGGAATTCCAGACGAGTCAAGCAACGTAGCACATTCACCAAATCGACCGCGGCAACAACGCTTGAACCGGCTTGAAGATCGCGACGTTCCGACGCAAATACTTTGGCGGATGGAAGCATCAATCGATTCAATGCGTCGGTACGTGGTGATCGTCTCAGCATTCAGTCAACGTTGCGAAGCGGCGAAAGACTGAGCACGACCAATGTGTTTCGCGACACAGCCAATCATGACACCGCAATCGATCTTGATTAACTATCAAAGTCGGCCGACCGCGCACCCGAAAGCCAAAGCCTGATGCCGATCAGAGCCAACCCCGTGTAACGCTACGGATCACGCGGTCGCCGCGCGAGATCTTCCACCTCAAAAACGACGACTCGGCGACTCGTCGTGCATCCGATTGTTCCCCGCAATCCTCCGTTACCGCAAAGTCAGCTTAGCATCTTTGTGAATTGAGATGGTTTCGTCGCGAAATGTGTCGATGTCCGACGGAGGTTCACCATCGTAGGTCACGATGGCGTCGAAGTGTTTTGCGAGTGTGTAGGACAGGACCATCGCGCAGGTGCATTCGGCCATGTCGCCACCCCAGCGAAAGACCAAGCAGCAGTCGCGATCACCGATCATCTCACGGAATTGTTCAAGCAGATCGGTGGAGTCGTCAAAGTCAATTTCAACACCCGATTCGACACCACAGATCGTGCAGGGAACGAACCCGACAGCGGTTGCTATGTCAGTCGCTGGGTCCAGCGTTAATGCGAATGGAGTCTCTCCAATTGCAGCCTGGAGCGACTTGGCGGTCGGCAATGTGTTGCGGCGGAGAAATGCAAATTGCTCGTTTGACATTGGCGTGCGTTCAGATGCTGCGGATTTTACGCCGGGGAACGGTCGCGTTAACCGAGCGGGGGCGTGGAAACGTGGTCAGCGAAGCGTCCAAATCGGTTCACCCCCGCTTCGGTTGAACGCATTGTTACACATCGAATCAGGCCGGCAACGTCGCACGGCCTGAAGCATCGAGTTTCTTTTCGCCGAAGCCGACCAAAGCGTTGCGGGATCGGGGTTTCCGAAGCCGGCGGCCAGACACGAAAAGAAGACATCCAGCGGCCGCCGGCGTAGGGTGCCCCGAGACCGAGGTGGCATTCAGGACGAATCAGGCAACGGAGCACATTCACCAAATCGACCGCGCAAACACCGCTCGAACCGGCTTGAAGATCGCGACGTTCCGACGCAAACACCCTGGCGGCTTGAAGTATCGGTTGGTTCAAAGCGTCGGTACGTGGTGATCGTCTCTGCGTTCAATCAACATTGCGAAACGGCGAAAGACCGAGCACGGCCAATGTGTTCAGCGACACAGGCAAACATGACACCGCATTCGATCTCGATTCACCATCAACGCCGGCCGACCGCGCACCCGAAAGTCAAAGCCTGATGCCGATCAGAGCCAACCCCGTGTAACGGTAGCCGTCACCGGGGACGGCGAGTTGATTTTCCATTTGTAAACGCGAGATGCCGTCCTCCGTGTGCACGGCATTGTTATCCGCCGCGTGCCATCGACAAGCGGGGTTACAAGCTACCAACATCCCACTCCAACGCGTACGGGTCTTGTTGTGTTGATATTGCGATGTGATGGCTGTCGTCCCAAAATGGAACCAGCTTGTCAATTGGAAGGTTAGTTATGTCGTTGCATTCAAAAGCAGTTCCAACGTCTTCGATGAAGACGGACGCACGTCCGGTGAAAAGACTGCCGCGTTTCTCAAATCTGCCATCTAGCAAAATAGTTGGTGAGTAATTGTTTGACACGTAGGCGTGGAACGGGGTATCCGATGTAATGCCAATGGTTAGGAGGCATGTGTTTACCACGCTTTCCTCACTCGCGTGTTCTGGGTGCCGAGAGTCGTGAGGCGGATGGTAGCGATTTGAGTAGACATGCAAATAGTAAACGTTAGGTTCACGTAGTCGCTCGGCCAGCCACCCCAACGAAACGCCGATCAGCGTAACGGTCAGCAGCAGTGTCTGGATCGAAAATCGTTTCATGTCGAGAGAGCGGATGCTTCAGTCGGATAACGTCCGCGTTGACCGAGCAACGCCATTGTGGTTTCCATTTCAAAACGCCGGATGCGTTGCTTCGGTCCAACGCATGGTTCCCCGCCCTGATGTTGAGCAAAATCATTCGTAGCAGTCTGTCTCCAAAATTGTCGTTTAACGCACCGGTCGGTGGCAACTACGAAAACTCAATTTGGTTTACCAATTGATTGAACTAGCGATGCGACCCCGAGTCGTTGGATCCTTGGAGTGACTCTGCACCAACATCCGAGGAGAACGCCCGTCCGCATCGATGACAGAACTCTCCAGGCGGTTGGGATGACAACAGGGCAAGTGTTCGAGTGCAGAACGGGCACCGCGGTCGGCAACACCAGCCAATTGCTGGGATTATTGCAAAGGCTGTCAGACCAAGAAGAGGAATTGAAGCGTACATCGCGCAAATCAGTAGACCCAGAGGCAGAAAAATCGCAACGGATGCGATGCGGTTGTTTCGCTGCCGCTGCTCGGCTATTTGCTGCCATCCAGTCAATGCCAAAGACTCCGTCGGGGAACGTCACGCATCAGCGGGCGGCGGGAGTTGAGCGTCCATTCGTAAAATCGTCTCCACCGCCGCTCCGTTGCATGCGATGGTTATCGCTCCAATTTACATCGGAGTTGGGAAACAAACGACAAACCGTGTTGAACGTGCATTCGGTCGATCGAAGGATGATCGAAGACTGATTGCGCGCATCGTCAGTCTGGCCTTCGGCCGCGCGGGTGACACACGCCACCACGAGCGCCTCATTGCTCGACTGAGAAGATTATATCAGGTGCTAGCGTTGCAAAGGGCAAGAGATCAATTCCAAGCGATTGCTGAACCGCGACCTACGACCGCGCATTCGAACGTGTCATCGCGATAACGGCGGCGTTAACCGAGCGGGGGCGTGGGAACGTGGTCAGCGAAGCGTCCAAGACGGCACAACCCCGCTTCGGTTGAACGCATTGTTACACATCGAATCAAGCCGGCAACGTCGCACGGCTTGAAGCATCGAGTTTCTTCCTGTCGAAGTCGGCCAAAGCGTGGCGGGATCGGGGTTGCCGGAGCCGGCGGCCAGACACGTAAAGAAGACACCCAGCGGCCGGCGGCGTAGGGAGCCCCGAGACCGCGGTTGAATCCATGACGAATCAGGCAACGTAGCACATTCACCGAATCGACCGCGCAAACACCGCTCGAACCGGCTTGAAGATCGCGACGTTCCGACGCAAACAAAGTCAAAGCTTGAAGCATCAATCGATTCAAAGCGTCGGTACGTGGTGATCGTCTCTGCGTTCAGTCAACATTGCAAAGCGGCTATTGTCCGAGCACGACCAATGTGTTCAGCGACACGGTCAAACATGACACCGCATTCTAACTTCAATCACCATCGAAGCCGGCCGACCGCGCACACGAAAATCAAAGCCTGATGCCGATCAGAGCCGACCCCGTGTAACGGTCGCGTTAACCGAGCGGGGGCGTGGGAACGTGGTCAGCGAAGCGTCCAAGACGGCTCAACCCCGCTTCGGTTGAACGCATTGTTACACATCGAATCAAGCCGGCAACGTCGCAAGGCTTGAAGCATCGAGTTTCTTCATTGTGATGTCGAACAAAGCGTTGCGGGATCGGGGTTGCCGGAGCCGACGGCCAGACACGGAAAGAAGACATCCAGCGGCCGGCGGCGTAGGGTGCCCCGAGACCGCGGTGGAATTCAGGACAGGCCAGGCAACGTAGGACGTTCACGACATCGACCGCGCAACCAACGGTTGAAGCGGCTTGAAGATCGCGACGTTCCGACGCAAACACTTTTCCGGCTTGAAGTATCAGTTGATTCAACGCGTCGGTGCGTGGTGATCGTCTCTGCGTTCAGTCAACATTTCGAATCGGCGAAAGACCGAGCACGACCAATGTGTTTCGCGACACAGCCAATCATGACACCGCATTCGATCTTGATTCACCATCAAAGCCGGCCGACCGCGCATCCGAAAATCAAAGCTTGATGCCGATCAGAGCCAACCCCGTGTAACGGTCGCGTCCACCGGGACGCGGGAGAGAACATTGCATTCACGAAAAAACTATCCACCGCGTCTCCGGTGCGACGCATTGTTATCCGTCACCAGCAGTCGGATCAGAGTTCCTTGATACGAAATCATCAGTCACCGATGGACGCATGAGAACGACAAGTGTCAAGACGCCAAGCACTGTTCCAAGCGGCATGATGAGACACTCGACAGCAGCAACAGTGAAGCAAAACCAGTACATCCTACGCGTATACAGCAGTATCCCCACGACGAAGATCAGCAATGACGTCAGCAGCATTAAAACGAACAAAAACGAAATAAAAGTGGGCAGCTGCCCCATTATCGCAACACGTTTGGCTAGAAGAAACTGCCCAAGTGAGGTAGCAAACAAGAACAAGCCAGCAACAATGTGCAAGACTGAAAGCACTCTGATGTGAGTTTTGTCGGTCTCGTTAGTCATGGAGTATCCATGCTCTCAGTCGGATAACGGCGGACATCACTGGGGACGGAGAGTTGATTGTCGATCCGAGCAAACGTCGCAAGCCGTCCTCCAGTGCATGTCATGGTTCGCCGCAATTTGGCAATCGGAGGCTGAGAACCTGACGAGAACATCTCAATCCATGCCGATCCAGAAAGGAATGTAGCAGCTACATAGCCAGGAAAGTACACCAACAGCAGACGCTGCAAGTCCACGAACGCCGCTGAAGCGACGAATGATGCCAATTACGACGATAGCCACAATTGGCCATGCGAGACAAAACAGAAAGAATAATACCATTGCACCCTGGTTCGGCGCGGTTGTATAGCCGGGGCCAGCAATTGATCTTGCGATGATCGTGTATGCGGCGGCCACCGGGAAAAGTAAAGTGTAGATCAGACCGTGCAGAATCGGTGACGGTGTTACGCTTGGCGCTTGCGATCGTTCGGCGTCATACGGAGGAGGTTGATAGGGATCAGCCATAGGTCAATTTCTGTCGGCGAACGACCGACATCACGGGGGACGGAGAGTGAACTATCCATTGCGAAAAAAGCCGCAAGCCGTCCTCCCGTGCATGTCATGGTTCGCCCACTTCTTCGGGAATTGTGCTGGCAGCGTCAATCGCGTTGTCGAGTGCAGCGACGAATTCGTCAAAACCCGATTGCTGAGCGCCGCGAAAAACATAGACAGTCTTGTCTTTCAGCATTGTATCGAATGTAGCCCATTCTATGGGACCGATTAGCCATGGAGAAAAGCGGTAAGCGAGAACCAGGAACGAAACGACGGGGATAGAGATCGTGTAGGTCAGTCCAAACTCGAGCCAGCTGACGACGCCAAACGCAAGAAGAGGAAGGAGAACAGTCATCGCCAAGTACTTCCATCGCGTCCCACGGTCGATGGAGAACATCGGATGCGGGACCATCTTTGCGAGTGGCATGGATTGCTTCCATTCATCGCCGTTGGCAACGTATCGCCAATTGAGCACGCCGTGATCGACGGAAGCCTCGACGCGCATGTTCATGCGACGTGCACGGTACGATAACGGGTTAGAACTCAAAGCGACGAGCTATCTTGTTGGGCGAACGTCGGACATCACGGGGCACGGAGATTTGACTCCCCATTGCGAAAAATGCCGCAAGCCGTGCTCCCGTGCATGTCATGGTTCCCCGTCCGCTCCCGCTCGAAGTGAGTGAACGGCGACGATTCGCATAGGCCCAGGTTCGGCATTGTCAAAGACCCCAGTTTCCAGACACCGGACAGCATAGTCAAGCGAATCAATCAGGCAATGCGAGTTCACGCGAACGTCGGTCGCCACATGGTTGCAGGACAATGGTGAGTGTTCTGGTGAATTTTGCATCGAGTAGCAAACGATGTCGTATCCGAGAAGAGTCGATGCGGTGACCGGCGAAACATCGGTCTTGATGTCCGGGTCAGGCCCGAAGTCCCACCACGTGTGATTGTCGTTGTCGAATTGCTGCGGATGGGCTTCGTAATAGACGAAGGTAAGGCCATCCAACGAGATGCCGTGATGCGTACAGAGCCGGGTAATCTGGGAAGGGCTGTCGAAGAACCAGAAGCCGTTATGCGTCCAAAAGGTGATGTAGTCTGCGAAGTCCGGCGAGATGCAGTCGGACACGGCGTAAACGTCGCGGACAGATGGCACGTCCAGCCAATCGGGACGCTCGACAACTCGTTTCGCCATGTAGCCGAGTGCGATCATTGGCAGTCAATCGGGGAACGGTAGCGATCAGCGGGCCGGGAGAGCTGATCTTCCATTTGTGAAACCTTGCAAGCCCGGCTCCGTTGCATCGCATGGTTCTGCATCCCGTGTTTAGATGCAACCACAGCTGCCACAACCCGTGACCAGTCGACAGGCCTATCGCGGAACGACCTTCCATTCTACGTCTTTCCAATCAAACATCTTACCCTTCGTCAAACGTTGACCTCCATGGTCGGGGCGCAGGGCAAGAGCGGCCGAATGTTCCTTCCCGTCGCCGCCAACGAACTTCATTTCAACGAAGTAGGAAACAAAGCCGGAACTGGTGAATGGTCCATTCCCGGTGAGACCAACAAGGTAATCCTCGAGGTTCTCACTGCGCCCCGGGCCCTTCACACCCGAGTTTAACCGTTCAGCAAATGTGACCTGAGGAGGCATGCTTTCCCTCCATTCCGCCGACAAGCCAGCATTGCAGAAACTTTGCAGCTCCGGGTCGGGGTCGGTGAGCTCGAGCTTGGTGTGTGATCCATCCTTCGCGAGGACGGCCTTCACGTAGGCTTCAGCAACCCGATCGGGGTCGCTGTATTCAGGGGCCGCAGGGGCCGTGCACCCGGAAAGGATGACGCCGCAGGTGAGCATGGCAATGAATTGGGGGAGGATTTTCATATGAGTATTCTTCGCAGAACGACCCGGATCAGCGGGGACCGGGAGTTGACATTCCATTTGTGAAAACGAACCACCGGTCCTCCGTTGCATCCGATGGTTATGCCAAAATGCTACCAGTTCTGTTCGAGGGCATGCACGTTGCTTCCGAGTCTGTCGAGTTCATCGCAGTAGCGTGATACGTTGTCCGGTTCGTCGAAAACGATCTCGAACTTAATGTGATTGTCACCGTGAGGATCGCATTCGCACATTCGTTGTAAGAATTGAAATAGTTGACGTACGCCGTCGCGAATTGAATCGGACCAGCCAAATTGCAGCTGATGTAGTTCTTTGAAATCATCTGACGGCATGACAGCGCGTGAGGCGCGTTCAAACGCGACGGTTTCGCCGTAGAATCGCCCAAGCCTCTCAACCGCGTCCAAAATCCTTTTCGGGTCTGCCGATTCGGTGTCCGTTGATTGAAGGGACGCCGGAAAATCGTTCAGAATCAGCTCCTTCGCGACGTCAAGCATCGAGAATAGATTTTCGTTTCGAGCTCCCGCCCATCGTATGTACGCCTGCAAACTCTCCGGTTTCTCTGCGATTACAAAGTAGCGTCCGGACTCCATGTCTCGCAGCTCGCGCTCATAAGGAGCAAGCCTTTGAGCCAACAGAGACTTGGCGAGGCGAAATTCCCAGAGTGGACGTTGGAGATGAGCTATTCGCTGGGCTGCCGGGAAAACGTTTTCAAATCCATCAGGAACATGGTGAACGTATTCGTAGATCGTCCAGGCAAGTGAGGCGACAATTGATGCGCCAACAAGTAACAGGTAGGAACTAACGCCGCGCGGGTTTGCGTCGGTAAATTGAATCGTCGCTTCGCCGATCGTCCAAAGAACGCCAAAGACAGCAACCGCACACGCGATGATCGGAAACGGACGGCTTAGGTATTCGCGCAGATGCGAGCGCAACGATCGATACGTAAACGCGATTTCACCACGAAATGTCGGCGGTTCATCCATAAGCTTGCTTCTGTGGCATAACGGCCGCCGTCACCGGGCCGGCGGTGTGAAGTCAACCGTGGCGAGAATGGAAACTCGCCGGCTCCGGTGGACGGCATGGTTATGTGATCTCTACAGCTCCCCGGGACCGATGGCAAGTTCTGAGTTCGATTGATCACTTGGATCAGCCATGACCCAGACACCGTCTGCGTTCTTGGTTGCGTTAAGGCCAAGCGAAGTGGCCAACTTGGGAAACAATTCGTTCTCGTCGCCCGCAGAAATCTCAATATTGAGGCCACGCTGAGCCAAATCATCCGGCGTGAGAATCACTCGGCACTTGCAGGTGTCGCAAACAACGCGAAGGAAGTGACCAAAGTGGTCATTGGTGCAATTGAAAACGAACCCGGCGTCATCAAGGGCAACGTGTGATGACGACACGTCGCTATCGTCAACATCTCGCCAGGGAGAATCGACTGTCGGTGTCGATTCCGAAGTCGTATCGCATCCCGACACACCAAGGCAGAGAATCGCGACCAACAGTATGGAAAAACTACAGATTCGATTCACGTTTAATGTTCTCCTTTCACATAACGATACGGATCACGTGGTCGCCGCGAATGACTGACCACTTCAAAAAAACTAACTCGGCGACTCACGTGCATCCGCTGGTTCGCCGATCTCCCCATGCGAAGGATTTAGGTCGGACGAAAGCCAAGACCTCCTAGAAGGATCAGGAACGCTCCGCCGATATTTCACTTCAGCGACTGTACCTGCCGCTAGAATCCAAATCACTGGAATCCACAACGTGTCCGCTATCGTTGACAACAGTGAATCGTAATACGGGCGTAGTACGGGAACCAAACATACGAGCAGGACGGTGGAAAATACGACTGCGTCGCGTGTGCCTTGCGCGAATCCGTTCAATCGGAGCCGGTGAACGCCCGATGTTGCGTCGGATTCGGTTGGGGCATACGGGTTGGGTGTCATGCAACAATTCAAACTATCGATTACGGCGAACGGTACGGTTCAGCGGGCGGCGGCGAAAGACTCAGCCTTTGTCAAAACGGCCACCACCGCCGCTCCGTTGCAACCGATGGTTACCCGTCGTTTGCAGTGCCCGGCCAACGTACTGGGACAGCAGTGACTGGAGGCGTGAATCATCACCTTGCGCTAACGCCCGCTTGGGCACAATCAGCATCTCTCGCTGATCGTAGAATAGCGTAAAGAACTCGTTGTCCTGAATCCACCCGGAATACATCGACCATTTTACGTCGGCGTCGATCTCGTCGGTATGAAATGAGATCCCGGTGTCGGAAAAAGTAAGCGAATAGCGATCCTTCAATTTAGGGTGAGCATTGTAAACGAGTATTGGCTGGACGACGACGGCGAAAACAACCATCGTAGTCAGGACGATTCCGGCGAGTAAAAGAACAGCGGCTACGAAGGCGTACCCTGCAAAGTAAAAGTAGACACCGCCAACGATCGCAGCTATTCCGAGTAGCAGATCGCGTTTCGATCCAAGTGATGCGATACGGTACCGGCGAAACCCACGGAGGTACTCGGCCCGGTCATACGTGAACGACGCAGAAACCATTGATATCGGGGACGTGTTGAGGAGTTGCAGTGGTTTCGATCAGTCGGGTAACGGTAGGGTTCACCGGGCCGGGACGGATAAGTCAACCATCAGAAAACGCTCGCAAGCCCGGCTCCGGTGCAACCCATGGTTATCCGCACCGCCGTATGGTCAGCACGGGGACCGCCAGCGTGCATAAACCGCGAGAGCGGAAAACAACGACGGAACGTCGCTAGTATGGCCTGCGTTACAAGTGATTGCAATCGCAAGTAAGCAACTAGAACCAACGGTTGTAACTACGAGTTCGGGGGAATCCAAGGTCGTATCGAAGTGAAGGGAAGACGAGATCGAGAAGGGCAAGCAGTACAACGCCAACAGCAACAACGGCCCACGTCTTCATCAGCGGCATCGCCAGCGGTCGAGACTCAACGTGGAGGCGAGTTCCAGTTTGCGGGGCAGTTAGCCCAATGGCCAGAATCGGAATGCCCAAGCCAAACGTGAGAATGAAGAACGCAAGTTGCGGTTCGCGGATGATGACGCATAGTAGAGATGAACCCGTCACAAGGGAAACGAGAGTTTGCAGGCCGAATTTCATTTCGATGCGATGAATGCCAGTCGGATAACGGTTGGGATAACCGCGTCGGGACGATTACCCATTTGATGTGCCAAAACGACCGCAAGCCCGACTGCGGTTCATCCCGTTGTTATCCCGCGATTGTGGTTATCACCATGCGGTAGTGAGTTTACTGTTTCGGAATATGCACTTTAAAACGTGTTTTCCCCGAGAGAAATAGACGGCTTGCTCATCGGATTCGAGGTCATCGTATCTTACTTCCATGTATTCATGACGAGAAAGTTCCTGTGGCTGCCCAAATTTCGAGGTCATTGATTCAATAGTATCTCCAATATTGTATTCTCCAGGGCCATATTCAGCCGACCGAAACATGTCTTCATCTGGAGGATACAGCTCTCGATTACCGAGTTGTTTCACTTCTTCAAATTTGCCGGTTCGAACTATCTCAGCCATTTCAGATAAACTCTTGACCTCTAGATTTAATGTCTCAATGTACGCGTCCCTAGATGAAAGGCGTTCATGCTCAAAATAGTTGTATCCGTCATACGCAAATGATGATCGATATGGCGCTAACCTTTTGAAGTTGTCAGGCTTCGCCTTTGGCAATTTTTTATTTTCATAATAAACGTGTTTGTGGTCACGGCTGAAATTGCTTCCGACGTAACGCCATTGTGAGGGATCAGCACCGGGCAAGGTATGCTGTTCAAAAAATACGTTAGACGAATCTTTCCCAAATCCCTTACCTAGTGAGACAAACGTATCGCGATCTGCCTTCTTTACTTTTATGTGGCAAAAGTAGACGTTTTCTTTATCTTTGCCGTAACCACCGGTGTAGCTCGCTTCACCCATGAATATGAGGCGATGTTCTTGCCCGGAATCGAGTGCAATGAATGACTCTGCATCTGCTGGGACCTTTTTGTGCCAGGTGTAAACTCCAAACTTGTCTTTCGCAAAAGCGGCATTGATTGGCTCGAACGATTCTGCATCTATGGACCTACGGTGCGAAAACAATGCGTAAACATTGACACCGTCGCATGCCCAAACACCGAAGGATATCATCGTGGTTTTCGGTGAAAGGTTAATCGGCGTTTGATTGTGGAATACCTTGTCAGCCGATTTCCAGAACTCGCCGCCTAAATGAGTGTACTTCGCCATATTTAATTCAAGCGGGATAACGTCCGGGTTTTCCGGGCGGGAAGATTTGACGTGCAAGCAGAAAAAAAAGGGTCCATCCGGGAATTCTGTGGGTCGGTTAGAATTCTCCGCAAAGGAGGGCACCGATGCAAGAAACCGAATTCTACCAGCAGATCCTCGGACTCAAGCAGCCTTGGTTCGTGGCTGATGTCAAACTCGATCCCGAAGCCCAGCAAGTTGACGTGTACGTCGAACATCCTGAGGGAACCTCATTTTGTTGCCCTGAATGCGGCAAGGCCTGCTCGGTCTACGATCACACGAAGTCGCGTCGCTGGCGACACCTGGACACCATGCATTTCCGCACCGTCCTTCACGCTCAACCGCCTCGGGTGAATTGCCCTGAGCACGGCGTCAGGCAGGCGACGTTGCCTTGGGCGGAGAAGAGCAGTCGCTTCACTATTTTCTTTGAACGCTTTGCGATCGATGTGTTGCTCGCCACGCAAACCGTCCAAGGAGCCCAAGGCATCTTGAAGACAAGCTGGGACGAGACCTGGCACATTCTCAAAAGAGCAGTCGCTCGCGGGCAAGCTCGCAAGTCGGCAAAACCGATGCCGCGAATTGGCATCGACGAAAAGGCCTTCCGCAAAGGGCAAAACTACATCACGTTGATTTATGACCTTGATCGCAGCACCGTCGAAGCGATCTCCGATGGCAACGATACCGAGAGCGGAAACGCCTGTTTTTCGCAGCTTTCGCAGGAGCAACGCGATTCTGTCGAGGCCATCGCGATGGACATGAGTGCCGCGTTCGTCCGAAGCGCGAAGCAGAACATTCCAATGGCGGAGCACAAGATCGTGCACGATCGTTTTCACATCATGAAGCTGGCGAGCGAGGCGGTCGACAAGGTTCGCCGCGGCGAACACCGCCAACTGAAGAGTCAGGGCGATGATCGCTTGACGGGAACTCGCTATCTCTGGCTCTCGGGGCAAGAGAACCTGACTGACGCCCAGCGAGAACGATTCGACCGGGTCTACAAGCAAGAGTTGGAGACGGGAAAGGCTTGGGCCTATAAGGAAATGCTTCGCGATCTGTGGCACCATGAGGACGCGGGGTCAGCAACGCTCTTCTTCCAGGACTGGTACCGGCGAGTGATTCACACCAAGCTGACTCCGCTGAAGAAGGTCGCCCGCACCATCAAGGAACGTCTCGCCAACGTCGTCAGTTACTGCGTTCATGGAATCACCAACGCGGTAGCCGAAGGAATCAACAGCAAGATCATGTCAATCAAACGACGCGTCGGTGGCTACCGAAACCGAGAGAACTTCAAAACCGCGATCTATTTCTACTGCGGCGGACTGGATCTCTGCCCACAATAAACCCGGATGGACCAAAAAAAGCGTGCAAGTCCCGCTCCGGAACAACCCATGGTTATCCGTCGGTATTGGTTACGAAGTGAGCGAAAGTTGACGGCAGCCAACGGGCATCCGCCGCGCGAGCGGAAAACAACGACGGGACGTCGCTAGCATCAACCCCGCGAGGGGAAAACAACGGCGGGACGCCGCCATCCAGGATTTAGCCATCGGAGTGATCATTGTATCGGAGTCCAGCATTGTGAGACCATGTAAATGTAACCGTTTGGTTCACAGTTCAGTGAGGAGGAAAGTTGCGTTGGAGCGTATTCGATCGCAGGAGTCTGGATGCCTGAGGTGTCGCAAAGCTTGCGTGTGCTTGAATTAGTGGGACGCAACATCGATGGATCGCGAGTTCAACAAGTCCTTGTTTTGGTTGTGCCCCGCAGGGCGGCGTTGGATCAAGTCAGACAAAATGGCGAGAATCGGAGCCAAGCACGAACGACAGCGCACCCGCTCGGATAACGTCTGGCATAACCGGGCCGCCGCGGTTGATGCTCCATTGGAAAACGCGCTGTCGGCGGCTCCGCGTTCATGCCTTTGTTATGCCTTCGACGATTTTGGCGAACGAGACTGAAGCAGGCCGACAATCGTCTGTCGCTCGCGCGATCGCTTGTCCACGACCTGCCACGCTGTTTTTCCTGATTTGTCTTTGATGGATGGGTTGGCGCCATGTTCGAGAAGAACTTCAACGGATTTTCGTATGCCAAGGTTCGCGGCGCGAATCAGTGCAGTTGTCGCAAAATAGCTGTCGCAAACGCGATTGACATCAGCGCCGTTCTTTAATAGCAATTCGAGGCATTTCGGATTCCCCGCCGCCTGAATAAGCAGAGATCTTCCCTTCGCATCGGTTGTTTCCACTGGCAACCCCGCTTTCAACAACAGCCGGAGCAGTTTTGGATCAGAAAGATTCCCATTCGGGTACTCACCGTCGCCAACGCTGCTCAGATCATCTCCGCATACTTCCAGCTCTGCTTTGATCTGATCGAATAGCTGATTGCGCTCTGGTTTGGCCAGAAGGCGAAAGAGCTTCTTCAGATTCGGTTTCTTCTGCTTGCCCGGAGGTGCGGCGGCGGTCGTTCCATGAGCGGTCGCGCGCTCTGAGGCCGCTAATCTGGTCGGAGTGGAGTCCAGATTCTCAATTAGTTTCGCAGCAGCAGCAATTCGACGCTCATTCCCTTTTTTGGTGGTTGCTTTCGGGCGCCATGCCATCCCTTCCGTCTGTGTGCATTTTGGTCTCAGGGGAAAACGCAGTTGGACACAAAGGCCGGTTGAAACGGTCAGTACATCAAAGCATCCAGAGCCGATCCCGTCCGTGAGCTGCCCCTCAAAGTCGGCCCGCAAATCGCCAAGTTCTTTGCGGGTGAGCTTTCGTCGGCTGTCGACCTCAACAGCCATGGTGAGGCGACCTTTGTCATCCAAGACCAGGCGCGGATAGCCACCACGTAATGCGCACTCCTCCGCAATCGGCAACTCGGCGTAATTCAACACAGAGTCTGAATGACAGGCCAAGCCATTAAGCTTTCGTGCCAGCTGCTCGGAGGAGACGATTGCGCCATCGTGATCCACCAGCTCAGCCTGCAATGAGTACGACGTCTTGTACAGCATTTTAGCGATCACACATTACGGCATAACGTCCGCCGTCACCGGGCGGCGAGAGTAAAACTAACCATCAGGAAACTCGCTGCCGCCGCTCCGGTGCACGGCATGGTTCGTCGCCTCCCCGCTACGCTGCAAGTCGAACACGGGTTGCACTTCGCATTCTATCGCAATCGTCCAGTCAGCGCCATCCACGCCAACGCAACCGCGAACCAGTGAATCCCGCCCGTGTCGGCCACAGCACAAACGACACCCAGCCACCAAATCCACGGTGATGTATCGAGGAATGGTAGCGTCACCACGATCAGGAACGAACCGACAAGCGGCGCCGCGGAGATCCAACGGTAGTCGTCTTCGGTCCCTCCTCGGATTCGGTGTACCGGATACCGTAGGAATGCCCAATAGAAGTTAGTCGCGGACACGAAGCATCCGAACGCGAAAACGATGTGCAACAAGATGTTCAGAAGCGTTGGACCTCATCATCGTTGTGACCAACCGACATTTCATTACATCGACGAACGTCCGCGATAACCGAGTCGCGGCGATTAATCTTCCATTGTTAAAAACGACGACTCCGCGACTTCGGTTCATCGCATGGTTCGGCCAACCTTTATCGCTACGGGCGGTGGCACCCGTTGTGATAGCGAACGAGGGATTCTATTCGCGCAGTCGATGCAATGCCGCGACACCAAACGGGATTCCCAGAAAGTAGAACGGAGAAGCGAAGGGCACGCAAGAAAGACGTGCCGACCAAATCACAGTCGGCGACGGCTCGCGACGCCACATCATGAATGCGCCCTTCGCAATCGGATACTGTGCGGCGAGTAGCGGCAACGTCAATGGACATGCAAGTATCAGCGAATCAAACGCGTAGGGGATCCCGCGAAACACCGCAACGACGGTCATTACATTCAAAGCAACGAGTGTTGCGGCGTAGAGCATCGATATGGTCAACAGGCAAATACCAATGCGTTGGATGGGCTCTAGTCGAGAGCGAGGTTGAGTCTGCGCGTAGCGGGTCATTGGAATACCTCGACGAATTCAATCGCTTTGCGTCTCGGTTGGATGGCCGAACGGTAGCGATCAGCGGGCCGGGAGAGCTGATCTTCCATTTGTGAAACCTTGCAAGCCCGGCTCCGTTGCATCGCATGGTTCTGCATCCCGTGTTTAGATGCAACCACAGCTGCCACAACCCGTGACCAGTCGACAGGCCTATCGCGGAACGACCTTCCATTCTACGTCTTTCCAATCAAACATCTTACCCTTCGTCAAACGTTGACCTCCATGGTCGGGGCGCAGGGCAAGAGCGGCCGAATGTTCCTTCCCGTCGCCGCCAACGAACTTCATTTCAACGAAGTAGGAAACAAAGCCGGAACTGGTGAATGGTCCATTCCCGGTGAGACCAACAAGGTAATCCTCGAGGTTCTCACTGCGCCCCGGGCCCTTCACACCCGAGTTTAACCGTTCAGCAAATGTGACCTGAGGAGGCATGCTTTCCCTCCATTCCGCCGACAAGCCAGCATTGCAGAAACTTTGCAGCTCCGGGTCGGGGTCGGTGAGCTCGAGCTTGGTGTGTGATCCATCCTTCGCGAGGACGGCCTTCACGTAGGCTTCAGCAACCCGATCGGGGTCGCTGTATTCAGGGGCCGCAGGGGCCGTGCACCCGGAAAGGATGACGCCGCAGGTGAGCATGGCAATGAATTGGGGGAGGATTTTCATATGAGTATTCTTCGCAGAACGGTGGCCATCACCGGGCACGGAGAGTGATGTATCCATTTGTGAAAACGTGCAAGCCGTGCTCCGTGTGAATGGCTTGGTTATCCGTCGTTCTGCTGTGTCACCGTGCAACACCAGCAACCCAGATCGCGAACATGGTCAGCGCAGCAAAGAGGATGGAATAGATACCTGACACCAGGAACCCCTTAGATATTCCAATCGGTTTTGTCTTGCGTTTTTCGTTGAATTGGGTGTAGTCCTCGACAGCGTAAGAATACACGAGGCCGCCGGCAAAGAAAAACGACGTAACGGCGAATGCGAGAGTCATCCGTGGAGATCCGATGCTCCAATGAGCAATTGACGCTACAAAAGTCGTTGCGCAAATCACGATTACCATTGATTGCATCGCAGAATCCAGTGAAAGTTCGCGATCAACGACCATGCTCGAGACAAGCGTCAATACCGCGCCCGTGAGGTATGTCGCGGCGTAAAGTAAAAGGAGCGGCCCAACGAAGTAAATCGCAAGCTTGAGGGAGAACACGTCAGTCAACGCTATGCTCTCAGATTGCTATTTCGGGTAACGAGCGGCGACAGTGTGCGCAATTAGATTTCAGTCGGATAACGTTAGCCGTCACCGAGGACGGGCGAAAGATTAACCACTTCAAAAACCGCGACTCCCGTCCTTCGGTGCACGGCATTGTTATCGGATGCCCCTGTCAATCAGTCTTGTCGACGCCCGGAATTTTGATTTTGTCAGGTTTGGCAAAGGCGGTCAAAAATCCGTACTCGTCGTCGAGTAAAAACAAGGATCCTACAGTGTAGCGAATCATGCCGACTAGGAATGCGATCAAGACAATGTGCGTCGTTGAGGCTGACGACTGTGGGAGAAACACGAACGCCAGAGCAGACAGTACGAGAACGACCTGAGCCAAAATCAAGAAGCCATAAAAATACGCCGCACGGATCCATCCAGCGGGCGACAGTAAGTACGGAGCAGACTCATGAAACCATGCCCTCCCTTTTTCGCCCTGAGTCGGATGCGCAATTTGACGCCATAGACGCATTGAACCAAGTATCGCTCCCCGAAGCATCAGTAAACATGCAATTGCTTCGATCATCAGTCGTGTAGCGTGCAATTTGAGTTTGTCATATTCGGTTCCGATAACGGCGGCGTTAACCGAGCGGGGGCGTGGGAACGTGGTCAGCGAAGCGTCCAAGACGGCACAACCCCGCTTCGGTTGAACGCATTGTTACACATCGAATCAAGCCGGCAACGTCGCACGGCTCGAAGCATCGTGTTTCTTCCGTTCGAAGCCGACCAAAGCGTTGCGGGATCGGGGTTTCCGAAGCCGGCGGCCAGACACGAAAAGAAGACATCCAGCGGCCGAAGGCGAAGGGTGCCCCGAGACCGCGGCGGAATTCCAGACGAGTCAAGCAACGTAGCACATTCACCAAATCGACCGCGCCAACAACGCTTGAACCGGCTTGAAGATCGCGACGTTCCGACGCAAACAGACTCACGGCTTGAACTGCCAATCGATTCAAAGCGTCGGTACGTGGTGATCGTCTCTGCGTTCAGTCAACATTGCGAATCGGCGAAAGACCGAGCACGGCCAATGTGTTCAGCGACACAGGCAAACATGACACCGCATTCGATCTCGATTCACCATCAACGCCGGCCGACCGCGCACACGAAAACCAAAGCCTGATGCCGATCAGAGCCGACCCCGTGTAACGATCGCGATCACCGGGCCGCCGGAGAAACACTTTCCATTGGCAAACCGCGTGATCGGCGGCTCCGCGTGCATCGCTTTGTTCTGCCATTATAGGATCATGCCGGAGGTTGCAGTTCGAGCGTACTGAAGCACGACGGGATTGTCAGTGGTCGGCTTCTGCAGCCAGTGTTCCAATGTGGTTACGGCTTCGGGAGTGCCGAATGCCCAATGTCCAAGGCCGTGAATCGCAGAAGCAAGGCTGTTGTCGTTTGATGATTCGAGAGCCGATCGCATCACGCCGATTGCAGCCGAGATCATCGCCGGGGTTGCGTTTCCGGGGTACAGCACGAATACGTCCCAAAGCATGTAGCAGATGTATCCCAACGGGCCATCATTCTCGTCGTTGCCAATATCCGTGACATTCCCAGTACAGTGCCTGTCGAAGTAGTTTCGGTAAAGATTTACAAGGTTGTTGATCCCCGCGACCCGGCGATCCTCGCCACACTCGGTGGTGTAGAGAAACGGAAGGTCGCTGCAGCAGTTTGAGTAGATCGTGCTGATGCCCTTGCCGAGTTGATCCTTGGTAAACACGGAATGGACATCCGGGTCGACAAGCACTTGGTCAACGTAATCGAAAGCGACCTGCGAAGGCACCGCGTAAAATTCTTCCGAGTGCTCATGCATGACCGGATCGCTTTCGGGTGCAAGACCAAACAGTTCGTTCCGCCATTGCTCGTAGATCATCGGAGAAACTCCATTGGCAGAACGTCACGCGTCACCGGGTACGCGCGAAAGATTCTCAACTTCAAAACCGCCGACTCGCGTACTCCGGTGCACGCGATTGTTACGCCATTCTATTGTTCCACGACCTTCGAGATGTCGAAAACTGCTTCTTCCGGATTCCTGATCGCCGAGACGATGTTCTCGGCAACCTTGTTGAGCAGCTTCTGGCCCCAGAAAGGATCATTCTTGTCGTAGTAGATCACCCGTATGTGCTTCAAGTCAAATGGAACATCGTCCTCGTTCGAAGATACGAGCACAACAGGTTTCTGAAGTGCATGGGCAATTCCAAGCTCGTAGAAAACATTCGGGTTCTTGGTAGTAAGTTCAGCAACCAATACCTTTGCTGCGTTGATGCCAGACCAAACTTGATCCATGATTTTGCCAGCACCGAAAATTTCGTTGTCAGCGCGCACGGGAACAAGTTTTGCCTTCTCGATTGCAGGTTTGTAGACGGTCGAGTAATAGTCACCAATTGGCGATGCAAACGGCATCATCACGAAACAAGAGTCGCCAGATGCAACCTTAACGCCGGAGCTAAGTTTGTCGATGTATTCGTCGGACTCCTCGTTCGCCTCTTGTCCGGAGCCCGCCGCATCCAAGACGCGAACGCGTCCATCATGTTCCTCAAGCAGCGAGGCCGTTCGAAGCGAAGACGTGAATATATCCTTGAACTCACTGACTTTGTCTCTCGGGATCTTAAAGGTATCTTCCAACGCATTGTCGAAGAATTGGCGATCGGGAAGATTTTCACCCCGATAGTGCTTGTAAACGTCAGAGATGACCGGTGCATTCTGGATCGCTTGTTGATACCCAGACGACACGTCTTCGGAAGATGTTGGACGAAGCACTTGCCGTCCGAGATCCGTTACTTCAAGTTTCCTGGGTTCAGGTCGATTTAGGAATCCGTATTTGATTGCAGAGCTGATTTCAACGCCCGTGGGCCCTTTCGCCGACTTCAGGCCCAGAAACCCCGCAGCTTGATCATCCGAGCAGACTTTCCCAGCGTTTTGATCAAGGATCGCTGTAGGTATCCGAAGAGCGTCCGTGATGCTGTGACGAGGGTATTTTGCTTGCGCGGTTGAGGTGCCAGAAGAACGCGTCGACGCGCGTTTCTTGGATGGTGCAGATTTTTTCTTTGCCATCAGTAGGATTCACGTTGTCGTTCAAGTTGAAAGATCATTGGCGTAACGTCACGCGTCACCGGGTACGCGCGAAAGATTTTCCATTTCAAAACCGCCGACTCGCGTACTCCGGTGCACGCGATGGTTACCCCCATGTCTTGACGGTCTCGCGTGATCGTTCGATGTGAGCATCAGGCGTCACGCGTGCTTCGTACCAGTCAAGCCAAGCAAGGATTGCGTCGCCTTTGGCAGGGTCCATCAGTCTACCAAGTTCAGTCATTCGTGTTCGGCAAAAATCAGATGTCCCACCAAGTGTGTAGGTCACATATTCACCAAGGATGTCAGCCGTTTCTGGGTCGTCGATCTTGGCAATTAAGTAGCCAGGCAAATAGTAGCCCAGTCCAGCGACCGTAAGCAGAGAGAACCCGTCGTCGCACATCCGATAGTCTTGCACAGTTGGTTCGTCCCACGGACGACCAGCAAGAATCTCGTGTAGGTGCTCAACACAGTAGGTGTCTTCGATCGCGGCTTCAGACGTTGGAATCGGGTGGACCGGAAATGCGTTGCGAATTTGGTCTACGACTTCCATCAATTCAGTGGGGTAACGTCCGCCGTCACCGGGCGGCGAGTGAAAAGTTAGCCATTGGTAAACGGAGTGCCGCCGCTCCGGTGCACGGCATGGTTCGCCGTTCACTTCTGGCCTGGAGCGTTAACCCGCGTTAACACAGTTCCGTCCATCCGAATCACGACGTCGACGTCCCGGTCCCGACCGTCTCTCGTGACTTCTAGCGTTGCCTGCCAGTACCATTTGCCGTTGTCGGATTCGAGGGGGAGCAAGGCAAGTTTGGTCAGCAACCATGTGATATCGTCGTGTCCAGAATACCAATCCGCGGCTGTTGCCTGAGCTACAAGCACCGCGTCGCGAGGTGACAGAGGAGGCGTACCTTCTTCAGGTAGCCATGGTGGTGTTTCGCGAAGATCCTGGCTGCCAAACGATGTCCATGCGTTTGTGCCAGACGACGGAAACGACCCAGATCCGCGCATGAACCCCCGGGTTTCTTCAATCCGCGAGTGATCAAATCCAGTCGCGAGCTGGCTATCAACTTGGGCGAAGGCTGCAATTGCGGAGAAAAGCACAGTAATCGCGGCAAAGGCCAAGTGTCGGTTCTGATTTTGCATCGGACCGTCCGTGGAAGCTCCAAAATTGGTTTAGTTGCAGATGAAAGAGAGTGATCCGCCGGCGAACGTTACCCGTCACCGGGCCGGGAAAGTTGATCTTCCATTTGTGAAACCGCGCAAGCCCGGCTCCGGTGCACGGGATGGTTACCCGAGGTTCTGGGCAGAGGAGCCGGGGAGTGCGGAGAGGACAAGTCTACCGAGAGCGATCTCGAACGGCAACGCAGCGAGAGTGATGGCGATGGCCACAGGTACAAGGAGAAGGTCATTCAATCCACCTTGGAGTGTCCAAAACACGAAGAGGAAGACGAGCAGCCGCAAGTAGCCTCGCAGCGTGAAGTCTTTGGATTGGCAGTAGTTCAGCCACAGCACGAATGGGAAACACCCTATCGCTAGTCCAGTCGGATAGGACATTGAGCGCAAGAACGGAAGCAATTCGGAAATGAGCCCGGCGACCGCGAAACCGGTCAGAATCACGACGAAGCCCACCATTGAGTCGACCAGCCATTGTGATGTGCGTTCAGGAGTTAAACGCACTGGCGGTGGTTCAAGAATCCACCGAATGAGTTGCGTCCAGACTGGAGTAGGTTCTGGTTCGAGATGCGACGGTTCGTACGGATTGACCATCATTCAGCCGGGTAACGTCCGCCGTCACCGGGCGGCGAGAGTAATACTGACCATCAAGAAACGCGCTGACGCCGCTCCGGTGCACGGCATGGTTCGCCGCTCTCTGGTTGCGGTGCGAGAAAGTAAATGCAATCGGACCGGAACCAAACGTAACCAACGCCGATCGTCACCACACAATATACCACGATCGAACCGGGGTGAGCCCCGGCGGCGAGCAGGCGGGGAGTGTCGAGAAAACGATCACCCGATATCCAAACCAATGCGAGATAGCCGCCATTCGCAATCAAACAAAAGTCAGCGATGAACCACGCCCAGCGCCTACGGACGATTGCCGCCCCAATGAACGGGACGGCAACGCCAAGCAGCGGCCCGGCCCAGAGTGTTACGAGCGGATGCGGATCGGGTGAATGCAAGCTGTAGGGCATCCGCCAGGGAGCTAGGTCGAAGTCGGTCAGCGTCGCACCGCATGCCATGCCGCCGACGATGTGCCCGAATTCGTGCGTCATGGTCATTACGATCCAAGCGGACGCAAGCAAGATAGCGAAGATGAGGTAGCGACGTATCAATCAGCGTTACCGGTTGAGCATCGGTATTGGTCGGCGAACGGTCGCGTTAACCGAGCGGGGGCTTGGAAACGTGGTCAGCGAAGCGTCTAAGACGGCTCAACCCCGCTTCGGTTGAACGCATTGTTACACATCGAATCAAGCCGGCAACGTCGCACGGCTCGAAGCATCGTGTTTCTTCCGTTCGAAGCCGACCAAAGCGTTGCGGGATCGGGGTTTCCGAAGCCGGCGGCCAGACACGAAAAGAAGACATCCAGCGGCCGGCGGCGAAGAGTGCCCCGAGACCGCGGTGGAATCCAGGACGAGTCAAGCAACGTAGCACATTCGCCAAATCGACCGCGCAACCAACGCCCGAATCGGCTTGAAGATCGCGACGTTCCGACGCAAACACTTTGGCGGATGGAAGTATCAATTGATTCAAAGCGTCGGTACGTGGTGATCGTCTCTGCGTTCAGTCAACATTGCGAAGCGGCGAAAGACCGAGCACGACCAATGCGCTTAGCGACACCGCCAAACACGACACCGCATCGGATCTTGATTCACCATCAAAGCCGGCCGACCGCGCACCCGAAAGTCAAAGCCTGATGCCGATCAGAGCGGACCCCGTGTAACGACCGACATCACGGGGGACGGAGAGTGAACTATCCATTGCGAAAAAAGCCGCAAGCCGTCCTCCCGTGCATGTCATGGTTCGCCCACTTCTTCGGGAATTGTGCTGGCAGCGTCAATCGCGTTGTCGAGTGCAGCGACGAATTCGTCAAAACCCGATTGCTGAGCGCCGCGAAAAACATAGACAGTCTTGTCTTTCAGCATTGTATCGAATGTAGCCCATTCTATGGGACCGATTAGCCATGGAGAAAAGCGGTAAGCGAGAACCAGGAACGAAACGACGGGGATAGAGATCGTGTAGGTCAGTCCAAACTCGAGCCAGCTGACGACGCCAAACGCAAGAAGAGGAAGGAGAACAGTCATCGCCAAGTACTTCCATCGCGTCCCACGGTCGATGGAGAACATCGGATGCGGGACCATCTTTGCGAGTGGCATGGATTGCTTCCATTCATCGCCGTTGGCAACGTATCGCCAATTGAGCACGCCGTGATCGACGGAAGCCTCGACGCGCATGTTCATGCGACGTGCACGGTACGATAACGGGTTAGAACTCAAAGCGACGAGCTATCTTGTTGGGCGAACGGCGGCGATGACCGGGCCGCCGTCATCGATCATCCATTTCAAAACGCGCTGTCGGCGGCTCCGCGTCCATCGCTTGGTTATCCGACATTTGCGTTGGTCAGTGGCGAAATGAAATGACACCTTTACCGAGTTTCTTGGCAGCCTCAAGTGTCTCGACGTAGGCATCAATGTCTTCTTGAATCTCCTCTGCGTTGATTCCACCAGGTTTCAGTCCAAATCCGACGGCGTTCATCAATCCGCGAATCGCGGACATTGCTTCCGCAGAGTCGCTACCGACCTTTTCATGATCTGCTCTGGCCATAGCGATTTCGTCATCAAGTTGGTTGAAATCCAAGTACCCAATCATTGGGAAATCACTCGGCTCTGGAATCGGGATCGGGATACCAGATTTCACAAGCAGCGAATCGTAAGGGTGATCAGTCACGTCAGCAACGCCGTACTCGCCTCCCTCAACCTCTTGTCCCATGTGTCTACAGATCATTTGGAGTGCGTAACCGTACATCGCCCCTTCCGCGCTTGGTCGAGCGTTGCCCTCAAAGATCTCGCGAAGTGCTGTGGCTGTGTCTGGTAAGTCGCCGTCCTCGATCTCGTCTTCAAAAAACGCGTCGTTATCCTCGATGTCTTCTGCCTGCGATTTGAGGATACCTTCTAGCAGGGCGTTGTTCTTCGAACCGTAGAGCGCCTTCACTTCGGCAACCTCGAGGGCAAAGAAGCTGTGCGAATATCCCATGAATGTCTCCTTGGATAGGATGCTACGTTTGTCGGATAACGGCCGGGTTCACCGAGCCGGGAGAGTTGATTTTCCATTCCAATTAAACGCGCAAGCCCGGCTTCGGTGCAACCCTTGGTTCTGCTATTGCTTTGTGCAGAGACACGTGTTTGCGGAATCGGCCAATTTCCGCTGGAGGAAAGTATAGCCAACCGCCATTCCACTCGATACGGAAATGCCCTTTTGTTGTTGATGCGCTAGTGATTTCCCGTGGTGGGAATCGAGGGACCGTCTAACCATGTATCAATACCTCTCGCCGCGTTGCTTCGGCGATGCGAACCACTCGATTCCACGGTAAAAACCGTGGATGACCGAGCAGCCGTCGGAACCGTAGGCCAGCGGACGAAATTTCAATGCCGCGAATCGTAAAAAGCAAAATCGAACCGATCATGAATGCGATTGTTGCGCCGCCAAGAACAAGCGAATTCGTAAACCATGCAACAAGACCCGCTGGAATCCAAAGGTATATCAAGCCCGGTAATTGACCGGCAACAAGATCGAAGCCGTCGAGGTAAAACGGAGCAACGTTTATCGTGACCGAATCAGATTCGTCGCCTTCCGACTCTACAGGTTCGTTGGCGGCAGGAGGTTCGTACGGATTCAACGCGGAACATTCCTAGTGAGCAGAACGGCGGCGTTAACCGAGCGGGGGCGTGGGAACGTGGTCAGCGAAGCGTCCAAGACGGCTCAACCCCGCTTCGGTTGAACGCATTGTTACACATCGAATCAAGCCGGCAACGTCGCACGGTTTGAAGCATCGAGTTTCTTCCTGTCGAAGTCGGCCAAAGCGTGGCGGGATCGGGGTTGCCGGAGCCGGCGGCCAGACACGTAAAGAAGACACCCAGCGGCCGGCGGCGTAGGGAGCCCCGAGACCGCGGTTGAATCCATGACGAATCAGGCAACGTAGCACATTCACCGAATCGACCGCGCAAACACCGCTCGAACCGGCTTGAAGATCGCGACGTTCCGACGCAAACAAAGTCAAAGCTTGAAGCATCAATCGATTCAAAGCGTCGGTACGTGGTGATCGTCTCTGCGTTCAGTCAACATTGCAAAGCGGCTATTGTCCGAGCACGACCAATGTGTTCAGCGACACGGTCAAACATGACACCGCATTCTAACTTCAATCACCATCGAAGCCGGCCGACCGCGCACACGAAAATCAAAGCCTGATGCCGATCAGAGCCGACCCCGTGTAACGTTAGAAATCACGGGGAACGGGCGAACGACTCGCAAGCAGTCGAGAAAACGGACCACCCGTTCTCCCGTGCATTTCATGGTTCGCCGTCTATCATGTGATTCGAGCTCGGCGACGGTGTTCGAGCATCTATTGTCTGCGTTCCTGGCTCTCGGTGATCGCACGTGGCAACCACGCTACAAAACGGTGGAGGCAAGTGTAAAGGAACACGAGTAGAAACGATAGGAAGAACGCCGCAACCGCGTTGAGTATCGGTGCATAGCCATCACCCGTTCGTGCAGCCACGACCAGAGTGTGATCATCCACCGCAAAGAAAGTCGGACTGCCGGGCGGCGGTCCTGTATAGATCGTTGAGCCGGGAAAGATTGGTTTACCGCGTGGCATTTCGGAGCCAGTGAAAATGAATGAATCACCCGGCTTTGGCAGCGGTGGAACCCCCGAAAAATCGTCACCAACACAAACCATTCGAACGCGGTCTCCATCACGCAACGTGGCAACGTACGTAAGGATGGCGCCACCTATTAGTTCACCCGTTACTGCATCTTCCCCATGCCAAGATCCGCCCCAATCCTCGGTCTCAATTGACTCAAGCGTCCAAACACCGTCACGTTGGATCGCATCGCTCGCGCTACCAATTGCAAGCAGAATTGCGAACAGCGTTGATACAGCCAAGAGGTGACGCAATCCAAATCGCAAGAATAGTCTCCGTCGGCGAACGGTACGGTTTACCGGGCACGGACGGTTGATTTACCATTTGAGAAACGCCCGCAAGCCGTGCTCCGGTACAACCGATGGTTATCCCTTACGGTTGACCGGGCATTGAACTCACGCGGGACCGCGAGAGCGGAAATCAACGGCGGGACGCCGCCACCCGTAACGCCATGATACCGAAGCCAGTGCGGGTGCGTCCGATTTGCCGGCGATGATGGCCCAGAAGGGACAAAATCAATCGTCGTCGGCAAATCGGACGCTGCCGCAGGAGGTTGAACAAGAGTCAATTGTTCCAACAGGTTCGCCCGTGACTTCAGGCGTTGGATACGAAGTTGCGGGTTGAACCAGAGGGAAGGCCAGAACGTTCCGAATCGTTGACGATCAGTCAGAATGCGTGTCCAAGATAGATCGTCGACGATTCGGTACGTCATGGCCGATTGTGCCAGCAGAGTGAAAACGTCGCGTCAGATGTCGAGCACGAACGGCAGTGCGAATGAGTGTTGCGAGCGTTCAATTACTACGCAAGTCGCGTTGCCGTCATCGATTTGACGCGGAGTTTGTTGCCAACTTGCGTGGGTGAATCGAAAGCCGAGAAACGTCACGCCAGGAGGTTATGTGAGAAGATTCTGCACGATCAAACGATGTGCGATCCAGAGTGGGATAACGGTCGCGTTAACCGAGCGGGGGCGTGGAAACGTGGTCAGCGAAGCGTCCAAAACGGCTTAACCCCGCTTCGGTTGAACGCATTGTTACACATCGAATCAAGCCGGCAACGTCGCACGGCTTGAAGCATCGAGTTTCTTCTTTGTGATGTCGACCAAAACATGGCGGGATCGGGGTTTCCGAAGCCGACGGCCAGACACGGAAAGAAGACATCCAGCGGCCGGCGGCGAAGGGAGCCCCGAGACCGCGATTGAATTCCAGACGAGTCAAGCAACGTAGCACATTCACCAAATCGACCGCGCCAACAACGCTTGAACCGGTTTGAAGATCGCGACGTTCCGACGCAAACAGACTCACGGCTTGAAGCATCAATCGATTCAAAGCGTCGGTACGTGGTGATCGTCTCTGCGTTCAGTCAGCATTGTGATGCGGACATCGACTGAGCACGACCAATGTGTTCTGCGACACGGTCAAACATGACACCGCATTCGATCTTGATTCACCATCAAAGCCGGCCGACCGCGCACAAAAAAATCAAAGCTTGATGCCGATCAGAGCCAACCCCGTGTAACGGTCGCGTCCACCGGGACGCGGGAGAGAACATTGCATTCACGAAAAAACTATCCACCGCGTCTCCGGTGCGACGCATTGTTATCCGTCACCAGCAGTCGGATCAGAGTTCCTTGATACGAAATCATCAGTCACCGATGGACGCATGAGAACGACAAGTGTCAAAACGCCAAGCACTGTTCCAAGCGGCATGATGAGACACTCGACAGCAGCAACAGTGAAGCAAAACCAGTACATCCTACGCGTATACAGCAGTATCCCCACGACGAAGATCAGCAATGACGTCAGCAGCATTAAAACGAACAAAAACGAAATAAAAGTGGGCAGCTGCCCCATTATCGCAACACGTTTGGCTAGAAGAAACTGCCCAAGTGAGGTAGCAAACAAGAACAAGCCAGCAACAATGTGCAAGACTGAAAGCACTCTGATGTGAGTTTTGTCGGTCTCGTTAGTCATGGAGTATCCATGCTCTCAGTCGGATAACGGTCGCGTTAACCGAGCGGGGGCGTGGAAACGTGGTCAGCGAAGCGTCCAAGACGGCTTCACCCCGCTTCGGTTGAACGCATTGTTACACATCGAATCAAGCCGGCAACGTCGCACGGCTTGAAGCATCGAGTTTCTTCATTGTGATGTCGAACAAAGCGTTGCGGGATCGGGGTTGCCGGAGCCGACGGCCAGACACGGAAAGAAGACATCCAGCGGCCGGCGGCGTAGGGTGCCCCGAGACCGCGGTGGAATTCAGGACAGGCCAGGCAACGTAGGACGTTCACGACATCGACCGCGCAACCAACGGTTGAAGCGGCTTGAAGATCGCGACGTTCCGACGCAAACACTTTTCCGGCTTGAAGTATCAGTTGATTCAACGCGTCGGTGCGTGGTGATCGTCTCTGCGTTCAGTCAACATTTCGAATCGGCGAAAGACCGAGCACGACCAATGTGTTTCGCGACACAGCCAATCATGACACCGCATTCGATCTTGATTCACCATCAAAGCCGGCCGACCGCGCATCCGAAAATCAAAGCTTGATGCCGATCAGAGCCAACCCCGTGTAACGACCGCGATAACCGAGTCGCGGCGGTTGATTTTCCATTGTCAAAAACGACGACTCCGCGACTTCGGTTCATCGCATGGTTCGACAGTTCATCGGGATTTCGTTGTCAGCCAAACCGACGCCTGACGCTCGCCACTTTTCCAATCGGCGAACGTCAGCATCGTCGCCCATGACTCGTCGTCACTCAGCTTCTGAATTGGGTTCTTTGCATCTCGACGGTCCAACGATTCAGCCAGGGATTTTACACGATGATCAACTGCGTGGCGAATCTTGTCGCGATTGTCCGAAAGGTTGTGTGAGCGATCAGGAATGTCCGGCAGGAACAGGATTCTAGTTTCACCATCTGCTGCGAAGGTCAAATCACGCAACGTCCCGTCGTCGGTGCGAAGTACCGCATGGCGTTCCGCCTCGATGTAGAGTTTTGTGCGATACCAAATCTTATAACCGCACACCATGACACCGCCGCCGTGCTTCTCTAGATAATGCTTCACGTTGAGATCGCAGCAGCTTTGGCGTGACCATTCTTCGGGATCGATTTCCAAGAAGGTTGGAGCAGTGTTTGGGTTGATCGCCTCGCAGAACACTTTGACGTGTTCATCAATCATGCGCGGTGTTGTGAGTTTCTTTGGGTTTAGTACGTATTCAGCGAGACGCTTGCGGTCAGTTGGGAGTTCGATTTCCTGCTTCTTGCGTTGCAGCGTGCGTTTCGCTTTCTGTCTCTGCTTGGCGAGCTTCTTTTGCCGTTTGCTTTCGTTTTTGTTGGCCATCAGATTCGAGCATCACATCCTGTCGAACGGAGGCGTTAACCGAGCGGGGGCGTGGAAACGTGGTCAGCGAAGCGTCCAAGACGGCTTCACCCCGCTTCGGTTGAACGCATTGTTACACATCGAACCAAGCCGGCAACGTCGCACGGCCTGAAGCATCGAGTTTCTTCACTGTGATGTCGGCCAAAGCGTGGCGGGATCGGGGTTGCCGAAGCCGGTGGCCAGACACGAAAGGAAGACATCCAGCGGCCGGCGGCGAAGGGAGACCCGAGACCGCGACTGAATTCCAGACGAGTCAAGCAACGTAGCACATTCACCACATCGACCGCGCAAACAACGCTCGAACCGGCTTGAAGATCGCGACGTTCCGACGCAAACAAAGTCAAAGCTTGAAGCATCAATCGATTCAAAGCGTCGGTACGTGGTGATCGTCTCTGCGTTCAGTCAACATTGCAAAGCGGCTATTGTCCGAGCACGACCAATGTGTTCAGCGACACGGTCAAACATGACACCGCATTCTAACTTCAATCACCATCGAAGCCGGCCGACCGCGCACACGAAAATCAAAGCCTGATGCCGATCAGAGCCGACCCCGTGTAACGGTCGCGATCAGCGGGCCGGGAGAGTTGACGATCCATTCGTGAAACCTTGCAAGCCCGGCTCCGTTGCATCGCATGGTTCGCTGCAATTTATCACATCCCGAGCGGCGGTTGGTACGGGTTGCCCGAATCATCAACATCTTGCGTGGTTATTGATGAAAGGTCAACAGCAGCCGTCGCTTCCGGTGAGTGCAAACGCGAGCGTTTGCGAAACACGAACACGGCCAGGACAAACATCGCGGGAACGAAGGAAAACAGCAGAAGGTTCATTGGATACGCCAATATCACGGTCGGCCCCACAAAATCGAGCCAAGGTTCGCCGGGCCCATCGCGTTGGAAGATCACGGTAGGAACGGGCCAGCCGTGAAAACGAGTATTGGCATTCGCGAGATAGGTGTAGTGGAATGTCGTTAAGTATGCGGCGACGACGCTGGCAGTCAGGGCAGCTAGGAACAGCAAACGCGACCAAGTCGGAATACGGCCCGCGATCGCTGCGTGCGTAGCCCAAACGACTAAGCCGCAAGCAGCGAGAAACAGTAGCAAGATGAGAGCAAACAATGTCGTGTTGACCTGCGTTGCGTTGCCGTCTTGTCAGTCAGCGAACGGTCGCGTTAACCGAGCGGGGGCGTGGAAACGTGGTCAGCGAAGCGTCCAAGACGGCTTAACCCCGCTTCGGTTGAACGCATTGTTACACATCGAATCAAGCCGGCAACGTCGCACGGCTTGACGCATCGAGTTTCTTCATTGTGATGTCGAACAAAGCGTTGCGGGATCGGGGTTGCCGGAGCCGACGGCCAGACACGGAAAGAAGACATCCAGCGGCCGGCGGCGTAGGGTGCCCCGAGACCGCGGTGGAATTCCAGACGAGTCAAGCAACGTAGCACATTCACCAAATCGACCGCGGCAACAACGCTTGAACCGGCTTGAAGATCGCGACGTTCCGACGCAAATACTTTGGCGGATGGAAGCATCAATCGATTCAATGCGTCGGTACGTGGTGATCGTCTCAGCATTCAGTCAACGTTGCGAAGCGGCGAAAGACTGAGCACGACCAATGTGTTTCGCGACACAGCCAATCATGACACCGCAATCGATCTTGATTAACTATCAAAGTCGGCCGACCGCGCACCCGAAAGCCAAAGCCTGATGCCGATCAGAGCCAACCCCGTGTAACGGTCGCGTTAACCGAGCGGGGGCGTGGAAACGTGATCAGCGAAGCGTCCAAAAGCGGCTCAACCCCGCTTCGGTTGAACGCATTGTTACACATCGAATCAAGCCGGCAACGTCGAACGGCTTGAAGCATCGAGTTTCTCCTTTGTGATGTCGACCAAAGCGTGGCGGGATCGGGGTTGCCGAAGCCGACGGCCAGACACGCAAAGAAGACATCCAGCGGCCGGCGGCGAAGGGTGCCCCGAGACCGCGGTGGAATCCAGGACGAGCCAAGCAACGTAACACATTCACCAAATCGACCGCGCAACCAACGCTCGAACCGGCTTGAAGATCGCGACGTTCCGACGAAAACAGATTCACAGCTTGGAGCATCAATCGATTGAAAGCGTCGGTACGTGGTGATCGTCTCTGCGTTCAGTCAACATTGCGATGCGGGCGTCGACCGAGCACGGCCAATGTGTTCGGCGACGTTGCCAAACATGACACCGCGTCCGATCTTGATTCACCATCAAAGCCGGCCGACCGCGCATCCGAAAATCAAAGCTTGATGCCGATCAGAGCCAACCCCGTGTAACGGTCGCGTTAACCGAGCGGGGGCGTGGGAACGTGGTCAGCGAAGCGTCCAAGACGGCACAACCCCGCTTCGGTTGAACGCATTGTTACACATCGAATCAAGCCGGCAACGTCGCACGGCTTGAAGCATCGAGTTTCTTCCTGTCGAAGTCGGCCAAAGCGTTGCGGGATCGGGGTTGCCGGAGCCGACGGCCAGTCACGCAAAGAGGACATCCAGCGGCCGCCGGCGAAGGGTGCCCCGAGACCGCGGTGGAATTCAGGTCGAGTCAAACAACGTAGCACATTCACCAAATCGAACGCGCCAACAACGCTTGAACCGGCTTGAAGATCGCGACGTTCCGACGCAAACAGACTCACGGCTTGAAGCATCAATTGATTCAAAGCGTCGGTACGTGGTGATCGTCTCTGCATTCAGTCAACATTGCGAAGCGGCTATTGTCCGAGCACGACCAATGCGTTCGGAAACGTAGTCATACATGACACCGCAATCGATCTCGATTCATCATCAAAGCCGGCCGACCGCGCAAACGAACATCAAAGCTTGATGCCGATCAGAGCCAACCCCGTGTAACGGCGGACATCACTGGGGACGGAGAGTTGATTGTCGATCCGAGCAAACGTCGCAAGCCGTCCTCCAGTGCATGTCATGGTTCGCCGCAATTTGGCAATCGGAGGCTGAGAACCTGACGAGAACATCTCAATCCATGCCGATCCAGAAAGGAATGTAGCAGCTACATAGCCAGGAAAGTACACCAACAGCAGACGCTGCAAGTCCACGAACGCCGCTGAAGCGACGAATGATGCCAATTACGACGATAGCCACAATTGGCCATGCGAGACAAAACAGAAAGAATAATACCATTGCACCCTGGTTCGGCGCGGTTGTATAGCCGGGGCCAGCAATTGATCTTGCGATGATCGTGTATGCGGCGGCCACCGGGAAAAGTAAAGTGTAGATCAGACCGTGCAGAATCGGTGACGGTGTTACGCTTGGCGCTTGCGATCGTTCGGCGTCATACGGAGGAGGTTGATAGGGATCAGCCATAGGTCAATTTCTGTCGGCGAACGGCGGCGTTAACCGAGCGGGGGCGTGGAAACGTGGTCAGCGAAGCGTCCAAGACGGCTCAACCCCGCTTCGGTTGAACGCATTGTTACACATCGAATCAAGCCGGCAACGTCGCTCGGCTTGAAGCATCGAGTTTCTTCATTGTGATGTCGAACAAAGCATTGCGGGATCGGGGGTGCCGAAGCCGGCGGCCAGACACGAAAAGAAGACATCCAGCGGCCACCGGCGTAGGGAGCCCCGAGACCGCGGTGGAATTCAGGAAGAGTCAGGCAACGTAGCACATTCACCAAATTGACCGCGCAAACAACGCTCGAACCGGCTTGAAGATCGCGACGTTCCGACGCAAAGACTTTGCCGGCTTGAAGTGTCAGTTGATTCAAAGCGTCGGTACGTGGTGATCGTCTCTGCATTGAGTCAACATTGTGATGCGGACATCGACCGATCACGGCCAAAGCGTTTCACGACAAAGCCACGCATCTCACCGCATTCGATCTTGATTCACCACCAAAGCCGGCCGACCGCGCAAACGAACATCAAAGCTTGATGCCGATCAGAGCCAACACCGTGTAACGGTCGCGTTAACCGAGCGGGGGCGTGGGAACGTGGTCAGCGAAGCGTCCAAGACGGCTCAACCCCGCTTCGGTTGAACGCATTGTTACACATCGAATCAAGCCGGCAACGTCGCAAGGCTTGAAGCATCGAGTTTCTTCATTGTGATGTCGAACAAAGCGTGGCGGGATCGGGGGTGCCGAAGCCGACGGCCAGACACGGAAAGAAGACATCCAGCGGTCGGCGGCGCAGGGTGCCCCGAGACCGCGGTTGAATGCAGGACAGGTCAGGAAACGTAACGCGCTCACCAAATCGACCGCGCAACTAACGCTCGAACCGGCTTGAAGATCGCGACGTTCCGACGCAAACACTTTGGCGGATGGAAGTATTGGCTGAGCCAAAGCGTCGGTACGTGGTGATCGTCTCTGCGTTCAGTCAACATTGCGAAGCGGCGAAAGACTGAGCACGACCAATGTGTTTCGCGACAAAGCCAATCATGACACCCCATTCGATCTTCATTCACCATCAAAGTCGGCCGACCGCGCACCCGAAAGTCAAAGCCTGATGCCGATCAGAGCCAACCCCGTGTAACGGCGGCGTTAACCGAGCGGGGGCGTGGGAACGTGGTCAGCGAAGCGTCCAAGACGGCTCAACCCCGCTTCGGTTGAACGCATTGTTACACATCGAATCAAGCCGGCAACGTCGAACGGCTTGAAGCATCGAGTTTTTTCTTTGTGATGTCGACCAAAGCGTGGCGGGATCGGGGTTGCCGGAGCCGGCGGCCAGACACGTAGAGAAGACATCCAGCGGCCGGCGGCGTAGGGAGCCCCGAGACCGCGATGGAATTCCAGACGAGTCAGGCAACGTAGCACGTTCACCAAATCGACCGCGCCAACAACGCTTGAACCGGCTTGAAGATCGCGACGTTCCGACGCAAATACTTTGGCGGATGGAAGCATCAATCGATTCAATGCGTCGGTACGTGGTGATCGTCTCAGCATTCAGTCAACGTTGCGAAGCGGCGAAAGACTGAGCACGACCAATGTGTTTCGCGACACAGCCAATCATGACACCGCAATCGATCTTGATTAACTATCAAAGTCGGCCGACCGCGCACCCGAAAGCCAAAGCCTGATGCCGATCAGAGCCAACCCCGTGTAACGGCGGCGATGACCGGGCCGCCGTCATCGATCATCCATTTCAAAACGCGCTGTCGGCGGCTCCGCGTCCATCGCTTGGTTATCCGACATTTGCGTTGGTCAGTGGCGAAATGAAATGACACCTTTACCGAGTTTCTTGGCAGCCTCAAGTGTCTCGACGTAGGCATCAATGTCTTCTTGAATCTCCTCTGCGTTGATTCCACCAGGTTTCAGTCCAAATCCGACGGCGTTCATCAATCCGCGAATCGCGGACATTGCTTCCGCAGAGTCGCTACCGACCTTTTCATGATCTGCTCTGGCCATAGCGATTTCGTCATCAAGTTGGTTGAAATCCAAGTACCCAATCATTGGGAAATCACTCGGCTCTGGAATCGGGATCGGGATACCAGATTTCACAAGCAGCGAATCGTAAGGGTGATCAGTCACGTCAGCAACGCCGTACTCGCCTCCCTCAACCTCTTGTCCCATGTGTCTACAGATCATTTGGAGTGCGTAACCGTACATCGCCCCTTCCGCGCTTGGTCGAGCGTTGCCCTCAAAGATCTCGCGAAGTGCTGTGGCTGTGTCTGGTAAGTCGCCGTCCTCGATCTCGTCTTCAAAAAACGCGTCGTTATCCTCGATGTCTTCTGCCTGCGATTTGAGGATACCTTCTAGCAGGGCGTTGTTCTTCGAACCGTAGAGCGCCTTCACTTCGGCAACCTCGAGGGCAAAGAAGCTGTGCGAATATCCCATGAATGTCTCCTTGGATAGGATGCTACGTTTGTCGGATAACGTCCGCCGTCACCGGGCGGCGAGAGAAAAACTAACCATCAGAAAACGCTTTGACGCCGCTCCGGTGCACGGCATGGTTCGCCACCCCGCCAGGTCCCGTCTCGTCGTACCGATGGCCCTACGCAGACACATGAGATCGGCGAAGTAGCACGATTGCAGCCAGCGCGGAATTGACCAGTGCGATTGCACAGAACGCAATCACGAAGTGTTCCGTCAACCGAAACAGAAGAACCAACGCAATTGCGAACAATCCAAACAATACTTGACGCAAAAGCGAGACGCTACCGTTGTCGCCCATGACGTACATGTATTGGACGGTATCGCGGAAAGACACTCGCCGCCATCCGGCTATCAAATAGATCACGCCGAGTGTATAGAGCAATACAACGACCAGCCAGCTACCAGTAATCAAATGAACCGCCGATAGACCAACAAGCTTGGCTATCACGAACGCGGAAAGCGGGATGGCAACAACGGCTAGATGAAACCACCACAACACGTTGGTAAGCAAGGTGCGATTCGCATCTGGTGGGACCGATACGGCCCAGCAACCGCCCAACGTTAGCAGAAACGCCCACGGAACAAACAGCGTCTTCTCGTGACGGTCGATGATGTAGTGCTGTGTGTAATTCATCACGGTCTTTTGCCGCAAATTGATGTCGGCGAACGGCAGGGTTGACCGGGGCCGAGCGAAAGATTAACCATCTGAAAAAGACGCTTTCGAGGCCTCCGCGTCCAACCCTTTGTTCTGCGACAATTCTTTGGTGGACACCTCGACACCCGGTTCGTGCTTCATGATCCAGCAAGAGTCATGAGAAGTCAATCCAATGTGTGGATAGTACGTTGCCGCCGCAGGTGCAGCCAAAAGAATAAGGGTGGTCTGCCGGCCCGCCTTTTCGTGAGTGAAATCGATCAATTGCTTGCCAATCCCGCGACGCTGAAACGATACGTCGACCGCCAAATCCGACAGATAAGTACAGTAGTGGAAGTCGGTGATCGACCGAGCCACGCCAACCAACAATCCACTGGAGGCTCGAGCCGTTGCGATCAGGTCGGCCTGCTTGAGCATACCAGCAACGACGTTCGCATCATTGACTGGACGACGTTCAGCGAGCGTCGAACGTTTAAGTACGTCAACGAAATCTGCTGATGATAAGTTCGGTTCTAATCTAACCTTAATTTCGTTGGAGTCGTTGCGTTCCATGTTTGTTGAGACACTAAAACAGACTCAAAGGTTCGCTTCCTGTCGCAGAACGCTACGGATCACCGGGTGGCGGCGAAAGACTCGGCCAATGCCAAAACGCTAGCCACCGCCACTCCGGTGCATCCGATGGTTATCCGCCGTCGTGGAGATCGGCAAGTCGGGTCGGAAATGACGAATAGCCGACAGAACGGACGAGCCATCGGTAAAGAAGTTGTCCGCAATGGTGCATGGTCCAGAATATCGGTTATGCAATAGTATTTTAGAGCGAGATCCGCTTTCAAGCAATTCAACAGAGTCTATCTCGATAAACGAAACAAGATTGGAGGTGGGCCAAAAAAGACCGTCACCACGCCATGCGATCGAGTCCCGTTCGACAACAACTGACGCACTGGGACGACGGCAGAGAATGACTAGTAAGCCAACAAGGTGGAAAATCCCCAGCGGGTATAGCATCCACCGCTCGGAATTGGATGCGGCAAGAATGAAGTACGCGATAACCGTGCATGCGGAAACCACAATCGCTATGTAGAAACGGCGATTGTCGACCGGACGTTCAATGGTGATACAAGATTCGTACATTGCACTTCAGTCGGATAACGGTAGCGATATGCGGGCGGCGGCGAGTGATTTAGTCATCGCGAAAACGGTGACCACCGCCGCTCCGTATCATCGCATGGTTACCCGCCCCCATGGTAGTGGAATCGAGTGCGGGCCACATCAAGCAATAGATCGTAGACTTGGCGACCATCGGGACGTTTCCGACGTTCTGCTCGGTGAAGTGGTGTAAGTTGCATCCCCCCTGGAATCAGCGGGTTCGCCCCGGAATCGAGCAGAGTCTTTGCCATCGAGAGAGAGCATTCCTGGGCAACATGTCCGAGTGGTGTGTCACCAGCGGTCGCCTCGTCAATCGCATTTACATCGGCTCCGTTTGCAATCAGGAACCGCACGATGTCAACGTGTTCGCCGGCAGCGGCGTAGTGCAATGGAGTTAGCGCGAGATCAGAGTCTTTTGCGTTCACGTCTCGACCGTCAGCCAAAAGCGATTGAACTGCGGCAAGGTCGCCGTCACCGGCGGCAAAGTGCAAGCGTTCGAGTTCGAGCCAGTCGTCCATACTTCAGTCGGGTAACGGCACGGTTCAGCGGGGCCGCGCGAACGACTTACCACTTGAAAACAGTAACTCGCGGCCTCCGTTGCAACCGATGGTTATCCGCCGTAGTGACTTCACACGTATCGGCTGCACCTAGAACATGCGTTCTGTACGCGGGTTGTAAATGGACGGCTAGCGATTCGGAATGAGTCGACCGGTCGAATGCGAAAGGATCACGATCGAGATCCCAAATACGATGGTGGACCATCCTCGGTACAGAATTGATGAATCGCCCGCAGTGTCTAAGGCTTGAATCAGACCAAGCACAACGAGCACCATGCCGATCAACGCGACCATCAGCATTGCCCACCGCCCTTGCCCAGCGTCTCGAATCCGAGCGGTCGGTGAATCCGGGCGGCGGGACATGTCGGAGTTAGGTCGCATTGGATTTTCAATTGGGAGAGTAATGTTGGACGCGTCAGTCGGATAACGGTCGCGTTAACCGAGCGGGGGCGTGGGAACGTGGTCAGCGAAGCGTCCAAGACGGCTCAACCCCGCTTCGGTTGAACGCATTGTTACACATCGAATCAAGCCGGCAACGTCGCAAGGCTTGAAGCATCGAGTTTCTTCATTGTGATGTCGAACAAAGCGTGGCGGGATCGGGGGTGCCGAAGCCGACGGCCAGACACGGAAAGAAGACATCCAGCGGTCGGCGGCGCAGGGTGCCCCGAGACCGCGGTTGAATGCAGGACAGGTCAGGAAACGTAACGCGCTCACCAAATCGACCGCGCAACTAACGCTCGAACCGGCTTGAAGATCGCGACGTTCCGACGCAAACACTTTGGCGGATGGAAGTATTGGCTGAGCCAAAGCGTCGGTACGTGGTGATCGTCTCTGCGTTCAGTCAACATTGCGAAGCGGCGAAAGACTGAGCACGACCAATGTGTTTCGCGACAAAGCCAATCATGACACCCCATTCGATCTTCATTCACCATCAAAGTCGGCCGACCGCGCACCCGAAAGTCAAAGCCTGATGCCGATCAGAGCCAACCCCGTGTAACGGAGGCGTTAACCGAGCGGGGGCGTGGAAACGTGGTCAGCGAAGCGTCCAAGACGGCTTCACCCCGCTTCGGTTGAACGCATTGTTACACATCGAACCAAGCCGGCAACGTCGCACGGCCTGAAGCATCGAGTTTCTTCACTGTGATGTCGGCCAAAGCGTGGCGGGATCGGGGTTGCCGAAGCCGGTGGCCAGACACGAAAGGAAGACATCCAGCGGCCGGCGGCGAAGGGAGACCCGAGACCGCGACTGAATTCCAGACGAGTCAAGCAACGTAGCACATTCACCACATCGACCGCGCAAACAACGCTCGAACCGGCTTGAAGATCGCGACGTTCCGACGCAAACAAAGTCAAAGCTTGAAGCATCAATCGATTCAAAGCGTCGGTACGTGGTGATCGTCTCTGCGTTCAGTCAACATTGCAAAGCGGCTATTGTCCGAGCACGACCAATGTGTTCAGCGACACGGTCAAACATGACACCGCATTCTAACTTCAATCACCATCGAAGCCGGCCGACCGCGCACACGAAAATCAAAGCCTGATGCCGATCAGAGCCGACCCCGTGTAACGGCCGCCGTCACCGGGCGGCGAGAGTAGAGTTGACCATCAGAAAACGCGACGACGCCGCTCCGGTGCACGGCATGGTTCGCCGCAATGTTTTCGTTGCGTTGAGGGCACATTGTTCAATCCACGATCGGTTCACGCGAGCTCTCCCGACGCAATTGAGCATTCTTTTCATCAACGATCTTCCTGTGGTGCTCCTCCTGCTCTTCGGGCGTACGTGGACGAACACCAGTGAGTCGTGACGCCCAAGCTACGGAAAACGGAAGGTAAACCACCAAAGCAAAAATAAGCGGCACAGCAATGTGCCAACTGGGTTCCGGTCCGGTGACGATTTCCAACAGTCGAAATGGTAACGTCAAGATGGAGAAAACGATTCAAAACGCAATGAAGTGAAACGTCGTCCGCCAAGCGTCACCGTACGATCGAAGGGCAGTTCTAATGTGCATTGTTCAGGGGAGCCGGAGCAAAGATGAAACGCTGTCTTTTGCCAATCGTAGCCGAAGCAGATTTGTGTTTGGCGCAACTCTCAAGTCGGCGAACGGTAGCGATATGCGGGCGGCGGCGAGAGACTCAGCCATTGCCAAAACGGCGACCACCGCCGCTCCGTATCATCGCATGGTTCGCCGCAAATTTGAATCGAGGAAGAGATCGAGCCTGTCGCAAGGTCCGCCCTGGTGTAGAATGCAGGGGTTCAAGTTTCTTGGGAGCCGGAAATGTCTACGATTAGTGTTAATGTACCCGAGCCGATAATGTCGGCGATCGCGGAACGCGCGAAAATCAGCGGCTACGAAGACGTCAGCGAATTCGTATCAGAATTCATCTTGCGAATATCTGAGCGTCAGACCGAAGTAGAGAAGCTCGCGGTTGAAGGGTTGCAGAGCGGCCCAAGTGAGCCATGGAATGGAAATGAAATCGAAGCCATTCGTACAGAGTTGAAGTCAAAGCACGGAAGTTGAATGCCTGGACGCAAAGTGCCGCACCGCAGGCGGCTTGCCATGGACGACATTGCGGGACACTCGAGCGACATTGCCGAGTCGAATCTCGATTCAGCCCTGCGTTTTCTTGATGCGATCGAAGCGACTGTTGATATGTTGTGTCAGTTTCCGGAAGCCGGTGGTGCGGTGCCAACTACACGCCCAGAAGCCGAAGGGCTTCGTGCCAAGTTAGTGAACGGTTTCGGCAACTATGTAGTTCTCTATTTCGTGACGGCGGAAACAATCGACATCGCGCGAGTCATCCGTGGTGGGCAGGAGATCGACCAGATTGCGTTGCAAAGCAGGTAAAGCGCAGTCTTCAGTCGGCGAACGGCGGCGTTAACCGAGCGGGGGCGTGGAAACGTGGTCAGCGAAGCGTCCAAGACGGCTCAACCCCGCTTCGGTTGAACGCATTGTTACACATCGAATCAAGCCGGCAACGTCGCACGGTTTGAAGCATCGAGTTTCTTCCTGTCGAAGTCGGCCAAAGCGTTGCGGGATCGGGGTTGCCGGAGCCGGCGGCCAGACACGTAAAGAAGACACCCAGCGGCCGGCGGCGTAGGGAGCCCCGAGACCGCGGTTGAATCCATGACGAATCAGGCAACGTAGCACATTCACCAAATCGACCGCGCAAACACCGCTCGAACCGGCTTGAAGATCGCGACGTTCCGACGCAAACAAAGTCAAAGCTTGAAGCATCAATCGATTCAAAGCGTCGGTACGTGGTGATCGTCTCTGCGTTCAGTCAACATTGCAAAGCGGCTATTGTCCGAGCACGACCAATGTGTTCAGCGACACGGTCAAACATGACACCGCATTCTAACTTCAATCACCATCGAAGCCGGCCGACCGCGCATCCGAAAATCAAAGCTTGATGCCGATCAGAGCCAACCCCGTGTAACGGTAGCGATCACCGGGTCGCGTCGAAAGACTCAACCACTGCCAAAACGCCTGACACGCGTCTCCGGTGCATCGCATGGTTATCCGCCGTATTGTTTCATCGCAGGGCAAACTGCGTACGCGGAAAACAACGAAGGAATTCCGCCAGCAGGATTCGAGCATGGCTTCCGGGTCGGCAGGCACTACTATGTATCAACCGTTCAACAGTTCGTCCACAGCGTCCTGAAGGGTCGGGCAATACGCCTGATCGTACGGATCCTCCGTTGAAAGACCATGAACGACGGTCCACGGTTCGTCTTGCCAATTTGGATCGTCGGTGTGGCCGACCGCTTTGTCATTACCAACACGATAGAGAAGCCATCCGTTCGGAGTACGCTCAAGAACCTTCTGCCAGTTTGCAACAGCACTTCTACAACGCGGATCAGTGAATGCAAGGAACTGCGACTCGCGGAGTGCAGACATTTCGGTTTCAGTCATGATGCGAAATCCTGGGTAGGGAAAGAAGAGGTCGATTTGGGTAGACCATAGAACGTTGCGAATGTCTAAGTCGGATAACGGCCCGGTTCAGCGGGTGGCGGGTGTTGAGCAACCATTTCGAGAGCGGCGACCACCGCCACTCCGTTGCAACCGACGGTTATCCGCGATTCTGAAGATCGCTTTCGTCCTGGCCGCTAGTGAAAAGCCCGACAATCACAACGAACGGTTCGTCGATACGGAAATACAATACAGCGGTAAATCGCTTGAGTCGACAAGGCCGGTAGCCCGTATTGTCTGCGGCGAACAACTCCGGATTTGCCTTAATCCGTTCCAGAGCAAGGTAAAATTCTGCCTCGAACTTTTCACCGAGACCAACTGAAATGCTCTCAAACCAATCAATGCCACGCAACAGATCAATTTCGGTATGTGCCGTTAGCCGTGCCTTCATCGACCACGGGCCACACGAATGCGCTGTCGAAAATCATCCTCGCTAAGGGCGGTCGAGGGATCTGCCTTGTACTCTGCCCAGCGACGGTCCAGTTCGGCACGTTGCAAATCGGTCAATTCAGTACCAACACCGCTTGGCAGTTGATCCCAGATTGCTTGCACGATACGAAGTTGGTCGCTCGGTGGCAGGGCAGAAATATCGCTAATTGCTTGCTCAACGGTCATGTTTGAGTCTCCATTCCCCAATTCTAACACTTCCGCTTGACGGTGCAATTGCGATTGCGGTTTGTGGACAACACCTTCGTGTCACGCCAGTCGGATAACGGTTGCGATGACCGGGCCGCCGCGAACGATCATCCATTTCAAAACGCGCTGTCGGCGGCTCCGTGTCCATCGCTTGGTTCTGCCTTTCTTGCGTCACCAACCCAGGCTTGTGAAGTAGCCACGATGGAACATCAAGTACATCGAAGTCACATTTGATACCGCACAAGCGACCGATGCAAACCGCACGGCAAGATTCTCAGTGCCGCGCATTAGTACAAGTGACGATAGCAATGCGACCGGCGCAAGAATGTATTGAAGCAACCCCATGCCGCTGACCCAATCACGGAGTTGAAAACTGAGCTTATTGCGGGCAATTTCGGTGTCAATCAATGCCTGTTCCGCATCCGTGTATGGCGGACCGATGAATTCCTCGATTCCGGGCTCAGGATAATTTGGATGTTGAGAGACATGCGAAGTCAAACGATCAATTGCGATGGTTCGTTCCAGTGATCTGGCGAGCAGTGTCGGTGCGACAACACGCCATTTTGGATTTCCAGCTGCCGGGTGTGCCCGTGGGAGGAAGTGTCCATTGCGGGCGTTGAGCACCTCGATGCGGATACACGTGTGCAACACAATCGCAGTCAGCAGGAGGCAACAAACGATTTTGGCTTTAGAACGCATCGAGTTCAGTCAGGAAAGATTCGCAATGCAATCGGGTGCGCAATAACGTATAGGCAGAACGGTTGCGATGACCGGGCCGCCGCGACCGATCATCCCATTCGAAAAACTTAGCTCGGCGGCTCCGCGTCCATCGCATGGTTCTGCCTGCTGTAGTGCTCGAGGGCGATCTTCCTAATCGCGCAGTTTGCCGACAACACCACCGACGATTAGGCCAAGTCCAGGACCAATTCCGGCCCCGATCCCGCTTCCATTAGACCCCGCGACTAAACCGCGGATAACAACACAGATGACGGTGCATCCGAGCATGAAGGGCCAACTGCGCTTTAGGATTTCCACTCGAGAAGGTTGATCGCTCATGTCTTATTGCTCCAGTTGCTTTAGTGGTTCTCATGAGGCTGGACGACACTATACGAGACGAAAGTTTTAAATTCGATACGCTCTGTGCCATCACTGAAACCGCCGCCGAAGCGGAATCGAGCCCGCTAACAGCTAGTTCGCGATCAATATGGCAGAACGACCGCCGTAACCGGGCGGCGACGAAAGGCTGTCCATTTCAAAACCGATCGACTTCGCCGCTCCGGTTCACGGACTGGTTATGTTTCTAATGTTTTATACATGACGTGTGCATCTACGTAGCCGAGTGCTGGATGCTTGAACGCTCCGGCAAGTGTGCCAGCGATCTGGAATCCCATCTTTTGCCACAAACGGACTGCACCTTTGTTTGTTGCTACGACAAGATTGTATTGCATAGCGCGGAATCCTTGGCGGACTGCTTCTTGCTGTGAATGCTCGCACATTTGAGACGCGACTCCGCGCCCGCGTGCAGCATCGGCGACGATGTAGCCGCAATTGCATACGTGCGATCCCTGCGACACTTGGTTTGGTTTGATGTAATAGGTACCAAGGATCGCAGCGTTTCCTCCGTCTTCCG
Organism: Crateriforma conspicua; assembly: GCF_007752935.1. NCBI lineage: Bacteria > Pseudomonadati > Planctomycetota > Planctomycetia > Pirellulales > Pirellulaceae > Crateriforma > Crateriforma conspicua. The sequence goes on along the minus strand of NZ_CP036319.1, from coordinate 236,227 downwards.
CAACGAAGGTCATTTTTGGAGCGGTGATCCAAACGTCGAAGGCTTCGTCCTCCGTGATTGTGGGTGGATAGGGATAAGTGTCGGCGGCGCGAAAGACCGGTTCGACAATCTGCCAGACAGCGTTCCAATCAGACTCAACGAATGGGCGAATTGTCAGCATTTGATAGTGAGGCTTGAAACATAACGGCCCGGTTCAGCGGGTGGCGGGAGTTGAGCAACCATTTCAAGACCGGCATCCACCGCCACTCCGTTGCAACCGACGGTTATGCAGTTGTTGAAGTGGTTAACGCCTTCGGCACCGTGGGTGACAACAAGCCTCCCCGGTCCTTGTGACGACCATTCTCCACCATCTTGGCGTGACATTCAAGCGATGACAATTTCTGTCACACCCCACAACGAATATTTGAAAAAGTGAACGGCAGACCGGCCATCAGCCGCGAGCAAGTCAGAACCGCGATCATCAAAAATCATCCGCAAGTACGGGAAACGATCGACTTGCAATTACCGACAGCAAAATCCAACGCTTGAATCGCGAAGAATCCTGACCGGCTCATCAAGCCGCCAAAAAGGAACGCACCCAAGAAGCTGTTCACCGCTTAGCGATCCCAACAAACGCATGAGTGTGAGTGAGATGCATAACGTCCGGCGTCACCGGGCGGGGAGAGTAAAGTTGTCCATTTCAAACCCCGCCGCAAGCCCCGCTCCGTGTGCACGCCATGGTTATCCGTCCGCATGGGACTCGGTACGTTGGAGTTGGTCGTCGGGATCATCCTGTGTTTCGGATGCCGATGGCGACGTGAATACAGCGAAAAGCAACCAGTTGCCGCCGACCATCAGGTAAAGTCCAGCGACCAAGTAGGGAAGTCCGCCGGCGGCCCATCCGGCTGAGTGCGGGTCAATCGCGACGTCGTATCCCGACTCAGCATAGGCCTGTGTTTGGAACGTGTTCTGAATTAAACCGCCGAAGATTGAGCTAAGGCCGTCGACGAAGAACATCACGCCGAGCAAGCGAACACCGAGTTGAGCATAGGGCAGCAGCGAAGCTTTATGCGTGCGGTCCATGTCGACGCTCGGGTCTTCGTTCGGCATCGCAGGTGGATGGTAGGGCTGGCTAGTCAATGCAGGATCGGGTTCGGGCAAGATTCAGTCGGATAACGGTCGCGTTAACCGAGCGGGGGCGTGGAAACGTGGTCAGCGAAGCGTCCAAGACGGCTTCACCCCGCTTCGGTTGAACGCATTGTTACACATCGAATCAAGCCGGCAACGTCGCACGGCTTGAAGCATCGAGTTTCTTCATTGTGATGTCGAACAAAGCGTTGCGGGATCGGGGTTGCCGGAGCCGACGGCCAGACACGGAAAGAAGACATCCAGCGGCCGGCGGCGTAGGGTGCCCCGAGACCGCGGTTGAATGCAGGACAGGTCAGGAAACGTAACGCGCTCACCAAATCGACCGCGCAACTAACGCTCGAACCGGCTTGAAGATCGCGACGTTCCGACGCAAACACTTTGGCGGATGGAAGTATTGGCTGAGCCAAAGCGTCGGTACGTGGTGATCGTCTCTGCGTTCAGTCAACATTGCGAAGCGGCGAAAGACTGAGCACGACCAATGTGTTTCGCGACAAAGCCAATCATGACACCCCATTCGATCTTCATTCACCATCAAAGTCGGCCGACCGCGCACCCGAAAGTCAAAGCCTGATGCCGATCAGAGCCAACCCCGTGTAACGGCGGCGTTAACCGAGCGGGGGCGTGGAAACGTGGTCAGCGAAGCGTCCAAGACGGCTCAACCCCGCTTCGGTTGAACGCATTGTTACACATCGAATCAAGCCGGCAACGTCGCACGGTTTGAAGCATCGAGTTTCTTCCTGTCGAAGTCGGCCAAAGCGTGGCGGGATCGGGGTTGCCGGAGCCGGCGGCCAGACACGTAAAGAAGACACCCAGCGGCCGGCGGCGTAGGGAGCCCCGAGACCGCGGTTGAATCCATGACGAATCAGGCAACGTAGCACATTCACCGAATCGACCGCGCAAACACCGCTCGAACCGGCTTGAAGATCGCGACGTTCCGACGCAAACAAAGTCAAAGCTTGAAGCATCAATCGATTCAAAGCGTCGGTACGTGGTGATCGTCTCTGCGTTCAGTCAACATTGCAAAGCGGCTATTGTCCGAGCACGACCAATGTGTTCAGCGACACGGTCAAACATGACACCGCATTCTAACTTCAATCACCATCGAAGCCGGCCGACCGCGCACACGAAAATCAAAGCCTGATGCCGATCAGAGCCAACCCCGTGTAACGTCCGCCGTCACCGGGCGGCGAGAGTAAAACTAACCATCAGGAAACTCGCTGCCGCCGCTCCGGTGCACGGCATGGTTCGTCGCCTCCCCGCTACGCTGCAAGTCGAACACGGGTTGCACTTCGCATTCTATCGCAATCGTCCAGTCAGCGCCATCCACGCCAACGCAACCGCGAACCAGTGAATCCCGCCCGTGTCGGCCACAGCACAAACGACACCCAGCCACCAAATCCACGGTGATGTATCGAGGAATGGTAGCGTCACCACGATCAGGAACGAACCGACAAGCGGCGCCGCGGAGATCCAACGGTAGTCGTCTTCGGTCCCTCCTCGGATTCGGTGTACCGGATACCGTAGGAATGCCCAATAGAAGTTAGTCGCGGACACGAAGCATCCGAACGCGAAAACGATGTGCAACAAGATGTTCAGAAGCGTTGGACCTCATCATCGTTGTGACCAACCGACATTTCATTACATCGACGAACGGCCCGCGTCACCGGGGCCCGTGAGTTGAGTATCCATTTGTAAAAACTGACCAACGGGCCTCCGTGTGCACGCGATGGTTATGCCTCGTGTTCTGATTCAGCGAGACGCCTCTGATACACGCTAGTCCAACCTGGCATATCGCTACTGGCGCAGCTTGGGCACCGGCCGAGTCCGTCGCACGAATCGCAAGTTCCCTTGCCTTGGCAAAGAAAGCATGCTCCGGACCCATCACAGAGTATGCACGAATGTGTAAAGAAAACCCAGCATCTGCAATACCCTTTGCCATCGCAGTGCGAGCATTTACCGTCCGAGCAATGTTTGCACTTGCCATCGTCGCATGAATAGCATTGACCGTTGTCGCAATGGCAAGCCCAGTAGACATCATCCAAGAACCATTCGTCGTCGTGATGTACAAGACGGTATCTGGATTGGAAAGGCGGTTGCCCGTCGTCACAGCGATCAACCTCCGCGATAACGAAATCTCGGCACTCCTGAACCAAAGTGTAACCTTCCATCAGACCGAGCGGTTGCCTTGAGCGCCGTTCGCAATCGGCTCTCAACTCCTTGACCTTGCGCACGAGCCTATGTGAACCGAACGACATCAACATGCGGTGAGTGTGAGTTTCGGCGCGTGCACCAACCTGCTGGTCTTCGAGACAAGCTTCGAGATATCGTTTTATGATTTCGCGCCAATTCACATCAGCAGGCATAACGGTACGGATCAGCGGGGACCGGGAGTTGAGCATCCATTCGTGAAAACTGACCACCGGTCCTCCGTTGCATCCGATGGTTACCCGCGATTTTGAGTGGCACAATGATCGGTCTCACGGGAAAGCAGATTCGTCGTTCACCCAAAGCACATTGCCGGCGTCATCGAATGCGATTTCAACCCATCCGGCATTGCCCCAACGCCAATACTCCCATTGGCTTGGACCTTCGGTATCGTTTGGAGTGCCAAGAATCGTTGACACCTGAGCGCGCGGCATACCAGTTGTAATGCGTGAAAGCAGGGATCGGTCGACGGCCGGCCGAACCAAAATGTAAGAAGCAACAATTGGGATCAGCAGAATGGCGGCAAACGTTAGCAGCAATCCGGTGCGAGTATGGCGTTCATCCTGAGCGCCACTGCTTTTGTGAGGCGATTCTACAGTTGACGAGTCGTAGGGGTTAGCAGTGTCACGCACAGTGCGAATCCGAAGTATAGAGTCGGAACGGTTTCAGTCGGGTAACGATAGTGATCAGCGGGGACGGGCGAACGACTTGCAAGCAGACGAGAAAATTGACCACCCGTCCTCCGTTGCATCACATGGTTACATCCGTTTTCGCAGTGGAAAAGGAAACGGCGACCGCATCACGAACTCGGATTTGGGGTGGCGCGCAAACCGACGATTCGCGGATACGATAAATGTGATTGTACCAAGGGAGTGCATGACGCACAGCAGTCCGTAGCGAATGTCAGTCACCACGCAGAGCGCGAACGCACCCAGTGAAATACCGATCATCTGCGTCCCGATCAGGCACACCAACCATCGCGGCATTAGCAGTGTGTGGCTTGGCACGCGCCACTGATCTCCCATCGTTCCGGCGCGTGCGTGCGGGAGCCAAGCCGAGAACGGTACGCCGAGCAGCAAAGCTGGCACGAGCAGCCACGAAAGAACATCAGCTGAAGGCAGTTGTCGAGCATAAGCGGGCGTCAGTGCAATTGGGGCACAGAAGATGATGGCAAGCACCACGGCCCAACCAATCGAATAGGGTCGCCTCAAGCGAGCGTCTCCCTCATGGATGTAACGGCAGGGTTCAGCGGGGCCGCGCGGACGACTTACCACTTCAAGAACATCAACTCGCGGCCTCCGTTGCAACCCATGGTTATTTGGATTATTCCGGTTTGAGTTGACCGGCGAAGTCCTTCCGCAGCTTCTCTAGCTTAGGGACCACATTAGCCACACAATAGGGCTTGTTCTGATTACGGTTGAAATAGTCGACGTGATCAGCGTCAGTGGGGTAGAACGTGTCAGCCGGCTCAATGAACGTGACGATCCGCGACCGAAACACCTTCTTTCCCATCAACAACCGCTTGTACTCCGTCGCGGTCTCACGCTGTTCGTCGCTATGGCAAAAGATGACGCTACGGTATTGAGTGCCGATATCCGGCCCCTGGCGGTTTAACGTGGTTGGGTCGTGCGTTCTGAAGAACACCTGAAGTAGCGTTTGGTAAGAAACAACCGCGGGGTCGTATTTGATCCGAACAACCTCCGCGTGCCCCGACCGGCCTGTCAACACCTGCTTATAGGTGGGGTTTTTGATTCTACCTCCCATGAAACCAGGCTCTACCTTCTGCACGCCCTCCAACCGCTGGAATACGGCCTCAACACACCAGTAGCAGCCGCCACCAAAGGTCGCAAATTCGTATGCGTTCTGCTCCGCGCGGGTGGAGTGATTGGAAGCGTAAAGAGGCGCAAAAATCAGTAGCGATAAAATCGTTCTTCTAAGCATCGATTTGTTTTCGGGTCGGTACAACGCAGGACGTTGCTGCAGGTCCAAATAACGGCCGCCGTCACCGGGCGGCGGGAGTAAACCCTACCATCAGGAAACTCGCTGACGCCGCTCCGGTGCACGGCATGGTTCGCCGCCACTTGGTTGCGGTGCGAGAAAGTGAATGCAGTCGGACCGGAACCAAACGTAACCAACGCCGATCGTCACCATACAATATACCACGATCGAACCGGGATGAGCCCCGGCGGCGAGCAGTCGAGGCGTGTCGAGAAAGCGGTCACCTGACAGCCAAGCCAAAGCGAGATAGCCACCATTGGCAATCAAGCAAAAGTCAGCGATGAACCACGCCCAGCGTTTACGGACGAGTGCCGCCCCAATGAACGGGACGGCAACGCCAAGCAGCGGCCCGGCCCAGAGTGTCACAAGCGGATGCGGATCGGGTGAGTGCAAGCTGTAGGGCATCCGCCAGGGAGCGAGGTCGAAGTCGGTCAGCGTCGCACCGCATGCCATGCCGCCAACGATGTGCCCGAATTCGTGCGTCATGGTCATTACGATCCAAGCGGACGCAAGCAAGATCGCGAAGATGAGGTAGCGACGTATCAATCAGCGTTAGCAGTTGAGCATCGGTATCGGTCGGCGAACGGAAGCGTCCACCGGGACGCGGGAGAAGACATTGAGGTCACGAGAAAACAATCCACCGCGTCTCCGGTGCGACGCATTGTTATTCGTCGTTTGCGCCAGATGCCAGCATTCGCAGTTCGGAGGCGACGCTATCGGGATCGGGAAGGTGTGGCCAAACGAATTTCGCATTTTGCAGGTTGGTTCCCGACGTGTCAATTTCAATGGTTCCTGCGTTGCATATAGACTCAACAACACCTTGGTATACAGCGACGGATTGGATAGCGTGAGCTGGGGCCGAAATATCTACATGGTTGGTAAATACTTTGTGCGTGCGGATCTGGCCGTTCCCAAATGCAAAGCGATACATCGTTCTGCATTTCCAAAGGAACCACAGCGGCATGACAGCCAGCAATGCGATACACAGAGCAACTATCCAGTCGAACCACGCAACAGCACAGAGCAGGGCGGCGGTAAGTCCAATCTCCATAACGGAGCGAGCAAAAAGGTATTTGCGACTACAAGCGACGGATTTCATCTGCGTAGATACTGAGCTTTTGGTTGAAGAGGTGACGTCTAGCACCATGAAGCTTTAGCGAGCATTAGGGAGATACTCAGTCGGATAACGGTGGCGATGACCGGGCCGCCGCGAGCGATCAACCATCCGGAAACGCGCTGTCGGCGGCTCCGTGTCCATCGCTTGGTTCGCCGCCCGGTTTTGAATCTGTGACGGGTGACGGTAATCCACGATAGGCGAGGGTCACGCACAACAACACGGTGCCGAGTGCTACGAGCGAAATCGACGCTGAACGTCTACTCGCCGCATTGTATCGTTCGATCACCATCGCCTCCATCTCGTATTGGCGATCCGCGTCCACATATTCACGGAGTGGCAGATAGTAGTAGTCAGCGTGGAACGTGCCAGTGCCCTGCATACGATAGAGCTGAAACAGAAGCATGAATAGCAAGAGAACGATGGCAATTGTCAGCAGTGCTCGCGGCATGGCGTCACACGTCCCCGGTGTCAGAAGCGTGATTGGCGAACAAACACATCAAGAATCGATCATTTCAGTCGGCGAACGGCGGAATTCACGGGGATCGCCCCCAAGACGATCCATTGGAAAACGCGTCTTGGCGATCTCCCGTGCAATTCATGGTTCCCCGTTTTCTGCAGCGCAGTGTTTGTCAACCAACGCGATTGACGTAAACCAATCCTACCGAGCGCATCGACCGCAGGCAAATCCGGTTTTGAACCGCAGATGCACGACCAAACAATGCATCGGCTACCGTCTGCGGAATCGCCAAAGCAATCCGCCGAGCACCAAGCAAGTTAACGCTGCAATTCCGGGGTAAACCGAACGAGATATTCGTTCATCCGTTGTCAACACGGGCGGGAGATTTCCGCTCGCACCGCCCTTGGGATCGCCCCATGTAATAGCGATGTCAAAAGCGCAAACCAGAACCACCAGGCCAAGAATTGTGTAGATGCAGATCGCCGCAGTGGTCAACAGACACGATCCAGTGCGTGCTTGTGATGGTGTATCGTGCTCGTCTTGGTGGGGCGGTGTGTACGGGTTGGCGATAATTGAGTCTTTGTCGGGGAACTTTGAATTCTCCGGACGGGTCGGGGAGTTTCGGCCTGGAGGGGTGTTCTCCGCGAATGCGATGGCCTGTTCTCCCAGAAACGTCCTCTTGGTTTGCGTTGTTCTCCCGGAAAGCAGCCGTTCTGGGAGAACACGTTCTTTGAGAATTGCCGCCACGAGCGACACGTCTCGTCTTGCGCCGCTGGGCCTAAGGCCTTGGGACGCTTGCCGGGTCTAGCCTTCGGGCCTTTGGGTGACACCGCCATCTTTTTGGGTGCCCCTTTTTGCCCGAAAGGTTGGTCCCGCAGTGCGTCGGCTCAAGCGATTGCCCCGATGCCCCGCAAGAATGGAACCGTCGTCTGTGACGAGAGCGGAACGCTCCGGCGTCGACCTGCAACGATGTTGGTTCGATTTTAACGCTGGCGAGGGGCCGCGTGGGAAATTTGGGCATGATTTTTTGGCGACACTGCGTCACAGCGGCGGGTCGGATCTAAGTCGCACCGTGGTTTCGGCCGCGGAGACAGTGCCATCGAGCCGATCCGCAACCGAGCCGAAGCCGTCAAAATTTTGGGTATGAGTTGACTCGATTGCTTGGTGAGCGAGTCGCCAAAGTATCGATTCGATTCGCAGCATCTCATCGCCGGAGAAGTGAGGCCGCGACCATCCCTGCAAAAGCATTGGCGGGGCTGGCCGTGCAATTGACTTGGTGACGATCAAGCAGCGAGGTCAATTGGGCCGTCGCGGCTGAGGCGGATCGAGCCGCGGACAAGCCAAGTGAACATTTTTTCTCTAGTAAACTCTTGACAATCTGTTTTGATTTGCGAGACTCGGCGGGGTCACGCAAGATTGCTTGACCCCCAAGGGTGCATGGACGTCCCGCTGAGAATTTCTTGGGCCACCTCGACGGCCTTTTCCAGCGATTCGAAGGACTGACTGACGTGAACACACCGGCTATGGGTGGCGGGGCCGAATCGGAGGACCCGCGTGAAGCTCGCGAACGATGGGCCAACATCTGGTTCGGCGGCATGGTTCGCTATCACAACGTGAAAGACCCGGACCGCTGGGTTTTTGCGGTCGACGACGTTGTTGCTTTTTTGCGAGCGAAGTTGCAGGCGGGGATGCCGGCTTGGAAGCGACTGTTGATCGTGGACGGATTGATCGAGTACGAGCGATTGCACCCGAGATCATCCCTGGGGGGCTTGGAGCCGATTCGGTCGAAGTTGCAGGAGTTGGCGCATCGCGAGGGGACGGGCGAAGACCCGTTGACGATTGACGAGATTGTCGGGCCGATCAGTCCGCGGGACCCGGATGCCGTTCAAGCGCTTCGTCGTCAGTGTCGCTTGGAGGGCAAGGCGATGAAAACGGAGAAGGCATACGTCGGGAAGTTGCGTGGATTCATGGCGGCGCGGGGCCTGGAACGCTTGGCGGATTTTGCCGAAGTGGGGGAGCGTGATATCGAGCATTACTTGACGGACTTGGTGGTCGAAGGCGATGTGGCCCCGTCGACACAGAATCAAGCCTTCTATGCATTGAGGTTCTTCTTTGAACACGTTTTGAAACGTGACATGGGGCCGATCAACGCGACGCGTTCGACCAAACACCCGAACATCCCGTCGGTGATGAGCGAGGAGGAAGTTCGCGAGGTGCTGAGCCGTTTGGCGGGTATGCACCGCTTGATCGCCCAGCTGTTGTACGGAAGCGGGATGCGGATCAGCGAAGCTTTGCGTTTAAGGATGAAGGATGTCGATTTTGACTTGATGCAAATCCAGGTCCATCACAGTAAGGGCAACAAGAGTCGTTTTGTTCCGTTGCCGCAGAGTGTGGCGGACGAACTGAGAAAGCAGATGCAATGGCGATAACATTTGCATGAACAGGACGTGATCATGGGCCAGGCGTCGGTTTGGTTGCCGTATGCATTGGACAAGAAATACCCTGAGGCACACCGCGAGCTGAAATGGCAATTTGTGTTTGCGTCACAGAGGCTGTCGAAAGATCCGCGTAGCCATCGCTTTCATCGGCATCACATCCATGCGGACACGTTCGCGAAACAACTGAGACGAGCGGTGCGGGGTGCGGAGGTTCATAAGCATGTGACGTCGCATACGTTTCGCCACAGCTTTGCGACTCACTTGCTGAAGGGAGGCACGGACATCCGGACGATCCAAGAACTACTGGGCCATGCGGATCTGAAGACGACGATGATCTATACGCACGTGTTGAACCGCGACGACGTCAAAGTGGTCAGCCCGCTGGACCGGATGTCGGCATCGGGATCGAAGGGGACAGACCAGTCGAAGGGGCAGGGCAGGCAGGAGGAACCGACGGCACCGAGCAACCAGAACGGCTTCGCTGAATCAGAGTTGGCGAGCACTGGGGTCGCCGGTTCGGCCGCGAGCGGGGAGGGTGATCCGGTCGAAGGTGGGCGGGTGGCAGGCGCGTCGGTAACGGGTGGGCAGGTGAGGGTGGAAACGGATGACGGTGGTCGAGAGCATCCGGTTGCCGAGGCTGGTGCGGCGGCGTACGGAATGGCTGGGCGGTCAAGTGTTTCGGTTGCCTTGGGTCGTGCGGGGAATCGTGTCAAGAAGCGGAGGCGGTCGAGTTGGTCGCGCCGGAGGTTGCGGTCTGGATTGATCCGCTTTGGCCGGGTGTTTGCGAAGCTGAAGTCTTGATGGGTTGGCCGGCGGGTGGTTTCGACAGCTGGGCCGGGCCCGTGATTTGCCCTCTCCGGGCCTGAGAGCCCGACTCTCCCGGAGGGTGGCCTGACGAATCGGTGATAACTTTGGTTTTTCATCATTGATGTGCGAAAGCCTCTCGGTAGGCGGCATTTCGTCGGGCGGTGAGGGTATTCGGTAGCGTATCACGGATCCATTGCTGAACGTCGCCGGCTTGGACGTGTTTGAATCTGGAACGGACTCTGTCGGCGGTGACTCGCCTGCAGAGTGTCGGAAGGCACGCCAACAAGCGAGTGAATCCTCCTTTGCTGTGTTGCCGTTCAAGCTGTTTGAACCGCCCGAAAAGCGATTCCAAGATCTCCGTCGAAAGCCACGCGCGAGAGCCCGCGGGAAGTTGTTGCTCGCTCGCGGCGACAAAGTCCACAAGCTTCTCGGCCATCTGCCGACCGGATTGACCTGACGGCAACTCTAACCACGACGCGAGCAGATCACGCAGCTCAGCAGTGCTATCACATCTCAGCCCGCTTTGATTGATCCACGCCAGAGTTTCATTGATCACTTCCTGACACTGATTCCACTGCGCCAAGTCGTCAGCGAAGTCACGCAACCAACCAAGCTTCTCATCGATTCGCTCCTCGGTGACCCCTGCTCTCGAATCGCTTTCGGGATGATTCAGGTGGTGCATGACCATGGTCGACCAACGCAGCAGGGAGCCCAGATTCATAAAACGCGATTTCTGTTTCAGCGGTGGCGGCATAAAGTGACTCAGTTCGGTTTGTTGAACTCGGTTTCGTGTCAGCCCGACCTGCGTCATGAACGCTTTGAACCGCTCGGATCGCCCAACCTGTTTCTCGAGCAAGTTGGCCGCGTGGTGTTTGAGGTCTTGAAGAACGATGGCTTGTTTGCCGTCTTTGACGAGATTTTTCGCCGGATCGCGAAGTTCCACCGCACCATCGCAAAGAAGATAAACCGGCGGGCCGATCTTTTCGGCCAGTCGCTGATACTCGCGATCGACATCCTCCTTCTTCCATTTCTCCCCCGGCACAATCGCGAGCACTTTGAGTTTTTCCAGATCGAGTGTTTCGCCCGGCGGTGGCAAGTCGTCGACCCGCATCCCGATGATCAGCAGGACTTTCTCTTTACCGATTTGGCTGGAGTGATCGGCCATCCAGAGAACCTCCTGAGTGCTGTCAAATGTCTCGGCCAACTCGGCAACTCCCAACCGCATCGTCCACTGAGCGATGGCATCGTGGGAGGGAACCTTCTGATCGACACCCAAAAATTCAAACATCAACTTCACAACAAACGCCGTGGCGCGAAAACCGACCCGCATTGCCAGCTCGATGCACAAGGCGATCAACCGAACTCCAAATTGATGTCCCCGAAGAGGTCGGTCGTTGGGAAGTGCTGCAACCGGATCGGAGGGCGTGGCCAAAGAGCGATAATGCTCCAACTCGGCTCGCAGTGAATGTAGTTCTCTTTGCAGCTGCTGAGTTTTCTTGCGGTCACACGAAGTCGAAGGGTCGGTTGCCGCCCCCGGCTGACCACGCCGCGGGCTGACGACCTGCATGGCCCGATCGCCTCGAACTGATCTTCTCGCCGGAGCATTCCTATCGGATACTTGACTCATGGTTGCGTTCCTTCGCGGTAGTGATTTGGTAACCAATACCTAGCGAGGGGACGCAACCGTTTTCAATCCAGAAAAAGCCCCAGAACTCCCAGATTGCCACCGATTCGTCAGGCCACCCGGAGGGAGAGTGGTGGGGGGTGGTCGTGAACGGATGAGCCAAATGAGAAGCGGCCTGAGTTGTGTCCACAGCGAATGCCCTCTCCGGGCCCGAGAGCCCGACTCTCCCGGAGGAAGAGTGATGGGAGTGGTCGTGAACGGATCAGCCGAATGAGAAGCGGCCTGGGTTGTATCGACAGCGAATGCCATCTCCGGGCCTGAGAGCCCGACTCTCCCGGAGGGAGAGTGATGGGGGTGGTCGTGAACGGATGAGCCAAATGAGAAGCGGCCTGGGTTGTATCGACAGCGAATGCCATCTCCGGGCCCGAGAGCCCGACTCTCCCGGAGGAAGAGTGATGGGAGTGGTCGTGAACAGATCAGCCGAATGAGAAGCGGCCTGGGTTGTATCGACAGCGAATGCCATCTCCGGGCCTGAGAGCCCGACTCTCCCGGAGGAAGAGTGATGGGAGTGGTCGTGAACGGATCAGCCGAATGAGAGGCGGCCTGCGTTGTATCGACAGCCAATGCCCTCTCCGGGCCTGAGAGCCCGACTCTCCCGGAGGGAGAGTGATGGGTGGGCTTGTATGAGGGCCTCTGCCAGAGAAAAAGTGATGGCAGCGAGATTGCCAGAGCGGCGAGAGAGAAAGCGACGCGGACGGGACTCGAACCCGCAACCTCCGGATCGACAGTCCGGGGCTCTAACCAATTGAGCTACCGCGCCGGAAGCGTCCGAGAAGTGCTCTCGTGGCGGCTTCGGCAACGCTGGCAAGTTGGCGAAAACGCCCGACTCACCCGCGTGAAGTGCCAAAGTATATCGGCGAAAGAATCCGTGACAATAGCCGTTAGGCGATAGTTCGGCACAGATCTTTGGGTCCGCGTCGACGGTGATTCCGGGTGTGACGATTGGAAAGGCTTTCAGGGCGTCTGGCCGCCAAATTCCGGGAGCTGGAAGCGGGATTTGGGCGTCGTCGCCTGATCATGCGACCTAGGTTTTCGAAAAGCAGCGTTGGGCGATCTGGTTTGATCTGGTCGCGGTTTTGTCGCGGGCCGAGACGGCACGACGGTGCTGCCGGAGCGAAGGTGGCCTGTCGGAAGCGTTGCTCCAAACATCTTTTTCGCAATCACCGTTTTTGGATGAACCCATGTCGCTGACCTATCTATTGGCCGGATTCTCGGTGACCCGCTGGCTGTGGTCGGCATGGGGCGAACTGTGCAGTTACACACTGCACATGTCGACAACGCAGTGGGGAATCTTGGCGGCGTCGACCATCGCGTTCGGATTCATGTGCCTGCGTGGCTATGACATCAAGACATAGATCGGGCTGACGCGGTTTCTGATGGGCCGATGGGGCTGAATTGACGGGTCGCCTGCGTCGCCGACGCGTACCGACGTGGTGTGCTGTGACCAGTGATTGATGAGAGTGGCTGAGACGTTCGACCGCACCGTGCGGGTCCGACAAACTGGTTGCTTCTGCGCAAGGAAGGCGTGCGGATTCGGTATACTTGGGTCAGGCCGTCCCACCGTTTCGCATACGTCAGTTCAAGGAGTCGCAAAGTGCCACTTTTCGAAATCGAAACCGAAGCACATATCATCATCACTTGGGCAGAGACCGAGGATGATGCTCGTGAAGTTGTCTCGGAGGCTTACCCGACCGATGAGGTCGTTCGTTTGACCCGTCGTCCCCGAGATTCATGGGTCATCAGCAAGGGTGCCCTGGGTCTGACCGACACGAAATTGGATCCCTGTGTGATCGCTCGTGATTGCCTGAGCAAATCAGCGGGCGACAAAGTCAACGCGATCCGTTTGTATCGAATGGAAACGGGCAGCGATCTGGAACATGCCCGTCGGGCGATCGAATCGAATATGGTGATGGGCTGGTAAGGCCGGCGATTGCCCGGTCCGCAATGGAACGATACGTTCCGGCCGACGGCACAATCACCTTTCGAATCCGACACGTTCGAGATCACGATGCGACCAAGATACCGAAACGGGTTGATCGCGATCTGTTTGTTGCTGATTCCGGGGTGCAACGGCTGCCGTGACGAATCGTCGTCGGCCAAACAAGACCAATCACTGCCGCAAACCGAGTACACCGACAGTGAACCGGTGGGTTTTCCGTCGGACCGGACGCGATCGGGCATTGCCATCAAACCTGGTCATTGGTTGGCGGCATCGCAGACGATCAAGTCCAATTTGGGTGATCGCCGTGGCCGACTGCAAAGCGAAATTCGTTTCCCGGTTCTCGATCGCGATGGAACGGTAACCGGGCAAAGGCGGACTTGGCCTATTCAGGCGGACCGACCGGTGGTGTTGCCGAAGGGCCAATCGCGGCAGTTCGAATTTCGATTCCTGGCGCCTGCGATCGCGGGCACGATGGGTTCTCAAGTCGAGATTTTTTCACGACTGCAGGTCCGCGGACAGGTCCAACCGGAAACGTTGCGTGGCGGCAGTTTTTCGGTCATGGCGCCGCAGGAATACTTCTTTGTCGTACTGACCGAACGTCCGGAACGTTTTGTTCGGCTGAAAGTGGCTGACTGGGTGCGTCCTTACGCTCGGTTCAGCCAAGCGGCACCGTCGAATCACTATCGCGTGGTGTTGCCGCTGACCGATGGAATGGTCGAAATCCCTGAGACGATGTTGGATTGGTCGTCGGTGTCCGTCCTGTTCTGGGATGACCTTCCGGCGGAAACGTTGACGCCGTCGCAGTGGCAGGCCATCGACGACTGGATTCACTTCGGCGGCCGCTTGATCGTGAACGGCAGTGATGCGGCGGAATCAATTCAGCGGTCGGTCTTGGGCAAAGACCTTCCGTTGCGGGTCATCGGCAACCTGGAATTGGACGCGGGCGCTGCGGAAACCATGCTGAACCGGTTTTCCGTTGAATCGGATCGATCCGTCGAGAAACAAATCACGCTGGTACGCGATGGGACCGCGCGAGTGATGAGCGAGGCCCAAGTGCGTGAGCAAACCCGTTGGGTGGACGGTTCGGGCGAACTGATCGCGCGGCGACCGATGGGCCGTGGCGTGGTGGTTCAGTCCAGGTTTGATTTACTAAGCGAGTGGGCCACCAATTGGGATTCGTTCGATAGCTTTGTCAATTCGGTGATTTTGGATCGACCACGACGACGCTTGACGCAAGAGTCCGCGGATGCCGAAAGCGAGCTGGACCAGATGTATCCCGATTTGCCCGTCGATCAGGACATGGCCTTGATCAACACGGGCATGCGTCTGGCATCACGCGACGCGGCGATTGCGACCCAAAGCAACGAACCAGACGTTGCACCGGAGTCCACCGAGCGTCAGATTCTGGTGGCGGACCAAGGCGGATCCTTTCAGAGTCGCGGGGTCGAGGGCGTCGCCGGTTGGAATTCCATGAGCGGCTTGGTTGCGCAGATCCGCCGAGTGCTGCAGAACGAATCTGGTGTGGAGATCCCATCGATCAGGTTGGTCGGCCGAACACTGGCGATCTATTTCGTTTGTTTGGTGCCGATCAATTTTCTGATTTTTCGCTTGATGGGGCGTACCGAATATGCCTGGTTTGCCATCCCTGTATTGGCGATCGCGGGCGCGGTCTGGGTGGCCAGAGTGGCTCGTCTGGACATTGGATTTGCAAGGAGCCACACGGAGATCGCCGTCTTGGAAACCCAACCGGGTCACGACCGCGGGCACCTGACCCAAGTCGCCGCGATCTACAATTCGCTTTCCACCGATTACGAGGTCGCTTTCGAGACGAACGACGCGGCGGTGGCGCCGTTTGATCTATCCAGTTATCGATTGCGTCGCGGTGAAGTCGCGCCGTTTTCATTTTCAACCTCACCGTCGGAAGGCACCAAGCTGAGCGGGTTTTCGGTCGCCAGCAATCGCACGGAGTTTCTGCACGCCGAACGCATGATCGAATTGGACGGCCCGATCGAATTGAAAGCCCCGGATGACGCCACCTCGTCCGTCGCGGTGTTGCACAACGGCAGTCGGTTTGATTTGCGTGATTGCTATGTGATTCGCGCGGGCGATGACGCGAATGAATCAAAGGTGTCGGTTGCAAAAGTGGACGATTGCGTCGCGGGATCGTCGCATCCGCTGGCTTTCGTTTCGCCATCGGACATTCGCATGCCGGATTCGATCGACTCCGTTGCCACGAAGATTTGGGCTGCGATGATTTGGTCATGGCCGATCGAACCGGGACAGGTACGTCTGATTGGCCGACTAGGACAACGAGTCGATGGCATGTCGATTCGTCCCGCCGCTACGCAGATCTCTGGCGATACGGTTTTGGTGTCGCAACTGAGCTATCCGATCAAGCAGACGTTCAGAAACGACGAAAATTTGCCGAGTGATTTCCGTCGCGTGCTGACGGATGTGGATCCGGTGGAACAGGACGCATTGACGAAATCGCGACAGCGTCATTTGGCCACCAACAGCCCATCGGTTCCACAGCAATTCGTTGCACCGGAGAACACCGAACGTCGCCGTGCGTTGGCGACGACCCGCCGGATGGACACCCCGACCCAGATTCGCATCAGTGGACCCCAGAGCCGATGATCACTTTGGAAGGTTTTGGAAAAGACTACGGCGACTTTACCGCGGTGGAGTCGATCGATTTGCATATCGGTCAAGGCGAGACGTTCGGCTTCATCGGTCCCAACGGTGCCGGAAAGAGTACGACGATTCGCTTTTTGGCGACTCTGTTGCGGGCCAGTCGGGGCCGGGGTGAAATCGCGGGGGCCGATGTCATGGAGGATCCGATCGCGGTCCGCCAGAACGTTGGATACATGCCGGACAATTTCGGCGTTTATGACGGGATGCGGGTGTGGGAGTTTTTGGATTTCTTTGCCGTCGCTTATCGAATCGGACGAACCGAACGACGCCAAATCATCGACAACGTGTTGGAATTGCTGGACCTGACGCACAAGCGTGATGACTTTGTCAACGGTTTGTCACGCGGGATGAAACAGCGTTTGTGTCTGGCCAAAACGTTGGTTCACGACCCTCCGGTGCTGATCTTGGACGAACCGGCAAGCGGATTGGATCCGCGGGCCCGCGTGGAAGTCAAAGCGTTGCTGAAGGAGTTGCGGCGGATGGGAAAAACCATCTTGATCAGCAGCCACATTCTGACGGAGTTGGCCGATTGTTGTACATCGATCGGCATCATCGAACGTGGCAAGCTTTTGCTGCACGGACCGATCGATCAGGTGTACCAAAAGATCCGCAAGAACCGAGTCGTTGAGATTCGGTTCATTGAAAATCAGGACACCGGGCTGTCAGTGCTGCGGAGCCATCCGGGGCTGCGATCGCTGGATGTCGAACCGATTTCGGTCGTCGCCGAATTGGAAACGGATGATCAGGGACTGGCCGACTTGATCGACCAGATGCATGAAGCTGGCGTGAAAATGAAGTCCTTTCACGACCGTGATCCGACGCTGGAAGACGTGTTCATGACGGTCACCAAGGGCTTGGTCAGCTGATGCCGCGTTGCACTGAAAGTCCATCGTGCGACAAAGACGTCGCGGGAAGCTTAGTTGGCTTGACCTGAATCGTCCGAGTCGTCACCGGCTGGCTGAGTACTTGCAGGTTTGGACTCCGAGGATTTAGCCTGCGAGGCCTGGGATTCCGAGGGCTGGGGATCCGAATCGGACGCCGGCGTCTTGGCCGGTTCGTCTTCGGCGGACGGCTTGGAATCATCCTGTTTGTCTGCCGCCTGTTTCTTTTCCGGTGATGCCTTGGTTTGCTTGGACTCCTTTGGTTGCGCAACGGGCGGGAAATCGTCGCCGACGGCCAGCCCGCGATCGATGATCCAAATGTTGCGATACAGCACTGGATCCGAGTGGTTCTGGAACTTCGTCGGCAACAATGTCGGTCCCTCGGGCTGTCCATGTCCGGTCTTGTCGACAACTTCCACATTGTCTTGGACTTTGACACCGTTCAACCAGGAACTGATCCTTGCGTTGCGACGCTTGGAACCGTCGGCATTCCAACGTGCAGCGGTAAACCGTATGTCGTACGTTTGCCAAACCAGTGGCGGCAGGCACATGTTCAGATCAGGAGCTTTGAACCGATAGATCGCGCCGCAACCGTTGAACAACCGTGGCTGGGCGAAGGAATCCAACACCTGGCATTCGTAACGGCTGTGAATGTAGATACCGCTGTTGCCACGAGCCTGGGAATCGCTTTTGGGCATGTACGGCAGTTTGAATTCCAAGTGCAAATCAAAGTCCTGGAACAGCGGCAGCATGTCCGCGCCGACTTTCAGGAACCCGTCGTCGTCCATCGCCCCAGGCTTGAACTGGTCGGTGCCGGTCCCGTCGAACAGGACCACCGCGTCGGCCGGCGGCTTGGCCGAAAGGGAGGGGCTGGCGCGTTTGATCCGCCGGAGTTGTCCGAGGACTTGGCCGTCGACCGACATGACGCGGCACTGATCGGCGTCGAGCACAAAGACCTTGTCGGTCCCGGTCAAGATCATCAGGTCGCCCGAGCGCAAGCCTTCGACCCGAGTCCCGTCGGGATCGTGACCGTCTTGGCCGGGCAAACCGCCGGAGAACAGCAGCCCATCGAAGTCTCGATTTCCCACCGGCCGGACCTGCAGCCCCAGTGTCTGGTCGTCGCCCGACGGATCCGTGACCGAGCCGACAAATTCGCCCAACAGTCGATAGTCGGGCGAATCAGCCGGTGGAGTCAGAAAGGCTTCCTTCTGCGGGGGCGAATCCTGTTGAGCGGTCGCGGAACCGGATGCGACCAGTGAAGCTGCGAGACAGATCAGCAACAGAGCGGTTGAACGACGCATCGAACACCAATGATTTTGTCGGGAGGAAAGAGGTGGGGCAGGGCCATGGATCCGCAGCGACCGTGTCGAAAGGCCGACCGATCCGATTCGAAATCAATCGAATTGACGTGGCCACACCGAACTGTCGCTTGCGAATGCGGAACATTCTAATTGGCGAAACGGAGCCCGTTAATTGGCGAAACGGAGTCCGTTGCCCAGTTCCCGACAAGTCGCCGCTAGTCACTGAGAACGCCGAAACGGTGCAGCGTCGTTTCCCGAAGGGTGCTGCCGGGAAGCAGCAGCGTCGTGGGGAACATCGGGCGGTTGGGCGCGTTCGGATAGTGCTGGGTTTCCATACAGAACGCTTCGTGGCCGCCGACTTTGGCTGAACTGTCATCGCCGGGCAAATGGTTTGCCGAATACAGTTGCATGCCGACTTGGGTCGTTTCGACGTCCATCGTTCGCCCACTGGCTGGGTCGATCACACGCCCGGCCGGTCGCAGAGTCCCCGCCTTCCCACGCACGACATAGCAGTGGTCATAACCATTGGTGTCGGGCAACTGCGCCAAACGCTTGCCGATCGCGGTGGGCTGGCGAAAATCCAGCGGCGTGCCGGAGACGTCGTTCAGCTTGCCGGTGGGAATCAAATCGTCGTCGACGTCCAGCCATTGGTCGGCTTCGATTTGCACGATGTGATCGGTCGCTTTACCGGCGTGCATGGCGCTGAGATTCCAATAGCTGTGATTGGTCAGATTCACATGCGTGGGCTTGTCTGTTTGGGCTTCGTAGTGGAACGACAACTCGTTTTGATCGTTCCAGCGGTATTCGCAAACCACCGCTAGCTTCCCCGGAAATCCCTGGTCGCCGTCGGGGCTGGTCAAACGAAATCGCACGCCAAGGTCATCACCATCCTGGAACGATTCGGATTCCCACAGCCGGTGTGAAAAATTGTCAGCCCCGCCGTGCAGTTGGTGATCGCCATGGTTTTTGTCTAACGGATACTCGACACCGTCGATCGTGAACTTGGCGTGTTCGATTCGGTTGCAAAAACGTCCGATCGTGCTGCCGAAATATGGATGGCGTCCCAGGTAGGGCGACAGCGAATCGAAGGCACAATTCACGTTGACCGATTCGCCGCTGCGGTCGGGCACAACGACCTGCAACAGGCTGGCCCCCCAGTCCATCAGCCCGACCTGGTTGCCGAGGCTGTTGGTCAAAACGTATTTCGAAACGACTTGCTGGTCAGCGGTTTTTCCGAACTCGGTCTGCTGGATTTTCATGGCGTCTGGCGTCTGAGAATGCCTTGGTTCGATGTGTGAAGCGTTGTATTGTGACGGTCAAGAATGACGGGTCGGCCACCGGCCGATCCAATCAAACATCGGCGACGGCTGAATGATGACGCCCGCCGACCTTTTCGTGTAGCGGTCGGTGACCGCGGTCCCCTTGGAACAAACCTGTTGATGAGTCCTTCGGTTCAGCTACGTCCACTGAAAATCGGGAACGTGTCGATCGGTTTCCCGGTCGTCCAAGCCGCGTTGTCGGGATACAGCGATCTGCCCATGCGGGTGATCGCACGCCGTCACGGGGCCAGTTACACGATTTGCGAAGTGATGCTGGACCAGTTCCTGCTGGCTCTTCAGAAACGACAAAAAACCAAGCACTTCCTGGACATCCACCCGAGCGAACCGCCGGTGGGTGGCCAACTGATGGGCGCCGAACCAGAGCAGTTTTCGGCTGGGGCGGCCAAGATGGTCGAAGCGGGTTTTGACATCATCGATGTGAATTTTGGCTGTCCGGTCAAGAAGGTCTTGGGACGATGCCGGGGCGGCTTTCATCTGTCGCAGCCCAAGGTCGCGATTGAAATTCTGCGTCGGACCCGCGACGTGGTTCCGGATTCCATCCCGGTGACCGTCAAAATGCGGCGGGGAATCGACGATAGCCAACAATCACGCGACCATTTCTTCGAAATCATGGACGGCGCGATCTCCGCCGGCTTGGCGGCGGCAACCGTTCACGGCCGGACGGTGGAGCAGCGATACATCGGCCCAAGTCGTTGGGAGTTTCTGACCGAAGTGAAACAACACGTCGGAGACCGCATCAAGATCCTGGGCAGTGGCGACTTGTTCGCCGCGGAGGATGCGCTGCGGATGATCGATCAAACCGGAATCGATGGTGTCACCGTGGCGCGGGGGGCCATCGGAAACCCTTGGATCTTTAAACAAGCCCTTGCTTTGGCCGCAGGCAAACCGTTGCCCGATCCGCCCCGATTGCATCGTCAAGCATCGGTGATGCGCGACCATTTTTCATTGTGCGAATCAACGTACACGGCCGAACGAGCACCGTTGTTGATGCGAAAGTTCTGTATCAAGTATTCGCAGTGCCATCCGAATCACGACGTGGTCCGTTTGGCCTTTGCACGTCTGCGATCAAGGGAACAATTCGAAGAAGTCCTGGCGGAGCACTATGCCGAAGACCTTGCCGGTCGATATGTGCCCCGCGAAGTCCATGGCAGCCAAGCGGAAAGCTGATTCGCCGGCCGGTGATCAGACCGCCGCAGCGATCTTTTCCACCACGGCGCGGTTCCGTCCCAAATCCTTGGCTTGATACAACAATTTGTCGGCGCGGGTGTACCAGGTCACCTCATCGTCGCTGGACCGCAGTCGTGAAACGCCCAGTGAAAACCGGATCCCCGAAATCACTTGACCGCTGTTGCGAAGCTGCAACTGTTGGCTTCCCAAGTGCTCGCGGATCTGTTCGGTGTAACGCAAGATTTCGTCACGGTTGCTGGTGCGTACGAACACCGCAAACTCATCACCGCCGAGGCGTGCGACCGACGAATCACTGCGGCAACTGACAAGCTCCGATGCAACGAATCGTATGACTTGATCGCCGCCCTCGTGCCCGTGCGTGTCATTGATCTGCTTGAAGCGATCCATGTCCAAGAGGACTAAGTAGATCTCGCCTGCATCCGGGTCAAACGTCTGGACCGTCTTTTTGATCAGGGAATCGAAGAAACGTCGATTACCAACACCGGTCAGATGGTCGGTCATCATGCCGCGCTGCGAGGCTTCCAAGTCGGTTTGCAAATGACAGACTTGTCGTTGCGCTTCGTCCAGCTTTCCGGCCATGTCGTCAAGCTGTCGCTGCATTTTGACCGTGCCATCGGCAAGGTTTGCCACACACGCGATCAGTCGGTCGCGATTCTGGTCTTCGGTCTTCAAAATATCGCTGGCTTGCTGAATGGAATCACCAAATTCGGATCCCGCGTCCTTTTGCTTCAATACGATGGTTTGCAGCTTGGACAATTCGGCAGCCAACGCATCTCCGATACTGGCACCCGTTTCCTGCCCTTCGACACAAAATTGTTGATGCAACGATGCCAGCAGATCAACGCTGACGGACTTTGCGTCGTTGACCGCATGATCTAAATGTTCCAACATCGCGTCGTCGGCACCTTCGATATAGCGGTACCAGACCTCATAGATCTCCGGCGTCGGCGGTGTGCTGAATTCACCCACCAAACGCAAAGCTTCCTTTGCGATCGCAAATGGATCTCTTTGTGGCGATTTTTGCGGCACTGAATTTTTCGTCCGTTGATTTCGTGATTGTCTTGTGGGCAAAGGATGCAATCAGGCCGCCCCATCAAAGCCGTCCTGCCCATCGCTGGTAAGCGTGATCATGATCGATCCACGCCTCCATCGCTGTGTGACAATGTCGTCATTGGGAGTCTAGGTTATGAATTCAAACGGCGATTCCCCCCCACAAGAATGTGGCGTGTCGGGTTTCCCACCCAACTAATAGTTCCGATTCTTCCGGCGACAACGGTGCGGAGCGACATCCCAAATCGACGTCGCCGATCCGAACCGCAACGCCAATCGTTACAACCCGCACATTCCAACGGCGTGGGCTTGTCCAAACCGTCGCCGACAAACAACCCCAGCCTCGGTCGCAAGGCCGTAAGCCCCGGTTCTACAGCAACGCCGTGGCCAGATCGGCAAGCTCGGATCGTTCACCCTTTTCCAGCGTGATGTGGGAATAGATCGATTGTCCCGTCATGCGGCTGATCAGGTAGCTCAGCCCGTTGGACAGGGCATCCAGGTACGGATGGTCGATCTGGTTCACATCACCGGTGAAGATGATCTTGGTCCCTTCGCCGGCGCGGGTGATGATCGTTTTCACTTCGTGTGGCGTCAGGTTTTGGGCTTCATCGACGATGAAGAACGTCCGCTGCAGCGTGCGTCCTCGGATGTACGCCAATGGCGTGATCACCAACTTTTCAAGCTCCAGCATCTGGTTGATGCGTTGTGCTTCCTGCGACTTTTCATCGAACTGATGCCGAATCACGGCCAGGTTGTCATACAGCGGTTGCATGTACGGGTCCAACTTGGCGTGCACATCGCCGGGCAAGAATCCCAGATCACGGTTGCTGAGTGGTACGACCGGTCGAGCCAACAAAATCTGTCGGTATTCGGATCGCCGGTGCAGGGCGGCGGCCAAAGCCAACAGAGTCTTTCCGGTTCCGGCTTTGCCCGCGAGCGTTACCAATCGGATTTCGGTGTTCACCAGCGCGTGCAACGCAAACGATTGCTCAGCGTTGCGGGGCGTGATTCCATAGCACCGCGTCTTGTCGACGCGGTGATATTCCTTTTTCGATTCGTCGTAGGATGCCAAAACGGATTTGGCACCGCTGCGAAGGATCAAGTTCTCGTTGGGAACTGGCGGTGGATCAACGGGAACCGTTTCCGCGGGAACCGCATGACCATTGTCATAAAACTGATCCAATGCGGCTTCTTCGATTTCCACACGGCGTTTGCCGGTGTAGAGCTTGTCGACGCTTTCGACCTTGTCGCGAATGTAGTCTTGCGCGACCAAGCCAAATGCTTTCGCCTTCATTCGGATGTTCGTGTCCTTGGACACCAGCACCACGGGGCGATCTTCGTGATCGGATAATTCCAACGCCGTACCGACGATACGGTGATCGGGTGAATCTTGAAAGAACGCTTGCTTGATGCGTTCGTGTCGCCCTTGTTTCCAAACCACACGAATCCGACCGTATCCCTGTCCCAGGGATGCACCTTGTCCGTTCAGAACATCGCCGGTCAATTCATCCAGCACACGCAGAAAGGCTCGCGCCTGATAATTGATGTCGCCGTGGCCTTTCTTGAATCCGTCCAATTCTTCCAGAACCGTGATGGGAATGACCACATCGTGTTCCTGGAATGAACGTAGGCACTGGGAATCGTGCAAGATGACGTTGGTGTCCAGTACAAACAGCTTTCGCTTGATTTCCTGGCCGGTCACGCTTGCACTCCTACTACGCTGATCCATGTTTGGAATCCCCAACGCCACACCTCCGTTATCAATCGCGGTGGAAAGAAACCGTTCAAGGGCGCAGCATATCGCAGTTTTCCACAGTCATGGTTTGCATGGGATGACGCCGGCAACCGTATCCGCCCTTGTGAAGGATTAAGGCATGACTTTGGAGCCACAAAACGCCGGAGTGAAAGTCCGAAGCCCCGCCGATTCGTAAAACCGCTTGGTCGGCAAGCGATCACGAAAGATTAACCTTGAAGAAACGAACCGATCATTCGATGCACATTCGGTTGTAACACAATCGTCAAATGCGTTGCCCAAACTTGGCGAACGGTGACGTTCGACAAATGGCCTAAATCGCATTGACGCAGGCTTTCATCGGGCTTGGCCCAGATGACCAAGCGACGCAGGTCTGGGTCACAGTCCAAGTTGGCTTGCGCTTGTTCGGCATTCATGATGACGGCAATTTCCGGCATCAAGTTTCGGCTGACGCACCAGGCCAACGTCGGCAAGACACCCGCCTTCATCACCGGAGCCAATGACACGAGCGCCCCGACACGATGATGTGAAGTTTTGGCGATCGCCGCACGAGAAACCCAGTCGCCGAAACTGTGAGTGACCAAGGCGGTGTCTTTCGGCGTTTCGCCGGAATCCGAAGCGATGGTCGATGCCAGTCGGTCGACACTTTCGTCCAATCGACGAAACGCCAAACGGTCGTGCCAGTATTCGACCTGTAACCCATGCCGGTTCAGAAACCGACCGATCAACCCCAAGGCCCAAGCCGGTTCCAACAGTCCGTGAACCAAGATCACACGATGAATTGGATGATTCGCTGAAGAATCCTGTGATGTCGCCGCTGCATTCATTTGACGCTTTCCAGCACCAGAACCCAATCGTTGCCGCGGCCACGGCTGGGCGGAGTGAACGTTTGAAATGCAACGCTATCCATCGTATGCAAAGCTTGGGATTGGCCGGTCCGCGGATCGTACCAAGATGCACGCGTCCTTGGTTGCCGCATCAGCGATACATCGATCATGAACGGTTCGCCTTGTGGTGAATAGACCATCGCCAGTGCACCATCGTCGGATCGCATTCCGCGCACGTGAGCACCTCCATGCTTCGGCGCATCAACAATGAATTCGCGATCGGGACGCAGCGTCTGATAGTCGTATTGTTCAAATAGTTTCCTGACCCATCCCATTTGGGCTGCACCGGGATCGTCCAGGGCTTGATGCCAAGGCACGTCGGCATGGATGGCCGGCGAGACGTCCGTCGACCACATCTGCCAAACACTGTTGTTCCCATAAGTGTGACCACATGCGCCGGACATCATGGCCCACCAAGCCGCTTGACGGACATCGTTGTCGTCGAACCGGTCGTCCGGATTCATCCCCTTCAGGTAGAAACCCACCGGGATGCGCTCATAGCGTGGCTCGCCATCAAGCGTCGGTTTGACCGGACGAAGTTCATAGTCATGCCGGATGAAGCGACCATTGTCATGATCTCTGGCCGCATGAGAGGACTGGACCATGTTGAAATCCAACCAAGACGCGTTGTGAAAATAGTCCGATGATCTTCCTGGCCCACGCGGATGGAACGTGATCAGGTGATGTCCTTGGTCACCTTCACGCAAACCTTGGGCCATCGATTCGACGATCTGGCGGTCTTGATCGTTGTAAATATTACGGTCACCTCCCAAGATCCAAATGATGGGATCGGTGGAATAGCGAGCGGCGATCCAACGACCATATTCCCTGGCATTGTCCACATCAAAAACGCGTGACTTTCCACCGCCTAGACTGGACCAATGACTGCCCCAAGTCGGCAACATGCCGATCACGAGACCTCGTTTCGCGGCGGCCCCGACTACATAGTCGACATGGTCCCAGTAATCATCGTTGTTTCCGGGGCGGACATCGGGACGCGCGGGATCCTTGTCCACCAACGGTGTATGGCCATACGCGTTGGCCGTCCCCAAACCGTCGCGTTCGGCCAAGACGACCGCTTGAATCACCGTGAAGCCCTTCGCCGCCCGGTCGTCCAAATATCGATCCGCTTCCTGGCGATCCAAACGGTGAAACAACTCCCAAGCAGTATCGCCCAGATAGAAGAATGGTCGACCGTCGCTGTACTGCAACCAACGCCCCGAAGGCGAGACTTGCAGTCGGGTGAGATTCGGATCGGCCTGCTCCTGAGCGATGCCGACGCAACCTGTCCCGAAAAAGAGGACAACCAACCCACATGCCGCCGACACCAAATTTTTCATCGGAACTGTCCCCATCACAGGTGCATTCGTTAACGCCTAGAAACTCATCATGGCCGCCATGATAACGCCGGTGAAACACGTTCATCACGTTGCAACGTGCGACAGACAACGACGCGGTTTCGGAGACAACCGCAAGGCCAGAGAAGACCTGAGAATCCAATACGCCCGGCGGGATTCGAACCCACAACCTTCGGCTCCGGAGGCCGACGCGCTATCCAATTGTGCCACGGGCGCGGTTGAATGCTTTTGACAACGTAGTGTGACGGGCAACAACGCGAGACGTCAAGCATCGCCCGGCCCATGACTGGGGACACATCGTCAGCCGATCGCGACGACTTGTTTGGCGACCCAAAGCGCGATCACCCAACAAGCGGAGATCAACGACACGCCGATCCCCAGGGCCGCCCAGGTCACCGGACGTGAATCCAGCCAACGATCGGACGCTCGCAGCAACGGCAAAGCGAGCAAAAATCCGGCGACCATCCCGGCCGCGTGCGCGCCCACATCGGTGCGCTCGTCGCCGATGCCCAGGTATCCGAACAGAATCAGCCCACAGATGACCGGCGCCCACCGCACCAGCGGACGCGTTTCCGATCCTTGTCGGGTCGAAACGACCGCGTGTGCCAAGATTACCCCCAAGGCCGAAAACACCGCCGTCGATGCCCCGATCGAAACGTGTTCGGCCGGTCGCAGCAGGGCATTGATCCCGTTGCCCAAAGCACCGCCCAGCAAGACGACCAACCAACCCGGACCGGCGCCCAGAATCCTGGATGCCATGAATCCGAACACCGATCCGTAAACCAGATTAGATCCAAGGTGTCCCGGATCCACGTGAAGGGTCAGCGCGGTCACGGTTCGATACCACTGACCGGCGATGACATCGGCGGCACTCATTTGCCCGGCCAAGTACCAGTCATGTCCCAGGGCATGCTTGGCAGTCAGATAGGCGACCGCCATCAATACCAAACAGTAGATCACGACACCGAAAAGCGATCCGGTGCGAACGATGCTGGACGGTGCATGCAATGGCGACGACGTGTGACCGGTGGCCGATTCTTCGCGTTGGTATTCGCCCAG
Organism: Crateriforma conspicua; assembly: GCF_007752935.1. NCBI lineage: Bacteria > Pseudomonadati > Planctomycetota > Planctomycetia > Pirellulales > Pirellulaceae > Crateriforma > Crateriforma conspicua. Next base: position 208,940 of record NZ_CP036319.1, on the reverse strand, counting down.
TTCGGCCAGCGCGCGTGACGCGTCTTCGCTGTGGACGACCAAGTACCACGTCCGTTGCTGACGAACCAATTCGAACGGAATGCCGGTGGCGCCCAACACCAAGCGATACTCGGAACTGGTGGCGGAACATCGCGTTTGCGCGACGATCTCGTAACCCTCGGCCGGTTGGAACACGTGACAGCCTTTTGCAATTCGGTCCATGAATGAAAGGATCGGACGCCATCCCCTGACATCCCCCGGTCGCCGACATCAACGGCCTGGCGTCAGGCTTCTTCGTCGTTCTTGTATTGGTCCAATCGACGATACAGCGTTCGTGCACCGATGCCCAAAATCTTGGCGGCTTCTTCGCGGTTGTCGCCGGTCAGCTTCAACGTCTCTTCGATCGCCCAACGTTCGATCTGGCTGAGCGGTTGGCCGATCAAGTCACTCGGACCGCCGGAGGCGACGACGATTTCGCCGGCATCCTCCTGGCCTTCGCCCGTCAGTTCCGGTGGCAAGTCGTCAACATCCAATGACTGATCGGTATCCAAAACCACCATGGTTTCGACGAAATTGCGCAATTGTCGTATGTTCCCGGGCCAGTCGTAGGCAAAGAAACGTTTGGTCACCGCGGGAGTGAAATGTGCGGTGGGTTTGTCATGGCGTCGCAAGAAGTATTTACGAAAGTGATCCATCAATGGAATCACGTCATCACGTCGGTCGCGAAGCGGGGGCAGTTCCACGGTCACGACCTTCAATCGAAAATACAAGTCGTTGCGGAACGTTCCGGCTTCGACCATTTCCTCCAGCGGTCGATTGGTCGCACTGACCAGACGCACGTTGACCTTGATCGGTTTATTGTCACCGACGCGGGTGATCTGACTTTCTTCGAGCACACGTAGCAGTTTGATCTGCGTGCTCATCGGCATATCGCCGACTTCATCCAGAAACAGTGTGCCGCCGTTGGCGTACTGGAAAGCGCCTTCGCGATCGGACACCGCATCGGTGAAGGAACCTTTGACGTGGCCGAACAATTCGCTTTCGACCAACTGTTCGCTGACCGCGCGAGTGTTGATGGCGACGATTCGTTTGTTCCGGCGGGGGCTGTTTTGATGAATCGCCTGGGCGATCATCTCTTTGCCAGTCCCGCTTTCGCCGGTGATCAACACGGTGGCATCGGTGGCCGCAATGCGTCGCAAACGATCGATGACCGTCTGCATCTTCTTGCTGGTATAGATGATGCCTTCGAAACCAAATCGTTCATCCAAACGCTGCCGCAGTTCGGTGTTTTGACGTTTCAGCCCGACCTGTTCGGCCGCCTTGGCCACGATCGCACGTAAGCGATTGGGCGTGATCGGTTTTTCCAGGAAGTTGAACGCCCCGATTTGCATGGCTTCGACGGCGACGGGCACGGTGGCATGACCGGTGACCATGATGACTTCGCAGTCGGGCAGTTTTTGCCGCGCGAGCGAAAGGATCTGCATCCCGTCGACATCGTTCATCACCATGTCGGTCACGATGATGTCGTACACGTCGCTTTCGATCCGCTTGGCCGCTTCCGGACCGCTGGTGGCGACGTCGCATTGGTACCCGACCTTTTCCAAACTGTCCGTCATCGCACGAGCGTGTGCGGCTTCGTTGTCGACGACCAACAAACGAAGATTGGACGGGTCGATCGATGGCTGGTCAGATTCGGCGTCGGAGGCGTCCGTCTTCTTTGACATGTCGTCGTCAAGCAAATCGAGCGGGTGAGAAAAATCGGTTGGATCGGACCGATCAGCTTACGACAATCTGTGACGGCTTAGAACCATCGTGACGCCCCACCGCCCGTCGGCCATCGGATCGTGTCCGGGGCCGTCCCGATCGGCGATTTTCCGACCGGTGGGCGCATAAAAAAAACGGACCGCGGTTCAAACCGCCGGCCCGTTTATTTCGCTGTTGGCGCCAGAGCCAATCCAGTGCCGATTAGTAGCAGCAAGGATCGGGGCAGCACGATTTGCGAGCGGCAAACTTTGCCTTCAGCTTCGCGAACAGTCCGCAGCCCTTCTTGGGAGCCGGGCAGCAGGTCGGAGCAGGTTCGCAGCAGACGGGCTCGGGAGCGCAAACCGGGGCGGGTTCGCAGCAAACGGGCTCAGGTGCACAAACCGGTGCGGGCTCGGGGCAGCAAACCGGCTCGGGAGCGCAAACGGGAGCAGGAGCACAAACCGGTGCCGGCTCGGGGCAGCAAACGGGCTCAGGAGCGCAAACCGGCTCGGGAGCACAAACAGGAGCAGGCTCGCAGCAAACCGGCTCAGGGCAGCAAGCGTCTTTCTTGCAGAACCGTCCGAACAAACCAGCGTCGGCTTGCGGGGCTGCGACGATGCTAGCGGCGACCAACAGGGTCAAGGCCAAAATCGTTCGAATCATCTGATTCACTCTCTACACAAATGAAGTAGTGGAATGCCCGCCTAGCTGGCAAGCTGGGCAAAGTTTATGGATCGCACGGACTGCGTCAACCAAGGGCAACGGGGCAGTCCGCGAACTTTTCCGCTCACTCCATTCCTTCGCATCCGAACACTAACGTGGCAGAAGCGATGCAAAATTGTCGCACCCGGCAGCTCGCCGTGCCCGAACGCACATCCGGTGCCGGATCCACCGCGGTCCACCGTGACGGTTCGCGGCGCGCATTTGCACACGCCTTAATGGTATCCAGGAAGCCGAAAACGGGCCGAATCCCAACACGGCCGACCGAGCATCTCGGACGCTCCGGTCATGAGATTGCCCCACCGCTTGCCCCCAACACGATGCCCAAGCACACCGCGCGGAACAGAATTTCGTGACCGTTTGGCGAAGCGATTTTCGAAGGAATGTCTTCACAAATTCCGCACACGACGCCGTGTCGAGTCGCGATACCGCGTGGAGCCTGTTGATAACCTGTCGCTGTGTTGACGCGACAGGGCGTTGCCCCGTCGCCCAGATGAACTGATTCAGCGGTCCGCGATGCCCTAGGAAGCGCCGGCGTAGCGTGTCTGCAGCGATTCAACCTGGATCGGGTTTTCCCGCATGGCTTCCATGGCGTTGATCGCCGCTTCGGCTGCGGACAACGTCGTGATGCAGGGCACGCCGTACTGAACCGCCGCGGCACGAATTCGGCCTTCGTCGGTTCGTGCTCCTTTGCCGCTGGGCGTGTTGACGATCAGTTGGACGTCGTCGTTCTTCAGAAAGTCGATCAGGTTCGGGTGCCCTTCGGCCAGTTTTCGGACTCGCGTGCACTGAACACCGGCTTCGTCCAGCCGCTGGGCGGTGCCTTCGGTGGCCAAGATTTCAAACCCGAGTTCACCAAGCCGCCGGCCCAAGTCGACCACGGCGTGTTTGTGCCGGGCGTTCAGGCTGAGGAAGACTTTGCCCGATTCGGGCAGCACATTGCCGGCAGCGATCTGGCTTTTGGCAAACGCGATGGAAAACTGTTCGCTGATTCCCATGACTTCGCCGGTCGACCGCATTTCAGGTCCCAGGACGATGTCCACACCGGCAAACTTGCGGAACGGGAACACGCTTTCTTTGATCGAAACGTGCTTGGGCACCGGTTGGTCCAGAATGCCTTGTTCCTTCAAGCTGATTCCGTTCATGACTTTGGTCGCGATGCCGGCGACGGGGACCCCCGTGGCTTTGGCAACAAAAGGCACGGTTCGGCTGGCCCGCGGATTGACTTCCAAGATGTACAGGACCGGTTGGCCGTCTTCGGTTTTGACCGCGTATTGAATGTTCATCAGCCCGACGACGTTCATCCGCTTGGCCAGCCGCACGGTGGCGTCCCGAATTTCAGCGATCGTTTGTTCGGTCAAGCTGAACGGTGGAATACAGCACGCCGAATCGCCACTGTGCACACCGGCTTCTTCGATGTGTTCCATGATTCCCATGATCACACAATCGGTGCCATCACCGACCGCGTCGACATCGACTTCGATGGCATCTTCTAAGAACGAATCGATCAGAACCGGTTGCCCGTCGGCGACGATGAACGCTTCGGCCACGTATCGTTCGAATTGCGACTGGTCGTAACAGATTTCCATCGCCCGACCGCCCAGAACAAAGCTGGGACGCACCAGGGCGGGATAGCCGATGCGTTTGGCTTCGCGTTTGGCTTCGGACATGTTCCGTGCAATGCCCGACGGCGGCTGGCGCAAGCCCAATTCTTCGATCAGTTGCTGGAACAGTTCGCGATCCTCCGCCGCCTCGATCGTGTCAACGCTGGTTCCGATGATCGGAACGCCGGCGGTTTGCAAGCCGCGAGCCAAATTCAACGGTGTTTGACCGCCGAACTGCGCGATCACGCCGTCCGGCTCGGTCGCGTCGCAGATGTTCAACACGTCTTCGATGGTCAGCGGTTCAAAGAACAGGATGTCCGACGTGTCGTAGTCGGTGCTGACCGTTTCCGGATTGCTGTTGACCATGATTGCTTCATAGCCGATGTCTTTGACGGCGAAGCTGGCGTGGCAACAACAGTAATCGAACTCGATTCCTTGCCCGATCCGGTTGGGGCCACCGCCCAAGATCACGATGCGTTTCTTGTCCGACTTGCCGGGCAATTCGGTTTCGGTTTCGTAGGTGCTGTAGTAGTACGGGGTGTAGGCTTCGAATTCCGCCGCACAGGTGTCGACACTTTTGAAGACCGGCCGGACGCCAAGTTCCAAGCGTCGTGCGCGAACTTTGACTTCGTTCGTTCCCGTCAGTTTGGCCAGTTGGCGATCGGAAAAACCGTCGCGTTTGGCGTCGCGCATTTGATCGGCGGTCAACGATTCCAATGATCCGACCGTCCCCAGCCATTCTTCGCGTTCGACGATCTGCGCGATGTGGTCCAAGAACCAGCGATCGATATGAGTCAGTTTGTAGATTTCATCGATCGTCATGCCGGATTTCAGCGCATAACGAATGTGGAAGATTCGTTCGGCGCCGGGGACGGTCAACTTGGCTCGAATCTCATCGTTGCTCGGTTGATCCTCGGTTCCCCAAAGGTCGCGTCCATCGCTGCCAAGACCGAAGGCGCCGATCTCCAGACCACGCAGCGCTTTTTGAAGAGATTCTTTGAAGGTCCGACCGATCGCCATCGTTTCGCCGACGCTCTTCATTTGCGTGGTCAACGTGGCATCGGCATCTGGAAATTTTTCGAACGCGAAACGCGGGATCTTCGTCACCACATAGTCGATCGTCGGTTCGAAACAGGCTTTCGTTTTCTGGGTGATGTCGTTGGGGATTTCCCACAAGCGATACCCCACGGCAAGCTTGGCGGCAATCTTTGCGATCGGGAATCCGGTGGCTTTACTGGCCAGCGCACTGGACCGGCTGACCCGCGGGTTCATTTCAATGACGATCATCCGGCCGGTATCCGGATTGATCGCGAACTGGACGTTACTGCCGCCCGTTTCGACGCCGATTTCACGCATCACGGCCAAGCTGGCGTCGCGCATCCGCTGGTATTCTTTGTCGGTCAACGTTTGTGCCGGAGCGACGGTGATCGAATCACCGGTGTGGACCCCCATCGGATCAAAGTTCTCGATGCTGCAGATGATGACCACGTTGTCGTCCATGTCCCGGACGACTTCCATCTCGTATTCCTTCCAACCGATGATCGATTCTTCGATCAAGACCTCGGTGACCGGCGACTGGTCCAAACCGTTGCGGACCAGGGCGTCGAAGTCGTCTTTGTTGTAGGCGATGGCCGATCCGCTGCCGCCCATCGTGAAGCTGGGCCGAACCACCGCGGGAAGGCCGACTTGTTCCATCGCCGCGCGAGCCTCTTCCAAGGTGTGGACGGTGAAACCTTTGCAGACGTCCAAGCCGATCTTTTCCATCGCGGCTTTGAACTTGTCCCGCGCCTCGGCCTTGTCGATCACGTCAGCCCGAGCGCCGATCATTTCCACGCCGTACTTTTCCAGCACACCGTTGGCTTCCAAATCCATCGCCACGTTCAAACCGGTCTGGCCACCCAGGGTGGGCAGCAGAGCGTCGGGACGTTCCTTGGCGATGACCTTTTCCAAAACCTGCCAAGTCAACGGTTCGATATAGGTCGAATCCGCGGTGGCAGGGTCGGTCATGATGGTCGCGGGGTTACTGTTGACCAGAACCACCTCGTAACCCTCTTCGCGTAGGGCTTTACAGGCCTGGGTCCCGGAATAATCGAATTCGCAAGCCTGTCCAATGACGATGGGCCCGCTACCGATCAACAGAATTTTCTTGATGTCGTCGCGACGTGGCACAGAACACCTAAAATCAAAGCGAGAGATTGGTCGTGAAGACCAGCGGTATGCAAAATTCCGGGCAGGATATCACGCTACCCTATCCATTGCGTAGGGTGCGGACCGCGAACTGGCCGTCGACGGGCCGTTTCGCTCCGTTAGCCGTCTCTTGTCCGGGGCATCCCACCGATTGGCGTGCGATTGCGCTGCTTTGCCCGAATTGATCGCCTCGGATCGAACGATCCGGCTCGCTCCGATTGAACGACCAGCCATCAAACCGGCTGATAACCGACCGCAAGCCCGGTGTTTCCACCAGAAAGCAGAGACGCCGCAACAACACCGATCACGGGTCCCGGCGGGTCTGCCGGGCAACCGTGCCCTCCCTTTTACCCCCCCCGGATTCCCGCCATGATCCAGATTCCCGCCACGTTTCTACGAATCCCCGTCGCGGCACTGGCCGCTTTGAGTTGCCTTTGCATGGGCCAAGCCGGGGCGGACCAACGGCCGTCCGATCGACCCAACATCCTGGTGATCTATCTGGACGATTTTGGTTGGCGAGACTGTGGATTCATGGGCAGCGATTTTTTTGAAACCCCAAACTTGGACCGATTGGCCGAGCAGGGCACGATGTTCACCGACGCTTATGCGGGTGCGGCCAACTGTGCACCGTCGCGCGCCTGTTTGATGTCGGGCCAGTACACGCCACGTCACGAAATCTTCAACGTGGGAACCGGCCCGCGCGGTAAAGCCCAGCATCGACGCTTGCTGCACGTCCCGGGCACCGACACTTTGTCCCCGTCCATCACAACATGGCCACAGCGTCTGCATGCGGCCGGGTACAAAACCGCGTTGATGGGAAAGTGGCACCTGAGTGATGACCCGACGCAATATGGATTCGACATCAACGTCGGCGGTTCCCACTCGGGCAGTCCGCCAAAGGGATACTATCCACCGCACCCGAACGCACCTGGACTAAACGATGCACCGGAGGACGAGTATCTGACGGATCGATTGAGCGACGAAGCGGTCAAGTTCATCCGCGGTTCGGCCGACCAGACTTGGATGCTGTACCTGACGCACTTTGCCGTTCACACCCCGCTGATTGCCAAACGTGAACTGGTTGCCAAGTATGAATCGAAGCCAGCGGGTGAATTGCACCAACATGTCGCCATGGCGACGATGATCGAAGCGGTTGATCGGGGGATCGGACGAATCATGCGTACGATCAACGAACTCGATCTGGACCAAAACACGGTCGTCTTGTTTTCGTCGGACAACGGCGGATACGGTCCGGCCACCGACATGCATCCACTGAAGGGATACAAGGGCACGTATTACGAAGGCGGCATCCGTGTGCCCATGTTCGTCCGCTGGCCGGGACATGTGATTGCCGGACGACGCATCGACACGCCGGTTTCCCAACTGGATTGGTACCCCACGATTCTGGACATTGCCGGACTGGAACGATCGGATGACCAAACGTTGGATGGTGTCAGTTTGTGGCCGATGCTGACCGAGCCAAGCCAAACGCTGGCCAGCCGAGCGTTGTTTTGGCATTTCCCGGCCTACCTTCAAGGCTATTCCAACGTCGACGAACAACGTGACCCGCTGTTTCGAACTCGACCGTGCGGGATCATCCGCCAAGGCGATTGGAAACTGCACGAGTACTTCGAATCCGGGGACTTGGAACTTTACAACTTGAAGGACGATATCGGGGAATCCGAGAACTTGGCGGATTCGATGCCCGACAAGGCTTCTGAATTGCACAAAGCCATGATTCGTTGGCGCGAACAAACCGATGCACCGGTGCCTTCGACGGCGAATCCAAAGTTTGACACCGCGGCCGAGGCAAAGGCGATCGCGGACGTGCAGCGCAAAGCCGCCAAAAACAAACGCAACCGCTAGGCGGGAACCGCAACGGCGTTTTGACTGACCTGCTGATAAATCAAGTACGCCATGTAAGCGGCATAGACCAGCAACAGAAACAGGCCTTCCAACCGCGACACGCGTTTGGACGTCGCAAACAAAGGCCAAATCAGGACGCAACTGCCGATCATCATCGGCAGGTCGCTGGCGAACAGCTTTTCGGCAACCGGAATTCCGGCCGGCGCGACCACGGCGGTCACGCCCAGCACGGCCAGGATGTTCAACGTCGTGCTGCCCACCGCGTTGCCAATGGCGATGCTGCGTTGGCCTTTCAGGCTGGCCATGACACTGGTGACCAATTCGGGCAGTGACGTGCCGACCGAAACGATCGTCAGTCCGATCAATGCTTCCGACATTCCAAATCGCTGAGCGACGGAAACGCTGGCATCAACAAACAGGCGGCAACCGACAACCAACAGCGTGATACCGACCGCCAAGATCAACAGGTTTTTGATCACCCGCCAAACCAGGGGCGACGAAGGATCATCCACCGGGGCGGCGGCGTCAGAGTCGTCGGAATCGGTTTGTGAGGTGTCCCGAGCCGCATCCGATTCGAACTGGCGTCGGCCCAATCGAAAAGAAACCGTGAAATAGACGAACAGAAAAACCAGCAACACGCACCCATCAATGCGTGACAGGTTCAAGTTGTCGCTGAGCAAGTACATCAATACGGCCGCGGCGATCATCACGGGCAAATCGAATTTCACGACTTGGCTGCGTACTTCCAGCGGAACGAAGGCGGCCGACAGCCCGACGATCATCAACAGGTTGAACAGGTTGCTGCCGATGACATTGCCGACCGTGATATCGGCCTGACCCTGCAGAGCGGTCAGCACCGAAACGGCCAGTTCCGGCGCACTGGTTCCAAAGGACACGACCGTCAATCCGACAAAAAGCGGTGAAAGACGCGCAGCAAACGCCAACTGCGACGCACCACGAACCACCAGTTCCCCGCCCAGGACCAATAAAACGCCACCGGCAAGCAGTGCAAGGATCGTCAGGAACATGCTTGTCGGCTCGATGTCGCAGGTCAGATCAATGAAAACCGAAGTCGAACGTGGCGTCGGTCGCGACTGTTGTATCGGCACGTCCCTGGCCGGATCAACATCGCCCCAAGCCCCAGGAAACCGCCGGATGATCGCACAGATAATCGCTCAAGGGGTCTCGGCATCATCGAGATTGTCCCGCCGCAGCCGATCAAACGTATAGATCCCGCTGTTGTGACCATCACTAAATGCGATGTTGTAGGCGTAGGTCCCGACCGGTTGCATTGCCACGATGGTCAACGGCCGAGCCTCGGCGGCACTCAATACTGGCAGGGCGATCGGCCCGGGTGCGGCCGGCGAATCCGAATCGTCTGCCCGCTGCTTTTCCCGACATGTCGCGCAAGGACACAGGTCACGCAGTTCCTTGGCCGTCCAATGAGTCGTCTGCTGGTCCGACCAGACGATGCAAATCGCAGCTTCCCCGTCACGGCGAATCTCCGTCGGCGTGGCGTTGCTGCTTTCACTGTTTCGTTGTGGGTCGGACGTCATCACTGGGGTCTCGTCGTGGTCATGGGACTCTCGTTTCGCGAAAGTACGATTTTCTTGTAAAGCGGACGCTTCTTGTCGATCGGCCCGGCACCGTCAAAGCGATCCGCAACATCACGACGACGGTATGGATCGCTGGGGCTGGCACGCCCCCAGGATCACCACCTAATCCGCGCGTCGATCCAACCAACGCTTGGCCTTTGCTTCGAATCGTGGCAGGCTGCCCGGCACCGCCGCCACCAAGTCCACCCGCATCGCCAATCGGTCGCGACAGGCGGTACGGATTTGGTCCATGCGCTGATCCGATGTTTCGATCTCAATCTTTAGTTGATCCATCGATTCTCGCCGCGTCACCGTCACACGGTATTCACCGGCCGGTTCAATCTCTCGAACGATGGTGTCAATACTGCTGGGGAAGATATTGACACCACGAACAATCAGCATGTCGTCGGCTCGCCCCAGCACACCGCCGTCGAGCCACAAAAACGGGCAAGCTTGGTTGTGGTTTTGTATGCCCCGCACCAAGTCCCCCGTGCGGTACCGCAAAACGGGTCCGCCAAGGCGTCCCAGATTGGTCAGAACCAGTTCCGCGGTTTCGCCGTCGTCGGCCTTTCGCCACGAATCGTCATCATTGATCACCAAGCGTTCCGCAATGAACTCCGTTTCGATCACATGCATGCCGGCCCCGTTCGCATCGCCGAACCCCCAGGCGCCGACTTCGCTGGCACCGGCATGATCGATCACGGTGGCTCCGAACGCCGATTCGATTCGCTGTCGGACCGCAGGCAAACTGCCACCCGGTTCACCGGCGACGATCACCGTCCGAACATCGGACGCCGCCAGATCGACGCCATCGGTTTCGGCCACCCCGGCAAGGTGCAGGGCATAAGTGGGGGTACAACAGACGACCGTGCACCGATGTTGCAAAATCATCTGCAACCGGGCTTCGCTGGATAGCCCGCCGCCGGGCACCACCAATGCACCGCGTCGAATCAGCGCATCATTAGCCGTCCAGAATCCGATGAACGGCCCGAACGAAAACGCCATCATCGCGACATCACGCTCCGTCACGCCCGCGGCATCCAATACATACTGCCAACAATCGATCCACCAATCCCAGTCGTCGGCAGTGTCAAACACGGGCATCGGCCACCCGCGACTGCCGCTGGTCTGGTGGATGCGAACGTAGTTGTGCATCGACGGCAAATCGAAAATCTTCGCCGGCTGCCCAGGCCGTTCCGGAACCAGTTCTTCTTTTCGCAGCAGTGGCAACTGTTCCAGCTGGCTGAGATCCGAGAGCGGCAATTTCAATCCGGCCGATGTCAGCGACGCCAGACGCTGGCGATAAAACGGGCGATCGACCAGCGCGGCCAACGTCCGATTCAGCTTCTGCAGCTGAAGCTGCTTCAGACGTACCGACGTTGGATAGCGGTTCGGATCGTCAAACCTGGGCACGGACATGTCAAAGTTGGCCTGGATCGGGTGGTTCGAAGGAGTTTTGAAAGATGAAGATTTGCGGCGCCGCCATCAATGAACAAACGGCCACAAACTGACCTCTGGCGGGAAACTTTCGGTCGCCACAGTCAACACGGCGACTTCTGCGACGTCCCAAAGTGAAGCCATCCCCCGTTACCGCCTTCCAAAGGGGCCGGAGGATTCCACAAGTGCACCTTCATCCATCAAAGCACACCTTCACTTTGAGCCTGCTGTCAATACGAGCGCATGCTAAAGATTGCGTTAAGAACTTGTGAGATCGGCAATTGCCCGTTGCACGTCAACGGGGCTGCGTTTGAATTACGGCCCGAATGACCGGACGTACGTATTCTTCCGCAGGCGGTTCCCGATTGAACGTGACAGATTGTAAGGCCCAACGACCGCAACGTCGTTTCGGGCGAACCGGTTTTACGCTGATCGAAATGCTGGTGGTGATCTCCATCATCGGCATCTTGGCGGCGTTGTTGTTGCCAGCGATCTCTCGCGCCCGCGAAGCGGCACGTGGCACCCAGTGCCAAAACAACTTGAAGCAATTCGGCATCGGCATGGCCAGCCGCGCAGCTGCGGATCCCAGCGGGGCGTTGTGCAGCGGCAGCTTTGATTTCGAACGTGACGGTGTGCCCACGGAAATCGGCTGGGTCGCCGACATGGTCAAACGAGGCTTCCTCGCGTCGGAGTTACGTTGTCCCAGCAACGGTGCCCAGACTTCCAAAGCAATCCACCAAATCCTGGATTCTCCGCTGACAGCATTTGTAACGGACAGTTGCAACGACCGGCTGGGCAACCCTGGTTACGTCGACGAAATGGGTGTCGAAATCAAAAACATCGCCCGACGCATCGCCGAAGGCGGCTTTGCACCTGGATCGGATGAACGTGGCGAACTGGTTCGCGTTCAAATGCTGGAAGACGGTTACAACACGAATTTTGCCGCGTCTTGGTTCCTGACCCGCAGCGAGTTTCGGTTGGATGCCGATGGCAATCCTCAATTGGATGCGGCCGGCTGCGATACGGATCCTCGTGGACGCCACGTGACCCGCGGACCGTTGACGACGCGTTTGCTGGACAGCGGTCGTGCGGCCATCAGCACGGTTCCTCTTTTGGCGGATGCATCCTACGGCGGCATCATGACATCATCGGCGGGCGAACTGTTGTCAGGGACACCGTTCACCGTGCCGATGGTCGGCATGCCCGTTCATCACGTGGAAACACCATCGGCCCCGTCGAAGTCGGGTGTGTTGCAGGTCCCAAGCTTTCCGGCCGGCACGACGCGGACGGGAGCCAGCGGATGGTTGCGAAGCTGGAACTACGAAACTCGCCAAGATTACCGGGGCATGGCCCCCATCCACAGTGGCGTTGTGAATGTCTTGATGGCCGACGGTTCGGTCCACGGCATCACCGACAAGAACGGCGACGGCTTCATTAACAACGGCTTTCCCGCGGTCACCGGGATGTGGACCAGTGCCGAGGAAGAAACCACGGACCTGACGCTTGCCAGTTACTACACGTTGACCAGCAAAGGCGAACAGAACTAACCCACCGTTCCGCGGGCGACCAAATCATGCCCACCGCGGATCCAAAAGAAGCCAACCCCAGACGCACTTGCCTTGGCCACCGAACAACTTTCGCCCCCCTTCACTTTTGACAAGGAGTCCTCACCTGCATCGAACCCTGACCCAAACCTTGGCCGTGGAGGCGACGTTCCGCTTCGATGTGCCGCTGAACATGACACGAACGATTTTTCATACATCCAAATAACAAAAGAGGACGCGACGCAGAACGTTCGCCAGGCCCGCTACCGACGGACCGGACGAAACCAATGTTCCACGCCGCATTCCTCCCTGTGACACCCCATTCTGGGCCCGGACGTGTGTCCAAGTCCAGAGAAACTACCAAGAGAACCTTCATGAAATCTCAACAAAAATCAGGTTTCACCCTGATCGAATTGTTGGTGGTGATCGCCGTCATCGCCTTGCTGGCTGCTTTGTTGCTGCCGGCCATCACCCGTGCACGTGAAGCCGCCCGTGCGGCCCAGTGCCAAGCCAACCTGAAGAACGTCGGCATCGGCCTGTACAAGTACAGCGTCCGCAGCCCCGGCGGCACATTCTGCAGCGGTGCCAGCGATTTCCGTCGCGACGGATGCATGGACACCTACGGCTGGGTTGCCGACCTGGTCAACGTTGGCGATGCCAACATGAACGAGTCGCTGGACCCGTCCAACCCGCTGAAGGGTTCGGAAAAGATCAATGACTTGTACGGTAAAGACACGGCCGACAACAAAGACGGTGCCCCGCTTGCTCGCCTGAGCGCCGGCGTTTGCGGTGCGGCCGATTGGCAAGGCATCTCGGGAACCGGCGGCGGCACCACGTTCGCCAGCACCGACCCGTTGACCGACGAGCGTGCCGAACTGATCTCGCGCCACTTCCTGACCAACGGTTACAACACCAACTACGCCGCCAGCTGGCACTTGGTCCGCGGCATGGTCCGCACCGACACCGACACCTCGGTTTCGCCTCCGGTCCTGACCACCGCGACCACCGGCGGATTCAAAGGTCTGGCCGGAACCACCGGCCCGCTGAGCGTGAACGTTCTGGAACGTAGCCGCATCAGCAGCAGCAACATCGGATTCATCGGATGTGCAGCCCCTGGCGACGTCGACGAAGCCATCATGGCCGCCACCATTTCGCACGACCCGTCGGGCACCTTTGGTACCGCCCTGGGAACCTCCGACAGCGTCGAATACATCCCGGCCGGCTCTTTGCTGACCGAAGCTTTCAACGACGGTCCGGCTTTCTGGAACGACGGTGCAAAGAACTTGGACTTGATCGGCTCGGGCGTTTCGCTGGCCGCACAACAAACGTGTGAGCGTGGCCAACCGACGACCGCCGGTTGTGCAGCCCCGACCGGTTCGACCGGCAACGGATACTACTTGCAAGATACCCGTGACTGGTTCGCCGTTCACCAAGGTTCGTGCAACATCCTGATGGGCGATGGTCACGTCGAAGTCTTCGTCGACACCAACGCCGACGGATTCCTGAACCCCGGATTCCCCGTCACCGGTCTGACCGACGCCGAAGTTTCCGGCGTTGGCTATGCCGACGACGTTTTGGAAATGCCTCGCGACAAGTTCTTCGCCGGCATCTTCCTGGACGACGGATACTTCAAGGGCATCTTCGAGTGATCCTCGCGTCCTGACCTTGAATACCACGACCCTCGCCACCGTCATGGTGGCGAGGGTTTCTTTGATTTGACCTTCATTGCTTTCTGTAGTCCGTTATGTCTCGGTTTTCCAAAAGCCTTCTTGCCACACTGGGCGGGCTTGCTTTCATCGGCCTGGTCGCCGCATCGTTGACCCTGATCGTTCGCTACAAGCCCTACGGCGTTCCGGACCACCGCCGTGCCGAATACGAAGCCCGTGTTGCCGCCCTTCGTCAGCACGAAATGGACCGCAAGCAAAACGCGGACACGGCACAACCCAAAGCCACCGTGGATGCGACACGTCATCATTTCGGGATGCTGGATCCCCACGTCACCGCGACCCACCAATTTCGTGTCACCAATCAAGGCGAAGCGCCGCTGACCTTGGACGTGACCGATACCACTTGCAAATGCACGGTCGGCAACGTTCAGCAGAAACTTCTGATGCCGGGTGAATCCACCGACGTCACGTTGCAATGGAACACGGGCTATCAAGCCGAACATTACGAACAAACCGCCCGGATCGAAACCAATGATCCCGGTCGCCCCACCATCAAGCTGACCATCGAAGGCACGATCCGCGCACGCTTGGTCGCGCCCGAATCGATCCCCTTGCAAGCGGCCAATCCAGGACAGCCCAACCAGGGATCGTTTCTGTATTACAGCCAATTGCCCGGCGACGTGATTCTGGAAAACATCCAATCCGATGCCGAAGGCCTGCAGTGGAACGTCACTCAATTGGACCCAACCAAGGAAAGCCGCCTGGCCGATGCCGAAGCCTGGTCGGCTTGGAAAGTCGAATTGTCATGCGTGTCCGCATCGTCGGGGATCTTTGAAATCCCGGCGACCTTGACCTTCCGCCAAACGGACAACGACGAAACGATGGTCCGCGAAGCCACCATCACCGGTCGTGTTCACCAAGCGATCAGCTTTCACAGCCCCGACATTCATTCCCAAACCGGCCTGGAACTGGGCACGATGGTCAACGACCGCCAGCACGTCACCCACGTGCTGGTCCGGCAACGAGACCGTTTGGATCGCCAATTGAAGGTGCTGAAGGTCGAACCCGAATCGTTGCAGGCATCGATGAAACCGTTGGCCAAGGAGGGCAATTATCGACTAACGATCGAAGTCCCCGCCGGCGCGACACCAGCCATCTTTAACCTGGACAACAAGCAAGGCTACGTGCAGGTCGGCGATCCCGACACGCCCGGACTGTCGAATTGGTTTCCCGTTCAAGGATGTGTGGTCGAACTGGAGAAATCATGAATCCGCCTGCCTCTGCCGCCGGGTCCACCCGCATCGCCTGTGTCGCGTGCCAACATGCCAACGACCCGTCCGCGAAATTTTGCGCTAGTTGTGGACACAGTCTGTATGAATCGTGCATCCAATGCGGCAAACCAGTCCTGTTGGATCAAAAGTTTTGTGGGTCATGCGGCGCGGACCTGAATGCCGCGGTTCAGAAGCACCGTGCGCAGTTGGAAAGCTGGATGGCGATGGCCATCGACAAGACAAAGCAAAATGATTTCAAAGAATCGTTGGCTTTGCTGAATCGTGTCGCCAATCAAACCGACGTCCGCTATCGCGATTTGGCCGACCATGCCAAGAAGGCCATTGAGAAAGTCGAAGGCATCTCCAACAGCCTTCAATCGGACACGCAGCAACGATTGCAGTTGGCTCAACAGGCATTCCAATCGCGCCAATACACCCAAGTGGTTGAAAGCCTGAGCAAGGTTTCCGAATCGCTTCTGACCGAAGAAGCCCAACGCATTCTTCGGGTCAGTCGTCACCACGTTGACCAGGTTTCCGCCCTACGAGGCGAACTGTCCGAAAGAATCGAACACAAGGATTGGGCCACAGCCGGACACTTGTTGGAACAGCTGTTGGAACTCGTGCCGGGCGATCCGAAGTACACGAAGCTGGCACAACAGGCGGCCGGGAAACTGATCAAGAGCGTCAGTCGTCGCGCCGCTCGACACGACTACTTGGGCGCGTTGGCCAAGCTGGAAGCGATTCCCGAATTCTGTCGTGATGATGAACACGCCACCGAACTGAATCGAATTCGCAACATCCACTGGCTGGCATCTCAATTCGAACCCGAACCCTACGCCACCGCCACGTTGGGACGCATCGCGGTACGCTATTCCAAAGACTCACCGCACGACGGACGTGCCACCCAGTTGGTCAACGATCTGGCGGCGCGATTGAAGAAGGCACCGCAAGACCAGCGACGGGCTTCACCGTCCTACCTTGCGCCGCCGACCGCTTGGCTTGGCGGTGACGCGGCGTTGTTTGCCTTACCCAAATCAATCGATACTCAAGCCGCACCCGATTTTCGCCGTCGGCCCGGACGTTTTGCCGTCGCCACGGGGTTGGCTCTTCAGGGTTTGGGGCTGGCACGAATCGACCGTGCGTTGGGAATGAAAAAACGGTTGCTGGGCGGACTGGGCGGTCGCGGGCGGACGACTTGCTGGGGAATCGACATCGGAACGTCGACCATCCACGCGGTCCTTCTGCGCAAGGAAAAGTCCGACGACCGCCCCGTGGTGGTGCAAACCTACTTTGCGGAATTGGAAAGCCCGGTTTGTCGCGTGGGCAATGACCAACGAGAACCGGTCATCATCAAAGCCGCGATCGAAAAGATGCTGGAGACCATTGATGTCGGTGACACCGATGTCTTTTCCAGTTTTTCGTCCAGCCAAGTGGTCAGTCGCTTTCTGACTCTTCCACCGGTCAAGGACAAGATGGTCGCCAACTTGATCGAACAGGAAACACGGCAACAGATTCCGATCCCGATCGAAGATTTGGACGTGGTCACCTATGTGGGCCAGCTGGGCGAAGACGAATCCAAGGGTCGACCGGCGCTGATTGCCGCCGCAAAGAAACACTTGGTCCAAATTCGGATGGACCTGCTGAAAGACAGCGGCCTGAACGTCGTCGGACTGCAAAACGAATCGGTCGCCCTGGTGAACTTTGCCGCGTTCGAATTCCAAGACGTTTTCGAAGAAGAAATCGAACCCGTTGGCGGATTGGCCAAAGTCCCATCGGTCGCCCTGATCGATGCCGGAGCCTCATCGACACGCTTGGCGTTTGTATCGGCCGAGCATTGCTGGTACTGGACCATCGATTCGGGCAGCGAAGAACTGACCAGTGTTCTGGCCCGAATCTCTCAACAGACCAAGGAAGAGGCGGAGAAACTGAAGTGCAACCCCGCCGCGTTGCCCAAGCCTGCTGATATGTACGACCCGGTGGAACAGAAATTGGCGGCGCTTCGCGGCCGATTGGAACGTATCGCCGGCGAAGGACTGGGCGAGAATGAACATTTTCAAGTGCAACAGACCTGGTGCTTCGGCGGCGCGTGTTTAGCGCATGCTTGGATCCGCCGCGTCATGCTGGCCGCCACGTCTTGATGACCCCACGAGTTTTCCTCATGTCCCTTTGCAGTATTTCGCGTCGAGACATTGCCCGTCGATGGTCGCTGACGTTCATCGCGCTGGTCCTTTTTGGCACCTTGCCGGGATGTGGCGAAAGTGCCGAAGACAAAATGATGCGGGCCGCGATGCGAGTACGTCCGCAAGCCGACGGCGACGAACCGGATCCGCCCGCGTCGCGACCCGCGCCAAAGCCCGCCGCCCAACCGGCACCGGAAAAGAAGGTTGCGGCCGCGGCACAGGCTCCGTCGAAGCCGGCCCCCGCTGCGCAAGAATCCGCCAATCCACCGGCCGGCGACGCCACCCCGGACGACGCGCCGTCGACCGGCATGCAACCGATCGAACAACGCAAGCCCGAAGCGCCGCTGGACGATCAGCAACGCCGGGCGATGGCGATCAAAAACTTGGAAGCCATCACCGAGGCGTTGATTTCTTACAAGGACGACAACGGTCGATTGCCCACCGCCGCAATGGTGCACGAAGGCTTCCCGACGTTGTCTTGGCGCGTCAGCCTGCTGCCGTATCTCGGTTACCAGGATCTGTATGACCAGTTCGATCCAACATTGCCGTGGAACCGTGGCAAGAACAAGGAATTGCTGAAATACATTCCGGATGTGTACGTCTCGCCGGAACGATTTGACACCAAGACGAATTGGTTGCTGCCAGCACACGAGGCCTTCATCTTTGGCGAAAACCGTGCCCCACGTGATGTTCGGATCGAAGACGGTCTGGGCGACACGTTGATGCTGGTCGAGGTCCAAGACGGCTTGGCGGTGGAGTGGACCCAGCCTAAAGATTTCGATCCACCCGATCGCCGTGATTTCAAAGACCTGTTGGGCGCCCAACGTGGCGACGGCATCCTGGGCGCATGGGCCAACGGCTACACAACGTTTCTTTCCAGCGGCGTGGGCGCGAGTCAATTGGCCGCCGCGATGAGCTATGAATCGGGGGAACCTTTCCGGGCCGCTCAAATTCATCGCGATCCCGATGTCGGTCCCGTCGCGAGCAACGCGATGACATCAACCGTCTCCACGACGACGGCGGCGGCAACATCGCCAAGCACGCCACGGACCACGACCGCAACAGTTTCGCAAGGCTCGCGGCCCCGCGGCCGAGCCGTCGAGCGTCTGAATGAAATGAAACCCAGCCGCGAAGAAATCAATCGTGCGGGCAAACGGCTGCAGGACATCTATGCCGATCGCATTCGCGAAGCAGAACAGCTGACGCAGAAACGCAAAATCCTGAGCGAAATGTTGATCCAGGCGGAACGACTAGAAGCCGATCCGGCGGGAGCCTACGCGCTGCGATCCGCCGCGATGAAGCTGGCCGTCGATACCGGAGACATCCGATCATTACTGCGAGCCGTCGATTCACGAGTTCAACGTTTTGCCGTCGACCCGTACGAAGTCAACGCAACGGCGCTTGCGGCGTTTGCCGAACGGAACATGCGAAACGACAACGCGCGACGCGCGGCCAGCGAATTTGCCAAGCGGGCCGTGGTGACGATCCGTGACGGAATCCTGCAAGACGACTATGACGGCTGCGGCAAGCTGGCCAGCATGGCCGCGGCGATGCAAAAGTCGGATTCGGGCAATCGTTATCAATTGAATCTTCGCAACCGAAATGAAGTCGACCCTCAAAAATTGTGGACACGGCTAAGCAGTCTTTTGTCATCGACCAAGCAACGTTATGCCGACGCAGCGGAACAATTGGCTCTGTTCCGGCAAGACGACAGCGACGGCGATGCCGCTTCATCGGTCGGACGCTTTCTTTGCTTCATCAAAGGCGATTGGCAAACCGGTTTGCCGTTGCTAACCCAAGGCGGTATCGAAGCGTTGCAAACCGCGGCGCAGCGCGACTTGCAAGGTGCGGCCAACGTCGGCGAACAGGTCGCTCTAGGCGACATGTGGTGGGAACTCGGCCAGCGTGCAAAGGCCGGCGTGTACAAGCAAGGTGCGTTGGATCGCGCCGGTTTCTGGTACGAATCGGTCTACGAAGTGATGCCGGAATCGTTGGACAAGCTGCACGTCAAAGCGCGTCTGGATGAATTGAACGAAGGGGTTCCCGGCAGCCCGCTTGCAGCCCTGCGACAACTCAGTCTGCATCTGCAAATTCCCCCCGATGCAACGTTGGAACAACTTGCCACCGGGAACGGCCGTGCGTTCGGAAACGACGATGATGACGACGATTAAACAGTGAACAAGTTTCGACGGAATCCAATTGGATTTCATCAAATCCACACAGAATACAGCCCCCCGGCTAGTAGACTCACGACCATTAGAAATAGCATCACACCTCCGATGAGAATATCAATGAAACCCGCAGGCTTTGTGCTCGCCGCCACGGTCGCAGTCTTTCACGCCTGTCACGCCGGCAACTCCAACGCCGAAATCGTCATGATGGATTTCAGCGACGGCGAAGGTGTACCGGGATTTGTCATCGATGCCTCACCCGGCTCCGGTCAAACCGCTGATCCTACCTTCGGCCTTGCGGCTGCTTCCAATGTCTATGAGGAGGAAGGGTTCCGTATCACTGCTTTATCAACCGGAAGCGGTAGTGTTTCTTCCAATTTCATCTATGGGCAAAATGGATCGGGTAACGATGTGGACCCATCGGCTACGTCGACGGGCTTGTCGACCGTGAATGTGACAAGCAAGGACAACCTTGATGGCACCTTCTCCGGTAGTGGTAACACTGCAATCAGGTTCCTTCTGGAGCAAACCGACGGATCCAACTTTGACTTTCGGTCGTTGCAACTGAGCACATTTTTCGATCCCGGCGAGTCTACTTCGTCAAGCCAAACGGTCCTATTCCAGGCGCTGGATACCAGTGATTCAGTCATCGGATCTCTATCCTTTGCGTTTGGCTCGGCCGGTGCCTCGTTCAACAACAACGCAGGCCCGTTCACCGTTGATTTCACATCGACAACAGGTTTTGATGTTGCCAACAGTATTCGTTGGTCGCAAACCCACGTGGGTCGCCACCAGTTCGATAACATCGTGATCGACAACTTGGATGCGGCGGCGGTCCCGGAACCATCCAGCCTGTTTGCACTGGCGACCATGGGCGGCGTGGTCGCGTGGCGAAAGCGACGAATCAAAACTGCCGTCTAAGCGACCTTCTTTGCCGGTCCAGCACACCGGCTGAACGCAACGCGAAAGCCGAGTCCCCACCTTTTGGGGCTCGGCTTTTTTCGTGCGCCACCCGCCGCCAATCGTTGGGTTAGACTGTCACGCTTGTCGAAAGTCGATTCAAACGATCTCGGCTCACTCCCACCATCCCGCCCAATACCCTCCTGAGTCCCTGCCATGAAAGCGGCTTCGTTTGTCGTTGCCTTGATCACGTTTGGTGTCATGTTCCCGTTGGTCGCCTGCTCAAGGGCAAGTTGCCAGGACGCTCCGGTACCGATCATCTTCGACACCGACATCGGCAACGATTGCGACGACGTCTTGGCCCTGGGAATGATCCACGCTTTGCAATCCCGCGGCGAATGCGAGTTGTTGGCCGTCACGATTACCAAAGATCATCCACAGGCCGCCGCGTTTACCGATGCGGTCAACACGTTTTATGGCCGAGGCCAAGTCCCGATCGGCGTCTGCGACAGTGGCGTGACGAATCATGCCGGTCGCTTCAACGTGCTGGCCGATGCGAAAGACGATTCGGGCCGCCTGCGATTCCCCCACGACCTTCGTGACGGCAAACAAGCCCCCGATGCGGTTGCCGTTCTTCGCAAAGCCTTGGCCGACGCCAAGGATCACAGCGTGGTCATCGCACAAGTCGGTTTTTCAACCAACTTGGCCAATCTGTTGGACAGCCCCGGCGATTCGATCAGCCCCATGTCTGGGAAAGAATTGGTGCGTCAGAAGGTTTCTCTGGTTTCAGCCATGGCGGGCGCCTTCACACAAATCAAGAACGACAAAGGCCAGCTGTACGATCACCAAGAGTACAACGTGAAAATGGACATACCGGCGGCACAGAAGCTGGCGTCACAATGGCCGACGCCGATTTGGTGGAGCGGATTTGAAATTGGCAAGGCGTTGCCGTACCCGCACCAAAGCATCTTGAACGACTACGACTATGTGGACCATCACCCGCTTTCCGAAGCCTACACGTTGTACATTCCGCCACCACACGATCGCCCGACCTGGGATTTGACCAGTGTGTTGGCCGCGATTCGCCCTGATCACCACTACTTTGATCTGTCGCCGCCGGGAACCATCACCGTTGCCGACGACAGCCTGACCACCTTCAAGGCACAGGAAAATGGAAAGCACCGCTATCTGATCATTCCTGACGGCGAGGCCGATCGCATTACCGAAGCATTGGTGCTGCTATCCAGCCAACCGCCCAGCGTTTCACCCGAACCATCACGCTAGAAACTAACCATCGTCCGGCGATGAAACGTTCGCCCCTATTGAAGTGGAGATTGTCGATGCAACATACGACATCCATTCTGTTTTGCGGATTGCATTTGATCGCTTTTGCCGCCGCGGGGCCGGCGGCACATGCCGCCGAGAGTGAACCGATCAAGAATGTGCTGATGATCGTCTCGGACGATTTGAAGGCCAGTGTTTTGGGATGCTATGGCGATCCCCAATGCGAAACACCCAACATTGATCGCCTGGCCGCCCGCGGCATGTTGTTCCGAAGGGCTTATTGCCAGGGAACTTGGTGTTTACCGTCGCGCAAGTCGTTCATGTACAGCAAGTACCAAGGCGCTTCCCAGAAAACACTGGGGGGCTTTCTGCAGGACCACGGGTATTACAGCGCCCGGGTGGGCAAGATCTTTCATATGCGTGTTCCCGGTGACATCATCGACGGCACCAACGGCGAAGATGTCGAAGCGTGCTGGACCGAACGTTTCAACAGCCCGGGTCGCGAAGCCCACACGCCGGGTGACTACGCCTGTTTGAATCAAAACATTTTCACCGATGCACCGGAGAATCGTCAGTCCACCCGCATGCCGCACCGCATGTTTGTGACAGTTCAATACGACGGTTCCGGCGATGACCAACCGGACGCCAAATCGGCAGCGAAAAGCATCGAATTGCTTCGTGAACATGCCGATCAGCCTTTCTTTTTGGCCGTCGGATTCGTTCGTCCGCACTACCCCATGGTGGCGCCTCGGGACTACTTCAACCAATACTCATTGTCCTCGATCGAAACGCCACATGTTCCTGAAAACGACTTGGACGACATCCCGGCGGCCGGACTACGGGGAACCCGCAACGGCAATAACACGATCGGCCAGTACCCCGAAAACCAAAAACGGATGTGGCAGGGTTACTATGCGACGGTGACTTTCATGGATCGACAGGTAGGACGCATCCTGGATGAACTGGATCGCTTGGGGTTGGCCAATTCCACCGCGATCGTCTTCACCAGCGACCACGGGTATCACCTTGGCGAACACACACTTTGGCAAAAGAAGAATTTCCACGAGGAAGTCACACGGGTTCCGCTGATTGTCTCGGTCCCGGGTTTAGCAAGCGGCCAAACCGATGCCATTGTCGAACTTGTCGACATTTATCCCACGGTGGCTGAATTGCTTGGACTGGCTGCGCCGAACGATCTGGATGGTGTCAGCCTGGTCAGCGTGTTGAACGATCCGACGCGGTCGGTCCGTGACAGTGCTTTGTCCCTGGACCGAATCAAGTCCGGCTGGGAATTCGCCGATCGCGGTGACCGATGGGCCTACATGCGGTACGTCGATGGGTCGGAAGAGCTGTACGACATGGATTCCGATCCGAACCAATACCGGAACTTGGCCAAGTTGCCGGGATACGCGGCTCACTTGGAAGCATCACGTCGACGGATGGACGAAAAAATCAAGCGTCATGAATTGAAACGCTAAGCGGGAACACTTGCCGGCGCTGCCGTCAGCCCGGTGGTCCATTCTTGATCGTCAAGACCATCGATTCGATAACCGACCGACGTTTCGCGAACACGACGTGCTACGCCATTCTCCGCGTCCTTGGGCGTCGTGGATTCGCCCGACGGCGAAGACCGAAGGTATTCGGAAACGGTCGAAGCCCGCGGCTTGCGACATGAAAAATCCTCGGCCTGCCGATCCGATTCGGCAAGCTCGCCACGCAAGATTCGAACGTCGCGTGGCGCCTGAACGCCCAATTGGACTTTCGATGACCCCGTGCTGGTCACCTGAATGACGACTCCCAGCTCGGGAATCAGGATCTCTTGGCCGACTTTTCGAGACAGAACCAACATCGTTTCACTCCATCGATTTTGCAAAGACTCCTTCAACCACTAACAAGTTAACCACAAGTAAAGATTAACACAAGTCCACCACTGACCAAAAACACACCCCTGTTATTTTGGGCCGATCCGTATTCCAGCCCACCCGAATCAGCGTGACTTGGCCGACTGTACATTCCTTGCGATTCCTCGCAGCATGACGGGAAAGACGAAACCGTGTAGCGGGTAAACGGCATACCAGTAGGCCAGCCCCAACAGGCCCCGCGGTCGAAACCGAGCCGTCATTACCAGCAGCGTCGAATCGATTTCCTGTGGCTGTAACTGGAAATCCAGTTCGGCTTCCCCCGGTAATTTCATTTCCGCCCGTAGTGTCAGCCGTTCGTTTGGAATCAATCGGGTGACTCTCCAAAAATCGACCGCTTCGCCATAGTGCAAGTCGGTCGGATGCCGGCGTCCGCGTCGCAACCCCGGGCCTCCGATCGCTTGATCCATCCAGCCGCGAACGTGCCATAGGAAACCGGCGCCCCAATAGCCATTGGCACCACCGATCGAACGTATTTCGGCAAATGTTTGTTGGGCCGAACCTTCCACCACCGTTTGGCGTTGATCGGTCAGCGTCGTACCGCCGGCCCAGTCGGGGTCGCCCGGCATTTGCCCCGCGGTGGACCAACGGGTCTCGATCTCGCCTCGATTCGTTTTTCCCAGCGCCGCATCGATCGCCGATTCGACCCCCAGTCTTTCGCCGGGAATCAGCCGCACCGAATCATCGTTACGACAAACCGTCCGGTTCTTCAGTCCTTCGGCCAGTGGACGAGCAATGCTGGCACTGACGGGCGTGACCAATCCGATCCACAAACTGCTCAGCCGTGGGGTCAACACGGGAACCGGAAAGATGATCCGTCGCCTTAGTTTCAGCTTCTCCGCCATGACTTGCATGATTTCTTGATAAGTCATCACGTCCGGCCCGCCAATGTCCAACGTCCGGCCGATCGTTTCCGGAACTTCCAAACACTCGACCAAGTATCGCAGCACATCGCGAATGGCGACCGGTTGCGTTTCGGTTTTGACCCATTTAGGTGTCACCATCACGGGCAACCGTTCGACTAGATACCGCAATGTTTCGAACGAAGCCGAACCAGAACCGATGATCATGGCGGCACGAAAGACCGTCGTTGGTACCGCGCCCGCTTGCAAGATCTCGCCGACTTCACGACGGCTGTCCAAGTGTTGCGACAGATCAGGTCCGAGTTCGCCGAGCCCGCCCAGATAGATGATCCGTTTGCAAGCCGAGGCTTCCGCGGCTTGCCGAAACGAAACAGCCAGCTCTCGATCACGTTTGGCATATTCCCCCTTGGCCGACTGCATCGAATGAACCAAGTAGTAGGCGGCATGCACATCCGCCAATGCGTTTTCGGTCGCAGCGGGGTCTTCCAGTTCGCCTTCCACGACACGCAATCGTTCATGACGAAACCACGCGAATTTTGTCAGCTTTTCGGGACTGCGAACCAAGCAGGTCACTCGGTAACCCTTTTCCAGCAGTCGTCCCACCAATCGACCGCCCACATATCCGGTAGCACCACAAACCAACACTCGAGAAAGATCAGGGGTTGCTGTCGACATAGACTGCTGTGGCTGGAAAAGGGAAGCCGAACAAAATTCTTCACACACAACAGAAGGTTAGCGATGAGTACAGACGCAGCAACGCACACATGGCCCGAACTTGCCGGTGGTCTTTATGATGCCTTGACCGGCCGGAACGCTGAAATCACCTACGATTTCCAAAACATGGAAGTCCACGTGCCTGCGAAAACGGGTGGACAAAGCGTTCAACACGCTCATTGGAAACTGAACGGTGTCTTGAAGATTCGCACTCGTGACACGTCACAGGGCACATGAGCTTGCCAAGGTCCGCGAGCTCAGGAAACGCAGAGTTTCATCTGGACATCGATGCCGAATTGCGGCTGGAGCGGTTCGATGCTTCTGGGCAACTTCAGTCGATGTCCATCACGGCAACACCGGATCGCACCCTGCGGATCGATTCGGTGGGCGAACTCCCGAGAGTACCGTTACGGCAATTCTTTCAACTCCGATCTGCCCTGCGCAAGTTGGCTTTGCTAATCGACCATGACATCATCATCGGTCATCAGGGCAAGCAGGTTGTCCGCGTTCGTGTGTCCAACGAAGGGACCGCGAAACTATACACGGCTTGGTGGACGCTCGCGATGCAACGTCTTGTCGGCCACTGAAGCAATAAGCAGTCAAACTTAGTTTGGCTGCGAGTGCATCAAGCTGACTTTCTTTCGCCGCTGTTGCGATCGGTTCATCCTGCCGTGCTGGATGATTTCTTTTGGTTGCCACGTTTGCGTTTCTTGCCTCGCAACTGGTCGCCAAATTGGTCTTGGCCTTCCATGTACTGCTGACGCAACTGAGCATTCTCCACATCGCGTACCAATGGCGCAACCGGATCTTGGATGCGTTCCAATTCCATCGCCAGTTGTTCACGCAACTTATCGACCGTCTGCTGGACTTTTGCACGGTCGCCAGCCGGCTGTTCCAACAGATTGACCCGACAATCGGGATCATTAGGGACGAAATACAGTTCCTCCACCGTGCGATGCTGATAGATGTCGTACCGACGCTGGATATCCGGATTCGAACGTGCCAGCTCGGCCATCCGTCGCGCCGTGTTCGTGCCGTTGGTCGCCGTTGAGAAGACCCTCTTGCCGTCGCTCCACGGGTTGTACAGATATAGCCACTGAGACGTCTGGATTCCACGCATGGGCTGACGCCAACGTCCCGAATTCTCGTTGTACTGTTTGATCACGTACCGAAATCCGTCAACCGTCTGGCCGGTCAATGCCGGGGCGAATGATCGCCCATGCAGCCGATCCGGTGTTGGATGCGACATACCCATCACATCGATCAGCGTCGGCAGAAAATCAATCGCCGAAACCATATGTTGATCGTCTATCGAACCGGGCTTGGTCCTGCCGGGCCATCGAATCATCAATGGCGTATGTGTGCTGTGGTGATACAACTGGGTTTTGGCAAACGGCAATGGCATGCCGTGGTCCGACAAGAACATCACCATCGTTTCGTCCGCGGCGCCCTCTTGCTGCAACGCATCCATGACCGTCGCGAAACAATCGTCGGCACGGCGAACGGAACTGTAGTACAGCGCAAGTTCGTCGCGAACAACCGGATCATCGAACAGAAATCCGGGCACGGCGACTTCATCCGCTGTGTAGATCTTGCTGGGAACGTTCGGGTCCGACTTCCCTTCTTTGAAACCCTGGCTGTAAAACGGTTTGTGTGGATCGCTGATGTTGACCATCAAACAGAAGGGCTTGTCCGCTTGCTTGGCCAAACGAATCGCATCGCGGGTTGATTTGCCGTAGCTTTCAACGTCTTTGACGCCATACTTTTTGCCGTCGGCATCGGTGTCCAGCACGGCGTCCCAAGCGTAGGGCGTGTAGGGTGTGCTGTGATTGACCTTGCCACGAATCGCGGTGAAGTAGCCCGCATCTTTGGCCAAATCACACAGCACTGGATAATCGGGTTCGGGGTTTTGACGAAACCCCTCCACACCGTTGACGTGACTGTACAAACCCGACCACATCAAGTTTCGCCCCGGCATGCAATTGCCCACCAACACGTGCGCTTTGGTAAAGCGAAGGGCTGTTTTGGCAAACGCATCGATCGCGGGTGTGGTCTCGGGAACGGGACACCCAAACACACCGATTGAATCACACGACATGTCATCCACGGTGACGATCAACACGTTTGGATGATCCGACGCCCGCACCGGTGTGTTCAACGAACAACCGAGTGAAACGAAGGTGGCACACAGCAATACCAATCTCATGAGACTTTTCCCGTGGGCAATGGGATGAATGGGCGGGATAACAACGTCCGTACCGAAACGACACGCACGGCACGTCGGACTTGCAGCGCCACAATGTACCCCGGTGGAGAACGACATGCTGTGTTTTGCCGTCTCCACTGGACCGAACGCCAGCAGCCTACTGCGGGCCAGTCATTTCCCAGATCACGTCGCGACTGGTCGACGGATCAATGAATCCCGCCTTTCTTCCCAAGGGGCCGTCATGGGGTGTTTCACTCTTTGGCTTCATTCCGCGTTCCGGCAATGCGGCAAAACTGGTGCGTACATCGTCCGTTTCGAAACACAAATGATGCAAACCTTCGCCATGCTGGTCCAAATGCTGGTTCAGCGGATGATCCGACGTTAAGGGCTGGACCAATTGCAGATGCAAATTGCCCATGTCCAAGTGAGTCAAACGCACATTGCCCGATTCGATCCGTTCATCGATGACGACCGGCAACCCGAGCTTGTCGCGATAGAACGTTAACGCTTCGTCGGTATCGCGGACGACGATCGCAATGTGATCCAAACGTGAAAACAGGGGCTTGCTTGACATCATTCCACTCCTAGGTCGACTTGTAATCGAATTCAATGAACAGGGCAGGGGGGTAAACCACCGTATGCTTCAGCGTTTCAAAATCCGATACGCATCCAGTAGCGCCGATTCACCGCCCACGTTGCCCGGAAAAACGACATAGGGCATACCCGGCATACGGCTTTCTTGTTGAAGCTGCCAAACCGGAATGCCGGGCAAGATTTGACCCAACACCATCGCCCGGTGAACGTCCAAGCCCTTGGTCGCCACGTCGCTGGAAGTGATGCCACCTTTGGCAATCAGAAAACGCGGTCGCTGTTGAACACCACGCACGATGTTCACAAGCGTGGCCGAAACGCGGTTGCCGATCGACAAACTGGATGGTGCATCATCACCTTTGACCAACTGTCGAGACGAATACAACACAACGTCGTGTTCCGACTCCAGAGCCTCGTTGACCTGCTGGGCACGCGACCGGGCGTAGGCATCGGTGGAATCCGCCAACAGTTCCGCGACATCCAAGACGACGGGCACAAGATCCGGCTCGGCCGACAACAATGCGTTCAGCTGCCCGGTCGTCTTCGGCACGTATGACCCGACCACGATCAATCCCGATTTTGCGTCGGCATCGACCATCTGGTCGGACCGCAACAACGGGTTTGGTTCCATCCCCGCAAACGCTTGGACAAAACTAGCGGCCGTTCGATAGACGAATCGCTGACCAGACGATTCGGCCTGCAACGCTGCGTAAACAAAGGCCTCCATGTCACGCATGTCGGCCGCGTTGACCACGCAGACGGATCGTGGTGCCAAAGCACATAATTGCTTCACCACCGGTGACAGATCCACTGCCCGCAAGTCGACCAGACCGACCGAGTGAATCTGCTGTCGTTCGATCGAGCCGGACCACTTTTCCATCACCCAATCGATCAAGTTGCTGTTTTGAAATCCGAACGCAGCATCTTGGGCGAACGGCGTTTCCGCAGCTGGTATCAGTTCGTCGCCGTCGGCAACATAGTGAACGTCATCGATGGTGTAACGACCGCCCTGCAAAAAGAACGGTGCAATGACGTGAATCGCGTCCGACTGGTCCGTCGCCGCAGCGACTGCATCGACCTCAGCGGGATAATGCCCTCGCAGTGTTGAATCACTGCGACTGATCAACACAAAGTCTTTCCCAGAAGCCGCAGCGGCCTGCTGCAAATTTGTCCCAATCTGCTGGGCAAGATCGACGGCGTCCTGTTTGACCAAAGACCGCGAGTTGGTCAACACATAGAACAGGTCACCATCGGCCCGCATGGCATGCAGCAATTCGTCGACACCCCACGTGGTCAGAACCGGCGTGTCATAAACCGTCTGTGTCCCCGTCGGGTCATCATCTAAAACGACGATTTTTCGTCGCACACTTTCGTGATGTTGCCGGATCGCAGGTAACAGCGATTCGCTTCGCGGACTGGGAAGTCCCGCCAAGGCCTTTTGTAACTTGATCGTCATGGTCGGTCGTTTTGAAAAGCTGTTACGGTGCGTCCCACGCATTCACAATACAGGCGATCATTCATCGTCGACCATTGCGAAGGCGCGACACGGCGCCCCATCGCCGCCCTGAATCTTCAATGGCAGTGCGGCAAACGTACACGACGATCCCGGGATCGCATCCAGATTGGTCAAACCTTCCACAATGATGACGTCGCCACCTAACAAGATTTGGTGAACCAGCGTCACGGCAGCAAGATCATTGACGTCAGCGACAGACGGTGGTTCGACGCCGACCATCCGAACGCCATGTTTCACCATCCATCGCGCGAGCTCTGGTGATATGGGTTGAAAATGGTCGCGATAGTACTGGGCGTCATCGACGTGGCGACTCCAAAGCGTCCGCAGCAACAGCGCCTCACCCGTCTGAAGCTGTTCAGCGATGTCTCCCAAATGCGACACTTCGATGGGCGTCTTCGGGGGCAAGTCCGATAGATCGACGACCCAAGCTTTTCCGATGCATCGATCCAAAGGAATGTGGTCGATCGTTTGCTCGGATGCCTCAAAATGCAGTGGCGCGTCCATGTGTGTCCCGCAATGGGAATACAGATGCAACGTCCGCGCGTTCCAGCCGTCGCGTGCCACCGTGTACTTGGTCTCAAATTCCACACCACGCATCCCGGGCTGCAGCGTCAGTGTTAAATCGATGATCTTCATCGTTCGGTCGACTCCCAACACCCGGATTGCGACGACGCATACATCGCTTCTTGGACGGCCAAACTTTTCAGGTAACTGGGACCATCAGTTTCGAACGGCCGGCCTGACAAAAGATTTTGGACAAAGTGTTGCTGGGTCGCAAAGACACAATCACCGGCAAACCCATGACGACTGGGTGAATAGTCATGCGGCGTTTCCTTTTGACCAAGCCGCTGTATTGTGAGACGACCATCGTCATAAAGCCGAATCGATCCGTTATTTCCTTCGACCAAAACGTCCCCGAACGTGTAGCGTGGATTGTCCGCTGTCGATTCATTGAAACGATTTGCATCATAAAGCCCCGTTGCACCATCCGTAAAACGGAACACGCCGATGGCGGCATCTTCGCCGGCGATCACCGGATTCAGTTTTCGGTGCCAACACCAGGCTTGGGTGATTTCGCCGCCCAAGTAACGAAAGGTGTCGATCGTGTGAATCCCGGCTTCAAAGATCAAGAACTGTTCCATCGTTTGAAAGTACGGTTGCCTGGCTAGATAGGCATCATCGCCATGACCGTCCCCGGCACGATTACGAAATGACAGCGTATGCAATCGGTCTCCGATCGCACCATCATCCAAAAGCTTCTTGATCTCCCGATACCACGGCTGGAAACGAAAGTTTTCGTGCACCATCAGCCGACCCCCCTGTTGATCAGCTGCATCGACCAACTTCTTTGCTTCGGCAACGGTCGGGGCCAAAGGCTTCTGACAAATCACCGCCAAGCCACGTGCGGCAGCCATCTGCACGAGAGGCAAATGCGTGTCCGGTCGCGTGATGATGTCGACGAAATCAACGTCGTGCCGATCCAACATTTCGCCGACGTCGCCATAAACATTGTCGATGCCGTACTGCTGTGCCGCGTCCTTTGCGCGTGTCAGATCGCGATCACAACAAGCGACGATTTCCACGTCGGAGATCCGATTCCAAGCGTCATAATGAAATTGGCTGAAATAGCCGGCGCCGATGACCGCGCCCTTAAGCTGACTCATGATGCTGCACTCAAATTCAGTTCTTCATGCATGGAACGGTCCGGACGAATTCGGAACCACATGAAGATCGCGGCCACATTCAATGCCGCAGCGATGTAGAAAAACGGTTGATGCGCGTCAAAGTACGCTAGCAAGTACGGGAATGACAATGAGGTTGCAAATGCCCCCAGGTTGCCAACCATATTCATCGCCCCGCTGACCGCACCCGCACTGTTGCCGCCGATGTCCATGCAGGTCGACCAAGACGGGCTGAGAATCATATCACTGCCGAAAATGGCAACGCACATACAGATCACGGCTGCCGCCGGCGTGGTCATGTTCACGCACAAGCTCATCCCGATCGCTGCCAAACCAAAACCGATCGCGGCGGGCAAGCGACGCGAAAGCGTCCATCGCCCTTGGCTGTACAACCGGTCGACGGTGAATCCGGCCAGCCAGTTTCCGACCACACCACACAACAACGGCGCTGCGGCATACAGACCGGTTTGTTCGCTGGTCAGCGAATATTCACCCTTCAAATAGGGAAAGAACCAGGTGACAGTGAAGAAAAACGTGAAGTTATGCGCGACATACTGAACCATCAGCATCAGCATATTGGGCGATTGCAACATCTGTGCAAAACGAATGGGCGTTTCAGCGGAACGAACATTGCCATTTTCATTATCACGTTTAGGCGAACGCGAATGAACAATATGTTTGGCTTCCGCCTTGGATACCGCAAAGTGGTTTTCGGGAAGATCACGAAACAGCAAGAACCACATCACCGCAAACCCGATCCCCAGGGCGCCGAAAAACCAAAAGGTTTGCTGCCATCCGCCCAGCGTATGAATCAGCCAGACGACCCCCGGCATCGCCAAGGCGGCACCCAAGCGACCGCCGGAAAAGCTAATGGAATTGGTGATGCCACGTTCATTCATCGGCAACCATGACGTGAAAGCCCTGGCCAGCGTGGGATATCCCCCCGCTTCTCCCATGCCAAAGAAGAATCGCAGTCCAATCATCGGTGCCAGCCCACGAACCACGCCGGTCAACGCTGTGAACGCCGACCAAACGAGGCAAACCACGGTCATCACCCGACGTGGTCCGAACCGATCGGCAAGCTTACCACTGGGGACTTGAAAAAGGGCATATCCCAAGGCAAAGGCGGACATGACCCAGCCCATTTGCTGATCGGAAAACCCCAGGTCCGTCGCCATGTCTTCTTTCGCAGCAGAAATACAGGCGCGGTCCACCCACATCAAGACGGAGACGAGAAAGGCACCGAGGATCAAAAAGAAGCGTGTGGGCATCGACTAGAACCAATAACGAAACAATGAACGAGCATCGGCATCATAACCATACCAACGCCGGTCATGGGTTGGGCATTGATCTGCCCGACCAAGAATTGGGTGATGCCGGGGGCAGTCATCGATCGGCAATCACGGTTTGGCACTTTCGGCAGGACCGCTTCAGTGATGTTCCCGTCGTATTCCGAACCATGGGTTTTACAGTTCGCCCATGTCCTTCAGCCATTTCAGTTGTTGGACGACTTGTTGATCACGTTTGCGAATGACTTGATCGATGTCTCGCTTGGACCAATCGTAGAAGCCTTTGCCCGACTTGACGCCCAAGTCACCCGACCGGGTCTTTTCAGTCAGACACCGTGCGGGCGTAGTTTGGTTACACAACCGCGGTGCCATGTACCGCTGCAAGCGTTCGGTCGCGTCCAACCCGACGTAGTCCATGTTTTCGATCGGTCCCAACAAGGGCAGACGCAATGCAAAGGTCAACCGCGTGATACGATCGATGTCTTCGGGCGAACACACTTGTTCATCGATCATATGCAGTGCTTCCCGCCACATCGCATGCAACAACCGATTGCCCACAAACCCGGGCACGTCCTTGCATACGATCGGTATCTTTCCGATCCGCTGCATTAGGTCACACGCCAATTGAACTTTTGACTCGGGTGTGTCCGTACCGCGAACCATTTCCACGACGGGAATCAGATGCGGAGGGTTCCAGAAATGTGCCCCCACCAACAATTCCGTCACGTTCGCACGGGCGGCCATTTCCGTGACCGACAATGCACTGGTTGCGGATAGAAACAGGGCGTCACGACGCGCGGCGGACGGGAACTTTTGCAGCACATCGACTTTGTCATCCATGACTTCGACAACGCAGTCCAGGACGACATCGGCTTCGCGATCCAGGATTGCCACATCGTCTTGGCAAACAATTCGGCCGCCGGAAACGACCGGGACATCGCTGTTTTGGTCACACCATTGATCCATCTGCTGAAGCGATGGCTGGACGGCCGCCAGCTTTTCCGCATTCCGCCCCCACAACAGGACTCGATACCCGGCACGTCGGAAAGCCACCGCGCATGCGGTTCCCATCTGACCGATGCCGGCGATCGCGATCGTCTGGATGTCGCCCAGATTCACGCCGTTGATCCTTGACCTTGCAGCTGCCGATCGAGGGACCGTGAAATTCGGTCGGTGATTTCCACCGTGGACAGTTTTCCGCCCATGTCGGCGGTGCGCTGATTGGGATCGCTTAAAACGTCGGCAACAGCCGCCTTCAGTGCTTCGGCACCGCGTTTGGTTTCCGGATGGTCCAGCCAGTCCAACATCATCGCGGTCGAAAGATGCATGGCGATCGGATTGGCAAGCGAACGGCCGGCAATGTCGGGTGCCGATCCGTGGGATGGTTGAAAGACGGCGGCGTTGTCACCAATGTCGCCCGATGGGGCCATGCCCATTCCGCCGACGATACCCGCGGCAAGGTCCGACAAGATGTCACCGAACATGTTTTCGGTCACCATCACGTCAAAGTCATGCGGGCGCCGAACCATGAACAACGCCATTGCGTCGACATAGACGTGTTCGGCGGTCACATCGGGGAAGTCCTTGGCGACTTCGTCAAAAATGTGTCGGAAATAGACCATCGTCGACAGAACATTGGCCTTATCAATCAGCGACACCTTCTTCTTGCCGCCACGGCGTCGTGCCAATTCAAACGACAACCGACAAACTCGCTCGGAAGCCTGTCTGGAAATTCTCAGTTGATTGGTGGCTTCATCGGCCGACAGATCGGCGACCGCGTCACGACCGTAAAAGAGCCCTTCAGTGCTTTCACGAACCAGGACAAAATCGATGTCGCCGGCACCATAATTTTTCAGCGGCGTGTCGGATTCATGAAACAATTGAATCGGACGAACTCCACCGTACAGTTGCAATCGTTCGCGCAGATCAAGTTGCGGCGCGATCTCTTTGCCATTGGGATACCGGACATTCGGCAAACCCATCGCACCCAATAAGACGGCATCGGATGCCAGGCAGGCTTCGAAAGCGGAATCAGGCAACGCTTCACCGCTGCGCTGGTATTCGCCCACACCAACGTCATGCGGATCCAAGTGGAACTCAACGCCATCCAAATGCGGCTGCATCTGTTGCAACAGCCGAACCGACTGATCACACACCTCGGGTCCGATGCCATCGCCACCGAGGACGACAATGTGAAACGTCTTGGTCATAGAAATATTAATAAGGCTGGAATAAACGAAGGTGGGAGGGCGTTTTTGGAGTCGTCTTAGCATGTCCACATGCGGCCGAAACGGCAAGGACTTCGACGGTTCCGCATCACGTCGTCCGGCGTCTTATCCGACCTGCGGTTCACCCCTTGAAGTGTGCCGAGAACAAGTCGCCGGAATCACGCGATGCCGCAATCATAGTCGCATGGACACGCCCGGCGTGGCGAACATCCGATGGAATCATGCCCAATCGAAAAACGGCCATGGACCTTCGCCGGATGCATCGGGCGGCAGTTCAACGAATCCGTCAGTCTGGCCCAACGCAACCAAGTCACCGGAACCACGACCGACGACGGGGACGGCCAACCCCGGTGCGATCACACGCACGCCGCGCATCCAGTGCAGCGGCAAAGTCTTTGTCCCCGGCGACTGTAAACGCACCGACGGCGGCGAAGGCTTCCAATGGCCGATGCCAGCCATCTTCGACAGCCAAGGCTGAACGAATCGGCGACATCCCATCGTGGCGCTGACGGGGTTGCCGGGCAGTCCGACAATCAGCTTTCCCTGTTCCGACACGGCGGCCAAAATCGGTTTGCCGGGGCGAATGGGCAATTTGTGAAAGATCACGTCCGCACCAAGTTGGCGAACGATCGCGGGAACGTAATCGTGATCGCCGGCCGAAACACCGCCGGTCAATAAGACCGCGTCACTCCCTTGGATTGCTTGATCAACGGTTTGGCGAAGCGTTTCAGGATCGTCGATCGCGTGAAGAGGTTTTGCCAAGTCGATCCACCGGTGTGGCCGTAGCGCCGCAATCAATGCCGCTTGGTTGCTGTTGCGAATCTGCCATGGCTGCAGCGGCGCCGAGGATACCTGGGACGCAATGACCAATTCGTCGCCCGTGGTGATCACGGTGACACGGACACGACGATAAACCGTGGGGCGATCGACGCCAAAGTTTTCCAAGGCGGCCCGCTGTGGCGACCGAATCAACTGGCCGCGGGACAACACAGGTCCACCACGAGGAACGTTTTCACCGGCGCGTCGAATGTTTGCCCCCACGGGGCACGCCATCGCCGCATCCGCCAGCACGATTGAATGCTCGGATTCGATCACATCTTCGCGGCGAATGACCAAGTCCGCTTCGTCGGGTACCACCGCGCCGGTGAAGATCTTTGCGACGCACCCGGGCGCGATGCGGGGCGGCGGACTTCCGGGCAGGGCGTGACCCGAAATCTCCAGTGCAACGCCTTGTTTCCGATCTTCTTCGCGAAGGGCGTAACCATCCATCGCAGACACATCGGCCGCCGGGCTGTCACGATCGGCCGTCACATCGGACGCCAACACACGACCGCAGACGTCATCGACGGCTGAGTCCACCGCAACGACCGACAAGCGATCGGCGACGGCATCAATGGCTTGGCCGGGTGTTTGAAAGCGGAGGTTTGCGTTCATGTCGGATCGGAAGGATTGAAGAAAAGCTTGCCAGTCCTGTGGCCGGTTGATGTTGATCATTCGATCGGCGGGCAGCACCAACGAATCGAAGGAACGCTGGTTCAGCCAGCGAGACAGACTGCGGTGCGGCGTGTGAAGCAAGGCCTGCAGCTGGTCGATAGCAGCAACCGGATAAACACCGACCAGCGGTTGTACCCGTTCGTCGTCGGCATGCACCAGACACGCCGGGTGTGACGCGTTTCGTTCCCAAAGGCCCAACAACGCGGCCAGATCGGCGACCGTCAAACCGGGCATGTCCACCGGCGTGACGAGACAACCCACGGCGTTTTGTGACTTGGCCCAGCGAAGCGCCGCGACGATGCCCGCAACCGGACCTTGATCATCAGCAGCATCGGGCAACGCCAGGAAATCGGGATCAACGTCGCCACCACCCACGACGGCGACCGATGAAGTCAACGCCGCCAATCGCCCGCAAGCATGCTGTAACAGCGTGGACCCATTGGGATGACGCAAGGCAAACTTGTCCGTTCCCAAACGCGACGACCGCCCACCACACAGCACGGCACCCACGATCGGAAACAAATCATCCGAATCCTGGGCCTGGGAACACGAGTCCGTCGTGGCCATCAGCCTCATACGCCTAGGAGGTGGACTTGGGTGAATCACCATCGCTTGCGGACAGCGATTCGTGCTTTGCCAAGACGTCTTCGACCCAAGACTTGGCACGCATCATGGTGGGGAAACCGATCGTCGGTGCGGACAGCATTGCCACATGCCGAAGATCATCCGGGCGGCATCCCGCTTCCAGCGCCTTTCGACAATGGGAATGCGCGGCGCCTTCCAATCCGGCGCCCAAGGAAATGGCCAGCTTGACCAATGCGACTTCGCGATCGGAAAGTGGACCGGCCTCCCGCGAGGCTTTGCCCAACGATTCGTAGGCACGCATGAACTCGGGATGGTCCTCGTGCATCTGCTTATAGCGTTTGGGAATCATTCAGCCGTCCACGTTGGTGTCGCCGGTGACACGGTCCTTGTAGATCGCCAAGCGAGCAAGCGCCAGATCGATATCGACCCTCTCAATCCCATGGGCTTCCATCGCATCGGCAAAGTGGCCGCAAAACTTGGCAAAGTGATAAGCCATGATGCCACGACCGGCGTGCACCTTGGTCAATTCGGCGCCGGTGTATTCGACCGGTCCGTCGAACGCGGACGCCAAGAACTGGAACTGCATCTTCTTCAGCCGTTCCATCGACGTGTCAGCAAAAAAGTGCGCCAGTTCCGGATCGGTCAACACACGAGCGTACATGTCGTCGACGATCGCCTTCATCTGATCGGGGCCGCCGATCCGTTCAAACAGTTGTTGGTTAGTTTCGCCGTTCATCGGATTCCCCTGATGGTTGATCGGACCCCGCGTCCATTTTAGCCGAGACGTTGGTTTCGAAGTGTGCGATTGCGTCCGCAAGCGCGTCCATCGTGTATGGATCGGCCACCACATCGGGGCGCACCCCCAACTGCGACAACGTGTCCGCCGTCACGGGGCTGAGAGCCGCCACTTTGACGTGACCCCAGCGGTGGCCGAGCAATCGATCCACCGAACGCGCCGTCGCGCTGCTGGTGACCGTCACCCAGTCGATCCGACCACCGTGGACATCATCGCACACCGACGACGGCCAATCTTGCACATCTTCGTTGCGGTACGCAGCCACCTGCGACACATTGACCCCCATTTCGCACAGCCGTTGAACCCATGCGTCGTTGCCACGGCTGGCGCGGACGACCAGCCCACGGGCCAGCTTCGAGTCGACCAATAAGTCCACCAACGCGTCGCCGGTGTAATCGTTGGGAACCAGATCGGTATGGATTCGGTGCCCACGAAGTGCCTGGGCCGTTTTTCTTCCGACCGCGGCAATCCGCAGCCCCGCAAGCTTGCGAACGTCGTGCTGCTGACAGAACCGATCCAAAAAGTAGTTCACCCCGTGGACGCTGCAGAAGACCAGAAAATCTTGTCGGTCCAACTGGTCGATCGCCTGATCCAGCTCCGTCATGTCATCCAACGCGCCGACCGCGATCGCGGGTTGGTGACGAACGTCGGCTCCCAACGCCGATAACCGTTGCACCAGCGTGTCGTTGTCGCTTTCGGGCCGCGTCACCAGCACGCGTTTTCCAAACAAAGGGCGTCGATCGAACCAAGACATCGTTTCGGCCAGACGCGTGACATCGCCCACGATCGAAATCACCGGCGGGCGGATTCGTTGCCCGGGCGCCAGACGGTCGGCGACTTCGTCCAAGCGACAATGGATCACCTGTTGATCGGCCAAGCTGCAACGCCGCACGATCGCCACCGGAGTCTCGGCCGACTTTCCGCCGGCGATCAAAGATTCGGACCAGACCTTTGCCGTGGTCACGCCCATGTAAATCACCAAGGTGCCCGGAAAACGGGCCAAGGCAGGCCAATCCAATGCCGACTGTGGCTTCCCCGGTTCTTCGTGTCCCGTGACCAAGGCAACCGCCGACGCGACGCCGCGATGCGTGATCGGAATGCCGGCGTAGGATCCGGCCGCCAATGCGGCGGTGATCCCCGGAACGATCATGAACCGCAGCCCCGCCGATCGTACGGCTTGGATTTCTTCGCCGGTTCGAGCAAACACCGCCGGGTCGCCCCCCTTCAGCCGCACGACGCGCAGACCCGCCGCAGCATGTCGAACGATTTCGGCGTTGATTTCATCTTGGGACCAAATCCGCGACTGGCCGTGTTTGCCGACACAAATCCGGGTGGCCGATGGACGGACGTGACACAACAAATCCGCATTGGCCAGACCGTCGAACAGGACCACGTCACAGCAGGCCAGGGCATCGCGACCGCGAAGCGTCAGCAGTCCCGCATCCCCACATCCGGCGCCGACCAAGGCGACCTGCCAGTCGGCCGAATCCACGTCGCACCGCTGCCCATCATCGCAATTCGTGATCGGGCCGCCGGTGCCGAAGGCCGTATCCGGGCCAACGCCGGTGCGAACACCATCGGCGGCGGCCGGTGGCGGCGTTTCGGGTTGCGGTGGTCGGTTCCGATTCGGATCAGGGCTCATAACCGATAAGTTATGCGTTGTCAGGGTCGTCCCCACCAGTCGTGATTCGCTGGATCGTCACCCCGCCATCGTCCCGTGCCGTCTTCTTTGTCGGCGAATCGCGGAAGCTATGGACAGGTTGGCCGGCGATTGGCATACTTTGGGGCTTGCTCCGCCGATGTTGACCAAGAAAAACGTCAAACGCCTTCCTTCTTCCAACACAAATGCCAAATACCGCCAGCGCCAAGAAACGACTTCGTCAAAACGAGACCCGCCGTCTGCGAAACCGTGCGGCTCGCAGCACCGTGCGTACCTCGATCCGTAAAGTCCGCGAAGCGGTCAAGGCGGGCAACGGTGATGACGCTCAAACCGCCTACCGCGTTGCACAAAAGCAACTGGATCAGGCAGCCGCCAAAAATTTGATCCATCGCAACGCGGCGGCACGCACCAAGGCACGCCTGAACAAATTGGTGAAAACCGTCACCGCCGCCTAAGTTTCGGCATCCATCGCTCGCGACACCGGGAAGCTTTTCGGCTTCCTCTTTCAACCGCGAACGCCAGCAACGATCAGCCGACTCGAACGCTTCCTGCCCCTGGCGGACGCAAAAATGGGTCGGTTTTTTTGCTGCGCCGGCAAAATTTCTTCGCCGCCACATCGCGTGAAAAGTCCCGGCGGCAACCCGCCGGCACCGGTTGCCACGCAAAGGGGCGAACTGTCACGCGAGGCGACAGGCCGACCCCTGAAAAGCCTTGATCTATGATCAGAAAACCAGCGCCGCGTCGCTCAACCGTCGCTTGGTTTCCTGCATCAATGCATCTTCGTCGGCTTCCGTCTCCGCGACGTAGGTCACGCTGAATCTCAGATAGCTGCCCGCGTCGTCCCAAGGCACGGTGACGATCCCGAACTGTTCGATCAGGTGTCGTGTGGCGTCTTCGGCCTTGGCAAAGGTTTCGCCTGATTCCGTTCCGGTGGGCGCCTTGGTGTACAGGAAATAGGTTCCGCCCGGCATTTCGCATTCGAAGCCACAGTCCTTCAGCACGGCCACCAACTTTTCCATCCGGCGGCGATACTTTTCGCGAATCCGTTGGGGGATTGAATCGTCCTCCAAAGCCGCCGCGGCCGCCTTTTGGGTGGCGATGAATTGACCGCTGTCGCTGTTGTCTTTGACATCGGCGAAAGCGGAAACGATTCGCGGGTGCCCGGCGACGAATCCCATCCGCCAACCGATCATGTCGTATCCCTTGCTCATCGAATGAACTTCGATGCCGACGTCCATCGCCCCGGGGGTCTGCAGAAAGCTGCGTGGCGGGCCGTCAAAGGTCAACAGGATGTGGGCGGCATCGTGGACGACGACAAACTGTTTCTCTTTGGCCAGACGAACGACTTTCTCGAAAAACTCCGGCGGAGCGGTTCGCCCGGTCGGTGAATTGGGATAGTTGATCACCAACAGTTTCGCGCGACGATAAATGTCATCAGGCACCGCGTCCAAATCCGGCAGGAATCCGTTTTCGGGCAACAGCGGCAGCTTGAAAACATCGCCGCCATAGTACCGGGTGTGGGTCCCGGCGACCGGATACCCGGGGACGGTCATCAGCGTCACATCACCGGGGTTGATGAAAACCGCGGGCAACATCGCATACGCGGGCTTGCTGCCGATGCAGTGATTGATCTGGCTGGCCGGATCAAGTTCGACACCAAAGTTGCGTTGCATGAACCGCGCCGCGGCTTCCTTGTATTCGCCGACACCGTTGTCGGCATAGCCACGGTTTTCCGTTTTGTCGATTTCCTGGCGCATGACCTCGCGGACCGCCGAATCGGCCATCGAATCGTTTTCGCCGATCCCAAAGTCCAGCAACTTTCGGTCGGGATGGTCCGCCAGGGCTTTTCGCTTGGCACGTTTGATCTTTTCAAACTTGTAGATCTCGGTGTCTTTGCCGTACTTGTTTCCGCCGATGCGATCGGCAAACAGTTCCTGGAAATACGGGTCGGCGGCAACGGATTCGGAAGAAGCGGTCGACATGGCAGCCATGGTTTTGAATCGGGGGATGACACAAATCGGGGCAGGACCGACCCACGCGAGGCCGTCGATCGCCCGAGACGACGAGAGAAGCCCTCAGTCTATTGCGTGCCGAGCTTCCGCCCAGGGGATACTAGCCGCCGGTCAGTGGATTGCCCTCAGTCGACTCGGTCGGATCCAGGACGGGCAGCGGTCCGGTGGACACGTTCTGGTCACCCAATCGTTGCTGAATCGTCCGGATTCGACGAACTTTGCGTTCGCCCAAAATTCCCGTTACGACGGCACCGACAGCAGCAGGCACCAGCGAAACGACCGCGAACCAGCCTTCGAATCCGGACATCACGGTCAGCGACAACCAGCCCGCAAGTGCACCGGTCCCGATGTACTGGGCGCGAATCGATGCGGCGGTCCAGCGTCCGACTGTCGACCGCAGCGGACGCGTCAGCCCCCAACAACAGAGCATCGCGGGTAACGCACCCAAACAGGCGATCAGGCCACCGATGACGATCGCGATCATTCCGTAGACGACGAAGATCGCTAATTCACCGGGGTCATTTTGGACCAAGGCAAAGCCGATCGTGACCATGGCCAGAAGCGCGCCGAACAGCGCCCCCGCGGTGGTCGTCGCACCGATCGCACCCAACAACACGCCTGTCGTACTGACCACCTGTGGATCGAAAGAACCGTCATCCGGGACCGCCAAATGCTGGCCGATCTGATCCGCGTCATCGACGTTGGACACGGCATACGGATTCAGCGGCGTGTCGGGAACAGACATCGAACGGCACCAGAAACCGACGCGAACCGGACTGAC
The DNA here is from genome assembly GCF_007752935.1 of Crateriforma conspicua. Taxonomy (NCBI): domain Bacteria; kingdom Pseudomonadati; phylum Planctomycetota; class Planctomycetia; order Pirellulales; family Pirellulaceae; genus Crateriforma; species Crateriforma conspicua. Next base: position 166,456 of record NZ_CP036319.1, on the reverse strand, counting down.
GAAACAGCGCCCACCAGCATTCGGTTGACGACCGGCCACCACCTTACTCGAATTGACACTCCGACGCTCGCCCCACCATTCATTCCAGGCACGCAGCGACCATGGCCCCGTCCGATCCGCAGACCTCGACCGATCAACTGCGCAGCCAGTACGAAGAACTTGCCGAGCTGGCCGGATCGCTGGCCCATGAAATCAAGAATCCGCTGTCGATCATCCACATGAACATCGACTTGCTAAGCGAAGACTTGGCAGAACTGGATGGCGCCGAATCCAGACGCTGCCAAGACCGTGTCGACATGGTGCGCGATCAATGCGAGCGAATGGAGGCGTTGCTGCGGGACTTTCTGCGCTACGCTCGTCTGCGCGACATCGACTTGGTCCCCGGCAGCCTGAACGACCAAGTGATCCGTGTGCTGAAGGCCTACCAGGCTCAAGCCGACGCCGGCCACATCCGCATCCACGAGTATTTGGATCCGGACCTTCCCGCGATCTTGCTGCACAGCGATTCGCTTCAATCCGCATTGATCAACTTGGTCAAAAATGCGCTGGAAGCGATGGACGAAGGCGGCGAACTGTGGGCCCGCACCTACACCACTCGCGGCGGCGTCGCGTTGGATTTGATCGACAACGGATGCGGCTTGGAAGACAACACTGTCATGCACATGTTCGAACCGTTCTACAGCACCAAGGAAGGCGGCAGTGGCCTGGGGCTGCCCACAGCACGGAAGATCATCGAAGCGCATGGTGGCCGAATCAGTGTGCAAAGTGAGATCGGACGCGGCACCAAGTTCACGCTGGAATTCCCCGTGCCACCACGCCTGAGCGGCACCGCTTCGTAACGTCCCCGCTGTCGTCTGGACGTCAAGTTCCGCGTGCCCCCGGGCGTGACAACCGTCACAACCGATGCTTTCCGAGACGGGCAAGGTGAAATCCATCCTTTTTCGGCCGGGATGATTTGCCTGCACCGCTCGGTACAAAACGTCGCACCGGAGCCGATGCGGTCACCGCAAACTCGGCACATTCGTTTGCTTCGGATCGATTGGTCGGTGTAATCCCGATGCCGCTGTCAGATTGCTGACACCCAAGCGGTCCTCGTGATGGGGTTTCCGAGCGCACATTCCACGCATCGGACGCTTTGTGCGGATTGTTCGTGCTTGAAGGTGCCGAAACGATGGCGTTGCCGCGCGGATCGCCGCTGCCCGATACGGACAGCGAAAGACCAACCCGCACAACGCTCGCTCCATTGGAAGGCAAGCATGAACATGAAGTTCTTTGCCAGGATCCTGCCGGCACTGGCCGTCTTCGGCCTCGGTAGCCTGGCTTGCAGCGCGAACCATCCCGCCGCGCCCTCGGACTGGCAAACCTTTCTTGCCAACAGTCGCTCCGGATGCGGATGCAACACCGGGCCGTCGGTGATGACCTACGGCCCGACCTATTCCCAGCCATCACCTTACGTCACGTCACCACACGTTGTGTCGCCGGGGCCAGGCTGTTCGACCGGCGATTCGTCGATCGGTGCCTACGGTGGCAGCATCACCGCCACGCCGGGCATGATCAATGGCGGCGCGTCGGCCGGCGTCGGCCCCACGGTGACCGGACCCGCCATGGCCGGAAGCGTCATGGGTGGTTCGGAGGCGTGCGGATCGGCGGGCGTCGGCGGACCATACGGTGGCGGTGTTTATGGCGGCGGCTACGGTGGTTCCATCATCGCGGGCAACGCTTATTCGACCGGCGGTTATGGTTACGGCGCCGCGTGCGCCCCGGCACCCCAACCGATTTATCGCCCGCGGTTTTCGCTGTCCGGCTTTTACGGCGGCTTTGAATTCTTGTGGCTTCGCGCCCACTTCGACCAAAACGTGGCGATGATCATCGACCCGCCGGTGGGCAACCGATTGGTGCCGTTTGATTACAGCTATGACTTTTCACCCCGCGTCTGGCTGGGATGGGAAAACTGCCGGGGCAACGGATTCCGCGCCACGTATTTCCGCTATGAAGACGAAGCGGATATCGAGCAATTCACCGCCGCCGCCGGACAGGTTCCGGTTTACGTGGAAGTCTATGGTGCCGGCGGCAACTTGGCCCGTAACGCCTACGCCGACGCGATCGGCGAAACGCTGACGTCGTCACACCGCTTGGAACTGCAGTCGTTGGACTTGGAAGCAACGCACCTGTTTGAATGGTGTGCGATGCGTGCTCGCATGGGCTTCGGTCTGCGATTGGCGGAGATGGAACAAAATCTTCACGCCCGCGTTTACCTGCCCGATGGCACGCTGGAAGAAATCGTCACCAACGATTTGTCGTTCCGCGGTGTCGGACCGACCGTTTCGATGATGTTCACGCAACCGTTGTGGAAGTCACGATTCTCGCTGTACGGCAACTTGCGCGGTTCGCTGCTGATGGCGGAAACCGAGCAGTACATCTACGAGATGAAGGGCGCTTACACGACCGAGTTGGTCGACATCGCCGAACAACGCGAAATCCTGACGAACCTGGAAATGGGCATCGGCATCCAGTTCGGCCAATCGATTGGTCGCCGTGCAGGCATGTTCGTGCGTGCCGGGTATGAAACCCAAGTGTGGTTCGACGCTGGCGGACCGGTCGATTCGCACAGCACCATTGGGCTGGAAGGCATCACCCTGGGCGCCGGACTTAGCTTCTGATGCACCCGGAGGGTTGCAAGATCGGCAACGCGACGAATCACCGTCACATTGCCGATCAAAGATAACGTTCAAAAACGGCTCGGCGGCGGAACCCGCCCGAGCCGTTTTCTACATTTGGGCGACGGCCTTTTCGACCGGCTGATCCGCCGCTTGTTCGCACGTGGCGGCCAGTTCGAACTGAACCGCCCAACGCCCATCGGCATCGCCGGTCACGATCCAGTGCGGCTGAACACAGACGCTCTGGTGAACCAGTTCGAAACCACCTTCGCTTAGGCTGACCGTTTCGATCGGGAAGGCCCAGATGCCGGATTCACGACCAATCGCCAAATCGACATCCAGCCCCAACCAGCGGTCGGACAACTTCAAACCGCGGACGTTTTTCAGATCCAGCATTTCGCCGAGTTGCCCCAGACGATTGCCGTCGACATCGCTGAAGTAACGATCGTCCGCACCGGCGGGCATCCCGGCGAAATTCAATTCGATCGCGAAGTGCAGCGGGCGTCCCGGCGGCAAGTTTTCCAGCAAGTAAGTGACTTGCATCCGGTCGCTGTTTTCCGACAGCGTTACCGCCTTGGTCATCGTGATCGGAATGCCCCAGGCATTGCCGTCACGACGCATTTGAATCTGAACGCGATCCGACCCGCGCCGCAACTTGGCCTCGAATGGCAGTTCCACGAAATCACCACGCTCGGTCGCTTCGCCACGCATGACGGCTTCCAACGTTGCGTCTTCGTCATAGAAGTGATCCATCAGACTCTTGCGAGCATATCGATCGTACTGCAAACGTTTGTCCAAATCGGCTTGCTTGAAAACAACCCGATCATGGATGCTGGCGGCTTCATCGTCGCCGCCGGTGCTGGGGCCTGCCAAGACTTGGCGGTGATAACTTTCGGGACGCCGCTGGAGCGTGGCCAACAGGTTGTGGCAGATGTCGCGGACGTCCAGTTCGTACATTCGCCCGCCGCGACCCGGTGCAACCCAAGCGCACAGTCGGTTGTTGCTCAGACGCACTTCCTGTTGACCGTCAAAGTTGTAATCGGCCGCGTCGGCTTGAACGGCACCACCACCGACAATGCGATCCAGTTCGTTGTCCGCTGCAATCAAGTGTTGGAAGATCGCATTGCGCAGGTGCGGCAGGTAAACGCCGCCAAAAGCACCGTGCCAGTACGGGCAATTGCACTGGCCGCGATACAAGTCATCGCGGACGGTCGCCAATTCACCGCTGTCACGACCGGCGGCTTCGGCATCGGCCAAACGACCGCTGACGTGCATCATCCGCGAATACATCTCGTTGGTTTCGTCGTACTTGACTTTGAAGTTTCGCCAGTAGCCACCACGGATGAATTGCTGAAGCGATTTCCAGTGCGGGTCGTTCTCCATCTCGTGCTGCAGATCATGCAGCGTGTCCTGCGCGGCCACCGGCAGCGACCATTCGGTCATTTCGCGATAGCTGCAATCGGGCAGATAAGCTCGTCCGGCCGGCGGCGTGTTCTGAACCGCTTCCTGCAGCGTGACGGTGTGCAGCCAATGCGAATTTTCGGTCAACGCGTCAAAGAAGGAACGCAACCAACCCCGGTCGTACACGTGGACCTTGGTATCGGGCCAAGTCCCAAACTTTTCGCCGTCATCGCCAAACGTCAGCACGGCACCCGGGTGACGTGCGGCCACTTCGCGGCAATAGTCGATGGTTTCCGACGGCGGCCGAAACGGGATCGTGTAACGCAGTCGTTCCGAACCCGGGAAGATTCGCAGCACACGCCCTTGGTCTTCGACCAAGAAATAGCTAGTCAGTTCGTCGTCGGCCAGTCCGGCCGCTTTGAAGTGATAGTCGTCCAGCACGGTGTACTGGATGCCGGCATCGACCACATCGCTGGTCAGCGTCGATTCCCAGACCCGCTCGGGCGTCCACATCCCCATCGGTGTCGCCCCAAGATTCCGCTGCAGCCAGTGCGCGTACGCCTGAATTTGGCCCACGCGGTCCCGTGACGGCAACATCGTCAGGATCGGTTCGTACTGGGGACCGCCGACGATTTCGACTCGGCCGGCTTCGACCAACAAACGCAAGCGATCCAAGTACTCCGGATGATGCTCGGCCAACCACAGCATCAACGGGCCGGATGTGTGCAGGGAAATGTTCAGCCGATCATAGGGCTCAAACACATCCAAAAACGGCAGGTAACTGTCCTGATACGCCTGTTCAAAGACGCCATCAAAATTCCCGATCGGCTGGTGATTGTGCAGGACGAGGCAAAGAGATGCGTTCGGTGTCGACATGGCGTCAGGCAAGCACGGGTTGGAACGGGCCGGACAAAATGCCGACCAGAAGTTTCACGATGGACGGATCTGGGATGAACAAAGTCACCGCAACAGAACGAACGAATTGTAGGGCCCCAGCCGGCTGTATCGAACGGTCCAAATGTGGAAATCGATCGGATGAGACGGGTTTTTCCGCTGTCCGACACGACGCATCCGTTACCGACACGACGATCTACTTAACCGGCAAAGACGAACATCGAAGCTATCGGCCGGTGAAGGGTGGAAAATTCAACCTTTTGCCCCGGACCGATGACGATCGTCCGTCGCTAAGACCCTGAATCGATCGCCTACTCGATCTTTACAGTCGCGTTTACGGTCGGCTGTCCGCTACAGCAGGCCGGCAATCGAACAACGCGAAATTCGGCGATCCGAACCGGACAAACAAAGGGACGGACAGACAGTCGACTTCAAAAAACGGCCGAAGACATGCACTCCGATTTTTCTGCGACACCTCTAGAACCGCTAACCAGGCCTACCTAAGCCTCCCAAACCAGCGGTCTTCATGGCTGGTCACGCGGCGGGCTAGACCGATCGTAGGCTGTCGCGTTTGGCCAGACGCTGATAAACGCTGGCCGCTTCTTCGGGCAACATGGTGTTCATCATCGTGCCGCAACCCAGTTCCAAGCCGGCAATGAAACTGGTGCGGGGAATGATGTCCAACGCCCAGTGGAATGCTTCTTCGGCGCCATCCCAGTGGGGCGGGCGAGTGTGCAGCAGGTAGTTGTAAGCGATGCCGGGCCGCCACCGTTCCAGCCAGCTGGTGACACGCCGCGTCAGACGACCGACTTCCATCACCAACGCGTCGCTCAAGTTTTCGAAACGGTCGGCATGCTGGGTGGTGGTGATCCGCACCTGCATCGCAAATGCACTGGCGAAGGGACAGTAGGCGACCAAGTGATCGGTGCGTGCAATCACACGCTCCATTGATTTCATCTCGCTGCGGATCATGTCGCACTGAAGACAGCATCCGGTCTTCGCGTAGTGCGTCATCTTACGCCGCAGGGTGCGTGCGGTTTCGGTAGGCACCTGATTGAAGGCGATCAGCTGGCTGTGGCTATGGTGCAAAGATGCGCCCGCTTGGCGGCCGACGTTCTTGAAAACCAACATGTACCGGATCGCCGGATCCGCCCGCCAAGCCATGAACCGCTGCTTGGATGCCAAAAAGATCTGTCCGGCGTGCTCGGAATCCAGTTGGGTGATTGATTCGATGTGTCGCGGCGATTCGATGATGACTTCATGGCCACCGGCAATGGACACACCACATGCAGGCCAACTGACATCCGCTGCGGGCAACAAGTGTCGGACCTGGACCGAACTTTGATGGCGCCCGACCGCAGGGTATTTGTTCGGGACGACGCGTACGGCCCAATCCGCGGTGGGATCCGAATCCAACACATCATCATCCACCGGACCATCGATTCCCAAGTCAATGTCCGCCGCCGGAATCGAAAAAACTGACGGCGGTGTGGTCGATTCATTGCCCGCACAAAACGGGCATCCCGATGCATCGGCTAGTTCGTGCGGACGCTCGACAAAATCACAGGGCCGGTTTTGTCGGTCCGGTGCGAACAGGACCCACTGTCCCGACAACGCATCAAATCGCGAATGCGTGTCGACGCCACGAAAGGCGTAAGAGGTCGACGTAGAAGGGGGCACAGGAACGGCATCAACAACATCACCAACGGAAGTATCCAAAAGATCTGGTGATTGTTGCCGGCCCATGCCAAGCACCTCAATTAATTGCAGGTCCCCACTGTCTGTGCACCGCGACTGGAGGACTACGCCGCATCATTCCCCCCGCCGGACCCCGATCGTATCACACAATCTCGTCGCGAAAACCATAAAAAAACCGCATGAATTGTTGACAGACCGACTTGGCAATCCTGTTTTCACTGGCCTTTGCGGTTTAGGGAAATTAGGCGTTCGTAAAGCTCGACGTACCGGTCGGCACTCTTCCTCCAGGACCAATCCTGTTTCATCCCCGTCTCAACAATATTTTTCCAATTTTCTGGTTCGTGATAGCGCATATGCAGCGCGCGGCCGATCGCCTGATCAAGCGCCCAGGGTTCAAACGCGTCGACATGAAAACCCGTTGCGGTGCCATCACCCAGCGCTTCTTCGCTGGCGTCGACCACCGTGTCGGCCAGTCCGCCGGTCGGCGTAACGATGGGAACCGTGCCATAGCGCAGACTGTAAAGCTGATTCAGACCACATGGTTCATAGTGACTGGGCATCAAAAACAGATCTGAACCGGCTTCGATCCGGTGTGCCAATTCGTTGCTGAACCCGATGTGCAGTGCAAACCGCCCGGGGTAAGCCGCATGCAGCCGCTGCAGTTCGACTTCGATCGCCGGATCTCCGCTGCCCAAGACAATCCACTGGGTCGGTCGGTCTTCGGCCAAGTGTTGCTTCAACACCGGCAAGATCAGGTCCCAACCTTTCTGATCGGCCAAGCGTCCGACCAAGCCGATCAGCGGCAGATCGCGGTCTTCGAACAGCCCGAACTGCTGCTGCAACGACCATTTGTTTTGCCACTTGCCTTCGGCCCAATCATCGACGCCATAGTTGTGCGGGATCATCGGATCGGTCGTCGGTTCCCAAACGCGACCGTCGATACCGTTGATGATTCCTGAAACGCGATCGTCGATCCCGCGCAGAACCTCATCCAACCCGCGACCGTGCTCGGGCGTACGAATTTCTTTCGCGTACCGGGGGCTGACAGTGGTCACAGCGTCGGCGGTCACGATCCCGGCTTTCATAAAATTCAGCCGCCCAAAGAACTCGAATGACTCCGGCTGGAACTGGGCCCAATCCAAACCGGTGAACGGATACGCGTCGGCGTCAAAGCTGCCTTGGTAGGCCAAATTGTGAATCGTAAAGACCGTGGCGGTGCGTGACGTCCAGGGCATCGGTTCATGGCCGGCGGAGCCTTGTCCCGCCCGCATCAATGCGGGAACCAACCCGGTTTGCCAGTCGTTGCAGTGCACCACATCCAAGGACCAGCCGATGCGAGAGAGCGCGGCGAGTGCCGCGCGGCAAAAGAACGCGAACCGTTCGGCGTTGTCCGGATAATCACCGGCCGCGGTTCCGTACAGTGATTCGCGGTCGAAATACTTGGGCTGGTCGATGAACCAGACCGGGACGTCGGCGCCTGCGATTCCCGATCCAGGCAATTGGCTTTTCAGCAGACGTCCCCCCACCAGCGATTTCGGCCCCATCGGCAAGGCGAAGCTGATGTCGGTCGTTTCGATGGGCAATCCGCACTGACGGATCGACCGAAAGGCGGGCATCACGATCGCACAGCGGTGGCCTTTGGCGGCAACGCGGGAGGGTAGGGCACCGCACACGTCGGCCAGACCGCCGGTCTTGGCAAACGGCACGGCTTCGGTGGTCAGGTAGACAATGTTCAACTTGGATGTCCGTCAGTGATGTTGCGTCAGCGCCGCGTCGGCCTTAATCCTCTGATCGACTCTGGGTCGAAAATACTTCCGTGACACTGATTTTGGGCTCCAGACGCCTATGCCCGACTGTCAGTGTGATCGGATGGGTCAAGCCAGAACACCGGCACCGGTTGTAACGACCGACCCTGCAGACAACATAGTCGCCAAAGTTTACCGCCACCAACCGCAGACGACGTTGGGAATTGACGACGAGCGTGGCCGAAGGCTGGCGTCCGGAAGAATCGGCGGACCGACGCGCCATCGCCCTGCAAGCTAAATTGACTGGACGTGACCGCCGACACTCCAAATCGTGTTCCGGCCGTCTCGGCGAATGCCCCCTTCCATCGCCCATCGAACGGTTGCCGACTCGGAATGCCGACTGACCTGACCCAATATTGGACCGACAATGCCAGGCTGTACGCGCTGCGCAGCGGGTCCAAGGATGCGGACGCCGAACCGCTGGTCCGCCAGGTCCCCGATGGTCGCGTGCTGGCGGATGCCTTGGATCAACCCGATCGTTCTTTTGATCGAAAGACCCTGTTGCGACTGGCCCACACGGTCGCCCGCGGCTTGCAAACCGTCCACCGCTGGAATCGTCCCCATGGCGGGATCACTGCCCGCCGCGTATGGATGACGTCTGATGGCCGGTTTGCATTGCTGGTCGATGTCCGGCCTGACGATGAGCGGTCGATGCCGGATCATGCGGTCGATATTGGTTCGGCTGCGGTCGACACCGCGCCGGCCCCCACTGACGCATTGCCGCCGGATCTAAGGGACGCGTCGGCCTCGCGAGATTTTCTAGATCTGGGCCGTTTGATCGTCCGCCTCCGGTACCCTCAAGCTTGGCCCGGACTTGTCGACGGCCGCGACGTCCCGGAAATCGCGAAAGCCGTCCGGCTTGATGAACAGGGCGATCCGCTGGACCGAATCGTCGCCCATTTGCTGGCATCCAATCCAGACGCACGATTCACTTCCAGCGACGTATTAGTGCGAGCGATTCGTGCCGCCGCCAAAACAACCTCCGAAGGTACCAGCGACGCGCCACCGAAGCCGCCAAAGACGGTCGCCCCATCACCGCAGTTGGTGCCGCATACGGAAGCAACACGAATCTCGGTACCGGAAAGCCCCGCCGTCGTCGATGCCAGTCGCGACGCCCCCGAACCGACAAACCGAGATCCAGCGGCCCCGGCCGTCGTGGATCCAACGGAGGCGGTCACCCCGACGCCCCGCCGGTCCCCCACATCCTCCAATCGTCGTCGCGGCCGATCACGACGCCGGTCACCAATCCCGATTTTGTTGGGCATGTTGGCCATTCCGCTGTTATGCCTTTGCATCGTGCTGGTTTGGCAATCATCCCAGCCGGATCCCGGCGACCGCTCGGCCGCACGTCCACGCGTTTCCCCCGATTTCGTTCCGCCGGTCATCAACCGTTCGACGGCCCGATCCGGGAACGACTCCGATGCAACACCTGGAAACGAAGGCGCGGATTCGGAATTGTTTGCTCCACCGCAACCGACCGAAACCGCTTTCCGCTTGGATGGCCTGCCACCAGGACCGGGAATGTTGATCCATCTTCGCCCGTCCGATTGGATGGCCGACCAGGACGGCCAAGCGGTCATCAAGGCTTTGTCACCGGAATTGTCCGGTGCGATGGACGAATTGGCTGAGCGCACCGGTCGCGCTGCGGAAGAGATTGCTTCGCTGACGATTTCGCTTCATCCGGGCGATTCTGGTCGCCCGGAAATGACGTGGGCGGTCGACTTGGCCACTCCGGTGAACCGGCAAAATTGGGTCGAGCAACTTGGACTTTCGCTGTCGGTGACCGCGACAGGCAAGAAGATTTACAGCGGGGACGATCCCGATTCGGACGCCTATTTCATCCCGGAACACGATGATGTGTCGATGTTGTCACGGTTCACCGTGGGTTCGGTCCCGATGGTCAGCGAAGTCGCGGAGATTGATGGACTGGCGATCTCTTTGCCACGCAACCTTCAATCGGTGTGGCAACACTGCGACCAAACGCAAAGCCTGTCCGTTGTGTTGACACCAAACTTCTTGTTCACCGACGCACGACAGTGGGTCCGTCGCGTTGCACCGTCAGGTCTGACGGAACTGGCACGGTGGATGGTTCCATCGGTCAGCGGCGTGGCGGTCACGATCGATCTACGCGGGGACGACGTTTACTGGGTCACGCGCTGGTCGCCCGCCGGAGGCACGAACGAAGCGACTTTGCTGTCGCAGGTTCGTCGCCGCATGGATCAGTTACCCGCAACTGCGGAAGACTTTTTGATCCGTTCACAGCCGGAAGTCTCGTGGAAGGCGCTGGCCATTCGGCTGCCACGCATGTGGGATTTCGTGCTGCGACACACTCGTTTCGGTTTGGACGACCGACAGGCGGTGGCCGGCGGTTATTTTCCCAAGCACACGCTGGACCAAATCGTCTTGGCCAATTTGTTGGCCCTGCGCACTCCGGATTCGATGCCCGCTGTCGACCCCGCTTCGCCACCGGCGGAATCGCTCTCGCTGAGCGAGTTGCTACAGCGTCCGATGTCGATCGCGTTCGACCAGGAATCGTTGGAGTCGGCGATCGATGTGATTCGAGAGGAATTTACGCGGGATCTTCCACCGGGGACAGATGCGCCGGCGATCGAAATCAAAGGAAACGATCTACGGTTGATGGGCATCACCCAGAATCAACAGATTCGCGATTTCCAAATCGACCGTTTGCCGCTGGCCGACGTCCTGACTCAGTTGGTGTTGTCAGCCAATCCGGATCGAACGGCGACCGGGCCGACCGATCCGAAACAGACGTTGATCTGGATCGCCACTTCCGATTCGCAAAAGATCTTGATCACGACACGGGAATCAGCGGGAAATTACCAGCGGGTTCCCGACCAAACCTTCGGCGATCTGTAGACGACATCTCGGATGACCAACGCGGCGTCGGCGTTTCGGATGTCAGCGCCCACCATTCGTTACCGGCCGGCCGAACTGTCTTTGTGGTTGGGGTTGCTCTTGGCGTCGTCCCACACCAGTCCGACGGTGTGACGCAAAATCGGCAGAATGCACTGCTGTACACCCGTTTGAACGGCGCCGGTTGACCCCGGCAAACAGAAGATCATTGTCCGTCCGATGCGGCCGGCCGTGGCACGGCTGAGCATTGCCGAGGGGCCGATTTCGTCGATCGAAAGCCGACGAAAGTGCTCGCCAAAGCCGGGCAATTCCGCGTCCAGCATTCGCTGTATTGCATCGATCGTCTGGTCGCGTGCGGCCAATCCCGTTCCGCCCGTGGTGACCACCGCCTGGGCATCGCCCTTGGCGATGATTGCGTCCAACAATTCGATCAACTGTTGCGGTTCATCGCGAATCAATTCGCGTTGCACCAACTGATGGCCCGCTGATGTCAGCAAATCGACGATTCGATCCCCGCTGCGATCGTTGTCGCGACTTCGAGTGTCGCTCAGTGTGATGACCGCGACGCGGATCGGGCCGTCGACCGGGACACAACCACAATTTTCGTCGGCGGATCGTTTTTTGTCGCCAGACCCATTCATTCGATTTTTCCCTACCAGTTGGTTTAAGCTGCGTGAACCCACCTAAGCCGATGCATCGGTACAGGTTTCCCGCACGGGGGACTCGGACGACCGGGTCGGGGAATTAGAATCCGGCTTTGATCGGTCCATTGTCACCGATCAACTTCATGCACCTTGCCGGTCTGTTCAACCACGGGGTTTGTTGACGATCGGCTCATTCGAAAAACCGGGCAGCCTCGCCCAAGCACAGGAATCGAATCTTATGAAAATCGCGATGATCGGCACCGGCTATGTGGGGCTGGTAACCGGGACCTGTTTCGCCGACAGCGGCAATGATGTGATCTGCGTCGACATCGACGAGGCAAAGATTCAGGGTCTTCGGGAAGGCAAGATTCCGATCTACGAACCGGGCCTGAGTGACTTGGTTCTGCGAAGCAGCGAAGAAGGCTTGCTGACCTTCACCACCGATCTGGCGGCAGCGGTGCAAGCCTGCCGGATCGTCTATTTGGCCGTCGGTACGCCACCAGCAGCGGACGGCTCGGCCGATTTGACCGCGCTCAAAACGGTCGTCGATTCCATGGCCCCGCATTTGACCGATGACGCCATCGTGGTCACCAAGAGCACCGTTCCGGTGGGCACCAACGAATACATCTTCCGACGATTGAAGGAATTGCTGGGTCGCGAGGTGGATGTGGCCAGCAATCCCGAGTTTTTGAAAGAGGGTGCCGCGATCGAAGACTTCATGAAACCCGATCGCGTCGTCGTCGGTGTGCGGCGGCCAGAGGTCGGCGAAGTCTTGCATGAACTGTACCGACCGTTCCTGCGAACCGACAAACCGTTCCTGACGATGAGCCCCCAGTCGGCCGAACTGACCAAGTACGTTGCCAACGCACTGTTGTCGACCAAGATTTCGTTCATCAACGAAATGGCCAACTTGTGCGAAAAGATGGGTGGCGACATCAACGATGTCCGACGCGGCATCGGCCACGACCAACGCATCGGATTTGCGTTTCTGTTCCCCGGTGTGGGCTATGGCGGCAGCTGTTTTCCGAAAGACGTTCGCGCCTTGGCCAGCATGGCCCGCGACCACGGCTTGAATCCTCGCATCATGGATGCCGTCGATGAAGTCAATTCGGAACAGAAAAAGGTTCTGAAAGACAAAATCGATCAGCACTACGGTGGCAATCTAACTGGCAAGCGGATCGCCGTTTGGGGGTTGGCATTCAAGCCGCGGACCGATGATATCCGCGAAGCTCCCGCACTTACCCTGCTGGATTACCTGCTGGAACAAGGTGCAACGCCACAAGTCCACGACCCCGAAGCATCGGAGAATATTCGGGCGATCTACGGCGACAAGCTGATCTATTGCGAATCGGCAATGGACGCATTGAACGGTGCCGACGCTCTGGCGATCAACACCGAGTGGAAGAATTACCACAACCCGAACTTTTCCGAGATGCGGACCCGCATGAATGGTCACGTCATCTTCGACGGCCGAAACTTGTACGAGCCCGACCAGATGGTCGAACAAGGCTTCACCTATCACAGCATCGGACGAACCGTCGGCGCGGCCGAAAGCGAACCGCTGTCGGCATAACACCAATTGATCAGCCCAGCGCGGCGGCAGTGTCCGCCGCCGCGACCGCGGTCACATTGGCGGAATCTTGTCAACTTCGTGAAATCACTATGCGACGCCATCCGTCGCTATTCTCCTCTTCATCTTTCGAGCTTATTTGCAATGCGTGTCATCGTTACGGGGTCCAGCGGATTGATCGGTTCGGCGGCGGTGCGGCACTGGGATGCCGCCGGCGACGAAGTGATCGGCATCGACAACGATATGCGGTCGACGTTCTTCGGTCCCGACGGCAGCACGCGATGGAATCAAGAGCGTTTGGAATCGGAAACGTCAAACTTCCGCACCGCAGTGTTGGACATTCGCGATCGTGACGGCGTGATGGACCTGTTCAAAAACAGTCCGCCCGATTTGATCATTCACTGCGCGGCACAACCGTCGCACGACAAAGCGGCGGCAATTCCTTTTTTAGATTTCGAAGTCAACGCCGTCGGCACATTGAATCTGCTGGAAGCAACGCGCCAGCATGCACCGGAGGCCGTGTTCTGCCACATGAGCACGAACAAGGTCTATGGAGATGCACCCAATGAATTGCCGCTGAAAGAATTGGACACTCGTTGGGAATACGCTGACGAAAAAGACTACAACGGGATCGACGAATTTTGTCGGATTGACCAAACGATGCACAGCCTGTTCGGCGCCTCCAAAACCGCCGCCGATGTGCTGGCGCAGGAATACGGTCGATACTTTGGTCTGAAAACGGGCACCTTCCGTGGCGGTTGCCTGACCGGCGCCAGCCACAGTGGTGTCGAATTGCACGGGTTTCTTAGTTACCTGGTGCACGTCGCGGTCACCGGAAAGCCCTACACGATTTTCGGTTACAAGGGAAAACAGGTTCGCGATCAGATCGAATGCAGCGATGTGGTCAAAGCTTTTGAAGCATTCGCAAAGAACCCGCGTCCGGGCGAGGTCTACAACATCGGCGGTGGTCGCGACAACGCCGCCAGTGTGCTGGAATGCATCGCCATGATCGAGGATATCAGCGGTCACAAAGTCAATTACACCTTGGGAGAAGAGAATCGAAAGGGCGACCACATCTGTTACATCAGTAATTTGGCCAAGCTACGCCGCGACTATCCGGACTGGGATATTCGCGTCTCGCTGAAGGACATCATCAGCCAAATGATCGCTGCCGAAGAATCGAAGGCGTCTGCAGCAAATGCGACTGGCTAATTGCTGCTTTCAATCGAAATTTAATTTCGAACGCTTCGCGGACGACGGCGCCGCGAAGCGTTTTCTTTTGCGCCTCCCATGCATCGATCCGATCGCCATGTGACGGCCGATTCTGGGGTGGCCTGCACCGAAAAATGGGCCTGTCCTCCCGTTCTGGCATCCCCGGCATTGGTTAGCCAGACGCGATACCGCATTCGCGGAATGCCGGCGGACCAAACCGCCGATTCTGCGTTCATCATGATCACAACGGCCTGATAACCGGCACAACCATCTCGGTCGGTCGCCCTGATGCGGGCCATGATCTGCGGGTCATGCCGGTCGTGACACTCTGTAAGGAGGCGATCGAAATCCGGCAAGCGATTCGGCCGACATCTGTAGAGGGGCGAGATCTTCTGCAACCTAGTCTTGTCCAGTCATTCAGATGTTGGAAGATCCTTTATCGCCGTCGTAGCCGATGCTTTCCGCTGACAGCCTTATTCCGATTAGCGTCGCCACGCTGGTTCCATCGACCACGATGGGTCTGGACCTATTCCAGCGTGATGATGCTGATCGCTGTGTGCTGTACCGTGGCGCGGAATACCCACTGCAGCCCGACGACCTACAGCGGCTACGCGACAAAGGCATTCACCAGCTGTTCATCACCCGTGATTCGCGTAGCCAGTACCAGGAATACCTTCGCGAAATTGCCGCCGGTGGCGATGGTGACCCCGACCAGATTCAGGCCCGCACTTGTGCGATGAACGAGGTCGTTCTGGACGTTCTTGAGAACTCGTTTGCCGCTGGCGATACCAACGAAACCGTATCGGTCGTCCAACAACTCGGTGACATCACGGCACAGGTCGTTTCAACCGATGGGTTCAAAGCCAGTGACCTGTTTGCCGTGCTGCATCATGACTACGCCACCTTCACGCATTCGGCCAACGTCGCGTTCTATGCTGCGATGCTGGGATCCAAGCTGGGCTATGGCGAAGAAGCAGTGTCACAGATCGTTGTCGGCGGGCTGCTGCATGACTTGGGCAAGCTGGACATTGCCGAAAAGATCCTGTGCAAACCCGGTCGCTTGGATGAAGACGAGTTTCGTGTCATCAAACAGCACCCGACCGTAGGCTTTCGCAAACTGGCTCGTCGTGGCGATCTGTCTGAAGGCCAGCTGATGATGGTGTACCAACATCATGAGCGAAACGATGGTCGCGGTTACCCGGTCGGCGTGATGGGCAAAGAGATCCATCCGTGGGCCAAGATCTGTGCCGTGGTCGATGTGTTCGAAGCGCTGACCAGTCAGCGACCCTATCGAACGCCGATGCCTCGAACGAAAGCGTTTGAACTGATCGAACGTGATTCCGGAACCGCTTTTGAAGAGGAGATGGTGAGATGCTGGAAAGCGATTATCTCGCACGGTTCCGACAGCTGACTCGATCGGTTTCCTGGGGAATCGAACTGCCAAGTTCTTGGAAAAACTACTTCCAAGAAAAGGGGCCATCCCCTTCCTATCCGGGTGACGGACGAATGCACCCCAGAATCCGTCTGCGAACGCATGGTGTCGTCTTCTTCGATAATCCGTTGCCGTCGGTCCCGCGGTCCAGTCGCCCGATGGGCGTCTATACCAAAGATTTCTCGCGACAGGGTTGTGGATTTCTGATCAACGAACAACTGTTTCCGGAAGAAGAAATCCGCTTGGTCTTGCCGTCGTTTTGGACCAGGTTGACCGTCGTTCGCGCCCGCCGAATCACGTCGCATTGCTACGAGATCGGTGCAACATTGAATCAGCGGTTTGATCCCGAAGAACGAGCCTTTCAACCCTGTGCGGTTCACGGCCCGTCGTCGCTTCCATCATCGGCAGCGTCGACGGCATCGGTCTGATCTTTCGCCCACCCCACGATCGCCGCGGGTAACACCGTCAAGTTCACTAGAGTTCCCAGAACCAAAGTCGCCGCGACCAACACCCCAAAGGTCGCCGTGGGCACAAAACGGCTGTTGGCCATCACGCCGAATCCGACCACCAAAGCAACGGTCGCCAGCAACATCGCGGCCCCCACCGCCGATCCCGCTGATTCGGACGCGAGTGGTGCATTCATACCCATGCGTCGACAGCGTCGGTAATGATGCAAGAAATGCACCGACCCGTCGATCGACATGCCGATGGATACCGCTGCGATCATCGCGGCCCCTAAGTTCACGCGGCCACCAAGCCATCCCAACGTCGCAAGCACCAGCGTGGCCGGCAAAGCATTGGCGATCACGGCGGTAAGCGACAACCGAACGCTGGCCGTCATCACGGCCAGTAACAACCACACCAAAACAAACGACACGGCGAAGCAGATCCACTGGTCCGCAACCAGTCGGCGCACCAGTGCCGACAGCATCACGTAGTATCCGGTGACCGCGGCCGATTTGTCAGGACGTCCTGACCCTTTAGATGGCGATGGTTGGGAATTTACCCCACCGACCATTCCATGCCATTGCGGCGTCGCGGTGTGCCGCCGGACAACGTCTTGGACACGTCCGATCAGACGCAACTTGATGTCGGCCGGCAATTGCTCGCGACTACGAAGCATGATTCGCAACCGTCGCTGCGACTGAGTCGGTGGAACCAACAACGCATCGGAGAAAGCGGGAAAGGCCGCACGCATCGCCGCCAGACGAATCTCCGGTGTGCCCAAAGACAAAAGCGGAACCGCCATCGCCACACGTTCCGCGTCCGCCATGCTGATCACCTTGGTCAACGATTGGTCGGCAACACGAATGGCACGTAGCTCCGTCTGTAGCGTACGGACGGATTCCAGATAGTCATCGGTGATGATCGCGGGCGCCGGCAATGTGATGTCCCAAACACCGGCACCGCCCAGATCTCGTTCAACTTTGTGGTACGCCTGGACCAGCGGACTGTCGTCACGAAAGTTCTTTAAGAAACTGGTTTCCGTCTCCGTCCGTCTCAACCCGACCAGCGCGATGATTCCTAGAAAGACGGCCGTGGCGACGACGACGCGACGATGCCCGATCGCCCAAGTGACCAATCGGGTTGCCACGTTGACGACCGCACCGGGGCGATGCACCGAAGTGACGCTTTTCCGTCGATGGTCACGCGGCCACAGCGTCAATGCGATCGGGGTGAACATCGCCAAAGCGACCAAGGCCATCAAAGCAGCCACCGCGATCAACCAACCAAAGTCGCGGACCGGACGAATCCCGGACGCCGCCAGCGATGCAAACCCTGCGGCATCGGTCAGGCATGTCCAGGCAACCGGAATCCACAGTCGGTTGATCACCGAAGCCGCCGTGGACGTTGGATCGTCACCCTTTGCTGCAGGCCACTTGTCGATCTGTAGCTTCCAAAGGATCCCGACATGTAAAACGGCAGCCACGACGACCACGGTCACGATGGCGGTCAAGATGGTCGACACCATCGACAATTCGATCCCAGCCAACACTGCCAAAGCACGTGTCACCACCACCGACCAAGCAATGCATGTCACCGAAAGCAACATGAACCGCAGGTTTCGAAGCGTGACCACCATGACCAGCGACAGCAATGCGATCGTCCACGTCGCCAAACGGTCTCCATCCCGCTGCAACAGATCGAACCCCTCGTTCAACAACACCGGTTCGCCCACCAGCACCGGACGACCCTGTGTCGATTCCGCGTTTTTGACAACCGATCGCAGTAAGTGGACCGCTTGATCCGCACGTTCGGGATCCAGAATCGCGACGACCGCCGCCTGGTCACGACCGGCTGAATGCGTGTAACCGCTGAACAAGTCCAAAAAACCGGTCGCTAGTGCATCATCGGGATCGGCCAATGCGGGTCCCGGCGATTCCCCTGCCGAAAACAAGGCCGGTGGCCGCATTGATCGGACGACTCGATTCAATTCGGCAGGCGACAGCACGCCGACGACGCCCGGCACATCGGACACCTTTTCAGTCCAGAAACGGTTGCGTCGCAGCCCCGCATCCGACAGTAACTCGGAATCGTGATAGACCAGCATCACAATCGCATTGCCGCCAAAATCATGCTGCAATCGCTGGTACTGGATCAGCAACGGATCGTCTGCGGCAAACATCGATGCCAATTGGCGATCCATCGTCAAACGCCGCGAGACCGGATAGGCGGCTGCGAACAAAACCAACCCGATCACCGCCAGCGCGATGCGAAGACGAAGCAGCGTCTTACCTATCATCCGCCGTCGCGTCTCCGGTTCAGGGCCAACGATTCGTCGGCGCATCAGCCCGGACGAAACCAATCTTCACGGCTGGGATGATAGATCGCTTGCCCCAAACGACAAGCCCGAGCGGTCGTGGCGGGAACGGACCGCTTGTGGCGTTATCGGGTCGAATCGATGATCCATGACACGCGAATCGGTCGGCCGTTGGCGATTTGATGCGACGTTGTCTGGGCACGATTGCCATCGACAATGGTGACGTCCACGCTCATCTGATTCAATGTCTGACGAACGGGCAGGGCGATTTCGAACGTCCCATCGGCTTGGGCCTGGGTTGTCCACGTCAATTCGCTCAAACCCTGCGCATCGGTCTGGCGAACGAAAACCGTGGCCGTATCGACCGATCGTGTCTGCTGGTCCGTCTGTTCCATGATCACCCCGCGGACCAAGAACGCGTCGCCAATCTCGAAAGACTTACGGACGACAAAAGCATCCGCAGCATCGCCTTTGATGACATAGAAATACTCCACCGCCGCCACGATGGGAAACAAAATCAGAATCGGCAAACCAATTCTCAGCAACCGTCCCCGAGCGACGTCGGATAGCCAAGTCGTCTTTCGTTTCTTTTTGCTTGCGGCAGCTTCGCTGCGAGGTCGTTGTCCAAAGACCTGAAATGAAAACGTGTCTTCGTATTGTCTCAGCAACCGATCAAACGCGGGCTGAATGCCATACAACAGAAACCGCTTGCCCTCGCTTTCGGCGTACAGACGCGTCATGTTCAAACAGGCGACCACGTCGACGCTGGTTTCGCCGATCGCCGTACAGTCGACCACGACGCCCCGTGCAGAATCGCGAATCCGGTGATAGATCGTTTCGCGGGCTCGTTCCAAATCTAAAGCCGACGGCCGATCCGAAAACTCGACGACGACCCTGGGCAGCTTTGCGATCTCATTGCGATTCTTGACGGCGACCATTGTTCGAGCTGCGTTTGGGGTGCTGGACTCAGGGCCCCCCCAATATCAAAGGACTCGCCTGAATTTGATGTGCGTAGCGTTCCTTTGGCGTTAACATTTTGTGAAATTCGGCGTCCAGATTTTCTGACCCTGGTCAAACGTCGAAAAATTCATGTCTTTTTCGCCGGCGGCAACTTCCTGCGGGCACGGTTCCCCCGCAGCCTTTGGCCTGGCACATTGATGGGCCGACGCCACGTGCCACTGGTCGGATCACCGGTCACCACCCCCAAAATCTAAACCTATCCAGCCAAACCCCAGCCAGCCAAACACCGCTGGCTCCATTGGTCCGACACTGCATTGAGTTTCTCCAGCGATTGCCCGCCACGAACCCCGCACAGCCAGATCGGGCCACGATCCAAACCGACGCTGGCACTGGCCGTCTGGATCGGCGGAATCCTGATGGCCCAGGCCGGCGTGATGTGGTTCAATCCGTCCAGCTTCGTCGACGATCCCGACGCCTACCGGCGGATCGCCTGGACGCTGGATCAATCCGGCGTTTTTGGTGTGATGTGGCCGGAAAGTGAAGCCAAACCGACCGCCTTCCGACCGCCGCTTTATCCGATCTTGCTATCGACGATCACGACCAAGGCAAGCGATGCAACGATCGCGGCGTTACCACGATGGCGAATCGGAACGCTGCACCTTTTGCTAAACGCGATCACGCTGATCTGCGTCGCTGCAATCTCCGCGGAGCATTTCGGTCGTATATCCGCTGGACTTGCCTGCCTGTTGATCGGCGTTGACCCGATTCTGATGCGTCAATCAACGTTGGTCATGACCGAACCTTTGGCAACGGCGCTGACCGCGTGGACGCTTTGGTGGTGGATGCGTCGCCCGGCCGAAACCGCCGGATCACGATGGGTCCGATCTCTGATCATCGCTTCTACATTGGGACTGGCCTTTCTGTGTCGCCCCACGTTTTTGGTGTGGGCATTCTTGTTGGCATCGGTTGCATGGATCGAACTACCGCGCCGCACAGCAATCATTCGCTGCGGCGTTATCGCAGCGGTGATGCTGGTGACCGTGGGTGCTTGGACTTATCGAAACCTTCGTGTGATGGGCCATCCCGTTTGGGCGACGACACACGGCGGATACACGATCTTGCTTGGTAACAATCGATTCTTTTACGACTATCTATCGGAACCGTTCTCATGGACCGCGTGGGACGCGACACCCTTTTTGAATGCGTACAGTGATCGCCATGACGCAAGCCTTTCGACGGCTGACCTTTGGCAGATCCCACCGGAATCCGTCTCGCCGTTACCAGAGAACGCATCGGAGTTCGACGAAGACCGCTGGGCGGGCGATGTTGCCAAAGCCACCATCACATCACGGCCGGCCATGTTCGCTTGGGCATGTGGCGTCCGGCTGATGCGGCTATGGAGTCCCGTTCCTCTGTCGACCCGCGACCGATCGACACTCGGGTTGGCGGTCATCAGCGCGTACTACGTTATCTTCGGGGTGCTGTTTCTGGTTTCGATGGTACGGCACAAGGGACGGCTATTCGGTGCCCCCTGGTTGGCCATTTGGGCCATGGTGTTGGCTCTGTCGGCGGTGCATTCGGTGTACTGGAGCAACCTGCGCATGCGAACGCCCGCCATGCCGGGACTTGCGGTTATCGCCGCCGGATCGATCGCTCTGACCCGACGGGAGGACGACCGCTGATGTGGCCCACCACCGAGGGCGTGCGAACGCTGGTCGATGCCGAACATGATCTGATTCGCGGCCTGGCCGGAATGATGGTCGACCAATTGGTCGCCGAAGGCCAGCAACGCGCCGCACCTTACGAGTACGACATCCCATTGTTTGACCAATGGGATTGGCGACAACGACTGTGGATTCTGGACCAAGTCGTTCGGCCGATGCTTGGTTCCGATCCTGCACCGGACGCGGCGGCAATCTGGGAAGCCGCCATCGAAGCGATTTTTGCCGAGGCCGGGGACTTGATCGGCATGGAAATCGGCGGCGATGACACGCCCCAACGTTGGCGTCAGTCGGTCGTCGCACTGGCCCACCAAAAAGGCATTGATATCGCTGCCGTGGTGGAAAATGACGTCGGCCGCTGGAATGACGAATTGGCACGGCTTCGCGAATGCATCTTTGGACCGCCCAATTACTGGCGGGCCGAACGTTTCCGTGATGGTGCCTTCGAAGACACCCAACGATTTCTTTGCCAACGAGGATTGCCGCCCGACTTCCTGGCGCGAATCCCGCCGCTACTGTCCATCGAAGAAACTCAAGAAGTCATCGATCGTCTGCAGTCGATCATTTTTCGCGATCGATGAATTTCGCCCGACACTAACGTTTTTTGTCGGCGACTGATCCACAGTTTCGATCAAGCCATTTCAGGCACAAGCCACCGACCACGGTCGACATCGACTCGCCCCATGTCCACCAACTTGGCAATCCGGCCAGCCAATCAATCACCAACTGCAGCACCCCCAACAACACCGTTCCCGCTGCGGCAAGCGCGATCAATGGTCGGTATCGCGTCAGGTCCGATGCCACAACCAGCAAGACGGCACCCACAAATCCATACATCAGTGACAGATGACGGGCCAGGTAGAACGTCAACGGCGAATCGGGGAACGGATCAAACCCAAGGAAAACTGAGATCTGGGTGATCCAGTGCGCCGGCATCACGGCGGCACCGAATGCGAACAGGCTGACACCTCCGACCGCTTGCAGAAACCATTTCAGCGGTTTGTCGCTCATGACCAGGGCGGTGTGGGGGTGGAATCCGGAATAACCATGCGGTCGTAAACTTCATCAGGCAACGAGACGGCTTTGCGGACACGCAAATCGGCCAGCACCCAACGGGTTTGCACACGAGCCAAAATCATGCGATCCGCTGGACGGCAAATCAAGTACTTTCGCCGAATCGCCATTCGCATCTTTTCGCTGATCCAGGTGCGAATCACCAACTGGTCGCCTACCAGGGCGGCGGCGCGATAGGTCACTTCGTGCTGACGCACCACCCATCCGAATCCGCGTTTCAACTCCGCCGCGGCATCCCATCCGGTCGACGCCGAATGATCCCGCGCCGCCCACAGTGTCCACTGCAAATACCGCAGATTGTGAACGTGTTCCTGGGCATCAATTTCATCCTGTTCGACGACATGGTGCAGATCAAAAACCGACGGCATACCTCTGGTCCGTTTGCGGTAAACTGGAAAAATTCGCCTCGAGCGAATTCCCTGATGCGGAATCCTCCCGGTGCGTGGCCCCAATCGAACGTGCCCGACGTCTTTCGCCCAGGGGGGCGGTCGATCGCCGTATCGCGCACGGTTTGACCATTAAGACGGCTGTTCAAACGACTAAACTGGCTACTGAAGGGGCGCGGCATGATGGGCCGAACAGCTTGCCAGAGGCGGGAATCCATGGTGTCTCGACATTCACTTATCCGCGAACCGCTCGTCCCATTTCGTTTCTGACTTCAACCGCAATCCACCGGAACCCACGGAGCCATCAATGACATTTGCCCCGTCCATTCGATCAATCGGCGTCGCGCTGTTGGTGCTGCTTGCCGCCGGGGGTTGTGACTCCTATGCCCAATCGTCTCGTTCAGGATCGGCACGAGTGAATCAATCGCAAATCAAATCTGACGGAAACTTTTCCGAAGTCGTCACACTGGCCGGCGGCTGTTTCTGGTGCACCGAAGCGGTCTACGAACAATTTCAACAGTCAGGAAAAGTCGGCGAGGTTGTTTCCGGCTATATAGGCGGCACCAAGGCGGAAGCCAACTACGAAGCCGTGTGCAGTTACAAGCGTCCGATCCCCGGCAAACCGCTGCACGCCGAGGCCGTCCAGGTCCACTATGACCCAGACAAGATCAGTTTCGAAGAAATCTTGGAAGTCTTTTTCAAGACGCATGACCCGACCAGTCTGTACCAACAAGGCGCCGACAAGGGACCGCAATATCGGACCAGCATCTTTTATCACAACGATGAACAGAAAGCTGCGGCCAAGGCCTACATCGACAAGCTGAATAAGGAAAAGGTGTATCGCAGAGAGGTCGTCACTTTGCTGGAAGACGGCACCGGAAAGTCCGAAACCAGCACGTTTTATCCGGCCGAGGAGTACCACCAAGATTACTTTCGGCGAAATCCCTACCAAGGCTACTGCCAAATGGTCGTCAGCCAAAAGGTTCGCAAGACTCGCAACTTGTTCGAAGACAAGTTGAAGTTGGATCCTTGATTCGTGAAGACGCCTCTGCTATCTCCGGTGCGATCCCTTGTTTTCTTTGCCGTCGGATTTTCGGTGGCTTCGGCAGGCCTGGTCGCCCAAGGTCAAGTCGTTCAGCTGCCGACGTTCCGTACATTCAGCCACAGCGGCAGCGTTCTGGTGCCCGATGGCGGGACAGCGGTTTTGGGTGGCAATTCATCCGCGTTCCGGTCACGATCACTACGAGGCAACGGGCAATCGTCGGCACGATCCTTTGGCGGCGGTTCGGTGACTGCGACGATCATCGATTTAGACGCGATGGATCGAAAAATGCGTGGACTCGATTCGACCGCTCGTCGAACTGACGTGACACCGGCGGATCACGTCGAACGAATCGAGGAGGGAAAATCGCTGGTCCGTTACGCCCGAAAGATGGCGTCGATGGGCAAGCTTAGCCAAGCCCGCATGGCCTATAAAATGGCCATCGGCAAACTGGACGGCCGGCTGGCCGAATTGGCCGCCGCCGAATCGCGGCGGCTTCTGCAACCGTGACGCGATCGGCCACCATTTCTTGACGTTTTTTGCCACGGCGAATCCTGATCGATGGCGAATTCTGACGTCGACATTGGTTCGCTGTATCCTAGGCGATTCCATCAAAGATCCAGCTGCGATCGAATCTTTCCCACCTTGGATGAACCGCCTGCCATGAGAACCCACCGACGCCGATTGATCACGCTGGCCGCATCGGGCGGTCTGCTGGCAGCGATGGCCGACTTGATTCCCACTTCAATTGCATCGGCCGAACCGAAATTGCCAAAAGGTCCGGAAACGGCAGGCATCGGGATCGCGCTGAACACCAGTACCATCCGCGGACAAAAACTGGACATTCGCCGACAAATCGACGTCACCGCCGCGGCCGGCTACGACGGAATCGAACCTTGGATTCGTGATCTTCGGAAATACGTCGATGATGGTGGCGATTTGGATTCACTGAAACGTCAGATCGATGATGCGGGGCTGAAGGTCGTCAGCGCGATCGGGTTTGCACAATGGATCGTCGACGATCCCGAACAACGCGCCGCCGGTTTGGCCGAAGCCCGTCGTGACATGGAATTGGTCCGCGCGATTGGCGGGACCCACATGGCGGCACCACCGGTCGGCGTTCATCGTCCCAAACCCGGTGATGCGATCCCCAGCTTGAAAACCATCGCCCAGCGTTATCACGATTTGTTGGACGTCGGCGCGGATGTCGGCGTCATCCCGATGTTGGAATTGTGGGGCTTCTCGCCGGTCCTGGGATCGCTGGGTGACTTGGCGTACGTGTCGGCCGGCGCGATGCATCCGGACGCGTGTGTGCTGCCGGATTTCTATCACATTTACAAAGGCGGCAATGACTTTGCCGGCTTGGGAATGATCGAAGCCTCTCGGATGCCGGTTTTTCACATCAATGATTATCCCGACCAACCGGGTATCAGTGAGATTGCCGATAAAGACCGTGTCTTTCCTGGTGATGGCGTCTGTCCACTGGTGTCGATCATCGCCGGTCTGATCGATCGTGGCTTTTGTGGGACTTTTTCACTGGAGCTTTTCAATCCAGACTACTGGAAACGAGACGCGGCCGATGTTGCCCGCGAAGGCTACGAAAAATCACAAAAGGTTTTGGCGGCGGCCGTTGCCGAAAGCGAACTATCCAAGGAGTCCTAGTCGTATGTCACTGATGGCCAACGCAATCGCCGAAAGCGGCCAGCACTGTATGAATTACGCTCGACAGTTGCTGCAAGATATCCCCGCCTCGCAGTTCGCACGATTCGCAAGATTGGGTGACACCGTGGTGGCGTCCAATCATCCGGCGTTCATTTTCGGTCACCTAAGTTTGTACGGTTCGCGCGTGGTGAATGAACTGGGCGGCGATGCGTCGGCCGTCATGCCAACCGATCGATACAACGAACTGTTTTCGCCCGTGGCGGAATGCGTCGACGATCCTGACGGAACGATTTATCCACCCATGGATGAAATCACCGAACGGTTCTTTGCCAGTTACACTTCCGCGGTCGATGCGCTTCGCCAGGCTGATGACGCAACCCTGTCGGCGGTCAATCCGAACGAACGTGGTCGCGCCAAGTTTGCGACAATGGGATCCATGCACGCGTTCTATTTGGGCGGGCACTTGATGATCCACCTGGGCCAGCTAAGTGCTTGGCGGCGGATGCAGGGCCTGGGTCAAGCCAGCAAACCCGCTTTTGCAAGCGGTTCGCCAAAGAGTTGATGTCTGCGGGCAATGGAACTTTCCTTTCAACACTGAAGTCCAAACGATGCTACGAGTCCCCTTTGTCGCCCTGTGTGCCATGTTTCTCGGTGTGACCACGGCCCGGTCGTTTGAACCGAACTATGACGAAGCCAAGATTCCGCAGTACCAACTGCCGGACCCATTGTCGTCATCCGACGGTGCGTCAATCACGTCGTCGCAGCAATGGGAAAGTGTCGGACGCCCGGCAACGTTGAAGCTTTTCCAAGACCACGTCTATGGCGTGTCACCCGACCCGGTGCAACAAAACGTGACGGTGCAGGGCAAGGTCGTTAGCCGCAAAGATGATGCGTTGGGCGGCCGGGCGATTCGTCGTGAAATCGATGTGACGGTGACCCACAACAACGCCTCGCTGACGATGCAAATGCTGGTCTACACCCCGGCATCGTCACAGGGCCCCGTGCCGACATTCTTGGGCTTGAATTTTCAAGGCAATCATTCGGTTGATCCGGATCCGGCGATTCGTATACCCGACAGTTGGATGCGCAATCGCAACAACGGCACGACCGACGGTAACCGTGCAACCGAAGCCGGCCGCGGTGTCGCCGCCGACCGCTGGCCGATCGAAACCATTGTTGGCCGAGGTTACGGCTTGGCGACGATCTATTACGGCGACATCGATCCCGATCAAGACGACGGTTTTCAAAACGGTATCCACGGTCTGTTCGCCGATTGGAATGCTTCAGCCGATCCACAGACACGCTGGGGCAGCATCGCCGGTTGGGCATTCGGCCTAAGTCGGGCTTTGGACTTTTTGGAAACCGACGCACAAGTGGATGCCCGAAACGTGATCGTGATCGGGCACTCGCGACTGGGCAAAACTGCGCTTTGGGCCGGGGCGACCGACCCCCGTTTTGCGATGGTGATCAGCAATGATTCCGGATGCGGCGGTGCAGCATTGTCGCGTCGTGCGTTTGGCGAAACGGTCGGTCGCATCAATCAGTCGTTTCCGCATTGGTTCAACGATCGCTTTCAAGACTACAACGAAAACGAATCCGCATTGCCGGTGGACCAGCATCAACTGCTGGCGTTGATCGCCCCGCGGCCACTGTGCGTTGCCAGTGCGACCGAAGATCGCTGGGCGGACCCCCATGGCGAATTTTTGTCCTGCGTCCATGCCAGCCCGGTCTATCGACTTTACGGCGTCAGCGGCATCGGCTTGGCCAGCGATTCGGTGGACATGCCAAGTCCCGAACAGCCCCTGCAATACGGACACATCAGCTATCACCTGCGTATCGGCAAACACGACTTGGCCGAATATGATTGGCTGCGATATCTGGATTTCGCGGACAAGCATCTGATGAAACGTTAATGCCACTGCCGATCGATGAAGTGCTGTCCAGGATCGTTTCATCGATCCAAGCGGCAAGGCCTGTGGTTCTGAAAGCCCCGCCGGGTGCCGGCAAAACAACCGGTATTCCGCCGGTGTTGCTGAAAGAAGGGATTCAACAGTTCGGTCAAATCTTGCTGATCCAGCCACGGCGTTTGGCCGCGCGGAGCGCGGCCAGTCGGATCGCATCGACGTTGGGTGAAACGGTCGGTGACCGTATTGGTTACCACGTGCGTTTTGACCGTCGCATCGGGGCACGCACCGAGCTGGTTGCGATGACGCCGGGCATGCTTTTGCGGCGACTCAATGACGATCCGCTTTTGGATTCGGTCGGCTGCGTCTTGCTGGATGAATTTCACGAGCGGTCGTTGGAATTGGATCTATGCCTGGGCATGCTGCACCGGATTCGAACCACGCTGCGGGATGACCTGCGGTTGTTCGTCATGTCGGCGACCCTGGATCCCGATCCCATCGTTGACTTTTTGGGCGAAGGCGACGCGGTGGTCAGCCAAGGCCGATCATTTCCGGTGGAAATCCGCTATCGGCCGATGCAGTCGCGTCAGCGAACCGAAGATGCCGTGGCCGATTTGTTGCCCGAGGTCCGCGATGCCACCGATGG
This sequence comes from Crateriforma conspicua, assembly GCF_007752935.1. Classification (NCBI taxonomy): domain Bacteria; kingdom Pseudomonadati; phylum Planctomycetota; class Planctomycetia; order Pirellulales; family Pirellulaceae; genus Crateriforma; species Crateriforma conspicua. Next base: position 138,113 of record NZ_CP036319.1, on the reverse strand, counting down.
CGATGTCCTGGTATTCCTTCCGGGTGTGGGCGAAATCAAACGTACATCCCGACGCCTAGCCCACGTAGCATCGACACTGGGTTACGAGGTTGCCGAACTGTACGGCGATCTGTCGCCGGAGCAACAGGATCGCGTGCTTCGACCGGGCGATCGTCGCAAAGTGGTGTTGTCGACCAATGTCGCTGAAACTTCCGTGACGATACCGGGCGTGACCGCGGTCATCGACGGCGGTCAAGCCAAAGTCATGACGTTTCATGCAGCGGTCGGATTGCCGCGACTGCAGCAACAACCCATTTCAATGGCGTCGGCGGATCAACGTGCCGGCCGAGCAGGGCGTACCCAACCGGGAATTGCCTATCGACTGTGGCCCGAAGCGATGAATCGGTCCCGTCCCGCCTACGATGTCCCCGAAAGTCGGCGAAGCGATCTTTGTCAGACCGTCTTGATTTTGGCGCGTTGGGGAGAGATCGACGTCGCGTCGTTTCCATGGATCGACCCGCCACCGTCGAAATCGGTCGATCAAGCAAAAGCGCTGCTTCGCCAGTTGGATGCGATTGATCAAGACGGCAAGATCACGTCCGATGGCTATCGCATGTCAAACATGCCGTTGCACCCGAGGCTGTCGAAACTGATTCAATCCGGGCATCGCTGGGATGTGCTATGGCCCGCTTGTCTGACCGCCGCGATGCTAAGCGAACGCCCGTCGCTGGGGAATGCTGATTCTGGATCAAATTCGCAAGACGGATCGGCTTCCGGCGAAGCATCCGTATCCAACGGCTGGCCGGAAAACGATTTGGCCGACACCATCGATCGCTTACAAACACTGTCGAGCCAGAAGACGCAACGTTCCAGCGTCGAAGCCCAGGTCGTTCGTGTCGCACGCCGATTGGAAAAGATCGCTCGTAGCGATCGTGATGCGGCCCCCGCCCACAACGAATCGGCGGCCAAACTGCCGGTGGGTCAACGTTTGGGCAGGGCGTTGCTATCGGCGTTTCCCGACCGGATCGCTCGGCGTCGTGACACGGCAAGTGCCCAAGGTGTGATGATCGGAGGTCGCGGCGTGCGTTTGATGCCGTCCAGCACCGTCGCAAATTCCGCGTTGTTCCTGTGCATCGACGTCGACAGTGGCGATACGGAGGCCAAAGTTCGATCGGCGGTCGGCATCCAACTGGATTGGCTGGACGACGAGCGGGTTTCGCAAGTCGACGAAGCCGAATTCGATCCATCAACCGAATCCCTGGTGATGCGACGAAGAACCTATGTCCAAGACCTATTGATCAACGAAACCCCTATCCAGTGCGTTCCCAATGAATCCACCGCCGAGGTTTTGCTAAGCGAGTATCTGAAGCGATACGGCTGGTGCCCACCCGATTGCCACAACAGCGTCAACGAATTCGTTGCACGTGTTGAATTCCTGCAGAAAAACGCTCCGGTACTTGAACTGCCGCCGATCGGCCGTGAACAGATTGAACCAACCCTACGAATGCTATGTGCACAACACATTCGACTCTCGTCGGTTGTCGATGCGTCATGGATTGATTTTATGCGAGCGGCCTATACCTACGAACAACTGCGACAGATTGACCAAAACGCTCCTGACAGCCTGACCGTTCCCGGCGGATCACAACGCAAAATCGACTATTCCGAAGCGGATCGCCCCACCATGTCCGTCAAGCCGCAGGAATTGTTCGGATGGACCGAATCGCCCCGATTGGCAATGTCCCGTGTGGCGTTACGATTTCAGCTTCTCGCCCCCAACGGCCGACCACAGCAACTGACCGACGACTTGGCCAGTTTTTGGAAGAACACCTATCCGCAAGTCCGCAAAGACCTGCGAGGGCGATATCCCAAACATCATTGGCCCGAGGACCCGTTGACGGCAACGGCCACACGAAACGGATTGAAGCCACGCTGATACCTGTGGCGTTCATCGTCATGGCGTTATCGGAGGCATCCCGTTGACCGAACTGATCGCACGAAAGCTACGACACGTCGCCCCGGACACGAATCGCGTGTTGCTGGATGATGTCGAAATCCGGGTCTGCGGTTCGGATCGAATCGGATTGGCCGGCCCCAGTGGCAGTGGAAAATCCACGCTACTTCGCAGCCTTGCTTTGTTGGAATGCCGCACGACAGGGTCGATCGATCTGGACGGAACCCGAATCCAACAAGGTGACGTGCCGCGATATCGACGTGACGTCGCCTACTTGGCTCAGCGACCAGGCTTTGTGGCCGGCACGGTCGAAGACAACCTGCGTCTGCCGTTTCAATTCCATGCGGCCGACCAGGCTCATTCCGCCAACCAGAAGTTTGACCGATCCGCGGCGGTGGATCGCTTGAAGGCGTTCGGTCGTTCCGACGCTTTTCTAGATCAAGATGTCGCAACCCTAAGCGGCGGCGAACGTCAGATTGCATCTTTGATTCGGAGCCTGCTGATCAATCCAAGAATCTTGTTGCTGGATGAGCCGACGTCGGCGCTCGATGCCGACGCCGCCACCGTCGTTGAAAACGTGATGCAAGATTGGCTGCAAGCATCGGGTGACCGCGCATGGGTCTGGATCAGTCACGACACGAGCCAATTGAAACGGGTCGCCGACGGGACTTGGACGATGAATGAAGGAAAGTTGCGATGACCGGCCTGTTATTGTTGTCCGATGCAACAGCGACGGCACCGACGTTGGATTGGTGGCAGGTCGCGATCGCCGCTTTGCTGTTGGCGGTCAACGGTCTGATTTCTTGGTGGCTGCGTTTGAAACTGGAACGCAAGATCTTGGTCGGAGCCGTTCGGCTGTGCGTTCAGCTGGGTCTGTTGGGGCTGATCCTTCACCAGATTTTCAGCCTGACGCATCTGTTGCCCGTGTTGGCATTGGCGTCGGCGATGACCGTGATTGCGGGGGTGTCCGCGGTCGGACGAGTCACCGACCGGTTTCGTGGCATCTATCCAACAGCCATCTTTTCGGTTTGGGCCAGCAGTTGGCTGATCACGGCGATCACGGTGTTGCTGATCGTACGACCACAACCATGGTTCAGTCCCGCCGTATTGATTCCGCTGCTAGGCATGGTCCTGGGGAATTCGCTGACGGGCATTTCCTTGGGGATGGACCGATTCCTATCCGAACTGAATCATCGTCGTGATGAAATCGAAATGCGATTGGCATTGGGCGCCGATCGGTATGAGGCGACTCAGGCCGTGATGGCACATGCAACGGGTGCTTCAATGATTCCGATCTTGAACACCATGTCGGTTGCCGGAATCGTCAGCATCCCCGGCATGATGACCGGACAATTGCTGGCCGGTGCGCCGCCACTTCAGGCGGTCGCCTATCAAATCACGATCATGTTCGTGATCGCATCAACAATCGCGTTGGGTGTCATCACAGCACTCAGCCTTACCGTTCGCCGCCTGACCACACCCTGGCATCAAATCGACTGGCACGCACGACAATCGGCAAAATCACCGCGTCGGCGGTCGCGGTCATAAGAATCAAGATTTAGAACTGGAAATAGACGAAGGGCCGAAACCCTTGGGGCGCGTACAAAACCAGACTCCAAAGGAATATCGCCGTCACCACCGGTGAATACCAACGATCCGCCGGCAACCTTCGCGGACGCCGCCATCCCGCGGCCCAGCAAGCGTGTTCAATCACCATGACGCCGATCATCAGCAGGGGCAGCGGTGGGAACCAGTCAATCCCCGCGGTCGGCCATGACATTCGTCCCAAGATGCTCATGGCGCTAGACACGTCGGGACTGCGGAATAGAACCCAACCGACCAAAACGACCATTGTGGTCAGCCCCCACCCCACGCCGCGAGACAATCGAAATCGTGTGGTGGACATCCGGTGAACGGCCAGCCCCAAACCATGCCAGATTCCCCACAAAGCGAATGTCCACGCCGCACCGTGCCACAACCCACCCAGTGTCATCGTGACCATCAAGTTCACATAAGTCCGGCTGCGTCCCAGGCGGTTTCCGCCCAACGGAATGTAAAGATAATCCCGCAACCAACGTGACAATGTCATGTGCCAACGTCGCCAAAACTGGGCCATGTTTGACGACAGGTACGGGTGTCGGAAGTTGGGTGGAAACCGGTACCCCATCATCTTGGCGGCTCCGGTCGCCATGTCGGTGTAGCCTGAAAAGTCATAATAGATCTGACCGGCATACGCCACGACGGCGATCCATAGGGTCACCGTGCTGTACAGATCCGGTCCTGCAAAGACGACATCAACCGCTTCCCCCATCCGATCAGCGATCAAGATCTTTTTCACGGCGCCGCGCAACAGTTGCTGAAATCCCCCGTACATCCGCCGTTTCGAAAACGTCGGACGCACCGCCAGTTGTGGCAACAGTTCCTTTGCGCGAACAATCGGTCCGGCGACCAATTGCGGAAAGAACGCAACGTACAGGGCGAAATTCAAGAAATTTGATGTCGCCCGCAGCCTTCGCCGATAAACGTCGATCGTGTAGCTGAGAGTTTGAAATGTATAGAAGGAGATCCCGACCGGCAAAATGATCTGCAACGTCTGGGATCCCCATCCCCAGTGCCCCCATACATCGGCCAGTGATTCGATGAAGAAGTTGTAGTATTTAAAAAACCCCAGCACGCCCAAGTTGACACACAAACTGGTCAACAGAAACAAGCGCCGAATGCTTTGTGATTGGGAACGATCGATCTGCCGGGCGGCGATGAAATCGACCACCGTGGACAGAATCAAAAGACCGCAGAACCGATAATCCCAATAGGCATAAAAGTAATAGCTGGCTGCAAGTAGAATTGCATTGCGCAGTGTGACGCGACGTGTCGCCCAGACCAGTGCGATCACCAATGCCAGAAAGATCGGAAATTCCAGTCGCGTGAATCCCACCGATGACCGTCCTTTCTATCGTTCCGGTGTCGCAATCACGTCTTGTGTCAACGCAACATGCTGGGCGATTCGCTGGGCAATCAACTGATAGCCGTGGGCATTCAAATGTCCCACGCCGATCTGTCCGTTATGGAATCCATGCGGCCAGTCACCCGAATCGGCTGCGTCAATCAAATCGTTCGTCACGTCCAACCAGTGCAGCCTGGTGTCGGAAGCCGCGGCGCGCAACAAGCGAATGTGGTCCGGATGATCCAACGAACGCACGACGCGACCATTCACGATCTCGGGACGTCGAGGCGCGTGAACGATCAAAACGGGGCGATTGGTGGACTCGGCCAATGCCTGCATGGCCTTCTGCCAATCGACGCGTTCGTTTTCCGAGGCGACCGTCGGGAAATGGCCGGGAACGTCGCCCTTCGCGACGGGGCCTACCGTCCATCGCCAACGTCGAATGTTGGCCCCATCGTCCTGCGTTAGAACGTGCCTGGCCGCTTGAATGACGAAAGCGGGAAGCAGGGCGGCCCACGCGTTTTTTGACGCCGGGGCGGTACCATCGGTTTCGGTATTGTTTCGACCGATATCGGGCGAGGTCGTGTCGTGCTGTTGCAGCACGGCCAAGTCTTCCCAGTCGACCATCAAAATAACATGCGCGTCGATTCCAAGGGATGCTTCGGTTCGCGGAATCTGTTCGATCCAGACGGCCGCGTCTTCACCGCTGCGTGCTAGCGGATAAACGGCCACCGAACCATGGGGATCGATCGCCCGTTCGATGGCCGCAAACAACTTGTTCGAATCATCGACCGCAACGCCTTCGGCTTGGCTGTCGCCCCAAAGTGCGATACGTCGACGCACCGACGGGCCATCGGCCAATCGTGTTCGGCCGGGCATTCCGTGGGGCCCGATGTGCGTGTTCGCATAACCTTCGCTCCGCCAGCGATAGACCGCGTCCTCGGGCAGGGTCCAGGTCTTGCGAACCGGATCCATGGTCAGCGGAACATAGCTGCGGACGAACCACGGTGATGTCACCGCGATGATCAGAGTGCCGAAAAAAAGGCCGATCAACCAACGGCTGATCAGCCTTTTCGAAAACGCAATCATGACTTACCAACAAGCATCGGCAGGCAACGACGATCAGCCTTCGTCAGACACACTGACCTTGGTCATCTTGTCACCCTGTTCGATGGCATCGACGACGTCTTGGCCTTCGATGACCTTGCCGAACACGCTGTGACGATTGTCCAAGTGCGGTTGGGCTTCGTGGGTGATGAAGAACTGCGATCCGTTGGTGTTGGGACCCGCATTGGCCATCGACAAAACACCGGGTCCGTCGTGCTTCAATTCAGGATGAAACTCGTCTTCGAATTGATAGCCCGGTCCGCCGGTGCCGGTGCCTTGGGGACACCCGCCTTGGATCATGAAGTTCGGAATCACGCGGTGAAACGTCAGACCGTCGTAGAAGTTCTTGGCACACAGGTCTTCGAAATTCTTCACCGTGTTGGGGGTCTTGTCGGCGAACAATTCGATCTTGATGGTGCCCTTATCGGTTTCGAAGGTGGCAACTTTCATGGTGTCAGTTCGTGTTGTTGGGAATGAAGTATCGAGAGAGCAATATTTTGGGGGCGCTTCGGCGTGGCCGGGTGACCGCGATCACTTGGCCACGCCTTTGCGTTGGACATTACAAAATGCAGTGTTGAAAGGATTCAACAGCGACTACGGGGCATCCGTTTCGACTTCGATGCTGAAGTCGTCTTCGCCCATTTCGAGATCGCCGGCATCGATGTCGCCCATATCGGTATCGAACCCGGTGCCTTCCAGCGGAACATCGTAGGTGGTGCCGTCGGGCATAATCAATTCGGCCGAAGCGACGTCTTCGCCCTGTTGTTCGATTGCCAACTGGGCATCCGATTTGGAGCCGACGATGTCGACGATCATTCGGTTTTCGCCCGGATTGTCTTGGGCGTACTGGGCCGTTTCCTGCAGATTGATTGACGCCGATTCGATGTCGCCAACGTTGTCCTGGATGACCGGATTGTCGCTCAGCTGTTCGACGATCGCCATGCCGGCAAATTCGGTGAACTTGGATGCAAAGAAGTAGCCGCCGCCACAGCATGCGAGGGCACCCACCAACAACAGCGCCGCCAAGATGCCCAAGACCCACAGCCAGGTGTTGGATTTTTTGGCCGGCGGTTGCTGATAACCGGCGCCTGGGTTCTGGTTTCCGAACGGATCATTGGGCGCGTTGGACATAACGTGACAATCCTTGCGTGTTTGCCTTGACCGAAAAAGAAAAGGCCGTGCGTAAAATTTGGTTCTGATTTGAAGAGCAACGTTGACAGCGAACGCCTTCACCGGCGCTGCACCCGGTCATCATCGCATTTGACCGTTGACCCGATCATCATGCGACTATCGTTGTCGTTCTTCACCGTAGCGGTCATTAGAACGGAACGGTTCGGCCAGGAACAGTCGATGCGGCGCTGCGAATTGTCCCCGAAATTGGAGTGATTCGGCGGCATTGAACATGACTTTGGGCAATTCCGATAAAATGCGTCAGCGTTGTTTCTGTGACGGCCCATCGCTCGCACCCGCCACGGCCGAATCGGCCGATCCCGCTTGGCCGGGACGACGGCCCCCGTTTTCGGCCGCACTCCCAGGGACTTGGCTTCGGTGGCCGAGCACCAACATTTCCCAAGACCATGAATTCACATCTCTCTTTCCGCTGGCCGCGGGACCGCCGACATCGGCAGAGTCCGCGATGTCAGTCACCACTGTTGTTTGTCCTGAGTCTTTTCTGCCTTGCCTGTCCTTCGGTGTCGGCCGACGACGCAGATTCGGCAAAGCCGGACGATCGATTGACCGTCGATGTCGTGGCCGGTCGCACCGCCGATGAATGTGTGGGCGAATTGGATTCAACCGAGCGAACGGATCGGTTGCGGGCGTTGCGATCCTTGGCCCCCATGGGCGTCTCCGTCGCGCCGCAGGTTGGCCGATGCCTGGAACACGACGATCCCGCGATGCGATACCTGGCGTGCAGCATTCTGGGCGACTGGGGCCCGGAAGCGGTCAAGCCGTTCGGCGACACTCTGAAACGTATCGTCAAAACGGACCCGATGAAGTCGACGCAGATGGCTGCGGCCTACGCGTTGTGCCGTGGTGGTGAGATGCAGCAGTACCTGGCGACACTGACCGATCGCTTGGAATATCCCGAACGTGGCATGGCGTGCTGTGCGGCGGAACTGATCGGCCGGTTGGGTCCCGATGCCAAAGACGCCGTGCCCGCGTTGCAGAAGGCTTACCAGACACACAAGCCCGGCGGTGGCGGTGACTATCACATTGGCGGTGCCGCCAAAAACGCACTTCGCAAATTGGGAGCGGTGGACTGATGAAACTAACACCAATCATTCAACGGTTCGTCGCCGCCTGTTTGTTTCTGTCGGGTGCAGGACAAGCAGCCATCGCCGACGACCGCCCCAACATTGTGTGGATCAGTTGCGAAGACATCTCACCGAACCTCGGTTGCTATGGCGATCCGCACGCGATCACGCCCAACTTGGATCGTTTGGCGGCCGAAGGCGTCCGGTTCGATCATGCGTTCACGACCGCCGGCGTCTGCGCCGTGGTCCGCAGCAGCATCATCACGGGGATGTACCCGCCGTCGATCGGTTCCCAACACATGCGCAGCCGGATCATTTTGCCGCCGGGTGTCCGACCGTTTCCGGAACTGATGCGGGCCGTGGGATACTTCACGACCAATCGTGAAAAGACCGATTATCAATTCGAACCCACACCAGCGATTTGGGACCGCCAGGGCAAGAAGCATCAAGACTGGCGGGAACGCCCCGATCCGGATCAGCCTTTCTTTTCAGTGATCAACTTCACCGTGTCGCACGAGAGCCAAGTGCGTCATGGCGAAAAGCGTCACGCCGAAGTCATCGACGAAATCGGCGAAGCCAACCGTCACGATCCCATCGAATGCGCCGACACGATGCCCGATTACATGCCCAACACGCCGGCGGCGCGGAAGAACTGGGCTTGGTATCACGACAACATCACGTTGATGGACAAGATGGCCGGCGAAGTGCTGGACCGTTTGGAACAAGACGGCTTGGCGGACAACACGCTGGTGTTCTTTTGGAGCGACCACGGCATGGGGCTGCCGCGTGGCAAACGTTGGATCTATGACACCGGAACGCTGGTGCCCGTGATCGCCCGCTGGCCGGATCATTTGGACGCCGGCGGCCGTCGTCCTGATTTGGTCACACTGATGGACTTGGTACCGACCACGTTGCAAGCCGCCGGGGTGGAAGTCCCCGACTACATGCACGGTCGCACGTTGTTCACGGCAGACCAAAGCGACGATGTCAGCAAAGAACCGCCGTACATCTTTTTGCACCGTGACCGGATGGACGAAGTCTACGAGCTTCAACGAGGTGCCCGCGATCGACGCTGGAAGTACATCCGTAACTATCATCCGGATCGTCCGTATTCCCAGCGTTTGGACTACATGGACGAAATGCCGATGATGCAAGATTGGCGTCGGATGAATGCGGCCGGCCGGTTGTCCGGCGGCCAAGCCAACTGGTTCCAACTGCCCAAGCCGATCGAGGAACTGTACGACACCGAAAAAGACCCGTGGGAATTGAATAACTTGGCGGAGCTGCCTCAATATGCGGATCGGTTGGCGCGGATGCGACAGGCCACCGAGCGATGGCAGACACGCATCGGCGACACCGGAATGATCCCCGAAGCGGTATTGATGGAGGAAATGAAGCCGGGGGGCAAAATGCCGCGAACGCTTCCGCCGGAAATCGAGTTCACCGATGGGAAAGTCCACTTGCGAAGCCCCACCGAAGGCGGTTCGCTGGTCTATCGCATCCGCACGGGGGACCAGTGGTCCGGTTGGCAGTTGTACGTCGGACCGATCGACGCGCCGGCGGTACCGCTGCAGGCGATGGCGTGTCGTGCGGGTCTGCGCGACAGCAAACTGTCCGACTGGCGACCAACGGATCGCTAGGGCTGGGACCAGACCGCCACGTTGTAACGGACCCGCTTTCACGTTACCCGGCAGCCTAGGGGAGACCATGTTCCCTAGGCGCCGGTCATGGGGACCAGACTACCCACGCTTGAAATTTCGGCTATTTTATGGTTCCGCTTGGAAGTATGGCCCCGCTGGTCGATTCTGAGCCACACCGGGCATCGGTTGGGTAGAACCGTGTTCATATTGAGTGTGCTTCATTTGTGTCGGGTTTGACGACATAAGGCGGCACAGACAGGTCAAACTCGTTCTGATTCACCAAGGGGGAATCAATCTTATGACCAAGTGCAAGTTGGAATACATCTGGCTGGATGGCTATCAGCCGACCCAAACGCTTCGCAGCAAGACCAAGATCGAAGACGATTTCAGTGGCAAGCTGGAAGACGCGAAGGTTTGGAGCTTCGACGGAAGCAGCACCGAACAAGCCAGTGGTGGCTCGTCGGACTTGTTGCTCAAACCCGTCTACATCGTCCCCGATCCGGGCCGCATCGGCACCGGTTTCCTGGTGATGTGCGAAGTTTTGAACTCCGACGGAACCCCGCACCGCACCAACGGTCGCAGCACGATCCACGACGACGACAACGATTTCTGGTTCGGTTTCGAACAGGAATACACGCTGTGGAATCCGGAAACGGACAAGCCGCTGGGCTTCCCCTCCGAAGGCTACCCCGGACCGCAAGGCCCGTACTACTGCAGCGTCGGTGGCGGTCGTGCAGTCGGACGCGAAGTCGTCGAAGAACACTTGGAACTGTGCTTGCAAGCCGGCCTGAACGTCGAAGGCATCAACGCCGAAGTGATGATGGGCCAGTGGGAATTCCAAATCTTTGCCAAGGGTGCCAAGGAAGCCGGGGACCAAATCTGGCTTGCCCGCTACCTGTTGGATCGCACCGCCGAAAATCACGGCCTGACGATCAATTACGAGCCCAAACCGGTCAAGGGTGACTGGAACGGCAGCGGCATGCACGCGAACTTCAGCAACACGACCCTGCGGACCTGCGGCAGCCAAGACGTGTACGAAGCGATCTGCCAAGCTTTCGAGCCGCGGATCAAGGAACACATCGACGTTTACGGTGCCGACAACGATCAACGTTTGACCGGTTTGCACGAAACCCAGTCGATCGACAAATTCAGCTACGGCGTTTCGGACCGTGGTGCTTCGATCCGGATCCCGATCGGAACCGTCGAAAGCGGATGGAAGGGCTGGTTGGAAGACCGTCGCCCGGCATCCAACGCCGACCCGTACATGGTCGCCAGCGCGATCATCGCGACCGTCAAGAGCGCCGCGGTTCCCGCGTAAGCGACCGCGTTTGACGACGTCGAACATCTGTCAGGCCCGATCGCGTGATAGCAACGCGATCGGGCCTTTTTTTGTTGACCGACCATGCCATCATGCCCGCTGCGTGAATCACCCCGTCGCACGATACAATGAAGCAGGCACGGCCGACCCAGTCGGACCCGGCAGACATGCCGGCCTGGCCGACAAGACCGGCCCGGCGTTTCGGTATGTGACATAAAACGGCAAAAACTGCCGACGTCGCTTCGAAACACCGTCGCCCACCCCACGTCGCTCAATCGATCTGCTGAACTTCACGCCATGACCGTCGAACCGTCGATCATCTTGTCGGGAACCGATCCCGATCTGCCGACCAAATTGCCGTCGGGACTGCAGCGTTACACGGGCCTGAAAGAAATGGCGCGGGGCGGCAGCGCGATTCTTCGCAGCGGCTTTGACCGTATCGTCGGTCGTACCGTGGCTATCAAGACACTGCTGCCGGAAACCAAGAACGACCGCAAGGAACGGCGACGGTTCCTGCGAGAAGCCCGCGTGACTGCACAATTGCAGCACCCAAACACCGTGCCCGTCTACGAGATCGGCAACGATCTGATGTACGGAATTTTCTTCGTGATGAAACGAATCTCGGGGGAAAACTTCTTCGAAATCCTGAAGCGAATCGCCCGCAGGGACGAAGCCACGGTCGAAGCGTTCCCGTTGCGCCGGCGACTGGATGTCGTCGCCGACACCTGCCAGGCACTTGCCTATGCACACGCACGTGGCGTCATTCACCGTGACGTCAAACCGGAGAACATCTGGGTCGGAAACTTCGGCGAAGTCATCCTGCTGGACTGGGGAACCGCCAAGGTCTGGGGACACGCCGACGACAACGAACCGATCCGGAAAAGCACACTGGCGCAGAAACCCGACCAGGAAGACCAACAACTGACCACGCTGACCGGTGGCGGCCAGCGTCCCGGCACGCCGCTTTATATGTCACCGGAGCAGGTGTCCGGTAATCGTGGCATTGATGAACGATCGGACATCTTCAGCGTCGGCGTGGTCCTTTACGAAATGCTGGCCCTGCGGGAACCTTTCCGTGGCCGAAACATTGACGAAACGTTTGATAACATCCGCAGCAAGGACGTTCCCCCGCCCAGCGAAACCGCGCCGGATCGTCAAATTCCGGCCTTGGCGGATCAGGTCGTCATGAAAGCCATCCAAAAGCGCCCCGGCGACCGATATCAATCGATGCGTGATTTGATCGCGGCGATCGGTGAAATCCGCGACCAGGAAATCCACGAGCCCCAGGACCCATAGTCAGTTGTGCGGAATCACCGGAGCGGTTTGGACGGATCCGAACCAGCGAATCGACCCTGACCAACTGTTGCGAATGACGCAGCAGATCGCGCATCGCGGGCCGGACGATTCGCAGACTTGGCGGGACGATCATCACATCGACGCACGTGGAAAAGCGTTGGGCGTTGGCCTGGGTTTTCGACGGTTGTCCATCATCGATTTGGCGGGCGCCCGACAACCGATGGCTTGCGAAGATCAATCGATCCACATGGTCTTCAACGGTGAAATCTATAACTACCAAACGTTGCGTTTGCGCTTGGAAGGCGCCGGGCACCGCTTTGCCACCAATGGCGATGGCGAAAGCATTCTGCACTTGTTCGAAGACCTGGGCCCCGATTGCTTTGCCCAGCTGAACGGGATGTTCGCGATCGCGTTGTGGGACGCGCGGCAACACCGCTTGGTTCTGGCTCGCGACCGCATCGGTCAAAAACCGCTGTACTACGCCGTCAAAGACGGACGCCTGGTGTTCGGCAGCGAACTGAAATGCCTGGCCGCGGTCGACGGTGTCTGTGACGAACTGGATCTAGGATCGATCGACCAATACTTGACGTATCAATACGTTCCACACCCGAACACGATCTGGAAAGGCGTTCGCAAGTTGCCACCGGGTCATTACGCGGTGTTCCAGGACGGACGCCTGAGCGTTCACCCCTACTGGACGTACGACCCGTCGAAGCAGGCCGACATCAGCCGCACCGATGCGATCGATCGTTTACAGGAATTGCTGTCCGATTCGGTACGACTGCGAATGCGTAGCGATGTTCCGTTTGGTTCGTTCTTGTCCGGTGGTATCGATTCGTCACTGATCACGGCGATCGCTCAACAGCATTCCGACCAACCGTTGCGGACGTTCAGCATCGGTTTCCCGGTCGCCGACTTTGACGAAACGCATTATGCCGACATGGTCGCCCGCCACCTGGGAACCCGGCATGAAAAGTTCGTGGTTCAGCCCAGCGGCGTTGATGTGCTGGACAAATTGGTTTGGCACTACGACGAACCGTTTGGTGATTCCAGTGCCGTCCCGACGTGGTATCTGTCCGAACTGACCAAGCAACACGTGACCGTCGCCTTGTCCGGCGACGGTGGTGACGAGTTGTTCGCGGGCTATGAACGTTACCATGCATTGCACCTGAGCGAACGATTACCACGATTGTTTCCCATCCATCGGTTGCCGGGGTTTTCGCTGATCCAACGATTGCCCGATTCGGGGCGTCGACGCAGCCTGGTCCGCCGGGCCAAACGCTTTGCCGAAGCGTTGGGACATTCGTCCCCACAGCGGTACATGAACTGGCTACAGATCTTTTCGTTCACAATGCGGGCCCAGTTGTACAACGATTCGTTTTTGGATCGATTGCCGCCCGATGATCCCATCGAATTTCTGCTGGCGGCTTGGGATCGCAGCGAAGGTCGCGACCTGATGACACGGGCATCGACCAGCGATGTGGTCACCTATTTGCCATGCGATCTGATGACCAAGGTGGACATCGCTGCGATGGCCCACGGGCTGGAGGTCCGGCAACCGATGCTGGATTACCGGCTGGTGGAGTTTGCCGCTTCGGTGCCGATCGAACTGAAGCGTCGGGGCAGCCGTGGAAAGATTTTGCTGCAAGACGCATTCGGATCGCTAATTCCTGAACAGATCTTTACGCGAAAAAAAATGGGATTCGGCGTCCCCATCGCGACTTGGTTTCGCAACGAATTGAAACCCATGGTCCACGACACGCTGTTGGCCGACGATGCCCGGGTATCCCAGTTCCTGCGACATGATGCGGTTGCCGACTTGGTTGCCGCCCATGAAAACCATCGCCAAAACCACTGTTACCGGCTTTGGAATCTGCTGTTTTTGGAACTTTGGCTACGGCGTTGGACGTAGCGGGATCTCCGCCGCAGAAATCCGAATCGGCGAAATTTTGGCCCGATGTGACGGCGGCCGAACCAAAACCGAAATTGGCCCGGGGCTAACGTCGGGCAATCTGCCGTCAAGGCGGTACAAGCGGTATTTGACGAACATCTGAAAATCTGGCCAATCTGTGTTCGCGTGACCGGGGTTCGTCGTACTAGACTTTCGCCCTAGGCGGATCTGATTTCAACATTCAACACCATCGCGACTTTCGTGCGGAAAGGGCGCGCGCCTTCGGCGTGTGCGGTTCACGGATCGTCGGTCGCGTTTTAGCCGTTTCTCGTCTCCGTCTTCTTTATGTCCACCGAATCTGAATCATCGTGGCAATCCCAATCCCAGTCATCGCCGGGGGACACCGCGGCTGATGCCCACCCACACGGCCCGGCTTCCCAACCGCTGCCCCGATTGATCGATTACGACCCGGGCGAATTTTTCGACGAATTGGTCAACGACCGATCGATCGCGCGGCCCGATACCGAAGTCCTGGTCGACATGATCAATCGGATTTCGGGGGAAACCTTGGCGCGGCGGCAGCGGGCCATCGAACGGGCGATGTACCGGATGGGAATCACATTCACGGTTTACAGTGATTCTCGTGGGACGGAAAAGATCATGCCGTTCGACATCATTCCACGCGTGGTGCCGGCGATTCTTTGGCACCATATCGAAGCCGGATTGAAACAGCGGATCGGTGCGCTCAATCGATTCCTGTCGGACATCTATGGTCCCCAGAACATCGTCAATGACGGGGTGATCCCACGTGAATTGGTCGACACGTCCAAAGACTTTCGGCCGCAGTGCATGGGATTAACGCCGCCCAACGGCGTTTGGTGCCACATCACCGGCACGGATTTGATTCGCGATTCCAGCGGGACAGTGTACGTGCTGGAAGACAACCTGCGGTGCCCATCGGGTGTCTCGTACGTGCTGCAAAACCGCGCGGTGATGAAGAAAAACTTTCCCCAGTTGTTCGACGCCAGTCGAGTCCGACCGGTCAATGATTACCCGGCACGACTGTACAACACGCTGGTGTCGATGGCGCCCGAAGGCGTTCGCAACCCGGTCGTCGCCGTCTTGACCCCGGGTGTCTACAACAGCGCCTATTACGAGCATTCGTTCTTGGCCCAACAGATGGGCGTCGAATTGGTCGAAGGCCGCGATCTGATGGTCAAAGACGATCGCGTTTACATGCGGACCACCGAAGGGTTGCAACAAGTCCACGTCCTGTATCGACGTGTGGACGACATGTTTTTGGACCCCGAGGTCTTTCGCGAAGACTCGGTGTTGGGCGTTGCCGGTTTGATGCGGGCATACCGTGCGGGCAACATCGCGTTGGCCAACGCACCGGGAACGGGCATCGCCGACGACAAGGTGATCTACGCCTATGTACCGAAAATGATCGACTACTACTTGGGCGAAACACCGATTCTGGAGAACGTTCCCACCTACGTTTGTCTGGACGAAGACGACCGACGTCACGTGCTGGATAACCTGGACACGCTGGTCGTCAAAGCGGCGAACGAATCGGGCGGCTATGGCATCTTGATCGGGCCACATGCGACGCCGGCCGAACGCGAAAAGTTTGGCGAATTGATCCGCGAAAATCCGCGTAACTACATCGCGCAGCCCACACTTTCGCTCTCGCGGGTTCCGACCTTGGTGGGTGAATCGTTGGAAGGACGCCACGTGGATTTGCGTCCCTACATTTTGTGTCGATCACCGACCGATGTGGATGTGATTCCCGGCGGGCTGACCCGTGTGGCACTGAAGCGTGGATCGTTGGTCGTCAATTCATCGCAAGGCGGCGGCAGCAAAGACACGTGGGTCGTTGCCAATCCCGGCGAAGAAACCGCAAGCACCTGATCCATTCGCTCCGATCACCGTGGCGCCCGCCCCGGCCGCCATTTTTTTGTTCGCCCCAAGAACCGCCAATTACAGATACCGACGGGTCCATGCTCGCACGCGTTGCCGAATCGATTTACTGGATGTCCCGCCAGATGGAACGGGCCGAAAACCTGTCACGGTTTTTGGAAGTCACGTTGAACTTCATCTTGGATCAACCCGAAAACTTGGTGGATCCATGGGAACCCTTGGTCCAGGTGACCGGCGACACGCAATGGTATTCCGAGCACTATTCGCGTTTTGATCGGCCATCGGTGATCCACTTCTTGGCCTTCGACGATCGCTATCCCAATTCAATGCTTTCGTCGCTGCGGTACGCACGCGAAAACGCGCGAGGCGTTCGCGAAACGCTGTCCAGCGAAACGTTCGAACAGATCAATGACTTTTACCATTTCGTCAACGATGCGGCGCTGCAAAAGGTTGAACCGACTGCCGACTTTTTCGATCAAGTCCGCCAACAAGCGCTGCTTTGGAATGGCATCTTGGATGGAACGATGTCCCACGACATCGGATGGCACTTTGCCAATTTCGGACGGCTGATCGAACGCGCCGACAAAACGTCGCGAATCTTGGACGTCAAATATTTCAATCTGCTACCACGCGTCGACGATGTCGGTACCGCGGTCGATGACATCCAGTGGTCCGCATTGCTGTTGGCGATCAGCGGTTTCGAAGCCTATCGCCGCGAACATCACTTGATCGACATCGAAAAAGTCGTCGACTTCTTCATCTTCAACCGTCGGTTTCCTCGATCCATTCTTTCCTGTGTCGCGGGGGCCGATTGGTCGCTTTCGCAAATCGAAGACGCCTGTTCGTCGGCCCATCCGCGATCGGCCAAACAAGCATCGTTGGGGCTGCGTCACCGATTGGCCAACACCAATGTCAAAGAAGTTTTGGCCGGTGGGATGCATCAATTCATTGACACGCTGCAACTTGAATTAAACGACATCGGCGAAGCTCTCAACCAAGACTACTTTCAGGTAACGTTACACGCATGACCATTCGCGTCGCTCTGCACCACCAGACCAAGTATCAGTATGACCGTTCGATCGGTCTGGGCCCGCAACTGGTTCGGCTGAAGCCCGCCTATCATGCGCGGACTCCGATCATCGCGTACAGCCAGCGGGTGTCCCCGGCGGATCATTTCGTCAACTGGCAACAAGATCCGTTCGGCAACCCGATCGGCCGCTACGTCTTTGAAAAGCCGGCCGATCACTTAGAAGTGACGGTCGATTTCATCGCCGACATGACGGTCATCAACCCCTTCGACTTTTTCGTTGAAGATGAATTCGAAGCATGGCCCTTTGATTACGACGAAGTGCGACGCAAACAGCTGTTGCCATACCTGGAACAGCCGCCGATGACGCCGCTGTTCTCACAGTGGGTTGGTGAATTGCCGACGTCGGCCGACCGCGTGATCGACTACCTGGTCGACGTCAATCAGCGACTGGAACGTCGCATCGATTACACGGTGCGAATGGAACCGGGCGTCCAATCGGCCGAAGAAACACTGGAACTTGCGCGTGGTTCGTGTCGGGATTCCGCTTGGCTGTTGGTTCAAACATTGCGACACGTCGGTCTGGCGGCTCGGTTCGTCTCAGGCTATCTGATCCAATTGGCGTCGGATCTGCCTTCGCTGGACGGACCTTCCGGACCCACCGAAGACTTTTGCGATCTGCACGCATGGACCGAGGTTTATCTGCCCGGCGCCGGTTGGGTCGGGATGGATCCGACCAGCGGGCTGTTTGCCGGGGAAGGGCATATTCCGCTGGCCTGCACGCCCTTCTTCAGTGACGCCGCTCCCATCACCGGTGCACACGAACCATGCGAGGTCGAATTCTCGTTTGACATGTCGGTTCGCCGTGTTCACGAAGATCCACGCGTCACCAAGCCGTACAGCGAAAAGCAATGGCAACAGATCATGGCGACCGGCGATCGCTTTGATGAAATCATGCAGGAAAGCGATCTGCGTTTGACCATGGGCGGCGAACCCACGTTCGTGTCCATCGACGACATGGACGACCCGCAGTGGAACACCGATGCGGTGGGCGAAGACAAACGCGTGCTTAGCAACGTGCTGTTGCGACGATTGCAGAAGCACTTTGGCAACGGATCGCTGCTGCACTATGGCCAGGGCAAATGGTACCCCGGTGAATCATTGCCGCGGTGGGCGTTGACTTGCATGTGGCGCAAGGACGGCCATCCGATTTGGAAAGATCAACAGTGGCTGGCCGACGAAGGCGTCGACTACGGACACACCGTTCAAGATGCCAAGCGATTCATTTACACCTTGGCGCGAGAATTGAACATCAGCGCCAAGATGACGTTCCCGGTCTTCGAAGACACGTTTCACTACCTGTGGCGTGAAAACCGATTGCCGGTGGATGTCGACACGTCCGAACCCAAGCTGAAGGACCCCAACGAACGGGCGATGATGATTCGAACGTTCCAACACGGGCTTGGCAAACCGATCGGCTTTACGCTGCCGCTGCGGCGCGCTTGGTGGCAGGCACGCCCGGGTTGGATGGGCGGGCGATGGCCGGTTCGGTCGGAAAAGGTGTATTTGATTCCGGGCGATTCACCGATCGGATTGCGTTTGCCGTTGGACACATTGCCGGTCAGCAGTATCAGCACGAACGCATTCTATTCCGCACCGTATGATCCCACCGCCATCAACGGGCCACTGCCGACGATGCAGCGTGGCATGAAAGGAGTCTCCGCAGATCCGCTGCGCGAGATCCGTCAAGAAATGCCAGCTCGAGGTGGCGAAAACGGATTCGGCGGTGGTGGTGGACCGCTGGGGCCCGGCAGCGGTGGACCAGGCGGCCAACCGATCAATGAACAAGTCATCGACGAAATCGACGAAGACGATGATTTGCCGACCAGCGAAGACGTCGTTCACACCGCGTTGTGTATTGAATGTCGGCACGGTCGATTGCACGTTTTCATGCCGCCGGTCAATCGCATGGAAGACTACTTGGATTTGATCAACGCGATCGAACAAACATGCGAGCGTTTGCAGTTGCCCGTGATCATCGAAGGCTATCTGCCCCCACCGGACAGTCGTGTGGAGTACTACAAGATCACGCCGGATCCCGGGGTGATCGAAGTCAACACCCAGCCGACCAAGACATGGCGTGAATTGGCCCATTTGACCGAAACGCTTTACGAAGAAGCACGGTTGAGCCGTCTGGGCACCGAGAAGTTTGATTTGGACGGTCTGCACACCGGCACCGGTGGCGGCAACCACATCGTCATGGGCGGATCGAATCCGTCGGAAAGTCCGTTCCTGCGACGTCCCGACGTGCTGTCCAGCATGATCGCGTTTTGGAACAATCACCCCAGCTTGTCCTATCTGTTCAGTGGTCGATTCATCGGACCGACCAGCCAGGCGCCACGGGCCGACGAAGGTCGAATCGATGCGGCCTATCAATTGGAAATGGCCTTGGCCCAGGTGCCCCAACGCTGGGACAGCACACCGCCATGGTTGACCGACCGCTTGTTCCGTGACTTGTTGACCGATTTGACGGGCAACACCCACCGTGCGGAAATCTGTATCGACAAGCTTTATTCACCCGACAGTGTGACCGGCCGTTTGGGCCTGATCGAACTGCGTGGGTTTGAAATGCCGCCACACGCACGGATGAGCCTTGCCCAGCAATTGCTGATCCGGGGATTGGTTTTGGCGTTCTGGCAACAACCGTATCGGGAAAAACTGTCGCACTGGGGCACGTCGCTGCACGACCGATTCATGTTGCCGCACTTTGTCTGGAGCGATTTCCTGGACGTGCTGCGTTTCATGAAGCACCGCGGCTTGGGCTTGGAACCGGATTGGTTCGGAACGCATTACGAGTTTCGATTCCCCCGGATCGGCGAAGTCACTTACGAAAATGTTTCGCTGACCTTACGCAACGCGATCGAACCCTGGTACGTGATGGGCGAGGAACCGGGAGCCAGCGGCACCACACGATTTGTCGACAGCAGCGTGGAACGCATGGAAGTCAGAGCGGAAAACTTTGACCCCAGTCGCCACGCGCTGTTGTGCAACGGCTTGCGAGTCCCCATGCATGCCACGGGGATCCAAGGCACCTATGTCACCGGTATTCGGTACCGGGCGTGGCAACCGCCGCGGTGTTTGCACCCCACGATCGGGATCCATTCACCCCTGCGGTTCGAAGTGGTCAACATCAATACCGCCGCATCGATCGGGGGATGCACCTACCATGTCGTTCATCCGGGCGGTCGCGGCACCGACAGTTTCCCGGTCAACAGCGTGGAAGCGGAATCACGACGCGCATCTCGATTTGACACCGAGTCGCTGACCGGCGGCATGATCCAGTTGCCACCGATGCCACCGATCGGCAGCGATGAAGCCTATCCGGTGACCTTTGATCTGTTACGAGCCAGTTGTGGGTTGGGCTTGGCGTAGGACAAAAAATTGTTCGACAAGTCCTGACGACGTGAAATCCTGGTTCGCTATAGTGCGACTTTTAGGAAGGCGATCCCAGATCGCATCCCGATGACTCGTTCCAGGCGGACCCTTCGTGGAACTACAGGCGACCGGACCCTTGAATCTTGCCGATTATCTTCCCGGCGGTGCGCTCTTTGACGGCTGCAAATCGGCCGACGGCAGCGTCCGTCGCGGCTGGCAGCCGATCGTCGATTGGTCCACCCAGATCGGCCCGGCCGGCTTGGACAAGCGGACCAGCCAGCTGGAAATGATGATCCGTGACAGCGGGGCAACGTTTCGTTCGGCCGCCGAAACCGCCAGTGTCACGACCGACGGCGAACGCAGCCCCGGCCGACCATGGAAATTGGCGACCGTCCCCCACGCGATCGATGCGTCGTCCTGGTCATTCGTCGAAGTCGGGCTGCAGCAACGTGCCCGGTTGTTGGAAGCCGTTTTGGATGACCTTCTGGGGCCGCAAACGTTGATCCGCCAGCGGATCTTGCCGCCGGAATTGCTTTGGAAAAACCCGTCCTTTCGCCGGGTCTATCACGGATTGCCGGTCGCAGTCGACGACACGGGCCAAGCCCAGCGTTTGATCGTCACGGGCACCGATTTGGCACGCGGTGTGGACGGATCCTGGTGGGTGGTCGGTGATCGCACCCGGGCCCCCAGCGGTCTGGGCTATCTGCTGGAAAACCGTGTCGTCACGTCACAGACGTTGTCCAATCTGATTCGACAATGCAACGTCCGTCGGGTGGCCGCGTTCTTCGTCAAGTTACGGTCACGGTTGCAGTCCTTGGCGCCGCGGATGCACGAAAATCCCCGGATCGCTTTGTTGACCCCGGGGGAAAAGAGCTATCGGTATTTCGAGGACGCCTATCTGGCCCGCTACTTGGGGTACATGCTGGTCCAGGGCAGCGATTTGGCGGTCCGTGGTGACCGGCTGAATTTCCGCACCTTGGGCGGGCTGGTTCCGATCGAAGTCGTTTGGCGACACGTTTCGGATCGACAATGCGATCCGCTGGAATTGGATCCGCATTCGGCGCAGGGCGTCACCGGTTTGTTGCGGATGGTGCGACGCGGCAGTGTGGCGATCGGCAATGCGATCGGCAGTGCTCTGGTCCAGATGCCGGCGTTGTTGCCATTCTTGCCGGCCGCGTGCAAACACTTGCTGGGTGAAGACCTAAAACTGCCCAGTATCGACACGTATTGGTGCGGCGGTTTGAAGGAGCGCGAACACGTCCTGGCAAACTTGGACCAATTCATGATTCGCCCGGCATTTGTCATCGATCGTGAACCGCCCCAATTTGCCGGCAGTCTGTCGTCGGATCAAAAAGCGGAATTGGCCAGTCGCATCCGGGCCAACCCGGCGGCGTTTGTCGCCCAACAAACGATGAACCATGCGACGACGCCGGTTTGGCACGAAGGCCGGTTCCGTTCGTGGCATTTTTCATTGCGTTCGTTTCAGATTCTGGACGGGGATCAAGTCGAAGTTCTGCCGGGCGGTCTGGCTCGAGCCGATCCGGAAGAAAACCGGATGTTCCGATCGCCCACCTCAGGCCAATTGACGATGGATTGTTGGGTCGTCGACGAACAGCCCGCCGCGTGGGACGTGTCGTTGTTGCCCGATCCGAATTCTCGGCTTGAACTTCAGCGGGGCGGCAGCGATCTATCCAGCCGCGTTGCGGAGCATTTGTTTTGGCTCGGTCGTTATGTCGAACGCTGCGAATCGATCGCTCGCCTGCTGCGAACCACCTTGCGACGCCTGGCGGGCGAAGGCAGCACGTCACGACAAAGCGAGATCCCGCAGTTGATCGCTGCGTTGGCGGGTATCGGCCAAATCGAACCCGATTATGCGATCGACGAATTGGGTGGATCGTTTCCGTCGTTGGAAACCGTGTTGCCCGAAAGTGTGTTCGACACGATCCAACCCGAAGGCCTTCAGTCCGCCGCCAAGTTGGTCGTGTCCAATGCCACGGCGGTTCGCGATCGTTTGTCGACCGATGCCTATCGAGTTCTCAAGCGTGTCGCCGAAGAACTCAGCCGTCGTCCGTCTCGGGCCACCAGCGACATCGGCTTTGTGATCGAAAAGCTGAATCGATTGTTGGTCGACCTGCTGGCGTTCGCCGGTCTGTCTAGCGACAGCATGACCCGGACCCACGCGTGGCGGTTCTTGCAATTGGGCCGTCGTATTGAACGAACCAACCAGACCATCGAGTTGATCTCCGCCGGACTCGTTTCGACGATCAAGAATGAACGCAATGTGTTCGAAGCCGTGTTGGAAGCCAGCGACAGCCTGATGACCTATCACGCCAGATACATGAACCTGGTTCGTCCGATCCCCGTGATCGATTTGTTGGTCACCGACGACAGCAACCCACGTTCACTGGCATTCCAACTGAAGGACATCGACCGTTTCGTCAGCGAACTTCCGCGCGACCCGAATTCGACCAGCCTGCGTGACGACCAGTTGCAAGCCAAATCGTTGTTGCACGAAGTCGAAATGGCCAATCCCAATGCTTTGGGAGTCAGCAATGGCCAACGTCGCGAACAATTGGAAGTTCTGCTTCAGCGGATCAGCGAAGGACTGCCGCGATTGTCTGACGCGATTGCCGCACAGTATTTCTTCCACACCGCCACGACCCAAGAACTGACGGGTATTCGCTATCGCGATCGCTCCGATACGCCAGAGGAAAACACCGAAAGTGGATCCGCCGACGCGTCGGCAACCGATTCGCAACCGGACGCGACACCCGACCAGGCGTCACAGTCCCAATCTCAATCCCAGTCATCAACGACACGTGGGACGTCGCAACCATGATGCAGTCATCCGATCCGCCACCAGAAAACCCTGACCCATCGGCCAAGGCCCCCATTCCGGAACCTCCCAAACCGGTTCTGCCCGAGAACGTTCCGGCATCGGGAAACGGCCAGGCGACATCCGCGGCAACACCGCCTTTAGCCACACCAACCGTCACGGCCGATCCATCGCCCGCCGATCAGCCCGACGCCGGCGATACCTCGGTGCGGTATCGCATACGGCACCAGACGCGGTACAGCTATGCCGGGCCGGTCGCGGTGTGCCAAAACCAACTGCGGATGCGACCGCGCCCGTTGCCGACGGTCCAAGTGTTGCGCAGCGGAACCACGATTTCGCCGAACCCCGATTCCCAGGAAACGCATATCGATTACTTCGGCAACGAAGTCGAAACCTTTTCGATCGAAGCGTTGCATGACGTCTTGGTGGTCGACGTGGACAGCGAAGTCCAAGTGACCAGTCTGGTTTGGAACGATCAAGCTCGCGGCGTTCCGTGGAAACAAGTCTGTGACGACTTGGCCACACCAATCGACTTGGCCCTGTTTGATGTCGCCGAGTTTCGTTTCGCATCACCCGTGATTCCGATCGGTGCACGGTACCGCCAATACGCCCAACCGTCGTTTGATGCGCACGAATCGTTGTACGACGCGGTGGAAGATCTGACGCGTCGCATTCACGCCGATTTCCGCTACGACACCACGGCAACCAACGTGGACACGCCGGTCCATCAGTCATTTGATTTGAAGGCGGGTGTCTGCCAAGACTTCGCCCAAGTCCAAATCGCATGCCTGCGATCAATGGGGCTGGCGGCACGATACGTCAGCGGTTACCTGCGGACGCTGCCACCACCGGGGAAAGAAAAACTGGTCGGTGCCGATGAATCGCACGCTTGGCTCAGTGTCTTTGTGGGCCTGGATCATGGTTGGTTGGATTTGGATCCGACCAACGGATGCATCGCGGGTCGTGACCATATACCGATTTGTTTGGGGCGCGACTACCGCGACGTCAGCCCCATGCGTGGCGTCGCGATCGGCGGCGGAACCGCCGACTTGTATGTCAGCGTGGATGTCGCAGTGGTCTAAAACGTAGCCGACACCATCGATGATGTTGAAAGATTGGTTGCCCCGACACGTTCCGCAAATTCGCCGGATCGACTCGGTCGACTCGGTGGGTGGCGGTTGCATCAGCGATGCCGTCTGTGTCCGAGGCATTAGCGATCAAGACCAACCGGACACCTGGTTCGTCAAAACCAACACGGTCGACTTCGCGGAGAACTTTGCCTGCGAATGGGACGGCTTGGACGCACTTCGATCGACGGGTGTAATCCACATCCCGGAACCAATCGCGACCGGTGTCGATGCATCCCACAGCTTTCTGGTCACCCGCTGGATCCAATCAGAATCTCCGACGGCTGATTTCTTTGCCGGGTTCGGCCGTCGACTGGCCGAACATCACGTCGCATCGGAGACGACCGATGACCGGCACGGTTGGCACCGGGACAATTTCCTGGGTGCCACCATCCAGCGGAATCAGCCATGCGAAAGCTGGGTGGCCTTTGTTGCCCAACAGCGCATCGGTTACCAGTTGAAGTTGGCGGTCGACAACGGATGGTCAGACTCGCGACTGAAATCAGACGTGCAACAAGTCATCGATCGCATGGATGATTTGTTGTCCGGGCGTCATTCGACCGTCAGTCTGTTGCACGGCGATTTATGGAGCGGCAATTACCTGTGCACCAACGACGGGCGGGTCGCATTGATCGACCCCGCGGTGTATCGCGGGTGCGGCGAAGCGGAATTTGGGATGATCCAACTGTTCGGATCATGTCCACGCGAATTTTATGATGCCTATCAAGACGTTCGCCCCCTGGCCGATGGATGGCGGCGACGCGTTCAGTTGTACGTGCTTTATCATCTGCTGAACCATTTGAATTTGTTCGGCGGCGGATACCTTTCCCAGTGCCAACGGACGGCGGCGATGGTGCTGCGCGAACGATAGCCCCGCGATTTCCCGTTCGGGGGCCACGTATCGGCACCGAGTCGCGGGATCTGGGATCCGACCGATTTTCGCGGTACGTTGTCCGAACCTGCGTGCCGATTTTTGATTCAGATCCACTGGGATCAATTCAGATCCACCGGCCCGTTGATGTTTCCGAATTTCGTTTTTTAATTCCAGCGCCGCTGCCGATTACGACCCTGCCATGCTTGCCGCCCGAGTGATCCCTTGCTTAGACGTCCACGGAGGCCGCGTCGTCAAAGGCACCAACTTTGTCAATTTGCGTGACGCCGGTGATCCGGTCGAAGTCGCCCAGCGATACGAGGCTGAGGGCGCCGATGAACTGGTCTATCTGGACATCACGGCCAGCCACGAAGAACGGGACATCATCCTGGACGTGGTTCGAAGGACTGCCGAACAGGTCTTCATGCCGCTGACCGTCGGCGGTGGCGTCCGAACCATCGACGACGTTCGCAGTCTGTTGTCAGCCGGGTGCGACAAGGTCTCGATCAATTCCGCGGCCTGCAAAGATCCGGACTTCGTTCGCAAAGCGGCGGACCGATTCGGCAGCCAGTGCATCGTCGTCAACATCGATCCCAAACGTGTCGACCGCGACGGACAAGAGTTTTGGGAAGTGCACATCAACGGCGGCCGAACACCGACCGGACTCGAAGCGGTGGCTTGGGCGAAAGAAGTCGAATCGTTGGGTGCCGGCGAAATCGTGTTGACCAGCATGGATGCCGACGGCACTTGTGACGGGTACGACTTGCCCATCACATCGGCCGTCAGCGAAGCCGTTCACATCCCAGTGGTGGCCAGCGGTGGGGCGGGGCATCCGAGTCATCTGGCCGATGCGATCTTGAAAGGAAAAGCCGACGCGGCACTGGCCGCCAGCATCTTTCACTTTGGCCAATTCACCATCGAAGAAACCAAACGCGTCATGCGTGACGCCGGGGTTCCCGTTCGCCTCTGATACTTTGCCCGAACGGAATCCCGCGGTCATCGGTCATTCCCACTTGTCCGCCTGTCTCCAGCCGTCATCGAACCGATCGGTCCATCCCACGATCCCTCATGTCTGACAACCCGGATTCGACTTTGAAAGCGTACCAACCAAGGTTCCGGCAGATCGACACCGGCGGTTCGGATCCCAAGGTCGACTGTGTTTGGTTTCATCACGCCGGCGGTGGATCCAACACGCTGGCCCATCGGGTTCGCCAGTCGGTCGATCGGATCGCGGCGGCGGATTTGCCCGATATCCGACTGTTGACCCCGGTGACACCGCTGCGTGAAGACGCGATCGACGAACGCTTTGATGGTGAACTTCACACCCTGGCCGATCAGTACGCAGCGATCCTACAGCAGGACTTTGGAATCGGTCGGCTTCCCTTCGTCGTTCTGGGCCACAGCTTTGGATCGGTGCTGGCCTACGAAGTCACACGACGCTTGATCGACGCGGGCCATTCGCCGGCGCGGCTGGTCGTGATGTCGTTTCCCGCCCCCGATCGATTGACGCATCAAACCGAGTTGCACACGTTGGATAACCGATCGTTGATGCAACAGGTGGACGAGCTGTTCGGTGGCGTGCCGCCAGAGATTTTGGACAACGACGAAACGTGGTCGCATTTCGTTCCAGGGTTGCGAAGCGATCTGGGATTGCTGGAACGTTATCGACCCGACTTGGATGCGGCTGCATTGCCGGTCCCGGTCACGGCGATGGTCGGTACCGACGACCGAGCGGTCAGTCTGGCGGACGTCCAACGTTGGGACCTTTTCACCGAGCCCCCGGTGCGGCTGCAGACCTTGCCGGGTGACCACTTTTTCCCGCTGCAGCGGATCGCAGAAGTCTTCACCGCGGCCGCCTGGGATTTGCCCGAACCGCGTTGAATTTCGCCGCCTCGATCCGCCGGACAGCTTGCCGATTCCCCCGCCTTCGGTCACAGTGGGCGGCGCGCCGTAAACGTTTTCGCCGTTTTTGTTTACCCCAACACCGCAGTATGAATCCAGTGTCGGACGTCGTCCCCATTCAAAGTGCCTTGATCAGTGTCAGCGACAAAATGGGGTTGGCTGATCTGGCGACCGGGCTGCAACGGGCCGGTGTAACGATTTACAGCACCGGCGGCACACGGCGTCACTTGGAAGAGTGCGGTGTGGAGGTCTTGGACGTCGCCGAATACACCGGTTTTCCGGAGATGTTGGACGGCCGCGTCAAAACGCTGCACCCCAAGATTTTCGGCGGCATCTTGGCGATTCGCGATAACGACGAACACGTCGATGCGATCCAGGAACACGACATCGAGCCGATCGATTTGGTCGTCGTCAACCTGTATCCCTTCGAAGCAACGGCATCGCGCGTCGGTGCGACCCGCGAAGAATGCATCGAACAAATCGACATCGGCGGTCCCAGTTTGGTGCGGGCGGCGGCCAAGAATCATCGCGACGTTGCGGTGGCCACCAGCAGTGAACAGTACGGCGACATCCTGGACCAACTGCAAGAACATGGCGGCACGACCGTCGATTTGCGAAAGCAGCTTGCCGCCGAGGCTTTTGATCACACCGCGACCTATGATCGCGCGATCGCCGATTACATGCTGGGCGAATCGATCAGCGGTGATTTCCCGGCATCGATGCACCTGACCCTGCGACGCAAATCACAATTGCGATACGGCGAGAACCCGCACCAACGTGCGGCGCTTTACTTGGACCCTTCGGTCCGTTCAGCCAACCTGGTCGCCGCTCGTCAAATCAGCGGCAAAGAGCTTTCCTACAACAACCTGTTGGATCTGGATTCGGCTTTGGAAATCGTTCGCGGTTTCGCACAACCAGCCGTTTCGGTGATCAAGCACAACAATCCGTGTGGTGCGGCAACGGACACGAAACTGGCCAACGCCTGTCAAAAGGCATTGGACGGTGATCCGCTTTCGGCCTTCGGCAGTGTGCTGGGTTTCAACCGCACCGTCGACGTGGAAACCGCCGAACTGCTTTGCCAACCGGGGCTGTTCATCGAAGCGATCGTCGCGCCCGATTTCCAGGCCGGCGCGGTCGGCTTGCTGACGTCCAAGCCACGTTGGAAAGACAACGTCCGCTTGATGCAGGTGGGCCGTTTGGATGATCAACCCAGCGGGCTGGCGAAACGATTCATCAGCGGTGGCATGCTGGTTCAAGATGCCGACCGCATGACCAGCGCACCGCTGCAATGGAAAACAGCCACCGAGGCACAAGTGCCCAGTGAAATGTGGGACGATATTTCCTTCGCTTGGGAAATGGTCCGACACGTCAAAAGCAACGCCATCGTGCTGGCCCGCGACACATCGCTGGTCGGCGTCGGGGCGGGGCAGATGAGCCGTGTCGACAGCGTCGAAATCAGCATCAAAAAAGCGGGCGATCGCGTCGCCGGTTCGGTGTTGGGCAGCGATGCGTTCTTTCCGTTTCCCGATTCGATCGAAGCCGCCGCCGATGCCGGTGTGGTTGCCATCGTCCAGCCCGGGGGTTCACGTCGCGACGACGAAGTGATCGAAGCGTGTGATGAACATGATTTGCCAATGGTGCTGACCGGTCGGCGTCACTTTAAACACTGATTCAGCGCATGTGCCGGCGGGGCACCACGGCAAGCCAATCGCATCGGTCCGCATCCCCAGCCAACGTCACGATGAACATTCTTGAAACGATCGTCGCCCGGACGCGTGAAACCATTGAGCGCGATCGTTCCAAAGTCTCCGAGTCGCAACTCCGCGATGCCATCGACCAGCAGGGTCCCTGTCTGGATTTCTACGCAGCATTGGCAGCCGGACCCGACGTGAACTTGATCGCCGAAGTCAAGCGGGCCAGTCCATCGGCGGGCCTGATCCGTGAAGACTTTGATCCGGTTGAAATCGCGCGTGCCTATCAAAGCGGCGGTGCCAGTTGCCTGAGCGTTTTGACCGACGAACCGTTCTTTCAAGGATCGTTGGACTACCTGCACCAGGTCGCCGATGTCGTGCAGTTGCCCGTGCTGCGTAAGGATTTCATCGTTGATACCTACCAGCTTCTTCAGGCTCGCGCCGCCGGTGCGTCCTGCGTGTTGCTGATCGCCGAGTGTTTGGATCCAAGCCAACTGAAAGATCTGCACGATCATGCGGCTGAATTGGGCATGCACACCCTGATCGAGTTGTTCGATCCCGACAACGTGGATTCCGTGCTGGACACCGGTACCAAACTGGTGGGTGTGAACAACCGCGACTTGAAGACTTTCAAAACGGATCTGCATCACACACTGCGAATGCGACAGGTCATCCCCGAGGACCGGTTGCTGGTGGCCGAAAGCGGTATTCGCACCCATGATGACGTCCAGATGCTGGGCCAGGGCGGTGTCAAAGCGGTCTTGGTCGGCGAATCGTTGATGCGACAAGCCGACATCCGGGCCGCGACCGAAGCCTTGCTGGGTCGCTGAATCGGATCTCCGCCCGTCACGGAGGCGCGTCACGCCGGATGGCGCTTCAAACAAGCGCGGCAACGCCGTAGCCATCGCGGGACGTTCCGGTCGTGGCGGTTTTACCGATTGCAGCGCGCGAATCACTGAAAGCGCGCTAGGTTTCAGGGTGGAGTCCGCCGGCGGCGGTAACGACACTGGATGCCGACGACAGCATTCCGGTCGCAATGCATTGATGCCGCCCCACCGAACGGATGCCACTCCTTGCTTTTTAGTCGTCAGCCCCCTGTCTTGGCACATCCCCCTCGCATTCAAAGTCTTTCATTTTGGCTTGGTCGTCGACCGTCAGCGAATCCGCGTCGCCACCGGACCGGATCCAACGCAACGCAGAAACCGCGAAATGGCGCGTCGGCCGACCGGCCGTCGCACTTTCCGCAGGGTTGCTGCTGTCGTTGACGTTCGCGCTGACCATCGCACGAATCGTCGTTCAGTATCAAACGCCCGGACCGTTTGACGCCAGTAAGCAAGGCCTGTGTGACTTCCACAACGGTGTCTATTTTCCGGCAATGTCGCTGGTGTCGGGCATCAGCCCCTACGGGCAAGACTATGTCGCACAGTTCCCGGTGGAACGTCCGATCCCGTTCTTTTCGCCGGGCATTCTGGTGTTGCATGCACCGCTGACTTGGCTGCCGTTACACGCGGCCGAAGCGGTCTTCACCGGGATCAATTTATTGTTGTTGTTGTGGATCGCCGGGGTGATCGCATCCCAAGCCGGTTGGCCGCATCGTTTGGATGCGTTGTTGGTGATCGCTTTTGCGATGAGCGTGACACGCAGCGGACACGTCACGATCTTCAACGGCTACTTCACCCTGGAACTGATTTTGGCGACGTTTCTCGCGATTCACTGGGGCAACCGTTCGCCCTGGAAAGCGGCGGTGGCGTTGGCCGTCGTCAGCGCGAAGCCGACCTATATCCTTCCCATCGGTTTCTTGCTTTTGGCCCGCGGCAACCGAAAGTCACTGATCTATGGTGCCGCGATCAGCGTCGTCATGGCCGTGTTGCCACTACTGTGGTTGGCATCGCATCAGGGCGACGGCGACATCGCCTCAGGATTTCAAATCTTGTTGGACCAGATCGCTGAAACACAGGCGACCCATCGGGGCCAAGTCGACGAATCTCCGTTCTTCTCCTGGACGCGTCTGGACCTGCTTGCGGTCATCGCCAAGTGGGGAAACTTGAATCCCGGTGATGCGACTCATTTGGGTGTCATGGGGCTTCTGTTGGCCGGGCCAATGTGGGTGCTACACCGACGCCGAAAAAGCGGGATCGATGACGGCCTTGGTGGGCTGACCGGTGCTCTGATCCTGGTGACATCGTTGGTTTCGGTGTACCACCAATCTTATGACGCACTGTTGCTGGTCCTGCCGGCGACCGCCGTCATCGCAGCGCTGCGCCGCCCCTGGTCGTTGATGTCGCCGACGACCCGCGGTTTTCTGCTGGCGTTGATGTTCATCCCGCTTTTCAACGTTCTTTCCACACGTTGGTTTTTGATGAAGTTTGATGGATTCAGTGGGCCCGCCTTCGGAGTGGTCACTGGCGTCAGCGGCGTCGGTTTAACAGTGCTAATGGTTGCTCTTTCGGTCTTAGGTTGGCCTCGACGCCCGATCGCCACGCCATCAATGTTGAACGAAACAGCCGGATGCTCAGAATCAGCACAGTCGGGCGATTCTCTATAACTTGTGATGCGGAAAGCCGCAGTTAGACTGAGCACCCACAGCGGCACCACCTCTGTCCAGAAAGCGGTCGGAAATCAATCAAATCGGGGCATTTGTGCGGACCGAGCTGACACCGACTACGGACGTTGTGGCGGAATTACGCGACTGTAGATTGCCCGCAGCTTTGTTGTGACACACCTTGTTTAGCCAATTGCCAGATGCCCAAGCCGCTACCTCCAGATCCATCCGATTCGGTCGTCGGAATGCCGACCACGTCGCCCCGCACCGCGACGGATTCTCACCAGTCGATCCGTTTCCGACCTTCCAAAGTTTTTCTAGCTCTGCCGGCGTATAACGAAGAAGAAGCGTTGCCGGAACTGTTGGAGCGTGTGGGCGAAGCGTTCGCCGATAGCGGTCTGCCGTATGAAGTCGTCATTGTCGATGACGGCAGCGCCGATGACACCGCCCGCATCGCGGCGCAGATGTCTTATCAGATGCCGGTCCACGTGGTCCAACACAAAGTCAATCAAGGCTTGGGCATCACGTTGCGTGATGGATTACGCGAAGCGGTCGATCGCGCCGGCGAACGCGACATCATCATCACGATGGACGCGGACAACACGCATCCACCGGGTCTGATCGATCGAATGGTCCGCATGATCCACGAAGGATGTGATGTCGTCATCGCATCGCGATTCCAGCCCGGTGCTCGAGTCGTGGGTGTCCCGATCGAACGGCATTTCTTAAGCGTCGGCGCACGCGTGCTGTTTACGATGCTGTTTCCCACACGCGGCGTCCGCGATTACACATCCGGTTTCCGTGCCTATCGGGCCGGTGTGATTCGTGATGCTTTCGCCAGGTATGGCGATGACTTTGTCGGCGAAACAGGATTCTCTTGTATGGCCGATGTGCTGTTGAAGCTTCGCAAGCAAGGTTGTTTGTTCGGCGAAGCACCGCTGCGTTTGCGTTATGACCAGAAAGGTGGTGACAGCAAAATGCGAGTGTTCCGGACCATTTGGTTGACGCTGAAAATGCTGGGACGTCACCGCTTTGGCGGCGCGTCAAAGTAAGCGTTGCGTCGGAAGCCAGACGTTCATTCACACGCGCACTGCATCAGCCGATGAATCGCATCAACGACGTTGAACCCTCTACGTCCCGTCCAGCACAACAGCACTGGCTGGTGGTCGGCGGTGGTGTGATGGGATTGAAATTGGCGATGGACTTGGTCAACCGTGGCCAGAAGGTAACGGTCGCCGAGGCGGCACCACAGTTCGGTGGTCTGACCAGCGCCTGGCAATTGGGCGACGTGGTCTGGGATCGCTTCTATCACGTCACGCTGCTTAGCGACACCAAGCTGCGTGATCTGCTTTCAGATATCGGTTTGGAAAGTGAAATGCAGTGGGTAGAAACCAAGACTGGTTTCTACACCGACGGCGAACTGCTTTCGATGAGCAACACCGGGGAATTCCTGCGGTTCCCCCCGCTGAACTTGATTCAAAAGCTGCGGCTGGGCGGAACGATTTTCTATGCATCGAAAATCAAAAACTGGCGACGACTGGAAAAGCTAACCGTTGAACGATGGTTGCGTCGTTGGTCGGGGAACCGAGTCTTTGAAAAGATCTGGTTGCCGTTGCTGAAGGCCAAGTTGGGCGAAGCCTATCCGCAAACTTCCGCCGCGTTCATTTGGGCTCACACCGCACGAATGTACAAAGCTCGTCGCAGCGGCATGAAAACCGAGATGTTCGGATATGTCCCCGGCGGATATGCACGGGTCTTGGATCGCTTGGCGGAAACGTTGACCGAGCGTGGCGTGCGACTGCTTTCCGGTCATCCGGTAAGTGAAATCCGTTCGGCCGAAGGGGGTGGTTTGGACGTGACGTTTGCCAACGGCACCCAAGAAAATTTTGACAACGTGGTGTCGACCATCGCGTCGCCGCTGATCGCGAAAACGTGTCCCTGTCTGACCGAGGAAGAAAAATCGCGGCACGCGAACATCCGATACCTGGGTGTCGTGTGTGCATCGATGCTGCTTAGAAAACCGATCAGCCAGTACTACGTCACGAACATCACCGACACGTGGGTCCCGCTGACCGCGGTGATTGAAATGTCCACCATCGTGGATCCACAGCAGGAACTGGGTGGCCACCATTTGGTTTACCTGCCCAAGTACTTGCCCGACGATCATCCGGGGCTCAATGAATCGGACGAAGATTACCAGGAGAAGTGTTTGTCGACACTGGAGAAAATGTACGACCACTTCAGCCGCGACGACGTCGTTGACTTCAAAGTCAGCCGTGCGAAATATGTTGCCGCACTGTCGACCGTCGACTACAGCACTCGATTACCGCCGGTGGTCACGTCGGTTCCAGGTTTCTATGCACTCAATTCGGCTCACATCGTCAAAGGTAATCTGAACGTCAACGAGACGATCACGCTTGGCGAAGAATTGCTGAACGAACTGGTGTGGCCAGATTTTCAGCGGCGTTGTGGTTCCGGCAGCAATCCTCAGCCCGTGGTCGACGAAAGACCGCTCGCCGAATCGCCGGTGTAGCCACCACCCCCGGCCGCGGTGAAGTCGTGCCGTGGCGTGAAACAGACCGATCCTCGATCGGTCGGACCGAAGCGTGAAACCAATCGCGGTGAAACACGCCACAGCAAGCGTGCCGAGTCCAGGCAATCTCTTCCCACCCGGTGTTTCGACACCCCCGCGCGGCGGGCGACGCCGGAGCTTCTTGGCATGATCTGCCCCGACCGAAATCCGACTGGTCCTGGGCGGTCCACTTCGCTACAAGCCATGGGTCATTGAACCAACGGACCCGTCGGGTGCGCATCGACCGCCGCCCATTCCAATGCAACCTGCGTCAAGGACGACACGAACCGCGATGAAAGACTTCGGCCGCGTCTTGCTGATTGCCGCCCGCCATCACTTGGCGATGATCATGATTGTGATCACCGCCGGGATCATCGCATCGCTGTGGGGCGCGAACATTGCCACCCTGGGCCCCCTGATCAAAGTGGTTTTCGAAGGCCACACGCTGTCGCAGTACGCCGAGATTGAAATGGCGGCGACCACCGAGAAAATCGATGACTTGGACGCCAAAATCGCCGACACGCGGCAGCAATTGGCGGCCACGGAAACCGAAGACGATGTCAAGCAGTTGACCCGATCATTGCAAAATGACATCGGTGTCCGTGATGCGTACGCCAAGACGATCGATTGGCTCAATAAGATTCGACCCTACGTCGATCGCTACGCGCCGAACGATCCCTATTCCACGCTGATCTGGCTGATCGGTTTGTTGATGATCGGGACGTGCATCAAGCTGGCTGCTTTGATGTCCAATCTGTTGCTTGTGCAGTACGTGACCGAACAGACATCGATGAAACTGCGGGCAATCTTTTTCCGGAAATCGCTTCATCTGGATTTGGATCAGTTCGGCGAACATGGTTCGGCTAGTTTGACCTCTCGATTGACCAACGATATCTCCGTGGCCGCTGGCGGTATCGGTGTGATTCTAGGCCGGTTGCTGCGTGAACCGTTGAAACTGATCGTTTGTTTGGCCGGTGCCGCTTGGGTTTGCTGGCGTCTGTTGTTGGTCGTCATGATCATCACGCCCCTGGTGGCTCTGGTCATCCACTACATGAGCCGGGC
Organism: Crateriforma conspicua; assembly: GCF_007752935.1. Taxonomy (NCBI): domain Bacteria; kingdom Pseudomonadati; phylum Planctomycetota; class Planctomycetia; order Pirellulales; family Pirellulaceae; genus Crateriforma; species Crateriforma conspicua. The sequence continues at coordinate 102,744 of NZ_CP036319.1, read as the reverse complement.
CATCCGTCGGGCCAGCCGCCGAACGATGGAAGAAATGAGTCAACTTTATGGCGTGCTTAACGATTCCTTTGCCGGCATCCGGATCATTCGCGCGTTCAATACGCAGGCGAAAGAACGGGCAAAGTTCCAGCATCGCATCAGGTCCTACTTCCGCAAGTCGTTGAAAGTCGGCTTCTATAATTCGCTGGCCCGTAGCGTCACCGAGTTGATCGGTATGGCAGTGATCACCGTTGCCGTGCTTGCCGGTGGCTATCTGGCGATCAATCAACAGACACACCTGTTCGGGATCCGGATGAGCATGTTGCCGCTGGATCGGACCGAAATCATCTTGTTCTTTGGATTCTTGATTGGTGCCACCGACCCGGCGAAAAAGCTGGCCGACGTCTGGAGTTCACTGCAATCGGGAATTGCCGCATCGACGCGGGTGTTCGACATCATCGATCAGCCGACTCGCGTTCACGATGTGGCCGATCCAAAATCCGCGCCACGCCCCCATCACACGCTGACCTTCGAAAAAATTCGCTATCAGTATCCGTCCGGCCCCATGGTACTGCGTGGGCTGGACTTGACGGTACGTCACGGAGAAACGGTCGCGATTGTGGGTCCCAACGGGTGCGGAAAAAGTACGTTGATTAGCCTGCTGTGCCGATTTGATGACCCGCAATCCGGTCGCGTCATGCTGAATGATGTTCCGATCACCGAAATGCGGTGTCGCGACGTGCGTCGTCGCTTGGCCTTGGTCACCCAGCGAACCATCCTGTTCGACGACACGATTGAAAACAACATCCGCTACGGCACACCCTCGGCCACTAAAGACGATGTGATTCGTGCCGCCAAGCTGGCATTTGCCGACGAATTCATTCGTGAAAAAACACCGTTCAGTTATCAGACGCGATTGGGTGTCGGCAGCAATGCCAGCCGATTGTCCGGCGGCCAGATGCAACGCATCGCGTTGGCCCGAGCTTTCCTGCGCGACCCCGATATTCTGATCCTGGACGAAGCCACCAGCCAGATCGACACCGAAAGCGAACAGCTGATCCACAAGGCGTTGGAACAGTTCTTGAACGGACGTACCGGCGTCATGATCACGCACCGTCCGTCGACGTTGGCGTTGGCCGACCGGGTGATCGTCATGGAATCTGGGAAGATCTCCGGCGATGGCGAACACCAGGAATTGATCCGATCCAACCGCTTCTATCAAAGCCTTTGCGGCGGCGAGATTGAACGAGCCGCATGAGCCAATCGACCCCACGACGGCACGGACCTTGGACGATCAACCAATCCGCCACGGTCTATCAAGACCCATGGATTCGGGTTTGTCGTGATGAAGTCACGCGCCCCGATGGGAAGCCGGGCACCCACAGTGTGGTACATCTAAAGCACGGCGTGTCGGTTCTAGCAATCGATCACAATCGTGACGTCTATCTGACCGAAGAGTTTCACTACGGCGTCGGACGCGTGACTTTGGAATCAGTCAGTGGTGGCATCGAACCCGGCGAAGACGCCGAGTCGACCGCACGTCGTGAGTTGAAGGAAGAGATCGGTATCGTTGCCAATCGCTGGACCGATCTGGGCGTCTGTGATCCGTTCACGGCCAGTGTCGTTTCACCGACTAAGCTTTATCTGGCCGAAGAAATCCGGCATGAACAAGCGACCCCCGAGGGCACCGAACTGATCCGCTGCGTTCGCATGCCACTGGCCGATGCGGTGGAAAAGGTTCTTCGCAGCGAAATCACCCATGCCCCCAGTTGCCTGCTGATCTTGATGGCGGATCGTATCCGCTGACAAGCATCGCCATCGTGATGATGGTCAAGGGGCGGCCGGGTTCTGTTCGGACAACGCGTGAATCGTGTTTTGCACTGTGCCCAGAAAGCGGACACCCTGGGCATCGGCCAGCTTGTAGGAAATCTGCATGCACCAGGTCGGTTGAATATCAGGCAACTTCAGCGTCACCCGGCGGCCATCGTCGGAAATCTGAATTTCATCAATCTCCAACGATTGTTCGTCGTACAGTCGCGATCCATAGTTGGACGTTCGTTTCAGTGTCCACGTATCGACCATGTATTGCCGTGGATCTTTGGCTACCCCGGGATCGACCGACTCAGTGAAGGTCAATGTGATGCCCTCACAATGTGCCGCCAAACCGATCGGCAAATGGGCCGGGCGATCGGTCACCCGCACGCGATACAACCCGCCCTTTTGTTCGCTTTGGTCGCTTGCCCAAGCGTGCAGACCGCAAACGTACAGCTGACCATCAGCGGCATGGAAACGGCCTCGCATGATCCCGGTCGGAAAACGATCGATGGGCAATTCGCACATGCCGCCCTGCCACACGGTACCGACCTGTTCGTGGGGCACCACAAAGATCTTCCCAAAGCCGTACGACAAGCTCAGCAGACTGCCGTTCAGTTTGCCCCATTTCGGACTGTCGACCCACAGCAATTCAGCGGGTGATCGGTCGAACAACTTGTTCGGCCAGCATAGTGGTGGTTCCATCGCATCATCACTGGAATCATCTGGCGCACCATAGGAATACATGTTGCCATAGAACTTTCCTGGCTCGACGCGATTGATGCGGTTCATCGGATTCCAATGGCCTTCTTGATCGGTGACGAAGAAGGAACCATCATCATTGAGACAAACGCCGTTGGCGGCTCGAAAACCGTTGGCAAGAATCTCCGTCGATTCGCCATCAGCGCTGACCTTTAACAGCGTTCCGTGCTGGGGAACCAGCGAATCACGAGCATGGCGGGCACTTTTGGCATAGTAAAAATTGCCTTGGTCGTCGCACTGAAGCCCCATCGCAAATTCGTGGAAGTGGTCCGTCACTTGATGGTCGCTGTTGAAACACTCGTAAAAATCGGTTTCTCCGTCGTTGTTCAAATCGTTCAGAATCACGATCTGATCACGACAAGCGACGTAGATTCGATCGCCAATCACCTTGATCCCCAAAGGCTGAAACAACCCCGTTGCAATACGACGCCATTGAACGACCCCATTTCCGTGGGTAATTCCCCGCACGGTCCAAACGTCACCGTCCCAACAACAAACCACCAAAGTATCGTCGTCTATAAAATCCAACCCCGACAATCGCAGTCGGCTGCGATAGCGATTCGCAAAAGGTCGCGTCAGTGTGTCGACTGAAAACGCATCATCGCGATTGCCGGCTTCAATCTCGGTCGTCCAACGTTCGGGCTCTTTCGGCAATCCACCATCCATGAATCCGCTTAGATCAATCGCGTCGCCGGGTTGGGCAGCGCTTTGGTCCGTCGGCATGCTGCCCTTCTTGGCGATATCGACCACGAACCGAAGCGACTTGTCAGACGCGGGAACACGGACGAACCAATCGCCCCGGATATCGATCAAATCCAATTGTGGATGCACCGTCACATCCACTTGGTCCGTGGGTGCCACACGCATCAATAACTCGGTTGCCGTGGGTCCGACGTTCAAAATCCGTTGCCACACCGCAACGTCACCGACCGTTTTCGCGTCGTAAGATTCCAAGACGCTCGTGTCACCGACTTGGTAGGAAAGGACGATTCGCTCGGGGTGACGATACAGCCCTCGATATCGAACCCAGTCTTTTGGCATCGGGCCGTAAGCGCGTCCATCTTTTCCACGAAGACGTGGGTCGTCCAAAGTGCCGTTGATCGGATGTGCCCAACCGGGCGCTGGCAGATTGCCGAAATGAAACTCACCGACCGTGCGCGGCGTGACCGCGTGATTCCCATTGAACAGGATTCCGCGCCAGTCGATGAAACCGTCGCCCATCCAAGCACCGGCAACACGCATCGTGTCGTGATCAAAAACGACGAATTGATGACCCGCGGCAACCCCGCCGTCGCCGGTGTCCAAGCGAATCGCGATCCCCTTGTAGGCGATGTTGGTATTGTCGGGCCAAACTTCTTGCGGCGGGCGATTCTGTTCCGCCGCCCGTTGACGTTCTTCTCGTGTGATCCCTGGACGCGGCCCGGTATCAGGACCGGTGACCTCGTATGTATTGATCAAGAACGGGCCATAGTCCATTTCACGCCACGGTTGACGTTGTTCCGCGTTCGGTCCGGTGCGTCCCCCCTTGGGCAGCGAATTCAAATAGGCGTCATCCACTCGCGAATACTGGGATTCATTGTGTGGACGCAGATAGGCTTCGCGGATGTAGTGAATGACGTCGTACTTTTCCCGTGGCACCAATTGCCGCTGCGGCATCATCATCCGAAACCCGTGCGTCAACGTACGGTACATCGAATACGGATCGCCGCCGTTGGCGAACACGCCCGATGCAAAACGCAACGCATTGGGCAACGATCCCGGTTGCCGATGATCACCGTGACAGTTGATACACAATGACTGATAGACGGCTTTGCCGCGTTCAAAAGAAACGTCGTCCCATTGGCGAATCAACAGCGCATGATTCAGGTCCGATTCATATTCGGGCAACGGAATCGGGTCATCCGCAGCAGCGTTTCGTTGGCTTGAATCCACGTGATCGACAGACGACGATCCCGATCCAAGACCGACCACGTAAGCAACCAAATCATAGAACTGTGATTCGTCCGACAACTGGTTGACCAACCCACCGGGCATCAGCGACTTTCCGATCAGACGTTCTTCCACTTCTTCCTTGGCAATCGCCTGTAACTCCGTTTGCCCAGGGATGGCAAGTCGCAACGCGTCGTCCGTTTCGCCGCGTACGATTCCGCGGACGACCTGACCACTGTCCAGCAAAAGTGTGGCCGATTGAAAACCTTCAGTCACCACAGCATCGGGACGAAGCACGGACTGAATCACGTGCGCATAAGACGAGCGCTGCTGCATACGTGACAGATCGGGTCCCAGAAGTTCTTCGCCGCCGTTGGTCGGGTGGCATTGAACGCAGCTAAGCCCCGACCGGTGAAACAATTGATAGCCGCGAATCGGATCTCCCAGGACCCGAGCACGCGCGGCGATTGTTGCGATCGGTTGATCAAGAAACTCGTCTTCGAATGTCTCTGCGACAGAAAGATCGGCCGGCAACATCGCGACCGTAAGACAAACAAGTAGCCACCGAACGGATCGACGTTGAAAGGACATAAGCAACAACGGAAACAAAACCTTGCGCGGGACCAGGACAATCACCCCCAATGATGGTTCGCATCGTACACGACCGCTCACGCTGGCGTCCGATTGCTACACGTTTGCAACCAGCCAAAAGCGCCGGCCGAATGGCCAATTCACATCCGAACGATGAGATCACGACGTGGACTGTCCTGTTCGTCGACGAGGCGATGAAGGCGTGGTTCGGATACGCCGCCGGTCGAATCTCGATCGCCGGTGCCTGCGTCAAACCAGTCCAGCTTTGAATGCTTTGGGGCGATCACCTTTCAGGGGAAAATGACCGTACACGGGGCCTGGACTTCCCGTAAACTCGTTTTCTGCACCAATGGCGAACCTACGGCACTTGGCACCATCGTGCTATTCGAAGGACCGATCGTCAAGGTTTGGGCGACCGGTGCACCTTAGAATAGCCCCTGAAAGAGAGTGGATGACCGGTCCGCTAATCGGTTGAAAAGGAACCAAAATGACTTCGACCCCAAACTGCGCCGCCGCCTTTGAGCTCGCATCGGAGCAATACGCTTCGATCGGCGTGAACGTCAAAGCGGCATTATCGATGTTGTCGAACATTGCCGTTTCGGTGCATTGCTGGCAGGGCGATGACGTCGTGGGATTCGAAAGTGACGCCCGGGCCTTGGGCGATGGTTTGGCGGTCACGGGTAACTACCCCGGACGTGCCAGAAACGCCGACGAACTTCGCAGCGATTTGCGATTGGCTTATTCGCTGATCCCCGGAAAGCACCGGCTGAACCTGCACGCGTTGTACGGCGACTTTGAAACACCGGCGGATCGCGATGAAATCGAGGTCTCGCATTTCCAGGGTTGGATCGATTGGGCCCGTGACCAACAGATCAGCCTGGACTTCAACCCCAGCTTCTTTTCGCACCGCAACGCATCAGACGGATTCACTCTGGCTCATTCCGATCCGGGCATCCGCCAATTCTGGATCGACCACGGAATCGCGTGCCGCAAAATCGCCGCCGCGATGGGTGCGGAACAAGGCAACCCGTGTATCAACAACTTCTGGGTTCCCGACGGCTACAAGGACACCCCAGCCAATCGTCGGCAACCTCGTGAACGATTGGCGGATTCGCTGGACGCTGTTTTTGCCGAACCCTTGGCGACCGATCACACGCTGGACGCGGTGGAATGCAAGCTGTTCGGGATCGGCAGCGAGAGCTATGTGGTCGGATCCCACGAGTTCTACATGGGATACGCGATGTCCCGCAACAAAGTGCTGTGTTTGGACGCCGGTCACTTTCATCCCACCGAAGTGATTTCGGACAAGATTTCTTCGGTGTTGATGTACCTGCCACAAATCCTGTTGCATGTCAGTCGCGGCGTTCGCTGGGACAGCGACCACGTCGTCACTTTCACCGACGAGCTACAGGCAATCATGCAAGAGATTGTACGCGGCGGATACTTACAGCGAGTCAACATCGGCTTGGATTTCTTTGATGCCAGTATCAATCGCGTGGCCGCTTGGGTGATCGGTACACGCAATGTCTTGAAGGCCTTGCTGGCAGCTCTGCTGGAACCAGTCGACCTGCTTCAGAAGGCCGAAGCCGAGGGCGATTACACGACGCGGTTGGCATTGATGGAGGAACAAAAGACGATGCCGTTGGGTGCCGTCTGGGACTATTACTGCGAATCCACGGGTGTCCCCAGCGGGTCACAGTGGCTGACCAACGTGCGTCATTACGAAGATAGCATCTCGGCCGATCGCAGCGAAATTGCTCCCTCCATCATCTAAGTCATTCCGTTCACGCCCCAATCTTTCATCAGGTCGTCGTTGACATGAGCGAAGCAGAATCAAATTCAGGCGGAGAATTTGAACGCGAACCTGTGCCGGATTCGGCACTATTGGGCAGCGGGAAATTCTGGGGCATGTACGCAGGCGAACACGCCGCCGGCACCGAATTTATGATTGGGCCACTGTTTTTGGCGGCCGGTGCCAGCCTTTCCGATCTGTTGTTGGGGCTTTTGCTGGGAAACATCCTGGCGGTGCTTACCTGGCGTTTCCTGGTCGTTCCGATTGCGGTCGCCAAACGTTTAACGCTGTATTATCAATTGGAATGCATCGCCGGCGGGTCGCTGGTCAAGCTTTACAACTTGGTCAACGGTTTGCTGTTTTGCTTCCTTGCGGGTGCCATGATTACGGTATCGGCATCCGCGGTGGGCGTTCCGTTTGATATCACCTTTGATGTTCCGGAAACCGTTCTCGGTCTCAGCAACACGTCGTTCACGGTCCTGGTATTCATCGTCGGCGTGGTCATCACGGCGGTTGCGGCGGGCGGCTATGAACGCGTCGCCCGGTTTGCCAATATCGCCGCCCCCTGGATGATCGGCGTTTTCGCCGCATGTGGAATTGTCTCACTGGCACAGATGAATGTGACCGGTATGGAAAAACTTTCCAGCGGTGAATTCTGGAGTGAATCCATCGCGTTCGTGCAAGAAAAGAATGGCCCACAGACGTTTGGTTTTTGGCAGATCGTCGTCTTTGCGTGGCTGTGCAACGGAGCGATGCATTTCGGGATGGCGGATCTTTCTATCTTCCGATTTGCCCGCAGTCGATCATCCGGTTGGGCACCCGCGATCGGGATGTTCTTGGGGCACTACATGGCATGGATCAGTGCCGGCTTTTTGTTGGCCGCTCTGATCAAGGTTCAACCGGAATTGGTGTTAAGCGACGACGGCAAAGTCACGGCCAATCCCGGACTACTTGCATACAAATCGGTGGGCTGGACCGGAATCATCTGTGTCATCATCGCAGGTTGGACAACGGCGAACCCAACGATCTATCGCGCGGGTCTGGCGTTCCAAGGCATGCTGCCGAAAAGCTCACGTACCGCGATGACATTGGTGGCCGGCACTGTCGCAACCGTGGCGGGTGCCTTTCCGAACTTGTCAGCCAAGCTGTTGGATTTTGTTGGGACCTATGGAACCGTTCTGGGCCCCATGGGCGCCGTGATCGTCGTCGACTTTTACCTGATGAAACGCTTCGGTCTGCGGGATCAATATGCATCCAAAAGCGGAACGCAAATCAACATCGCGGTGTTGGTGGCTTGGGTGCTGCCCGTGGTCGTCGGACTGTACCTTATTTTCGTCCAGGGTCTTTTTGCAGCCTACGCCGTGATTCCTTGCTGGGTCGCCTGTGCGATTCTTTACCTAATTCTTAGCAAGGTGCTTCAAAATCCAAATCTCGGCAACGACCACGCTTGATCATTTGAAAGTCCTGTCATGAACATTCTTTTGAAGACAATTTCGGCGGTTGCCCTCGGGTTGGTCGTGATCCCTTGCATGCTGCATTTTGCGGGGATCATTGGTCTTTCCACGGTGAAGTGGACAGCACTGGTCGGCACCGTGGCTTGGTTTTTGGTGACCCCGACATGGATGAGTCGTCGATTGCAGGTGGATTCCGCCGAAGTCGAAATCTAAACGACATCGGATCAATCATCGACGGGATCCGTCATCCCTTTCACAATTCCGTTACTGGTCATTTTGATCAATGACAAAGTAGTCTCATGTGCGCACAACATTGCAAAGCAGCATGGATCGTCGTTTGCTCAACTGTATGGTTCGTCGCGGAACCCCCATCCGACGTCCAAGCGATTGAACCGACACATCTTCGCTGCGAATACCGACAGGACCCGTTGGGGATCGACCAGGGATCACCAAGGCTGTCGTGGAAAGTTCAGTCGCACGAGCGGAACCAATCCCAGTCGGCATACCGCATTCTGGTCGCGTCCACCAAGCAGAATTTGGTCAACGACAATGGCGACCTTTGGGACAGCGGTAAAGTCGATTCGAATCAGACACTGTTTGTGACCTACCAGGGCGTCCCTTTGGAAAGCCGCCAGCAGTGTTATTGGAAAGTATGCGTATGGGATGGCGACGGACATTCCCAAAGCTGGAGTCGCACGGCTCGTTGGTCGATGGGATTGTTGAAGGAATCGGATTGGACGGCGAACTATATCAGTGTCCGTGACGCGTCACCGGTTTACAAAGATACCGACCGACTCCATTTGCCACCGGCGCAGCAATATCGCAAGGAATTCCGCGCGGAGAAACGCATTGTCCGTGCAACCGTTTATGCGACCGCCTTGGGTATCTATGAACTGCACTTCAACGGCCAGCGTGTCAGCGATGCCTTCTTTTCACCAGGTTGGACCGACTATCGGCAACGTGCCTATTACAACACCTACGACGTGACCGACATGCTGCACGCCGGTGACAATGCCATCGGTGCATGGTTGGCCGATGGTTGGTACAGCGGATACGTCGGGTTTGGACTGTTGACCGGCATGGGAACCGAAAAGACTGGTCGTGCGACCTACGGCAAAACACCGTCCCTGATGGCCCAACTGGAAATCGAATACGCCGACGGGTCGCGCCAAGTGATCGCCACCGATCCGACTTGGAAAGTCACTCAAGAAGGTCCGATCCGCGAAGCCGATTTGCTGATGGGTGAATATTATGATGCCCGTTTCGAAACACCAAATTGGTCGTCCCCGGGCTTCGATGACGGATCATGGCAACCCGCTGTGTTGGCCGAAGATAATGGACATCCGATTGCCACGTTTTATCAACGTCGCAATCCGACACGCCCGGGGCAGGGCGTGCAAAACCTTGGACAAGACCGTGACCTTGGGTTCCAGCGTCCGAAACTGGAAGCGTTCCCAGGTGTGCCAGTTCGAATCACCGAACAGGTCCGATCCCAGGCGATTGTTGATCGCGGTTCAGGAACATTCATCATCGACCTGGGGCAAAACTTTGCCGGGACGATTCGACTGGCGGTCCAGGGTCCATCCGGACAGAAGATTCGCATCCGATACGGCGAGATGTTGCATCCCGACGGTCGGTTGATGACCGAAAACTTGCGAAAGGCTCGAGCGACCGATTTCTATGTCTGCCGCGGCAATCCCAACGGCGAGACCTATCAACCGCGGTTCACTTTTCATGGGTTCCGCTATGTGGAGTTGTCCGATTTCCCAGGCACGCCCGATCAGGACACCGTGACTGGGTTGGTAATGCACAGTGACACTCCCATGGTCAGTTCGTTTGAATGCAGCGATCCCATGGTGAACCAGCTGTTTAGCAATGTCTTGTGGACGCAAAGATCCAATTTCCTGGATCTGCCCACCGATTGCCCACAACGAGACGAACGAATGGGCTGGACTGGGGATGCCCAGGCCTATGTGGCAACCGCGGCGTACAACGCGGACATCGGTGCTTTCTATACGAAATGGCTGCGGGAGTTGATGGAATCACAACGGCCCAGTGGCGTCTTTCCCGGATACGCTCCGTTTCCATTTCAACATGGCTGGGACTTTGGAACGGCATGGGCCGATGCCGGTGTCATTTGCCCCTGGACCATCTGGCAGTTTTACGGTGATACCCGCATCATTCATGAATGCTGGGACCCGATGACGAAGTTCATGCAGTGGCGTATGAACACCTGCGTCGATGACCTGGGAATCACCCACGGAAATGCTTGGGGCGATTGGTTGACGCAGGGCGGAACGACACCGCTGGACTACATCGACACCATCTACCTGGCCATTTCATCAAAAATGATGGCCGAGATGACGACCGCCATTGGTCGTGATGCTCAGCACGACCGATACATGAAACAGTATCTGGCCACGAAGGCCGCTTTCCAAGCGAAGTATCTTAACGATGACGGCAGCGTCAACGTCAACACCCAAACGGCACAGGCACTGGCACTGTATGCCGATCTGATTCCGGAAAACCTTCGCGAAAAGACCGGTCAACACCTTGCCAAGATGCTTGCCGACAACGGCAACCGAATGTCGACCGGGTTCCTGGGCACGCGTCCCTTGTTGCCCGTATTGTCGGCATCCGGCCAGCACGACTTAGCGACGTTCCTTTTGCAGTCCCGTGATTTCCCGTCATGGGGCTATGAGATCGTCAATGGTGCAACCACGATTTGGGAACGCTGGGACAGCTACACCAAAGAAGATGCTTTTGGTCGGCACAACGCAGCAATGAATTCCTTCTCGCATTATGCGTTCGGTGCAGTCTGTGAATGGATGTTTGCATCCTTGGCGGGCATCCAGTCTGACGGCCCCGGATTCAAACACATCATCATTCGTCCTGGTCCTCCGTCCCGTGGAAGCAACGCGATGCGTGAACCGATTCATTGGGTCAAAGCATCCTATGATTCGATTCGTGGTCCGATCAGTAGTGAATGGGCTCTGACCGATAACGAATTTCACCTGAAGGTCCGGATCCCCGCCAACACGACCGCGACGGTCTACCTTCCGACCAGCGATTCGGACAGCATCACCGAAAGCGGCAAGCCGTTGGACGATCGCTCGGATGTTTCTCTGATCGACAAGAATTCAGACGTTGCGGTTCTGTCAGTTCCTTCAGGAACCTATGAATTTGCGGCGATTCCGAGCGTCTCATCTGCCGCCACAGCCTTGGCCACGTCCGAGCCCAAAGACTTTTCAGTCAACCCGGACAACATCAAAATAGCCGGTGCGCGAAAGATCGCGTCATGGGACTTCACAAATGCCCAATCAACCGCTCAGTGGACCGAACGCAGCAATCTGAAACTGCACCAGCGGGACGGAAAAACGATTGTGGCGGCAACGGGCAACGACTCACAAATGGCGGTGCGACTGGCCAAACCCGCCGAAGGCAAACTGGTGATTCAATTGCGGGCGATGCCCGACAACGGTGCGACCAGTCAATTCTTCTGGGCTCGTCCCGGCCAAGGTTTTCGTGGCGATCTATCCAGCAAGCGAAAACTGTCCAAAACCGATCGTGTTCAAGACTACATCTTCGCGATTCCCGGTGACGGTCCAGTTTCCATGATTCGGTTTGATCCCTTTGCCAATTTCGATCCCTATGCCGATGTGGCGGAAATGACGGTCGAGTCTATCACGCTTTTTCAATTGCCTGATTGAGAGTTCCTTCGGCTTGCACCAACGTTGGAATCACGTTCACACCAATGGGTCGCCGCCATAGGTGCGTGCCAGACACAGAACTGACCGCTTCGACAATGCACCCTTTCATGAAAGACATCAAATGACGACGTTACGATACACGACACTGATAATGGTCACGTGGATGACGATTGCTGGTGCGGGCGCGCAAGAAGTCGACATTGCATCCCTATCAAAACCGACGGCAGACGCCTCCGGGCCCGAAGTGTTTGCCGATATGGCTGATCGTGGCTACATCCCGCTGTTCAACGGACAAGACCTGACCGGCTGGAGAAACCCCTATCCGCACGGTGAAGCCAAGGTCGTGGACTGTGAAATCCACTTGCTGGCGGATAAGAAGTTCTTCCTGGTGACCGAAAAGAAGTATTCTGACTTTCGGCTCAGTGTTGAAATTCACTTGCCCGAAGGCCCCGCCAATTCAGGCGTTATGTTTCGCTGCCATGTGGACGATGAAGCCGCAAAGAAAGTGTACGGCTATCAGGCCGAATGCGACGGTTCCGATCGACGCTGGTCAGGCGGACTTTACGATGAATCTCGACGCGGCTGGGTCTGGCCAAGCACGGCCGGACGTTCCACCGATCAGTTCCTGCAACATGCCGATGAATCAAAACAGTTTTTTGCGACGCCACGCATCCGCGATGCACTGAATCGCAATGGATGGAATCGATATGTCATCACGTGTGTGAAGGATCTGATCCGGATCGAGGTCAATGGAGTGGAAACCGCACGATTTCGCGACGCGACGGACGCCAGCGGATACATCGGGATCCAGCACCATGGTGAAAAGGGACAAACCTATCGGTTTCGCAACCTGTTTATCAAACCATTGCCTGTGATTCCCGGTCAGGATCATGTCAAGCTGACCGAGCAAGAACCCGTCACGATTCGACGTGTCGACGACAAAACCACCCAAATCGATTTCGGAAAAGTGGCCTTTGGAAACATTGTGATGCCGGTTCCAGCGTCCGGTCGTGGCACCGCCAACGTGCACTTTGGCGAAAAACTGAAGGACGGTTCAATTGATCGAGATCCGCCGGGGACCGTTCGTTACGGAATGACACAGATTCGTCTCGGACAGCAACGTGGAAACTGGATCGTGCCGACCCCGGTGGATGATCGCAATATTGAACAGGCGGGTTTGATGTACGCGAATCCACCCGCCGTCCTGACGCCGCCACAATGGCGATCGGTGATGCCGTTCCGCTGGGTGGAAATCGAAGGTCTGGACGCAGATTTCCCCTATGAACTGATCCGCCGTCGCGCCGCGTATTCGGCGACTTGGAACGATGACGCAAGCTCATTTCAGTGTTCCAGCGACATCCTGAATCGCATCTGGGATCTGTGCAAATACAGCATCAAGGCCACGACTTTCGCCGGCGTCTATGTGGACGGAGATCGCGAACGGATCCCTTACGAAGGTGACGCCTACCTAAATCAGTTGAGCCACTACACCACGGACGACGACGTCACCATGGCGGCTCGCACCTTCGACTGGTTGATGGAAAACGGAACTTGGCCGACCGAATGGGCGCCCCACATGGTCTTCATGGCCCACGCCCACTGGATGCACTCGGGAGACACCCAGTGGCTGAAGCATCGCTACGAAGAACTGAAAACCAAAACCCTGATTCACCGCTGTGGTGATGACGGATTGGTTCGCAGCGACGAAATGGATCAAAATCGGCACGACATCGTGGATTGGCCTAAGAACGAACGTGACGGCTTTGTGTTCACCGACGTCAACACGGTGGTCAATGCGTTTCACATCCAAGCGCTGAAACAGATGAGCGAGATGGCGAAAGCCGTTGGCAAGGAAGATGAAGCACAAGCCTTTCAGGCGAGAGCACAGATGGCCACGGCATCGCTGAATGATCAAGCCTTGAATCAGGCGATCGGTATCTATCGCGATGGTATCGGCACGGATCATAGCAGTCTGCATGCGAACTTCTTTCCGCTGGCCTTCGGAATCGTTCCCGAGGAGAACCGTCAGAGCGTCACTTCATGGCTGCAGCAACGAGGAATGCAATGCAGTGTCTATGCCGCGCAATATTTGATGAACGCCTTGTTCGCGAATGGTGGCGATCAGCACGCGATCGAGCTGATGACCGCCGACGGCGACCGAAGCTGGAAACACATGATCGACAGCGGCACGACGATCAGTTGGGAAGCCTGGGACATGAAGTACAAACCCAATCAGGATTGGAACCATGCTTGGGGCGCGGCTCCCGCGAACCTGCTGCCGCGTTACGTCTTGGGCGTTCAGCCGAACGTCCCCGGTTGGTCAAACGCCATGATCCGCCCCTGCACCGGCGGACTGTCTTACGCCCGCGGCAAAGTTCCCACACCGCTTGGCCCCGTCCAAGTCGACTGGACGAACGATGACGTTTTTCGCATGACGCTGGCGCTGCCATCTGAAATGACGGCGAACTTGGACTTGCCCGGCCGCAAAGACACCACGAGCGTTTTCATCGACGGATCCAAGGTCGACGCGACACGCAGCGGAGAACGATGGATCGTCGATCAAGTCGTTCGGGGGACGACCACCATCGAAGTGCGATAGGGACATCGCCGCTTCAATCGCCTCACCCGCGTCGGATGGCAAGGGACAGTGTTTATCAAGAACGCATCCTTGCCGTCCTTCGCGACGACACGTTGAAAGATCACAAATCTTCCGTGTCGGGCTGACAAAGACCTTTCTACAAAACACCACCCAAGAATGACTTCATGACATCACGAATTCTGATTGCCGCTGGGTGCCAGTTGGTTCTGGTGATTGCATGGGCAACGTTTGCCAGCGCGGATACATCCGCACACGCTTCAACTGAATCTCAACCGCTGAATGTGCTGTTGCTGTACGCCGATGATTGGCGTCACGACACGTTGGGCATTGCCAGAAACTCGGTTGTTCAAACACCAACGTTGGACAAACTTTCACGCGAAGGCATCCGATTCACGCAGAACTGCGTCACGACGTCGATATGCGGTGTCAGCCGTGCGACGCTCTTTACCGGCCAATGGATGTCACGTCACGGCAATCGCTCCTTCAAACCGTGGACAACGCCTTGGCAAAAGACCTTCCCCGGACTGCTTCGTCAGCATGGGTATTACGTGGGACATGTCGGCAAATGGCACAACGGAAAGACCCCCGCTGACCAATTCGACTTTAGCCGATCGTATTACGGAAAACATTGGATGACGCAGCCGGACGGATCCGAGATTCATGTGACGAAAAAGAACGAAATGGACGCGTTAGAGTTTCTGAAAACGCGTCCGGCTGATCAACCGTTCTGCTTGACCGTGGCATTCTTTGCGACCCACGCGGAAGATTCCAATCCCAAGCAGTTTCTGCCTCAGCCCGAAAGCATGAGTCTGCATCGGGACGTGACCGTTCCCGTGGCACCCAACGCGACACAAGAGTCGTTCGAACGATTGCCTGACTTCGTGGGCAACGAAAAGAACGAAGGACGCAACCGATGGCACTGGCGATTTGACACGCCCCAAAAATACCAAACGATGATGAAGAACTACTATCGTTTGGCGACCGAGGTCGATGCGACTTGTGGGCGAATCCTGGCAGAGCTTGAAACGCAAGGGCTTGGTGGCAACACACTGGTCATCTTTACCACGGATAATGGTTATTACCATGCCGAGCACGGCTTGGCGGATAAGTGGTACCCACACCAAGAAAGCATTCGTGTGCCATTGATCATTCGCGACCCGCGGATGACCGACAACATCCGTGGCCAAACCAATGACGCGTTTACCTTGAACGTTGACCTGGCCCCGACAATCCTTTCCGCCACAGGCGTCGACGTCCCCGAAACGATGCAGGGCAGGGACGTCAGTTCGCTGTACCTTGCGGACCAAAAACCGGATTGGCGAAGCGAGTTCTTTTACGAACACCCGATGCTTCGTAGCAAGGACTTCATTCCGGCATCCGAAGCACTCGTGCGTCGTGACTGGAAATATTTCTATTGGCCTGAATTTGACTACGAACAACTATTCGATCTGCGAAGCGACCCGCGCGAAGAAAACGATTTGGCTGGCGATCCGGAACACGCGGATACATTGCGTGAAATGCGTGACCGTTTTGCCGAATTGAAAGCCGCAGCACGATAGCACAACCGAGGACAAGATCCGAAACGCCACGAAAACGACGGAACCTTGGAGGGATTAAGGGCGAACCAAAATCCATTCGTGTTCGGGACTGGGAACGGCTTCTGGCTCAAAGAGTAGGCCTCGACAGAAACTAGAACCTGAATCTGTAAACTCCGTTTGAATCAAAGTTGTATCGGTGTTGTGATTACAGTGATTCGCGGACGAAAGCGTCAATCAGCGTCGCAATGAAACTGTACCGAAGTTGCCAACGCCGCCACCACTTGGCGTACAATCCTGGGGTGCCGAAACAAGCGATCAGTACCTGCATCCAAACACTCGCTGATTATTCCAGCGGTTCGCCGGCAAGCGGTGATTCAGTTGGCTACCGAATTGCAGACGCCATGTGATGCGTTGTGAGAAGTACGCGAGACGCTTCGAAAGATCTTTCACCTAGCCAGCATGATCACCATGCTTAAGAGCTTTCGAAACTGGCGTTATGGATCACACGATGGAGCTGTATTTATGAGATGGCTTTTAGGTCGAGGCCTCTCATCGTTCCGGTCGAACTTGCAAACGTATCGGCCTCAATGCCCATGGACTGAAGCATGGAGACAAACAAATTTGGGAGCGGGTAGTTTTTGTCGCGGTCGAAGGCGAGGTGCTGGCCGTGTTTGAGTCGTCCGCCCGCCACCAACATGGGCATGTTGTCGGTGGTGTGTTTGTTTGCGTCGCCGAGATTGCTGCCGTAAAGGATGAGCGAGTTTTCGAGCAGGCTGGCGTCCCCGTCTTTCGAGTCCTTAAACGCGCTAATCAGTTGGCTGATAAGCCGCATGTGATTGCGGTCGATGGCCTCTAGCTGAGCTAGCTTCTTCTCGTCTTTGCCATGATGAGACAGGTTGTGGTAGCCGTCGGAGATTGGAATTTCGGAGACGGTGATGGTGGGAGAATTGTTGCTGTCCAGCAGCAGCGTGATGCTGCGGGTGGAGTCGGTCTCAAAGGCAAGACGCGCCATCTCGTACATGAGTCGAGTCTTTTCCATGTAGGCGGCGGGGCCGCCGGGATCGATGGGGCATTCGGCAGAGGGAACCGGTTTGGGAAGTCGTTCCCACTCGCGAGCCTTTTTCATGCGTCGTTCGGTTTCACGGACTGCCGTCGTGTACTGGTCCATTCGGTCGCGATCGCTAGCGCCGAGTCGGCGATTGAGCGCTCGCGACTGCTCGGCAACAGTATCCATGATGCTTTCGCCCAGCTTCAACTTTTCAATCTGGTTCTCGATTTCTTTTTCAGACCCTTGCAGGAAGAGCTGTTTGTAGACGCTGGCGGCGCTGTCCTCGCAGGGAATCAGCACGCCGGAAGGAGTCCACGACAGACTACGACGTCCGGCAGCGGCGTTCACTCCCAGCGTGAGCGAGGGAAATCGGGTGTGATGGCCAATCTCGCCCGCAACATATTGGTCCAAAGAAATGGTGTTGCGAAATCCGCCGCCTCCCGGATGGGTCGCTGCGGTCAGAAAGGACACGTCGGATGAGTGCGCGCCGTCTACCCCGGGATGGTGAACTCCGCTCAGGACGGTGAAATCGTTTCGATGGGAAGAGAGCTCCTCGAGGTAAGGCGAGAGTTCATAGTCACGGCCCGCTTGGCTGGGAAAGAAATGGTTCGGTAAGACGCCGAGGTTGTTGCAGATGGCGAAGAGACGCTGCGGCTTCGGTTCGACTGGCGTCGCCGCGAAGAGACGTCGCGTGAACGGTGGCAGCATGGCCTCAAGAAAAGGCAAGCCAAGCGCCACTCCTGCCCCACGAAGGAGTCGACGGCGAGAGATGCGGCGATCAGAAGAGAGTAGGTGCATGGCAGTGCGATTACGGCTACTTGATTTTGAACAGGTCGCTCTGGATGACGGCGTGAATGATCGACCTTACCCCGAATTCACTTTCCTGGCACGAGTCGACAATCTGTTCGACTTGCTGGCGCTCGCTGAAACTCATCGTGGCACCGGTGGCGTAAACGATGAATTGCTTGACCAGGTTCCGGGCGATGGCTCGTTCGTCGCCCAGCAAATGGGATTTGAACTCGTGGATGTCTTTAAAAGCTCGGCCATCTTCCAAAACTCCTGAAGGGTCGACCGGCTCGGCGTTGCGATAAGTAAACAGGAGCCCATTCAAGCCAACACCTTCCACGGGCTCTCCGATTTCGCCGATGGCTCGGTAGCGATCCTGCCAGCCACCAGCAATGTCGAAACTCTCCAGTGCGAAGCCAGCTGGGTCGAATTTTGCGTGGCATGCGTTGCAAGATTCGAATGAGGTGTGCTTGTCGAGCTGTTCACGGATGGTGGTCGCTCCGCGGGTATCAGGCTCGACGGCCTCGACGCCCGAAGGCGGCGGCGGGATATGAACGCCCAAAAGACGTTCCATGATCCACGCTCCGCGTAAAACGGGTGACGTTGTCGTCCCGTTCGCGGTGACCCTGAGAACGCTTGCTTGGGTGAGGAGTCCTCCACGAGGAGAGTCATCGGGCAGAGAAACACGGCGGAGCTCTACGCCTTCGAAAGGCTCTAAATCGTAGTGCCTGGCGAGACGCTCGTTTGCATAAGTGAAGTCAGAGTCGACCAAGTTGCGGGCGGGGAGATCCTTGTCGATCAGCTCCCGGAAAAAGCGTCGCGTTTCGAACAGGGAAGCTTCAGTCAGTTGATCGTCGATATAGTATTGGGGATACAGTTGGGAATCGGGCGTGTTGGCATTGATCTCTTTCAGTTCTAGCCAGTAATCGAGGAAAGCGTTGATGAATCGATCGGATTTGGGATCCGACAGCATCCGCTCCGTCTGCGCTCGCAACTCCATCTCTTGATGAAGGTTTTGCGCGTCTTCAAGTTTCTCGTCTGGCGGCCCATTCCAAAGGAAGTAGGAAAGTCGAGACGCGATCTCGTGGTCTTCGAGCGGGCCAACTTGCGATTCCAGGAAAAGGAAATCGGGGGAGGAAAGTATCGTGGTGTAAGCGGCGATCATCGCGTCGGTAAACGATTGTCCGATCGCGGTCGCTTCCTTGTAAATTTCGAAATACGGTTCGATGATCGCATCATCGGCGATCGGGGATCGGTACGCCTTCTTGATGAAGGCAATCAAGAGTCGCCTCGCATCGGCGTCCGGATCGTTGGGCAACACTTCCACGCGACGGTGGGGAATGCCCGGCGAACGCTCGGTCCACCCGATCAAGGTTTCCTCAGTTAATAGCGGCGGAAGCGGCAGACGTTCCTCGCTCTCATGGACTCTGAAGGGAAGATCCCCAAACAGGGCTTGGTAACTTTGGGGAGGCCAATCCTCATTCAATGGGCCTTCAAGCTCCAACCAGTTCATTGCGAAACCAGGAACGCCCTCTGGCGTCGCGTTCGGGTTGCCACTCCAGCGCGGTTGTGTTCTTAGCAATCGTCCGGCATCCGGACGGATCGCGTCACCTTTTCGCAGAACCACCTCGCGCTCAATAACCTTGGGATCGGGATACGAGTCGAAACTTCCGATCCAAAGACTTTCGCCGCTTGCGGTATGGGCATAGAGGGTGATCGGTTCGCGGCGTTTCCCGCGCATGACGACATTTCGGTCAGGTCGCCACCACTTAGGCTCGCCGCCTGTGAGTCCATGATCGTCTCCGAGCGCTCGGCCGTTAGGTCCCGCGGTGAAGGTATAAGTCTTCATCCGCAGTCGGTAGTTTCCTGGCGTGGGCACGATGACGTTTCTGAAGTCGTATTTTGCCGCCGAGGCCTGGGTGCCGACAACGAAACCAAAGGCCTCCTGGTTTCGAATTTCTGGATTGGAATCGCCTACGGTCAACGGTTGGTTTTCTCGGATGACCTCCGTTTCCGAGGTAAGGCCCAGCATCGGTATCGCCGCGCGGCTGGGGTATCGGTTGATTCCCTTTTTGAACCGCATCCAGAAAATCATCGTCCCTTCGTCTCGGGCGTAGTAGCGTTTCGTCTCCGAACGAAATGCAGCCGCGTTGACTGCGGACCGCAATGCGTAGTCTGCCGTTTCCAGGTACTTGGCCATCTGCACATGGGAAACGTCGAGCCGGTCGCCGGTCTTGTTGAAATTCTGATAAGTCCCGTCCTCCGGCAGCCGGTGGGAGACCTGCAGCCATGGAGAGTCGAGAACGTGCCGCAGCGTGTTCTCGTATTCGAACCGGTTGACGCGCCGAACTTTCGAGCGTCCTGTTTGGGCAATGCGTTCGCGGTCTGCGGCGATCAGGGAATCGGAAAGCGATTCGAGAAAAGCGTTCAAATCTTCCTTGGCCGGCCGCATACTCTCCTTTGGGGGCATCTCCCCGTGATCTGCTCGGTCGTGAATGAGCACCCATGCTGCGAAGGTCTGCTTGTTCGCTAAATCGAAGGGAAGGCTCTCGAGATCGAGGTCTCCCTCTCGCCCAAAAGAATCGTGACAGCTCAAACAATGATTTTCGAGGAAACCATTGAGTTCGACCGGAACGTCGGCCTGAGCAGACACGTTCGCCGCCAAGCATGCTGATAGCAGGACGGCGAGCGAGCGTAGTACTGCTCGATGGATCTTAAAGAATAAGAACATGGGAGTGCTTTCCGATTGAAAACGGCTTTGTGACCGTCACTTCATTCGTTGGTCTGTCTCGGCCCACTCCCAACGATAGCGGCGTTATCGCTCAGGCTGATTATAGAGAGAGAAGATAGTAAGTGATCTATCGATAAGGTGATCTGATCAAATTGAAGTTTGCGGCGACTTTCCTACTTCACGTGCTAGGAGCCCAACAGTTGCCCCGGTCCACGTCGAAAGGATGCAAGAGTGTTGTCTGCCATTGGCGTTGACCAACGTCTGTCTTTCATTGGCCCTCTCGAAAATCGAGCCGAGGGAGTTCCTTGGCGTTGGGTCGTTTTTCAGTCGTCCTAAGATTTATCCACTGCTTTCACGTCCACGGTAAGCATGCACAGAGGGTGGCCACGATCAGCGCGTGTCTGGGACGGCCCAACGCCGGAATCGGAACCGTACTGCAAGACCTGACACGACCGATTTCGAGCTAGAGATTGGACCAACCGAAGGCTCGAAGCGTTTTTGTTTCGACGCGTCGGTCCGAAACACCTCCCCGGCAGCGGAATCGAATCGACAATAGCACGACCCTGGAGGCCACGCACCGTTCGGAGCTTGCCGCTCGTGCATCACGTGGACGCTTCATCAATGGGGAAGCGAGGCCGACCATGGGTGATCACGTTGACTCGATCTACCGTTCACCGGACGAATTGTGTCGGCGTCAAGAAAAGGGGAACGATTGAACTCGGCAAGTCACACTGGGTGCTGAGGTCACGGAAAACGCATTGCCGCAAGCCGTTTCAATTGAACTTGTAACGGGGTGCACGAAACCCAATGAAAAAGCCGCCGGTCACACTTGACCAGCGGCTTTTTAATTGAAGGTGGAGGATAACGGACTTGAACCGATGACCTCTACAATGCCATTGTGCGAGTCGTTAAACGAAAACCACGTAAAAGCCGGCACCAAGCAAGACGCCACCGACCGGTTGCACCAATGGTTGCACCAGATTGCAGAATCGGATGAACGAACGGTCGCGGCCGTGCTGGTCGATGCGGTGGCGGAACTGTTCGGTCGCGATGGCACGGAACGGCTGTTGGCGGAACTTGAACACCAAGCCGAAGCCGAGAGGGTAGGGGGGCCGAAATCCTAGGCGTGGTTCTGGCGATAGACCGCTTGCCCAGGCGTGTCCAAACAATGTCAAAATTTGGCCGACCCCCGGGGGCCATCCAAAACTCGGAACGAATGCGAGACGACCCACCCGTGACGGGTTTCGTTTTCTCGGCCACCAAAATCAGAATTCTGGCTTGTCGATCACATGCGTGCAGCGTCTACAACCTGGGCAACGTGAAGCGTCACAAGTAGAAAGCCAAACGGCAAGAAGATGATGGTCATCGCACCCAAGAGCATGGATGCAAACAACAGACCGATACCTTGCGGAATTGCTCCGAGGCACATCTGGCCAAGGCCAGGACAGAATAGCGAGAGGATTGCCGCTGTGTTGTTACTAATTGGTCTTTGGTGATTTGCACGTGCCTGGGCGATTTGAACCCTAATCGATCGATCCCAAAGTCGAACCGGGTCGCCGCACTGTGAACATTCGACCACGGTGTTGTGCTTGGCGCGACTGAATTCGATTACGTTTCCGCACGTTTGGCAAATTGTTTCAGGCATCATCACCCCCTTTTCGCCCACACTCACAGCGCCACGGCGAAGTCGATCGGCCATCGGCAGACAGTGGGGACTCGCTTTCAACCAGTGTAGTCAGCCCCTCGCGGATTGTGGGCTGAGTGTTATTTATGGTTGGTCCGCACCGCCAACGTAGCAGCATTCAATGAGATGTGGGAGCGTGGTCCGTTCCATCGAATATCGCAGCAGTCATGGGCAGCGATGCCATCCGCTCGAGATGGGCAAATGGCTGCGGGATAGCGACCCGTCACGAGCTAATGGCGTTATCGGTCGAACTGAATCGCGGTGTGGCCGGCGTGGTCCAGATGGACAACGGCAACGCGTTTATGGCAATCAGTGTTCACTTCAATTGCTGCGGATTCGCGGGAATCGTTGATGGCGACAAACGAGTCAAGGAAGCCGGAGCGGTCGCAAAGGCAATTGGCCGCATCAGGGGGCGGCGACTTCGGCGACGCGGTGGCGTCTGCGCCGATGTTTTTTCTAGGGCGACTACAACCCAGTCAGATCCCGCGCCCCACTAGGCACCATTGAAGCCGCGGCATGGTCCCCGTAGCGCTGCGATCACCGGTCGATGGTTCAGCGACCGCGCGCGGGGTTGGGGGCGGTGCGTGCTAATCGTTTGGCAATTCGCGGCCAAAATGCAAAAATCGAGCTTCGCCGACCGTCAATCGGCGTGTTCGAAATATCGCGGCCTGACAACCGCGATTCACGGGTAGGTGCCTGACGGGGTGCCGTACGATCCGCCCGACTGCCGGCGTACCCTTGCGCCGCAGTCGGGCAGGCCGGCCCGCTACAAGGGGACTTATGGATGGGCTTTACCCACACGATTGTTGCTGACGGCAACAGCCCGCTCACTCGCTGGACCAAGTTTCTACAATCCGTCTCGTTCTGGCTCCCAAGGTTTTTAGAGCGCGACGTACTT
Organism: Crateriforma conspicua; assembly: GCF_007752935.1. Lineage (NCBI taxonomy): Bacteria > Pseudomonadati > Planctomycetota > Planctomycetia > Pirellulales > Pirellulaceae > Crateriforma > Crateriforma conspicua. The sequence continues at coordinate 79,431 of NZ_CP036319.1, read as the reverse complement.
GCGCTACAGATCCTGACCGAACCCGCATTACCACAGGCCATCCAGCGGGCCGAAGAACAGTTTTGGCGAAGGCAGGCCCAGCAAAGGGGGCGGAAGGCGACAAGCCCCCGCATATGGACCAGGAGCGATGAAAGGGAAGTCAACATTCGACGTGGCCTTGCATCGGGGTGGCATCCGTCCCGTCGCGTGGACCGTGCTGTCGATCGCTACATAAGATTGCGACCTGAACTTTTTGCATCGACGATTCGCGAAGCGAGCCAAGACCAACTTATTCCGCTAGTGGGTAGCGAAATCAAGGACAGCAACGACAAGCTGGTTTCTGTGCTGGAAAACGGAAAACTGTTAGCCGCTTCCCGTCAACGCAAGGACGAAAGAGACGCGGCACTGTCCGCCTGGGAGCAAGACCTAGCCGAGTTGGATCGGTTTGTTCTGGGCTTTTTTGACTACTTGAAGCGGGCAACACCGGTGACCGCAAGCGACACGGAACAAACGATGCCATCGGGCCCGTCATTTGGGCTTGTCCACAGGCAATTGCGCGACGCCCTCCATTACGCCGATCAGCTCGCGGGCGGATCAACTGACGTTTTCTATGTCGAAGCGATCTGCGAGGCCATGACCACGATCGCGACAGGGAATTGTTGCATGGAACAGGCGTTGGCTGGGTTATACCCGCCAGATAGTCAAGCCATGGAATTTGATGGATTAGCGGGTGCGACATGGCATGATCTGGCCGTGCAGTGGCTAGCGCGATCCCTGGACTTGATAGCAACCGCAACGGGTAGAAGCGTCGTGAGCAAACCTAACGACGAAGGCGGTTTCCGCGTGCAACTGCTGCCGCCGTTGCTTGGTCGGCATGATTTGTGGGGGTTGGGCGTCTCTGGGGGAGGTTCGAGACGTTTGGACGCGAAATTGGTGGACGAATACCGCCGCGTTTTAAATGGAGGGTCGCGAACACAAAAGGCGTCTGGCGATCTGGCCGAAACGCCAGGAGTTGCCGCTTCCACTGGGCGTACCTCCACGCACAAGAGAGCGGCAAGTGATGATGATTTGCCGAAGGCAAAACGGGCGGACTCCCCATCACGGGTCAAGGCAAGGTCAGCCTATGAATACGCGATGGAGCGAATACCCGATGCATGCCAGATGACGATAGCCGAACTTCATGCTGCGATCATCAAGGATGGCGAAGCTGCTGCGATGGTTCCCGACCGGCCGGACACATTCGGAAAGTACTTGCGAGATTGCGGAATCAAGGTCTACAAGACTGATGCCAAGGCCGCCGGTGGTTCGGTTGTTCGGAGGTCCGATTTGTAGGAACCGGACCAAATCGGACCATCCTGGAAGTTTTTTTCCTTTTCTTCACCCCGCAAAACACGAGGTTTCCGTGTTTCTAGTCTGCGGTCCGGTGGTCCGTTTTGTGGTCTGCGTATGGCGAACGCTGACAGTCACAAGCCGTGGCGGTGTTTGCTTGGCACATGACCAGAGGGACAGACGATGCCCCAAGAAACCGCAAACGCCGATGCGATCGCTGACGGTCGCGGGCGGGCGATGTTGTCGGTTGATGACATTGCGAAAGACTATCTCGGTTGTTCGTCGCGACACGTTCGCCGACTAGCCGATGCCGGCCGGATGCCCAGGCCGATCAAACTTGGTTCGCTGGTCCGTTGGCCGCGTTCGGTCATTGAACAATGGATCGCTGACGGATGCCCCAATATACGCAACGTAGCGAAAGGGGGCCGACGATGAGCGACGACGACAAACAAAAGTGGTATGCCCAGGCGTTCGCTATCTTTCGGCGAATGCTCCGCAAGGGGAAACCGGTCGCGTTTGAGGATGCAATCCGACCGATTGAAACGCCCGACGGGTTTGACCGTCGCGGCTTCGGGTGGATTCCAGCCGCGATGCACCGCGACGGCGAAATCGTGCCGGTTGGCTTTCGTGAAAGCGTGAACGCTCGGCATCATTGCGGGGTGAAGCGGCTTTGGGTGTCGGCGACCGCGAAGAAAAAAGGGGCTGCCGATGCCTGAGCACCAACAACCCCGAAAGCGACAACCCAAGTATAGCGGGCGTGATTTGGTCCGCGACGTGAAAACCGCTGCCCGTGGGCGGTGGTCCGATTTGCTGCAAGCCGCCGGAATGCCGGCCGATTGTCTGAACGGTCGCGGGCGACCTTGCCCGAAGTGTGGCGGTGAAGATCGCTACAACGCCGCAAGCGACGTGAACGATACCGGGGCGGTGTTCTGCCGGCATTGCTTCAACAAGTCCTCACGGATCAAACCCGGCGACGGTATTGCAAGCGTGGCTTGGCTGATGGATTCCAGCAAAGGCGAAGCGGTGCGGTGGCTTGCCGATCGGCTCGGGCTGGTTCGCGATGCGGACGGGAACACGAAGCCGGCCGAAGCGGTGGACATCATTACGGCGGTTTGCCGCGACAAGCGAATGCCGATTGATGCGTTCAAGTTGTTCGGCGTGAAGGAAGCGACACGGGGACGCGAGCGGTATCCCGTGGCTCGGGTCGATGTTTACAACGAAGCCGGTTCGGTTCATTCCTACTTTGATCTTTGGCCCGGTGGCAAAGGGAAATGCAAACACGGCAAAGGCAATGCCGGCATGTTCTTTCCCAGTCGCTTGCCCGCCGGGGGTGAAACGTGGCTTTTGGTTGAAGGCGTAAAGGATGCCGCCGCGTTGGTTGGACTCGGGTTCAATGCCGCCGGAATGCCGACGAACAAACTTGCGACGAAATACGCTCGGCTATTTGCGGGCGTTGATGTTGTGATTGTCCCTGATTTGGATTTGGCGGGCGTTCGCGGTGCGGACTACACCGCCGGCAATCTTTCGGGCATCGCGGCATCGGTCGCGGTCGCTCGATTGCCTGGCATCGTGAAGGACAAACACGGGGACGACGTTCGCGACGTGTTGCGGAAGCCGGACGGTGAAACGTTTGTTCGTGATGCGATCCGCGAAGCGGCAACATGGGAACCGAAGCCGGACGACAACGAAGCCGACGAACGGCCCGAAGTCATCGTGACGATGAACGAAGCTGCCGTGACCGATGAAGTGGTCCGGTGGCTTGGTCGGCTCGGCTGGGATAGCCCGTGGATCAAAGCAAGCCGCCGCGACAGGGTGCGGGTGTTTGTTCGCGGTGGCGTGCTGGTTCATGCCGTGGAAAGTGACGACATCGACGCGGACGGGCGTTTGACCGTTCGGGATTTGCCGCCGTGCTTGATTCGCGAACGCATCACGCAAGCGTGTTCGTTGATGGTTGAAAAGGAATCCGAAGATGACATCGACATCGTGCCCGTTCGGCCGCCGGGTTGGTTGATTGACGCGGTTTTCAGGCGTGGCACCTATGGCGGTGCGGTGCGTCCTTTGGCGGGCGTTGTGCAATCCCCAACGATTCGCGTCGATGGCTCGATTGTGCAAACGCCGGGCTACGATTTGCAAACGGGTTTGATCTTTCGCCCATCGGTCGCGTTTCCAAACGTGCCGAACAAACCGACGAAGGATGACGCGGCAAAGGCTATCGCCGATTTGCTGGAAGTGTTGGCAGACTTCCCCATCTTTGAAGATGCCGACCGTTCGGCGTGGCTGGCAATGGTCCTTTCGATGATTGGCCGATCCAGTATTGACGGCTACATTCCGTTGTTCGCGGTGACGGCGAACATTCGTGGGGCCGGTAAGTCGCTCTTGGTCGATGCGGCAACGTTGATCGCATACGGGCATCGTGCCGGCCGAAAGGCGTTCACCCGTGACGACGACGAAATGCGGAAAGTCATCACGGCGGTTGCTTTGGCGGCAACGCCAAGCGTTCTATTCGATAACTTGGACATTCAACTAGGCGGGGCGGCTCTTGATGCTGCGATCACGTCGTCAACTTGGTCCGATAGGGTGCTCGGTCAATCTCGGATGACGGGCGACCTTCCGATGCGGACGGTTTGGTCGGCGACGGGAAACAACATGGCTTTCGGCTCGGACGTGGGCCGGCGTGTTCTTCCGATCCGGTTGCAATCGCCACTCGAAACGCCGGAAGATCGAAGCGGCTTTCGGCATCCTGATTTGCTTTCGTGGATTGAAGCGGAACGGCCGCGATTGGCGGTCGCGGCTTTGACCATCCTGCGGGCCTACTTCGTTGCGGGCTGCCCGTCGCAAGCCGGCGGGGATTGGGGATCGTTTGAACGCTGGTCGGCGGTGGTCCGTGGCTCGATTGTTTGGGCCGGCGGTGCCGATCCGTTACCGACACGGCGGGCGGCTCTTGCGGGCGATGATACCGCCGCATTGCTCGGCAAGCTGATTGTGGGCATTGAAACGGCCGACCCTTCGGGCGTGGGTCTGACCGTCAAAGAGATCCAACGAAAGACGTTCGGGACCGAGGCGGACTACGCCGACAACGAAGCCCTAGCCGAAGCGGTTTTCGAGATTTGCGGGGAACGATTCGACGGGCGACGGTTTGCCCGGCGGGTTCGCGGTTTCCGGGGGCGGGTTTGGCAGGGTCGCTACATCGACGACGAATCGGCGGGCGGTGGTGTGAAGCGGTGGCGGGTCCGTAGGGCTGAGGGTTGGTTAGGTGGGTTAAGTGGGTCTGATTCTGCCCGCGAAAATTTGGGGCGTGTGTGTCGCACGGACTCGGAGGGGAATCGACACACCGAACCATCAAATCCTGAGGGGGGAGCTAACCAACCAAACCCACCCAACCGACCGGAAACGGGTTTGCAACACACCGAACACGAATCGGGCGAAGCGGAAACAAACCCACCTAACCAACCAAACCCACCCGGCGACCTTTTCGGGGGCGGCTCGGGCGATATTTCCGCGAACGGGTCGGCGGTGGAGCTATGAACGCCGCCGCGATTGTCGCGGAACTGTCCGCAATGGGTGTTTCGGTGGTCGGCGTGCCACCGGATCGGATTCGGTTGACCGTGCAAGCCGGCGACGTACCGGCCGAAGCGGTCGCGTTGGCTCGGGATCACAAGCCCGCATTGATTGAACACCTAAGGCCGAACTGCCGGCCGCACAACAACCAAGCCAACTACATCGACAAACCCGCACCGAATCGGCCCGGCTGGATACGTTCAACGTGTCGAGCCTGCGGGCGGTTCGTGGGATATCGCCGAAACCATGCAGAATTAGGGGGATGAGTAACGAAATGGTTGGACTCGAATTGCCTCTGCCGCCGAGGTGTTGTAAAGTGATTACAACACCTTATGGAGGACACGATATGACAAGATTTGGAGAGCTTTTGAAGGAATTTCGCCTAGCAGGCGGCTGGTCGCTGCGAGAGTTTTGCAGCGAAAACGGATTTGATGCTGGCAATTACAGCAAGTTGGAACGGGGCAGGTTTCCTGCTCCTGATTCGGACGAAAGGGTTGAAGCCTACGCTCGCGCTTTGGAGCTAAAAGAGGGTAGCGACCAGTGGTTTAGCCTATTCGACGCTGCCGCTGCCGAGCGTGGGCGGTTGCCTAGCGATCTGCTCGATGATGAACAAACGATTGACAAATTACCCGCGTTGTTCCGAACGATTCGTAGCGAACAGCAATCGGGCGGGATTGATTTAGACGAACTGGTCGAGAGGATTCGCCGAAGCTGATGGATGTTCCGTTTCTTTCTTATGATGAATTGAAAGCCATTGCGGCTAGAACGCTTTCGGATAGTAGCTACGCGGATCGTTTTCCGGTCGCGATCGAGATGATTGTTGAACGCGGCTTTGGAATGGACGTCGTGCCGATTCGCGGTTTGCAAAACGCATTCAACATAGACGCGTTCATCTCTCGGGATCTCACAACGATATCCGTCGATGAGTTTGTCCTTGAAAACCGATTTAACAGGTATCGATTTACTCTCGCCCATGAACTTGGGCATCGGGTGTTGCATCGCGACATATTGGGGGCGATGGAGTTCGATTCAATCGATGATTGGAAGTCACAGATAACGCAAATTCCCGAAAGGGAATATGGCTTTCTGGAATACCAAGCGAACACCTTTGCGAATTGTTTGTTGGTTCCGGCAGACGAACTTGATCTGCGATTTGATGGCGTTGTCAACCAAATCAAAGCGGCTGGGCTGAATCCGTCGGATTATCCCGATGAATGTTTGGATTCAATTTGCACGGCTTTGGGGAAACAATTCGAAGTAAGCCGGAACGTCATCCAGAATCGATTGACCAACAAGTACGAAGATTTTGAATCACGATTGCAATAGTAGGTCGAGCAATGGCAACGTTATTCAAGAAAACAACCACCCGGCCGATGCCCGCCGGGGCGAAGATTGTTAGCCGAACGGTGAAGGGCGAGACGAAACGGTTTGCCCAGTGGACCGACCGGAAAGGGAAACGCCGCACAGCGGAACTGACCGAAGCCGGCGACCGTATCAAGACCGAAGCGTCAACGTGGACGGCCAAGTACCGCGATGGCGAAGGCAAGGTTTGCGAAGTGGCAACAGGATGTCGTGACAAACAGGCCGCCCAGTCCGTGCTGGATGACTTGGTGAAGCGGTCGGAACTGGTCCGAGCCAATGTGATGACACCCGAACAAGATGCGATTGCCGACCATGCCGCAATCCCGCTCTCATCACACTTGGCCGCGTTTCTGAATTACCACCGGATGAAGAAAACGAACGCGGACCGCATTAAGACCTACGAAACTCGTCTGAACGAATCAGCAGACGCCTGTCGGTTCCGGCGGTTGATCGATCTTTCCGCCGATCGGCTGGAACGATGGCTGTATGAGCAGGTCGACGGTGAACGCAACATGAGCGAAAGCGTTTTCAACGGATACGTTGAAGCATGGAACAACTTCGCAAACTGGTGCTGCGGTCGGCGGGGGAAAGGGAAACGCAGTCACAGCAACGGCGAAAAGCGGTTGATGGTCAACCCATTCAAAGGAATGACGAAGCTGGACGAACGAGCGAACCCCAGACGAAAAGCCCGAGCACTGACCGGTGAAGAATTGTCGCGACTGCTGGAAGCAACGAAACAGCGACCCCTGAATGATGCCCGAACGATTCGTCGCGGACCACGAAAAGATCAATTGGCTGCGAAGGTTGAACCGCAACGCTGGGTTGAATTGCTTCGGCTTGGGCGGGAACGGGCGTTGATTTACAAAACATTTGTTCTGACAGGTCTGCGGGCCGATGAGTTGCGGACGCTTGAATGCCGCGACCTTTCTTTTGGCGATGTCCCGTTTGTCAGACTGCGACACAGCAACGAGAAGAGCCGCAAAGGTTCAACGGTGCCGTTGCGGTCAGACTTGGCCGCCGAGCTGAGAGCATGGACACTGGACCGGCAGCCCGGCGACCGAGTGTTCGCGGTACCGGACGGCATCCTGCGAATCATGAACCGCGACCTTGCCGCTGCGGGGATCCCGAAGGTGGACGCGGACGGATGCGTAGTTCACGTTCACGCTCTACGACACTCGTTCGGAACGCATTTATCCCGGGCCGGTGTGGCTCCCCGCGTTGCACAGGCTGCGATGCGACATTCCAAGCTCGAATTGACGATGACGACCTACACCGACGCACGGTTGTTGGACACGGCCGGCGCGGTCGAGTCATTGCCTATCGTTCGCGACCACAACGAGCAAATGGTTGCACCAACGGTTGCACCAAATCAGGTGCAACCAAGTCAAATTCAGTCCATTGCTGGCCATTCGGACCACCCGGCACCGAAGGGTCAAACCACGAAAAAACCCCGCAAAACGCTTGGTTTCGCGGGGTTTTCGAAGGTGGAGGATAACGGACTTGAACCGATGACCTCTACAATGCCATTGTAGCGCTCTCCCAACTGAGCTAATCCCCCAGGAGGACTAACAACGGCTGGAAACCGTTGCCAGAAGTGCAGGAAAGTAGCATGAAAATTTGTCGGTCGTCAAGCCCGTACACGGTGATCGACCGGCGAAAAACACGACGAACACGTGGCGCAGTTCTGATTCAATCCTCCGGCCAACTCGGTGCCACCCTTTGGCCGGATTGAACTTGGTGGCGGGGTTGCGGTCCGCACCACCGATCCGTCGCTGGCGCTGCACCGGACAAAGCGACTTTTGGAGGGCGGTTATCCTAACGCCGATCGTGGCGTCTGGGCGAAAAGGGATGGTAGCACGTCGATCTCATTGCGGTGAGTCTCGCAATTCCAGCGGGTTCAAAGCGACCGACGGACGGGCGGCCCGGAACCGCTGCAAAACCCCGTCGCTGACCCGAGTCCGCTGGACATCGATCGACCGTAAAGTCGCGATGGATTCTAGGGTCCTGAGAACTTCGTCACCGACGCGACTGCCGGTCAACCACGCCGTCTGTAGCGCTTTGTGGTTCATCAAATGATCGGCCAAGCGGTCATCGATTTCTGTCCAACTGAGGTCCAATTCCGTCAAACCAACGGCGCGACCGATCCACGGTAACGCGGCTTCGTCGACCGCCGTGTTCTCCAAATTCAACTGCAGTAGCGAAGTCGGGTTGGGGTCCAGAAGCGAAAGATCGTCGGACGTCAAAAACACGCCCGATAGATCCAGCCACTGTAGGCCGACTTGCGGAGAAATCGAACGCAGGCCATCGGAGGTGACTTCGCATCGCGACAGGCACAACTGCTTCATCGCTCGGTCGGTCGGATTGCGTCGTAGATGTGAATCATCGACCCGCAGAAAAGACTCCAAGTCGCTTTGGCGAGGCGGCTGGACCTGGGGTTGCTTCGCCCATGGAACTCGAATCGCGTACAGTTTTGCCAAGCGATCCAACACCCACGCAAACTGATCGTTCGGTGGGTCCATCAACCAATGCGTGTGAAGAATGGCGTGGGCGTACCACGTCGCCAAATCCGATCGCTTTTGGACCTCGTGAACCGGTTGTTTCCATAACGATTCCGGATCCAGGTATTCGACGTTTGCCAGAACGCGATAGCGTGCGAATTGCAACCGCGGGCTATCCCATCCGCCAAGAGTCGCCGCCTGGGAGGAACCTTGAAGTGATTCGACGTATCCAGCGATCCCCTCGACCAACCAAAAATCGCCTCGCGATCCCGGCATGGTGCGTCCCAGACGAGAATCGGTCGCCTCGCGAAACAACTGATGTGTCAATTCATGACGCCGGGTCGCCGCGTCGTCGATCGGATCGACATACAGAAACGTGGTGCGACGTCCGTCGGCATAGAAACCCGTACTGTTTTCGATTCCCGGCACCGCTTCGGCTAAAGCACGCTGGTAACGGGCGCGATCGGCAAAGACAACGATTCGCATCCTTGTTGAATCATTCAGTGTCGTCTGTGTATCGCGAAGTCGTTGAACCACATCGGCGACCGTCGGTTCTGTCATTCCGGCAAACGTCCGAGCAACCTGCGAACGCGATTCCCAAAGCGGGAAAAACAACTGTGTCCAAATCCAATAGGTGCGTTCCAAATCGATGGCGATCGATCGCGTGGATGCCTCGTCGGCTTGGCTGTGGATCACGAAATGTGTCGATTCGTAGGTCCGATAGGTACCTCGATCCCAGTCCAGCCACGATGGTGCCCCGCGACCACCGCGGTCACGAAGTTGCGATGGTGTGGGTCGACTGATTCCCAGGAATCGGGCGATCGCCGGATCGTCTGGCTCCTGTTGAAACGCCCGACACACTTGTTGATAGGCTTCCCACGCGTCGATCGCCCGTGGGTTCAAGCACTGCCGAATCGAAGCTAAATCGGTCGGTCCCACCGCGCGGGCTGGATCATCAGACGTGACCGCACCGGCCGTTTCGGATAAGGCATGGTCGACTTCGGTACACGGAACCAGACATGTGATACGGTCGGGCCAAGGCGCGGTGGCAGAATCAGCGTCGGGTGAATCTTGCCCCACTGAATCGTCGACGGGCAAGGCCTGGAGGATCAGGACACACGCCAGGAAAATCGACGAACCGATCGGTCGACCGAAGCACTGTCGGGCACATGCGCCGAACCTCTGAAACATGTCGGCCTTCGGCGTAGACTGTTGGATTGTGATCCCTGACATCCTGTTCCCACTTTACGACCCAGACGAACGTCCCGTGAATACCCGACGCAGATTCATTCTAGTCGCCATGACCTGTTTGGTTGCCCATCTCGGGCCAGCCACGGTTGCCGACGCTGCCGAACGAAACGTGATCTTTGTGATCACCGATGATGAAAGCCCGACGCTGGGATGCTATGGCGATCCCGTTGCTGTGACGCCCGCGATCGATGCGATCGCGGCCGACGGGGTGGTCTTTCGCAATGCCTATGCCACCACGGCATCCTGCAGCGCCAGTCGCAGTGTGGTGATGAGCGGTCTGCACAATCATCGCAACGGCCAGTTCGGTCACCAACACCATTACCACAAGTTTGCGTCCTTTCACGACGTCGCCGCGCTGGCGTTGCCACGAGTGATGCAGCGTGCGGGTTATCGTACCGCCCGAATCGGCAAATACCACGTCGCGCCCGAAGCGGTCTATCACTATGAAACGGTGATCCAGGGCAACGGCCGAAACGCGGTGTCGATGGCCGAAGCCAGCGCGGATTTCATCACCGACTCGTCCGACGACCGGCCCTTCTTTCTGTACTTTGCAACCTCGGATCCTCACCGCGGTGGTGGGGTTGATCGATCATCTCCGTTGGATCTGAAACCCAATCTTTTCGGAAACAAGCCGAAGCGTGGGGCACACGAAGGGGTCGAAGAGGTCTTCTTTGATCCGGCCGACGTCGTGATTCCCAGTTTTCTTCCCGATACACCGGAAACCCGCAGTGAACTTGCACAGTATTACCAGTCCTGTGCACGCATTGACCAAGGATTGGCGCGTCTGGTTCAAATCCTTCGGGACGCCGACCTGTACGACAAGACCATGATCGTTTTCACCAGTGACCATGGGATGGCATTCGCCGGCGGAAAGACAACGGTGTACGAGGGCGGCCTGCGAGTTCCCATGGTCGTTCGTGATCCCTATCAATCCCGTCGCGGCATTGAATCGGATGCGATGATCAGCCACATCGATATCACACCAACCTTGCTGGATTTCGCCGGAGGCCTGGATACGGAAAACAACTGCCCGAAAGACATCATCAACGTCAAAAAGTTCTGGAAAGAACGCGGCGAAGCAGAGCAAGAGAACCGCGACGGTGGAAAACCATTTGACCATTATCACGGCCGATCATGGATGCATTGCCTGGCCCATCCAGACGACGCCCACCACGAACAGATCTTTGCCTCGCACACGTTTCATGAGATTCAGATGTACTATCCGATGCGTGTCATCCGCGATGCGAAATACAAGCTGATCTGGAACATCGCACACCCGTTACCGTATCCCTTTGCGTCCGATCTTTGGGCGGCAAGCAGTTGGCAGGCTCAATGGGCAAAAGGCCCCGATGCCCCGTATGGGACGCGAACCGTCGGACAGTATGTTCAGCGACCTGAATTTGAATTGTTCGACATCGCAGACGACCCGAACGAATCAAACAACCTGGCTGACAGCCCCGGACATGCCGACGTCTTGGAACGGTATCAGGGCAAACTGAAACAGTTGCAAAAACAGTACGACGATCCGTGGATCATGAAGTGGAAATACGAATAATCCTCGCCAAGAACACCTAACGGGTCCTCGGCGAGGATTCGATGGAAACCGTGATGCGGCCTTTGTTTGAAGGCCGCATTTTTTTATCAGACTTTGATCATGTCGTCGTAATCGGACACGCTGGCGCCCTGCAAACAGGCATCAATGATCTTCCGTCCGTTGGCCGACAAATCGGGCGAATCGAATTTTGCCAATTGCGTCTTGAAGAAGTCGAACAAAATCTCGGCACCCGCGTCATATGCGGTTTCGCCCACTTCGGGTTGCTTCGAAACGTCAAAAAACCAAGTACCGATGATTTGGCCTTCGACCTGCATCGTGTGACGATGGCGACCGAGCAACGGGCATCGGGCTTCGACCAATTCGCTATCGCGGAACTTGGACGAACCACGTCTTGCCAAGTATTCACGGACGGTCCACTGCGGAGCGAATCCGACATCCCAGCAACCGATGTGTTGGTTGGGAATCAGCACGAACATGGTGTCGGTGGTATCGGTGATTTGATCCAACAGGATGTTGGCTTGGTCGACACGACGTCCGGTCGCGAACGGCCAATACGATCCCACGCCTTCGGACTGCATGCCGCCGGTGTCGACGATCGACGGGTTGCCATGGCCGCGAGGTGCCACCAACCGCCACAACCAAGCCAGGGCGGGCGGCAAGACATGGAATAGACCCATGATGCCGTAGGTTGGCTTTTCGATGGTGCATGGTGGGCATCGCACGCCGAAGGATCGAATATCCACGGTCACCGGTGCGTCGACGATGTTGGGATAGTATTCCCGCGGCATCACGACCCGAGGGTTGGGACAGGGAACGCCCGGTTCGTCTTGGATGTGTTCCCAAATCAGTGCCGTCGAACCGGGAACGGTATCGATGTTCAAGTGCAGGATTGGTCCCGGGGGATGCGTAGTCAACGCTTCCAAGTGCGGATCGGTCCCGTACCGAGTGATGTGGTTGACGCGAATGAACCAAGCGGCTTCGGCGTCCACCAAGGTCACCTTGCGTGTCCGTTCGTCGGGGCCTTTCAGATCCGGGTGACACAGTGCCATGTCATCGGTAACCGGATGCAATTCACACGCACGCGGGATCGTCAGGAACCGTTCATCACCGGTGATCAGGTTGGTGGCCAATTTCAAACGACCGTCAGATTCGCGGTGCATTTGTTCCAGCATTTCCGACTTACCACCGCCGGACGCACCTTCGTGCATGATCGTCGTGGTGTTGTCATACGGCGTGATGACCTGGACTGTGCTGCAGTGTGCGGTGGTCCAAGGTTGTTCGTCACGTTCGCCCGCGGTCAACAACATCCCATAGACGCCCTTCTTGGCGGACGGTCCGGGATACAAGTTGTACGAAAACAGTTCGTGAAGCGTCGTCGTGTTTCCATCGCTGCCCATATCGTCAAAGCGACGATTGTGGACAACCACTTGCTTGCCTTCGAAATGCGTGTGCCGGAACGGCGGCGCGATGTACAGAATGGCTTTGTGGAAATACTCACTGCCCGCCTTGCGGACCTTTTCCAACGGCACGATGCCTTGCAGCATGGCCAAGCCGAGTGCAAAGAAGGCCGCGTTGGTCGGACAGATCGCAACAGCGCGAATGGGATCGTCTTTGCTGCCGGTTTCGAAAAAGAAACATGACAAGGGCTGGGTCTTCAGCCATTCGAACGTTTCCTGCCGAAGCCCATCAAACGCTTCGCCGAATCGGTCTTCGTAGCGCGGCTTGTCGGTTTCGCGGTTGTCACCGATGACCATGCAGTTCGGATCCCGGCGTCGCATGTAGGGATCCAAATAGTTGGCCGCGATGCCATTTTTGACTTCGCACACCTTGGCTTCGGGTATGAAGCCTTTGCCGGGAATGTCATACCCGACGGTGTAATATCCGGCGGCGTCTCGCTGGTCGACCGGCGCCGCAGCTTCGACTAATTCGGCAACGGAGCCGACCAGGGACAGGCGGTTTTCAGCTTCGGCGGCCTCCAAAACACTCATCGCTGATTGCGAGAGGGTTAATTCCGGCAGTTCTTTCAGTGGCATGAATCATCCATCAAGAAAAGAGACGTCGGTCGGTGATTCACCCGATGGATCGTCAGGTGATTCCGGATACTTCGGCCCCTAGGTTATCAAGACCCCAAGCCGAATGGTCCTCCGTCACCGATCGGCAAGTCTTGCGGGAACCGGTCGGCCACAAAAATCCGTCAAGGCAAAATTCGTTCACCTTGAATCAACACATTCGCACCAACTGTCGCACGTCCGGACGACCGTCATCTTGGTCGGCCGGTCACTTTCCATCACGGGCATCCAGCACGGCTTCGGCCAAAGTGCTTAGTGAGGGGTTTTCGACAAACCGACTGATGGGTAACTGAACGTCCAGTCTTGCTTCGATATTGTTCTTCAATTCGATCGCCATCAGCGAATCCAGCCCCAGTGCCGCAAGCGGTTCGGTCCGGTCGATTGAATCCGCCGACATCCCCAAAATCATTGCAAGCTGGTTGGACAAGTAGGTCAGCGTCAAACCGAGCCGGCTGTCCACCTTGGCTTGGTCCAAGACGGCCAAAAATTCAGTGTCGACCGAACCGGAATCGGAAACGTCATTCGATACCGAACCGGTCAACCCACGCAGACGCGACGGTCCGGGGTCGGCGAATCCGGCCGCCATCATCTTTCGCCAATCAACGTCCACCACGGTCAACGTTTCGGGCGCCGCCGGTGCGGTTGCGGCATCGATCAAGACGTCGCTGGCGACTTCCACCGGCAAGGGCCGCATTCCTAACGCAGCAATATTCTTCTGCGTCGCCGCGTCGTCAGTCATGCCCCCGTTGGCCGAATCCCAGGGTCCCCAGTGGACGACATTGGCGGGTAAACCGGCGCCACGACGTGCCGCAGCGAAGCCTTCCAAGAACGCATTGGCCGCCGCATAGTTCGATTGAGCGGGCGAACCAAAGACGCTGGCAACGCTGCCCAATAACGTGAAATAGTCCAGGTCATGGGAACGAGTCGCTTGATGCAACGCGACGGTACCGTTGGTCTTCGGACACAACACGTCGGACAGCGAATCATGATCGATCGAACCGATCAAACGGTCATCCAGAACGCCCGCCGCATGAATCACGCCTCGCAACTGACCCGTCGACTGTGTGATCTGATCCACCAAGGTTCGCATCGAATCGACGTCGGTCACATCTGCTTGGTGATAGACAACGGTCGCATCCCATTGCCTGGCCCACTGGGCCAAAGCTTGCACCCGTTCAGGCAACGGCCGACGCGCCACCAAATCGACGCGTTTCGCCCCTCGTTGAATCAGACGTCGTGCGACGGTGGTGGCAATCGCGCCGCTGCCGCCGGAAATCAGATGAGATCCCGAATGTCGTGCCAAATCATCTCGATGCAACGTCGGCGCGACCACGATCTTTCCGATGTTGCGGCGCGCGGCCATGTAACGCATCGCAGCCGGTAATTCGTCCAAACGAAAACGCGTGATCGGCAACGGACGATAGCGACCAGTTTCAAAACCATCGACGACCTGACGGTACAGTTCCCGGACTTCGGTCGGTCGATTTCGCAGCAAACGATCCAGATCAATCGCGCTGTAGGTCAGGTTGTCTTGGAACGGCAACAGACCCAACGGCCGATTCTTGTAAATGTCGATCTTGCCGATTTCTAAGAACCGGCCATGTGCCCTGAGCAAGCCGATCGACGCATCAATCCATTCGCCCGGAAGTGAATTCAAGACGACATCGATCCCGTCGCTGTGCCGGCGAATCTGTTCGATCGATCCAAGATCACGACTGTCGAAGATCTGGTCTTCAGGGACTCCCAACTGAGCCAACAACTGTCGTTTATGCTCGCTACCGGCCGTGCAGTACACGTCGGCACCGACAGCCTGGGCGACCTGAATCGCAGCCAATCCCACGCCACCGGCACCGGCATGGATCAATACCTTTTCGCCTGCCGTCAATCGGCCGACATTAAGCAGCGCATGATGGGCGGTTAGGAAAACGATCGGAACACCCGCCGCTTCTTCATCACTCAGGCCGTCCGGGACACGAGTCAACAACGACTCAGTCGTGCGATCCGCCGAGGCGAAACCATGGGGAACCACACCCATCACACGCATGCCCGGGTGCATGTCTTGGACAGCGGGCCCCACTGATTCGACGATGCCACAAACTTCAATTCCCAACGGAACCACTTGATCGGTCACGCCCGGATAAAGGTCCATCGATTTCAAGACGTCGCTGAAGTTCAAACCGACGGCACGACAACGAACACGGACCTCGTCATCGATCGGGATCTCTTGGGGCATCCGCTGGGCCCACAGACCTTCGATGCGATGTGTCCCGTCCAGCCGGATCCGGTATTCGCCACGGTCAGGCAACGCCAACTCGGATCCCTCCGGGCGCGAAAGCAGTGCATGGGGTACATGGTTCAGTCGTGGGATCCACCACTGGCCGTCGCGAATCGCAGATTCCGTTTCCACCGTATCGTCCGATGCCAGCCAATGACGAACCATCGCAGCGGTCGAATCATCGCGAACGTCGACATCCAAGTGACGGATTCGCAGCCCGGGGCACTCGTTGGTCGCCGAACGGATCAATCCCGCGACGGCAGATGCAACCGGATCCACGTCGACCGTCGAATCCGCAACATTGAATGCGGCTTGTGTGATCACCGACACTCGTGGCGGCGGGCTGTGTTTCAACGCCGCCTGAATGAAGTCCAATACAGCGGTTGTTTGATCGGCGACTCGCGCAGCCAAATCACAATTACCGCTGATTGCACCGGAGCCAAAGCATTTGGATGACGGTTGGACCCACAGCCATTCGTGTCCCTCCGGTTGGACTTGGTCTTGTCCCGAAACGGGCCAAACGAACGAGGGCAAATTGCCGTCGAAATCGGCATCCGGTTCGGCGGCCAGCGACCACTGGGTTTGATAGATCCAGCGTGATGGATCCTCGGTATTGGTACGACGGTCACGTTGCAACCGACGCAGGGTCACGTCAACCAGCGTCCCCACGACGTCGCCTTGATCGTCGCGCAACACGACATCCGCGATCGCGTCATGATCGCAAGACTTCAATACCGCTTTGGCCTTCGCGATTTGACGGGTCGACGGTCCCAAGTGAACGGACCCGATGCTGTGCGGCAGAAATGCGGCGACGTCCGATCTTTCGCCGGATCGCCGGGAACCATGGATGGCCGCACCGATCAGTTGCAACGCCCCGTCCAGCAACACCGGATGCCATCGGTAATTGTCGACGTCCGATTCCAATGTCGCGTCGACCGCAAGTTCACCGATGGCGATGCCCTGACCGACACGGATCTTTCGTAACACTTGGAACAGCGGTTCGTACTTCAAACCGGCGCGTTCGGCCGACTGATAGAACTGATCGACGGGAATTTCGTCTAAGGATTCCGGCGTCGATCGCTCGGCCGCGGACATATCGCCGTAGGTCACCGCGGTGGGGCCGACCCGGACCGTAGCGCTGGCGCAGGTCGCCCAGTCGACTTTGGTTTCGTCGTCGTGTTCGGCAGTGGAAATTTGAACTTTGGATCGATTGGCCGCCAGCGGTGCGACATGGACCTGCACGTCCACGGCGCGTTCCGGTTGCATGAACACCGGTCGCTGAATTTCGAAAGACTCCAACGCGATTGGCTGATCCGGGAAACACTGACGTGCCGCCGCGAGGATCGATTCCAACCACGCGGCACCTGGCACGGTGACGCTGCCGCTGACAATGTGATCGGCCAGGAAAGCCGGCAATCGGTCGCGAATCGTGTTGGCGAAAAGAGTCCCGCCGATGGCCAGAGTTTGCTGCGAACCCAAGATCGGATGGACTTGAGAACCACCGACCGCGGCACCACGCTTTGCGGGCGGATCGTACCAGTACCGCGATCTTGCAAACGGATACAGTGGCAGGGCGACCCGTCGAAACGATTTCCCGTTCCACTCCGCTTTCCAATCGACATCGAAGCCGCAAGTCCAAGCTTGTCCCAGCGTCTTCAACCAACTTTCACGATCGGGGGTGCCGGAATCCAAGACGGAAACCAGTTCCGGCGTTTCGGCTTGGCCGTGATTCGGATCGGTCCGTGTCGATTGATGACGCCGCAACATGCCGATCAATTGCGGTCGGGGGCCCACCTCGATCACCAAGTCGTTGGTGACTTCCGCTAAGCGATTCATCACATCGGTGAACCGAACGGGTGACACCAGATGTTCGATCCAATAATCAACGTCGATCGAGCCTTCCAACCAGTCACCCGTCAGCGACGAAGCGAATCGGATGTTTCTTGGAATTTGTATCGGATCCAACAGTCTGCGCAACTCGTTTTCCAACGGCTGCTTCGCGGGCCGCATCAGAGGTGAATGAAACGCGTGCGACACATCCAGCGGATAAACGGCGACGGATGAATCCTTGGCGACGCGTCCCAGTTCGGCGACCGCATCGTTGGTCCCAGCGATCACCGTCGCGTTGACTCCGTTCATCGCGGCGATCACGGCGGAGCTGCCGGATTGCTTGATCCACTGTTGGACTTGTTCGACGGGCGCCAGCAACGCAGCCATCGTTCCGCCGGCGGGCAGATCGCCCATCCATTTGCCGCGATAGGTCGCCAACAACATGGCTTGTCGTTGATCGATCGCGCCGACACTGTAAAACGCCGCGATTTCACCGATGCTGTGACCGGCCACGACGTCGGGGGTCAAGCCACGGTCCCGCAGGACATCCACCAACGCACATTGGATCGCGCAGATCGCCGGCTGCGCCAGCGACGTATGATCGATGTCGCCGGCATCACCCCGCAAAACGTCCCATAGCGGGTACGGCAAATGAGGGTCCACCCATTGCGATGACGCATCGATCGATCGTCGGAACGGCTCATACTGCTTCGCCAGCGTTTGCCCCATGCCGACATATTGCGAACCCTGGCCGGTGAAAACCATCGCCAGCTTTGGACGTCGTCCCTGCGGCGGTCGCCCGTAGCGGGCCTTCGCTAAGGAACGAGCCGGTTCCTGCGCCGCGAAATCACGCAGCGACTTGGCGATGTCCGGTCCGCTATTTCCAACCACCGCCAACCGCCGGGTCAGCGACGAACGGTGCAGTGTCGTCGTGGCGGCAAAGTCCCGTAATTGGGCCGCATCAAATTCGTCACAGCGATCGGCGTATTGGACGGCCAAGTCCTGCAATGGACCATCATCTTTGGCTGACAACACGACCAATTGGCTGGCAGCGTCGGACTTGATTTCGCCATTGGACGCGGCCGATGAACCATTGCGTTGCACCGGAGCAATCGTGGATCCGTTGACGTGGCCGTTGGCCACGGCGGTGCCGTTTTCACCGGTGTGCGGATTGGGAGCTTCCTGGACGATCAAGTGCGCGTTGGTTCCGCCGAAACCGAAACTGCTGACCCCCGCGATCCGGGTTCCCACATCGCCGCACATCCAATCGTGGGACTGATCCGCGATTTTCAGCCGGTTGTCTTCCAAACGGATGTTGCGATTCAGCCGACCGAATCCCGCTTGTCGAGGAATCCGTTGATGGCGGAACATCTGCAAGACCTTCAACAGTCCCGCGACCCCGCTGACCGTTTCGGTGTGGCCGATGTTGCCTTTGACGCTGCCGACACGGACGGGCGACAGATCTTGGGTGCGGCCGCCAAAGACTTGTTGCAACGCCGTCATTTCAATCGGGTCACCCAAAGGTGTTCCCGTGCCATGGGCTTCGACATAGCTGACATGGTCCGGCGTGACTTTGGCACCCGCCATGGCCTCGCGAATGCATCGGACCTGCGCTTCGCTGCTGGGGGCGGTGATGCCGCTGGTTCGACCATCTTGGTTGATCGCCGAACCACGAATCACCCCGCACACCTGATCGCCGTCGCGAAGCGCATCGGTGTACCGTTTCATCAGCACCATGCCGCAGCCTTCGCCACGCACATAACCGTTGGCATCATCATCGAAGGGGCGGCAATCACCATCGGGGCTAAGCATCCGCGCTTTGCTGAAAGCGATGGTGGTTTCCGGCGTCAGGATCAAATTCACACCGCCGGCGATGGCCGCGTCGCTTTCGTGGCGGCGCAACGAGACGACCGCTTGATGAATCGCGACCAAGGCCGATGAACAAGCCGTGTCCACGATGAAGGAAGGCCCGCGTAGATCAAACAGATACGAGATCCGTCCCGCGGCGATGCTGAGCGCGTTCCCGGTGCCCAGGTGCGCATCAATGTGTTCAAAGTAGTCCGGGTATCGTGAAGGAACCTTTGAATAGTCCGTTCCACCAATGCCGACGTACACCCCCGTGCGGCTGCCACGCAATGCATCGATGGTCACGCCGGCGTCTTCGAACGTTTCCCAAACCACTTCCAACAACAAACGCTGTTGGGGATCCATTCGAGACGCTTCGCGGGGTGAGATGCCGAAAAATTCCGGATCAAAGTCGCTGACGCTGTCGATCAAAGCCAACTTGTCGACCGACATCTTCCCGGGAGAACGACCGGTGGCGTCGAAGAACTGACGCTGATCCCATCGATCGCTGCCGATTTCGCGGATGGCGCGATTGCCCGATTCGATCAACTGCCAATAGGCATCGGGATTGGGCGCACCCGGCAACCGGCAACCGATACCGACGATCGCGATCAGGTCATCGTGAAGCGGCGCCGCGGACGTCGAACGATGCGCGTCAACCGATGGATCCGCGGCTCCATGACCATTGGAATGATTGGAACCGTTGGCGGATGAAGACTGGGCCTTTTCACGAAGGCGGCGGGCCAGCAGTTCGCGTTGCGCGGGAGAAAGATTCGATAGTCGCTTGTTAAGATCGTCGGCCGGCGGTGCACCGGATTCAGGTTCGTCGTTTATCTGCGAGGGCATGATTGACTTGGTCTTCGGATAGGCCTTCGATCTCGTCAAGCAGCCCTTCCAATTCTGCGGGATCGAGTTCTTCGACCGTCGGCTGGGACAGATCGTCGGCGTGGCCGTTCAAGGCTTGGGGTGCCGAACCGTCCTCGGCACTCGCACTCGTGCGGGAATCGCCCAACCATTGGTCGGCCAGATACACGCTCAGTCTTGAAACGGTCGGATGGTTTAGGGCAAGCACCGGGGTCAACTCGATCCCGGACCAATCTTCGATCTCACCGCTCATTTCCACAGCGGTCATCGAATCCAATCCGTATTCGGCAAAGGGCTTGTCCAGTTCGATGTCGTCGGGTCGCACACCGGCGCGAACCGTCAACCATTCGACCAGCCAAGCCTCGATGGCTTGAATGACCGTGTTGCGGTCCGAACCGTCGGGCGAAGCCGGCAGATCGGGCAACATCACGGACTGTTCACCGGCAAAGGCGCGCCGGTAGTGGTGTTTCGTTTTGATGTCGCCGTCAAGAAACTGTTGGCGACAACGCAGACGCTGGACTTTCCCACTACTGGTTAACGGTACCGTCGCGGCACGAACCAGCAAGACCTCCGTTGGGTCAATTTCATGGGCTTCGACGATCGCCCGTCGAATCCGCCGGACCGTTCCGGCGTGGTCCACATTGGCGTCACGGCGGGGCAATTCGACCACCACAATCAACGCTTCGCCCCGGTGGGCATCCACGGCAAACGCGGCGGTCTGGATCGATTCGCCCGCAAAAAGCTCGCGTACGGTGGCTTCGATGTCCTGGGGATAGTGGTTCCGCCCCCGCAGTACGACCACGTCCTTGCGGCGTCCGGTGATGAACAGATTTCCCTCGAATTCAAAGCCGAGATCCCCGGTACGGCAAAAACGGCGGCCATCGTCTTGGGCCAACGACGCACGGAATTGGGTCTCGTTTTCTTCGTCGCGATTCCAGTAGCCGTCGGTGACACCTTCGCCACGGATCCAGATTTCACCGACCACTTGCGATTCGACAGGCTGGCGCGATTCTGGATCGACGATCACTAATTCGGTTTGATAGGCGGCCGAACCACAGGCAACCAACTTAACGAATTCTCGGCCGCGGCCCTTGGGATCCACCACCGCTTTGCCTTGCCCCAGCGATCCACGGTGCACGGTTACCGTTTTCGGTTCGGAAGGCCCGTCGCCGCCGGCGGCCAACAAGGTCGCTTCGGCCAATCCATAACAGGGATAGAAAGCGTCGCGGGAAAAGCCGCACGGTTCGAATCGATTGGCAAAGTCGGACAACGTCCGGGGCGCGATCGGTTCGGCGCCGCAAAACGCGGTCTTCCAATTTGACAAATCCAAGTTGTCCGCTTGTTCGGGCGTGACACGATCGACGGCTAACTGAAACGCAAAATTGGGGGCACCGCTGATGCGTGCCTTTTCTTCGCTGATCAATTCCAACCAACGGATCGGACGCCGCAGGAAGGCTCGCGGGCTCATCAGGACCGCAGTCCCGCCGACGTACAACGGTTCCAAAATGCCGCCGATCAAACCCATGTCGTGGAAGAACGGCAACCAGAACACACCACGGTCGGGCCGCTGCACGTCATCGTCCTGCCAATCGATTTGAAACCCACGCCGGATCGATTCCAAGTTGGCGATCAAATTGCGATGTCGTACCAAGACGCCCTTGGGTTCACTGGTGCTGCCGCTGGTGTATTGCAAGAACGCGACGGTGTCGGCGCCGGGCAAGTGCTGTGGGTTAAACGCGGGCGCGTCGGCCGACGCGATGCCGTGGTTGGACGCCACGTTTTCATCGGTGGCGACCCGAGCAATGGAACGTGCCGATGGGGCCAGACGATTGTCGTCCAAACCAGCCAACGATGCGGCATCACCGATCAACACGGTAGGACGACAGTCATCGGCAGCGGAGTCCAGTCGTGGCATCTGCCGATTCGGCTTGGGATACGCCGTCGGAACCGGAATGAAGCCGGCCAGCTGGGCCCCCAAAAAGCCCGCCATGAATTCCAAACCCGGCGGGAACAACAAGAGCGCGCGATCGGGTTGGCCCTGCGATGAAATCCGGTTTGCTGAATCTGACGACGCCGACGCATCGGACAAAGCGCCTGAATTTGGCTCCGGCAGGCGGGCTGCCGTCTCCAGGGCGCGACGCCACAAATCGCCATAGGTCCATTCGAACCGTTCATCATCGTCGGACACAAAAACCAATGCCGTTCGATCACCGGTTCGCTCGGCTCGACGCCGGATCAGTTCCGGCAGTGTCGGGCAGTTCGTGAATTCGGATGACGGCATCCCAGCGGTTCCCCGGGGTTCGATGTGTTCGCGGACGCTCAGATTCTAACTGGCGAACCGTAAAATTTTTACCCACACGTTTCGGTTTCGGCACGCAATCTTCACAGCTGCAAAGCCGATGCCCGCCAATGCTTCAGGCAATGTTTGCGGTCGACCCACCGCACGGACGCGTTCTGATTGTGTCGGATCAACCTCCGCGACGATTTTTCATCGCCCGAACTGTTGTGGAAAACTTGCACGGTTTTTGGGCCTGCGGCGGCAACGCGGTCGTGCCGGGCACGGTCGTTTCATAGGCTACATTAGCCTTGCAACGTGGAAAGCTCTGGACGGTTATCGAGCCCCACCTTCCAACGGAATGAGTCGTTTTTATGGATCCTGAAGTGCCCGCAGAGCCGCAAAAACCCGCACGACCCGGAGCGTCAGCCCATCGTCGCCCCAAGGCAGGCAAATCGGCGGCGGGAATCGCCATCGCCGTGCTGGCGGCTCTTTACACGTTCTTGGCACCGATGGCCAACGAGCGGTTCGGCTGGAAACTGCCCGATTTGCGAAAGAATTCGCCCGGCGATCGCACAGCTCAGGTGGTTCAACCCGCCGGATCCGATTCCCCAGCAACCGCGGAAATTCGGAACGAACGTGACGATGCGGCCGGCACAGCGTCGGAATACTCGTCATCCCAGTCGACCACCACGACACCGCCCACCGCCGGGGCCGACGATGCTGTGGGGCTGAAATATGGCCTGTTGAAGGATTTGGGCGGCCAGCGGTACATGTCGCCCGCAGGACTGATTTATGGCCCCGGCAGTGCCGAAGGCCATCGATTGAAGCACGTCGAACGACACGCGTCCGACCAACCGGGACGTCCCGGCAGTCACGGCGTTTTTGATGGCGGAATGCAGGGCACCTTGGAAACGATTGATGCAGCCTACGTGCGTGCCAAGTCAGGCCAGCGCACAACCACACAACAAGACGGCAGACGAACCATCCACACCGTCGATATGGGGCGCCGCGTCGGATATGTCGGCGGACGTGACGGCAACCGCCGACGGAATCCAATGGCCCGCCGCGTCCAACTGGTGTTGGAAGACCAACGCGTCATCACGGCCTATCCCAAATGATGGCGGTCCCCAACGATCGCCCGAACACCACACGTTTTCGCACCCAGTCCAAGGTCGAACCCGGTCCAAGCCATGACACCTTTCCATTCCATCAGCAAATGCCCGATCTGTGGTGGCGGCCTGTGTGGCGTCCGTATCTGTGGATTGCCCAGCCACGAATTGCAGAAAACGATGCTGAGCGATTCAGCTGACAACCAGAAACAAATCGTCGCACCGGAGATCGGTGAAGCCACCGCCCCCCATGGTTTGGTCGTCTGTGATGAATGCGAAGCGATCTGGCTGGAACCCGATACGTCCGGTCCACATCAATACACCGATGCCGAAAACCCCAAGTGTCCGATCTGTCATGAACCGTTATTCGGTGACCAATGCCACTGGGCCAATACCGACGAGGTCGCCTTCCTGGGTTGGGCACAATTGACCGATCCCGAACTTGATTACAGCCCCGACGACTGCGATCCCGAACCATCAACTTGAGAGCTCAAGCAAGTCGACCGCCCCGGCATGAGCTCTCCTTCTGCTCGGGTCAGCCCATGACCCAATGCCTGGCGATGGCCAGGACCAAGAGCCCCACCAAAACCAGATCGGCAACCGCCAGTTTTCGGCCGTCACCAGCGCGGCGGACGTAATCGATCAAATAGCCGGTCGGGCATCCATAGCGGCAATAGGCCATGGGTATCACCGTGGCGACCGCCAAGGTTGCCAACGCGAAAACGATCGAACCCAATCCGGCGATCCGGAACAGATAGGCGTGAAATGGCTCCCAGCCGCTCAGGTCGACCGTGGGACGAAACAGCAGCACGACATAGGCGATCGTCAACAAGCCGCCGGGGATCCGCCGCAGCCAAATGTCGACATCACGCCGGACAGACACCCGTCGGCGTGACTTCGATCCGTGACGCACCCATTGTTGGATCGCCCCATGCGGACACAGATGATTGCAATAAGGGTTGGATTTGTTGACCGGGGGCAACAGCAGGGCGACCGCTGCGATTGCCGCCAGCCCCGGTGCCAATCGCCATGCAATGCCTTCGGCCGACCAACCGGCCAACAAGGCCAACGACAAAAGATTCCCCGCATACAGCCCGACGATGACGAACACCGCGATCAACCATGTTCGGCGAAGGGATCGGTAGCGAAATCCACCGAATTGATGAAGCAATCCCAAGGCCACCAACAATCCGATCATCCACGCATCACTGTTGGCGAACCGGATCGAATGCCAAAACGGTGGGTCGGTGGCTTCCGCGACGTCCGGTTCCGCATCGCCGTAGCGTGCCATTGCGTCGACCAGCGTTTGCGTCATTGCGATACTACTCATCGTTGCACCGGAGACGCCTTCGATGGATTCGGCTTCCAAATCCAGTTGGCCCAACTGTGACGCCGTCATGTCGGTGAAACGTTTCCAGTAATACTTTTCTTGTCGCACCCAGTCGACATAGGGTTCGTTGTCAAAAGTCGTCAACAGCTTCAGATCTTTGACGACATCACCGTCACCCATTCGGACCAACCATTCCGACGGACCTTGATAACCGATGACATCGTCGACCAGGGGGCCGGTCCTGACGACGGTGCCGATCTGATTGCCGTCGGCATCGATCACATCCCAAGTCGCGGGGCCGCCGGTCAAACGCCGTGCATCGGGGAACCAGTCGCGGACATCGTCGATGCCCAGTGGATCCGCAAAAACCAACGACCCCGCTTCGCCGCCCATGCGTTGGATTAGACCTTGGGCAAGTGCCAGTGACGTCAAAGTGGCACCGGACACCGCATCGACTTTCTTTCGGCGATCGATTTCGCCCCATGTCCAACTTTGGAACTGGGCGAAGAACTCATCGCTATTCCGCACCACTTGGACGTGTTCGACGGTATCCGCACTGTCCAACAGACCAACCGACACGATGCGGCGCTGTGCATCAATCACAACCACCGCTTCGCTGGGTCCGCGATAGCCGACGACGTCTTGCGCGTCTGGCATGGTTCGCGCCACGTAGCCCAAAGCTCGGCCGTCAGAATCAGCGATGGCCCAAAACCCGGCTGCGCCGTGCTGGGGCTCGATCGTTGCGACTTCCCAAGGCAAATCGCCGGGTAACTGCTCGAACGTCGGCGGGCCGGCTTGTTCCGTCGTCGGCATCGGATGTGGCGACGGGATCAACCAGGCTAGGACCACGACGATGCCGACACGGATCCAATGCGCGCCGATCATTCGCTTGCCGTTCGATGCGGCTTGGTTCATAGCGTTGCGATGCACGGGCAGGATTCGCCCGATCAATCGACCTTGCGAAGCGCTACCGCATCGGCATGCACCATGCCGTCGGCGTCATCGGTGCTAAGAACGACTTCGACCACGTCACCTTCGCTTAACGAAACCGTACCGGCGACGGCGGCATTTTCGGGATGCTGGATGCTTTGATCGACGTGATAGTCACGTCTGAAATTGCCGTTTCGCAGGGTCACGCGTGTGCGAGTCGAACGATTCTTATGGGGGCTGCTGAATACCAGCAACTCGTACTTGCCCGATGATTTGACGGACAGTTTGAACGTCGCGGTTGCATCTGTACCGGCGGCGGCGTAGCGATAACCGTACCCGACGAAACCTTTTAAACCTTGGCCCTGTTGCCATTTGCCGCTGAGCATTGCATCCCCATCATCGGCGACGATGCCATCGATTTTTGCGGGGTCCAAACCACTGGGCGGACCATAGGGTCCCGCCAACGTCATCGCGTCGCCAGGAACCACGATGTCCGAGGTCGGCGTTTCCCGTCGGGCTTTTCCGGGATAGTGCATCAAACGCACCAGATCATCCAGATGGTCCTCGTACACGTCCCGCGGCAAGCAATCTTCGGCTGCACAAATCGAAGCGGCTTTTCCAACCACTTCGCCCATCATTCCACAGGTCTTCATCACGCGAACGGTCCCCAGCGCTTCGTGGGTGACACTGATGCAGCGTCCGGCCATGAACAGGTTGTTGATGTTACGGCTGTAGAAACATCGATACGGCACCGGATAACCATAGTTTCGATCCACGGCACGGTTGTGTTCGGCAATCGAGATGAATGGGTTATCGGGGAACTTTTTGGCGTATTGTTCCTTCGGGTAATGCAGATCGATTGACCAAGTGCTGGGAACGCAGCCGTCGATGAAGTCTCGTTTGGACACGATGTCTTCTTGCGTCAGCACGACATCGCCCATCAGGCGACGACTTTCTCGTGGACCACCGATGTACGCGACCCAAGTCAAAATCGCGGTCGGGTGGTCCTCGGCACCATCACGATTCTTCATCGCGTTGAAGGCACCGTAGACGGCGCGCAGATTCCAGTCGCGAATCGCTTCGGCGTCACCGATCGCGTCTTTGTCGAAACCGCTTTCCCAAAACCATTGTCCGTGGTGATCACGTGGGTAGGGAAAGTCCGCCATGTTCAAATCCAATGCCCATGGTGTTTCCGGGAATTCGGTCGGCTGGTCCAATTCATCCCAGGCCCACATGTTGCTCATTCCCATGCGGCCTTCGGATGTCATGTCCAGATCCGCACCGGCCCAAGTTCCGATCCAGCCGTGACCGGTGCAATCGCAGAACAGACTTCCTTCGACCACGACTTCCGCGCCGGTCCGGGTGTCCAGCGCGGTGACCGCCACGATTTTGTCGCCCTTCATCGTGACATCGTGAGCGTGATGATTCAGCATCAAGTCGATGTTAGGCTCCGCCCGGACGATGCGTTCTTTCAAGTCGTCGCCGAATTCTTCATAGGTGCCCGGCGACTTGGTCGCGTTGTCGGCAAATTCGTCGATGATCTCGCCGATCCTTGGGAACTTGCCACGGCGAATGTTCCCCTTTGCCCAAACACGGACTTCGCTGGATCCGTTGCCGCCCAACACCGGTCGGTCTTGAATCAGCGCGACCTTGCAACCCATTCGCGCCGCCGAGAGTGCCGCGCCCATGCCGGCATAGCCGCCGCCGACGACGACCAAATCATAGGGGCGCTTTTGCAGTGGCTGATCGGGCAGTCCCAACTGTTGGCGGCGCCACGGTCCCAAAACTTGGTCGGCTGCGGGCGGATCGGTGGACAAGTCGGTCGTCAGATAAAGACAATCACATCGACCGTCGAAACCGGTTTGATCCATCAGTGCCAGTGACGTCGCGCCTTTGGCCAACTGAACGGTGCCGCCGTCATGCCACGACCATTGCTTGCCTTGGGTTCCGAACGTCGTTTCCAAGACATCTTCGCCGATGCGGACCTTGAACTTCCCCGGTGGTGGTGCGGCGCCCCAGCGTGCCACCCAGTCTTTGGTACGCACCCAAATGCGATACTTCCCTTCGGCGGGCACGGTGATTGTGGTGGTGGCATCGTCGACCGGCTTTCCCAATCCATGTGCCAACAAGTAGGGCGATCCCATTTCTTGGATGAATTGGGTATCAAGCTTCCAGCCGCCACGGTCTTGAAAGCTTTCGGCTTCAACGAACAGGTCGGCCGCCGGCGCCGTGCCGGTCGCAAGTAACAGGAAACAGACAGCCGACAAGGTGGGTAAACGCATGATCGTTCTTCGATGGAACCGTCGCTGGGGGGATACGGAGGGGGCGGTTCAGAATATCCCGTCGGCGTTCGGAATGCGAGAAGATTGTCGACCGACGATGGCCGTCGGCGGTCTCGCATCGGGAATCCGAAATCTACCATGTTGATTCCGATTGACTTGCCCCGCCGCTGGGATGAACGTCCGGTGCCAGCGGAAATCCGGCTGGCGATCACGGCGGCCCGTCAGCGAATTGAAACCTTCCAAGATTGTTGGGACCGCGACGCAATCGAACAATTTGTGGCGGCCGATTACGAAGCGGTTTACCAAACGTTGGCCTGGGTCAAAGAAAGCCAACCGTTGCCGGGAAACCGTTTCTGCGAATGGGGATGCGGTTTCGCGGTTGTCGCTTGCTTGGCGACCGAACTTGGTTTCGACAGCATCGGAATCGAAACCGAGCCCGACTTGATCCGACAAGGCCGGGACACGCTGGCGGATTGGTTCGACCCGCCGGCGTTGGGCCCGGAACTGGTCGCCGGGAATTTTCTGCCGCCCGGAACGGAATGCTTGGCCGACGACCCGACGTTGCCCAGCCTGGGACATCACAGCGATTCAGCCTATGAATCACTGGGCCTGGATCTGGACGATTTTGCGGTCGTCTATTCGTATCCCTGGCCGGGTGAGAACGACTATCACTGTGATGTCTTCGACGCCCGGGCGGCCGTCGGCGCGATCCATCTCCAGTTCGCCGGTCCGCACGATGTCCGTGTCTATCGCAAAACTGGCACCAGGCGATAGCGATTCGCCATCGCAACTGTGGCCGGCGCACCGCTGTGGGCCAGAACCATTCCGTCAACCGGCGAAATCAGCCTTGCCGGATCTGAAAGATGGCTTCGATTTCCACCGCGATACCACCGGGCAGGGCGTTGGTTCCGACGGCGCTGCGGGCCGCCACACCGGCATCATTACCAAAGACGTCGCGGAATAGTTCGCTGCACCCGTTGATCACCGCCGGCTGATCGACAAAGCCTTCGGTGCACCGGACCAGCCCCAAAAGCTTCACCAAGCGTTCGACCCGATCCAGCGAACCCAATTCGGCACGCAGGGTCGACAACATTGCCAGTCCCGTCAACTTGGCCGCGGCAAAGCCCGCTTCGACGTCCAGATTCAAACCCAGCCGTCCGGTCACCATGCTGCCGTCTTCCTTAAGCGGCGCGTGCCCCGACAGATAGGCCATGTCGCCGACGATCACGATTGGCTTGTAGACCCCCATCGCCTGCGGTGCCGGAGGAAGAGGTAGATCCAAGGCATCCAATCGTTGATCGTTGCTGCTCATCTGTGGTCCGTTGTGGCGTCGAAATTTTGGATCCATTCCGACGATTCGGCGTGCAAGCCGTCTGGAATGGGGTGTCTTGATCCACTGTAGCGAACCAGCCAGTTCCCGGCACGGACCCGCATGGTGAATCGTCCCCTTGGCGGCCGAACAATGTCGAAGTCGGCTTTGCGGACGAAGTCGGCTTGCGCGGACGATTCGGACTCCGCGGGATCAAGACTTCTTCGACGCGTCGCCGTAGACCTCGGCAGGATCGACCAACCGTTTTTCCACCTCGCGGACCCCGCCATTGCTGTCGACGGCGCGAAAGAAGCACGACGCAAACCCCTCGTGACAGGCCGCACCGACTTGATCGACCTTCAGCAAGATCGTGTCCGCGTCACAATCGATACGAACTTCGCGGACACGCTGACGGTGACCACTGGTTTCACCCTTACGCCACAGTTTTCCTCGGCTGCGGCTGAAATAGGTCGCTTGGCCGGTTTGGAGTGTTTCTTGGAACGCCTCGGCATTCATCCAGGCCATCATCAACACCAGCCCCGATTGGGCGTCTTGCGCGATCGCGGGCAGCAACCCGTTGGCTCCTGCATCGAAGTTGGGCAGTCCGGCGGTTTCCGTCTCGGTCGTCTTTGGCTTGGTCATGCCGCGATTATAGACACACCCCACAGAATCCGAACGGCCCATGCAACACGTTTGACCACGGCAACCCACCGGATGCCGGCGTCATTGCAGAACGTTGCGGTCGCCATCCGATCCACAGAAGCGATGCGCCCGATCATTCCGACGTCTTTCTTCGGTCGCCTTACCGTTTCTTCCCATCCCGAAACACTTCCATGGCCAGACCTAACCGCATGTCCGTCGTGCTACCGGTACGAGACGGCCGTGATCGAATTGAAAAGCGAATCGACCAAGTCCTGGGTCTATTGGACGAGATGATTGGGGATCCCGAAGCGGCCGAAGTCATCGTCGTCGACGACGGCAGCCAGGATGACACCGCAGAATACCTTGGTGAATTGGCCGAACAGAATCCGCGGCTGCGGTTGGTCCGCCATAGCCGAGTGCGGGGAATGGAAGCCGCGGGTCAAACCGGCCTGGAACGCGCGACCGGCGATCTTGTCTTCATTCAAGAAGACGACGCCGACATTCGCGAAGATGACATGAAGAAGCTGTATCAAATGAGTCAAGATCCGACCGTCTTGGCCGCGCGTGCACAGACCCAGCCGCCCAGCTTTCCCGCCGAACTGATCCGGCGTCTGGTCGCATGGGGTGTCGTCGCGCAACGGGCCTTGCCACAACTGGGTCGCAGCGAGGCCAAAACGGGGCTGCAAATGATTCGACGGCCACACCTGCAACGACTGGTCGGTCCCCAAGGCGATCGATATCGCTTGCAAAGCGAAACCATTCGCGGGACGTCCGAAACAACCTGACACTCCGTATCCGCATCATTGCAGTGCGCGTGCCGGCTTCTTACAGTTCGCGAAGAACGTTTTCTTCCGGCTGTTGAGAAACATCATGTCGTCGCCCGCCAATTCGTCGCCCGCCCCATCCGTTCAACCCTCCAGCCATCGCCGTCGTCATCGGGTGTCGATCGGCGTGATGATGATGCTGTTGCTGTTGGCCTCCACGTCATCGCATCGGGTCGCCTTCGCGCACGACGTGCATCAGCACGAAATCAAACCGGTGCCGGACCAACAGACCTATCGACCCTCGGCGGTTCCGGATCGCATCTGTTTGTCGATGACCGAAACTCCGGCCACCGCAATGGCCATCACCTGGCGGACCGACGCAAAGACATCAGCCACGATCGCACAATACGCCGTGGCACAAGACGGACCGGACTTCGTGGACGACGCCATCATCGTCCAGGGCACTTTCAGCCGTTTGGAAACGGACTTGGGCAACGCCGTCTATCATGAAGTGGTGCTGGCCGATTTGATTCCCCAAACAAAGTACCTGTACCGCGTCGGCGATGGTGTGAATTGGAGCGAATGGTCGGAGTTTCAAACCGCGGCCCGAACGGCCCAACCGTTTTCGTTCGTCTATTTCGGTGATGCCCAAAACGACATCAAAAGCCACTGGTCACGGGTGGTCCGAAATGCCTTTCGCGATGCACCACGAGCGGCGTTTTTCTTGCATGCCGGCGATTTGATCAACCGTGCCGAAAGCGACGCGGAATGGGGCCAATGGTTCGGTGCCAGCGGATTCATTCATCGGATGCTGCCCGCCGTGGCCGTGCCGGGAAACCATGAGATGGTCAAACAGGAGGATGAATCGGGCAGCACTCGCCGTTTAAGCCGGCATTGGAAACCGACCTTTGCGTTTCCCACCAATGGCCCGGAATCCCTGGCCGAATCTTGCTACTACGTCGACTACCAAGGCGTTCGGCTTGTCTGTTTGAATAGCAACGAGCAACAAGCCGAACAAGTCGCTTGGCTGGAACAGGTCTTGTCCGAAGCACCCGGTTGGAAGATCGTCACTCACCACCACCCGATCTACTCCGCCAGCAAGGGCCGAGACAATCCGGAATTGCGTGATTTGTGGCAACCCATCTATGACAAGCACGGTGTTGATTTGGTCCTGCAAGGACACGACCACACCTATGCTCGCAGTCGCATGATGCGGTTCCAAGACAACGCACCGGAGAACACTGCGGTGAACAATGGTGTGCCGGTCGGCAGCGAAAACGTTGGCGAAGGTTTGTCCAAACAAGACGCCGGTGGAACCGTCTATGTGGTCTCCGTCAGCGGCCCCAAAATGTATGACCTGGATCCAGAACCCTTCATGCAATCGTCGGCCGAGCGGACCCAGCTGTACCAGATCATTTCCATCGACGGAAACCGGTTGCGTTACCGTGCCTGTACCGCAACGGGACGCCCCTATGATTCATTCCAGCTGATTCGACGTTTCGGCAAACCCAATCTGTTGATCGAACGCGAATCGACCCACTAGATTTCACCCGCGGTCACGCACCCGAATCAAGGATGATGTCGACGTGTGATCTGCAACATGGCATCGTAAATATCGGGATGCGCGGCCAAGACGCTGGTCTTTTGCATCGGCAACTCGTCACCCTTGGCGGTGGTGATCAGACAACCGGATTCCTGGACAATCAATTGTCCGGCGGCAAAATCCCACGGCGACAATTGGTATTCAAAGAATCCACCGAAATGGCCTTGGGCAACGCTACAGAAATCCAGCGATGCGGTTCCCCAGCGGCGAATGCCATGGATGTGACGATCGAAGAATTCTTCGATCGCCGACAACGTTCGTTTCATCATGTCACCGCGATCGTAATAAAAGCCGCATCCGATCAGCACTTGGTCCAAACTGACCGCCGGTGGTGTCACGATCGCTTGGCCGTTGAACTGGGCTCCCTGATCCTTGATCGCCGTGAACAATTCATCACGAACCGGGTTCAAGACGACACCGACGACCGGGCGACCTTGATGGTAGTAGGCGATCGAAATGGCGAAGTGGGGAACACGGTGGGCAAAGTTATTGGTGCCGTCCAGCGGGTCGATGACCCATAAGTGTTCCGCCGACGCATCACCATCGCTCAGACTTTCTTCACCCAACAACTCGTGATCGGGATAGGTCTGGCGGATGCACTTGGCAATCACCGCTTCGCTGGTTTCGTCCGCGTCGCTGACCAAATCATACGTGCGGTTGCCCCCGGTCTTTTGCCGCATTTGTACGCCGTCACGGTAATACCGCATCAACACGTCGGCGGCTTGTCGGGCTGCGTCCGTCGCCACGGACAACAATTTGCTGGTATTTGGATTCGTCATAGCGGCCACAATGTAACAACAACCGCGTTTGAACCGAACCACATCCATCATCGCCCGTCATTTGGCAACAGCACTGGCAATCAACCGTGTTGTCGGCTGATCAATGTCGCGGATGGAAATGGATCGTTTGGCAAATCACTTCCCTGCGTACCAAACACCGCGACGCCAATTGTGTCGCCGCAGTTGCTGAAGAAACTCGGCCGGCAAATCGGCTTTATCGCTGACCGCCGCATTGGCTTTGACGTGTTCGGGCGAACGCATTCCGACGATCACCGTGCTGACGGCGGCATGAGAAAGCGCGAACTTGATCGCCACGTCGGTCAAACTGTAATCGTCCTGCAAACCGAAATCGCGGATGTCTTGGCGGATCATCGCCACACGATCAACGGTCCGTTCCAGTCGATCACCGGCAAAGTAGGCTTGGCGAAAATCATCGCTGCCAAACTGGTGGTCGCGATCGTATTTTCCGGTCAGTGATCCTTCGTCCAACGCGACGCGAACAATCACGGCGGTGCCGGTTTCCTCGGCAACCGGGAAAATCTGCGCGGCGGCTTCTTGATCGAACAGGTTGAAAATCACCTGAACCACATCCACCAGACCGTCGCGCATCAACTGGACCACACAATTCTGATCTTGTTCCGGCGTGCTGACGCCCACATAGCGGATCAAACCTTCGTCACACAATTGCCGCAGCACCAACAAGGGTTGCGGGTCGTCGTTCCACGCCCGGGTCCAGGTGTGCAGTTGCAGCACGTCCAAACAATCGGTCCCCAAGTTTCGCAAACGCTGTTGGATGTTTTCGCGAAGGTACGCGGCGCCATATCGGTCCTGCCAACGGCAATACGGGCTGGGCGGCCAAGGGCCTTCGGCCGGCGGTGCTTTGGTTGCCAATCGAACGGGGCTCACATCCGCGACCGCATTCAACGTTTTGGCGATGACTTTTTCGCTGCGGCCGTCACCGTAACCGGCGGCGGTATCGATGAAGTTGATGCCACGATCGATCGCCAAACGCAACGTTTTGGTGGACTGGTCATCCGTCTGCGGTCCCCATTGGCCGCCCAGCGCCCAACTGCCGAAACCGATTTCGGAAACGTCCCATCCGGTTTGTCCGAAAGGTCTTGTCTTCATTTCCCTGACTTTCCTGGGCGTGAACTGTTTTGCGGATGTGGCGGGGTCGGGTGGCACCCCAGGGTACGCTTTGGCGGGCGCGATTCAGTGTTTGAAAGCAATCGGGGCGAGCTCCGTCGATGCGAATTCTGATCACCGAACGACGACGCACCGTTTCCGAACAGGAAAAGTTTGCCGATTAGTGCACAGAATCAAGCCCGCTTTGCCGCAACGCCAAGGATTCGAACGGTTCATGGCCGAACGTCTCAACCTGATTGTCCGATCCGTCCGATGATGAAAAAAAGGAGCGATCGGAACAATAAGGCGGTTCGAAACGCTTTGCCGATTCGCTGGACTTCGGTCATTCTTGCCGCACGGGTGAAATCGGTGCCACGCTTTCCGTCGATTCCACAACTGTCTGTCATCGTGCCTGTTAACCAACAGGTCAACACGTTTGAATCCAGCTTGGTCAGCGTGTTGGAAAATCAACCCGAATCGTGCGAGGTCATTGTCGCACACGACGGGGGCTACGATGACCCCTTTGATTTGGGTGATGAGGTTCGCTTTGTTCAAGCGGGCGGTGCTAGCACCGTCGAACTGGTCCAGGAGGGCGTGAAACATGCTCGCGGGCACTTGGTCCATGTGATTGCCGACGGCATGTCCGCGACCGCCGGTTGGGCGTCCGCCGCGGTCGAACGATTCGAAGACGATGACGTCGGTTTCGTTTCGCCCACGATCCGCCATCGCGACGGCGACGTTCTGGCATGTGGATGGACCGACACACCGCATCGCTTGTGCACCGCCGTTTGCGCCGGCCAAGATTCGCCACGTCATGGCGACATGGTGCGTTCGATCGGCTGCTACCTTCAAGCCGGTTTCTGGCGACGCGACCTGTTGGCCAGCTTGGGCCGTGGATTTGTCGGAACACGATCCGCCGAAGCCACCTATGCCTATGGCTTGCTGGCCCGTCGAACAGGTTGGCGATCGGCCGTGGCGGTCGACAGCGTTGTGCTGTCCGACGACGACCGTCTGCCTTGGGATCGATCCACGCTGGATCGGGGCCAACGCTTGCGGTCAATCCGCCATCACTTGCGCGGCGGCGGCTGGGCGACCGCCATCACCGCCGGACTGCGCAGCGCCGCGGGCGTGTTGACCGGTTCGGTCGGTTTGGGCGAAGCGATCGGCCAAGCCACCGCGCCGCTGGCCGATGCCGATATCGAACTGATGGTGTTCACCGGTGAAGTGATTTCACCGGACGACTACGACACCACCATTCGTCTGCCCGAGCGAATCGCCGCACGCAAAGCGGCCTAGTCGCCTGGCGGTTTCGATCACATGGTCTTGTAGGATACGCCGCCGGACACATCCCGGTGGCGGCGGGGTCAGCGTCCATCTTGGCGAGTACGTCGGGGCGGTCAGGCGATGATCTGATGGATCGGTTCGACCGGTTCGACACCGACCAGTTTCTGGTCCAACCCGCCGTAGAAATACGCCAGGTGATTCGGATCCAGACCCATCAGATGCAAGATGGTCGCGTGCAAGTTTTTGACGTGCAACGTGTTTTCAACCGCCCGGCTTCCCAGTTCGTCGGTCGTCCCAAAGCTGACGCCACCGCGAATACCACCGCCTGCCATCCACATGGTGAAGCCGTAACTGTTGTGATCGCGGCCACTGCCTTTGGCGTATTCCGCCGTCGGCTGACGACCGAATTCACCGCCCCAAACGACCAGCGTTTCATCCAATAGTCCGGTGCGTTTCAAATCCGCCAACAGCGCGGCGATGGGCTGGTCGGTTCGACCGGCATGGTAATTGTGGTTCTTTTCCAAATCGCCGTGCGCGTCCCAGTTGTCGTCGTTGTGTGACCCACCACTGTAAAGCTGCACAAACCGCACGCCACGCTGGACCAATCGACGTGCCAGCAAACACCGCCGTCCGAAATCCGCTGTCTGAGGACGGTCCACCCCGTACATCGCCAGCGTCTGTTTTGATTCGTTCGACAAATCCACCGACTCCGGTGCACTCGTTTGCATGTGATAGGCCAATTCATAGCTGGCGATTCGCGATGCCAGTGCATGGTCGTCTGGTCGTTGCAATTGGTGACGACGATTGGCTTGCTGGATCGAATCGATCAATTCGCGTTGGACGCCACTGGGCAGATCCGCCGGGGGCGACAGATTCAAAATGGGCGCCCCTTCGCTACGGAAAACCGTCCCCTGGTACGTCGCCGGCATGAACCCACTGGACCAGTTCTTGGCACCGCTGATTGGTCCACCGGTCGGGTCCAACATCACGACGAAGCCGGGCAAATTCTCATTCTCGCTGCCCAATCCATAGGTCAGCCACGAACCCAAGGCGGGGCTGCCCGAAAGGATCCGTCCACTGTTCATCATCAACATGGCCGATCCGTGAATCGGAGAATCGGCCGTCATCGAATGCAAGAATGCAATGTCGTCCACATGTTTGGCGACGTTGGGAAAAAGCGAACTGACCCATTTGCCACACTGGCCGTGTTGCTGGAAATTCCAGCGTGGTTCGACGATCCGGCCACCGGACTTGTGCCCACCGCGGCCAAAAGTTTTCACCTCCACCGTTTTGCCATCCATCCCGACCAT
Organism: Crateriforma conspicua; assembly: GCF_007752935.1. Taxonomy (NCBI): domain Bacteria; kingdom Pseudomonadati; phylum Planctomycetota; class Planctomycetia; order Pirellulales; family Pirellulaceae; genus Crateriforma; species Crateriforma conspicua. Next base: position 42,271 of record NZ_CP036319.1, on the reverse strand, counting down.
GTCCGGTTTGTAGTCGAACGTATCGATATGGCTGGGCCCGCCGTACATGAACAGAAAAATGACCGACTTGGCTTTCGGCGCGAACGCCGGCGGTTTGGGAGCCAGCGGGTTCTGATAGTTGGTTTCCGCGGCCTGTGCCGATTGGCCGAAAAAGCCGTCCCGCCCCAGCATGGCTGACAGCGCCGCGGCACCAAAACCGGCGCCCGATTGCCAAACGAATTCACGTCGCGTCCGGCGGCAAAAAGCGGCTCGTCGTGATTTGTTATGGAATGGTTCTTGGCTGGTCACCCGGTGACTCCTTTAATCGACAAACAGGAATTCGTTCCAGTTCATCACGGACAAACAATAAAGTTCGGCGGCTCGTTCTCGGGGGACTTCAAATTCGTTGACGAGCCGTTGCATCAGATGTCGCCCGGCGGCAATTTCTTCTTGCGTCGGATCGCGTCCCAAAACCCGGCGGACACAGCGATTCACCAACTGGGAATCGTCAATGTGGTTGGCATCCATCCGCTTTGCCAAGCGAGCGGCCTGTTGGTGGGCGAAATCACCATTCAACAATGCAAGGGCCTGTCCGGGCTGCAACGTCATGAATCGGGCTTCGCAACTGCGATCAGGATCCGGAAAATCGAACACCGTCATCATCGGCGTCAACAAGGATCGTTTCACATGGATGTAGATGCTGCGCCGATTCTGGTCGTCTGCCTCAGAATTGCCCCAGCCTTCGCCCGGTCGCGATTGGCCCTGCATGACTTCCCGGCTTAGGGTGGGGTACATGCTGGGGCCATAGACCTGGTCATTCAACGATCCGTTGACTTTCAACATGCTGTCACGAATCTCTTCGGCACTTAACCGACGTCGATCGAATCGCCAAAACAAATCGTTGGCCGGATCAACTTGCATGGCATCAGGACGCGAATCGGATGACCGGCGATAGGCTTCACTGGTGACGATCAGCCGATGCATCGATTTGAACCGCCAGCCGCCATCGACGAATCGATTGGCCAACCAATCCAACAGCGCCGGATGCGTCGGGGGCGTTCCCAATTGGCCAAAGTTGTTGGTGCTGCGAACAATGCCTCGACCAAAATGATGCTGCCAAATTCGATTAGCGATCACCCGCGATGCCAAGCGGTTTTCCGGGTCAACGATCCAATGTGCTAGTGCCAGTCGACGCCCCGACGAATCCGATCGACTGGTCGGTGCCGGCATCGCGGCGACGTTGGAATCGAATAGTTCGGGAAAGGCGATGTCGACTTCGTCAGTGGGGGAATGAGGACTTCCGCGAAACAGCACAAACGTTTCCCGAGGCGGATCGGCCAAACGGGCCAACCCCAAAACGCTTTGGCGTGCGGGCAGCTCCCGCCGACGTTTTCGCACGTCGCGCAGTTCAGCACGCAAGGATTCATACCGCCGCCAGTCATCTTTGGACAAATGGCGACGTAAATGCTTTTCCAACACCGCTTCGCGGTCCGCTTTACGACCCTCCGTCGCCCGTTGATTTTCAGCCGACATCGATGCGATTCCACGCTGTTCGATTTCGGTCAACTGGTTTTCCAAATCCTTCGTTTGACGATCCAGGTCGGCGTACTGTTGTTGCAAGCTTTCTTTGGACACATCGATTTGGTTGTTTCCCGTCTGGTCGCGACGGACCCCGTAGGTCGTCACGTCGCCGAAAAACGCCAGAAAGCTGTAGTAGTCCGACTGCGGAATCGGATCGATCTTGTGATCGTGACAGCGGGCACAATTGATCGTCAGTCCCAGAAAGGCCTGGCCGACCGTGGTGACCAAGTCATCCATTTCATCGTAAAACGCATGCTCGGGATCGGCCGGTTCGTCGTCCCAAATCCCCAGTCGATAAAAGCCCGTCGCGGTTAGCGTTTCGGTGGTCACATCGGACAATTCATCGCCGGCCAGTTGTTCGATGACAAACTGGTCGTAAGGCTTGTCCTGGTTGAACGACCGAATGACATAATCGCGGTACTTCCACGCGTTGGGTTTCGGATTGTCTCGTTCAAATGAATTCGTTTCCGCATAGCGAACCAGATCCAACCAGTGCCGGCCCCAACGTTCGCCGTAATGGGGCGATCGCAGAAGATGATCGACCAACTGTTCGTATGCCCGTGGATCCGGGTCGTCGACGAAACGCTGGATCTGGCGTGCGGTGGGCGGGATTCCGATCAGGTCGTAATACAATCGCCGGATCAACGTCGGCCGATCCGCAGGCCCGTTGGGGGTCAATCCACGCTGTTGCAACCTTTGCGTCACAAACGCGTCGATTGGATGACTAATCTCCGGGTGCCCAGGAACGGCGGGAATCTCCGGTGCACTGACTGGTTCGAATGCCCAGTGATTTTTCCAAGGGGCACCTTGGTCAATCCAACGCCGCAAGATTTCAACGTCGGCGGCAGAAACACGATCGCCCTCGGGCGGCATCGGGTCGACCCACGAATCTTCATCCGCGGTGATGCGTTCGATCAAATGGCTGGCGTCCGCATCACCCGGAACGATCGCGACTTCGCCGCTGTCGGTTTCGGCCATAGCGCCGTCGCGGTCGGTCAAGCGCAGTCCACCCTCCGCTTCGTCCGGTCCGTGGCAGGCATAGCAATGCTTGGCCAAGATCGGCTGGACTTCACGGGCAAAGTCCACCGCGGTTTCGTCCATCGCCGGTTTGTCATTCGCCGATTCGGCCACAACCGTTGACGCGATCAGGAACAAGCCGATCCCGAAGCAAAGGTGAGGTGCCTTGCCAACAGCGCAGCGGACAACCTGGCGAAAAACAACTGAAAACATGCGTTGGTAATTTCGGTAGGGTCGGGGTGACCGGATCAGGGTGTCCAACGTCGACCCGATGGGCCGGATGGAACAGGGCGGGGTAGGGCGAACGAGACAACGCCGTTCGCATGCACGTTGGACGAACCCCTGATCGGTCGGCGGGAAATCAACCGTGATTCGACGGCGGGATCAGTGGGTGTGCTCGAAGTCGGGTTCTTTGCCTTCGTAAGCCCGATAGAAATCGAAGATCGACTTTTCCAAGGCTTTCGCCGTGGCGGGATCAGCGGACTGCTTTGCTTTCATCGCGGCGATCATCACAGCGTGGGCGGCCATCAACTTTTTTCCATAGCCGTCGCCATCGGGCTTGATCCGCTGGGCCATGAAATAGGCGGCGATGGTTTCCTGAATCCGTGTGGCATGCTGTTCTTTGGTCAGCGTCCAACGGCCCATCTGGTTGATTGCCTGGGCGTCGATGTCTCCCGAGCTAAGCTCGTTCAACTGCAACTGAGCTTTGCTGATCGTGTGCTCGTCTTCCAGCATTTGTTCGAACCGCATCTGGTCGCCATAAATTCCACACGGCACTTGGCAATGGGCCGATGCAATCGAGGCAAACACGAGTAGCGTCAACGAAGCGGCAAAAGTTCGGATCATGGTGTGTTCTTTCCGTGGCTGGGTGGTCGGTTGAGGTAAAGAATGTCGCAGGACCATCGCAGTATAGGCGTCTTTTCCGGCTGAATCACGCAAATGACGGGTTTTCAGGCGAATGTTAAGTGTTGTTACAGGGTGGGTTCGGCGCAATCGCGGCGAGGAATTCTTGGCGGCCAAGTCCCCACCCGCCTCGGACCGGAAAATCGGCGTTTACCCCCACGAAAGATCCTGGTATTCCCGGTCCAGTGCGGGCGTCCGTTTTCGGTCCAGGCCCGCGATTGACAGTGTTCTGGTCGGTCCGGTTTTGAATTCGCCCCAATGAAACGTCTGGTCGCTTGGCTATTCGGAATTGCGATGTTGACGGTGCGCCAAACGTGCCGACGGCGATATCACAACGATCCGCGGCAAATATTGCGACAGCAGGGCATTCCCCTGACTTATGCCCTTTTGCATTGCCATCAAATGGCTTGCATCTGTTCGGTCGAACCGGGCGTCGCGGCCATGGCATCGCGATCATCGGACGGTGATTTGGTCGTCCCCGCCCTACGCCGGTGTGGTGTGACGCCCATTCGGGGCAGCAGCGGTCAGGGCAACAAGGGCGGCGCGGTTGCATTGCAACAAGCCATTCGGCACGTCCGTAACCACGGCCCCGCAGCAATCGCGATCGATGGTCCCCAGGGTCCGCGTGGAAAGGCCCAACCGGGAATCGCCCTGCTGGCTCGCAAGTCCAAGGCAGTCATTATCCCGGTGTGCGCCGTGCCCAGCCGCCGTTGGGTGTTCACGAATTCGTGGGATCGTATCCAGATCCCGATGCCGTTTTGCACGATCGACATCTACGCCGGCGAACCGATCGATCCGTCAGACGGGCTGTCGGCACGCGAAATCATTCAACAGGTCGAAGCAAAACTGCTGGATCTGGAACAGCGTTTCGATCCCGAAGAAGCACAGTTTCATTACACCGCGTCGAGCGAAAAGGATTCGGGTTCGTCCACCGCGGTCGATACCGACACCACCGCGAAAGCCGTCGCCGCCTGAACGCCGATCCGTCAACGCGCCAGGGAAAATCTCGTCGTGACGGCCCAGGGTGACCTAGGGTTGCAAGGAGTTGCGTCGCGAACGCCGCATGCTTGCGGAGGGTTCCGTTTGCAACGATTGCTCAAATTCGTCCGCCCGGTTTTGCCCTCCGAATCTCATGTTGCGCGTCATCCTTGTGTTTTTGATCTGGGTCGCCAGTCTGGCCGTTGCCGACGCGGCCGGCCCCGCCACCCGAACATCCGATGCGTCGTCGGGCGGATCGTCTCGGGGTGATTTCGATTTGCTGCTGCATGCACGTCCCGCCGATCCGGCCCACGTGTTGGGCAACGATGCCTGTGTGAAATGCCACGCGAACGAAATCAACGTCTGGAAGAAAACACCCCACGCGACGACCTTTGACGAATTGCATCGTCGTCCCGAGGCACGTCAGATCGCCCGCAACTTGAAACTGCGCAGCATCAAACACGATGGACGTTGCGTCGCCTGTCACTACACCCAACAACAAACCGACCAAGGGTCTTTGGCGGCCATCGCCGGGGTGTCCTGTGAATCATGCCATGCGGCCGCAAAGCAATGGCTGGACATCCATCACGATTACGGCAGCCCCGAAACGACACGGCAAAGTGAATCACCCGCTCATCGCGCCGAACGACTGCGCCGCAGCATCGCCGCGGGAATGCGGAATCCGGACAACGTCTATTTGGTCGCCCAAAGTTGTTACCGCTGTCATACCACCGCCGACGAAGAACTGGTCAACGTCGGCGGTCATTCCGCCGGCAGCGAAGACTTTGAATTTGTTGCATGGAGCCAGGGAAGCATCCGTCACAACTTTGTTCGATCCGACGGTGCACACAATCAAACGAGCGACGTGAAACGATTGCGCGTCATGTTCGTCGCCGGAATGCTGGCCGATCTGGAAGCCAGTTTGACGGCGACAGCCCAGGCGACCCAGAAAGCCAAATACGGGGTCACCGCAGCCGGTCGAACGGCCCGTGCGGCCAAACGTCTTCGCAGTGTCAGCGAAAAAATCGACGACCCGTATGTCGCCGCCAGCCTGAAAGTCTTCGATGGCGTTCAATTGAAACTGAACAACCGTGAATCTCTGAACAAAGCGGCGCAAACCATTGCCAAGCTTGGATATTTGTTCGCCGCAAAGAACGATGGATCCTCGCTTTCGTCGTTGGACCCCTTCATTCCACCACCAGAGACCTGGAAGTAGGGTCCCACCGATGTTTGAGTCATTTGTTTGAATCGGCCGGTGCAGGAGGGCATACTGAGAGTCCCCCGAGTGACTCCTCTGCTTATCCCACCCGTCGTCTCAGCGAGCGCTATCGTGTTCGAACCAATGACTTTCGGCGTTTGCCGAACACGCGCACGATGCCGAACAAAGACCCGACACCTGACTGACGCGCGGTGTCTGAATTCCCACCGATGGCAACTTTCGTTGGGTGTCGGTTTCCTCTGGCTGTTCGCCGGTCCGGCTTGGGCCCAGCCCCAGGCAATCGTTCAAACTCCGTCGGGCCCCGTTGCCGTCGCCACCGCTGGGCCGGGGGCTCCCAAAGGCGCACCGGGCGGACCGCCGGGACGTCCACAACCCGGTCCACCAGGCAAAGACGCCAAGAATGCGGATGAGAAAGCGGGCGATGCATCCGCAGAAAAACCCGAAGATCCCAAAGTCATCCGACGCGAAACCTTGGACGGCAAAGAAGCCGACCCGGAAGAATTGAAGGTCGGTGTCGGACCCGACGGCAAAGTCGCTTTTGCATTTCGCAACCAACCTTGGGTCGACTTGATTCAGTGGCTTGCGGAGATCTCCGAACAACCATTGGATTGGCAAGAGTTGCCGGCGGATCGAGTCAACTTGGCTTCGCCCGGTCGATACACCGTCGACCAAACACGTGACCTTTTCAACCGTCACTTGTTGGCACGCGGTTACACGCTGTTGGAATTGGACGGCGGCATCACGGTCGTCAAAACCGAGAGCATCAATCCTGGCATGGTGCGCCGCGTGGAAGAATCGGATTTGGATTCGCTTCAGCCACACACGTTTGTTCGCGCACTGATGGATGTCGGTTGGCTGTCATCCGAGAAGCTGGCCGAAGAATTGAAGCCGATGATCAGCAGCAACGGCCGTCTGACCGCGCTGACAACCACCAATCGCATCGAAGCCATGGACGCGGCAATCAATCTGCGTCAGATCGCCGAACTGCTGCAACAAGAACGTGACGTGGCCAGCCGTGACGCGTTGGCCCCCGAATTTCGCTTGGTGCACATCCCAGCCGAAGAAGCCAAACAGATGCTGGAAGAATTCTTGGGCGTCGAAGAAAAATCGTCCGCCCCGATGACTCCCCAGCAAATGCAGATGATGCAGCGGATGCAGCAACAAAACGGCAACAAACCGCCGGCGGCTAAGAAGGAAACGGAAATCAGTATCGTTGCCAACACCCGTCAAAACAGCGTGCTGATTCGTGGACCTCGCGACAAGATCGCAACCGCCACTGAATTCGTCCGCCGAATTGATGTTCCCAGCGATTCATTTCAAACGCTGGACGACATCAAATCGCGTGTGCAAGCCTTTCGCTTGAAATCGTTGGATGCCGAAAAGCTGATCGATATCGTCACGGAGATGAACGTCTTGCAACCCAAGACTCACATCCGCGTGGACACCGACAACTCGGCCGTGATCGTTTCCGGTGCCGCGGTGGATCGTTTCATCGTCAAAGAACTGATCGACCAATTGGACGGCAGTGGTCGACGCTTTGAGGTGCTGCAGTTGCGCCGTCTGGCCGCCGAAGAGGTCGCCGAAAGCATCGCCTTTCTGATGGGACAGGAAGAGGAGGACGACGACGACAACCAATCGCGCCGCTATTACTACTACGGTTATGGCGGCGGTGGCGGTGACGACAAGAAAGAAGCGGATCAATTCCGCGTCGCTCCCAACGCCCGATACAACCAAGTCTTGTTGTGGGCCAACGAAAATGAAATGAATGAAGTCCGTTCGCTGTTGGTCAAGCTGGGTGAACTACCGCCGCCCGGTGGCAATCGCGAAACGTTCCGCGTCGTCGAAGCGGCTTCGACCCCAGAAACCTATGAATACCTTCAGCGTCTGAAGTCGCAATTCGAGCAAATGACGGGCAAAGAGATTCGTCTGCCGGATGAAGAAAATTTCACTAGCCCGATCTCCGATCCCGACGAATCATCCGATGCCGATGACGGCAGCGACGATGAAAATCCGGACGGCAAAGACCAGGCCGAAAACGACGAAACGTCCGACGAATCCGCGGACGATGAATCGAAGTCAAAGAACGGTGAAAACGATTCACCCGATTCAGACGAAGGCCAACCCGTCGAACCGCTGGCACAGCCCGCCGCATCCAACCTGACGACCGGCGTTTCAACGGTTCAGGGACAGTTCTTGGTCACCGAGAATGAAATCGCCAGCAACGAAAACGAAACCACCGAACCGCCACTGAGCGACACGATCCAATCGATGGAAGACTTCGATCGCCAGTTTCGTGATCGAATCCGTCGCAGCGTGGAGGCACAAGCCGCCAAAGATGCGGATGCCGACGAAACACCGATCGACATCATCGTCGATGACGACGGTAATTTGGTGCTTCGCAGTAATGACACCGATGCATTGGATTCGCTGGAAGAATTGATGCTGAAGATTCGTCCGCCCCAGCGTGAATATGTCGTCTTTCACCTGAAGCATGCCCGCGCAAGCATGATCACGATCGACTTGGAAGATTACTTTGCCACCGAAGAGGAAGAGGAATCGGACGCGGATCGTTTCTATCGATACTGGTTCTACGATGACAGCAATTCGTCAAGCGACAAGCCGTCCGGATTGGCGGCCGGCAGCCGTTTGAAATTTGTCTACAACATCGAAACCAACACGCTGGTCGTCTCCGGTGCAACACCCAGTCAACTGCGAACGATCCGCGAACTGGTCGAACTGTGGGATGTTCCCGAACCGGTTGATGATTCGCGTGCCCGCTTTACCAAGCTGGTGAAGATTCAATACGGTCGCGCCGAAACGATCGCCCAGACTTTAAAGGACGCCTATCGCGACCTGCTTAGCGGAAACGACAAAGCGTTCGGCGCCAAGAACAACGCCAAAAACGGACGCCAGGACGAAAACCAGGAACGCAACGAAAACGGTGGTGGCGGAGGTCTGACGGATTCGCAAAGCGGTCAAGATAGCGGTGGCGGTGGATACAGTTTCAAAGGCAAGTTGTCGTTCGGCATCGACGAAATCGGCAACACGTTGTTGATCAGCGCCGAGGGTAAATCACTGTTGGAACTGATGGAAGAAATGGTTCGGCAACTGGACGAAGCGGCTCAACCCGGCGGCGACGTGGAAGTCCTGCGGATCGGTGGCAACCTGAGCGGTCAGTCGCTGCAACAAGCACTCGAGGCGTTTGGATTGGACGGCTCCGATCGCGAAGGGAACGACAACGACAACCGTCCGGCCAATGGCGGCGTCGAACGTGGCCCCCGACGGGGCGGCAATGGTCGTCCGTTCAATCCGGCCGCGGCACAGGGATATCTGCGGAATTGATCCGCACGTCGACACCGATACGTTGCGAAAGACGGATTCGTCGTCGTCGGCCAAGTCGGATGGGCGTGTCCCGGGGGTTCGCCGCCGATCCGTTCCCGCTCTCGCGTTTCAGGCTCCCGCGCGACATACTTGCCCGTATCGTGGCGTTTTGACGGGCCTTTTGTTCGACGCTTATGCCTTGAACGGATCTCTGGTCAAAACGTATTGTTCCATAGGGCCGCTGTTCTCGAGACCTCTGCCGACCCAATGCCGACCGCCACACCGCGTCGATGGACCACTTGGGTGGTGCGATACCACAAGTGGATTGTCCTATTTTGGATCGCTCTGGCGGTTGCGGTCCGATCGACGGCTCCGACTTGGGACCGGGTCGCGCTGGACGGCGATTTTGATTATCTGCCGGCTGATCTGACCAGCGTGGCCGGTGGCCGCTTGTTGAATCAGGCGTTCCCGGGCGAACGTAGTCGCAGCCAGTTGGTCTTTCTGCTGTGTCGTGATGATGGTGAACTGACCAAGCAAGACGAGATCTTGGGTCTCGACCTGCTGCGGCGTCTTTATCATCGGTTGGCCGAAGCCAGTTGGCAGCGGGCCATCCGCTATGGGTATGAATCCGGGCCGACGGACCCCGACCAGCCTTATGCGTCCTGGATTGCGCTGACGCGGGCGGCATTGGATGAAGCCATTCGTACCGACGAAGCGTTCTATGACGCGATCAGTGAATCGGTTCCCGACACGTCGCCCACACCGACCGAACCACGCATGGCGATCGCCTACTGGGACCGTGGTAACCTGCTGCGATCGCTGCACGAACCTGATGACGCGATCGCCCGTGATGTCGAAGCCGCGGTGGTCTTCTGTCCCACGATCGCCACCGAAACGCGTCCGATCGCCGAGCGTGACATTGACGGCTGGGATCATCTGATCGACATCTGGTCCTGGAATGATTCGTTGGTCGGCGGCAAGCTGCGGACCGACCAGGCCCGATTGGTGGTCGGTCGCTTGTCGACCGAATTGGCCAGCACATCGAATATCGCTACCTTTGAAGCGGCCGGCGATCTGATTCGGAACACCGTTGCCTACAGTGATCGCTTCGTCGAACCAGGCGTACGGTTGCATTTGACCGGGTCCGCCGCCATTGGTGGCGAAACGCTGTCCGCGTCGCGCGATGCCATTCGCTATACGGAATGGTTCACCGTGGGAATGATCCTGGTGTTGTTAACGCTGGTGTATCGATCGCCGCTGCTGGTCATGATTCCAATCGTTTCGATCGGCGTTGCTTTGGTGGTGGCCAGTGGAACGATGACACACCTTGCGTCATTGTCGGCCACCGGAGCATTGCCGCTTCCGGATTTGCGGATCTTCACCACCAGTCGAATTTTTATCGTCGTCATTCTGTTCGGTGCCGGGACGGACTATTGTCTGTTCTTGATCGCACGTCTGCGGGAAGAATCCACGATCCGATCGTGGCCCAAAGCCTGTGCCAGCGCACTTAGCAACGTCTCCGGTGCACTTCTTGGTAGCGCGTTGACGACCATTGTTGGCTTGGGAACATTGGCGTTTGCAGACTTCGGCAAGTTTCAGTCGACCGGCCCGGTGATCGCCGTCTGTCTGTTCATCGCCTTGTTGGTCTGTCTATCACTGACGCCCGCCATTTTGTACTGGATCGGCCCGATCGCGTTCTGGCCGATGAAGATCACCGAGAATCGGATGCCGACGCTGACGCTGTCGGGAAGCTGGAAAGAATCTGGTGGGGTCAAATCGCGAACCTGGAGCCAAATCGCGTTGATGTTGACTCGGGCACCCGCGATGACGCTGGGAATCGGCATGGTGTTGCTGTTGATCCCTGCCGGATACGGATACGTCCACGAAAGCGATGTGACGTATGACATGAGCGGCCAATTGGGCGCCAAAAGTGTCACGACGCGGGGCATGGCGGCGCTGCGAAATCATTTCAGCATCGGTGAAATCAACCCCGTCACACTGATGATGGTGGCGCCGAAATCGCTGCCTGGTGATGACCTGCAACAACAAGTCAAATCGCTGTCCGAGACGCTGTACGGGATCGACGGTGTGATCGCCGTCCGCACGGCAGATGATCCATTGGGCGAACGTAAGCGAGGATTATTCAGCCGAGACGCATTGTTCCGCCGGGCGTTGCGGAACCACCGAATCGCTCAGCGTCATTTCTTTTCGGACGTTCCAGAGTACGCCGGACGGTTGATTCGCATGGACGTCGTGCTGGAAGGGAACCCGTTTGATCAACAGACCGCCCAACTATTGGAGAATCTATCCGACCGGCTCAACTCGATGACGAACGAATCATCGGGGAACTGGACGGACTATGACCTTTACTTGACCGGGACAACGCCGTCGATCGTCGACCTTCGCCAAGTGACCATTCGCGACAATCGGACGATCAAGATTGCGGTGATCCTTGCGGTGCTGTGCGTTTTGGTTTTGGTGATCCGCCGCATCGGTGTCAGCGTGTATTTGATCCTGACGGTCTTGCTTAGCTACTACGCAACCCTGGGTTTGACCGTCATCTTCTTTTCGTCACTTTACGGTGACAGCTTTCTCGGCTTGGATTGGAAATTGCCGCTGTTTTTGTTCGTGATCCTGGTGGCGGTTGGCCAGGACTACAACGTTTACTTGGTCACACGCATTTTGGAAGAACAGCGCAAAGGCGGATGGTTGATGGCCGTTCGCCGATCGGTCGCGCGAACCGGCGGCATCATTTCCGCGTGCGGATTGGTGATGGCGGCGACGTTCTTCAGCATGACCGCGTCGGCATGGTTTCCATCCCTGATTCAGTGGATAGGGGTCGCCGTCGAGCAGCCCACGACACTGCAAGGCATCATCCAGCTTGGGTTCGCATTAGGTCTGGGTGTTTTGATTGACACGTTTTACGTTCGCACAATCTTGGTCCCCAGCTTCTTTGCAATGCTGGGCCGAGCGGCCTGAATCGTGCATCAATCGCCCACACCGATGTCATCATCCAACGTGGATAGGATCAATCGAAGTTCCGCTTCTTCATGATCCGCGAAACTGCGAAAAAACGTCCTGTAATCGGATACCACGGCCGCAACTTTCGTCTCGGCATCAGGTGCGGTTTCGCCTGCACGATCAGCCAAGTCGCGGATGCGGGCGAATAGTTTCGGATGAGCCGCACGCAAGTGTTCCGCTTCGGCACTGCGAAGCGGGTCGGTGTCCAAGGCGGAATCAAAGTACCCGTAGGCTTCTTCCAATGAGAAATGGAAAGCCAACTGGTCCCGCAATTCGTCCAGCAATGCACTGATTTCCGACCAATGGTTGCAGGCGACCGTCGGGTGCTTGATCAACGGGTCGATCCGATCAAGCAGCTGCTTCAAATGCTGGTTATCGTCTTTGATGTCTTTCAAAAACGCAGCGTTGACGCCCAAGCGACGTGCGGTATCGGATGTGTTCATGAATCTTTCTCCGGCACGGTGAATCCATTGTCGTCGCGAAACAGCTTGAACAGCCACGTTTGTGGATCACCATTTTAATCAATCCTTCACGCGTCGGGCACGATCCGACCGGTTTGCGACAATCATGCTCGGTCAATCGGCAACGGGATGACATCGTCGATATGTTCGACGCCCATTCGAAGCATCAGAAGCCGATCGAAACCAAGCGCGACGCCTGCACATTGGGGCAACCCCGACCGCATCGCCGCCAGTAACGTGGTGTCGGTTTCTAGCGGTGATCGACCGGCAGCCTCACGCTTTCGGTTGTTCGATTCGTACCGATGCAACAATTCGTTTGCGTCCAGCAATTCGTCATAACCGTTGGCCAATTCGATCCCGTCGACGAACCACTCAAAACGCTCGGCACAGTCCGGATCGCGAGCCGATTGACGGGCCAGTGCCGCTTGCGTCAACGGATAGTCCCGAACGATCCAAGATGACTCTTTGGTCAACTGCGGAATGACACGATCGGAAAACAAGACATCCAACAACCCGTCACGATCGTCGGCCAGATCTTGGGCCAAGTCGGGCTCCCTTTGCTGTACGAGGGAACGCAGACGTTTCAGATCACCTTCGATCGGGTCCACACCCAAGGATTGCTGAAACGCTTCGCGATAGCTGATCACCGAGGTGGCGGTCCGCCGCAGGATCACCTCTGCCAAATCCTTCAACAGGCCGATCTGGGACTCGGCATCCCCGTCGCGTTGATACCATTCCAACATCGTGAATTCGACGTTGTGGTGCCGGCCGACTTCGCCGCTGCGGAATACCGGCCCGATGCTGTAGATCGATGGGGCACCGCCGGCCAACATTCGTTTCATCGCCGATTCAGGAGATGTCTGCAGAAAGAAGTGGCGGGGCACATCATCGGTCGCCAAACCCAACTCGGACGTCTGAACACGAATTGGATCCAAGTAGGCATCGACGACGCAGTCGCGTCCCATACAAGGCGGTTGGACTTCGAAATAGCCGCGATCGTCGAAGAAGCGTCGAACCTGTCGCAGCAGGTCGGCCCGCTGAACCACCATCGGGTGCATGGACGAATTTTCCATTGGTGTGCACATTGTTGGGTACCGGTTGATCGATCCGCGGAGCCGGCCGCAATTGAATCCCGATATCTCCGCCACGTGGAAGACCGTTGAATAGCCCCCGAGACCGATACGCCCGACAAATCCAGTTGTCCACGATTGGCGATCAGGGACAGCGTCGCATTGGCGATTCGACGGCGGCGGTTGTGGGCTGTGGTGCCTTGGGCACGGTCGCAGCCGAATTGCTGGCCCGTGCGGGTGTCGGCCGATTGCGTCTGGTCGATCGCGACATTGTGGAATGGAGCAACCTGCAACGACAGTCCCTGTTTGACGAAAACGATGCCCGATCGGGATCGCCCAAAGCGGCCGCCGCAGCCGACCGCTTGCGACGTATCAATTCGGATATCCAGATCGAACCGCAAGTTGTCGATGTTTTGCCGGGCAACATCACCGGCGTACTAGACGGAGTTGATTTGGTCATCGATGCCTGTGACAACTTCGAATTACGTTTACTGATCAATGACTGGTCACTGGAAAACGAGATCCCGTTCATTCACGGTGGATGCGTGGGATCCGGCGGTCAGGTGCGTCTATTCGATGGAACCGGCCAACCGTGCTTTCGCTGCCTTGTTCGCGATCTGCCGCCGCCCGGTTCGGTTCAGACGTGCGACACGGCCGGTGTCTTGGGTGCGGCCACCCATTTGATTGCCAGTTTGCAGGCCGCTGAAGCGATCAAGTGGCTGGCCGGCAGTCGTTCTTCCATCCGCACGTCCGTATTGTCGATCGATCTGTGGCAGAACAAAATTCGACAGATCGATACATCGGAGATTGTCGATCCGCAGTGTCCGGCGTGTGTCGGAAAACGACGCGATTTCTTGAACGCCGACGCCGGGCCGCCGGCCGCCGCACTGTGTGGGCGTGAAAGCGTGCAAGTTCCGGCGCGTCAGGGAACACAGTTGGATCTTTCATCGTTTGAAGCACGATGGCAAGACTTGGGCAGGGTCCAGTGCACGCCCTTTTTTGTTCGCCTTCATTTGGACGAATCCCAAAGTTTGACACTGTTTCGGGACGGCCGGGCCGTGATCAGCGGGACCCGCGACGTCGCGATCGCACGATCGCTGTACGATCGCTACGTGGGATGATCCGGACGCTTTGCAAACGCTGGCTAGTCCACGGGAGACCAACGCCGGCGGATCGATAAAGATCACATCATTGAAAAAGCGAGGCCACTGTGGGTGACCTCGCTTGCGATTGTTTGGAAAGTCTTGCCGTCGACTGGCAGCCGAAAATCAGCTTTCGTCGTCTTGGGACTTGTCGTCGTCGTTCCCGTCGCTGACGCCTGCGGCAACAGGTTCTTCGCTGGTCCCGCGGGCCTCGCCCTTGAAGTCCAGCCGTGTGACTTTGCCTTCATCGTTGTGGAACGCATCGACAATGATCGTGTCTTTGCCTTCGAAGGTTCCACGCAGCAATTCTTCGCCCAACGGATCTTCGATTCGTTGTTCGATTGCACGACGCAGCGGACGGGCACCGTAATCCAGGTTGCTGCCCTTCTTGATCAAGAATTCCTTGGCCTCGTCGGTCAATTCCAATGCTAGGCCGCGTTCGAGCAATCGTTCGCGGACCTTGGCAAGTTCGTAATCGATGACCAGCTTCAGGTCCTTCTTCTCCAAGTGGCGGAAGATGATCGTGTCGTCCAAGCGGTTTAGGAATTCCGGTCGGAAGACGCGTTCGATCTTGTCCATCACGCGTGACTTCATTGATTCGAAGTTCGCATCGCCGTCGGGACGTTGGAATCCCAGCGACTGTTCGTTCTTAATCGCTTCGGCACCGGCGTTGGTCGTCATGATCAAAATGGTGTTGCGGAAATCGACGTTGCGACCGAACGAATCGGTCAGCCGGCCTTCTTCCATGACTTGCAACAGCATGTTGAAGACGTCCGGGTGTGCTTTTTCGATTTCATCGAACAACACGACGGCGTACGGACGACGACGGATCTTTTCGGTCAGCTGGCCGCCTTCTTCGTATCCCACGAATCCGGGAGGTGCCCCGATCAATCGGCTGACGTTGTGCTTTTCCATGTATTCGGACATGTCGATATGGATCAGCGCTTCGGAGTCACCGAACATGTATTCGGCAAGCGCCTTAGCCAGCAACGTTTTACCGACACCGGTGGGACCGGCGAAGATGAACGAACCGGTGGGCCGTTTGGGATCTTTCAATCCACTGCGGCTGCGGCGAACGGCTTTGGCGATGGCCGAAACCGCGGCGTCTTGGCTGACCACACGTTTGTGCAGTTCGTCTTCCATCCGCAACAAACGCAGGCTGTCTTCGGTCGACAGTCGGGTCAACGGAATGCCGGTCATCTTGCTAACGACTTCCGCGATGACTTCTTCGTCGACGACGCCATCGGTCTGTTGTGACTTTTCGCGCCACTCTTGCGTGATCTGATCCTTCTTCTTCCGAAGTTTTTCAGCTTGGTCCCGCAGATTGGCGGCTTTTTCGAAGTCTTGATTGGCGACCGCGTCTTCCTTTTCCTTGTTCAGCTTTTCGACTTCCTCGTCGATTTCCTTCAAGTCCGGCGGACGGGTCATCGTGCGCAACCGCACCCGAGCACCAGCTTCGTCGATCACGTCGATCGCTTTGTCCGGCAGACAGCGGGCGGTGATGTAGCGTTCGGACATTTCGACCGCGGCGACGACGGCGTCATCGGTGAACTGGACGCGGTGGTGTTCTTCGTACCGTTCGCGGAGTCCCTTGATGATCTCGATCGTTTCCGCCTTGCCGGTCGGTTCGACCATGATTTCTTGGAAACGTCGGGCCAGTGCGTTGTCCTTTTCGATGTACTTTCGATACTCGTCCAGCGTCGTCGCACCGATGCACTGAATTTCACCCCGAGCCAATGCGGGTTTCAGAACGTTGGCGGCATCGATCGCACCTTCGGCGCCACCGGCACCGACCAGGGTGTGCAATTCGTCGATGAACAGAATCGTGTTTTTGACCCGACGGACTTCCGTCATCACGGCCTTGATGCGTTCTTCGAACTGACCGCGGTACTTGGTCCCGGCGACCATCATCGCCAAGTCCAAGACAACGATCCGCTTGTCGGCCAAGATCTCGGGGACTTCGCCGCTGATGACGCGTTGTGCAAATCCTTCGACGATCGCGGTTTTGCCCACGCCGGCTTCGCCCAACAGGACCGGGTTGTTCTTGGTCCGACGGCAAAGGATCTGGATCGCGCGTTCGATTTCGCGTTCGCGACCGATGACCGGATCCAATTCGTTTTTCTTGGCGAGTTCGGTCAGGTCACGGCCGAAGCTGTCCAGGGCGGGCGTCTTGCTTTTGCCGCTTTTACTGCTGCTGCTGCCGCCGCTGCTTTCGCCTTCACCGCCGCGACCGCCACGTTCGCCGACTTCGGCACTGTCCAGGCCGTGGCCCAGCAAGTTCAAGACTTCTTCGCGGACGTCTTCCAACTTCAGCCCCAAGTTCATCAGCACTTGGGCGGCGACGCCTTCTTGTTCGCGGAGCAGACCCAACAGAATGTGCTCGGTCCCCACGTAGCTGTGATTCAGGTTCCGAGCCTCTTCCATGGAGTACTCGATAACCTTCTTGGCCCGGGGCGTCTGCGGCAATTTGCCGACGGTGACCATTTCCGGCCCGCTTTGGACCAGTTTTTCCACTTCCAGACGGATCTTTCGCAGGTCAACTTCCAAATTCTTCAGGACGTTGGCGGCGACCCCGCTGCCTTCTTTCACCAAGCCCAGCAGGATGTGCTCGGTCCCGATGTATTCGTGGTTGAATCGCTGAGCCTCTTGGTTGGCCAGTTGCATGACCTTTCGGGCTCGATCCGTAAATCGTTCGTACATGTTTTTCTCGTGATCCAGGTTGATCGAATGGCTGTCAATCTGGCGAATCGTTCGTCAAGGAATTGTTGTGTGAAGCAAACCGTAGGCCACACCACGCCGTGAATCCGCCACGATTCGGGTTCGCGGCGTCGAAACCTAGCCAAAAACCGTACTCCGTTCGATTTTTTCAACGGTTTTAGCGACTGGTCATGCGAACGCTGTTAGAGCCCCCCGGCCATGGCAACGATAACGATTTTACCGGTTATGCTAAACCGCTGGGATAGGTTCTTCGGCAGAACGAGCCAACCGACGGGCTTCGGCTGCCAATTCCAACCGCCAATTGTCGGCCACTTCGATCCGACGCATTTCTTCCAACAAAATCTCCGCCGACTCGACACGTCCGGTGTGACGATAGACGCCGCACAGCATCAACAGCGCCGGCGGATCCCTCGGCTCAATTGCTAGCGTTTGTGTCAACAAGGCTTCGGCACGCTCCCAATCGCCCGCCAGATAGGCCGCGTGGGCTTCGCCGAATCGGTCAGGTTTCTCGGTGACTTCACGGGGCACCAATCGCTCAGGCAATTCCCGCAGGCTGCGTTGAACCCAAAAGCCCCAGACGATGATGGCGACCCAAAAACCGACGTGAATCAGGCCGCCGGACAACCATCCGGGGTACAAAAACTTGGCCACCAAAAACCAGTTCAGTGCGATCGCGAATACGATCGCCACGGGCAGCCCCGACAGGTGACCCCGCCACCACAAATCGGCCATCCCCGGCCAAAGGCAGGTGGCGTAGTGCGTCCAGCGTAGCGAGGTCCGTTTCATGACGACGACAGTAGCGTTTCCGTCGTCGCGGTGGCAAGATTTGTTGTGAAACGCGGTCCGTACCGGGGTTTGCCCGGCGGGGGCCGAACGTTTCAGTCGTCCCCGCCGGCTTGGGGCGGTTCGAACGAGAATTCCTGCCACTTGATCGCCTTGTTGGTCGGTACGATCTGCAGGATCAGAAAGCCGTTTTGGTACAGCCGGACGGTCCCGGTGCTTTGGCTGACGACCACCGACACGGCTTTGGTCTTCAAGGTGATCGCCGCGGCGGCCCAGTGACGCGACCCCAGACCTTTGGTCATCTTCAGGTCGTCGTGGGAAACCTCCAGCATTTGACGGCTGCGTTCGATGTAACCGTCAGCCGAAACGATGAACGCCCCATCCAACTGGGCGATTTCTTTGGCGTCTTCCTGGACCTTGGGGTCCAACAGGTAGCGGAACGATTTGTTGTATCCGCGGTACGGGTCCACGCCGCTGTCGCTGGCATGCTCCATGACTTTTCGGGTGTCGCCGACGACGAACAGAGTCCCCACGGCTTTGCCCTCGCGACCTTCGCGGCCGATGTCGACGGCCAAATCGACCACCGCTTTGATCGTTTTCAGGGGCACGCTGCTTTCGATCTGCTGCAGATCGCGGCTGGTGAACCGACGCATGCGTTCGTCCAGCTGCAGATAGCTGATCGAATCCAGACGGCCTTGTTGAAAACCGCTGTACACCGCGACGACGTCGCCGTTGGGCCGGATCACTTCATCGGCGGCGGCTTCCAGCAAGGCTTCCTGCAAACGTTCCAGCACCGGCGCCTTTTCTTTGTTCAGCGCCAGAGGCACCAATCCGGCTTCGGCGGCACCTTCCAAATCGGCCGGATCGTCGACGGCAACGATCACCGGCTTTTCGATATCGGCCACCAACCCGGCGATACGAATCCAGTCGGTCGAACCGTCCAACAGCAACAACAACGCGTCACCATCGCGTTTGTTCAACAGTTCAACGCCGACCGCGATCATGGCCGCTGTTTGTTTGGTCAATCGTTGGGTCGGCATATCAGGTCGGCAAAAACGATCCGGTGGATGTATCAGCGCAGCGAATCACGGCGTACGTCCCAGTGTAGGTGATCGCCCACGTTCGTAGAACGGACAACGGCCAGGATTCGCATCATCGGCCGTCGATCAAGTCGGCCGTCTGGCGGGCGATGGCCCATTCTTCGTCGGTCGGTACCACCAACGTCCGCACCGTCGCATCGTCGCTGGACAGATCGATGGGCTGGACATCAGGTTTGGCCCAGGCATTGACGGGCAGATCCATTCGCAGCCCTAGATGATGCAAAGGTTCGACCACGCGTCGCCGGATTTCCGCACTGTTTTCACCGATGCCCGCTGTAAATACCAACGCGTCCAATCCGCCCAGAACCGCAAAGTACGAACCGACATATTTATGCAATCGCCGAACATAGATGTCGATCGCCAATTTCGCGGACTCGTCATCATCGGTCGCCGCTTCCAGCGCACGACGCATGTCGGCTTGGCCGCACAGTCCCAGCAACCCGCTTTCCTTGATCAGAACCCGTTCGACTTGGTCGACGGTCCAGCCGGCCGTTCGCATCAGATAGATCGGCACGCTGGGATCGATGTCGCCGCAACGCGTGGCCATCACCAAACCTTCCAGCGGCGTCAGCCCCATCGACGTGTCGATCGCACGCCCGCCGATCGACGCGGTTGCGCTGGCACCACCGCCCAAATGCAGCGTGATCACCTTGGCCGACGTCCGGTCGATGCCCTGGGCGGCCAGATGGTCCAAGGCCAAACCGGTAACGTACTGGTGTGACGTGCCGTGCATTCCGTATTTTCGGACGCCGTGATCGACGTACACCGAATCGGGAACCGCATAGCGATAGGCGACCGGCGGCAGCGTGGAAAAATACGCGGTGTCGAAGACCAACACCTGGGGAATCGACGCCGACGTGGTGGCGATGTGGTCGATCACCCGTCGAGCCGGCGGATTGTGCAGCGGCGCCAGCGGATCCAATTCGACCATGTCCGATCGGACTTGATCGGTCACGCGTGTGGGTTCGGTAAAGCGATCACCACCTTGAACCACCCGATGTCCGATCGCGGTAAATTCGATGTCCGCGTGCTTTTGCAACGCATCTTGAACAGCGGTCATGTGATCGGGTGCGTCGCCACCGTCTTGCCCGATTCGATCAATCAATCCCTCGGTCAGTCGTTCTCGCCGCTGGGTATCAATGCAGGCATATTTCAATGTGGTGCTGCCCACATTGACGACCAAAACGTTCATGGGGACGTGCCCGTTGGAATCGTTGTTGTGGAACTTGTGGCGTTTTCGGGGACCGATACGCTTTGCGCTTGAACGGCCGTGATGGCCACCGTGTTGACGATGTCGGCGACCGTACAACCACGCGAAAGGTCGTTCACCGGTTTGTTCAAACCTTGCAAGACCGGACCGATGGCGACGGCGCCGGCCGACCGCTGGACGGCCTTGTATGTGTTGTTGCCGGTATTCAAATCGGGAAAGACGAACACCGTTGCGCGTCCGGCGACTTGGCTGTCAGGCATCTTTTGGGCAGCCACCCGCGGGTCGATCGCGGCGTCGTATTGCAGCGGACCTTCGACGGGCAATTCCGGACGTCGGCGGCGTAGCATTTCGGTGGCTTGTCGGACCCGATCGACGTCGGCGCCCTTTCCACTTTCACCGGTGGAATAGGACAGCATCGCCACGCGTGGTTCGATCCCGAACTGCGCCGCGGTATCGGCACTACTGCTGGCGATTTCCACCAGTTCGTCGGCCGACGGATTGGGGATCACCGCACAATCGCCGTACACCAAAACGCTGTGACGCAGACACATCAAAAAGACACTGCTGACCACGCCAACCCCGGGCCGCGTTTTGACAAATTCGAACGCGGGCCGAATCGTGTTGGCCGTCGTGTGGCGTGAACCACTGACCATGCCACCGGCCAACCCGCGGTGGACCAACATCGTGCCGAAATAGCTGACTTCGTGCATCCGGTCGCGGGCCACGTCCAAGGTGACCCCACGGTCACGGCGCATTTCGTAGTATTCCTGGGAAAACTGTTCATGCAGCGGGCTGTCGAACGGATTGATGATCTCCACGCCTTCGTCGGGCAACGCCACGCCGGCGGCCACCGCCGCCGCTTGGATCTCCGCCGGATCTCCCAACAGGATCAGGTCGGCCACTTTGCGGCGTCGCAGCACATCGACGGCTTGCAAGATCCGAGGTTCAGTGCCTTCGGGCAACACGATTCGCGTGTCGACGGCGCGGGCCCGCTGGATCAGCGAGTATTCGAACAACAGCGGTGTGACCTTGAAGGCGACCGGCGCCTGCAGTCGCCCGGCCAAGTCATCGTTGTCGATGTTCTGTTCAAACAGCCCAATGGCCGATTCGATCTTTCTTGGCGCGTGTTCACCGATTTCGGCACGCACCTGGGACGCCTTTCGCGCCGCGGTGAACGTGTCGTCGGTCGTCATCAGGATCGGCAACCCACACGCGTGACGGACCATGTCACGAATCGAATCGGGCGGCAGGATTCCACCGGTCAACACGACACCCGCCGGCGCCGGTCCTTCCGGACGCAAACAGGACAGGGCACACCCGGCCAAGATGTCGCTGCGGTCGCCGGGGGTGATCACCAAACTGGACGGAAAAATTCGCTCGGCAAAACTGGGCAACTGCATCGCCGCGACCTTCAAACGCGAGATCTCGCGATCCAACGTCACTTCGTCACCGGAAAGCAACGTCGCGCCGATGCCCTTTTGAATTTCGCGGACCGTGGGGTGGCGCAGCAGCGCGACCTCGGGCAAGAAATACATCGGCGCTTGCGCGTCCAAGCCGGCATCGTGACAGGCTTGGCGTAGCCCGGTGTCCATCTTTTCGGTCACCTGATTGACCACCGTCGCGACGATTTGCCCGCCATGGTCGGTCAAGCTGTCGTTGCCGATGCGGATCGATTGCACACAGTCTTCCACCGTGTCGTGCGACGCGGCATAGACGGGCATCAGGGCACATCCCAGGTTGATCGCAATGTCGGCATTCAGCTCGAATTCGATCTCCGGCACCAAGCCTTGGAAACTGGTGCCTTCGACGACCACGAAGTCGGCGTTCTCCTCCAGCGTCTTGAACACCGCTTGGATCCGTTGGATCAGTCCGTCGTACTGATCTGCGGCCAACATCTGGCGGGCTTCGCGACGTGTCACGCCGGCCATTTGCGCCGGGGTCGTTTCCATGCGGTAACGTGCCCGCATCAATCGAATGCTTTGATCGTCCTCGGGACTATGACGGACGATTGGGCGAAAGAAGGCGACGCGATCAAAGCGTCGCATGGCCAGTTCCATCACGCCAAGAGCGACCATGCGTTTGCCGGTCGCATTGGCATTGGTCGCCAGATACAAGCTTTTGGGCATCTGTCTTATCGACGATATCGCCGATGGGTCGAACCGTTGTTAGATCGTGCGACGGCACCATGTCGCCACGCTGGTCCTTCACGGTATACCCGATCGTAGAACATCGCCAGGGATCGCAAGGCGTGACCTTTTGGCCCGATGGACCATTCACGCTGGGGTTCGTTGCCGATTTCGGTGGCCAGGAATCGAACCGCGGCCAACAGTCGCGGGTTCTGGATTTCATGATCCGGCGTGGCGGTCAACAACCATTCGGTCATATGACCGGTGGTTTGAATCTTCCGATCCAGATCGCCGTTGTCTTCACGACCGGCGAACCAATCGGTGCTGAAAGATCCGTCGCGGTTTTGAAGTTTGTAGGTGTAAGCCATGAAGTCTTGCACGAACTTGTCAGCCCGACTCCACTGCCCAGTGATGGGCAATCCTTCGGCGCGACGTTTCCGCAAGGCATGTGCAAAGCCCATCAAACGGTGTGTGCCGCCACAGGCTTGCCCGACGATCGGCTGCGACAATTCTTCCGCCAGCAATCGCTCGAAATCCCAACGCTGGCCGTCATCGGAAACCCAGGTTGCATCGGTGCTCATGTAATGCAGCAAGCCGATCATGATGAACGTCAATTCCGTTCCCGGCTTACACGACTTGGCTTCACGTTGGACCAAGTCAGCGACCGTGTACTTTTTGCCGCTGGCGTACAGCGGATATGTGTCGGGAACACCGGACAGGCCAAGGGTCATCAGGAATTGGCCGTCGTGTCCTTGCAGCCCCACACCATTGGTCGCTTCGATGCCGTTGGGACCATCGGCCAACAATCGCTGGCCACGACAGATGTTGTTCCCCGCGACCCAAGCGATGGTGCTGTAGTGTTTTTTGCCGACACGGACTTTGGTATCCGGTCCGTAAACCAACATCGCGTGAATCATGCCCCAGTTGCTGCGGCCGTCGGCGATCTCCGGTCGGTCATAAAAGTACTTCAACACGCCCGCGATTCGCCCCTTCATCGACGCCGCGGTGCGGGTCAAACCGAAATCCTGTTTCGGATTTCCGGTGTAGTCCAGTTCGACTTGAGAGACTTCATCGACATCCAACGGTGCGACGGATGCCACCGATGGTGACTCGTTTTGCTGGACGGCCCGTGGCGATGCGGCCTTGGAATCATGCGCGTCCAGATCCTTGACGTTCGCCTCGGTCAGTCCAGGGGATGTCTTTTGTTGCGTCGATCGGGCAATGCGAGCCGATTCGGATGAATCATCGCTGTGACGATCGACACGACGCGGGACAACGGCCGTTTCCTGATCCGCGTCTGCGGATGGACGTTGGTAATCGGGGTGAACCGATTCGGTGTGTCGACCGGAACGATCGATCTTCAGCGAACGCACGGTGATGCCACCTGCATTGCTGGATGACGCGACGGGTTCGTCAGCGGTCTCGGTTGGCTTGTCGGTCGGTGTCTGCGTTTCGCCGGCGACATTCTGCTGAGTTTGATTGACCTGAACATCCGCGGACGGGTCGCCCAGTGATGGCACGGGCCGAAGCTGATCGGACGAAGCTTCCCGGTCAAGTTTGGGTTGTGTTTCCAGGTCCGCCGACGGAGTCGAGTCCTCGGGTGACACCGCCGCTTCGTTTGCGATGTCCGGTTTTGCAAGATCCGGCTTTGCCAATTTTGGCTTCGTCACCGCCGGCATCGGACGGAAACGATCGACCGACGGTGCGGCGGGTGTCGTTGCGATCGGAGCCGACGGTT
The DNA here is from genome assembly GCF_007752935.1 of Crateriforma conspicua. Taxonomy (NCBI): domain Bacteria; kingdom Pseudomonadati; phylum Planctomycetota; class Planctomycetia; order Pirellulales; family Pirellulaceae; genus Crateriforma; species Crateriforma conspicua. Next base: position 17,904 of record NZ_CP036319.1, on the reverse strand, counting down.
GACGGGATCGAGCAACGGGATCGGTCAACGGGGCAATCCGGTTGATCGCTTCGCGGGCGACCCAATTGGAATCGGGATCAACCACGGCGTTCGGAACAACGCCGGGCTGTGCGTTTCGCTGAACGGGTGCCGATGGCTGAACGGGTGCCGATGGCTTCTGAGACGACGAATCGTTTGCCGGTGAATCAAGGCCACGATCCGATTCGGTCCGCAACGACGGCGGCAACCCATGGATCGGCTTGGGCTGAGACGCCACGGCAGGCGCGCCCAACGACAGCGGACCAGGACGTGTTTCGCGCTGGTTGACCGGTTTCGCGGGAACCAACTTGTCGACGGTCGCCGAGGGACGGGCGGGTGCCAGATTCAGCGGGCGCAGCTTGATCGACGATGCGGCTACCGATTTTGGCTGGCTCTTTTCGGCCGATGCGGGCTCGGCCGATGGTTCATCCGCTTTCGATTCGGCGATCGGATCCTTGGGCGGCAACAGCTTCAACGCCGGCTCGATGGTTTCGACCGGCTTGTCCTGCCACGGCTTGTGTGCCTCGCGAATGCGCACCTGCACATTGGCCGGCGCTTGCAGTGTCAATCCGCTCTCATCAGCCCATGCCGTATCAGCCCCCCCGGCCATGGCGATCAGGCAAGCGAGGGCGGTTCGGCGGGCGGCACATTGGCGGCGGGTTCGCAGCGACACGGTGGGCTCCTAGGCGGATGATCAGACATCCTTTTCCATCGGAACACCGGCGCCAGAAGTTCACACAAACGAATCGGCTAATGAACAGACATCGATCCGTTTCGACCGCACGGGGGAAAAACGCTTCACAGAGCCCGGAAAACGCACCGCAATGACAGTTTGGAAAAGCTGCGTCGTTTGCGAAATGTCCCCGTGGACGCTGCCCATGGAGCATGAAACACGATCGTCGCGGCGATGACTACAGGTCCATGTCGTCCAAAGCGTCGATCAGATTGTCCAGCCGATCCTTCGGCTGATTCTCCAGATCCGATTGCCGGCGTCGCAGCTGATCATCGATCCCAACCGCATCTCGCCCGGCCAACAACAGCTGCTCGTCACGCTCGCGGGCCGCAGTCGCGATCGGATCATCGCCCTTGGCCGGTGCGCCAAACAATTGTGAAAGATCGATCTTGAAGCCTTCATCGCCATCGGTCGGGGCGCCGGCGATCGCGGGGGCCTTGTGCTGCGGAAAGATGATGGCATTTTCGGGACACACGCGGCTGCACGCCGGACAACCTTTGCGACAGTTGTCGGGCTGTTCGACCAAGATGGTTTCCGCACCGTCGACGCCATAGACGCCGAACAGACAAAAGTCGATGCACTCCATGCAATTGGTGCAGCGATCGAAATCGATCACGGGATACCACCGACGTTTGGTCGGCTCGTCCACTTCGACGATCTTTCCTCCGACAATCGGCAGCCCCGCGGATTCCGGATGAGTCCGGCCGATCAATTCACGAATCCCGTCGACGTATCGCCCGACATCGTTTCCGGTCTTCAAATCGACACAGTGGATGACGCGATCCGGACGCGGGTGCAGTTCGGTGACTCGAGTGGGTTCGTCAGCGTCGGTCGACGACGTCGTCGTGACCGGTTCGGCGTCGCCGGACGCGTCATCGTCGGCCAGAAATTCCTGGTATCGTCCGCGAATTTGATTCCGGTCCAACACCCAGTGTGCCGCACGCGGAAAGATCCAGGAGGCGATGATCAGGTCGCCTTGGACCTCGGCCAATTCACGATACGAATCACTGTTGCGGGGCAAGTCGTACAGGTGCGGCACCACGATCACGCGTACGCCATCGATCTTCCCGGCCTGCTGCGCCAGGGCCTGTTCCAAACCACGCTTTTCCGGGTTTCGCGATTGGCCTTTGGATACAACGACCGTGATCGTTTGGGCGGAGGGTACAGCTGAGATCATGAAACTGATTGAATCGGGTTCGTCGATCGGGATGTTTCGCTGGGGTCGTTCACGTGGATTATTCGCCATCCAGTCTACAAGCAACGCCGTCGACGGACCCGCGAAAATTCAGCGAGTCCGCCCGCCGACGACGCGATTACCAGTCCAGCGTCCCCAGCCAAGCCGACTTAGCATCGGCTGTGTCGACCTGCAGGACGGTTTGGTTCCCCCAACCGACGCTGACCTGCGGATCCGACTGGACCGACCCGATGTGCCAAAGTGCAACCCCGGCATCGGCGAAACGTTTCTGCAATTCGTCTTCATGACCTGGCGTCACTTCGAGTAAGAATCGCGTATTCGATTCGCTGAACAGCAGTTCGGTCGCTGACAACGCCGACGACTCGGATCCGTCGCCACCGACATCATCCAACTGCAATCGGATCCCCAGTCCTCCTGACATGGCCATTTCGGTCGCCGCGACCGCCAACCCGCCTTCGCTCAAGTCGTGACAGGCCCGGATCATTCCGGACATGATCGCCTGATGGACCGCGGTGAACGTGGCTTTGGACATCGCGGGGTCGACGCGGGGGACCTGGCCGCCGGACAAACCGTGGACCAGGCCGAAGTGGGAACCGCCCAATTCACGGCGTGTTTGGCCGATCAAAAAGACAGCGTTCCCCGCTTGCTTGGCGTCCATGGTGACGGCTTTTCGCACGTCACCGATTTGGCCCATCGCGCTGATCAACAAACTGGGCGGGATCGAAATCGTTTGCTTTTCGCCCGACGCATCCACATAGCTGAATTCATTGTTCAAGCTGTCTTTGCCACTGATGAATGGTGTGCCCAATGCAATGGCCAAGTCCTGGCAAGCGATGGCCGCCCGTACCAACGATCCCAGGGTTTCGGGCCGATCGGTGTAGCCCCAACAGAAGTTATCCAAGATCGCAATGCGTTCGGGGTCGGCACCGACGGCAACCGCGTTTCGAATCGCTTCGTCGATCGCCGATGCGGCCATGTGATAGGTGTCGAAGTCACCGTAGTGCGGGTTCATGCCACAACTGATGACCAGGCCACGATGCGACGTCAACAACGGACGCAGCACCGCCGCGTCACTGGGACCGTCACACAGCGGCCCCACAAAAGGTTTGATCACGCTGCCGCCTTGAACCTCGTGATCGTACTGACGAACGATCGCGTGTTTGCTGGCAACGTTGGGGCTGGCCAAGATGTCCAGCAACGTTTGTCGATGTTGATCCGCCGGCAATGCCTCGGTTTCAATCTCTTGCACCGGAGCCGGATGATAGGTCGCGTCACGGATCACCGGCGGACGACCATCGTGCAAGAATTCCATCGCGACGTCGCCGACGGTTTCGCCGTGGTAGGTCAACGTCAATCGTCCGGTCGGTGTGAATCGCCCGATGACCGCCGCTTCGACGCCTTCGCTTTCACACAATTCCCGCAGTTCATCCCAACTGGATTGGGGAACGGCAAAGACCATTCGTTCTTGCGCTTCGCTGATCCAGATTTCGGTATAGCTGAGACCTTCGTACTTCAGCGGCGCTTTTTCCAGCCAGACCTCTGCACCGATTTCTTCGCCCATTTCGCCCACGGCGCTGCTGAAACCACCCGCACCGCAGTCGGTCACCGCGTTGTACAGTCCGCGATCACGCGCCTGAATCAACACGTCCAAAACCATCTTTTCGGTGATCGCGTTGCCGATCTGGACCGCGCCGCCGGAAAGCGATTCGGATTCGCTGGTCAATTCCGCGCTGCTGAAGGTCGCCCCGTGAATGCCGTCACGACCGGTGCGACCGCCGATCGCGACGATCAGGTCATCCGGTTTGGCTTCCTTTTCTTCCATGCCGACCGGGATCATTCCAGCGTTGCCACAGAAGACCAACGGATTGCCCAAATACCGTTCATCGAAATAAACGGCGCCGTTGACGGTCGGGATGCCCATCCGATTTCCGTAGTCGCGAACGCCGGACACGACACCTTTCATCACGCGTCGGGGATGCAACACACCCGGCGGCAACGTGGTGGGATCTGTGTCTGGACTGGCAAAGCAGAACACGTCGGTGTTGCAAACCGGTTTGGCGCCCATGCCGGTGCCCATCGGATCACGGATCACGCCGCCGATCCCCGTGTTCGCCCCACCATAGGGTTCCAGCGCCGAAGGGTGATTGTGTGTTTCGACTTTGAAACATGCGTGGTATTGATCATCAAAGGTGACCACGCCGGCGTTGTCTTTAAACACGCTGACGCACCAATCGTCATCGCCCAACGTTTTTCGGATCTGTTGCGTGGCCGCAAAGATCGTTTCTTTCAGCATGTTGTCGTACTGGCGTTCATCACCGTCAGGCGTACCGTCTGGACCCGGACCGCGATAATGAATGCGGCCGGCCAGCGTTTTGTGGCTGCAGTGTTCCGACCACGTTTGCGCAACGGATTCCAGTTCGATGTCGGTGGGATCACGACCGATCGATTCAAAGTGGTCGCGGATGGTCTGCATTTCGACCAACGTCAAATACAGTTGTCCTTCCTTGGACAATCGCATCAAGGCTTCGTCGTCCGCGTTGCGGATCGGGACGACGACCTTTTGAAACTCATAGGGCGATCCCACGTCCAACCGATCCATCTGCAGCGGACCTTGGACGACTTGTTCGATCGCATCGTTGGACAACGCGCGACGACAAATCCGATCGAGATCATCACCGGAAAGTTCGCCCAGCCAATATTTGCGAAACGAGCGAACGGCGTCGACGTTCAATCCGCGATCGGCAGCGGCCGACAGGGTCGACGCTGCAACGGGATCCATCACCCCGGGTTTGGGCAACACATGGACCAGGGTCGCTTCCGCACCAGGTGGTTCGGCCAAATCGGGATCGCCGACGATCGCGACGACGGTCCGCTGGACCACCGCATCGGCCAAGAAGGACTGGGCCAGATCGACGGCGTGTTCTTCATCCAGGTCGCCTTGAACCAGAAAGCCGGTGGCGCAGCGGACATCCACATCGCCCAACCCTAGCTCGTGAATCTCCTCGCGCGTCCGCTGTCCTTCACGATCCACTTCGCCGTCGGCCGGATAGATGTCAATTTGCCAGAGGGCCATGGTTCACGATTTTCCTGGATTCGCGTCTCGATCGTCGGTGTTACGGGCGACCCGATCGGTGGACCGAAATGAATGGCCCGGCCTGGGATGCATCGGTTCCTGGACCAGCGGGTCCGGTGACAAAACAGGGTCGGGATTGATCTAGCCGGCACGAATCAGCGATGAATCGCCGAAACGAACGCTTGGGATCGCCGTAGGTTTCCCCAAAGCATACGGACCGGCCGACCGGATCGAGAAGTGGGCCAGGATGAATCACCCGCCGGCATCGGATTCGTCGGACCGCCAACGAACCGCTTGGGCGTCGGCCAACCAGCGGCACAATTCTGCGTCGTCCCGCGTTTCAATCCACTGATGCAACACTTTCAGTTCGTCCGCACAGCGCCGCAGTTGATCCAGCACCGCGGAACGATTCTGTTGACAGATGGCGGTCCACATTTCCGGATCGCCCGCGGCAACCCGCGTGATGTCTCGCCAGCCGCTGCCGGCCAGCGGCAACGATTCCGGATCCGTCAACTTGGCGACCAAGGACGACATCAGATGCGGAACGTGGCTGATCGCCGCCAGTCGATCGTCGTGTTCCTCCGGCGTCATTTCCAGACAGCGCCCGCCGGTGGCACGCCAAAACTGATCCGCCTTTTCACGCACCGCCGGGCGATTGGCCGCCGTGGGGGTCAAGATGATGACTTTGCCGTCGAACAAATCATCGGTGGCGTTTTCGACACCGGTTTTCTCGCTGCCGGCGATCGGATGAGCGGCCACAAATTTGGCAGCAGCATTCGCATCGTCGCCGACATCGTTGACGATTCCCGCTTTGGTGCTGCCGACGTCGGTGATCAGACACTCTGCTGGCGAGTGATTCGCCGCCTGGATCACATAACCCGCCAATCGGTCCACGGGCGTGGCGATGACCACGACATCACTGTCCACACAAGCATCGGCCAAGTGTTCAAAACCCTGATCGATCACGCCCGCATCCAATGCACGTTCCAGTGTCGATGGACGGCGGCTGACGCCACAAACGTGCACATGGGGATGACCGCGACGGATCGCCTTGGCAACGCTTCCGCCTAACAAGCCGACGCCGATGATGGTCAGCCGAAAATCATCGTCGGTCACGGCAACTGGTGCCCCATCTTGTCGCGTTTGGTTTCCATGTAGCGTTGGTTGTGCTGGTTGATCGCCGGAACGATCGGAACCTGATCGACGACTCGCAGATCAAATCCTCGCAAGTTGAACGCTTCGGTCTTCTTGGGGTTGTTGGTCAGCAATCGCACTTCGTGCAGCCCCAAGTCTTTCAAGATCTGAAGACCAATACCGTAATCCCGCATGTCGGCTTTGAATCCCAACGCGTGGTTGGCTTCAACGGTATCGAGCCCCTGGTCCTGTAGAGCGTACGCACGGATTTTTGCGGACAGTCCGATGCCGCGACCTTCCTGGGGCAAATAGACCAACGCACCACGACCTTCCTGGCTGATCATCTTCAACGCCATGTGCAACTGATCGCCACAGTCACAACGCAGCGATGAAATCAAATCACCGGTGAAACAACTGCTGTGCATTCGAACCAACGGCGGTGGCCCGGGCGCTTTCAAGTCGCCGAACACTAGCGCGATCGGTTCCTGGGACTCGTATTCGACTTGGTAGACCAAGATCTGAAAATCGCCGTACTGGGTCGGCAATTGAGCGCCGGCACTGCGTGTGATCAATCGTTCACTGACGCGGCGATAGGCGATCAGTTGTTCAATACTGATCATGACCATGTTGTGTTCGTCGGCCAGTTCCCGCAGCTTCGGTCGGCTGGCCCGGTCTCCCGTTTCGTCCAGGATTTCACACAACACACCGGCGGGTTCCAGCCCCGCCATCCGCGCCAAATCGACGGCGGCTTCGGTGTGTCCGGCCCGACGCAGGACGCCGCCTTGCTTGGCCAGCAAGGGGTAAACATGGCCGGGCCGAACGAAATCGGTGATCGCACACTCGGGGTCCGCCAAACGTCGAATCGTCTCCGCTCGCTCTGATGCCGTGATCCCTGTCTTGGCCGTTGCGATGTCCACGGGAGTCACAAAAGCGGTTTTCAGTGGTGCGTCGTTCTGATTGACGATCGGCACCAAATCCAATCGGCGACAGACCTCCGGCAACACCGCCACGCACAACTGTCCACGGCCGGCCAAGATAAAATTGATCGTGTCGACACTGGCCTTTTCCGCCGCACAAATGAAGTCGCCTTCATTTTCGCGGTCTTCGGCGTCGACCACGATGATGACTTCGCCCCTGGCGATCGCTTCGATGGCTTCGGGAATGGTGTTAAGTCGCTCGGACATGAAAGTCGTGCCGGATGGTTTGGTGAAAGCATGGGGGTAGGGCGGCTGCCAACGCGTTTGTGCCGCTGGCCGCTTTCCTAGTATAGACCTGGGCGGAAACCGTCCTAAGTCCCCACCTATGATTCCTTTGGATCGACATCATGCGTTCGATACCGCATTCATCCCAAGATCCATCTTTGGCCGCCAAGCCCGCCGCCGCATTCGGGTGGATCGGTTTCGGCGCGGTCGCGATCACAACGTTCAGCCTGGTGACCGGTTTCGTGATCGGGCTGCTGAGCACTGCGTCTGCCCGGGCGGACACGCCAGACAATGGCAACAACACCACGACCGAACCCGCCGTCCAAGCGGGTGCGGAAGAGATGGCCGAACCAGGCGGCGACGTCATTCGCAAGTTCGACGTCGTCTATGACCCGGAAACCGGCAGGGCAGGCAAGTGTGACATTTACTTGCCCGCCCCCGCGGACATCGCCCCCGTCAACCCGGGTTCGCCCGATCCATCGCCCAAGACAAACGACCGTCCTGCCGTGGTCGTGGTTCACGGTGGCGGATGGATGTCGGGCGACAAATGGACGATGTACAGCCATTGCAACGCGCTGGCGAAACGCGGCCACGTGGTGATCAGCATCAATTACCGGTTGGCTCCCGAACACAAATTCCCGGCGCAAGTCGATGACGTGCGCAAAGCCCTGTTGTGGCTGGACGATCATGCGTCCGAATTGAACGTCGACCTGAATCGTGTTGGATTGTTCGGTTATTCCGCCGGCGGACATCTTTCGGCGCTCGTTGCCGTCGTGGCGGACGAATCACCCGAGATTCGCCAACGCTCCAGCGACTGGGCGGTCGACGACGCTCGCTGGGATCGGTTGCCAAAGATCAAAGCGGTCTGCGCGGGCGGGCCGCCTTGTGACTTTCGTGAATTGCCACCGGAAAATACTTCGCTGGCCTACTTCTTGGGTGGTTCACGACGCCAGGTTCCCGAAATCTATCGTGCCGCATCACCCACAGCCCTGGCATCGACGGGCGATCCGCCGATTCACATCATTCACGGGGGTGATGATTTTCTGGTGCCCGTCACGACCAGCCGATCCTTTGTCGCGGCGCTTCGCGACCAGGGTGTGGAGTGTCAATTGACCGAACTGCCCAAACTTGGGCACTTAATGACCTTTATGGACCAGCGGACGAAGCAAACAATGATCCGATGGTTCGAAAAAATGCTTTAACGTCTGACACGATTCGTCTGTGGATCGATGTCGGTGGTACCTTCACCGATGCGTTCGTCAGCCACCAAGGCCGACGACACAGCACCAAGGTTCTGTCCAGCGGCCTGGTTCGATACAACGCGCGTCGAGTCGACACCGAACATTGGTCGGTCGATTTGCCCGATGAACATCGCGTGCCTGGATTCTGGAATTCGGCGACCGTGCGTCGGATCGACTCTGGCGGCCAAGCGATCGAGCTGGGAACCGTGTCCGAAACGGACGCGACGTCGGGTGGCCTGAAAATCTTGACGGACGAACGTGGCGGGGCCGAACGAGATTCCGGCCAGGCGGACCTATCCGAATCGGTCGTACTGGAACTGGATGCCGGTTTGGAAGCACCGGCTTTGGCGGCCCACGTTCTGCTGAAAACGCCGATCGCCGCTTCGTTGCCTGAGCTGTCTGTTCGCTTGGGAACCACTCGCGGCACCAACGCGCTGTTGACGCGGACCGGTGCGCCGACCGCTCTGATCACCACCGCGGGTTTCGAAGACTTGCTGTTGATCGGTGAACAAGATCGTCCTGATTTGTTCGCCAAAGACATCATCAAACCGGCACCTTTGCCGAAATGGATGATCGGCATCAACGAACGATTGGATCATCACGGCGAAGTGATCCGGCGACCCGATCGCGATGAAGTGATCGCCGTGCTGCGCGACCTGAAACGCCAAGGTGCGATCTCCGTTGCGATTTGCCTGATGCACGCGCACGTCAACGACGACCACGAACGTCGCGTCGCAAAGTGGGCCGACGAGGTGGGCTTTGAAAACATCAGTCGTTCCTCCGAAGTGGCGCCGTTGATCAAACTGGTCCATCGTGCCGAAACGACTTGTTTGGATGCCTATTTGAATCCCATTCTGGATGATTACCTGCGTCGTGTTCGTCAGCAGTTGGGCGGAAGCCGGCGTTGTCGATTATTGGTGATGACCAGTGCGGGAAATCTGGTACCGGATGTCGATTACCGTGGTCGCGATAGTGTGTTGTCCGGACCGGCCGGTGGCGTCGTAGCGCTGGGCCGACTGGCCGACGCGATGGATTGCCAAGGTGCCATCGGGTTGGACATGGGCGGCACCAGCACGGACGTCAGCCGTTTCGTCGGCAAGGTCGGGCGACGCTACGAATCCGAAGTTTCGGGCACACGGATCCTGACACCGATGATGGATATCCACACCGTTGCCGCCGGCGGCGGTTCGGTCTGTGCATCAGTGGCCGGGCGATTGACCGTCGGACCTGCCAGTGCGGGCGCGGATCCTGGCCCGGCCTGTTACGGCCGTCGCGGCCCGTTGACGGTGACGGACGTTAATTTGTTGTTGGGGCGTTTGCCAGCCGATCGCTTTCCATTTCCGCTGGATCGCCGGGCGGCGATGTCGCGTCTGAAAGAGATCGCCGCTGAACGAAACTCGGTCTCAGCATCGTCGTCGGACTGTGACGACTTGGCGGCCGGTTTTCTGCAGATCGCTTGCACCCACATGGCCGAAGCTGTCCGCACGGTGACGACGTCCCAGGGCATCGATCCGCGCGACATGGCTTTGGTGGGTTTCGGCGGTGCGGCCGGAGGCCACCTGTGCGATGTGGCGGAACTTCTGGGCATCACCGAAGTGATCGATCATCCAGATGCCAGCCTGTTGAGTGCTCTTGGCATGGGGTTGGCATCCACCGGGCATGTTGCCACCGCGGGTGTCTATCAAGCTGCCGATCAATGCGATGTCGATCAGCTGATCAAGACTGCGGAATCTTTACAGACACAATGCCACCAAAGGCTGGCCAACGAATTGGCGGAAAAACAAATCGATTCGCCATCGGATCTCGGAGCGACGATCAATGATCGATTGCAAACTCGTTTCGAAATCGATTGTCGCTACCTGGGCACCGAATCGACGCTGACACTGGACGTCAATCTGCGTGGTCAGGTCGATCCGAACCAGTGGGTGCAGCGGTTTCATCAGCGGCATGAACAAGTCTTTGGCTATCGCCGTGATCATCCGGTCCAGTGGGTGGCGGTGCGGTGCGAAGTCACCCTGGCGTCGGACTCGGACATCTTTGTCGACCCGTCACCCGAGCGATCGATCAACACCGCCAGTGACCACGATGGTGATTCGGAAAACACGACGGGCGTTTGGATCAACGGACGTTGGCAAGTCGTCCGCGTCTGGGAACGGCAAGCTCTGACGACAGGGCAATCCATCGACGCGCCCGCCATGATCATCAGCGACCATTCCACGTTGCTGTTGATGCCCGGTTGGAACGCCAAGGTGGAGCAGGGCGGAACCATCCGAATGAAGCGTTCGACCGATCGGTCCCCGATTCCGACCGACACCGGTGATACCGAGGCCGAATCCGAAACGGTGGACGATGTCACGGTCGAAGTCGTCGCGCGTCGTCTGCAAGGGATCGCCGATTCGATGGGCGAAGTGCTGCGTCGCACCGCGATCAGCGTCAACGTTCGAGAACGCAAAGATTATAGTTGCGCGGTGTTTCGGAACGATGGTGCACTGATTGCCAACGCGCCGCATGTTCCCGTCCACTTGGGAGCGATGGGACACACCGTCCGCCACCTGATGCATGTCTACCCCGTGATGCACGACGGCGATTGTTACATCAGCAATCATCCCTTTGCGGGCGGTTCGCACCTTCCGGATGTGACCGTCGTCACACCCGTATTTTGCCGACCAAACGATCGTTCCGGTGCGCCAGACTTTATCGTCGCCTCGCGCGCCCATCATGCCGAAATCGGTGGCATCACGCCGGGATCAATGCCACCGGATGCGACCTGTTTGGCACAGGAAGGCGTTTTGATCCGTGACTTTCCGTTGTGCCGAAACGGCCATGAAAACACGGACGCTCTGATGCGGTTGTTGACCGGGGGCGATTACCCTTCGCGATGTCCCGATCAGAACCTGGCTGATATTCAAGCACAACGCGCCGCCGGTACCGATGGCGTCCGTGCGTTGCGTGAATTGACCCGTCGCTATGACGTCGCTGCGATCACACGCGTGATGGATCGGTTGATTGACCTGGCCGGCAATTCTTTGGACACCTGGCTGACGACGTTGCCCGACGAACCGCGTCATTACCAAGACCAACTGGACGATGGGACCGTGATCGCGGTTCAGATCAGCAAGTCACACCAAGACGATCGTCCCAAACTGAAGATCGACTTTACGGGCACGTCCGACGTTCACCCCCACGGTTTCAACGCGACGCCGGCGATCGTCACCGCCGCCGTGTTGTATGTTCTTAAAGTTGCCGGTGGTGACCACTTGCCATTGTGCGATGGGCTTTTGCGCGATGTCCAACTTGTCATTCCGGTCGGGCTATTGAATCCACCCGTCGACGACGACCCACGTCGCTGTGCTGCGGTTGTCGCCGGAAACGTTGAAACCAGTCAACGTGTGGTGGACGTGCTGATGGGTTGCCTGGACCTTGCCGCGGCGTCCCAGGGAACGATGAACAATCTGTTGATCGGTGATGACACGTTTGGGTACTACGAAACGATTGGGGGCGGTGCCGGGGCAACCAGTCAACGTCCGGGGTGTGACGGCGTTCACACGCACATGACCAACACGCGGATCACCGATCCGGAAATCTTTGAAAGTCGGTTGCCGTGTTCGCTGATCCGATTCGCGATCCGGCGCAACAGCGGTGGCAGCGGTCGACACCGGGGCGGCGATGGTTTGGTTCGCGAAATCGAATTTCACAAGGACTTGACAGTTTCCTGGATCACCGGACGGAGAACCACATCACCCTATGGGGTTCGTGGCGGTTGCAACGGTGCAACAGGTATCAACCAATGGGTTCACGACGGAGAAATCGTCACCCTACGCTCGGCGGATACAATCGAGGTCAGTGCCGGTGATCGATTTCGAATTCTGTCGCCCGGCGGCGGCGGTTGGGGCGTGCCGCCGACGGCGGACGATTCCGAATCGTAAGCCGTCAATTAATTCGTGTCTGCTCAAGATTTCATGCTTCGGTGCATCCACATGACGCCTTTGAATCGTCCCCAAACCTTCCGCGTCGCACTGATATTTGTCATCGTCGGGTCTTTCCTTTCTGCGACTTCCAAAGCGACACGCCCCGACATGGATGATCGCTCGGGGCGTCGACTGACTTTGCCGGATACGCCCGACAACTACTGCCAACCGAACTGGCCGGATCATTTTGCTCGATCGGCTGACAGGCTGGACAACACACCCGATGACAACCCGATCACCGATCACGGGGCGACGCTGGGTCGAGTGCTGTTTTACGACCCGACCCTTTCATCCAGTGGGAACACTTCTTGTGCCAGTTGCCATCAACAAAAATTGGCGTTCACCGACGACGAAAGGTTAAGTATCGGGCACCGGGGTGAAACCGTCGCACGAAATTCGATGAGCCTGATCAATGTCCGCTTCTATCAACGGGGCCGATTCTTTTGGGATGAACGGGCCCGCACGTTGGAAGACCAAGTCTTGATGCCGATCATCGATCCGATCGAAATGGGCCATCAATTGCCCGCACTGACCAACCAGCTGCAAAACGATCCCATGTATCCGCCGCTGTTTGAAAAGGCCTTCGGGGATCGCGAGATCGACCAGGACCGAATTGCCAAGGCTTTGGCTCAGTTTGTTCGATCAATCGTTTCGTACCGGGCAAAGTACGACATCGGACGCGCCGCCGTTGATGATATCTCTCAGCCGTTTCCAAATTTTACACCGGAGGAGAACCGAGGAAAGCAAGTTTTCCTGGGCCAGGGTCGCTGTGCCAATTGTCACTTCAGTAACGGTATCCCCACGCGATTGGCCGATGGCCGCCGTCCGGTTCGACAAAACGCTTTCTTTCACATGCTGCGTCCGGTTGCCAACGGGATCGATATCGATGGCCCCGACGTGGATCAAGGTGTGGGCGGATTCAACGGCGTCGATCTGGACATGGGTCGATTCAAATCACCGTCACTGCGAAACATCGAAGTCACCGCACCCTACATGCACGACGGACGATTTGAAACGCTGTATCAGGTGGTGGAACACTACAATTGGTCCGTCAAACCCCATCCCAATCTGGGTGGATCGCTTCGCGTTGCTTCCACCGATGGCTTGGCGATCCGTGAAACGGACAAGGACGCCTTGATCGCTTTCTTAAAAACACTGACCGATCACGCGTTGTTGTCGGACCCGAAATTCTCCGATCCGTTTGTCGACGCGCGGTGACAACGATCCTGGGTCGATTCAGTCCACACCAAACAGGTGTTGTAAAAAGATGGACGCGGCCGCCGCGACGTTTAGGCTGTCGACACCCGGTGCCATCGGGATACTCAAACACCGGTCGGCGATTCGCTGGGTCTGTTCCGCAACGCCCTCTGCTTCATTTCCCAACACCAACACTTGTGGTCGTCGGGCGGGCACTTCGTAGCCTCGGATGCTGTCGGCGGTTTTATCCAGCGACGTCGCCAATATCGTGACGTCAAGTCTTTTTCGAAGCCGATCCAAATCTGCTGCGACCGTGGTGGTGTGAAAGAACCGCTGGGCAAAGACGGCCCCCATCGATACACGGGTCACCCGTCGTCGCATTGGGTCGATGGTCCCACCGCCGATCCACACGTCTTGAATGCCGAATGCGGCGCAGCTTCGCAGGATCATCCCCACGTTTTCGGCGGTATGGATTTGATCCAAGACGACCAAGCCACGCCCGCGGATGCGATCAAAATCATCGGCGTTTGGGATCGCCGGTCGTGTCCCGCAGGCGATGACACCACGATGGAATTCAAAACCCATCAAGTGGTCCATGGCCGGTTTATCCATCTGGTAGACGGGACAACGTCCACCAGCGGCTTGGACAAACTCGGGTGCGAGGTCTTCGCGAGCCAAAACCGCGACCGGGTTTACATTGCTATCCAACATTCGATGGGTGACCCAGCGGCCTTCGCAAACGAACACCCCATCGTGGTGCAACCGTCGGTCAGAACCCGAACGTGGCAGATTCGCAAACACCGCGACACGCGGGTCTTGCCAGTCGTTGATGCGAATGGGGACGTGTGACGGATCAGTCGATTCGGACATGATCTGTCACGACGATGATGATTTGCCGGGCGCTTGGATGCGAAACCGCAGGTCGGTCACATTGGCCGCGGGCATTTCCTTTTGAATCTTTCGCAGCATCCGACGCTTTTGAAAATTCAGTTCCTGCAGCGTGACCGAATCGGTGGCGTAAAGAAACAGTACGCCCGCCTTTTGTTGCCCGACTTCGATACTGTCTGCCAGTGGCGGACCGGCGGCTTGTCGAACGATGTTCTGTATCTGTTCGGACGCCGCGATTTGGGCATAACCGCGACGTGCCATCAGTTGATTGATGATGGAGCCGACTTTTCGCAGCCGCGGTTTGTCTTCGTTCATCGGTCTCGTGCCATGGGCATGATCACGTAACCGTAGCCGTCGTCGGTCGACAGCAGGGCAGGGGCATTGCCCGATTCGATTTCGAAAATGAATGCCGTTTCCGAATCCAACACTTTGCAAAAATCGGCGACGTAGCGATGGTCCATCGTCAGGGTGATCGGTTCCCCGTCGTACGCGATCGGCAATTCGACCTGCGATTCACCGATGTCGGCGGTGCTGGCTTCCAGCTTCAGCGTTCCGTTGGCAAAGGTGAAATCGATCCCGCGACTTTCGTGATCGGTGACGATGGCCGCTTGTCGCAATGCTGCAAACAACGGTCCGATGGTCATGTCCAACTGGATGGCATTTTCGCGAGTCGGAAAAACTTGACGCCAATTCGGATACCGGCCTTCGACCAAACGGCTGTAGATCACCGCCGTGCTCGTTCGCAACAGCAGGTCATTCGGTCGGGCGGCGATGTCGACGGTTTCTTCTTTATCGTTCAGCGCCCGTTCGATCAGCTGGATGGCTCGCGTCGGAACAATCGTGCTCATCCCACTGGTTTCGTGCCCGCCCTGGGATTCCCCTTTGCCTTCCATTCGGGCCAGACGGCGACCGTCGGTGCCGACGGCGATCACACGATTGGCGTCCAATTCCAACAGCACGCCGCCCAGGGCATAACGGCTGCTTTCCGAATCGGTGGCGAAAACGGTTCGGCGAACCATTTCGCGAAACAGTCGCGTCGGAACGACGTGGTATTTGTCTTCGTCAAAGCCGTCGACGACCGGGAATTCATCGGGGTTGCCGCCGGGCAGCTTGAACTTGCTGCGTCCACCGGTCACACGAATGCCGCCTTCATCGGTTTCGATTGTCAGCGTTTCGTCATTGCTTTCCCGCAGAATCGCTCCGGTCCGCTGGACGGGCAGCAAAGCCGTACCTTCGACTTCGATTTCCACGCCCTCGGTGACTTCCAGACGGATCCCCACCTCCATGTCGGTCGCTGCCAGCGTCAACTTGCCACCGGACGCGGTCACCTTGACGTTCTGCAGGATTTCCTTGGGCGATCGTGCAGGAGCGATGCTGGCTGCCAGGGAAAAGGCGGCGGTCAGGGTGTCACGCTGGCAAGAAATTTTCATCGAGGGCTGACAAGTCGCAGAAGGACGGAGGGGAAATGACAGGGGACGATCACACCGGCCCGATGCAAGGGTGCACGGATTGGACAGGCCACGTTCGCAAAAGCGTGAATCCGTCCGGCCATGATTTTGTACCCGACATGACCGAGGATGGTACCCGCAGGATGAAGACCGCTGTAGGCATCAAAGGTGTTCCCCCAGAGGATTGATTCCAGGGATTTATATTTTTATTGACCGTCGTCATCGGAATGCGCACGCGAATGATGTTGATCTTGCCGGAATCGTCAAGCCAAACACCGTTGTTCCAAGCACTTACGTGAATCAAGCCGCTGTGGAAAACGCGGTTGAAATCGGTGCGTTCTTTGTCGCCCGATGTGACAGTTTCCGACACTCGGAAACATCGCACCGAAAACGTTGACGGTGCGATCGGGAAAACGGACACCGAAACGCAACCGAGTCTGACCAAGTTTTCCACGATGATCTTTTTCGAGTTTCTTTCCGGACGACTGTTTGAATCCTTTCATCTTGTCACCAAGGGCGGGCCAATCCATCCGGAAAATAAGCGTGCAGACATCTCCCTGGTAGACAATCCCTTCACAGGATCCGCCGGGGAAAATAAGAAGCAACCCTCGTGAAGCCGAACGACGGCGGATTGGGCTCAGGCGCCCAGCTTTTCGGTGACTTCGGCCGCGGCACGGCGCAAATCGGCATCGCTGACCAACGAAGCTTCCGTCTTGCGGATCGCGTGCAGCACCGTTGAATGGTCGCGCCCGCCAAAGGATTCGCCGATCTGATGCAGACTGTGGGTGGTCAATTGGCGAGCAAGTGTCATCGCCAGGGATCGGGCTCGAACGATCTTCTGCTGGCGTGAACTGCTGCGTAAATCTGCCGATCGCAAGCGAAAATGACGGGCCACCGATTTGGTGATCGCGTTGATCGAAAGCTCCGAATCGCGCTGCAGTGAATCCAGAGCGAATTGGATGCCTTCCATGTCGGGGGCGCGATCGTTCATCCGGCACCACAGGTTCAGCTGTTTGACACAGCCTTCCAAATCGCGTGGTGTCAGCCCGTCGGGAAGACCCGCCGACAACAAATGCACCATGTCGGGCGGGACGACCAAGTCGTGCAGTAGGAAATATTCGCCCAACAAAACCCGTCGAGCTTCGTCACCCGGGCAGGCGATGTTCAGCGTCAGCCCACCCATCGAACGACTGACCAACCGAGGACGCAATCCGCGGGTGTCCGACGGGAACCGCCGACAAACCAAAATGGTCAACTTGCCGGATTCGGCGCGTCGATCGATTCGGTTGGACAGTTCCTCCTGAGCCGCCGACTTGTCCGCGATCAGGTGCAAGTCATCCAGTACCAGGATTTCCACCTCGTCCAATTCGCTTTGCAGCGGTGGCAAGTCATCCGAATTGATCGCGTCGGCGTACTGACGAGCAAAATCCACCGCCGGCAAGTAATGCACGACCGCGGGCTGGCCGTCGATAGGATGCTGAACCGCATGTCGGGCCGCCAAGTGCAGGGCAAAGGCCGATTTGCCGATGCCCGATGGTCCGGTGATCAACAGTGGGCTGGCCAACGACAACAATCCGCCTTGCGGACCGGCCAGGTGACACAGCAATTGATTCTCGGGCCCCAAAACGCAATACGGCAGCGATTTTGCGGTGGTTCCATCGTTCCCGCCGCGACGGGGACGCAGGTGACGCCGGACCTTTAAACGTGGACGTTCCAATGGAAACGACACGACACGACGCGACCGGGAATCCGCAGATCCCAGCGATGACGCGGTGGGCGTTGATTCGGGTTGGGCCGACGTTTGCAC